>JASGJX010000021.1:0-167464 GCA_049840655.1 Chryseolinea sp.
TATCACTCGAATGAGTCTTAAGTTGATTGAGGAGAAGCTGCCTTCCGATAAATTCGTTCGCGTACACAAATCATTCATTGTGTCGCTTGAAAAGATCATCTCGATACGCAAGGGCAAGATCAGTATCGGTGGTGTGCAGGTGCCTGATAAGTGAGCACTACAAGGACAATATGCACCGGTTTATTGACCCCACACATTTAGCATAGAATCGCGGCTTTCGTCGCTGAAAGAGTCCGGATCGTCTATTGCTTTTTCACGAGAACAGAACAGCTGCGTACTTTTATTACGCTTTCAACAAGCACTATTAGTTTGGTAAGTTGACTTAGCCGGCACGTTGATTACTTGTGGCAGCCATCAATCACACAGTACTCTGACGTCGCCGGTTATTTTTTGTTCTTCTCTTTCTTCAGCTGACTGAAAAACTTAGCCCAGTTGAACGGGTTCAGGAATGGATTCGTAACAGGTTGGTAACGATTATTGGCGGAACCTGCCCACTGATCGAGATAGTACCGCTGATTCATATAACCATCCATCGGCGTCGTTTTCAGCATCAATGCCATCAACTCTTCGTTGAAATTACGCCTGTCAATACCTTTGTCGTCAACGGGAAGATTAAGGGCCAACACAGCTTGCTTGAACACCTCTTCGGTAGGAAAAGACATGATGACAACTTCCTGCAGATAGGTAGTGTCCATAACCATGGTGACAACGATCGTTTCGTACTCCTAGCGTCTGACGGCACTTTGAAGAACTGTCGTGCATATCCTACCGCGCTGATAGTGATTTCGTCATTTTCAAGAACGGGCATAGAAAAGAAACCCATCCCGTTAGTGGTAACACCCCTACCAGCTTTAGGCACGTAAACGTGTACGCCTGGGATTGGACGGCCTGAAACGGAATCGTCTTCCAGCACAACGCCCGACAGCTGAATAATGCGTTTTTTCTGTTGAGCAACTGCGTTTACCGAGGCTCCCAGTGTAATCGCACCCAATAGTGCGACGATCATGATGTGCTTGATATTCAACTTCACAGGCTTTATTGTCCGCGGACCTCAAATATAAATATAAGGCACTTAACTCCCTAATTTACCCTACATTTGCGCCCGAGACAAAATCGTTCTCCATGAGGCTGAAAACCTTCAATTTGTCGCTGGGAGCGCAGATATTTAAGGCATGCGCGGATGAATCCAGGCTGCGTATTCTCAACCTGATTGTGTTGAATGGCGAAATGTGTATTTCGGATCTTGAAAAGATACTGGATTTTACACAGGCAAAAACATCACGCCACCTGATTTATCTGAAGAACGCCGGTATCCTGAATTCAAGACGATATAATCATTGGGTATTCTACCAAATCAAAGACAGCGTAGAAGATATCGTGAAGCAGGTATTTCAATTTCTGAAAAGAGATCAACAGCTGACGCACGATCAGCACACGTACCAAACCTTATTTACAAACCGTGAGCTTGCGGTGAATAAATTGCAGATCCAGGAGTGGCAACGTGCTACCAGACGTGAGAAAGTAATGTGAGCATGATTGGAATGAGCGAACAACCTGTTAGAAACGACAAGAAGTACTGCACTGTTTTCTTTGATCTCGATCACACACTTTGGGATTATGAAACGAATTCGCGTGCTACATTAACTGAGTTACATGCCGTCTATGGCCTTGGAGCCAAAGGCATTCCCGAAGTTGAATTATTCCTTGACCAGTTCAGGACTGTGAACAATGAACTTTGGGACCTTTTTGATACTGGTCGTATCGCAAGTGATGTGATACGAAAAGAAAGGTTTCGTCGCATACTGGGGCACTTTGGAGTTGAAGATGAAAAGCTTGACCGCGATCTTTCAGGCGATTACCTCGATCAATGTCCGCGCAAGGGGCAACTCATGCCCTATGCAACAGAGGTTCTTGATTACCTGGCAGGTCGGTACCGGCTCACGATTATCACCAACGGCTTTGATGAGATACAACAGTTGAAGCTTGCGGCTGGTAACCTGCACAGATATTTCGATCACATCATTACATCGCAGAAGGCAGGGCATCGGAAGCCGGCGCGGGAGATATTCGAATTTGCCTTGCGTCACAACGGGACTCAATGTCACGAGGCAATCATGATTGGCGATAATCTAATTACTGATATCGGCGGTGCAAGAAGTGCCAATATAGATGCAGTTTTTTTTAACGCAGAACAGAGAATCCACAATGAGGTGCTTGATTTTGAGATCACCAGTTTACGAGAGCTCAAGAGTATCTTATAGCAGTGCATTCTTGCGGAGATTTAGAGTAACTAACAACGAACTCATTAACTAAACAATAGAAATACAACGATATGCCAAAAGGAGTTTATCACATTCCGTTTCCAAAGAATGAAACCGTATTGAGCTACGCACCCGGGAGCAAGGAACGCGCTGCTTTACGTCAGGCGCTGGAAGCAGCAAGAAGTACTACGGCAGATATTCCGATGTACATTGGAGGAGAAGAAGTGCGTACCGGAAACAAAATTGCAATCCGTCCACCACATGATCACCAGCATATTCTTGGCTATTTTCACGAAGGTGATGGAGGGCACGTAGAGCAGGCCGTTACGGCTGCGCTAAATGCGAAACCCTTGTGGGCAGATCTTGCATGGGAACATCGCGCGGCAATCTTTTTGAAAGCGGCCGATCTGCTTGCTGGTCCGTACCGATACGAGATCAATGCTGCAACGATGCTTGGGCAGTCGAAGAATTCCTATCAGGCGGAAATTGATTCGGCATGTGAACTCATCGATTTTCTTCGATTCAATGTGTACTTCATGCAGCAATTGTACAATGAGCAGCCCGAGTCATCACCTGGTGTCTGGAATCGGACTGAATACCGTCCGCTAGAGGGATTTACGCTGGCTATTACACCCTTTAACTTTACGGCTATTGCAGGAAATCTTCCAACCTGTATGGCGTTGATGGGGAACACAGTTGTATGGAAGCCGGCCTATACGCAAGTGTTCGCTGCTCATGTTATTATGAAAGTGTTGAAACGTGCCGGACTACCCGACGGCGTTATCAATCTTATCTATGCGGACGGCCCGGTCGTTGGCGATGTAGTATTTCAGCACAGCGATTTCGCAGGTTTACATTTCACCGGAAGTACGAAAGTGTTTCAGGCTATGTGGAAGACTATCGGCGAAAATATTCACAAGTACAGAACCTATCCCAGAATTGTAGGAGAGACCGGCGGTAAAGATTTCGTGCTGGCGCACCCCAGCGCTGATGCCAAAGAAGTTGCCACAGGAATCTCAAGGGGAGCGTTTGAATTTCAGGGGCAAAAGTGTTCGGCAGCATCGAGAGCATATGTCCCTGCAAGTCTTTGGGATGACGTTCGAAAATATCTTGTTGAGGACGCGAAGAGTTTCAAGATGGGGCCGACGGAAGATTTCACCAATTTCATCAACGCTGTTATCGATGAACGCGCTTTCGATAAAATTGCCGGATATATTGAACAGGCAAGAAAAAATCCGATGAACGAGATCGTTGCAGGTGGCAAGTATGACAAAACTAAGGGTTACTTTATCGAACCGACAATCATACTCACAAAAGATCCAAGTTCTGTTACGATGTGTGAAGAGATCTTTGGTCCGGTCATCACAATTTACGTTTACAACGATGAGAACTGGGATGATGTTCTTTCTCTCGTTGACAATACGTCACCTTATGCGCTGACTGGTTCCATATTCTCTGGTGACCGGTACGCAATTGAGGAAGCAACCAAACGCTTGGCGAATGCCGCTGGAAACTTTTATATCAACGACAAGCCTACTGGCGCAGTTGTTGGACAACAACCATTTGGTGGAGCGAGAGGATCCGGAACCAATGACAAGGCAGGGGCAAAGGCAAATTTATCGCGATGGGTTTCTATGCGGACAATTAAGGAGACATTCGTAACGCCAGTGGATTACAGGTATCCATTCCATCTGCCGGATAGCAAATAGTTTTTGCTAAATAAAGTTACACACAGCGGTCCAAAACAGTGAGATGATGAAGTCCAGGTGTAGACGACCTCATCATCTCATTAAAAACTAACGACTAGTTATACTCTGAACCAAACTCAGGACTCAGGACTAACGACTCAGTACTGATTACCGGGCTGCTGCTTGCTCATCATACCATCTCACCTTGCGTGAGAAGTACATCACCAGGGCGACAATCAGGAACAATCCTACACTTCCGATGAGCAGGGAGTAGTCCTGGTCCTGAATGATTACGAAAACAAACGTATAGAATATCCCCAGCAGGCCTGAGAACAACGACACCAACCTTCGTTCAATCAGGAAGGTTTTTGAATAAGCGGTGATCAGCGCTACTGTAGCAAGTGAGGCAAGAAGATAGGCTTCGTTGTAGCCCATGTGTTCAGACATGCTGAGCAGCAGCACATAGTATATTGTAAGTGCTGCACCTATAAGAATGTATTGAAAGGGATGGATACGAATTCGCTGGGTAATCTCAACAAGGAAGAGCGCCATGAATGTGAGCAGGATAACCAGCACACTGTATTTCGATGAGCGGATACTTTTTTGGTACTGATCTACCGGGACCATCAGTCGCACACCAAAGTCGGCATTCTCAATTGATTCATCTCCATTCTTCCATTGTTGTGGGAAGGGGCGATTGAAATGAAGTACTTTCCATTCGGCTTTAAATGCGTCGGCAGAAACTTCTCTGTTTTCCGGCAGGAATTCTCCATCGAAGCTTGGATCTGCCCACGGTCCCTCTACGCGCACAGCAGTCGACTTTCCTACCGGTGTGAAGTTCAGTCGTTCACTGCCTTTCAGTTTAAGAGCGATTTCTACCTTTCCCGTAACGTCTGATGCATCCACAGCAGGAACCTTAACGATTATTCCATTGCCTGCGGCGCCGCGCGACTCCGGAGCATTGCTGTTGTGTCCGTAGGTCACAGCGGATGTATTGAGCATAGATGAAACTTTTACTCCAATGTTGCTCGATGGTTCTGCTGTAAAGTTCTTACCGTTGATTCTGAATGAAAGTGAATCGCTGATACCACGAACGTCAGTGATTCCAAATACCATGTAGGTGTCTTGCCATTGAATCACATAATCACCAGAAGCAAGTCCCTTGAAGTCGGGTGCTGCGAACGTAGCGGTTATGTTTAATTCCGATTGATACACTACGGCATCAAAGAGTCCGCGGGATAATTTTTCAGGTGTAACAGTGCCCTTTGTGTCGAGAGATTGAGGAAGGAAATATGCACGCTCCAAATGTTCGCGAATTTCTTTGCCTTCTTTTCCCAGATCGATTACTTCTTTCACCGTGAATGGAATGACGAGGATGGGGCCAGACAAAGTTTGAGGGCCGGACCATTTGTCGGATACTTCTCTGATCATTTCATCTGAACGCTGTTGTCGTTCTTCTATAATATTGGAGATCCATGATTCGGGGATAAGTAGTATAAGAATAAGAAAGCCGATGCTGGCAAGCTTCACCATGATTGATTCCTGAAGCCATCTGTTAAACCGTTCGATGATACCAAGTGGAGAGATTGAGTTTTCCATATTGCTGATTTGATTTGATGAGTCTGTTGAACTTATATTGGTGCTGAGGTAGAATTTGTGATGTTAGGCGCAACCCAGGTAGCGCGTGAGGTAGAGGACTGACCCGTTTCAATGGTGCCGACCACATCTTCAGAAGCGTTGCTTTTAACTTTAGAGAGAATGGACTCCAGTAGCGGAAGCATAAAAGCGAGATTCTTAGTTTTGATCACGAGGTTCCAGAGAGGTTCAAACTTTTTCCATCCTCCGCTGTAGAGGAAATGTTTGATCGAGTGTTTCATGGAGTGATGCCGGAGGCTGGCATCCAGGATATTTGACCATTTATAGAATTCGCGATAGGCCCAGTGGTAGCCAGACTCAAGTTCAGTGGCGGTCATGCGTGCAGTTTTATATACTACGTGACGTGTGTCATAGAGATCCCAATTGTTGGTGGCGAGTCGGCCAGCCCGCTGCATGTCCGTATAGAGCTGTGTGCCAGGATAGGGGGTGAGAATATGGTAGGTAGATGTCGTGATTGCGTTCTCTACGGCCCATTCAACGGTATGCCTGAATACGTCAGTAGTATCCTCGTCGAGGCCAAATACAAAGCTACCATTGATCATAATTCCCAGGCCGTGTAATCTGCGTACAGCTCTACCGTAGTCTTTGTGAAGGTTCTGCTTCTTATTGCTTTGTTTGAGGTTCGCTGGTGTGAATGACTCAAATCCTACGAACAAACTGCGCAGGCCGGCTTCAGCAGCCTTTTCGATTAAGTTGCCACGTAGGATAGCGTCTATGGTCGACGCACCCTGAAATACGCGATTCATGCCCTGCATACCGGCGAACAGGGATTCAGCAAATTTGGGATTGCCGAGCAAATGGTCGTCGAGGAAATACAGGTGACGACCGGGAAGTCGTTCTATTTCGGCGAGGGCGGCGTCTACACGTTGTGTGTAAAAGGTCTTGCCTCCCTCGAAGAAGGCGTCTTTATAGCAAAACGAGCAGTGATGTGGACAGCCCCGTGTAACAACGATAGAATTCGGCACGAGGTAAAGGTGTCGTTTAATGAGATCGCGCCTGATTGGTGGTACATTGTCTAACGTGCGTATAGAGGATACGTATGTTGTCTTTGCCTTTCCGGCGCGAAAGTCTTTTAGAAATTGAGGAAGGGTGTCTTCGCCAGGGCCAATGAAGATTGTGTCTGCGTGGAGGGAGGCTTCTTCGGGCAGGGAAGTAACATGTAATCCTCCCAGCAGCACATAGGCACCTTTGCTGCGGTAGTGGTCGGCAAATCTGTAAGCACGATAAGCATTGGTGATGTAAACCTGGATCACCACCAGGTCGGGATCGTCGTTAATGTCAACTGTTTCGACGTGCTGATCGACTAGTTTGATATCGTCTTCCGGACTGAAGTAGGAGGCGAGCGTCGCCAGGCCAAGCGGAGGGAAGAGAGAATATTTAATTGGTCGCCAGAAGGGGCTTTCGGCTTCTGTTAATGCGGGGAGAATCATCTTTACTTTCATTGGAAAGTACTTTTAAATTGAAAGTTACAGATCAAAAAAAATTACTTCTGCTGTTTAATCACATTCTCGAGCGCATCGATATGTTTCTTGAACGCGGTTCGCCCGCGGTCTGTGATTTTGTATTTAGTGTTAGGCTTTCTGTCCACAAACGACTTACTAACCACGAGATACTTTTCACGTTCGAGCGCCTTGATATTAGAGGCTAGATTGCCATCGGTTACATTCAATAATTCTTTCAACGCGTTAAATTCAAATCCATCATTTGCAGCCAGCACAGACATGATCTGCAGCCTGACGCGATGCTCCAGAACTTTATCCAGCTGTTCGAAAGGGTTCTTCACGAATCGTATTTATTGTACAATATGGCACCATAAATTATATGTAAGACGCCGAAGCCTAACGCCCAGAATAAAAGTCCAAAGCCTGGATACAAAGCGCAGATGAGTCCCAGTATAATTTCGGAGAACCCGAGATAGCGTATTTCATCAACTGTGTTGGAACTGCCGTGAATGAGCGCAAGGCCGTAGAAGATCAGGCATGCGGGAGCTGCAAGGCCGAAGTGACCCGTGTAGAGCATTATCAAAACAAACAAACCACCAGTTACCAGGGGAATCGCTATTTTTTGAAGCAGCAGTCGGCTGGCTGGTGTCCACAGTTTTGTGTTTTGCTTCAAAGTCTTTCGTTGGGTTAGCCACAAACCCGTAGTGACGGATGCCCCGAGAACAATACTCGCGATGACGATTAGTTGAAGTAGCGTGGCTGGTTCACTAATGGTTTGCGTTCGATAGTTGAAGAGCGATCGGGGGTATTGGATGAGGAAGTATGCGGCGCCGGCGCCGGCGAGTGCATAGAGTCCTGCCAGGATTCCGGAGAGACCGCTTAGGGAAATGAATTTTGCAGAGCGGTCCATCATGGTGCGGATGGAGGCCAGGTCTTTTTCGTACTCGGAGACGTCCTTCATTGAAAAGTACTTTGTGTTGCAAAGTAAGTCAACGGCACCGTCCGGACAAGGTTTCGGGTTGGAAAAGATTCTTTTTTGTGCATAAAATCCATCCTCCTTTTTTGGGGAATTGCCCTCCAAGTCCTTAATATTGCACTCCCTTTTAGGGGACAGTCCTCCTTAGCTCAGCTGGTTAGAGCATCTGACTGTTAATCAGAGGGTCCTTGGTTCAAGTCCAAGAGGAGGAGCGGTGAAAATCAGGCAGTTACGAAAGTAGCTGCTTTTTTTTGTTTCAGCGGTTAAGTAGTCAGGTGCATTCGATCTGCGTCCAGGCAGCATCACGGAATTCCAGCCAAAGAATTGCTCCGGCCTAAGTTGCCACCGATCGATGATGTGCTCTCCAGCGAGTCAGGATAGGCGACGCATTCAGAAACATCCGATTGACTAGCATTGAGAGCATCGAGTCAACTGGAACGAACAGAGCTTTAATCGTAGAATGAAGAGCGTGTTTTGCGCTTGCATTAAGTGAAAACTCTGTTGATTATCCGCATGCATCGCAAACTAAAGTCAGTTGGTAGTGGGCTATCTTGGATATCAAGCATGATTTGCAACGCGAGTGTATTTATCGATCCCAAGAGAATGCGATCGGCATTTTATTACACACTGATTGTGTAATAATTCATCATTTCTTTTGGAAAACATTTACCAGGCATATGAACTCACGAGCCCAGTCATGTAGTGCAATTTTCTAACAACGTGAAAGTGAACGTGGTAAACGAGTTAAGAATTACTAGTTTTACCAGTGGTACAGAACCTGGCATATAGCCCTAATTTTGTTACAGGTCTCCCTTTAGAAAGTACAATGAAATCGGCAGTCAAGGATTGATGCGTTGAAAGCTGATGGCAGCTAAGCGTTGCCCCATTCAGACCTCCAAACTTTTCCCTTGCAATTGTAGGTCACGGGCGTCGTTTGTTACATTCCGTGTGATGATCTCTTGACAGCGCTGAACTTCAACTTAGGTCGTCGCTGGCTTTAGTACCCGCAAGGACTTTCCGGATTTACTACAATCTAAATGGAACAGTCTTCTGTAAATAAACTTGCGTGGGTTGACGCAATTCGCGGTTATGCGATTCTCCTGGTGGTGATGGTGCACGCGGCACAGCCATTTTATGGCGGGGGTATCACAGGAGTATTGAATTCTGGTAGTCTCGGCGTGCAGCTTTTTTTTATTGCCAGCAGTTTCACATTATTTTATTCCCTGGAAAAACGTAAGTCAATCGATCAAAAATTCACGAACGTTTTTTTCTTCATACGACGCTTATTCAGAATAGCACCTCTTTATTGGATAGCAATAGCGTTTTATATAGGCTATTCGAATTTCTACGATTCAATGTGGCTGCCACCGAAACCCCTTGATCCGGTCGCCATTTTCGTAAATGCAGTATTTCTAAATGGCATTTATCCACCAGCCATAAACTATATACCCCCGGGAAGCTGGAGTGTAGGTGTAGAAATGCTTTTCTATATAACGGTTCCGGTTCTTTTCGCATTGATAAAGTCATGGAGAAATGCATTGACTTTAATTGTCGTTTCTGTACTATGTTCCGTTGTCATTCAGCTTCTCGCTTATGTGGTTATTACTGACTACACTAATCTTGAATGGGCTATTCAACGCGACTGGGCTCTGTACTTCTGGTTCCCCAATCAATTCCCGGTTTTTGGACTTGGCATCCTGATGTTTTTTTTGATTCGCGATCAAGTAGTACGCATCGAATACAAAGAGTGGATGCTCGTCCTTGTCGTGTTACTATTCTTTGCACTTGGACTTGGCAATTTCAGTTATGAATTCCCCTGGTTTCTGATTCAGAGGGAATATCTGTATTCTATCCTGTTCATTGCGTTCGCCTGGTGCTTGTCGAGAACAAAAATCACGTTCGCCATTAATTCAATGGTGCATGTGGGTAGAGTGAGCTTTTCACTTTACTTGCTTCATCCATTCATTATCGAGATGGGATATGGCCTCGTATCGAATTCGACAATGCCTGCTTCAAATAAATGGCTTTCGTTTCTTTTAGTGTTTGTTTTTGCAATGACAGCAGGCACTTTGATTTCTACAATTACCTATAGATTTATTGAGCGGCCTGGTATTGTGCTGGGTGAAAGAATCATCGATAAGATAAGACGTCGCAACTACGCGACACAACGATTCAGCCCTGGAGTGAATCCGAAGAAGAGCAATCATGCAGTTCAATAATTCCCAACTATATGCACTGTTCCCCCGCATCGCTTACGTTGCGCAACATCACATGGTCGCGACAAATTAGTATAGAATGAAGCTTGTGGTATAGCAATGATCATTCGTATATTGATTAAAAAACCACGTCTCCATGAAAGCAAATGATGACAAGGCGCCAGCAGGGAAACCCAAGCCAGCTGTTAAACCAACTAAGGTTCAGGAATACGTGAAGAAAACCTTCAAAAACAATTGGTCAAATACCAAGAGCGTTTATACGCGTCCCAGGTGATCAATCAAGCCTGGTAGATGTGACGCAGAAAATTTGCCCGTTCGGCATATAAGCCCGGAAGGAAAGTGACTTGAGATGATCGTTCTCTCTAAGAAATTCGCTATAGGCACGATCTTGTCCGCGCTTCAATTCACTCCGGCTATTGTTGATGAAAATCATTGCATGATCCAAGATCAAGGAGCCAGAGAAATCCAAAGCGGATTTTGCCGACGCATAGCTGTCGCAGTCAATCATAATCACACTTACTTTTCTCAATCCAAGGTTCTTGGCAGCATCGCGTTTTGAAATGTCATCAAACGAGGCTGTGATCAAATGGCTTTCGTCAGAAAGCACGTCGCCTTTTGCGGCTTTTGTTGGCGCTTTGAAGTTGTCTTTTGTCTCGAGCGTCATCGATTCATTATCACGATGGTAACGCTGACCGGTATCTACGGATACCAGTCGCACGTTGTTCAGCTTGAGTCTTCCAATAACGCGAAGCATACACGCCATTGTTGTTCCTCTGGATTCGCAGAATTCCAGATAATCTCCCGGAACCACTTCCATTTCCAGCAACCGATTCCATGCGAGTGTGAACTTAGTCTCCAATTCGTTTTCCGAGGGAGCACTGCCTTGCTTTGATTCTTTATCTGTAGCACGAGCGCCTGCAAGTGATGAAAATTTCAGTATTCTGAATATTCTATGGAACTGAAGAAATCTAAGAGTTCTCCAGAAAGCATTGTCTGAGACCATCATGGTACAATAGAGTTAATAGCATTCGCACCTAACTATACGGAAGGCGCCAATACAGAATTAAATGATGGATATTGCCTGTTATGGCAGCATCTGTCAAAAATTAGGAAATAAAAACACTGCTAGTCCTTGCAAAAGGATTAGGTCGGCCAGGAGGGCCGTAGGATCAGATTCCGTGAGAAGTCACGGAAATTCTGGGGATACAAAAAGGGTCAATCCTTGACTATCATTTGCCTGATATTTTATTCTTGCATTAGAATAGAAGATCAAAGTGACATTATGTTACGAAATGTTGGCTAATATTTCAATGACAATAGACACCGTTTCATGGAATACTTGAGGGCTAATTCCGATTTTCTTCAACTGTTGGCAGGTATAGTCGGATTTTGCGCCTACATCCCCCTAACAATTGGCATTGTGAATGAACGGACCCGGCAAAGTTTTGCTGCTTTCCTGCTTTGGGGGTTGATCGATGGTGTTGCGATGGTTAGTTCGATCCTTCAACATGGAAACTTTTGGTTGGCGACCAGTAATGTTGCTGGTACATTTTTCATTGCAGGACTGTTGTTATACAAAGGTCAATTTGAATGGTCCAAAACGGAGACTCTTACAAGTGTTCTCGTTGTAGTATGTCTGATAGTTTGGTACCTGTCGGGAAACACGGGAGCGATTGTGGCGAGTAGCCTGGCCGTTATCCTTGCCGGGATTCCGCAGATGTTACACACTATGCGACATCCAGAGCACACCCCTACAGCAGTGTACATGATCTGGCTATCTGCTAACACGATCTCATTTTTCTCCGCCAGGGCGTGGACAATCGATGAGGTTTTTTATGCGTCATGCAGCCTTCTGCTCTGCGCCATTATCCTGGCCATCGCCGGGCTGAAAAAACGTCGTCACAAAGCCAGCCTGTGAAGCGGTAGTTGATTTTTGATTGAGAATGCAAATTACTGCGCTACTCCAGGTTTTTTTCAACGGCCAGGAATGCAGTTTAGCGAGGCTTAAGGTCAGGACTGGTTTGTACGCGGCAGTACCGGGGCGGCCTGGGTATATTTAGTATATTTTTTCGGGTATGGTGAAGAATTTTTTGACCCGGCACGGAGCCAAAGTGGCGCTTGCTATTGTGATAGTGTTAATCCTTGCAGACACAGTCATCACTTATAGTTATAAGTCCGCGATGTCGCGCAACACGACAACTCAACACAAACTTGCGGAAATCTCAGCACGGAAAGGAACGATTATTTCGGACCTGAACAATATCGACATGAGCCTTCGTGGGTACCTCCTGGTAGGTAACGAAGCATTTATCGGAACTTATGACAAGATCAAGCACCAGAACGGCCCGACAATGGTGTACCTTCAGCAAACGCTTCCAACCATCGGTCTCGAACCATCAGTTCTGCGGGAAATGGAAGCGATGATGAACAAGTATTTTGAACTGATGGATAAGGCGATTGCCTTGTATCGCGCCGGAAGTGCAACTGATGCTCTCACAATTATAAAGGAAGATCATGGCACTGCGGTGTGGCAGACCTATATGAACCTTTCTGGTAAAATCGATCCTGTAATCCAGGAATTGCAAGATGAATCAGAGCGTGAGTACGGCCGGTTATTAACACTCAGCATGTTCTTTCAGGGAGTATTATTCATTATTGGAATTCCGACCCTCATATACGCCATCATAAATCTGCAACGCACTCAGAAACGTCGCGTCACCTTGTTCCAGAAACTGGATCGACAGAACCGTACTTTAATCTTTGACTCAAACGAAAAACTTGACATCGAGGACGAGGATGCTGTGATCACCAGTATGATCGACAACCTCAAAAAATCAGAATCATTTATTAAGTCCATTTCGCAGGGTGATCTCGAGGTTAAATGGGACGGATTCAGCAAGGCCAATGCGGAGGTTAACAACCACAATATTTCAGGCGCTCTCCTGGTGATGCGAGATGGCATGAAGCAGCGTCAGGCAGACGCATTGAGGCAACAGTGGGTAAGCGAAGGACTAAATAAGTTAGCTGATGTCATTCGCGACAATCAGACGAACTTCGAGTTGCTTTGTGAAAAGACCGTTGCTTTCGTCGTCAAATATCTAAACGCTCAGCAGGGTTCACTGTTTGTACTGAACAAAGACCGTGATGATGACCCGCATTTATCGCTCATGAGTTGTTACGCTTTCGATAAAAAGAAACATGTGACTAAGCGCGTTGATATAGGCGAAGGAATGCTAGGACAAGTCTACCTGGAAGGGCAGCCGTCATATATTACTGCCGTGCCTGAAAACTATATTCATATTACAAGCGGGCTGGGCGAGGCAAGACCGCGATCACTTACTATTTACCCATTCAAGCACAACGATGCAGTCGTTGCATTGATTGAGATTGCTTCATTCTCTGCACTTGATTCATATGCTCTGGGCTTCCTTGCTGATGCTGGAAAGTCGATAGCAGCTTCCATGAGCACCATTCAGATCAACGCCCGCACTCAGTCACTTTTGGAGATGTCACAGCAACAGATGGAGCAACTCCGTTCACAGGAAGAAGAGATGCGCCAAAACATGGAAGAGTTGGAAGCGACTCAGGAGGAGATGCGGCGACGTGAGAACGGACGACAGGTAGCCTAGTCGTTATTCATTTTTCAATGTGACCGCCGGATTAACTCTGGCTATCCGCAAAGACAATAGCGACACAGTAATCCAGATCAAAGCAAGCGTTGCAGCACTACACGCTACAAAGACTTCCAGGCTGAGGTCGATTTTAAAGGCAAATTCATCCAGCCAGTTTCGCATGACCAGATATGAAGCAGGTATTGCGACTGCCATAGCCACAAGGGCAAGTCTTGTGAAATCCTTTGAGAACAGTACCATTAATCCGCCAACAGAGGCTCCAAGGACTTTGCGTATGCTAATTTCTTTTGTCCGCTGCTCTGCAAGAAATGAGGCAAGACCGGTAAGTCCGAGCAATGCAATGGCTATCGTTAACGCAGTAAAGCTGCCGAACAGTTTTGAAAGGCGTTGTTCGGAGATGTACTGATGTTCAAAGTCTTCGTCCAAAAATGAGTATATGAATGGATTCTCGGGCTCGAATGTCTTCCATGCGCGCTCAACGATTCCAACTGCTTTGGACACATTTCCGGGACGCAGTCTTACCGCTATGTAGTCCATCATGGCGTCAGGGGTGTAGTAGTATAAGATCAGCGGCTTAACACGGTTGTGCAGAGATTCGACATTAAAATCTTTGACAACGCCAATTACTTCCAGTTGTTCCTCATCGTTTTCTCCGGCATTTAAGATCACAGATGATCCCACAGGCTGATCGAGACCCAGATCTTTGGCCGCTGTCTCGTTGATAAGAATCTTTCCCTTATTACTTTGAGGACTATCGTAAAAGTTGGATCCGGCAATTAACGTCAAGCCGAGCGCCTGAATATATTTGTCGTCCGTCAGGAAGAAATGTATTCCCGTTCCAGTGGGATTACCCTTGCGTCGAAAGTCGCGCATGGCCACGAGCGGCAGAGCAGGTACGCCTGAGTTAAAGCTAACAGCAGCGATCTCGGGGTTAGATTCCAACTGTTGACGAAATGTGAGCCACTGATCCTGGATCTCGCGATCATTTTTTACAACAATCACATTCTCGCGATCGTAACCCGGAGCGCGATTCTGCATATAATTCAGCTGCCGCATGATGAAGACACTGCAGATCATAAGTCCAATAGAGATGCTGAACTGAAAGATCACGAGGCCAGAGCGAAGAAGACTTTTCCCTTCGACAGTCTTGCCCTTTAATGCTTTGGACGGATTGAATGAAGACAAGTATAGTGAAGGATAACTTCCCGCCAGAATGACTACGACGACCAGTAACAGTACGAACCCTATAAGAAGGGGAAGGTGTTGGAGCCATGCGAAATCAAGTTGTTTGCCGACCAGGGCGTTGAAAGGTCGGCGAAGAACCTCCACGATGCTCAATGCCAGCAACGCAGCGATGACAGCATACATTGCGGACTCCATAAAGAACTGAATAGCTAGCGTACTGCGTGCAGAGCCAAGGGTTTTGCGGACGCCTATTTCTTTGGACCTTCTCATGGACTGTGCTGTAAACAGATTGACAAAGTTGGCACAGGCGAGTAGCACAATCAGAACAGCGATTGAGATCAGTAGCTGAATCGTTGTAAAATCGCCGTTTGCTTCGTGTTCTCGCTGAAGGTGCGAATGCAGGTGGATGTCAGCTATAGGCTGAAGACGAAAATCGCCTTTTTCACTTCCTTCAAATTGTTCGGTTGATTTAATGTGACGTCCGGCCAGGTTTGTGAATTTTGCCTGGAGCTTATTCAGGCTTTCTTTACTGTCGATAACATTTTCCTTCAGCCGTACGTAGGTGTGCATAATGTTCCAGGTCCATACATTTATCGTGTCCAACTCAGTGTACCCAAAGTTTATGTTCACTAGCATGTCAAAGTGGAGGTGCGTGTTGTGAGGCGGGGCTACTACGGCAGTAACAATTCTTGCTGTGCGGTCTCCACCAAACAGAATGGACTTTCCAATAAGACTACCACTTTGAATAGCGTCTTTACCAAAGTATCGCTCTGCAGTTTGTTGCGTTAACACAATGGACTCAGGACGACGGAATGCACCTTCCGCATCGCCGAGTATTATTGGATATTTAAGTACTTCAAGAAATTCGGGATCGACTATGAAAATTTTTGTTTCGCGGAACACGACCTCATCGGAGGCGCCGTTCTCGTCTGCGGGTAGCCTCATGGTTGAGTGATTCCAGGTGAATGCCCTGGCGACCTTTTCCACCTCCGGTATTTCTTCTTTAATTGCTTCAGCCAATGGCGGAGGCGTAGTTGCATACGCCTCACTTCTGGAGCTAACACCCCAATAGGTATTGATACGGAACACCTGGTCTCTATCGGCAAGCTGATCGTAGCTCAACTCGTCATGAACGTACCAGGCTATCAGCATTACAGACGCCAGGCCAAGTGCAAGTCCAGTCAGGTGCAGTAGAGTAAACCGCAGATTTCTTGACATGTTTCGAAGTGCGACTTTCAGGGAATTACCAGACATAACTCAAAGTTTGAGCACTTCCAGTTTCAAAGGATGTGCCACACAGTTAAATATTTGAAAAACAGCTTGTTGTATAGGGATGGTGCGTGATTCAAGCTTTTAATGTGTAATGAAATTGATACAGCTTAATGCGTGATTTTGATACACACTTCAACTGCTGCCTTGATTATGCATATCCCAAAAAACAGCACTGGACACGGGCAATTGGGGCGTGTTCCTTTTTTTCAAGCGTTTTTTCTCGTTGTGTTGATTCCGCCGTGATCAAAGTGGTTTCATGCAAATCAGAAATTAAGTTAGAGGAAACCTCGCACACTCTGAAATTCTATGTGACAAGTTGCTATGCTGCACTCAGTGTAAGTTCATCTGAACATTATCAGTAAATCGTATATCTTGATCGGGCTAAATTCAGAATTCAAATGTACGTGCAGGGCAAAGCAAAAGAGAATAACACCTACGATGCAATTGTAATCGGTTCAGGAATTACCGGCGGTTGGGCCGCGAAGGAGTTGTGTGAGCATGGACTGAAGACTTTAGTGGTTGAACGCGGAAGGCCTGTTAAACATCTGAAGGATTATCCAACGGCAACGTTAGATCCCTGGGACTTCCGAAATCGTGGGGCACTGACCCTTGAAGAACGTGAAGCTAATCCTATCGCTAAGCGCTGCTATGCATTCGATGATGCTACTAAACACTTTTTCGTCAAGGATAATGAACATCCCTATGTACAGGAAAAGCCGTTCGATTGGATACGTGGATATCAGGAGGGAGGCAAGTCGTTGATTTGGGCACGGCAGACTCAGCGATGGAGTCATTTCGACTTTGAGGCGCCAGGGCGAGATGGGTTTGCTGTTCCGTGGCCCATTAGCTACAACGATCTTGCACCGTGGTATTCGCACGTTGAGAAGTTTGTAGGCATAGCGGGCAACCGCGATGGCCTTGATACATTGCCCGATTGTGAGTCGCTTCCTGCTTTTGAAATGAATTGTGTCGAGAAGCATATCAGTGGTCAGATCAGGAAGAGCTATTCCGATCGCTTTCCCGTCATTGGAAGATGTGCACATCTAACACAACCTCAGGAAATTCATCTTCAGCAGGGTAGAGGCAAATGCCAGGCGCGAGAACTTTGTTATCGTGGTTGTCCTTACGGCGGATACTTTAGTTCAAACTCTGCAACACTTCCATGGGCAGCAAAGACCGGTAATTTATCCATGCTTACCGACGCCGTTGTTCGATCAATCATCTATGATGGAGCGAAGAATAAGGCCAGTGGTGTGAAAGTGATCGATGCTCATACGAAAGAAGAGACTGAATATTTTGCGCGCGTGATATTCGTAAACGGCGCTTGTCTTAACTCAAATCTTCTGTTGCTCAATTCGACGTCGTCGCGGTTCCCTGATGGATTTGGAAATGACAATGGTTTACTTGGTAAGTATATAGCGTTTCATAACTATCGGGGCAACATTACGGCTTCTATAGATGGCTTCACGGATACCTATTACGAAGGTCGCAGGCCTGCTGCCATCATGATGCCGTCGTTCAGGAATGTTCACAAGCAGGAAATGGATTTTCTCCGTGGCTACATGGTGTTCTATTCGGCAACACGTGCCGGATGGACGCGACAATCCGATTTACTGGGTGCACCGTTGAAAGAAGAGCTATCAAATCCCGGTGCATGGAGTGTATTTATGATGATGCAGGGCGAAACAATTCCAAAGGCAACCAATCGTGTGTACCTGAGTCCTGAAAAGAAAGATGCGTGGGGAATTCCACTATTGGTCACAGACATTGACTACGACGATAATGACATTAAATCATTAAAGGATTTTCAAACGCAAGGTTCTGAGATGCTTGAAAAAGCAGGATGTAAAGAGATCTTTGCATACGATACAAAGCAGGCACCAGGTCTGGACATTCACGAGATGGGCGGGGTGCGCATGGGCAAGGATCCCAAAACGTCACTTCTTAACAAATGGAATCAGTTTCATAACTGTCCCAATGTGTTCGTTACGGATGGGGCAGCGATGGTTTCAACCAGCACACAAAACCCTTCGCTTACGTTCATGGCACTCACTGCACGTGCAGCCAATTACGCCGTAGACGAAATGAAGAAACGCAATCTTTGATTAGTTATTCAACGGCAAAGCGAAGATTCTTGGTGCCGTTGCTGTCTTTAAGTTTCAGGATGTAAAGTCCTGGGTTAAGACTCGACGTGATCACATATCGATCAGTGGTCACGGAGATTTGCTCTGTGAGAATCTCAGACCCGCTCATGCTGTATAGGGTAGCCATGACCTCTTCATCTTCTGCAAAGTTTCTCATGAGCACAACCTCACCATCCTGTACCGGATTAGGCGAGATGTACCAGGCTTTAGTTGCGCGGTAGTTCACGCTAACAACTTGAAAATACTCTGTGTAGCCGTCGAAGTCAACGGCTTTGAGTCTGTAGTAGAGAATTCCTACCAAGCCTGGATATTTGTCGGTGTAGGCATAATCAATTCGAGTCTGACTGGTACCAGATCCCTCTACAGTTCCAACTTGTTCCCAATTCAATTCTGCATCGGCACGCTCGATGGCGAAGTATTGAAAGTTCTTCTCTGAAGCTGTTGCCCAGGTTAGCTGTATTTCTGTTCCGATTTGTTCAGCATGAAAGAACATGACCTTAACGGGGAGTGGACCCGAAGTACAATCGAAGTAATTTGTGCCGTTTTGTGTGACAGTACCACTATTTGTACATCCTTTTTCGGCGGTAATAGTTGCGTTAGGGCCAAAGTCGATAACGCCATTGTTCTCATTTGTGAAAGTACCCTTGATTGTCACGTTGCCGTTGAAATCAACATCATCACTATTATTCTTGTTTTTGAAATCTCCACTTATAAATAGGTTTCCGTCGATGGTTACAATGGAATTGTTGTTGAATGTAAGATTTCCAGTTACCGTCATGGTCACTCCGGCCGCGACTGTCCATACACCTTTGTCCACTACAAAGTCACCCGTGATGGTAGCATTGTGGTTAATAAAGAGTACGTCATCCTTTCCCGGCGTGCACCCGCAGGAAGGGCCGTTGTTAGAGAACGACCAGCCACCAGCTGCCCTGGTATAGAGTGTAGCACTTAAAGCAGACCATGAGATTCCGAGAAAAAAGGTCACTAATAAAAATGCGCGCAGTCGCAGACCTCTGAATAAAGAATACATCTATAAAAAGCGTTAACGCAGCTTTGTCGTTTCGAAGCTCGCCGTCAGAATTGAAGGAGATTCTGGAGAGGAGGGAGGCGGATGCTTTGACTACAAAGATAACGTTTGCATAGACAATCTTCAAGGAGTTAGGGGTATTCCCTAACGGAAAATGTGATCATTAAAGATGGTTCGTGTACTCTTAACAGTTATAAGAAATGTAAGATTTATGCTTGAACCTGTATGATTGCCGAAGGGCATATCGGCGATTGACTTAACTAAATAGAAATCTGTGGTCCGTCGGAATGATACGATTTCTTCTGCGGATGTTTGAACAAGCAAATGCAGATGACAAACTTTAAATTCTAAAGTTTACGTCGCGTTGCCACTCTCGCAAATGCATCCTTGAACATACTGCCTCATAATTGGATTGAGCAGATCTCTATGTCATGATGGATCTTGATTAACAGTAGCTGCCGCTAGGAGCAGCAACGTCGAAACATATTGGAATTGTATCTTTTTGGAACGCTACCCAGTATGTAAGTTTTGTATCCATTTTTACAAACTTGTATTGGTCGTTCTTAAGGTTACTGTCTGACCTGCCAGTCATCATTCTTTGATTGTGTAACTCAGACGCATTCATTCTTTTGTCGCCAATCTGTTTGCCTCCCCGAGGAGACGATCTCACTTTGCTTCCGAATGGAAATATTCTTCTCCTCTATCTGCTAAGGCTACCAGCTAGCAGAGTTTTTGTCGAAGTCCGACTTAAATCCTAAAGTCCCATTTGGGTTTACGTGTGAGGAAAATGCACTACCAGTAAACGATTTTGAGACTTTCTGCGTTGATATAGCCGTAACGGTCGTTACAGGTGGCACGTCGGATTCATAATGCTAATTTGAACAGCAGCGTGGCGCAGATGTTTCACTTAAAGAAAGGAGGTACCATGTCTAGTCCACAGCACATTTTATCGAAAAACGTAACACTAATTCTCACAGGTGTGGTGAATTGAGGCGTTTGACGAACCTCGTCGAGTTTTAGTTTTACGGATAAAATTTGATTGAGGATTTTAATATCCGGCCATCGCCTTGGCCGGATATTTCTTTTTTAGTGCCGAAGTTGGTCCTTCTGTTAAAGCATAGATTCTAAAAGCGTCCGACTCGTAGAGCATAGGCAAATCCAGAACTACATCGAAGTTCTGGCGAAACATCTCCTTGCATACCAGAACAAACTTACATCCCCTGGACTTCACACCATCCATGAATGCAGGATCTCGAAGCTGATCAGGCATAACCGTCCATCCCCGGCGATGAGCAAAATACATCACCGTTGGACAATGAGGCGAAGAGTTTATTACAAAGAGGTCGTCGCGTTTCGAGATCGTATCAACTATACTTTCAAGGTTGGCGTAAGGTGCATTCATTTTGTGAATCCGGAAGTCATAAATCTGATCACCAAGATTTTCTCCAATGACGGCTAACAGCAGCGCATACATGACCCATTTGTTACTGATTTGACTAATTCCGTAACCAGCTAAGAAAGCAATACACGGTATTACGCAAAGCACATAGTACTGGTCAATCATAACGCTCTTGCCAGTTTTGAGTATGATCACCAAAAAGCAAACGTAGGGAACGATGAAAAGTGCAAAGACAGTCCATTTCCGTTTCCACAAAACATAAATGAGGGATCCTAGAAATATTACAAGACCAACATATTTCATGGGTATGACGTACATACTCCGGAGCACGCCCTTGTAGTTGGATTTAATCTCCTCCCAGCCCATGCTGAACAAGGGGCATCCACTGGTAAAATGATCACCATAGCCATAAGTTTCATTCAGGTACGGAACCCAAATAAAATACCATGAAGCCGTACATGCCAGTACGACTACTGAAGCTGCGATCACCCAAACCTTCCGGCTGTTGCGATAGGCCATGAAGCCAATTGGTACGATGAGTACAGACAACAGAAGTGCTGACGAAATCTTCGTGAGGCATCCTAGGCTGCCAAGGACAAGATATAACACTAGCCTGTGTGGTTTTCCATCTTCAAGATAAGACAGCACGAAGTACAGTGCCATCAGGCAAAGGCCGGCAGAAAAACAATCAGGGAATATCTTTCTGCTATAGGAGAACCAGAAAGAGCAGGTTAGTAGCAATGTCGAATTGAAAGCGATAGTTTCGTTAAAATGGATGCGGATGGCCTTATAGAAACAGAATGAACCTAATGTGGAAACGATGAGGACAATGAGTCTGCCGTACCAATGCTGATAGCCGAATACTTCTGAGATCACATAGATAAGATAGTTCAGGAAAGGAAACTCTGACCCTGTGATCCCTGTCTTGTCGCCGGCTATGTCTACGCGTGGGTACAGTATGTTAGCGTCTACCTCGACAAAGTTTCGGGCAATCATCAAACCGTCAGTCTGGCGCCACGGATGTTGATGCTCAAGCGGCGGCAATGTAATTGCATATAGTCGAACAAGGGCGAGAAGTATCAGCCAGAATCTGATATCCTTATAGTCTAAATATTTTTTCCAATCCATTGGATGTAAATACTAACAACGCTAATAATGCGTGAACATAGCGATACAATATAATGTCATTTTTTGACGACTGATGGATTTTTTGAAACGAATGATTGACGTCACATTTGATCCAGCTATTGGGTTGAGTATAGCGGTTTTGACCTGGAGCCGATTCTGTCCTAAACCATTTTACGATCTGTTTTTTACAGGCGGTTTTGCTTCCAAACCAGATCAGAGTCGGCTCTCATTTTTGTTGCAGGCTTTCACAATTCTTACGAGACATTGCCTGACTCAAATGAGTATAGACTTCTACAGTTTCCGCCTGAGCCTCGCATAACCTATCTGAATACTAGAGTATTACGATTGAGGCTGTTTTTGTCGATCAGCTGGTAGCGATTGCAGACGAGCGGAGATCGTTTCTTTCGGTTCACATTCTTGCATTTGTACAGCGTGCTCAGCTGTTCGTCAAAAATGAAAGTGTTGTACAATGCTATTTCGTGGTGGCGGACGTGGAGTGTTCGAGGTGAGCACTGAGGTCTGTCTTAACTAAGACCAGGATGATGAAGAAGAGAATTCCTTATCGCGTTATCAAAACGCATGAGCTGTCTAAACTTAAGAATAGTGCTGAAAAATTGGTCGAGCAGATCGATTCAGCTCGTGGGTTTATAAAGGAGATTGAGTCGGGAAACCTTGATATAGACATCAAGTTCGACGGGGAGGACACTGAAAATACGCTGGCAGCTTCCCTGGCAAGTATGCGTGACCAAATGCGTCGCATCTCCGCAGAAGAACGTCAGCGGAATTGGTCGACGGAAGGGCTTGCAAAATTTGTTGATATTCTTCGGTCAAACAATGACGATCTCAGAGGTCTGTCGCAGCTAATCATAGCGAACATTGTCAAATATACAGGATCAAACCAGGGCTCTTTGTACATATTAAATCAGGAGGGCAACGACAGCTATCTTGATCTTGTTGGTTGCTACGCATACGACAGGAAGAAGCATTTGGAAAAACGAATCGCTATTGGTGAGGGATTGGTAGGACAATGTATCCTTGAAAAGGATACGATATATATGACCAATCTGCCTTCCGACTATCTCAAGATAACCTCCGGGCTGGGCGAGGCCCTTCCGAAGAATTTGTTGATCGTTCCACTTTTGCTGAACAATGCTGTATATGGCGCCATTGAGCTTGCCTCGTTTGCAAAGTTTGAGCAGTATCATCGTGAGTTTCTTGAGAAGCTTGCTGAGAGCATTGCGTCAACCATTTCGAACGTGAAAGTGAACGAGCAAACCCGCAAGTTGCTTCACGAAACGCAAGTTCAGGCTGAGCAGGTTCGGTCACAGGAGGAGGAGATGCGACAGAACATGGAAGAGCTGTCGGCCACTCAGGAAGAGATGCAGCGCGTTCTGAGGGAAGTTGAAGGCAAAGAAGCGTACGTTACCCAACTTCTGAATCTTTCTACAGATTCGATTTACTCTGTTGACAAGCAGTACAAGCTCGTAAGCTGGAATTCTGCCTTCGCCTTTACACTTGAGCAGTTCGGAATGCGTCTTGAAAAAGGTTCAAATACGCTGGACTGGTTTCAGGGAACGGAGCGAGATCAGCAGGTCAGCCGATATAGGAGAGCTCTTGCCGGCGAGTCTTTCGATTTCATGACGCAGTCCGTAATGGAGGGAAAGACGATTCATCATCTTTCTGTTTATGCACCTTTGAAGAATGCGGGCGGCGAAGTTTTCGAGGTTGCAGTGTTTTCAAAAGATATGACGGAGATTGTTCGGGCGCAGCAAACAGCAGAGAAGGCTGCCCGGGATGCACAGAATCAAACCGAAGAGCTAAAGGCTCAGGAGGAAGAGCTTCGTCAGAATATGGAGGAGCTTGCAGCCACGCAGGATGAGATGCAGCGGGTGCTCAATGAAGTACAGTCAAAGGAAGCGTACTTAAAGTCACTGCTCAATTCCGCGAAGGACGCGATCTTTACAGTGGACCGCGATCTTACAATCATCAGTTTTAACGATGGGTTCACAGTCGGCCTGAAACAAATGGGTATTGAGATTGAGGCCGGATTTAACTTGCTTAACATCTTCCCGGATGAAAAACAAAAGGCGGAGCAACGGACTCATTACGCGCGGGCATTCAATGGAGAGGCATTTGAAGTAACGAGCGAGTTCGATATGAATGGTATAAAGTCGTTTTATGCTTCGAATTATTCTCCTCTCCGCAATGAGCATGGCGATATCTTTGCCGTATCTGTTTTTGGCAATGACGTAACAGAGATATTCACCTCTAAATTGAAGGCTGAACAGCTGGCGAAAGATGCTCAGGAGAAGAGCGAAGAGTTGAAAGCACAGGAAGAAGAGTTACGCCAGAATATGGAGGAGCTTGCATCTACACAGGACGAGATGCAGCGTGTCATGCAGGAAATGGAAGTCAGAACGAAATACACGCTTGATCTGCTAAACGCATCAGACGACATCATTTGTACAATTGATCGCGACTACCGTCTGATGACCTGGAACAGAACCTTCGAGGATTTCACCAAGAATACTGGAGGAGGTATTGAGAAAGGATTTAACACACTGGAGTGGTATCCCAAAGGCGATGCTCGAAACGAGCACAAGAAGACTTATGATCGTGCATTCAAAGGAGAAGCGTTTCACTATGACAGCACAGCTGAAGTGGCAGGAAAACACTATGCAGTAAAGACCAGCTACAAGCCATTGAAGGATGAGCAGGGCAAGACTTACGAGATCGCAATGTTTACCAGAATGTCGATTCTGGAAGCAGAGCCACAAACTAATCCTAAGAAGCGGTAACCAATTGGCACCCCGAACTTAACCTGCGCCGCTTCCATAAAAGGATGTATACCAATAGCGAACGTAGAATTGTTCGCGGTAAATCTTCCTGAGTTCGGGATCGACATTTTCGCTTCCGTGTGTATAGTTCTCCAGCAGGCGGGCGTGGGCGAGAATATCCTGGCCCTCGGTGTACGATCGGGGTATAAACTCGCGAGCCTCGTATAGCTTACCGCGCTGAATGAGTCCACGGCTTCTGCGCCCGAATATAGGAACCCGATATATTATCGGGCTGTTCCTGTATAATTCTTCGGCAAGAGCAATATGTTCACTGTTGCCCAACGCGTAGGCGGCATAGTTATAATGTATCGCATAATTTAACCAGCTTGGCACGACGTCAAGTTTGATCGGCTCGATCATACGCGATGCGGAATCCATAAGGATGTGAGCTATCTCTGGTTGGTTCTGCGAGATGGCGACCTCCACTCCAAACAGGTAGGCAATAATTCTCGCCGGTATTGGTGAGAATGTGAGGTTCAGTGTAGCAGCCAGCTTCGGATGTCCCGCTGCCGCTACATATGCAGATACCGGCATCAGTTCATTCAGGAAAGTGGTCCTTTCAACTATTGAATATCGTTGCTTCGATGCCTCAAGTGCTGGTAAGTTTATTTGCCGCACCGTAGCCATGCCTCTTGTGGTATCGCCGTCAATGAAATATTGACGCGCCAACATAATCTTGATGTTGTTTATGTCAACCTGGGAACCTTGCGGATGACTGCTCACAAGTTCAATGGCACTGGCAAGAACATCGTTGTGCGCATTGATCGATCGCCATCTGTTTCCCAGCACATTTGCCCACAAAGGAATCAGACGCAGGTCAGTGAGCGACGTGTACGTTGACTTTAGTATTCCCTTGTCTATCATGAATTGGAAAAAGGAATCTCCGTGTCGTTGAGAAAGCTGCCAGTTGCCCAACACGTCGGGGTACAGAAACATCTGGCGACGTGACATCGACTGAGTTCTAATTTCGAATACATAATAGTAGGGAAAGGTTAGAACAAGCTGCTGATCGGCATCGCTGAGATTCGCGAAGTGACTGAATGCTTTTTGGTAGTAGCTGTTAAGATCGTCAGTATTCTTAAGGCCACGATCACTATGATACCGTTCTGATAAAAGACCGAGTCTTTTGTAGTGCATAGCAAGCAGAAACTCGCGTTCTGCTGAATGTGGCATTTGACCAACAATGCGTTCATAGTCTTCTATTATCTCTTTGTATTGTTTTCGTGATGCACGACAAAGATTAAGAGGGTATATACCACCTTCCGAACCATTAGATTGAAGTCCGAATTTCAGACGGTCAAACTCGGAGAGATAGCCGGACCTGAAAACCAACTCATCATATATTCGGTGAGCTGTTAACTGTGGGAAATGGCTAACCAGCCACGATACTACCTCTCCCACAAGCTCACGATGGCCATATTGATACATGTATCCAATGACATTCGAACGGCTGCTGTAAAGACGATCTTCAAAGTACTCTGTTGAACCTAATTGTTTTTCAAAGCACCATAGAATATTTTTGATATCGCCTATTGATGCGTACAGGCTGGCCAGCATGTGATACCCGCCAGCAAAATTCAAATAACGATAACCGCTCTGCTCACGAACGCCTGCCTTGTAGATTTGCTCGAAGTGATTTCCCGGCCGTTGTGGAGAGATCAGATCAATGAGATGTTGAATTTGTTCGGGAGTTGGATTGCCAAACGTAAGCCAAAGCTGGACACTTTCATTCAGTGTAGCAGTCTCATCTACAAGGGTGGTTTTATTGGTTGCTATGCCGCTTTGGAAGAAATCGGCTATCAATTCATAAAGTGCACTGGCATCCTGGTGAAGAATTGTTTCTGAAATTTCATCCTGGTCGTAGTAGTTTTCCGTCGAATATATTTGAGTTATGGATGCGAGAATTCGCAGTTGCCGGCCAGGCTGCAATCTTTTAAACTCAGGAGACTGCATTGATCTTTGCAATTCATTAACAATAGAAGTTCGGATCTTTGATCCGTGAAAGGTGGGACTGACGTAGCCATATGTGTAGGCCTGCCAAAGGATGAACATTCGACTTTCGAGCGCAGTATCCGACTTTAGTAGCTCGAATCCAGCACCCGGCGAATGATATTCCTCCGTAAAAAAGTAATTCGCTTTGCTCTCTGCAGGAACTTCCGCACTTCTGAAGAGTGTACGACCCTCTGAGATGACCTGCTTAATGACCACTGACGGCTGCCTCTTGTACAGACTGTAGAGAAGGTAACTGCCGACAACCATCAGTATCACCACTGACAGCCAACCAATAATTTTCCGCGCGCCATATCTAACCAACAACCGGCTTGCAGCAACCCGTCTCCCGCTCAGCTTCAGGTAACGCTGAAGATCGGTGAGTGTCGAGGCGGATCGCTCTTGGTCTGCATGAGCATCACCGGACTTGTCAATATATCTCCGGATCCATGCACTATTGGGTTTACACTCATCGTACCACTTTTCAAAGAAAGTGAGCGGTCCTATGGGAATCAGATAACCGCTGCTCATCCCGCTATCTTTCCAACGCTTCAGATGTTTTGATACATTCTCGAACGTCGTATAAAAAGCGTACTCCTGATTGGCCCACCGTAATAGCATGCTCCAATTGCGTATCAGGCTTTCGTGCGTAATATCCAGAACGACATCACCAGCGAGTGAGCCCGAAAGTTCAAACGTAAAGGGGCGGACGAATGAATTGTCGGGTAGTCTGAAAATCTCCAGGATATCAGCGAGAACCTGGTAAGTTATAATTGGATTGTTGATGATTGCAGTAATCTCGCTGATCGACATCCTGTGACGGACAGCCCTGCCGTTGTCAATTTTGGTGAGACAGGCGAAGGTTATGGCAATGCATCTTTTAATTTCCTTAACGTCAAGTGCTACAGTGGCCTGCGCGTTATAGCGATCTGCTGCCTGATCGTACAACTTCCGGGCATGTATTTCAATAACACTTCCAAGTCTGGCCTGTTGATAGAGTGCCTGTTGGTTACTCGGCTGCTGTAAGAGCCAGGAATGGAATCTTTCTTTGTCATTGTCAGGCAGCTCTTCTGCAGGCAAGCCCCCAACCATGGCATAGTGAATCAAATCCATTTCTTCTCCCGCCACTGTTGCTTGTACCCAAATCTGTCTCAACGCGTGTTGAAGTATTGGCAGCTGATCGATTCCCTCATTCAAATCATAGATCAGTCGTTCAGCGAGTCGCCTTGAAATGCTGTTGCCATTCAAAGCTGCTGGTTCTTCGATCACCTGTCGGAGTTCACTTCGATTGAGTCGAGGAACGAAGAATTGAGAGTATCCTATAAATTCAGGAAGCCCTCTAAACGCGTTGCACTGTCCGATGTAGTCGGAACGCATCGTAAAAACTACATAGATGGGCAATTCACGCTCGAGAGCTATACGTGCGGTCTCCAGCATAAGGTTAACAACGACCTGTGCGTCATGACCTGGAGACTCTCCGTCGAAATTTTCGGGATTTGTAAAGAACTCTTCGAACTGATCGATAATGATGAGAAGGTTCGAAGCTTTAAACTTCAGGTGTCTCCTTTCAGCTTCCGTTGCTGCGGACGCGATCTCTGTCTTATCAGCATACAGATTTGAGTTGAGATAGATGTCGACCAACGAAGAAAAACCGCGGGTGAGTTCGGTTTCAACAGTGTTGGTATCCAACTGAAAAGTTCGGGAAACAGCCTGCAATAGGTTTCTCAGCGGTGAACGTTCCGGGCGGAAATCAACAATTGACCAGTTTGTGTATTTAGCTTTAAAAAAACCAGACTTTGCTTGCGGAATGAGTCCGGCATATATCAGTGATGATTTGCCGTCACCTGACGCACCCGTCAGCATCAGGAACTTTCGTTCCGAAAGTTGAGTGGCAACAAGATCGATCTGTCCATCCCGTCCTTTGAAATAGATACTTTCTTCCTCTGTAAAAGAGCGAAGACCTGTATATGGGCAAATAGAATCGATATCAATTATGCTCGGATCCATAGTATAATGGAAGATCTAATCCAGATACAATACCTTCATGGTAGCCACCCCATGCTGAGTCCGGCGTATTCACAAAATCGCTGTAGCCACGATACACGCCAGTCAGCAACACGACACCTTCGGAATCAGAAACATCATCAGGCAATGTGTTGTACGCGTCATAGAGGTCACCGTGAAAGGCAACGCCTCTTCCAATCGCATAGAAGGCTACGTACTTGATTTCTATATTTTTGATCATGCCATAAGCAGCGCGGATGTCAGGTTGTTGTGCAAGTAATAGATCTGCGTAAGCCACCTGCGAAAGACAGTTCATGCTTCCCCTGGAAAGCGCTTTAATGCTTTGAAGCTCTTTTTTAGCTGCGCTCATGAGTTTATCCGGACCTGAATCCCGCCGTATTGACAACAATTGGGAAGCATACGAGTAAAGAGCAACCCGATTTTCAGGAAGATTAAATGCACCTACAATTTTGTTGACCTGGTTGAAATCGTCGAATTGAGCCAGGTCTGCCAGGCATGTAGCCACCAGACGAAATGGCGTTGCCGGATCAAACCCACTAATTAGTATTGATTGTACATCTGTAGCGGCAATGTGGTTGTAGTAAGACAGTGATGCTTCTTTGTCTTGATTCTTTGCAGCGCCGTGCCCAAGGTATAAGTAGAGCATTGGCAGACTTGGGATGTTTGCATCATTACGTGCAGATATTTTTTTCTCAAGGGCCGCAAGAACGTCGTGGTCGATGCCATTTGATAAGGTATACTCCAGCGATGGCTCAACATACCCGTAATCGCGAAAGTACGTATTCAGATAAGCGAGGTCCGAAGATTCACTATATAGTTTGTCGAACACATCCTTATCGAGCATGTACTTCAGAAATGCCTGTGATGTATAGAAAAAATGATAGAGACGGGGTTCATTCGGGTGAAAAGGAGTACGGACGTCAGGAAAGATAAACAGGAACTTTCTTCTTACGTTCATCTTATCGAAGTGACTTATTTCGAGGACTTCAATTTGTTCGTTTAAGTACTGAGGGGAAACCAGAGAATAGTGCTCCATCGCCTGATCAAACAAAGGGTAATACTTTTTGATCAGTTGATGGTTTGAGGAGACCTCCAGTCGCCGCGTGTTGAGTATTGCTTCATCTTTGTAAGACAGTGCCAATTGAAAGTTCCTGGCGTCGGGCTGTAAGTTTTTTAAGCTGCTCGATCGATACTTCTCAAAGAAAAAGTGAATTTGAGTACTATCACTGTATTCGAGAGAGAGGTTCAGCCTGAAGTCGTAGTTAGCAAGCATGGACGTAACCACCGTGCCTAGCTCGTACAGTTTACATCGCGCCAGAAGCATGGCATAAAAGTTCTCAGTTGTCGTTCCTGTTTTTTTGCAGTAGCCATCAACAAACTCCTCCAGGGCTGGCAACTGGTTGTTGACATAGAAGGCCTGGGCGATGTGCGATGCATTATCAGCGTTTGAAGAATAATTATTCTGAAAGTATGGATCGTGGTATGCAAGCAGCGTGTCGATGCATTGCAGCGCCGTTTTCGCATCTCCTATCGATGCATATAAATATCCGAGTTGTTGATACAAACCATTGTGTGTAAACCCGCCGTAAAATCCAATTCTCGAAAGTTTGTTGGCATTATAATTCTCGGCAATCCAGGCAGACGGTTTACCTGAAATGGGACTAATCAATGCAATTGCTTCCTGCGCTTCCTGAGAAGTAATTGCTTTGAAACTGATGGCGCGCTCCAGATTCAGGTTTAAGGCGGGCATGTCTTTGAAACCCTTCGGTTGAGAGCGCAATATCTCCAATGCATATTGCCCGCCCCGCACAGCATTTCGAAACCGTATGTCGGAAACTTTCTCCCTGGGCACGTACGTATAGGCGATTTCCAATCCTTCTGCAAAATCGCTTATGTTCTTTAGCCTGTGCGCTATCTGCGCCGGTGAGAGTTTGTCCTTTGGTGTGGCCTCCAACAAACTGTCGGTGATACTGAGACTATGCAACAGTATGCTTTCCGGTTTGCCACGCCCCTGATATGCGATCACCGTTCCCATTGCGACAGAAAATTCAACGCGCTCCAAGGGGTCATCAAGCGAGTTCACCAGCTCAGGCAACGTAGCCTGTCCAAGACGGATCGCCTCAATGGCAAGCTGGCTCCGTGTGACAGCGTTAACATTGTATTTTCCAATGTTCTCGAACACGTCAGTCCTCATTTCGTGAAGCACGTGCTTGTTTTGTCGCTCGTAGTAATTACGGGCGACAAAAGAAGTAAGTGTTAATAGAGCAATGAGCCCAAGTATAATTCCGGTCTTACGATTACTATACCGAAGCAACGTTCGGGTTAGACGGTGCTTTTTGGTACTATCCTTTAGAAAGCTTTGAGCATTGGCTTCAATGTTGCTCGCTTCCTGATCACGACGTTGCGCATCGTCTTCTTTCAGATAGCGAGCAATCCAGGGTGCATTAAATTTTTGAGTCTTAAGCCAGCCTTCAAAATAGGTGAGGCCACCGATCGACAACAAAAAGTCAGGCGACCGTCTTTGTTCGATCCAACGGTTAAGCTGAGTTTCGAAGTCCCTGGAGATATTATAGCTGGCAAATTCTTCAGCGGCCCATTCGTTAAGTTTATCCCAGTTGCGAATGAGGCTTTCATGGGTAATATCGAGCACATCCTCAGCCCGCAGTTGTGCGACGTTGTCGGTAAATGGCCGGAGAAGCGTATTGCCAGGATCCCGGAAAATGGTAAGAGTCCTTCCAATCAGATCCGCTGTGGCTCCTGGCATATCAATAACACGGCTGATGTCCATCAACGTCATTCGATTGCGAACTGCTCTCGTGTTGTCAATCTTAGTAAGACACTTGAACGTATATGCAATGATCAGCTGTGTTTGGTCTTCAGTCAGTTGCTGTCGGTCTTTCTCCGACAGGGAATCCCAGGCGAGTTGAAAAAGTTTATTTGCGTGTGTGTTGAGAACATTTTTCAGGTTAGGAGTATGGTAACAATCCTTCACTTTTTGAGGAAGTGTTTCAAACCATTTGTGGAATTCTGCGGCCGTGATATCCGGTAGTTCGCTAGCTCCAATTCCTCCTACTTTGGCATAATGGATAAGGTCCATTTCAACGGTACCGTTATCCGCCATCTTCCAGATCTGATTCAATGCATGTTGCAGGATCGGAAGTTGATCAGCGCCGTCTTCGATATCGTAAATCAATCTCTCAGTAAGGCGGCGTGATATTGAATTTCCATTGAGCATCGCCGGCTCTTCGATTACTTCACGTAGCTCCCGGCGGTTAAGTCGCGGCAAGAAAAATTGAGAAAATCCTATATAGCCTGGTAAGCCCCGAAAAGCGGCACATTGACCTATATAATCGGAACGCATCGTTACGATCACGTAAATGGGTAAACGTTCTGTCAGCGCGATGCGCGCAGTTTCAAGCAGGATATTAGTAACCGAAACACTTTCCTGCGACGGAACACCATTGTGAAAGTTCTCGGGATTCGTAAAGAATTCTTCGAACTGATCAGCCAATATGACAAGATTTGCTGCCTGCCGGTTTCTGGCGCGATCAACGGGCTCATTACTGCTCGTCGGATCCAGGTAGTAGGGCGATGCTTTATACATGTCGACCAGCGCCGAGAAGCCGTAATTCAATTCAGTCTCTACCGTACTTGTGTTTAGATCAAGAGCTCTCGCAAGTGACTGACTGAGGTTCTTCATGGGCGAACGCTCAGGTCTGAAGTCAGCTACTATCCAGTTTGAAAAACTCGATTTCAGAAATCCAGCTTTCGCGTTTGGAATTACGCCCGCATAAACCAACGATGATTTCCCATCGCCTGAAGCTCCGGTAATGATGATGAACTTGTTTCTTTCAAGCTGTTGAGTTGCCTGGTCTATATGAACATCACGTCCCTTGAAATAGATGGATTCATCCTCAGTGAAGGGACGCAGGCCGGTATATGGACAGAAAACCTGTTCTGAGGACATCTTCGGCAGCGCGCTTTAAGGTTGAACAACTTTTACATAAACGCGTTTCACTACTTCAGGTACTTCTTGCTTCGGCACTATAGACGATACAACTTTAGGAGCTTTGAACGTTCGGGCTATGTTTGACCGGGGATCATCTTCTCCGATTAGCATGATAGGCGTCGGAGATGATGCTCCTCCTATTTGTTTCCAGATCTGCTTGATAAAGGGAATGGCCCAATCAGCCGCATATTTAAAATAGACAACTGCCAGTCGGCTTTTAGGAATTTGCTGCTTCGACAGTTCCCGATAAGCTTCCTCACTGTCGGGAAGGATGTTCATCGTCTCGATCGGATAAACACTACTGATGAGGTCGGTGATGAGTTCTGCATCCTGTTCATCCTGCTGGTTGAAAATAAAGAAGATGTCCGTGTCCTTAGTGACTAATACCGGTACATCTTTCTGGACCATGATGGCCCGTATATCCTCCACCAGTTGCATTGCGCCCATGCTGTTCGAAAAGACCATGTCGCGCGTGATGTTGTTGCGTATGTGGTTAATGAATGAGGACTGGGCTGGTTTCATGGCATCGCCACCTTGACCTGCAGCTCCCGCATCGTGAACCTCCGGCGAAAACCAAATGAAGGTTTGAAATCCTGCACCGCCTTCGGACTTCTTTCGGGCTTCCTCAAACTGAAACGCAGGGAATGACATTGAGTCGTCGGTTTCGAATCTGCGGCCATACTCGTTGCCCAGTATGTGCAACGAACATTTCGACTTCTCCATGTACTCCCTTACTTTATCCCTAAACACGTCTTCGTCCGACGGGCAGTCGATAGCGGGCACTACGTCGAATCCAGCTTTCTGAAGAGTGATTACCATTTCTTCCCGTTTCGACTTAAGTTCGAAAGATGTCCAGGCGAGGTACACAGTTGTGCGGCTGGCATTCGACACGCTATAACGAATCGACTCGGGTACGCTTGCACTTATGGACGTGGGGGAGAATGGCCTGATTGGAGCTGAAAATGTCGGAGTTGGCATGGCACCCCGTTTGAGCGATATAATCAGGTCCTTGATTGCGTTAGCGACCTTGTTGATCTGGTTCCGATACAAGGTTCCGCTCTGGTTATCCATCAGGCCATCATCCTTTTGTCGAAGTGGGCGGTTCACACCCGCGGACTTGTAAATAAAGTCGATCGTTCTGAGGACTCCGTTCAACTCACGTTCGAGCAGGCGCGTGTCGTCCACATCAATCTCGTGAATGCGCACTGGTAACATCCGGCTGGCGACGTTGCCGTTAGTTAAAGTTACATCCAGGCCAAGCGTATCACTGACGGCAAGCGACTTAAAGGGAACGAATTCCTGCCTCCATGCAAAACTGGATGTATCGCAATATGTATTTGAGATGATGGGAATGAAGATCAGGGAGTTCAGTTTATTTGCCAGCGACTTATCAACGTTGTGAATGTCTCTGATTCCATCTTCCGGATTTTCGTCAAAATAGATTGATAGACGATCCTTTAACGTTGCCACAAGTTCCAGACGAAGGTTATGCACAAAATCGGATACCCACTGATCGTACTTGTTATCGTTGTGCCGATAACTGATGAAAATATCATACTCGAATCCGGGCAGTATCGATGGCATGGCTTGGTAATGGCTAAGAACCTGAAAATATAGCTGATTTTCACCGGCTAGGGTCAACGAGGCGGTGAAAATAATACCATGGACCACGGTATTCAGGGACGGGCACAACTGACGGGGTAGATGTTGGAACCACCGTCTCTACAGGTGGCTGGCAATCGTGTCTCAGATTGTTAAGTCCGTTGACCTTTGATACGCAATTGAACCATAGATCGTGCCGGAGGTATCAAACGGGTGTGTCCGTGTGTGATCTTAGTCCTCAGTTTTACGTTGCCACTCAATGTGCACAATCGCCGTATGGAAAAAATCTGAGACGATTTATGAAGTGATGCTCCCTAATCTTTCGATATCATCGCATATTCGACAGTACTTACATCCACATGCGTCCTATCTATTTTTTGCTTTTCACGATGTGCTTGTGTGCGTCGACCATAACCAACGCGCAGTCCGTTTACTCTGTAACCAAAGTAGATAAACAACCGGTGATCGACGGCAATTGGAACAAGCTTCCATGGAAAAATATTCAGCCTGTAAAGATTGAAAACCGAATGGGAGATGAACCTCGTTTCAAACCGGTGACAGAAGCAAAAGCATGCTATGACTCTGCCAGCATATATGTGATCTTTCGCGTACAGGACAAATTTGTAAAGAGCACAGTGACGGAATACAATGGAAATGTATCTGGCGACTCATGTGTTGAATTCTTTTTCTCTCCCGATACAAATCATCCCGATCACTATTTTAATCTCGAGATAAACGCTGGAGGGACTCCGTTGATATTCTTTATCACGAAACCCTGGACGGACGTTCTGCGCCTGCCCGAAGATGCGATCAGTCAAATAGAAATAGCTCACTCATTGCCCAAAAAGGTGGACCCGGAAATAGCCGACGCAGTTATATGGACAATTGAATACCGGATTCCGTTACGAATGCTCCGTCGATTTGCTAATGTAACATTGCCAGAGAAAGGTGTTGTCTGGCCAGCGAATTTTTACAAGACCGGAAGCAAGACAAGCAATCCGCATTATTACACATGGTCGCCGGTTTCGAATCCAGTTCCTAATTTTCATTTACCACAATACTTCGGGCGAATTGCTTTCAAATAAGTAACTTATTTTAGACTGACGACCAACCAATTCAACTATATGAAAAGACGAAATCTACTAAAGGGTGTAACAATGCTGCCGTTGGTTGGTGGATCAACGGTGTCGCTGGGCGCAGCCTTAAAAAAATCAGAAGCAGCGTTGCTTCCGGAGCGGGACTATTTTAAAGAGTTGGGTATCCGGACGTTTATCAACGCAGCTGGAACTTATACTGCTATGACAGCATCGCTTATGCCTCCTGAAGTCATCGAAGCGATCCGCGTGTCAGGTCAACGTTTCGCGATGCTCGATGATGTGCAGGATAAAGTTGGTGCACAACTCGCCAGGATTTGTAAAGCTGAAGCGGCGATGGTAACGGCCGGGTGCTGGTCTGCGCTCGTATTAGGCATGGCTGGAATATTGACCGGAACTGACGATAAGAAGGCTGCGAAGCTCCCATTCTTAGAGGGCAGTGGAATGAAGTCTGAAGTGATCGTTCAAAAATCTCACGCAAACGGCTATCACAATGCCTTAACAAATACAGGCGTGAAGATTGTCATGATAGAAACACGAGAAGAACTGCGCAAAGCAGTTAACGAAAAGACTGCCTGTCTATGGTTTCTTAATCGCGAAGCGCCAGTTGGACAAATCAAACACGAAGAGTGGCTGAGCCTGGCAAAGGAATTTGGCATTCCAACAATGATTGACATCGCGGCCGATGTACCGCCAGTTGAGAATCTGTGGAAGTTCAACGAAATGGGATTCGATCTTGTTTGTATCTCAGGAGGTAAGGCATTGCAGGGCCCACAAAGCGCCGGCATTCTCATGGGTAAAAAAGATCTGATAGCAGGAGCTCGCCTCAATGCGCCGCCACGTGCCGGCATAGCACGAGGCCATAAAGTGAACAAAGAGGAAATCATTGGGATGTATGCTGCCATTGAGCGCTATGTCAAAATGGATCACGAAAGGGAATGGAAGGAGTGGGAGCGAAAAATATCAGCGATCGATACGAACGTCAAAAAGGTTAAAGGCGTGAAAACTATGATTGACATTCCACCTGTGGCCAATCATACGCCGTCGCTGAAAATTACGTGGGATCCGACAGTCACAACGCTGACTGGCGACGAGCTTGGTAAACGAATGAGAGAGGGGTCGCCTTCAATTGAAGTAGTATCATGGGAGGAGAAGGAGAGTGTTCGATTAACCGTGTTCATGCTGAAAGCTGGTGAGGAAGAAATCGTCGGGCGCCGGCTTCGCGAAGAATTAACTAAAGCTAGTAAAGCCTGACCGTTCGTTCCCGTGGGTAAGCGAAGGGATACAAAAGAATAAGAATCAATTTATAGCAATCAAGATTGTAATGCGTGATGTCGAACATGATGCATGTCGAACTCAAAAAAACATTCAACCAGAAAATGAAGAGACTTTCCACGACAGACCTTAAAGGGCCTGGACTACTTGCCTGTATTGTAATTGCCTTCTCGTTGTACAGCTGCACGCCAAAGGAAAAGACGACTATGCTTCCAGCCGGAGACTCAGGCAATGGTGGACTTGCCGTACCAGATGGTTTTGAAGTAAAGGTTGTCATCGATAGTATTGGTCGCGCACGACATCTTGCCGTCAATACTAATGGTGACATATATGTTAAACTCAGAGCGGTTACTCCTCAGGGTGGCAACGTGGCACTCAGGGATACTACCGGCGACGGCAGAGTTGACGTCGTCAAATATTTTGGTACCTACAAAGACCCCGGAAATTATGGTACTGCTATGCGTATTTATAACGGCTATATCTACTTCACGACAACAGGTACGGTATATCGAAATAAGCTCATAAAAGATCAACTGCTACCGGATACTACAACAGAGGCAGTGGTGATCGATGATTATCGCAGCCGCCCCTATGGTACTGAACACATTGCCAAGCCGATCACGTTCGACGACAATGGTCATATTTACGTTCCCTTTGGAGCGCCAGGCGATGTCTGTCAGGTTGAAAACAGAACGCCAGGATCTCCGGGGAAATTTCCGTGCCCGGAACTTGCGATTCACGGGGGCGTGTGGCAATTCGATGCAAACAAAGTGGGGCAGATGCAGAAAGACGGAAAGCGATACGCTACGGGTATACGCAGCCTGGTCGCTATGTCGTGGAACTCCGATGATGGAAACCTGTTTGCTATTCAGCATGGTCGCGATGACTTCTATCGTACCTGGCCGGATCTTTACACACCCTGGAAAAGTGCCATGCTGCCATCGGAAGAGTTCTTCCGCGTGACTGAAAAATTCAACGGCGGCTGGCCTTACTATTACTATGATCAGATGAGTAACAAGAAAGTGCTGAATCCGGAGTATGGTGGCGATGGAAGTAAGAGTGATGGAGCGGATACGGTGGGCTTGCCGCTAATTGGATTCCCCGGCCACTTCGCTCCAAACGATCTCCTTTTCTACAAAGGCAATCAGTTCCCCAAGCGATATAAGCATGGTGCTTTCATAGCATTTCACGGCTCCACTATACGCGCACCTTATCCTCAGGCGGGCTACATCGTGGCATTTGTTCCATTTAAAGATGGCAGACCATCAGGGCCCTGGGAAGTATTCGCGGACGGATTTGCTCAGCAGGACACCATCGTCAATACATCAGACGCAAAGGCCAGACCCATGGGGCTTTCTGAGGGGCCAGATGGGTCACTCTATATCACAGAAAGTGTACGCGGAAAGATCTGGAGGGTGATGTTTAAAGGCGACAGGAATACATTTGGAGATCAGCAGCTCGCAGCGATGGCTGAACACTTGAACCGGACAAACGTGAAAACTCCAGATGAGGTAAAAGATAATCTGTTAAAAGGCAAAGAAGCGCCGGGTCAGGTTGCATACGTCCGCTATTGTGCATCATGTCATTTGCCGCAAGGCCAGGGCGATGGTAATCGCTTCCCGCCGCTGTTCGGCTCGGAGTGGGTCCACGGCGATCGTACGCGACTAATTAATGTAGTGCTGAATGGCTTATCGGGACCTATAACAGTTCGAAAGAAACCCTATGAAGGAGTAATGCCGGCGCATAACTTCCTTAGCGACGAGCAGGTAGCTGAGATCTTAACTTACATACGTACGAGATTAAATCACGGCGGAACGGCTATCTCGGCAGAGGAAGTTCAGACAGTTAGAGCGCAGGGCAAGTAATCATCAGTGATGATCAGATTGGAGATATGACGACAAGTTTTGGCGGGTAATCACCTCAAGCGGAAACAACCGCTCCTGAGGTATTTCCTTCTGGAATAACAAGTGGTTTACTATGTTGCCTATACCAACAAAAGCCTGTCGCTTCGAATTTTGATTGATCAAAAAATCAATAATACCCAGGTTAAGATAGTGGATGTTCTTTTCAAGGAGGTCGTAAGCGACGAAGCGCAGTTTATTCTTGCCTCTTCGTTCAATGAGTCGTGATACGATGTGAGCACCGCGTGACGTTGTTACAACAACACCTTTGAGCTGATCATTTGAAAGCAATTCATTAAGCTCCTTCTCCAGAGTAGGCTCGTGTGAATGGTTCAAATCAAGGCTCAGCGTTTTGTAGACAGCACCACGCTGTTCACTGAAATAGTCCCGGAAACCTTTTTCCTTTTCCCGCAGATGCAATGAATGATGAATGTCATCATAGACGTGAAGGATGGCATATACTCCGCCCCCGTCGTCATTCAGATGAGACAGCTCTGCACCTAAACGACCACTCTGATATAAATCCTGACCAATAAAGCCAAGAGATGGTTCTTCGGTGACGTTGTTGTTAATCACGACAAACGGAATGTTCTGAGCCTTACAAGCTTTGAAAAACGCTACAGCTTCCTGGTGAAAGATCGGCGCGGTCAGGATACCATCAGGACTGCTATTCAATAGTGTGCTGGCCTCTTGTTCAAAAGACTTCTTGTCGTAGAGATCGAAGTGGCATGTTTCAACAACGACGCCATACTGCGCCCATTCGTCCCGGGCTTTAAGCACACCATCAAAAGTCTGATGCCAATATTCATCCTGTTCGGGATTAGGGATGAGAGCGGTAATGCGATAACTCTTATGCGACCCAAGCGTTCTGGCAATGAGATTGGGCTTGTATCCCGTCTCCCGGAGAATGTCCATCACGCGTTTATATGAGTCTTCGGCTACTTCGCCACGGTTGTGGATCACCCGATCGACAGTTCCCACGGAAACTTGCGCGAGCCTGGCAATGTCTTTGATCCTGATCTTCTTAGTCATTCCTGGAAATTTCTGCGAACAATAACTTAATAAAGAACGAAATTTTAGAGCATGAAGAAAAAAGTATTTACGCTAACGATACCGGCCGAGAGTACATTCTAAAAACTTACCAGCTACGCCCGGGCTATGCGATACCGGTTTTTCGAATAGGGAATCTTCGCCAGTAGCTAAGTTGTCGCCAAATCCATTCAACCGGCCCATAGCGGTAGCGTTTGAGCCATCCTATGCTGACTGCAATCTGTACAGCATAAACTATCAGTCCGATATACAGAGTTTGAATTGCTGTTAACTTACCCATCAACGCGAGGCCTATCCCATGCAGCACTGCTACGTAAATAATGGTATGACATAGATAATTCGTTAGTGACATCATTCCGACATATCGAAAGGCATTCAGGATATATCCCCCTGGTCTCCAATGATACCAAAGGGCGATCAGGCATGCGTATGTAAAAGATAACGACAACACTCCGATACGATTGAAAGCCTGAAGTGAAATCTTTAGAATCGTAGACTCAATTTTTGGACTTGTTGCAAAATACCATGTTGTCTCCGCCATATAGATAAACGCAATTGAGCCACACCAATACAGCGTGCGTCTGATGATAGAAGCATTCAAGTGAATGTTATTCAGTGTGCCCACTCTAAGTATGTAATAGCCGATTAGAAATTTGGAAAGAGCTTGTGTCAACTCTATCCATTCATAGATGCACTGAACATAGATGTACTGGTGTATGTTCCAATTGGCGTCAAGCACGCTTGCAAGGTCAGTCTTTAACGCCAGATCTAAATAATGTTGGTACACGACCTCAGCCATTTCAGGATCAAATGCCTTAATCTGAACCATAACATATCTTACAATCAGGTAAGGTATCAGCAGCAGTGTAAATGCCCAGATTAACAAACCTTTGTTGCTGACCTTTCTGAAGAATAACATCAGTAAACCACAGATCGCGTAGATGTGCAAAATTTCTCCCCACCAAAAGAAGATATGGATGAAACCCAACGCTAAGAGAATGGACATTCGCCGGATGTAGAATGGGGCAGCATCGAGACCTTTTGCGGCTACACGATCCATAAGTACGCCAAAGCCATAACCGAAAAGCAGCGAAAAAAGCGTTACAAATTTATTATCAATCAATATCCGCATCAACAGCTCGTAGATATGGTTTGCTGGTCCGCTGGTCGCTCGGTCAATAACCGCCTGCGGCATCGTGAATGTGACGAATGAGATCAGGTTGGCGAGCAGAACACCAAGTAATGCGAAGCCTCGTAAGGCATCCACTACGCCGTTGCGCTCGGCTTCTGCGATGGGCAGTTGTTGCATCGATATAAATAACTCACTTGAAGATGAGCTGGTCAAGGCTCCACTTTACAGGTCCTGTAAGGAAGAAAACAACGGCCAGCAGGGCGAACAGAAACGGATGTTGATCCTCATAATAAAATCGTCCGTTTCCAATTACAAAGCAAATGAATAGCATGTCGATGGCCATTAGCAATGCCGCAATACGCGTGAAAATGCCGAGTACGAAGCAGATTCCAGTCACGAATTCCAATGTCTTGCCCAAATAGACCATGAACACTGGAGCAGGCAGTTGCTGGATAATCTCCCGGTCCTGGTAAGTTGCCATTACCTCCGGTTGAAAAATTTCTAACCCGTGATAGGCCATTAATAGGCCAACTAAAATTCTTAATGAGGCCAGGCCGGTTTCAGACCATAGTGGTGCAGGAGAAAATATCGTTTGCGACATGTTGCAGAAGATTTCCGAAGACAAGATAAAAGAAAGAGGGAGCTGCCGGCACGGGAGTCTTTCCAAATTTGGTACGATATTGGTTTAAATGTGCATAAATGACTGAGTAAAATGCCAGTCTGTCACAGAATAAAAGTAAAACAAACCAAAAATAGACTTTTTGACATGAAAATTGGCTGAAAAACGGATCGGCACATTTTTCCCTAATACGAGGCTGTAAGTGAAAACAACCAAGAAATAAAACAAAACAATACTATGAGCCTCGTTCGTTATAGCACCGCTAATGATTTCGCACCGACATCATTTAGCAATTTGATCGATCGTTTCTTTTCTGACTCTGTCGCCCGTTCAGGCGGTTCGTCTTACTCTTTCGTTCCTAAGGTTGATATCCTTGAAAACGAAAAAGGTTATGAGGTGAATCTGGCGGTTCCTGGTCTTAGCAAAGAAGACTTTAAAATAGATTTGAATGACAATTTTCTCACCATCAGCGGTGAGCGGAAGTTTACGAAGGAAAAGAAAGAAACTAACCTCCATGTAGTAGAAACGCAGTATGGCAATTTTAGCCGCTCGTTTTCGTTACCTGAGAACGTAGATGCATCTAAAATACAGGCAAGCTACAACAACGGTATACTGGAGATTTTCATCCCCAAGGATGAGAAGAAAACATTAAAGACAACCATCAAGGTTAACTAAGGTTGAGGGGTTTTAGATTAGTCAGATGGTTAGGCGTCCCGGTTTACCGGGGCGCCTTTTTTTTATCCTCACTTTTGTAACGAACTTTGGCCCGGACAACTTGATGAAGAAGCCGGGCAATTTTATTCTTATTGTCATTCTTGGAGCACTGGCGACGATCAGTCCATTTTCGATCGACATGTATCTTCCCGGGTTTCCGGGTATCGCGAAGGCGCTCGGTACGTCTATCGATAAAGTTCAGCTAAGTCTCACCAGTTATTTTATTGGCGTTTCGGTCGGGCAGTTGCTTTATGGTCCCCTCCTGGACAGGTTCGGAAGACGACGTCCATTATACCTTGGCCTGTTTATCTACGTGGTTAGTTCAGTAATGTGTGCAGCAGCCGGTTCTGTAGAGTCATTGATTGCATTACGGTTATTGCAGGCGCTGGGCGGTTGCGTTGGAATGGTTGCCTCGCAGGCATTGGTTCGGGACGTTTTTCCAGCCAACCAGACGGCCCAGGTGTTTTCACTGATCACCCTGGTCATTGCTGTGTCACCCATGATAGCGCCAACAATAGGTGGCTACGTAACGGCCCATACTGGATGGCAATGGGTGTTCATTATTCTTGCCGCTATAACGGCACTTATTGGATTTGCTGCCTACTACTATCTGCCTCCAGGCAAGGGGCCGAATCCAGAACTGTCTCTGATGCCGCGCGCGGTGCTTGGAAATTTTTTTCTCGTGATCCGACATCCACAGTTTCTGGTGTATTCGCTTGCCAGTGGACTGGCGATGGCGGCTCCTTTCGCGTACATAGCAGGATCGCCGGATGTTTTTATGAACATTTATGGCCTGACCGAGCAGCAATATGGCTGGGTGTTCGCCTTCCTCGCCGCAGGCCTGGTAGGCTCGTCTCAGTTTACTCACGTATTCCTTCGCTTTTGGAAAAGTGAAACGATCATTAGAAATGCTCTTTGGTTCCAGGGTGCGATAGGATTTCTGCTAGTAGCCGGTACGTTGTACGGAGGATGGAGTCTTTACGGCATCATTGCGCTCCTGTTTTTATTTCTTTGCGGGCACGGTCTTATAGGTCCCAATGCAACTTCGCTCACGCTTGCACCATTTGAGCATCACGCTGGGAGTGCCGCGGCTTTGTTGGGTGCCTGGAGAATGGGAGCTGGTGCTTTGATGTCTGCGATGGTGAGTGTTTTCCACGATAACACTGCGATGCCTATGGTCGGTGTGATGGCAGGTTGTGCCGGAATAAGCTTGGCAATACTTCTGATAGGTCGGAGAGTGAAGGCACGCTCATTCTGATAGTCTTCCGATTCGTCTGCAATGGATTGACACTGCGCCGTTTCAGCGAGAGATCGCAATCGGAATTGCCGCCCGATTGCGAGAGAGAAAGCTGAAATTTTCAAAAGAAGAAGTAAATTACTGTCTCGGGGTTTCCAGGCTTAAAATATTGAGGTGGGTATGAAGCGATCAATTCTGATTTTTTTGGTAATCGTTGCCGCGGGAATCGGCGGCCTTGTAGGGTCATTTGTCACCATTAGGTTATTAGGATTTTCAGGAGAAAACTATACGTCTATTGAAGATCGGCAACGATCCGTGCTCACGAGCTACTCGAGAGACACTTCTTATAACGTACCCCAGGGGTTGAACTTTCTTGAAGCGGCAAACAAAGTAACGCCCGGGGTAGTGCACATCCGCACATCCTACGGTCCTGGTGACTTTAGTTCGAATCCACTCGAGCTGTATCTGGAGTCTCCCGCGCGATCATCGGGCTCTGGTGTGATTATCTCCGACGACGGTTACATTGTTACCAATAATCACGTTGTCGAAGATGCCAGCAACATCGAAGTTGTGATGAGCGACAACCAGCGCTTCTTTGCAAAACTTATTGGTACTGATCCATCAACTGATCTGGCGTTGCTTAAGATCAGGGCCACTAATTTGCCTTTCATCCGTTATGGTGATTCTGATAAGATCACACCGGGTGAATGGGTACTGGCAGTCGGTAATCCATTTGACTTGAATTCAACCGTAACGGCCGGAATTGTGAGTGCCAAAGCAAGAAACATTAAAATACTTGAGGATAAGAATCACCTCGAAGTAGAGGCTTTCATACAAACGGATGCTGCGGTTAACCCGGGAAATAGCGGCGGTGCCCTGGTGAATTTAAAAGGTGAATTGATAGGCATCAACTCAGCTATTGCAACTTCATCAGGAAGTTTTCAGGGATATTCATTCGCGATTCCCGTAAGTCTTGTAAAGAAGGTGATGGATGATTTATTAGAATTCGGAGTTGTACAGCGCGGCTTACTGGGTATTCAGATCGTAAATGTTTCGGCGGCAATAGCGGAAAATTTTAACCTCGATGTTAATCAGGGGGTATACGTCGATCACGTGAACAAAGAGAGCGCTGCTGAGAAGGCTGGCCTGCAAAGCGGCGATGTAATAGTGGCCATTGAAGGTTATGCAATACGAACCGTCTCGGAATTACAGGAGCGTGTAGCCCGCCACCGGCCAGGCAAAGAAATTCAAGTAACCTATTTGAGAGACCACCAGCGCCATGAAGTGATGGCACGGCTTAGGAATTTTCAGGGACTGGAGACTGTACAGAAGAAAGAAGTTAAGCATGATCTGGGCGGAATTCAAATAGAAGACGTTCCCTACAAAGAACTGGCAAGATTGCAACTGGAGGGTGGCGTTCGGATTAAAGATGTAGCATCTACGAAATGGATACAAACAGGTATTAAAAAGGGATTCGTGATAGCCTTCATCGATAAGGTGCCTGTTGATAATGTCGAAGACCTCAATCGTATACTTGATTTCAAGAAAGGTGGAATACTGATTGAAGGTTATTATCCCGGAGGTCAAAAGGGGACCTACGGTGTAGAATGGTGATCAGTCAGCACCTCAGCCGTCGTCATTTGTTTTTATTGCCCTGTGGTCAGGAGTGATGCACTACTGTTACATCTGTGCATTTTATTAGCTTTGCGCCAACTTTGAATGAACTGATATGAAGGACTTTGGAATACGTGATGCATTGACTGCACTTGGCCTTAAGAAAGCGAATCCTGGAATCTCTACAGGCGTAAAGTGGCTGAGATCAGCCAGCGCGAAATTAGAATCGTACTCCCCGGTTGATGGTAAACTTATTGGCACCGTGCAGACGGGAGATTCTGCAGCTTTCGACAAGCTTGTTGCAAAGGCCAAAGAGGCATTCACTGAATGGAGGACCTGGCCAGCACCCCGACGTGGTGAAGTTGTCAGGCAGATAGGAGAGGCACTTCGTCAGAAAAAGTCAGCACTTGGAATGCTCGTATCTTATGAGATGGGCAAGTCGTATCAGGAGGGCCTTGGAGAAGTTCAGGAGATGATTGATATCTGTGATTTTGCTGTTGGCCTTTCCCGTCAGCTTCATGGAATTACAATGCATTCTGAAAGGCCCGAGCATCGGATGTATGAGCAATGGCACCCGCTCGGAATCGTTGGGATCATTACAGCTTTTAACTTTCCGGTGGCAGTATGGTCATGGAACGCAATGCTCGCATGGGTATGTGGCGATGTTTGTATCTGGAAGCCATCCGAAAAGACCCCTCTCTGTAGTGTTGCATGCCAGCTTATCGTGGAGCAGGTATTTGCTCACAACGCAGTTCCTGAAGGTGTGTCCTGTTTAATTAACGGCGATGTGCGTATCGGCCAGACGTTGGCGGCGCACGAAGATGTAGCCCTCGTGTCGGCCACAGGTAGCACGCGAATGGGTAAGGCTGTTGCGCAGACAGTTGCTCAACGACTTGGAAAGGTTTTATTAGAGTTGGGCGGAAACAACGCCATCATTATAACACAGCATGCAAATCTCGATATGGCAATACGGGGAGCGCTGTTTGGCGCTGTAGGCACGGCTGGTCAACGCTGCACAACCACACGACGCCTGATCGTTCACGACAGTGTATTTGATGCCGTTAAGGATCGATTAAAGCGTGCGTATAGCAACCTCGTTATAGGAAATCCGCTCGATGCTGCAAATCACGTTGGACCCTTAATAGATAAACAGGCAGTTAAAGGTTATACCGACGCTCTTAGAAAGATCAAAGATTCAGGAGGGGAGTTCGTGGTAAATGGCGGGGTACTTAAGGGTAAAGGATTTGACTCCGGATGCTATGTGAAGCCTTGCATCGCCGAAGTAGAGAATGAATTCGATATCGTACAGACGGAGACTTTTGCACCCATTCTTTACCTGATTCGCTATGGCGAAATAGGGGAGGCGATCTCCAAACAGAATGGAGTTAAGCAGGGGTTATCGTCTTCAATAATGACAAGCAACATGCAGGAAATGGAACTGTTTCTGTCTCACCGGGGCTCAGACTGTGGTATCGCCAATGTCAATATTGGAACCTCGGGAGCAGAGATTGGCGGAGCTTTTGGAGGTGAGAAGGAAACTGGCGGTGGACGGGAAAGCGGGTCTGATGCCTGGAAGAACTATATGCGCAGGCAGACAAACACAATCAATTTTGGAAGCTCGTTGCCTCTGGCGCAGGGCATCAAATTTGACATTTAGAGAAAGTTTGCAAATCAATATCAAAGACTTATTTTAGTGCGTCATTCACTAAGGTAACTATGGCGGCAAAAAAGTATCGCACAGTCATGCTCATTGACGACAATGAGATTGATAACCTGATCAATCAAAAGATGATCGAGGCGTCGTCTATTACCGAGAACATCTACACTCACACTGGTGCCAAGAGCGCTATTGAATTCCTCAAGAACATGGAGAAACTCGAGATGGCCGATCAGGTGCTTCCTGATCTGATCTTCCTCGATATCGACATGCCATTAATGGATGGTTTCCAGTTTCTGGATGAATTTGAAAAACTCTCGAACGTCGCCAAGAGAAAATGTAAGATCGTGATGCTCACATCCTCGATTAATCCCCAGGACTTCAATCGCTCAAAAAAGTATGAGGCAGTGAAATTGTATCTCAACAAGCCTCTTTCTCACGACAGTATCCTAAAGCTCGATCTCTAAATCGATCTATAGAGAATTCGCTGAATTCGAATATCAAAATATTGACGGGCCCGATGGGCCTGTTTTTATTTAGGATTATTTTAAATGCCGACCGGATTTCAGAAGTCCGTGAGCAGTTCAACGAACTTGTCGTCAAGCTTGATAAGCTTGGTCGGCGCAAAATAGGGAACTGTAATTGAGTTAAGTCTCGGAATTACCGCCTGGATTTTCTTGGCCTTTTCCTTTTTAGCTTCACTTGTAGCGATCTTCAGGATCTTCAGGAACAACTGAATGTTCTCGCAGCTGTCTTTGCCGGAAAGGCGAATTTGCCTCTGGATACTGTTCGACAACTGATTAAAAAGTTCGAAATCGCGTAGCAGTGTGTATTGAAGCGCCAGCAGCGATTTGATTTCGAGTTGAGCGAAAGGATATTTCTTCAGGCTGACATCGTTGAGCAGACCATTAATCAGTTTTGCTGCCTCTTCAAACTTGCCAACATAGTAGCTCGAAAGTGCTCTGTAAACTACGTAAATGATATGCTTTGGAAGATCCTGCATATCGATTTCATAGTCGAGGAATATTGCTTCGTTTTCAGTGTATAGTTCAGACTCATTCCCCGAGCGAAGATGCCGCTCAATTTTTGAAATCAGGAACTGCGGCGGGAATGTGTAAGTGGAATAATTGACCAACAGATTGGCGCAAGCATCATTAACTTCCTCATAATACTTTTCCGCCTGGCGAAACACCTTGTAATGGTTATAGTATTCAAGTTTGAGGAATTCAAACACCAGATTCATGTGGTAGTAGATCGAATCGAGGTGATAAGTCTCAAACATCTTCTGCACTTTCTCGAAGATGTCCTCTATCGACTCACCATCCTGTTGCATGTTATCATCCACTTCTACAAACAATCGGTGGAATATGTACATGCAGCTCTGATAAACGTACAAGCGGTGCGATTCATAGAGCTTCGCGACGTTTTGCATCTCCTTCATGAGCAACCCAAGACCCAGCTTCTCCGCCTCGCCTCCATTGAGCATGAAATCTCCATACTTCCTGAAGTAGTCGGCTAACAGATCTTCAGCCTTATCCACAGCCAGCATATAAGCCACATGGCGGTTATAGAGCTGGGAGTATTGAAAGTAATCAGGTGAATTAATGTGAAGCTTTTTAAGCGACTTGTAGATCACCGTTAGTTCGTTGGCCAGGTCATAATCAAGCAGTTCCTTCTCAAGTTTCTTGAGCGTAGCAACCGATATTGCGCGCTTTTTGGTGAACAGGACCTCGGTGATATTGGCAACTTTGCGCAGTACATCCGTACGCGGACTCTCCAATTGCCCCATTAGGTACTCCTCGATCTTGAGGTTCAAACGGGAACGCAGTGTATAATATGCATTAGCATTAACGTCCAACTCCGTCATGATCTTATTGTCCGAAAGCTGTCGCTCCCGAAGAGACTTCAATAAGTAGGCGGATTTTTCGGCATTGCTTTCGATAAGTGAGTCATAGATAGCTTTGAAGTCCTTTTCCGAAAGTTGCTTGATGATATTCTTAAGCTTTGCCATGCGTTGAGCCTATATGAATGTGAAAATTTACAAAATTTATTACATCATACAACAGCCTTAACTCCTGTAAACAAAAAACTTAAGGCTGTGTTTGTAGTTTTATAACTTACTATGAACGATCCATAGTTGAGCAAAAAGTTAATCATACTCGCACTAGGGCTGACGTGGTCTTTACAGTCTTTCGGTCAGGTAGAACGCCAGGCCATTGAAAATATATGGAAAGGTAAATGGGAGAAAGCGTTTTATCAACTAGATCGTGCAGCTAATAAAGATACTATTCGTGTAACTTTAGCGTACGCCTGGGCCCTCTATTTCGGAGCAAGCGATAATCCCGATTATTCTCTCGATTCAGCCAGTCGTTACATTCGGTCATCCGTCGATCTATTTGGTCAGGCAACTGAAAAACAGCGCGATCGCTTTCGACGATTTCCACTGGATAGTCTGACACTGATAGCTGAACGAAACCATATTGACAGCTCAGCCCTGGCAGTCGCCCGGGCGGACGGCTCTGCGGCTGCTTATCAACGGTACCTGGATGCTCATCCGGGATCCATCTTCCATCCTTCAGCCATAGAGGCCCGAAACGAACGCGCCTTCAGGGATGCCGTAGAAGTAAATACCTTTCAGGCCTTCCACGAGTACCTGAACCGTTATCCGAAATCCACAAGAGCCGTAGATGCAACGGCCAACTACGAACGGCTTCTTTACCAGTTCTACACGAACGGCAAGGAATTGTCAGGCTACGAGCGATTCCTGCGTGAACATCCGGGTACATCATTCGAGAAGGAAGCTCATCGAAATATCTTTGAGATACTAACAGCTGATGGCAGTAGTAGCGCATACACCAAATATCTTGAGGATCAAACCCCCTATAGCAAACGAGCGTCAGACATTCTCTTCTATCTCGGGAAGGGCAAGAACATTACTGGCCTGCCCGAGTCCGTCCTGACCGATTCCCTTCGTGAAGCGATGAGCATCAATCCTTCCTATGTTGCCCCTTACCTGGAGCAGGGAAAGTATGGGTTCATGGATCCCGGTGGTCAGCCGATTCTGCCGGCCACTACAGCTGTCATTCCCGACGACTATCTCTGCGGCAATATCACCGATAACGTTATCCTTCTCGATTCGTCTATCGTTGCTCTGAATGGCAAAAGGATCTATCCCGGAACCGTCAATGAAATGGAAGACCTGGGACTCGGATTACTGATAGTAAGCGATCAGGAATGTCAGCACATCATTCACAAAAGTGGCTGGTCTCCAGTGGCTGGATGTATTGATCAGGCAAAAATTTTAGCCAATCGATTCATCGGCATTCAATCTCGAAACAAATGGCGTCTTTTTACATTGTCGGGTCGCTCCATGATGACTCGGGAATGGGATGCCGTAAGTTCCGTGAACCAGGTAGTGGTTATGGAATCTTCGGGAGAAAAATTCGTCAGCACGCCTTCCTTATTGTCGTCGTACATTGCTGCACCTCAGGGACCAGAACCGCTCATTCGCGCAGATCGTGTTCAGCGATGGTCCTCCGGAATCACACTGATTCGTATTGGAAGCGAAGAGATCCTTCTTGATCATAAATCAGACACAATAGCGCATTGTAATTCAGGGAAATTGTCTCCCGCGCGTTTTGGAGTTGTCGTAGAGCAAAACGATACGAGTAGCCATACCGTTAACTGGAAGCGGGAATCCTCTGAATCATTCAAGTCGATTCACATTTCGGATATGCGTGCGATTGTACAGACGGCTGGCGGCTGGCGCATCTTCGATCCAGGACAAAGGGCATATGTGAGTGCTTCATTTGACTCGTTGTGGTGGACAGGAACGTTCGCTGTCGGGACCCGTCGTGATAGTACGTGCATCATATTCCCAACTGGTAACCAGCAAAAGTTAAAAGGCAAGCTAGCAGCCACAGCGATTCAGGGACCAGATAGCGCTGCCTATCTGTTGATCGATGTTGGCGCTACGAAGCCCAAAAAGCTTTATTCCCATAATGGCAAGTTGCTTTCACAAATCCCATTTGAAAGGATTCAATCTATTGGAATGGGTTACTTCAGAGTATTTAAGGCTGGCAAAGTTGGTCTTGTTACTTCTGATGGTAAAGTGGTTGTACCCCCAACCATGGACGCTATCGGTTCGATTACCAATCAATCAGTTTCATTACTGAAAGATGGTCGTTTTGGTTTGTTCCATTGTGTTACGCGTAAACTGATACAGCCGCAGTTTCCTGCCAACCTCTCTCCATATGGCAAGCAATACATCGTTGTACAAAAGAAGGGTTTGAGTAGTTTCTTCAAATGGGATAACAAGCCCGCTTCAAAGGTTGATTACGAAGAGGTCAGATACTGGAATGATACAGCGGCTTTTGTGCGGAAGGATGCCCGATGGTCATTAATTAACCTGCGGACCAACGGCACCCTTATTGATCAGGTTCGGGATATCAAGTTGATCCGGGATCGCGTCGACGATCAGCTCGCCATCGTAAACTCAGGTGATTCATTTGGTGTGCTGCATAACCGTAAAGGGACAGTTATTCCGCTGACATTCACCGACATCGTTAATGTAGGGTCCCCAGAGTGGCCGTTGTTTTTTACCGAAAAGCATGTACCGGAGGCCTCCTTATACGTTGTCATTTACTACGATCGCGACGGCAAGTTTCTGCGAAAAGAATCGTACAATCCGGAGGAGTACGAACGCATCTATTGCCCAAATAATTAATGGCCCATTCAGGCACAAATCGCTTTTAAAAGCTGCCGTATTCCTTAACTTTCCTGTTCATTCATCTCCTATGGCTATGAAGCGTCTTTTCATTTTGGTGCTGCTGGTAATTAACCTCAGCGGGTGGGCACAGTCAACGATAGAACGTCCCAAACTTGTAGTAGGTATTGTGGTTGATCAGATGCGGCAGGAATATCTGTATCGCTTTTATGATAAGTTTGGAGAAGGAGGATTCAGGCGATTGATGAACGACGGCTTCATGCTAAGAAACGCACATTACAACTATGTGCCTACTGTCACAGGTCCCGGCCATGCATCAGTATACACGGGATCGACGCCCGCCATTCATGGTATCATAGGCAATGAGTTCTATGACAAAAAAGCGAAGAAGTTTGTGAACTGCGTTGAGGATTCAACGCGTAAGGCCGTAGGAAGTCCATCGATGGAAGGAGATGTTTCTCCTTCGAGGCTGCTGGCATCCACGGTCACCGATGAGTTAAAACTTTTCACTCAGAAGCGTTCAAAAGTAATCGGCATTTCAATAAAGGATCGCGGGGCAGTCTTACCAGCAGGCCACATGGCCAATGCTGCCTATTGGTACGACGGAAAGTCAGGGCAATTCATTACCAGTACCTATTACGTCTCAGCAATGCCGGATTGGGTAACGAAGTTCAACGCGCAAAAATTGCCCGAAAAATATCTGGCGCAGGATTGGAACACACTTTATCCAATTGAGAAATACACGGAAAGCGGACCCGATGATACGCCATATGAACGCAAATTTTCAGGCCAGGCAAAGTCCACTTTCCCTTATCAGGTCGCTAACCTGCGTGTGAAAGGCAGCTTTGAGTTCTTAGGTAATACGCCATATGCCGACGACTTTCTCACCGAGTTTGCCAAAGCAGCGTTGACGAACGAACAACTCGGGAAGGACAACGACACTGACTTCCTTTGCATTTCATATTCTACCCCGGATGCAGTAGGACACCGCACAGGTCCGAATTCAGTTGAGATAGAAGACATGTATCTCCGTCTGGACAAAAATCTTGCTGATCTTTTTGATCGTTTGGATAAGGAAGTTGGTGCGAATAAGTACACAGTATTTTTAACTGCGGATCACGCGGTAGCTGACGTTCCTCAATACCTCAAGGATAATAAAATGCCCGCCGGATATTTTAGTGAAGGGCAATTGAAAACAAGATTGGATTCATACCTGAATGCTTCCTTTCCCGGGAAGAATTACATTGAGAATATCAGCAACGGCCAGATATTCCTGAATCACGATCTGTTTAATCAGGACCCTCGCAATGGCGCCATTGAGTTACTCATCGTAACGGAAATGATCGGGAAGCTGCTGATGACTATGGATGGCGTCGCCGGCTATTACACTGCCGATATGATCCGCGATGCGAGCTATACAGATGGAGGAATCAAAGGGTTCGTTGCGCGCGGTTACAACTTCAAACGATCGGGTGATATTGTGATTTCACTTGAGCCGGGCTGGTTCGATGCTGTTTCTATACAGGGCACTACTCATGGATCGCCTTACAGCTACGACACAAACGTTCCGGCGCTCTTCTATGGTTTCGGTATCAAAAAAGGTTCGTCAGTTCGTTATCATCCCATTACCGATATCGCGCCGACCATTTCGGCACTACTCAGGATCAAGTACCCGAGTGGTTGTACCGGCCAGCCAGTTGAAGAAATTTTCGAGTAGACCTCCTCAACGCGGGTAATACGCTGTGCGCGGGTATAGTGTACCTGCCCGTATTTCGCTATCTTCAAAACTTTACTTAGACCTAACAACATGAGCGAAGACAACTTTAAACCGGTTCTCGGGCTGCGCGACGCAACCATGATCGTCGCGGGATCGATGATCGGTTCCGGAATTTTTATAGTCAGTGCCGATATACTCAGAAACGTCGGCGGTTCCGGATGGTTGATAGCCGTGTGGTTGATCACAGGATTTATGACAATATCCGCCGCAGTGAGTTACGGCGAGCTCAGTGGAATGTTTCCTAAGGCTGGCGGACAGTACGTATACCTTCGCGAGGCCTTCAATCCGTTGATTGCATTCCTTTACGGATGGAGTTTCTTCGCCGTCATTCAAACCGGTACCATTGCCGCTGTTGGCGTTGCCTTTTCCAAGTTCATGGCGTATATCGTTCCGGGAGTAAGTGAAGATCTTGTATTGATCGATCTTGGGTTCTTTTCTGTTTCGCCGGCCCAGGTTGTTTCCATTGTCATTATCATATTCCTCACCTATGTGAACACCAGAGGTATTCAGGGGGGCAAGGCCATTCAGACAACCTTCACTATCACCAAACTGGTTAGCCTGTTCGGATTAATCGTGTTCGGATTGATTATGGCTCGTGGAGATGTGTGGACTGCAAACTGGTCTAATGCCTGGAGCCTCGGCAAACTTAACGCTGATGGATCACTGGAGGCCTATACGACAATCGCTGCGGTAGGAGCTATCGCTGCTGCGATGGTCGGATCGATCTTCAGCAGTGACGCATGGAATAACGTAACATTCATCGCCGGTGAGATCAAGAATCCTCAGCGAAACATCGGACTGGCACTTTTCTTCGGCACACTCATCGTTACCATTATTTATGTCTCTGCCAATATTATGTATACAGCCGTGCTTCCGCTGGGCGATATCGCTTTTGCAGAGAAGGATAGGGTCGCCGTTGCTGCATCGCATGTGATCTTTGGCAATATTGGAACGATCATCATTGCGCTTATGATTATGGTCTCAACGTTTGGTTGCAATAATGGTCTTATACTGGCCGGCGCCAGAGTTTATTATACAATGGCAAAAGACGGATTATTTTTTCGCCAGGCTGGAGAACTCAATCGCTTTGCTGTCCCTCAGCGTGCACTTTGGGTGCAATGTGTACTTGCATGCTTATGGTCTCTAAGCGGCAGGTATGGCGACTTGCTCGACATGGTTTCGTTCGTCGTTGTATTGTTTTACATGCTAACCATTGCCGGCATTTTTATACTTCGAAAAACACGTCCGGATCATCCGAGACCTTACCGGGCTTTCGGCTATCCGGTACTGCCGCTGATCTATATCTTAATGGGGGTAACCTTTTGCCTGTTGCTTATTATTTACAAGCCGAAGTTCACATGGCCAGGATTGATCATTACCTTGATCGGAATCCCAATCTACTACGCAGCGCTCCAGCGAAAAGGCAAAAAGGTATAGCCACTGCGAGTTTGTCTGAGGGAGATGTGGCCGTCCAATTAGAATGTATGGCCTGGAATGTTTGGCCGCAGTGTTATACGGCTATTTGCTTAGCTAAGATTGAAATGCCTTCGCTCAACGAGTGAGGATCATATCCCAGGTCTTTCTTTGCTTTCGAAATGTTAAACCCGGTTCGCAACGGCCGTCGAGCTGGCTGAGGTAGAGCTGCTGTTTCGACAGGAGTGATAAGCGAAGCATCAAGACCGAAAAACGAAGCCGTGCGCATAGCAATGTCGTATATGGATACAAAGTCTTTACCTGAAATGTGATAAACACCACCAGCGCGCTTTGCTGCTACAAGGTAACATCCGCTGGCAAGGTCTTCAGCCAATGTTGGTGTTCTCCATTGATCACTTACTACCCGGATTTGTTTTCCTTCTTCAAGACTCTGTTTTACCCAGGTCACAATATTGGATCGTTGTACTCCAGGAATGATTCCATACACAAGCACAGTGCGGACAATTGACCAGGGGATATCACTTGCCATTACAAGTTGCTCTGCCTTCCACTTGCATTCACCGTAATAATTAACAGGTGCTGGTTGTTCATTTTCCGCCAGCATATCGTGCTTTCCATCGAATACAAAATCCGTGCTTACATGAACAAGATGCGCATTGTATTGTCTTGCTGCCTTGATCATGTTCTCGACGCCACCAACATTGATGCGATAACATTCCTCCTTCTGAAGTTCGCAGGCATCAACTTGTGTCATGGCTGCACCATGGATGATTACATCCGGAGCATGCGTCGAGACCACCCGCATAACAGTCGCGGGGTCTGTGATGTCCATTAACTCAAACGGGACGGACCAGGACCCTGCGAGCGGCTTACGCGCCGTGGCAACCAGGGCGACCCCGGGAATAGACGATAGCAGGGCAATTAACTTTTGTCCGAGCAGGCCATTGCAGCCGGTAACAAGAATCTTCACAATTAAGGTAATTCGTATCCGTAACGCTTCCTGATCTCTTTCTGTGAAAGCTCCTCAACACTTACAGACATACGGACATCTGTCGTGGGTCGCTCAGCAGCGTCCCTTTGTACGTCTGCTATCTTATCAATCACCTCCAGACCTTTGATGACCTTTCCAAATATGGTATAGTTGCCATCGAGCGACGGTGCGCCACCTACAGTTGAGTATGCCTTAAGTTTTTCGGGAGCCACAGTTTGAGAGACGTCCATTCCGGTTTCTTTTACAACCCTTGGCTTAAGCGCAAGAAACAGTGTTCTGAATTGCTCTTCGTTTCCCGATTGGTATGCAGCACCCAAAGAATCGAACGCTCCCTTGTTAGCGGGATTATCAAAGAACTTTCGGAGTGCCCGATCATATTTAACCTGATCCAGCGTCATTTCTTCCATGTCTAACACACGGCCCTGCACGATGTAAAACTGACTACCATTAGATGCTTTCTTGGGATTCTGAATATCCGATAATCGTGCCGCACTCAAAGTTCCTTTTTCGTGGAAATACTTCGGGACAATCTCGGCATCGATGGTGTAGCCAGGACCACCGTGTCCAAGTGGTGCTCCCGGTGCAGCCTTTTTAGAGTCGGGATCACCACCCTGAATCATAAAGCCTTTGATCACACGATGAAATAGTGTGCTGTCATAATAATGGCTCTTGGCAAGTTTTATGAAGTTCTCTTTGTGCTTCGGTGTTTCATCATATAGTACGGCAATCATGTCGCCATAGTTGGTCTTAATGGTTGCGACAGTTGCTCGCTTTTGCGCACAGCTTGCTGCGATGATACAGCACGCGAGTAAAGTGGTAACAGATACTTTTGACATGTTTTTTTGTTCTACTTAAATGAAGGATGCTTCTATACACATCCTAGACAGCGGCTGATTTTGCAGGATTCCTGATTTCGTAAAGTATATCGCCACCACCATTGCTGAGCACTTCTTTGGCCACCGATTCGCCCAGTTGCTTGGCAGCGGCAGGCTCAGCAGTTCCCTTCGCCTTGACGATTCGCTGACCATCGAGGGAAATGATACCAGCCTTAAGTGTAATCAACGATCCTTCGAAATGAGCATAACCAAATGCAGGGATGCTGCATCCCCCCTGAAGTGTTTTTAGAAAAGCCCGCTCAGCCCGCAGGCAGTCCTCCGTTTCTACGTGATTGACCCAACGCTCAACTACTTCTTTCTTTTGATAGTCCAGCTTTTTATGGCACTCGATAGCAATACTACCTTGTCCGACTGCCGGGACAAAATAACTGGTCTCAATCCTTTCAACGATAAGATCATCAAGCCCCATGCGATGGACTCCCGCATAAGCAAGCACCAAAGCGTCGTATTCTCCTGATTGAAGTTTGCTAAACCGCGTCTGAAGATTACCCCGAATCGTTGTTGTTTGTACCTGAGGATAAAAGTGCTTCAGGAAAGCAACGCGTCTGGTTGCAGACGTGCCCACTTTTGGGCTGCCTTGTGAAAGGGTAAAGTCTTTACGCATGCTCACCACTACATCGTTGGGATGTTCACGTTCGGTAAAGGCAATAAGCTCCAGTTCATCCGGCAGTTCTGAAGACAGGTCCTTCGCGCTGTGCACAGCTATATCGATCGAGCCATTGATCAGTTGTGCCTCGATTTCTTCCGTGAAGACCCCTTTACTTCCAATTTTGGCTATCGACACATCAAGTATCGTATCACCACGCGTATCAATGGGCACAATCTCCGTCGTGTAGCCAGACGGTTTGATCAGGCGTGCGACATGTTCAGCCTGCCATAGGGCAAGCTTGCTTCCACGCGTTCCGATGCGAATTACCTTGTTCATGGATTGATTGTAGTTGAGAGTTGAAGGGAAAGGTCGAGAAAGATCATTTTGGCACTTCCATTTCGTTCCAAATGGTAAGCTGCGTCATTCATAAGCGTATAAGAGCGTTCAACTTTCTCGACATTCATCACACGACTGAAATCCTGAATGAACTTGAGTTCCTCGCCACGCGTGCGATTAAGTTCTGCGGCTCCGGAAACACGCAACAGTGTTTCCCTCATCATATTCATACTGTAAAGCATCAGGTTCCGCTGACTCATTTTATCCAGCGCATGATAGTTTTCAGCCAATGAAACCAACGTAACGTAATTCTTTTTGAAACAAGCACGCATCCAGTCCGTGAACCGTCCTGCGTTGTCGTCCTCCTCTGAATCAACCAATTTGAGCGCAAGGTTGATACTTCCTTCTGCAAGTCTGCTCACACGTGCGGCTTTTGCAGATTCGACACCCGTGCTTATAATTTGTTGCTCTACGGTCTCGTCGTCCAGTAGAGGTATCGTTACAATCTGCGTTCTCGATATGATTGTGGGCAACAACTTGTCAGCAGCATTGGTAACCAGCAGGAAATACGTATAAGGTGCGGGTTCTTCCAAAATCTTCAACAACCCGTTAGCGGCCGAAGGATGCATCAGCTCGGGCTGCCAGATGATCATCACTTTCGATTGACTCTCAAATGGCTTAAGCGATAAGGTTTTGATGATCTCCCGGCTTTCCTCCCGCGATATAAGTGCCTGCTTGTCCTCACCTCCGTAATACGCCGACCAATCGTTGATGTTGCCGAACGGTTGCTCAGCCAGGAACGATCGCCACATCTTCAGCATTTCAGCCTTGAAACGATCCTCGTCTTTGTCGCCCTTTACATTGCTAACCGGGAAAACAAAGTGAGTATCCGGATGAATTAATTTAGCACTTTTTGAACAGGCCGGACATTTGCCGCAGGCATCTTCACCTTTGTCCTGGCAATGAATGTATGTTGCGAGAGCAAGCGCAACAGGTAAGTTCAAAGCTCCGTCGGCACCTACCATCAGCTGCGCATGAGCTAAATGATTTTGACGCGACGCGGTAGTTAACAACGACTTTACTTCATCAAGACCAGGTATATCTACAAATCTCATGTGCTTTCTCGTTTAGGCATTTGCCTCCCATGTGCGTCCGGAAGCAGTCATGTTAAAAACTGCCTCAAGGATCGCCCTGTCAAATTTATCAATATTCATTTCCCGCCGGGACATCACCATTCGTGCTGTTTCGATGGCTTTGTCAATACGATACGTTGTTAATCCTTCTCCACCACCCCAACTAAATGAAGGAACAAAAGAAGGTGGGAACCCACCTCCAAAAACGTTGGCCGATACGCCAACAACGGTTGCAGTATTGAATGATGTATTGATAGCCGCCTTGCTGTGATCGCCCATCATCAGTCCACAAAACTGAAGGCCGGTGGATGACATTTCATTGTGCGCATGATTCCAAATCTTGATGGGGGCATAGTTGTTCTTCAAGTTAGACGCGCATGTGCCAGCTCCGAGGTTACACCATTCTCCAATAACAGCATTGCCGATGTAGCCGTCATGAGCCTTGTTACTATGAGCGAACAGAACAGAATTGCTCACCTCTCCACCGACTTTACACCAGGGACCAACAGTGATATCACCTCGCATCTTTGCACCCATGTTCAAATGACCACCTTCGCATACTGCAAAGGCGCCCCGAATGATCGCTCCCTCCTGAACTACGCTGTTTTTTCCCAGATAAATTGGACCGGTCTCAGCGTTGAGGATTGCTGCCTTAATATAAACACCTTCTTCGACGAAGATATCTGCACTGTTGTAAATCCGTGTGTGGGGATCATGGATACCCGCAGATTTTCTTCCTGACGTTACCAGGACAAAATCAGTTCTGAGTTGCGATGCGTTTTGATTGAAGATCTTCCAGACCTGATCGATCAGTGTGATAGGGTTCTTGTACTCGACAACATTTCGTTCAGTCATCGGCCCCTGAGGATTCCGGGCAGCGAGCAGTATGGCATCCTTTACCAGAAAGTATCCCTGCGGCAGGGCATTAACGGTCGCCTTCATCTCTGCATCGGGACACAATGCCCCATTTATGAGAAGCTCGTCCTTACCTGACTCTCTGGAAAACTTCTGCGCGAGGTAATTCTCTGTCTGGAAACTCACCGATGTCTTCAGCCATCGTTCCCACTTTTCCGCGATTGTGAGTATACCGACCCGTATGGCGCCTACCGGCCTTGTCAGAGTAAAAGGAAATAGATTCTGGCGTACGGTAGGATCGTCAAAGAGGATAACGTTCATGCCTCAAAAATAGGAGCATAACGCAAACGAGGAACGGATCAGCGTAATATTCCAACATCACATTGAAAATAAAAAAAGCCGCGTTCCCTTAGTGGGACGGCTCATCATAGTCAGCGTCTCAGACGCCCGGAAATGAAAAGAGCCCGCTTCCGGCGGGCTCCAAAACTATCAATTGTCAACTATAAATTGGCAATTATTATGCCTTCTTCTGGTACTTGTTCTTGAATTTCTCAACGCGTCCGGCTGTATCAACAAACAATTTCTTGCCTGTGAAAAACGGATGCGATGCCGAGCTCACTTCGACCTTGATAACAGGATATTCCTTGCCATCTTCCCAGGTGATCTTCTCCTTTGTGCCCGATGTGCTGCGGCTCTTAAACTTTGTATCGCTTGACGTATCCCAGAAAATTACGTCTCTATATTCAGGGTGGATGCCTTTTTTCATAAGCTTTATTCGTGTTTCTCCTAAAAAGGACTGCAAAGATAAGGACTGTTGGTGAAATTACAAGGGCGCCCGTGGCATTTTCAATGGACCAGAGGTTCATAAAATGCCGTAATTTGCAGGCTCGACTGCTCTAAAATGAGAAAATATAACGTTTGCATCGCGCTTTTCTTACTCACTATCGGGCTTGCCCACGCGCAAAGCAGTTTTGCGCCTCTTAACGAGGACTATTACCATAACATCGATCGATACGAGGTTAAGTCGGGTGTTATCACGCCCGCGTTCTTTACCAATGTTAAGCCCTATAAGCGTTCAGAGATAGTTGAATTCTTTGATTCTCTTGAGCACACAGGGCTAATTACCTCCCGTGTCGACCGTTTCAATTACGAGTACTTTATGAACGACAACTGGGAATTCTCGCGGGCGGAAACCAGCGATTCAAAGCACAAGCCGTTTCTGAAGGTATTTTATAAGAAAAAGTCGGACCTGTTTCATGTCGATGAGAAGGCCTTCGATCTTCACGTTAACCCGGTACTGATGCTTTCAGCCGGAGGCGACAATCGCCGGGACGAGACGGTATATTACAATACCCGGGGTGTCGAACTCCGGGGCATGGTGGATCGCAAAGTCGGTTTCTATACGTATTTCACCGATAATCAGGGGGTTCTCCCCAGTTATGTTTGGGAGCAGATGTCAGCTAATCCTGTAATTCCGCACGAGGGCTTCTGGAAGAAATTCAAAGACGGCAAGGGCGTAGACTTCTTTCAGGCACGCGGCTACATCACTTTCGAGGCAACCAAACACATCAACCTCCAGTTTGGACATGATCGCTTTTTTATTGGCAATGGCTACCGATCCTTGATCTATTCGGATTATCCGCCGCCAGCCTGGTTCCTGAAAATGGATGTTAAAGTCTGGAAGCTGAACTATTTTTTCATGCTTAATCAGATGACCGCCGACGTAGCCGGCAGCCTGGGAGGACTCAGGGATGTTGACGGCGGTTACCCCAACAAGTTCGTGGCAACGCACCACCTTGCTGTTAACATCGGTAAGAAGTTGAATATCGGAGTGTTCGAATCAGTCGTTTTCAGCCCCGACGATTCTCTCGGAGCTGGCGAGTTCAGGCTGGACTACCTGAATCCCATCATTTTCTATCGGGCAATTGAGCAGCAAAATGGAAGCAGCGACAACGTACTGCTGGGAATGGATCTCAAGTGGAATGCGGTGCGAAAGCTGTCTTTTTACGGGCAGTTTGTACTCGATGAGTTTGTCCTTGATCATATCAAAGACGGCGATGGCTGGTGGGCGAATAAGTTTGCTGTACAGGCAGGCGCAAAATATGTTGACGCTTTTGGCGTCTCTAATCTTGACTTGCAGGGTGAATTCAACATGGTGCGACCGTATACCTATTCACATGGATCAGTGTATGGTAACTATAGCAGTTACCGACAACCAATTGCCCATCCGTTGGGCGCCAACTTGTACGAGGTTGTGGGTATTCTTAGATATCAGCCCATTCCGAAATTATCGGTTGTGGGCAAACTCAATTATTCGATTCAGGGAAAAGACACCGTGGGAGTAAACTGGGGAAGCAACATATTGAAGAATAACAATACCCGTCAGCAGGAATACGACAATGAAATTGGCCAGGGGATTAGGACGGAAATTCTGTTTGGTACCCTCACGTTATCGTATATGCTAAAGCACAATCTGTTCATTGATGCCTCCGTCGTGATCAGAAAGAGCGAGGCTCCTGTGCCTGTGTACAACAACAATACTACATTAACTTCACTAGCTTTGCGCTGGAACATTCCCCGCAGGCTTTACGAATTCTAGCCATTAATGAATATCTACCTACGCATTCTTCAGTACACGCCAAACGCCAAAGCGCAGTTTCTGAAATTCCTGATCTTCTCGACAGCCAGTGCATTGTTTCAGGCAGTCTACCTTGGTCTCCTTCAGCCACTGATTGAGTTGATGTTCCTGCAGAAAATTGATAGCGCGGTGCCTCAGCGGCCCGAGTTTTCGCTATCAATAGGCTTCTTTAAAAAGTGGTTTCAATACTATCTCAGTCAGTCATTCGAAGCAAAGGGAGCTGCATCAACACTGTTACTTGTCTGCTCTTTGATTATCGTCTTTGTGCTGCTCTCGAACACTATGCGATACCTCGAGAGGCTAATTGCCTCAAAAGTAAAAGTAGATGTGGTGAAAAACATTCGGATAGATTTGTTTAACAAGGTCACTCAATTACACATTGGCTATTTCAGCGATCAGCGTAAAGGAGATCTGATATCGAGATTTACAAATGATGTTAGCGAAGTGGAGAACACCGTGCTGAACTTATTCAGGGCGATACGGGAACCAATGATGTTGATCATCCTGATAACGGCGCTGCTGGTAATCTCCGTTAAGCTCACTTTGATTACGATGGTGATCCTACCTATTACAGGTGCGATGATTGCATCGATCATCAAAAAACTGAAGGTCAAGGCTACACAAAGCCAGGAGGCCATGGGGAGAATTGTCAGCATTCTGGACGAGACGTTCAGTGGTATGCGGGTGATCAAGGCCTTTAACGCAAGGGCTTTCATTGGTAACAAACTCGAAACCGAAGCGGCCTATCACCGTAAAGTGAACTTTTCGATGTCGCGCAGGAACGAACTGGCGTCTCCCTTGTCTGAGTTCCTTGGAATTACAATTGTCGCGGGAATATTATTCTATGGTGGTTTATCAGTGATCTCTGGCGACAGCGAATTATCGCCTGCTGCATTTTTTACTTTCCTTACGATATACGCCAACATGATTCAGCCCGCAAAGAACCTTTCCAATGGACTTGCCTCGCTGCAAAAGGGAGTGATATCAGCAGGTCGGATCTTTTCGGTAATCGATACACCTTCTGCAATTCGGAATAAACCAAACGCCATTGCACTGGATGAATTTAAGAACAGCATAGAGTTCAAAGACGTTACGTTTGCCTATGATAAAGATCCTGTGCTTAAAAACATCAATCTGCGAATAGAGAAAGGCAAGACAGTTGCATTGGTAGGACCATCGGGTGGTGGCAAGTCGACGCTTGCCGATCTTATTCCACGGTTCTACGATCCGTCTAGCGGTACCGTTATGCTTGACGGCGTCGCATTACCTGAGTACGACCTGGAATCATTAAGGAAACAGGTGGGCGTTGTTACGCAGGAGTCAATCCTTTTCAACGATACGATATTCAATAACATCGCGTTCGGTATGCCTAATATCAGTGAGGAGGATGTAATCCGTGCGGCCAAGGTGGCTAATGCCCATGAATTTATCATGCAATCTGAACTGGGATATCAAACGATGATAGGAGAGCGTGGATCAAAGCTTTCCGGCGGTCAACGGCAACGCCTGAGTATTGCTCGTGCAGTGTTGAAAAATCCCCCCATTCTTATCCTCGATGAAGCAACCTCGGCGCTCGACTCCGAATCTGAGAAACTTGTCCAGGATGCGCTTACAAAACTTATGCAAAACCGCACGTCTGTTGTGATTGCGCACCGCTTGAGTACCATTCAGCACGCCGACGAAATTGTGGTGATTCAGCAGGGCCAGATTATTGAACGAGGAAAGCACACAGAGCTTCTCCATCAGGACGGACTGTACAAAAAGCTCATTCAAATTCAAAAGCTATAAGAAAACCTGACGATCTGCGTGCAAACGGTACGCCGTTTTGGTCGCCATCTGTTTTTCTTTTACATTTAAATATTAGTTAAAGAAATGAGTAGAAATCGCGTAATATTTTATCTGGTATTCCTCGGCTTTCATGTGGCCTCTTTCATCTTTACGCTCTACATCCAGGACTTCAATTTCCTGACCAGGATATTTGAACACATCAAGTCGTTCAAGTTCATTACTTTCTTTGGCTTAATGTTAATGGTTACGGATATCATCTGGACGTGGATCGGCAGCCGCGAGACCAGAAGGGAGAATGCTGCATTAAAGCATGAGTTAAACACGTTGAAGGCTAAATTGTTCGACATGCAGGAGACATCAAAGCAGCAGGAAGCAGCGAAGAACACGCCGAATATCAAGTAGTTTTTTTCTAATTACGTATGGTCGCGAAAACCTTTGGCGGCGCCTTGCATGGTGTCGACGCAAGGACGATCATGGTTGAAGTGAACGTTGGACAGGGAACGAAGTTCTTCATGAGCGGACTTCCCGACAGTGCAGTGAAGGAAAGCCAGCATCGCGTTGAGTCGGCTCTAAAAAGTTGTGGCTATTTCATGCCGCGAAATAAAACCGTTGTGAATCTTGCGCCCGCAGACCTGCGCAAAGAGGGAGCAGCCTATGACCTGCCAATAGCATTATGCGTACTGCAGGCTTCAGGGCAACTATCCAGTGATTGCCTGGAAGAGTTCCTTATCATGGGTGAGTTAACGCTTGACGGAACACTCAGACCCATTCGTGGAGTATTGTCCATTGCTATTCAAGCACGTCGTCAACGCGTCAAGGCTTTTTTGATACCCGTTGACAATGCGAAAGAAGCGGGAGTCGTCGATGACCTTGTCGTCATTGGCGTCACTAATCTTCGGGAGGCAGTTGAGTATCTCGAAAACAAGATTTCATTAACGCCCGTGAAGACAAATGCCGATGAGGCGTTTAGGAATCATAGGAGCGTCTACGACTCCGACTTCAAAGACGTTCAAGGTCAGGAAAACATTAAACGCGCAATGGAGATTGCTGCCGCTGGTGGTCATAACCTGATCATGATTGGTCCACCCGGTGCCGGGAAGACGATGCTTGCAAAAAGACTTCCTTCAATACTTCCACCACTAACACTGCAAGAGGCACTTGAAACCACAAAGATCCATTCTGTTGCCGGCAGGTTAAACAGGGAAGCTACATTGTTAACGGCACGACCTTTTCGCTCGCCTCACCATACGATCAGTGACATCGCACTAGTGGGGGGTGGCAGCCATCCACAGCCAGGAGAGATCTCCCTCGCAAATAATGGCGTTCTGTTTCTTGATGAACTGCCAGAATTCAGACGATCTGCGCTGGAAGTGATGCGACAACCAATGGAAGAGCGTCGGGTCACACTTTCACGGGCGAGAAGTTCAATAGAGTATCCGGCAAATTTTATGCTGGTGGCCAGCATGAATCCTTGTCCTTGCGGCTACTTCAATCATCCTGATAAAAAATGCGTGTGTGCACCCGGCGTTGTTCAACGCTACATTAATAGAGTAAGCGGACCCTTACTTGATCGGATTGACATGCATGTCGAAGTCGTGCCTGTGGATTTTGATGAGATGACATCTTCCCGGGTACCGGAGCCAAGTGAAATGATCAGAAAACGCGTTGTGAATGCGCGTACACATCAGTTAAAGCGCTTTTCTGCCACCGATGGTGTCTATTGCAATGCCATGATGTCATCCAGTATGGTGAAGAAAATCTGTAAGGTTGATGACGCCAGTCGTCAACTTTTAAAGCGCGCAATGGCAACTTTGGGCCTGTCAGCAAGAGCATATGACAAGATATTGCGCGTCGCACTTACGATAGCTGATCTTGAAAACGGAGACGTTATCAGCAGCGCGCATATCGCAGAAGCTATTACATACAGAAGTCTCGATCGAAGTAGTTGGTCGGTGTACTAAGTAACCTGTCGCATAATCCCACGATGCGTAGTAATTTATAAGCTTTCTACGTCTTACTTTCACTGACAGTATCTATATTTGATATATTAGAAATGAGTCTCGCCCACACCTGCTCATTCTTTTTTCTCTTTACTAGGCTTTAATAAATTACGTATGAATTGCCGCTTTTGCAGCGCGCCGCTCAGCAACAAATTTGTTGAGTTGGTAAACAGCCCGTTATCCAATTCGTTTCTCACGAGAGAGCAATTGAACGAGCCCGAGACATACTTTCCGTTGACTATTTATGCGTGCTCGAACTGTCACCTGGTTCAGGTCGATGAGTATAAGAACGCGCGTGAAATATTCAACAGCGACTATGTCTACTTCTCGTCTTATTCAACTAGTTGGGTGGCACATGCTAAACGCTACGTTGAGTCAATGATCAGTCGCTTCGGCTACAACAAGGATTCTCTTGTTGTGGAGATCGCATCCAACGACGGCTACCTGCTACAACACTTCAATAATGTGGGTGTGCCTGTACTGGGTGTTGAACCAACTACCAATACTGCACGCGTAGCAATTGAAAAAGGTATTCCTACGCTAACAGAATACTTCACCGCCGACTTTGCGAAGTTGCTGGTAAGCCTCGGCAAGAGTGCTGATCTGGTGCTTGGCAACAACGTGCTCGCTCATGTTCCTAACATCAATGATTTTGTTGAGGGACTAAAAATAGTGCTGAAACCAAAAGGTGTAGTAACGATGGAGTTTCCGCACCTTTTGCAAATGGTGGAGCAATGCCAGTTCGATACTATCTATCACGAACACTATTCTTACTTGTCTTTCACTACAGTTCAAAAAGTTTTTGCGGCGCACGGACTGGAGTTGTTTGACGTCGAAGAGCAGCCTACTCATGGTGGTTCACTTCGGATCTTTGCAAAACATGTCTCCGACGCCTCAAAGGCTGTAACCAGCAATGTTGCCTGGATGCTGAAGAAGGAGGCTGACGCCGGAATGTTAACCCGCGAATACTACAAGTCGTTTCAGGCACACGTAAATGCAATAAAGAATCAGTTCTTGCGATTCCTTATTGAATGCCAGGAAAACGGTCGGAAGGTTATCGGCTACGGCGCTGCCGCCAAAGGCAATACGCTGATGAACTACGCCGGCCTCAAAGGAGATGATCTGATCAAATTTGTTGTAGATGCGGCTCCTTCGAAACAAGGAAAATTCCTGCCGGGAACACACATTCCGGTTTATGATGAACGCAAAATTTCAGAGTATCGCCCTGACTATGTGATCATCTTTCCCTGGAACCTGAAAGAGGAAATTATGAGTCAGCTTGCTTACATCCGCGAATGGGGCGGCAAGTTTGCTGTGTTCATTCCCAAGCTGCAGGTATACAATCCCAACATGGAAAAGGTGGCGTAGGCCCTTTCCATTTCTTTAAGCTCTTTTTCGCGTAACTGTATGGCTCGGGAACAGCCGGAGGGTGCCCATTGCCAAATCACGGAGTATGGGTGATGCCGTTGTTAGCAAGAGCATGCGTATCTTGATGTCCGGGTCGCGACCGTAAGCCATCAGGATATTGCGATCATCCACGCCATGCTCAAGAATCTGCTAAAAATTGCTTTCAGAAATATTGCCAAGGACAAAGTCTACAGTGCAATCAATATTTTTGGACTCACCATTGGAATTACGTGCAGCCTGTTCCTGCTCATGTACATTCTTGATGAGCTGAGCTATGATCGTTATCACAAGAATGCAGATAACATCTACCGGATCGTTTCCGACATAAAAGAGCCGGACAATGCCTTCACGTGGACGTCGACGCAGCGTCGGCTGGCTGTTGAACTCAGAGACAACTATCCTGAAGTTATCGATGCTGTTCGATTCATTGACATCGGGCGAACGGGATTCAAACACGGAGAAAAAGCCTTTAATGAAGAAGACTTCTTTCTGGCCGACTCCACTGTGTTCGACATGTTTACTTACGACTTCATCAATGGTGACCCTGCGACAGCTCTCGACGATCCCTTTACCATCGTACTCACGGAAAAGATTGCGACAAAATACTTCGGCAATGCGCAGGGCGCTGTTGGCCAATCGCTTCAAAATGCATCGAACGAGGAATTCAAAATCACCGGCGTCATCAGGGATGTTCCGCTGAATTCACACTTCCGTTTTAATGCGCTCATTTCCGAAAATACCCGACGACAAAATCAGGGTGGTTGGGGAGGCTTTGGCGTATACACTTATGTTCAGTTGCCTCCTGCCTATGATCTGTCGAAGATGTACAGCAGCTTCGATAAAATCATCAAGGAGAAAGTGGATCCGATATTTGAACAGTACGGGATCAAAGTGAAGTATGTATTGCAGCCCATTACACAAATCCACCTTTACTCAAAGATTCAGGACGAAGCAGAAGGAGGGGGTGACATTTCGTACATCTACATCTTCGCCGCAGTAGCGGCATTTATGCTGCTGATCGCCTGCATCAACTACATGAATCTTGCTACGGCCCGTTCTGCAAACCGATCGAAAGAAGTAGGAATCCGAAAGGTCATGGGATCGATGCGTAACCAATTGATACTTCAGTTCATTACTGAATCGGTTGCCATAGCCCTGATCGCTCTTGTTGTGAGTATGATCCTGATCTACGCGCTGCTCCCCGCCTTCAATACGTTGTCAAACAAGCAACTTCCTTTCTCCTACGTTTTGCAGCCGGCAGTGCTGTTTTCTTTACTGGCTGTCGTCTTGTTTGTGGGAATTGTTGGAGGAAGCTATCCTGCGTTCTATTTATCCGGCTTCAGTCCTGTATCCGTATTGAAAGGAAAGATGGCTGCGCGCGGTGGTAGTGTTGTGTTGCGAAAGGGACTGGTTGTTGTTCAGTTTGCTATTTCGATCTTCATGTTGATATCAACCCTCATAGTGTTTGATCAGCTCAAGTATCTGCGCAATAAGGATCTCGGATTCGATAAATCACGTGTTGTACGTCTGGACCTGGACAACCGAAATCTCCAGCAAAAGAAAGATGTGCTGATGGAGAGTCTTAAACGTTTGCCTGAAGTGGCTGCGACCGGATCGTCTGATGCAACTCCGGGACAAAGGATCGGAAAGGGAGTCTTGCAGGTGGAAGTTCAGGATGGCGAGTTTGATGAACGAGGCATCGATCTCTTCAGCGCGAATTATGATTTTGTTGGCGCTCTGGGTATGAAGATCGTTCAGGGTCGCGACTTCTCGCGCGAAGTTGCATCGGATACAACGTATGCGGTATTGGTCAACGAAGCTATGGTGAAGCGCATGGGCTGGAAGAATCCGTTGGGTAAAAAATTTGTGTTTGGCGGGAATGGTCCAGACGGACAACGTATCGAGAAACAAGTCGTTGGTGTGGTTAAAGATTATCATCAGAACTCGCTCTATGATGTGATCGAACCACTGCTTATTGTACTCGGCAACCAGCATAACTATGTTTTTGTAAGAACGCGCGAAGGGGATGTGCGCAATTCACTTGCATCGATTGAGTCTGCATGGAAGGAAATATTTCCGGGCGCAACATTCGAGTACGAATTCCTGGATCAGGATTTTAACTCGCAGTATCGCGCCGATGAAAAACGCAGCCAGATCTTCACTGCTTTCTCAGGCTTAACTATTGCCATCGCCTGCCTGGGGTTATTGGGACTATCAGCGTTTACCACGGAGCAACGCACAAAGGAAATAGGCGTTAGGAAAGTTATCGGCGCCAGTGTACGCAGCCTCGTGCTGCTGGTGTCACGTGAATTCTTTATTCTGGTAGCGATCGGACTGGTTATAGCATTGCCTTTTTCATGGTACTTCACGGAAAGATGGCTGCAGAATTTTGCTTATCGCATTCCCATTGAAGGCGAGTGGCCAACGTTTATCGCATCAGCCTTGCTTGCTTTGTTGATCACTGGTCTGACGGTAGGATTCCATGTTGTACGCGCGGCAATTGCAAATCCTGTGAAGTCTCTTCGGGATGAATAGGCGTTGATGTAAAATAAGCCTTTAGACTTTTTCTCATGGGTACAGACAACATCTTAATCAGGACGAAAATCAATTCTGACATCAAGATCAGTCATGTTTAGACATTATTCGACAACGTCAGCATCAAACGCGCTGTTGATGATCTTCCCATTGCGCTTCATCTGAATCCAGATCCGGTAATGCCCGGCTGATGGAAACGCATAAGGAAACGACACCACACTATGTTGTGGATGTGAAGGGTCCAGTGTTGGATGTTGCATGCCGGCCATCAGAACCGTGTCTCTTTCGGCCGGGGTCATAGAGTTGAACTTCGAAATAACCTGATCGATACTATCCCTGAACGCAGCCGTGCGGGGAAGATTCTTCACTTCTATGCGACCTGCCTGTCTTTCAAATCGATCTTTAAGAGTCTTCTGAGAGGCCATGGAGTAACTACCAACCGGGTGGAGGTGAATATAGACAGTGCCATCGTCCTTCATGACAACTGCGTGGCCGGGCATACCCATGTACGGTTCAATGACCGCGGGCTTGCCCTGATCATCCTGCAGATTGAACTTCAAAGAATACAAGGTATTGGCCTCAAGTTTTGTTGACGGATCGTGTTCCCAGGTAAGCATTGACCCATCACTAAGTGGAAGCCGTACGCCTGGCTTGCCGCAGATTAAAACTTCGGGGCCAGTCTCCAACGGAGTGCCTGGACGCGAAACAGGATTTGTGAAGAAATACGTATCGTCCGAATCGGAGCGTTGATCTGACGCAAATGACACAGGCGTCGTGCCACTGTTGATTTCTACTGTGTCGGGAATCGTTTCTGAAAAACCGCTCAGTCGGGTGACATCAGCAAATACGAGATATTTTCCCGATGGGAGTGGAGGTAACGGTGTAGCGAACGTAACTGAGTCTCTCCGCGTAGGATGAAGATGTGCAAATACATCAAGACTACCTGCACGAACCAGGAACATATGCATCAGTTTACCGTGATCAGGAATGATGTAGCTCATGTTTCTGGTCACGGCAAGTGTCTTCAGACGCATCGTGTCGACAACAAATGACAACTCACGTCCGCCTGCTCCCTGCGCTATGCTGGTGCTTGCCCTGAACGGCCTGTACATGTACCGTTGGTAATCTCCTGCCCAATCCTCCCACCATGATTTTCCACCATAAAGGAGAAGGCCGAGGAATATGGCGCTTGAAATGATACCTCTCCACCGTTTTTTCCTTACGGCTGCAGCATCTGCAGTAGAAACTAAGATACTGTCGCTAACACTGGCTCCAATAATAGTGATCATTAATCCAACCAGCAGTACTCCAAGTGCGACAAGGGTCCATCCGAGGGACGCATCCATCTTTCGTTGCACGGTTGATACGGCCATTACAGGCACCATCACTTTGCCGCCACCGACTGCCCTAACTTCCACTTCGATGGCCGACGTTCCAGGATCCATCAGCCAGATGTTACCCCGATAATGTCCGGGCTCACCAGGAACCGGTAACATTTGATCAGCTTGCGGTGTGCCCTGCATGCCAATGGCCCAGTATACCGGCTTTGCAAAAATGGATTCGATCTTAGATGCGTCAGTATAGATATCGACAGTTGCAGTACCGGGAATCACCTGCGGAGGAATGATCAGGACCATCAGAGGGAATGATCCGGCGGAACCCTCAAAGGTTACTCCGGGACTTCCAATGTGAGCGAACACTATTGAAGGACAAACAACGGCCAGAAGCAAAATGTATTTTCTCATCGGAATCGAATAATCAGCGTACAATCTTCTTCATCCATTTGCCCCACTGGATGCCGGTTCGCGAACTCAGAACAGCAAGAACGAAGGCAATGGGTAATCCGATCAGCCATTCTTTTGCCGTCGATGTCATCCATGGCGCATAGGCATACCGGTATTCCCAGTTGGGATCGCTTCCAAAGTACCACTGCGAAGTGCCAAAGAAGTAATGACCCTTCGAGGCCATTAGCATCGATCCCACTGGCCATTGCACGATCAGGAAAATGAAAAGGAATACTGCCCCATAGCGAAGTGACCGCAGCCAATCATTCATCGTTGTCGATCTCAGGTTTAGCACATCAATTGCTATCGCTGGAAACACGAGCAGCAGCGGAAATTCGAATGGTTGAAAGTGCGTGATTGGGTTTAGAACAGGACCCAGTCTGGGCGTTGCCGGAAATAAAGGAAGTACCCAATTCATGATCATCATAAAAAGGGCATACACTATCGTTGCCTGAGTGGCACCCCACCTTTTGCGCGCCGATACGGAAAAGGCAATCAGCAGCAACGGAAAAATTGCAGAGGAGATCTGATAAAACAAAACCTGATGCATGTCATGCCTGCCGAGGTATTCCGATGCCATGGTGAACGTCATAGCCAGTATGAATCCCTCTGAAAGTGGCAACAGGTATTCAAGCCATTTGGCTTCGAGAGGTCTGTCACCATGAACGTTCTTGTAGGTCAATACCGATACGATGGCACCAAACTGAATGGTTATCATCCCAAGCAATAAAATGGTATGGGGCGGCGAGAGGATAGTAACATCAAGTCCATATGCATTATGCCACCAGTCATCGAAAGGTGCAGAGGTAAGCATAGCAATAGCGCCCCAGATACAAAACAGGTTTCCTAATGCGCCGTAGAACACACCCCAAAAATGTACACTGCGACTCTTTTCAAGCGGTGAGCCGGTTATCGTAATCCGAAGCACCCGATAGCCTGAAAATATTCCTGCTACTACTCCGCCTGCATATATCGCGAGGTGGGGGGCAGAGAACAATCCATCACGTCCGATGCTGACGTGCCAGGAGATATCCCAGATGAGACCGATCATAATGCTGAAGGAAGACAGCACGATAGCGATTAGATAATAGGGTGTTCGTTGCTCTGGCTCTTGATGTGCAGAGGCGAGCGGCGCGGCAAAGGCAGTATCCATAACAGGGAATGTTCCGGAACCAAGATAAGACTTTACTTCCGACGATTACCGGCAGTTTCACAAAATTGTCCGCCCTGGCGAACCGAGGAAGATTAAAATGATACGATGAATGTAGTGCCGATACCCGGTTCACTTTCTGCGCGTATGCTTCCGCCAAGGGCTTCTACCTGCGTCTTAACCAGGAAGAGGCCAACACCACGGGCGTCTTTGTGATGATGGAAAGTTTTATGCAGGCCGAATAGCTTGTGGCCATGTTTGTTCAGATCAATGCCCTGTCCGTTGTCCGTAACCTTCAGGACGATGGCATCGCCCTTCATTATTGTCTCGGCGTGAATATGCAGGGTCCGGTGAGGGGAACGATACTTGACCGCATTGCTGATAAGGTTCTGGAAGATGCTCTCGAGATATGGCCGGCTGTACTCGATTGCCGGCGCCCGCATGAAATCGAATGTAACATGCGCCTCACAGTGGATCAGATCGCCTTCCAATGTTTGAACAACCTTGTCAAACATGTCCTTGAAACGCAGCAACGCCCGATCGACATTGGCTTCTTTCTTAACCTTAATCATCTCCATGAGGTCGTTCATGGTGTCCGAAAGATTAGTCGATACATTCTTAAGCTTGCTGAAGATCTCCCGATAATCACTGATAGGGCTGTTGTCGTCCAACAGACTGATCAGACCCTTGATATTACCAATTGGCGATCGCAGGTTATGCGAAATGATGTGTGCAAACTCGTCAAGCTGCCTGTTTTGCTCCTGCAGGTTGAGGGCAAGTGCCTCGAGGTTTTGTTTAGAGCGAAGCAGTTCTTCTTCTGAGCGCTTGCGATCAGTGATGTCGATAGCAAAGGCAGCATAGCCCATCAGCATGTCGCGTTCATCCCACAGCCCGCTAACGGAAAGCAGCACCGGAAAACGTTTTGCATCCTTGCGAATGTATGTCCACTCACGGTGATCTGCGATCCTCCTGAGGCGGGGCAAGGTTGTGAAAACGTCCATGTTGGGTTCTACTTCGTATCCAACCTCCGACGAAAGTTCGTCGGCGCGCTGAATAAGCTGGAGATTGTCATGAAGGATCAACGGTGACATCTTGTTCACCATTTCGCCCGCCGTATACCCGGTTAGTTGTTCCGCCGCCTTGTTGAAGCTGGTGATCCGCCCGTCGATATCAGTAGAGATGATCGAGAAGGCAGTAGTGCTGATAATAGACTCCTGTAGCCTGAATGCATCCGCCAGGGCATTTAAAAATAGATCCTGTTGACCGGTCTTTGTTGCTACTGAAGTCTTAGGCAATTGCTCAAGATTAATTGCGCAAAGTTAATGTTTTTAAAAGGCGCATGAAAACGCTTAACGGAAAAGTTGACCGCTTAACTGAATCCTCGTTGACGCGCCGCTTCAAATACAACAATAGCCGCAGCGTTGGAAACATTAAGCGAGTCAATCGCGCCACGCATCGGAATGATAATTCTGGAAGTTGAGAAGTCTCTCCACCCTTCGGATATGCCCGTCGACTCAGTTCCCATGACGATAGCAGAGCGAGAAGTAAAGTCTGCAGTGTGATAAGGGATTGCACCTTGAAGATCCGTCACGAACGCCTGGATCTGTTCACGCTTTAACCATTGCATGACTTCTTCGGGAGTGGCAACAGCGGTTTGTGTGGTGAAAATGCAGCCGACGCTCGACCGTACAACGTTAGCGTTGTAAAGATCAGTCTTTGGATCACAAACTATCACGGCGTCGATATGGGCCGCGTCTGCTGTTCGAAGCATGGCTCCCAGGTTTCCGGGTTTTTCAACGCCTTCCAGCACGAGCACGAGTGGCGTAGCAGACAGTTTTATCTGCTCAAGCGTGTGAGTCTTTTGCTCGGCAACGGCAACCACACCCTCGGTACCTTCACGATAGGCAATCTTGTTGAACACCGTTCGCTCAACGGGTAACAGCACGCGCTCATCCCGGACAAGTGCCAGCGCCTTTTCGCGACTGATAATATCGGGACAGAAAAAGAGACTGATGATTTTATAGCCATGCAGGAAGGCGAGCCCCACTTCTCGCACGCCCTCAACGACAAACTGTTGTTCACGTGATCGTTCACGCGGCTTTTCCAGCAACAGCACATGCTTGATCTTCGGATTTTGGTGACTGGTGATCAAAGGATGCATAGACGTTCGCTGGCAAATATTATTCAGTGCCCAAGTTTCTTAACTTTGCCTCGAAAAGCAAGACTCCATTGGCGCTTAAACTACTGCACCCATCCTCCTGGAAAGAATATGAACTCATTGATTCAGGAGATTTTGAAAAACTGGAAAGATTCGGAAAGTATGTTCTGATCCGTCCCGAGCCGCAGGCAATATGGAGTCGTTCCCTCACCGAGGCCGACTGGCAACGTCAGGCACACGCGCGATTTGTGCGTGAGCAATCCGACAATTTCAGGTTTACTGATGACGTAAAAGGAGGTTGGAAGAAGAATTCCGACATGCCCGAAAGCTGGTTCATCAATTATCATCATCCGGCTTTTGATCTCAAGCTAAGATTAGCACTAACTGGCTTTGGCCACGTGGGTATTTTTCCGGAACAGGGAGCGAACTGGAATTTCATTCATGAAACTATTTCATCATGGAAACTTTCATCGCCCCGTGTACTGAACATCTTTGCCTATACCGGAGCCGCGTCGGTTGTTGCCCGCGAAGCAGGAGCCGACGTTGTCCACTGTGATGCTTCACGGCCGGGGCTGAACTGGGCTAAGCAGAATATGGAACTTAATGCTTTGAAAGACATTCGTTGGGTATACGAAGACGCTTTCAAGTTCGTGCGCCGCGAGTTGAAACGGGGCAACAAGTACAACGGTCTCATCATGGATCCGCCTCCTTACGGTCGCGGTCCGGAAGGAGAGAAGTGGTCGCTTCAGGAACAACTGGAAGAACTGGTACATATGGCCCACGGACTGCTGGATGAGAAGAAGTATTTCTTCATCCTCAGCATGTATGCGGTAGGGCTTTCTGCGATTGTGGGACTCAACGTTGCCAAGAGCTACTTCGATGTCTCCCACGCGGAGTACGGCGAATTTTTCCTGAAGTCATCCAATGGAAAGGACCTTCCGATGGGAACGTTTCTGCGGATCAGGAATTATGATACCGGTCAGAGCAAGTAACTTGTCGATACCACGATGGCCGTCTCGGCAGCGCTCGAAACCACCAGAGAGCGCACAGAACGTTGCTCACTTCAGTGCCAGTTTGCCAAAATGGCATATCGATTTGGGTTTTTATTTTTGACCGAACCTCAATGAACCCTTGACCGAAGGTCAATGAAACCTACGCTTAGGATAAAAACCGGGGAAATAATGAATTTATAATCAACTATCTGCCCAAAAGTCAGACTTTGATGAGCGAATTGGAGCAGCCTCTGATCCCGCCTCCAATGCAATATTCATCGCTCCTGCGTTTGACGATTGTGTTACTTCTTGAATGAATTTTCTTAATAGCCATAATTCATGACGCCGCGACTTTTAATGCTTTCATGTCACAGCAAACGTTTCCGTCAGAACATAATACTGTTATTGATAGCTGTATCCAACGAATGTTCGGAGTTGGAGTTAATAGGCACCTGTTCAGGGTAGCTGATCGTGTGAGCTGAGTCAATTCGCGACTTCAACAAATCAACAATTAATCGTACCTTTGCGGCCTAAAATCAAAAGCAGAATCGGGAATTATGGACGTTAAGAAGATCAGGAACATAGCCATTATCGCTCACGTTGACCACGGTAAGACGACACTGGTAGATAAACTGTTGATGGCAGGCCACATTTTTAAGGATCACGAGAATCCTGGCGAGCTTATCATGGACAGCAATGACCTGGAACGCGAGCGCGGGATTACCATTCTTGCCAAAAACGTGTCCGTGCGCTATAAGGACTACAAGATCAACGTTATCGACACTCCTGGTCACAGCGACTTTGGAGGAGAAGTTGAACGCGTATTGAACATGGCCGACGGCTGTCTTTTGCTTGTCGATGCGTTCGAAGGCCCAATGCCTCAAACGCGCTTCGTGTTGCAGAAGGCTTTACAGCTTGGATTGAAGCCAATCCTTGTCATCAACAAAGTTGATAAGAAGAACTGTACTCCCGACGAAGTTCACGAGCAGGTGTTCGAGCTGATGTTTTCATTGGATGCAACAGAAGAACAGCTCAACTTCCCAACTTTCTATGGTTCTGCAAAACAAGGTTGGATGAGCGCCGACTGGCGCAAACCTACTGAAGATATTACCGCTCTTCTAGAAGGCGTGATCGAATTCATTCCGGAACCGAAGACTGATACTGGCGTTACCCAAATGATGATCACTTCCCTTGAATACTCTGCGTACATCGGTAGGGTTGCGATTGGAAGGGTGCAGCGGGGTTCAGTGAAACCGGGACAGCAGGTTGCCCTGGTGAAACGTGATGGCCGCATCGTAAAAACACGTGTTAAGGAGGTTTACGTTTTCGAAGGTTTTGATAAAAAGAAAGTCGAAGAAGTTAACGCAGGCGAAATCTGTGCATTGGTTGGTCTTGAGGGATTTGAAATCGGCGATACAGTAGCAGATATCGAAAAGCCTGAGGCATTGAAGTCGATCGCGATCGATGAGCCGACCATGAGCATGCTCTTCACGATCAACAATTCCCCTTTCTATGCTAAGGAGGGTAAATTTGTTACATCGCGTCACATCAAGGAAAGACTCGAGAAAGAGCTCGAAAAGAACCTTGCACTTCGCGTGGGAGATACGGGATCAGCCGATAGCTTTATCGTTTACGGCCGTGGGGTACTTCACCTTTCGGTTTTGATCGAGACGATGCGTCGCGAGGGATATGAGCTTCAGATCGGTCAGCCACAGGTAATCTTCCGCGAGATTGACGGCGTGAAGAGCGAACCTGTCGAAGAACTTACCATCGACTTGCCTGAGGAAGTGTCAGGTAAAGCGATCGAAACGGTGTCACAGCGCAAGGGTGAAATGTTGAACATGGAACCTAAAGGCGATCGCATGATCCTCAAATTCCTTATACCATCACGAGGTATTATGGGTCTGCGTAACTATCTGTTGAACGTTACGGCGGGACAAGCAATTGTTACTCACCGCTTCAAAGAATATCAGCCGTACAAGGGAGAGATCCCTGGTCGTATCAACGGATCGTTGATCGTTATGGAACTGGGTGAGGCTATCGCGTATAGCTTGCACAACCTGCAGGATCGCGGAAAGTTCTTCATCAGCCCGGGCGAGCCAGTTTACGAAGGTCAGGTTATCGGTGAACACAGCCGCAGTGGAGACCTGGTGATTAACGTGACCAAGACCAAGAAGCTCACCAACATGCGTGCTTCTGGTTCCGACGAAAAGATGAAGATAGCTCCTCCGATCAAGCACACGCTGGAAGAAGCTTTGGAATACATCCAGGCCGACGAATACGTTGAGGTCACTCCTCAATCTATCCGTTTGCGCAAAATTTATCTGAACGAGAACGAGCGGAAACGCAACAGCAAATAGGTGTCGGCCGTTTTCATAGGCATGGGGAAGCACCTGACTGCAATAAAATCGTGCTTTTTGGTGTTTGGCGCCTTGCTTTGCAGCATTGGCGTCCAGGCACAGTTTTCCAAGAAGGTCGACGACCGCGTTGTCCAGGCCGATACTTTGATGGCAAGAGAGGACTTCGCGGGCGCGCTCGCGCTGTATACGAAAGTCATCGAATCGTCACGCCTCGCCACGCCTCAGGAAGCTCACGTTCTTTACAAAAGAGCTTATTGTTATTACAGTCTCGAGCGTTTCGATGATGCGCTCACAGACATCAATCGTTACATTGAAAAGACCGACGACTTACAGGCGATCTTGTTGCGCGCTTACGTTTATCAGGGACTCGGACGCGCCGAGGATCAGTTAAATGATATCAACCGACTCGCTCAAAACAATCCTGATAATCTAGACTTGCTTCGCTGGCGTGCTTCAGTGCTGATGGACGCAGAAAAGTATAAGGATGCCCGTCGCGATATTCAAAAGATAATGATGATCGATCACAGCCCTGATATCGCAGGATATCTTGGACTGACCTACTACTACGACAACGATCCGGACAGCGCCATGATCATTTTTGATAAGGTTCTGGCTACTCATCCTGAGCATGCACAAACTTATGTGTATGCCGCCTCACTCGCGCTTGAGCAGGAAAGTTTTCCGTTGGCTCTCAACTATATCAACAAAGGTCTGCAACGCGATCCTGCGAATAATACGCTCATGTTTTACAAAGGGATCGCGCTTGTAGAGAGTGAGAAGACCGATGAGGGGTGTCGTTGCCTCGCCAAGGCATTCGCAGCTGGCACCGATGATGCTGGCGATTACCTGAAGCAGTACTGCTACGGCGTCGAGTAGAGATTGTCCATTCTTGTTCCCCTCTGGATCTTCGATCTGAAAGTGATTGCACGCAGACTTTCTTAGAGAGCTCTGGTACGCAGCAAAGATTGCATTTAGCTCCCAACGGAGTCTTCGATTTGCAGAAAACCGTCGCTGAATATTCCGGCTTTGCCGTCGCGCGTTTCCGTGCTGCACTCGTCAAGACTTTATCGCACTATTATGCGTCAGTTAAGGCTCAGGTGAAATTGTATTTAATTCCATAAATTCAACAATCTTCACCACGTTAACTTATAAGACTATGAACAGGATACTGGTTCCATGCGATTTCTCATCTCAGGCGATGAGCGCTGTCAGGATGGCGGCAGAGATCGCGACGCAGTCAGGCAGCTCGCTCTACATCCTCAATGTCGTTGAAGTGCCTCTTATGCACGACAGCATGCTGATGCCCACACTGTCGTTCGAAGAGGAGACGATGAACGAGTTGCGCACGCATGCGCTTACGCAGTTTGATAAAATCAAGGCTGAATATGCATCAGTGCCTGTAGTTACAGAAGTGTTGTACGGGGGCCCTTCGGCAATGATCGCCGACTATATCAAAGAAAAGCAGATTGAGCTTGTGGTGATGGGTACGAAGGGAGCCAGTGGCCTGAAGGAGTTGCTGATAGGGTCAACAGCGGAAAAGATCGTACGCAGTGCGACTTGCCCGGTTATAACAGTGAGGGTGGAGGTATCACCCAAGGCCATCAGAAATATCGTCGTTCCCAATTCCCTCGAACCTGAACAGGAAGTGCTGGTCACGAAACTGAAACAGCTTCAGCAGATGCTGAAGGCGACATTACATATTGTTTGGATCAATACGCCTGCGAATTTTACTCCTGACAACATTACAACGGTCAGGCTGAAGGATTTCGCGCAGCGATACATGCTCACGAACTTCACGCTGAATATTTACAACGACATTGAAGAGAAGACCGGTGTGATCAATTTTGCGCGGCAGAAAGAAGCAGACATGATTGCCATGGGAACGCATGGACGCAAAGGCATCAGTCACTTGCTCGTTGGAAGCATCGCTGAAGACGTGGTGAATCATGTGCAGATTCCTATCTGGACAACCCATCTGGAATCACACTAGCTTACATGCTTCTTCTATACTGACCGCCCACTTCGAACAGAGCAGTCGTGAGCTGCCCAAGCGAACACACTTTAGAGGCTTCCATAATTGCTTCAAAAACATTTTGATTAGCCAATGCCGCCGCTTTTACATTGGTTAATGCCCCAGGCGTTTTGCTTTTCTGAAAGTCATGCAGCTTATGAAGCATATCGATCTGGTGTTCTTTTTCCTCGGGAGTTGCCCTGATGACTTCACGCGGAATGATCGTTGGGGAGCCCTTAGAGCTTAAGAATGTATTAACGCCGATGATCGGATAATCGCCACTGTGTTTTAGATTTTCATAATAAAGGCTTTCTTCCTGGATCTTGCCACGCTGATACATTGTTTCCATAGCACCGAGCACACCGCCTCTCTCACTGATACGATCGAATTCTGCAAGAACGGCTTCTTCAACGAGATCCGTCAATGCCTCGATAATAAATGCACCCTGCAATGGATTTTCATTCTTGGCGAGACCTAGTTCCTTGTTGATGATCAGTTGTATCGCCATCGCGCGACGCACAGATTCCTCAGTTGGCGTTGTTATCGCCTCATCGTACGCATTCGTGTGCAGCGAATTACAATTATCATAGATCGCATATAAAGCCTGCAGTGTTGTACGGATGTCATTAAAGTCAATTTCCTGAGCATGCAGTGACCGACCTGATGTCTGGATATGATACTTAAGCATTTGAGAGCGGGCGTTCGCTCCATACTTATGTCGCATTGCCCGAGACCATATCCTCCTGGCTACACGCCCAATAACCGCATATTCAGGATCGATACCATTACTGAAAAAGAACGAAAGATTTGGAGCAAAGTCATCGATGTGCATGCCTCTGCTCAAATAATACTCCACGTATGTAAATCCGTTCGAGAGGGTAAAGGCTAGCTGCGTAATGGGATTGGCGCCGGCCTCTGCAATGTGATATCCTGAGATCGATACCGAATAGAAATTGCGGACGTTATTGTCAATGAAATATGCCTGAACATCTCCCATCAGTCGCAGCGCAAATTCTGTGGAGAAGATACAAGTGTTCTGCGCCTGATCTTCTTTGAGAATATCAGCCTGCACGGTGCCGCGAACCTGTGAAAGCGTGTCAGCTTTGATGCGATTGTATACTTCCGCAGTCAGGACCTGATCACCAGTCACTCCAAGCAGCATCAATCCCAGGCCGTCGTTCCCCTCCGGTAAGTCTCCCTGATATCGCGGCCTGTTGTCTTCTTTGCCGGCATAAATATTTTTGATCTTCGACTCGACCTCTTCCGTCAATCCGTTTGCCCGTATGTAAAGCTCACACTGCTGATCGATGGCTGCATTCATAAAGTATGCGAGTAGCATTGGTGCCGGACCATTGATGGTCATCGACACTGAAGTACGCGGATCGGCAAGATTAAAACCGCTGTAGAGCTTTTTAGCGTCATCGAGACAACAGATGCTAACTCCCGCATTGCCGATCTTACCATAAATGTCGGGGCGATGAGTCCGGATCATTTCCATAAAGCGTCACCGAATCGAACGCAGTCGATAGCCGTTTGGCCGGCATGGCATGGCTTACATAGTGAAAGCGGCGATTGGTTCGCTCGGGTCCGCCTTCCCCTGCAAACATGCGCGTTGGATCTTCCCCCTCGCGTTTGAATGGATAAATGCCAGCGGTATAAGGATATTCGCCTGGTACGTTTTCACGCAGATTCCATCTAAGGATATCTCCCCATGCCTGATAAGCTGGCAATGCTACCTTGGGTACACTGGTTTGGGAAAGAGTAGCAACATGCGTCTTAATTCCAACCTCGCGTCCTCTCACGTTGAATGTAAACACATCATCGTGATACTTCTTCACCTTTTCCTTCCACCCTTCTATAGTTTTGATATTGTCTGAAGTCAATTCACTCCGGAGGGATGAAACTTTCGATTCAAGCTCTTTAGATGGGCAGGCGTTGCATCCTGCCAGCAACGATCTGGTCTTTTCTACCGCATAGAGTCTTTCCGCAATCTCAGACTGTTGTTTTATCCAGGATTCTGTTGAGCGATTACTCTCCGTGATCTCACTTAGGTAGCGCGTCCGTTGTGGAGGAATGATGTAAATCTTTTCAGATGGTTCGTTGCCTGCGCTCTGATTTGAGTTCAGTGCGGCGCCGGTCTTTTGTGTAATGATACCAATAACGGCACGATATAAACGATTTGTCCCGGGATCATTGAATTGAGAGGCAATTGATCCGTATACCGGCATCGCGGCCACCTCTTCCGTCCAGCGCTGATGATTTCGTTGATATTGTTTTTGCACATCGCGCAGCGCATCTGTTCCCCCTCGCTTGTCGAACTTATTCAATGCAATGATATCAGCGAAGTCAAGCATATCTATCTTCTCCAACTGACTTGCCGCTCCATATTCGGGAGTCATTACATACATCGATACATCGCAGTGTTCAACAATTTCAGTGTCGCTCTGGCCAATGCCTGACGTTTCTAAGATGATGAGATCAAATCCGGCAACCTTAAGAATGTCTACTGCCTGCTGAACATGTGCTGATAAGGCAAGGTTACTTTGCCTTGTTGCAAGTGAGCGCATATAAACGCGCGGATTATTCACCGAGTTCATCCGGATACGATCGCCGAGGAGGGCGCCGCCTGTTTTTCGTTTCGAAGGATCCACAGAGATAAGTCCTACTGATTTATCGGGGAAATCATTAAGGAATCTCCGAACCAGTTCATCCACCAACGACGATTTCCCGGCACCACCAGTTCCTGTTATACCCAGAACCGGAGTGTTGGCAGCTGATGCCTGCGTGCGAATAGTTTCAAAGGTTGCAGGATGCTGATCATGATTGTTCTCCGCTGCTGAAATAAGTCTCGCAATTGCCGAAGGATCTCTTTCCTTTATTTTGCTGATTTCATCTTTCAACTCATTGCCCAGAGGGAAATCGCATTGGCTCACAAGATCGTTGATCATTCCTTGCAGTCCCATACGCCGACCATCATCCGGAGAATAGATGCGCGTGATTCCGTATTCCATCAACGTCTTTATCTCTTCAGGCAGGATCACTCCACCGCCTCCACCAAAGATGCGTATATGACCTGCGCCTCTTTCCTGAAGCAGGTCGTACATGTATTTAAAATATTCGTTATGACCACCCTGATAGCTGGTCATGGCTATTGCCTGAACATCTTCCTGAATGGCGGTGTTAACTACTTCCTCAACGCTTCGGTCATGCCCCAGATGGATCACTTCAACGCCGGTTGATTGAATAATCCTCCGCATGATGTTGATAGCTGCATCGTGGCCATCGAAAAGACTGGCCGCTGTTACAATGCGGACTTTATATTTCGGTGTATAGATAGCAGGATTGGCTGACTGCGATTCGCGCTTTTGAGGCGTGACGGTTTTATTCATAAACGTCGCATTTATCACCTCAAAAATAGAGATAAGGGTACGATTAAACTAATAGCGTTCCCGGTGGATAAACACCGGTCCATTACACTACGCGCATTACACATTGCTCATTATTCAATACTACCTACTAATTATTACCTTGCGGCCGCATGCGCGTTTGGTTCCTTGCTCTGATTACAATTTGTTTCCTCTCTTGTGTTCCTGTTGAGCGCCACGGAAAGGTTGTAAAAGTCATCGATGGTGATACCTTCGACATACTTGATGAATCGAACACCACCCGCATCCGCCTGTTTGGTATCGATTCACCAGAGCGCGGGCAGGCTTTTAACAAGCGTGCTAAGGAGTTTACAGACTCTCTTGTTTCCGGGAAGCAGGTTCGTATCGTGGTGCGCGATAAAGACAGATATGGCAGAACCGTCGGTGATGCTTACTTACCGGATGGAACCCATGTCAACGCTGAAATTGTTCGTGCCGGATACGCATGGCAATTCAGGCAATACAGTACTGATCCGGAAATAGCCCGGCTTGAGGAGGGTGCCCGTAAGCATCATCGCGGTTTATGGGAGGATGCCCATGCTATTCCGCCATGGGAATTTCGAAAAGGAAAAAGATGATTCGTTGTGTCACGACACTGCTTAAATTGCGGCTGGTAGTATTATGGGCTTGACGCTGATAAAACGCATTCTTAAAATATTCTTTATTGTAATCGGTGCCCTTATCGCACTGGTGCTTGTGATTGCAGCTCTGATTCTTATCCCTCAGGATCGCGGAGTAGATCGCAGCCAACTTGTTCATGATATGCTTGAACGCATTGACAGCCTGAATGCTCCCCGGGAAGGTGTCAACAGCTTCAGCGTAGGATATGCAAAGGTGAACATTACGCCAGACCATCTAACGGCAACCGCAGGTTACGGAAATCGCCTCGGGAAGAAGGTAACTTCGGTGCATGATTCTATTTACGTGCGGTGTCTGGTAATCGACAACGGCGCAAATAAAGTGGCCATCGTTACGGCTGATTTGCTTTTAATTCCACCAGAGGTGGCGAAGTTGCTTGAGAGTGAATTGTCATCGGTTGGGTTTTCTCCGGATAACACTTACTTCGGTGCGACGCACAGCCACAACAGTGTAGGGAACTGGAGCCATGGTGCCATGACCGTCATGTATGGAGATTATGACGATGCCCTAGTGCATTTTATTAAGGACAACATCTTGCGGGCAATAAAAAATGCCGATGCATCTCGGGTCAAAGCCTCGATCTCGGCTGCCCATATTCCGGTTGCTGGCGCAGTGCGAAACCGTATTAATAAGAACAACCCGGTTGATTCGCTGCTGCGTGTGGTTCGTATCGTTCGTGATGATAGCGCCAAACTGCTGTTGCTTAGTTTTACTGCCCATGCCACCTGTTTGTCAGACGAGAACATCGTCTTGTCCGGTGACTATCCCGGGCAGCTTACGCGGTCTCTTGAACAGCAGGGTTATCAGTTTGCAATGTTTATGGCCGGTGCCGTCGGAAGCCACGCTGGTAAAACCAAAGAGCGCGAATGGCCTTGCGTGGAGGAAATGTCTTCGAAGCTTACAGCCGCATTGAACCAACGGCTCAAAGATTTCGAAACAGTATCTGATACAACACTATGGATGGGACGCGTAAAGCTCGAGTTAACGGAAGCCCAATTCAAGGTTTCTAAGAACTGGAGATTACGACCTTCGGCCTTTAACGGTCTCATGGGCGACTACCCGGAGTACATCACCGGCCTGCGCATAGGTGATCAGTTGATGTTAGGAACACCTTGTGATTTTTCGGGCGAGTTCTACCCTTCACTGGATTCAATGGCAGCAGCAAGAAATTTGAAACTCATGGTTACCAGTTTCAACGGTGGTTATATTGGCTATGTCACACCCGAACGATACTACGATGTCGACCACTACGAAACTCAGCTGATGAACTGGTATGGACCAGGCACGGGTGAGTATCTCATGACCTGCCTTAAAATGCTTATCGACCGCGCCGATGGTGGCGACGTTCGGACTGAAAGGATTGATAATAAGAGATAAATTCTACTGTTTAAATAAACATTAAATGAGCACCTATATTCAGAACGAACGCATCCGCGTAGGCATCAAGCCGATGGGAGCGGAGCTATTCAGTATCCAGGATCGGAAGTCGGGCAAAGAGTATATGTGGAAAGCGGATCCTGCTTTTTGGGGTAAGACTTCACCGGTGTTGTTTCCGATAGTCGGTACGTTGCGCGACAACAAATACAAGTTTAACGGCAAGGAGTATTCGTTGCCCCGGCATGGTTTCGCGCGGGAAATGCCGTTCGAACTACGGTCATCCACAGATAACATTGCCACGTTCACACTTGAAAGTTCAGAGAAGACTTTGGCTAAATATCCATTCCGGTTTCGCCTCGACATAGGCTATTCCCTCGAAGGGGCGACGCTAATTGTCGACTATCATGTATCCAATACGGGCGAAAGTGATATGTACTTTCAACTGGGCGCTCATCCGGCATTTGCTGTGCCATTAGCGGAAGGACTTCATTACGACGACTATTATCTCCAGTTCAATCAACGGGAAACAGCACCGCGATGGCGCATTGATGCTGCCGGGTTGATTGAACCCATTGCTACTCCTTGTCTCGACAATACTGATCGTCTTAACCTGCTGAAGGAGTTGTTCTATAAGGATGCGATCGTCCTTAAAGATCTTTCATCAACGTTGATCACGCTGCGGCATAAAACGGATCCGCATGGTCTTGAATTCAGATACAACGACTTTCCTTATATGGGCATCTGGGCAGCAAAGGATGCTGACTTTCTCTGTATAGAGCCCTGGTGTGGCATCGCCGATAATGTTGGCCACGACTACAACTTCTCCACGAAGGAAGGCATTGAAATGCTGGCTCCCAAATCGACCTGGACACGCAGATGGAGCGTCACAATTTTTTGAATATATCATCAAAGGTCAGCATGAAACTCCACTTCGTTCATATTTTAGAGGATGAAAGCAGCAAGCGTCAACGATATTAAGAAGGAGCTTTCAGAAAAAAATGTGCGCGAACTGCAGGCGCTTTGTTTGCGCCTGGCCCGGTACAAGGTGGAGAACAAGGAGTTGCTCACCTACATGCTGTTTGAAGCGGACGACGAAACCGGTTACATCTCTGCCCTTAAGTCGGAGATTGATGAGATGATTGAGGCGCTTCCGCAGGGAAATGTATACTTCGTTAAGAAGGCGCTGCGAAAGATGCTGAGAATAGTAAACAAGCATTTGAAGTATTCAGGCATAGCACAAACCGAAGTAGAGGTAAGGCTGCACTGCTGTCTTCGAATATTGGATAAGCGTGTTCCTCTTAGGTCGAGCGTTGTACTGTCTAACATGTACAGCCTTCAGCTGAAGAAAATCGAAGCAGCGTGGGCAAAGCTTCCGGAAGACCTGCAGTTTGATTATACGCGTGATCTGGATCGGGCGAGAACTCAAAAATAATACAATGAACGAGCGTACACATTGGGACAAGATTGCACCGAGTTATAACGACGAGATCTTCGACGTATTCAAGAGCGACAAGGACGGTAAGCTGGTGCGTAATATGGATCGCTTTATTAAAACTAATGACACAGCCATCGATTTTGGATGTGGCACAGGCAAGGCGCTCCACTTGCTTTCTCCGCGATTCAAATCTGTACTTGCTGTTGATATCTCCGGCGAGTGTATTTCCGCAGCAAAGGCGAGGGGCTTTGATAACGTAACCTATAAGCGCGCCGACCTTTCTTCAAAAGCAGTGCGTCTCCCTCAGTCGGACTTTGTTTTTTGCTGCAACGTGATCATGCTTCCGGAGATCGTGCGTAACGAAAACATGTTCAGCAATATTCAAAAGGCGCTCAAGCCGGGAGGTATTGCCATGATCGTCGTACCGTCTTCGGATTCTATGCTTTATTCCGCGTGGAGGATGATCGATTGGTATCGCAAGGAAAAGGTCGATGTTGCAGACATTCCTGCGTCGGAATTGGCTTACTTCAGCGGCAGCAAGCGCGATATACTTCAGGGTATCATACGAATCGATGGCGTTCCTACGAAACACTACTCCGGGCCGGAGTTGCAGGTACTGATGGAGCGCGCAGGACTTTCCCTTCTTAACTTAGAGCAGCTCAACTATAGTTGGAACAGCGAATTCGCGGAACCTCCGAACTGGATGCAGGCCCCATACCCCTGGGATTGGTTGGTTGTTTGCCAACGCTGAAGCAGTCGCTGCAGACCTCAACCCGGAGACTCCACCGTGGCTTCCGGATACTGCTCAATTTTACGGAGCAGCAAACATCAAAGATCCTTTAATTGAACCACTTCCAGTGACTAACCTGTTCAAAAAACTCAGGGATAGCTTGTGGATGCAACACACTAATAAAGACAAGTCCGAATAGCGCTCCAAACAAATGTGCATCATGGTTGATGTTGTCGTTTGCCTTTCTGCCCTGGTAATAGGAGAATACCAGATAGAGCGCACCTAGTATAAATCCTTCAAAGCAAAGTGCGAAATACAGACAGATCTTGTCGAGCGGTCTTAGCAAAATGAAGGCAAAGATCACTGAAGCCACGCCGCCGGAAGCGCCAAGCGAATTGTAACCAGGATTATCCTTGTGCTTCATGAAACTTGGAATGTCAGATACAATAATTCCCAGCACGTACAGAAGGATAAAGTATAGATCTCCACGCGATCCAAAAATGAAGTTGAATTGCTGCTCCACGACGCCCCCGAAGAAATACATCGACAGCATATTAAAGATCAGGTGCATGTGATCTTTGTGCACAAAGCCTGAGCTCAGGAATCGGTAATACTCCTTCCTTCTGATTGCCACATAAGGATTGAGAATCAGCTTCTGGAGGACGGCCGGATTTCTAAAGGCATACAGACTGATCAGTACTGTGAAACCAACGATTACAAGTGAAATGGACATAGTGTTATTGACGGCAATAATACGGCAAATTTCCAGACCAACGGTTGTCCAGGGAGACAGGTACTACGATGGGAGGCGGCGACAAGAATTTGACTATTCACCTGAAACTTGTCAGTCGAAAATGTAATTTGGGCGCTTGTTTGTATTACTAGGCGCAGTTGCTGTGCTATCGAAATACCAAGTAGTATATTTATCGTGATTTAGGTTGGTTCATAAAACCCTCTTATGACTAATTTTTTGCCTAACATCTCCCGGTTGCTTAAACCGGCCAAGGTGACTTTTTGCATTTTTGCGCTGGCCAGAACTCTGGGCGCGCAGGCTCAGGCTGATCTCCAGATCAGTGATCTGTTATTGACTCCAGGTAACGAGCATGGATTCGACTTCAGCTATTCCATTACGAATGCGGGTAACCAATCCGTCGCGTCGTATCAGGTGAAGCTGACATTCTCAAAGGACGCTGTTCTTGATGCCTCAGACTATTACGCGATCGAGTTTGCCGCTGGTACTGCAGATCTTCAGGTAGCCGGTGGACAATCCCTTAGCAAGTCTGTACACTTCGAGACAAACGCGGTCAATAAACTTCTTCCTTCAGGAACCTGGACTATCATTGCCGAGGTTAATGCCGATCACACTGTGGTGGAGGCCAACTATGCTAATAATAAAGCGGTCTCGGCAAGTACAATTCATGTCGATGCTTACACGGCACAGTTCCTGACTGCCCCGACCATTGGAAGCATCATGAACAATTCTTTTGTTCTCTCTTATACTATAGATGGTCACATTTATCACAGCTACTACCGATACCAGTTTGAAAACGGGCCGGCGCCTTCGGTCGATGACATGCGGGCATCTGCCGAATTGCTTCCTGACGCTCCGGTGACAATATCTTATCTCAGCCCTGCGCAGAAATATGACGTGTACTTTATGGGCGAGGCTAAGGATGGAAACATCACAGAAATTTATAAGGTGCCAGTGACTACCAGTGGCAGCAGTAGCCCAAGCGTGATCACAGTTGACGATCAGATCACACTTTCGCCCGTTGAGGTCGGAATTGAATCGTGGTCGAATGCCCTGACTGTTTATGGGCATCACCTCACAAGTGCAGTTGTCGTTCGGACATCGGAAGGATTTGTCGCATCACTGGATGACATCACCTATGCCAGTGAAATAACGGTTCCGGCAGCCAGCTTCAGCGGCGGTGCACAACAACAAGTTTTAGTTAAGTCGAAGGCATTTGACAGCCGCGGACAAAAGATAGGAACCTGCACCGTTAGCGCGGTGGGAGCCACCGATCAAACCGTAAATCTAAAGGTAGTTGTGTTTAGCGGCTACAATGCAGATTTTGAGAGCGCCACACTCGATGAAGCAGGATGGCTCTCGTATAGCGTTTCGGGTGAACAATCCTGGACGCTGACAAATAAAGATGGATCGGGCTTCGTCGAAATAAATGGTGCCGAAGGTACTATAGCAGCAAATGAAGACTGGCTGATTTCACCTCAAATGGATCTGTCGACCTTTACGCAAACTCCCGCTCTTCGTTTCAGAGCTTTTAGTGACGGCGATGGCGAAGTGTTGAAATTGAAATATAGTGAGAACTATCCAGGCTATGGTGATCCCCGTTCTGCTACCTGGTTCGATGCAACCGCTTCCTTTCCGTCAGTAAACTCAAAGGCATGGCGGAACGTCATGGTTAAGATCCTGGATCAGGATGCTCACATTCGGTTTGCTTTCGTATACACATCGACGGACTCGAAGGCTTCTCATTGGATGATCGACGATTGGAACATAACCGACAATCCGGTAAATATTCCCGGCGATAATCTCGTGTTTGAAGACGTGTCAGTAGGGAAGGCATCCGATCCGAAAACTATGCCTGTGTCAGTTGGTGGTTTCGGTAGCGTAACAATTACTGCATCCGCAGACTTTCAGGTTTCTTCCGATGGTGTTGTATACAGCCCTGCGATAGTAGTGCCGGAATCAGAGATCACGACGGGCATTACGTTAAGAGTCCGTTGCTTTCCCAAGGAATTTGCCGAAGAGAAGCACGGCAGTCTCACGTTTACTTCAAACGGAGGCCTTTCAGTCGTCAGAGAAATTCTAACCGGCCGAATGGGATTAACAACAGCCGTTGAAAACAGGATAGCGATGAATGGTTTCCTTTATCCTAATCCGACAGACGGCGAGGTTCACATCGATCTTTCAACCCTGCCGGGCGACAACACAATGTATCCGGTGATGGTGGCAAACAGCATCGGCGTAAGTCTTGCTATGTTGCAGGCATCATCATATACGATTGAGAATTCACTTAGTGATATTTTTTACAAGCTTGAGCCGGGCGTATACTTTGTGATAATTAAAGGCCCGACTACGACATGGCGCACGAAGTTAATTCGTAAATAGCGTAGGAATCTGTCCTGACGCGTCTATTTACGAACTATGCATTATGCTATGAGTAAGTCTTCCGTTAAGGAAGCACCCGCACAGGTAAAGCCGGCTATCGAATTAGAAGTACTCGAGAGCATCAGTCCCGAGACACTATACGATGGTTACGTATATGTGCATTGTCATTTTGAAAACGAATGGCAGGACGCGCTAATTCGAATCTGGAAGACGACGTTTCTTGTTGATCTTGTCAGCGGCTATAAATCAAGATTAATTCATGCGGAGAACATCAGCTTCGCACCAATATGGACGATTATCGCCGACCAGCGCACTCACACCTTTCTGTTGATTTTCGAAGCCCTTCCGAAGCCCTGCAAAATGTTTGATCTCGTTGAAGAGATTCCGCAGCCTGGAGGATTTCACGTGCAGAACATCCATCGGAATCCTACCGATGTTTATCATATTCACATTTAATTGGTGAGGCGCTCGTCAGTTGTGTTCAGACAAAATCGAGGCCGAGTTGATTTCTGTCTTTGATCTTTGCGGCGGCCTTTGGTTTCCCGTTCTGTACCTGGACAATGTCCTTCGACTTGAGGTATAGAAGATAACCTTCAACTTCAATGTAGTTCATCTTACGCAACACGTCGATGTAGTCCTGAACCTGAACCTGGTCTTGTCTCGACGGACTACCAGTCTTAAAGTCAATAACTACAGCACGCCGTCCCTTAATCAGCAGACGGTCAATTCTATTCTCTGCACCTGACGGAAGTAGTATAGGCGACTCAGTGCGGACCTCCCAATCGTCGCTGAACCAGGAAGCGACTTTCGGAAGAGAAAAAAGTTCTTCCAGCGCCGGTCCCAGAACGTTCGCCTGATCGGGAGAGATGAAACCCTCAATGACGAGCTTATCGATTACGTCATTCATTTCTGCAGCATAACGAATGCGGGAGAGAACTGCATGGATATGAATACCATAAGCGATTCCAGCCTTTTTGAGGTCTTCTGCATCATCGAAGTATGCACTTCCCCGACTTTTGATAACAAGACGCTCACGCCATGGATAGCTGGAGTAGCCATTCAGTTGTATAGCATTGTCTGATTCAGATTGTTTAGCCGCCGAAGGTTCTATTGCGCCGATTAACAATTCATCCAATGCGGGATTCCAACCGTCAGTGATGTCAAAACTTGAGGCTATGGAAGTGTGCAGCATTGTGGCAACAGACTTTTTCTGCGGCCGGTTACCCGGATGAGGAGCCATGACCATAAGCCCCTGTTCTGCGCGGGTTAGCGCCACATAAAGTAAATTGAGATTGTCGAGATAGGCACGTGTCCGTTCTTCCTCGTAGTCTTTGGCAAAGATGGTCTGGCTAAGAGCGCTCGAGTAACGGATCGGCACGTAGCCAAGCTGATCGAATGGTTGCTCCTCTGCGTTTACCCAAAGCGTTGGTGATTGGTAGTTATCATGATCCAGTGCCCATGAGCAGAACGGAATGATCACATACTTAAATTGCAGTCCTTTGGATTTGTGAACTGTCAGAATCTGCACTGCATTTATTTCGGACGGCATTTGAACTGATCGCTTGTGGCGAACATCCTGCCACCACTCGAGAAAGGCAGCAAGGTCATTCCGTTCACGGCTGTAGAATTCAAGAACGAGGTTCTGGAATGCCAGCAGATAGGCAATCTCCCCTTGTTGTTCTCCAAGTCGAAAAATCCGAATCAGCGTTTCAGTGAGTTCGATTAATGGCAACTTCTTTAGCGCGCCCTTTTCCTGGGCAAAAGCGGAGGGCAGCAATCCTTCGAAAATAGCCTGTCGTGAGACACTAAAAACATCTTCCAACGGTCGGTCTGGAGCCTGCTGCCTGGCGAATTCGTACGAGAGTTGTGCCCGCGCAATAGCATCGTCGGGATTCAGAAGATAACGCATCGCGGCCAAAAGCAAATTCACGGACGAAGCTCCATCAAGCCAGAGCGATTCATTAGATACGACATCGTATAAGAATCCTGGCTTCTCTTTTCCCTCGTCGCGGTACTGCAAAAGACTGGCTACGATTTGTTGGCCTTCTTCATTGCGCCGAACAAGTATCGCGATATCCCGCAATGCAACGCCCTGAGATTGCAGCATTTCAAGCTGCTCTGGAATTCGTTCCATCGCCAGATCCTTCCATTTTTTTTCTTCTGTGTCGGAGAGGAATTTTACGTTTACATACCCTGCTACCCGTCGCGCGACCTGCTGCTGCACGTCGCGATAGGCTTCAACAGATAATGAGTTGCCGGTATCCAGGGTTGCCTGCATCGCAGCTTTTTCAAATGTGCGATTGTTAAACAACACGATGTTTGATGCGCTTCGATAGTTTGTAATCAGCGCTTCCGACGACGTGCGTGTACTCCCAACGTGTTGCTCTACCTTTTGCTGCAGCAAATTCAAATCGCCGCCCCGCCACCGGTAGATGGCTTGCTTTACATCGCCCACTACCATGCTCGCATACCCCTGGTCGAGGCCGTTGCTCACCAGCGGAAGGAAGTTCTTCCACTGCATAAATGACGTATCCTGGAATTCATCGATCAGGTAGTTTCGATAGAACGAGCCTACCTTCTCATATACATAGGGCGTATCACTATCCTGTATTACGCCGTGGAGAAACTTGGGCGCATCCGCGAGAAGCATCATATTGTTCTCGTCTTTGTACTCCGCCAGCTTCCGCGAGATATCAGCAATGAGACCAAAGACATATAGATTCTGAAGCAGAAGTTCGGATGTCAACGCCGCGCTGAATTCGTTATCGTACAGGTCCAGCAGGGCGTTGAGACGCGGCACAAATTCGCGATCAGCGACAGCAATAATTCGTGCTGGGTTGGACGCAGATTTTCCGGGCCACTTCTGTGCGATCGTTAATACAGTCCTCACCCGCGACCCATCGCTTAATCCCGATAAGTCTTTGAGGGCCCTTACTTCCTTCAGTTCTGTAAAAGCTTTGAGAACAGTGAACAGGCCAGATCCCTGTCCGAAGGCAAAGTCTGACGGTGTCCAGCTCTCGTCTTCTATGATTCGAAGTATTTCGCTCGACAGTTTATGACCAGTAGCCAGAAAGTTGTTCCGTTCAGTTTGAAGCAAACTCTTGAGTCTGGAGAAGTAGCTACGATCGGCTGTTGTACGAAGGAGGTCTGATTCGATGGCCTTGAATTCCTCGCGAAAGATCTGCTGAGAAAAATCAAGTAAACTTGCCCGCACATCCCAGGCACGATCGTTCTCAAGATTTTCTTTAGCAAATTCGACCACCCAGTCGGTAAGATCTTTGTTGCCCCCAAGTTCGTCGATGAGATTGTCGATCACTTCTTCGAGCACGACATCCTGTTCTACCTCCAGTCTGTAATCACCGACAAGCCCCGCCTCCCTCGTAAACGATCGGATCACCTTCTGAAAGAAGGCATCTATAGTACTGATGGCAAACCGGTCATACTTGTGAAGGATTGCCGCCTGGACGTCCTGCGCATATTGTTGAAAGGTGGAAGGGTCGAGATTGAGTTCTGCCTGTAGCTCGGCCGCAAGTTCGTTCTGCACGCCCTTCGCGAAATCGTCGAGGTACGCCAGAATCCGATCCTTCATCTCCTGGGTCGATTTGTTGGTGAACGTTACGGCAAGTATGTGCTTGAAGTAGTCCGCACGAAATCGCAATGCCAATAGCAGATACGTTTTAGCCAGCGTCCGCGTTTTACCTGAACCAGCCGAAGAACGATATATTGAGAATCCGGTATTCAATTCAGAGAAACAGTTGTTGCAAACATAGAAAAAGCCTTCGCAATAGTTACGAATTCTCAACATTCGCTATGGGTTCCGCAACGCGGTCCGTAAAATTCTTTAAATGGTGCCTGGACTGGTTTGCCCGACGAGGTTAGACCACTGATTTTGCTTAAATTGAGGTGATTTTTTTATGCGGAAACTGTATTTTCTAGCACCCAAGATTGCTTTTTCGTTTCCCGTTCAGCTGTTTCTTAACAACATTCAGCGCAATCACATCCTCATGTTGTGTTGGGTGGTGTTGTTTGCCATGATCACGGGAAATTTCGGAAAGTATTTAGGGATTCCATACCTGTTTCTTGATCCGGAGTACCTGAATCGGGTAAGCTTCCGAAGCTTCTTCATTATGGGCACCGTGTTGGGTGGCTTCACAATGGCATTCCATATAACGTGTTACATCATAGATGGTCACCGCTTCTCATTCATTGGTGCGTTAAGAAAGCCTTTTACCAAATTTTTTATTAACAACAGCCTGATTCCTCTGGCATTCTTTGTAGTGTACATTACTGAGATCGTCAAGTTTCAAATCAACAATGAATTCAGCACGATACAGGGCTTACTTATTAATCTTGGCGGATTACTCATCGGGTTCCTCATCATGTCTGCCATCTTCTTCGTGTACTTCTGGACCACGAACAACGACATATTCAAATACGTCGTGTGTCAGATTGACGAAAAGCTGAAGCAAAAAGTAAAGGTCACGCGGGTTAGCGCCATGAAGAAATTGGACATCGCCCGTAAGAAGCAGATCCGTGTAGACTACTACGTCGACTATGATTTTAAAGTGAAACCGGTTGAAGACTCAAGCTTTTACGACAAGGCAACCATCATTCAGGTCTTTGATCAAAACCATTTCAACCTGGTGATCATTGAGTTGTTCATCTTTTTGTTTGTGCTATTGCTCGGTGTTTTTAAAGATGCGCCATCCTTTCAACTTCCCGCCGCCGCAAGCTTCATCATCTTTCTGACCATCTTCGTCATGATGGCAGGAGCATTTACTTACTGGTTTGGTGGCTGGTCTGCAACGGCGTCGCTGGTGATTTTCCTGGTCTTTAATTATCTGATTGGCGAAGAGTATTTCACGCGGCGATACGAGGCATTTGGGCTGACTTACACCCGGCCTTATGCTGAATACTCGATTTCCTCGCTGCAGGTACTGAACGATTCAGTACATATCGAACGCGACCGAAAGGCTGGTCTCGTAATGTTGGAAAACTGGAAAAAAAAGTTTCCGGCCGATGAAAAACCGAAGATTGTTTTCTTGTGCGCCAGCGGCGGAGGGAAGCGCGCAGCATTATGGACGTTAACTGCGCTTCAAACTGCTGATAGCCTTACCCGTGGTGCTTTGATGAAGAATAGCATTCTGATCACCGGCGCATCCGGAGGATTAATAGGCGCGAGCTTCTTTCGTGAATTAAAACTTCGTGATCTGATGGGCCAGAACACCAGACCATACGCACGCTCGCATCAGCAGCAAATTGCAACCGACAATTTGAATCCGCTCATCTTTAGTTTGTTGGCCAATGATTTTTTTGTCTCACTCACAAGATTTAAGTACAACGGCAACCTGTATCATCGGGATCGCGCTTACACATTCGAGGAGCAGTTGAATTACATCACGCTCCACATGATGGATAAACCCCTGCGTGCTTACGATAGTGTGGAGATGCAGGCAACGATACCGATGATGATCCTCGCACCGACTGTCGTGAACGACGGACGCAAACTTTACATTGCTTCACGACCGGTGTCTTTTATGAACTACGACATATTGGAATCACCGGAATATAAGCTTTCAAAGTTGTCTGGGATGGATTTTCAGACACTATTTGAAGAACACAGTGCGCGTGACCTGCGGTTTCTTTCTGCGTTACGCATGAGCGCCACGTTCCCTTACATCACTCCGAATACAACGCTGCCCACCGATCCGCCAATCAAAATCATGGACGCCGGCATCTCAGATAACTTCGGTCTTTCCGACGCTATGCGTTATATGTTTGCATATCGTGAGTGGATTGCCGAGAATACTTCAGGTGTAGTTTTTGTTTCGATACGCGATTCTCCAAAATTGAATCCCATCACACAAAAGACAGGGCAGACATTGATCGATGATTTCACTCAGCCCATCAGCAGCGTGTACAACAACTTCGAGAATTTCCAGGATATCAACAGCGACATGTTTATCAACCATGCACGCACCTGGTTCAAGGGCCCTATTGAGCGTGTAGACATACAGTATGAGGCCGAGATGTACGTTCCGATCCTTCAGAAGATGGACAGCATCCGTCAGAACAACGCACGGGCTAGCCTAAGCTGGCGCCTGACGTCTCGTGAAAAGGTGGCCATCATTTCGTCGATCAACGCACACGACAATCAACTTGCACTGAAGCGACTGCAAGAGTTGCTTGGCGTCAGCAGCGTGGTATTACCTAATCCTGAAATTTCCGGAAATTAGTTATTGCGGGATTTACCAAAGCCAGGACCATGAAGAATCTGGCCATTTCGCGTAGTAGTTATCTTTCCCTGATCAATCGCGAGTTGCCCGTTCACCAGCACATATTTGAACCCCGTTGAATAGGCGTGGGGCTTATTAAAAGTGCTGAAGTCACTGATAGTATGTTCATCAAGGATCACCAGGTCGGCGGCCATTCCTGACTTTATTAATCCACGATCATGAAGCCTGAATTTTTGAGCCGGAAGTGACGTCATTCGCCGAATAGCCTCTTCGAGACGCAGTACGTTTTGGTCGCGCACATAGACTCCGAGAACCCGGGCATTGGTTCCATAGCCACGAGGATGAGGTACTCCGGATCCGAATCGGATAATACCGGCATCAGAAGCAAACATGTTATAAGGATATCGCATAATGTTCCGCAGGTCATCTTCGTTCATGCTGAAGTACACCATCTGAGCGCTGCCTTTTGCTACCATATCCATAATGGTTTCCGCTTCGTCTTCCGCCTTGGCCTTCTTGCCCATCGCCGTGGTGACTTCGGAAATATTTTGCCGTTCATCAGGGTATCTGCTGCGTAGCGCGCCACAACGGCATAGCTATAGTTTTTTACAAGCTTGGCTTTAAGCATTTTAAGCATTTCGGTTTTTATGCGCTTCCGCGTAGCCGGATCTTCGTAGGCGAACCTGCAAAGACTCTGCCTCCGCCAGAGAATGCCCAGGTGGGTAACAGCGTGTTTAAGGTAGTACTGCTCGCAACATAAGGATATTGGTCAATGGTAACATCAATGCCATCCCTGCGTGCCTGCTAGCCTGACTGATGGTGCCTGACACTGCGGCCCCAGTTTGGTTCTGTATGTCACTTTAAAGTGAGAAATTTCCACGGGCATCTTGTTTACACGACCGATGTTCACTGCCTCTTCAATGGCGTCTGTTACATGGTCTCCCTCGTCGCGGATATGCGATGCGTATACTCCATCAGAGGCCTGCAGCCGCCTTTGCCAAACCAATCACTTCAGGTGTTTTTGAGTAAGTACCGGGAACGTATATCAACCCCGTTGATAGCCCTACGGCGCCCTCCTGCATTGCTTTAGAGACCAGCATCTCCATTTGTTTCTGTTCGTCTGGAGAAGGATTGCGGTTTGCGTCGCCCATTACAACGTGCCGTACACTGTTATGCCCGATTAACGTCGCCACGTTGATGCCGATCTTCACACTGTCGAGACGGCCGAAGTAACGAACGATGTCGGTGTTGGAACCGCCACAATTCCCAGTGACTACCGAGGTCACACCATCGAATAGGAAGTTAGGTGCAGAAGGAACAAGAAGATCATTGGTTTCAATATGCGTATGTACGTCAATGAATCCAGGCGCCACCACCAACCCGGTCGCGTCGATTTTTTTTGCAGCTGTAACCTGACTGAGGTTCCCCACAGCTGCAACCTTTCCGTTTTTGATGCCTACGTCTCCGTAAAACCACGAATTGCCTGAGCCATCAACAATTCTTCCACCAGTGATGAGTATATCGTATTCCTGTGCCCGAACGGAAAGTAACAACAGGACCAGCATTGCTGACAGGCAGAATTTGCAAAGGCGCATAGGATTGAATTGCGTGAGACATTAATGTAGAAATTTGAAGCTGTATCCGGCAAGCCAATATTCGGGAAAGGCGTAAAGAAATTGCTGTCACGCATGCTGGTGGCGATGCTGTTCACCGGAAGTGGTCTATCTTTGGCGACTATGCCATCGACGAGACAACAACTTCAGCATACCCTGGATCTTATAGCGCTCGAACGTCAGGCCGATCTGGAGTATTATCGGCAGAAGGTGTTGCTACGTTCCTTGCAGCAGCGGACTAAGGAGGGAACAACCTGGTATCCGGTCCGGCTCAAACGCGATTATATTGGTACCGGCGAAAGATTGATGATTGAAATCGATCGAACGTCGCAGCTGGAACAGCCACATGCCTTTCAGAGCGGTAAGTCCGTAAGTTTTTTCTCCAACGGTGCGGGTAAGCCTGAGCGGGATCATATCAACGGTGTCATCAATTATGTACGCGACAACACTATGGTTATCACCCTTCATGGTGACGAATTGCCCGACTGGTCTGATAGCAGCCTTTTGGGAGTGGATGTGATGTTTGATGAAATGTCGTATCGGGAGATGGAATTTGCGCTGCGTGAAGTGATGAAGGCAGAGGAGAACCGACTGGCTGATCTTCGGGAAATCCTTCTTGGTGGTGCTCGTACAACGCACAAAGAGTTTAATGGGAATTTCCATGACATTGGTTTGAATGATAGCCAGCATCGCGCACTCATGCAGGTCATGACAGCCGCCGACGTTGGACTGATCCACGGACCGCCGGGAACGGGGAAGACGACGACACTTGTTCAGGCAATCAGTGAAACCATCAGACAGGAACGTCAGGTGCTCGTCTGCGCTCCAAGCAATGCTGGCAGTCGATCTTCTGGTCGATAAACTCTCAGAGCAGGGCCTCGACGTAATTCGAATTGGTCATCCTGCCCGGGTGACTGAACAAACATTAAGTAAGACGCTGGATGTACGCATCGCTTCACACGATAGCTATCAGGAGCTTAAAGCGATGCGTAAGAAAATGGAACAGCTGAGAAGTGCAGCATTTAAGTTCAAGCGCCAGTTTGGACACTATGAGAGGCAGGAACGTAAAATGCTTCTGCAGGAATCTAAAGCCCTGAAAGCCGATGCCGACGTACTTGAGTTTTATATCGTAAATGATCTGCTTCAAAACGCCCAGGCTATCTGCACAACTTTGGTTGGATCATCTCATCCGGTACTTCGCGGACGTCGTTATCACACTGCGTTCATTGATGAAGCGGCACAGGCCTTAGAGCCTGCTACATGGATTCCATTGCTCAGATGTCATCGCGTTATTCTGGCTGGCGACCATCAACAGTTGCCGCCCACTATTAAATCTGCAGATGCAGCGAAACAAGGTCTTGCAAAGACATTGTTTGAAAAGGTGATAGAGCGGCATCCTTCCGTTGCCTCGATGCTCACCGTGCAGTATAGAATGCACGAAGATATCATGCGCTTTTCCTCTGACTACTTTTATAATGGCAGTTTAACAGCGGATGCATCTGTGAAATCAGAACTATTGGCACTTAACCAGGCGCCCGTTGATTTCGTAGACACAGCCGGTATTGGATATGCTGAGAAACAAGATCCTGAAACCTTAAGCCGGTACAACGAAGAAGAGGCACAACTGCTGATCAAACGCATCGAGTCTTTGGTAGAAGAAGTGGGAGTGGAGCTTTGGCTCGAACAGGGCTTCAGGATTGGGATCATCACACCGTACAGGGCACAAGTTGATATACTCGTGAAGCTGGTTGACAATTCAGCGGTGCTGTTACCCCTGCACACCAGAATCGCAGTCAATACTGTTGATGCATTCCAGGGACAGGAACGCGATGTGATCGGAATTAGCTTCGTACGTAGCAACGATAAAAGTGAAGTAGGATTTCTGGGCGACATCAGACGCACCAATGTGGCTATGACCCGCGCGAAGAAGAAGCTGATTATGGTGGGGGACTCAGCAACACTTGGTGGTCATCCATTCTACCTGGCTTTGATTGAATATGTTCAGGACCGGGGATACTATAAGAGTGCATTTGAGGTGATTTATTAACCGCTCTAAGATGATGTTTTCAGATATAGTGCTCGGCATTCTGTCTTCGCTGCGGATAGGCAAGGCGTTACCTGAAGGTGTTCAGGTGCTGAATCCTTATCGTGAAAAGGTCGTCATTGAAATCTGTGAATCGTTTTATCGGAAATTCTATAATGATGAAACCGAAAGACGAATCCTGATCGGCATTAACCCGGGCCGTTTTGGAGGAGGCGTCACAGGAATTCCCTTTACCGATCCACTGAAGCTTTCCCGTGATTGTGGCATCCCCAATAGCCTCGGCACACGTACTGAACTATCAGCAGACTTTATTTACAGCGTCGTTGCTGCTTTTGGCGGGCCAGCCAATTTTTATAGCCGATTCTACTTTACAGCGGTGAGCCCATTGGGGTTTACGATGGATGGGAAGAATCTGAACTATTACGATCTGCGTGAGTTGCAGGAAGCCATCACACCATTTGCTGTACGCTCGATGAATTCGTTGTTGAAGGCGCCGGTTGACCGTGCAAAAGCATACTGCATAGGTGAAGGTGATAACCTGAAGTTTCTTTCTGCGTTGAATAAACAGCATCAATGGTTCGGGGAGATTGTTCCACTGGCACATCCTCGCTTTGTGATGCAATATCGACGTAAGCAGTTGGAGCGATACATTGAGGATTACGTTGGCAAGCTCTCACTTCCATAGTCCCTGTTAGATGTTTACGAAAGATTCCGGATCCTACGCCTTTCTCTTTACGCCTCGAACGGCTTCGGCTGTCCATGGATCCTCTGGCCAGTGATGCTTTGGATATCTTCTGCGCATTTCTTTCCGGACTTCATGATAAGCAGTGTGCCAAAAGCTTTTCAAGTCTTGTGTAACCTGAACAGGTTTATACCCTGGGGATAATAGATGGATCACTACAGGGTTTCGTCCCTCATTAACGGTAGGGGTATCCTGCAGTCCAAACATTTCCTGTAAACGTACTTCAATGTGAGGAGCTGATCCGTCAGACTGATAATGGATCTTGATCGCGCTGCCACTAGGTACGGTTAATCGCGATGGAGCCAATTGATTGAGTCTGTCCGAGAGTTCCCAGGGAAGGATGGATTCGAGAATTGCCGCCATATCAAGTTTAAGAAGTTCCTGCCGCCGGGACACTGTTTGCAGGAATGGGCCAAGCCAGTGTTCGAGCGAATTAATCAGCGCTGTGTCACCTACGTCGGGCCAACCCTCTTCCGCGCGCCACACCCGTAAACTCATGACGCGTGCACGCCAAACCTCATGCGCTTCTTCAAGCGAAAGCATGCGAAGACCTTCTGAACGAATGGCCTCGCAGATGACATTGATCCGCTCCTGTGCATCTATATTGGCAACTGGTTCCGATCGGACTACGACGTTTCCTATACGGTATTCAGTAGTTGCAACCAACGCGCCCTTGTCGAAATCCCACGTTACACTCCTGAATGGAGATGCAAGATGGACAAAGTCACTTTCATGAACTGCTGCAGCCAGAAAGATGCGACCCTCATTTTGTCCACTGTCGACATCGGCAACTGCGAGCCATGTTTCGCGAACGAGCGCATCGTGGTCGGCTACCTTTGCAACGCGGCCATTCGAAAGTTTATATCGGGGACTGAACTTGTCAGTCTGACGTGCTATTCGTTCGGGATAGGCCTTCGCGACCAGCGCGCCGACTTCGTGATCAATGGGATGGCTATTATCCGATTTGCAGTCGAGAATTCTTCTCCATGCTGATGCCGCGCGCTCAATTCTGTCCAGCACTCTTGTGTCGGCATTTACGCGCTCGCCACGCCTCCATTTTCGAAGGGCGTCTACGCGAAGGGTCAGGTCAGCTCCTGCCGTTTTCTCCAATGGATCTCGCTCTTCGAGGAGCGCGGCAATATCAATGGCCAGTGCCTCCAGCTTGCCAATAGAAAGCAACATATGGGCTATACGCGGATGTGCGGGAAGCTTTAGCATCTGGCGTCCATGTGGTGCAATGCCTTTTTCGTCGATTGCTCCCAATTGTCGCAGCAAATCTTTAGCCTGACTGATCGCACCTGATGGAGGCGGAGTCACCCAATTCAATGCCTCCGCATTGACGATGCCCCAATTGTACAGTTCGAGTACAAGTGGTGCAAGATCCGCTTCCAGAATTTCAGGCTGTCTCGATGGCAAGAGCATATGCTGCACAGGCTCGGTCCACAGGCGATAACAAGCTCCAGGTCCCAGGCGACCCGAACGACCTGCCCTTTGATCCGCAGCGTCTTTCGTGACGCGTACGGTGTCGAGCCGGGTGAGACCGCTTCGCGGATCAAATCTTGGTATGCGGGAGTATCCAGAGTCAATTACTGTGGTGATCCCCTGAATGGTCAAGGATGTTTCTGCAATCGACGTCGCTAATACGATCTTTCGATTTCCTAATCGATCCGGAAAGATTGCTTCCTGCTGTTGATCGAAAGGCATGGTGCCGTAAAGAGGACATACTTTCACTTCTACGTGATCCTGTTCCAACGCCTCCTGTACACGCAGAATTTCTCCGGCTCCGGGTAAAAACACAAGTAAGTCACCGTTCTGTTCATTGAGTGCTTTGCGAATTGCCCGGGTGACAGAAGATACTAGCGAAACATCTTTGTCCTGGGCTAAATATTTCACTGCCACAGGATATTGCCTTCCGGTACTGGTAACCGTGGGCGCCTCTTTCAACATAGCCGATACGTTGGCCGTATCCAGCGTCGCCGACATCACCAGGATCCTTAAATCAGGGCGAATGATTTGCTGAACTTCACAGCAGAGGGCCAGTGCAAGATCTGCGTGCAGGCTCCGCTCGTGAAACTCATCAAAGATTACAAGTCCAATGCCTTCCAGGGTATTGTCCTCCTGAATCATTCGTGTAAGAATGCCCTCAGTGACCACCTCGCATCTCGTCGTCTTACTGACGACCTGTTCGAATCGGATACGATATCCGATAGTCTGTCCAACCTTCTCCGAAAGTAAGTCTGCCATGCGCACAGCAACCGACTTGGTCGCCAGCCTTCTTGGCTCCAGCATGACGATCTTTTTTCCTTCGAGCCAGGGTTCATCGAGCAGATTCCATGGAAGAATTGTACTCTTACCAGCGCCGGGAGGCGCCTGGAGAATAAGCCTGTTGTTTGAAGCAAGCAGCCTCTTGATTTCTGGAATAACCTCCCCAATGGGATAGTCAACGGTCATGCCGGCAAATTAGGAATTAAATGCAACAGCCACGCTTTTGTGCGTGGCTGCTAGTCGATGCGAAGTGTGTTCCCCTTTTCGCTATTGAACTTAACGATATCTAGTTCAGTTTGTGGATCTGTGTCTCTCCAAAGATCAGTCCTTTGTTTACGCTGGCATCTCCAAAGTATTCAATCTCAGACTCGCCGAATGCGTTGACCTTTAAATTATCCTGTGTTGCGATCTTCAAACGACTTTCTCCAAACGAATTTGCAATGGCTGAATAACTCTTCAGAGCTTTTGCGTCAATCCTGTTTTCACCAAACAATTTATACTTTTGAAACTCCGCCTTTCCACCCTGGATGTGTAAGTCGTTCACACCATAGAGACTCGTGCGCAAGTAGTCAGCTCTAACGGAGGCCAGCTTAATGTCATTCTCACCGTAAGCCTTCAAAGTAAATCTCTCGGCGAGTATCGGGCTATTGCAGGTAATTACCTGGTTGCCCCGAATCTCCAGATGTTCAATTTCACGATATGTAACATATGCCGTGATCGTGGTGTTGTGATATATGCTTCGCTTATAAGTTGGATGCGTTGACACGACCTCCTGACGTTCGCTAACCTTGGCGTCATCGAGGTATACCCGAAGTGTTTGATGACTCACTTCAATATTGATTTTGTCGGGAGTAACATTATCATATACAAGTCGGATACTCTCCTGGTCACCTTGTTCCAGTACCAGGTTTATCCGAGGTGAAACGACAATCTTACGAAATGACTTGAGTGGTTTTGAAATCTCCTGTGCCAGAAGGGGTGCAGCTGTGGAAATCGCCAGTATCGCTGAGATCAGAAGTCTGAATGGGGTTCTCATGGTCTTTCTTGTTTTTTAACTGAGACAACCAATTCGGATTGTCCCCCTATGCGTTTAAAAAATATCTTTCGCCTGGCTGTCCTGGCTAACAAAGACAGTCCTGAGTATTAAGACTGAAATACGTAACGAAAGGTTGCACTTGCTATTATCCTAAGCGCACAGGTTCCGAATATTTTTATTCGTTCCTGAGCGAGTCAACAGGATTGCCGACGGCCGCCTTCCGTGATTGAAGGCTTACGGAAACGAATGCAATGATCAGAGACAACAGCGTCGCCAGTACAAAAACCCACCAGGGAAAACTGATGTGATAAGCAAACTGCCGGATCCAAATATACATCAACCAACCGGCGAGAGGCCACGCAACTATGTTAGCAAATATTACAGGCCTAAGGAAGTCTTTGTTTATCATGATCACAATGTCATTGACGCTGGCCCCCATGACCTTCCGGATGCCTATCTCCTTAGTGCGTTGATCCGCCGTGAAGGCGGCAAGTCCAAACAGGCCGATGCATGCAATAAAAATGACAAGTCCGGAAAACACGGCCGATAACGTGCCCAGTCTCTGTTCTGCGTTATGCTTGGCTACAAAATTCTTGTCCAGGAAAGTGTATTCAAAAGGGGCATTGGGGGCGTACTTCTTCCAAAAGGATTCTATGAGCGAGATCTTGTCATCAATGTTTCCACGCGTGATCCGAATAGCCATCTCCCAATTGGGTTCCGGGCCAAGCACTACGGCAAGTGGCTGGACCGGCTCGCGAAAAGAGAGAAAGTTGAAGTCACGCATGATGCCGATAACCTTGCGCTTTCGGCCATCATGATCGTAGTTGGTTTCGATAGTACGTCCGTCAAAATCTTCGATGTGCAGCGCCTTCGCCGCCGTTTCGTTCAGGATGATCGCAGTTGTGTCCGCCTGGCTTGAAAAGAACCTGCCCTTTGCCATCGCATAGCGCATGGTCTCCAGGTGGTCAACATCCATTTCGTACACCGACATAAAATACTCCCGTGTGGAGTCTGTCTCCCTGAACAAAGCCTTCCATTCGACATTCGGAGGCAGGCGATTGCAATAACTGGCAGAGCTGATTCCCGGAAACTGCATCAGGTCGCGTTTGAAGTCCTTGCCGTTCTTCTCCAGGTTCTTCGTGTGGAGGAGGTTTAGAATATTACTCTTGTCGAATCCGATGTTTGCCTGCTGTACAAATCGCAATTGCAGATAGATGACCATCGTAGCGATAATCAGCACGGTTGAGATAACAAACTGGACAACGACAAGCGCATTACGGATCCCGTAACTGCGCAGCTTAGCACGAAGCTCTCCCTTCAGCACCTCGACCGGATTGAAATGCGTCAAATAAAAAGCCGGGTAGCTTCCGGCCAGCAATCCAACCAATACGGTAAACGTCAGTGCCCCAACGACAAAATGTGGTTTAAAGAGCTCACCGACATGTATCTCTTTAGCCGTACCGATATTGAGGACTGGTAGAAATACCATCACCAGAAACAGCGACATGAGAACTGCACCAATTACATACACGTAGGACTCGAACAGAAACTGCAGTATCAGCCGATGATATTGCGCGCCTACCGATTTCCTGACACCTATCTCCTTAGCCCTGGTAGCTGATCTGGCAGTGGACAGATTCATGAAGTTGATACAGGCCAGCAGTGTGATCAGAACGGCAACAGATCCAAAAATGAACACATACTGGATGTTGCTGTTGGCCTCCATCTCGTCACTGAGCTGCGATCTGAGGTGGATTGATGCCAGTGGCTGAGAAAAAAACTCCAGGTCATTCCCCCGGGACTTGAACTCCGCCATACTCATGTTTTTCAGCTGATGCAGTTCCCTGCGCAAATGATTCTCTATAAATCCGGGCAATGCCTGATTTACAGAATCAAGGGACGCCCCTGGCTTGGTCTTGAAATAAGTTAATACACGTCCTGTTATCCAATCACCGGTATGAACATCCACCCAGGTATTCAGAGACAGAATCATTGTGAACCTGAAGTGCGAGTTAGTGGGTGGGTCGGCCGCAATGCCGCTGACAGTCACGGGATACCCCTGTGCCAGCATGAGAACTTTACCCACCGGACTTTCTCCATATCCTTCGTATCCAAAGTATTTCTTGGCGGCAGACTGCGTGATCACGATTTTGCCACTCTTGTTGAGCACTGAATCGGGATGGCCCTGAATCAGATTGAAGGAAAAAAAGTTAAAAAAATTAGAGTCTGCGAGCAGCATTTTCTCTTCTGTGAATGCCTTCTCTCCATAGCGAACGGGAAATGTGGCCCAGCTCGCAATTCGCAGTGTGCTTTCAATCTCGGGGATATCCTTCTGAAGGGCTTTGGATACCGGGGTTCCGGTCTGGGCGCTGTTAAGCTCTTTCCCTTCAAGTTTTCCACGAAACCCGAGACGGTAAGTGCGGTCGCGATCCTTGTGGAAATTCTCGTAGTTCAGCTCATCCTGAATGAACAATACGATGAGGAGACTGCAGGTAACTCCAATGGTCAGTCCCGAAAGATTGATCACGGAAAAACCCTTTTGCCGCATCATGAAGCGAAGTGCGATTTTCAGATAGTTCTGCAGCATTACTAATCAGGGCCGTGAATGTACCAATCGGGTTAAACGAGGGCGACTACAATTTTCGTGAATTTGCGGTAAAAGTTGCTGGCATTGCGTGCTTTTAGTTATTTGAATCACGCAAACAAACTTGCTATTGCATGGCCAGGCCGGTTCACTCCTGTGGTAACGTATATCGAACTGAAGGGTTATTGGGAAGACTTCCACAAACGTTTGGGCCCGGGACAGATATCCTATCCGTTAGGCAACCTGGAGGTCCGAACGGCTGTCTCCAAACTAACCCGTTCGAAGTTGCCGTTACCTCACTGTTGAATTTGTCCTCACTTTTCGCAGGCGCGCAGACGAGTATTTGCTCTGCTGATCGGAAATCTTCGACTCACTCTGCCGGGAAAAGACTTCGTTTTTATTTGTTCATTAATTCGATACGAAACCAATCGTGAACCCCGTTTTATGATCGAATATACCTCGGCCACCACGTCACAGCATCTTCAGGGTATTCTCGAGTTGCAGCAACGAAATTTACCGGCGAATCTTGACGAAGCTGAATTGCGTAGTCAGGGATTTGTAACTGTGCAGCATACGATGGATGATCTGGAGAAGATGAACTCAATAGAACGTCACGTAATCGCAGTAGACAACGAAAGAGTAGTAGCTTACCTGCTTGCTATGACGCGGGCCTCACGACATGATATTCCGGTGCTTGTTCCAATGTTCGATGTCATTGATTCGATCGACCATAAAGGCAGATCACTCGCCGAAGCCAACTACATAGTGGTCGGACAGGCTTGTGTGGATAAGCATTATCGAGGCAACGGTGTATTTGACAATATCTATAGCTACTACGCACAGTGCTTCAAACCACGGTATGGCTATGTAATAACAGAAATTGATGCAACGAATACCAGGTCACTGAGAGCTCACAGCAGAGTAGGCTTTGATACCGTGAGGGAATACGTGGCACCCAATGACGTGACATGGCACATTGTATTGCTGGATTTACGTAACAATTGACATAAGAAATATCTCACCCAGATTATGAACGCCAGGAGTTTTATTGCAGCGATCGCCTTGTGTGCGCTTCCGTTTGTTTTGACAGCACAGACTGCCGATGATATTGTCGCCAAATACATTTCATTCACAGGAGGAGTGAAGAATTGGAAAACCATTGCCACAATCACCTCACACGGTGAGTACAATTACGGCGGGATGCCTTTTCCCTTTACGACATATGCGCGAATTCCCGACAGCTACAAGCTGATCGTTCCCTTCAACGGCAAGTATTACGCTCAGGCTTACTCAGCTGGTAAAGGTTGGAAGATCGATGCATTTAAGAATGAAACGAAACCAACAAAAACAGTGGGAATGGAAGCCCGCGCGATGGCGAACGAGGCAGATGTCGAACTGGAAAATGTATTTATCAACTACAAGTCGAAGGGACACACAATTTCACTTCATGGCGAAGATACGGTGATTGACCGAAAATGCTTCGTAGTCGTCCTCACGCGTAAATCAGGAGAGACGGAGAAGTATTATTTTGATCAGCAATCGTACGCGTTGTTGATGAAGGAAGCGAAAGCCAAGAACCCGGAATTGGGTGGCTCGATCCTGAACATTTACTACAGTGACTATCGTGACGTCGCAGGCGTGAAGTTCCCATTCAAGACTGTTTGTGAAGCAGACGCGCAGCAGATACTAACGATCACTGTGAGTGACATTGAGATCAACGAGATGATTGACAACAAGACCTTTGAATCGCCGTGATGTTTATTTTTTTCGGACGCTTTCATCAATGTTTTTCTTAAGAGTAAACCGGCTCGTTCCTTATCTGACATTAGTTGGTGGAATTGGACTGCTCTTCCTGTCCGACAGATTCCTGTCTGGCAACACATATGGCATCAGAACAGAAATTGTAAATGTTACCGATGTCAGCCAGGTACTCCCAGTTTCAGAGCACTACGTCCGTCCAATGCTTTATACAAATCTTGCAGGCTTATCGAACCTTCCGACGGATGAGGCGAAGCGCACTTTCATCAGCGCTGTTTTACCAGCGGTACTAGTAGCCAAGCATGAACTTTCGATGGTTCGCCTGCATCTGATGAAGCTGCAAAGCAAACATTTCTGGAGTCACGAGGATAGTATTGCATACCGTGCTGCCGCAGAACGTTTTAAAACTAACGATCTGCAAGAGCTGATATTGAAAGTAGGAACGCTTCCAAATTCAGTCGTACTGGCCCAGGCGGCTGTTGAAAGCGGATGGGGTCAGTCGCGTTTTTTTCTGGAAGGAAATAACCTGTTTGGTATTTGGTCCTTCGATCCCAACGAGCCACGCATAGCGGCAGGAGAAATGCGGGGTAACCGAACTATCTGGCTTCGTTCCTACAGCAACATGTCAGAATCTATTATCAGCTATTTTGATATGCTCTCTACTTCAAGTGCCTTCAAAGGCCTCCGTGCTGCCCGTCATAGTACCTCTGATCCGTTGGCTCTTGTCCCTCATCTCAGGAATTTTTCCGAACGCCGCGGTGGGTATACGCGTCAGCTTAAGATGATGATTCTGCAAAATGATCTTACACGCTTTGATGACGTGGAGCTTGATCCCGACTATCTCTTTGAGAGGTAATAACCCTGTTAAACAACAGGATCACCGAGCGCTAGTTATCCAGTGCATTGGATGTTACCCAATAGCGGTATGCAACCAAAACTTTGTCAACCTTTGAGAGCTTATTAATATCCCTCTGGCTGTAGCGGGGCAAAAGGACCTTATTGATGCCGGCAAGGAACTTGAATGTCGCCTTCTTCATGTTTATCAAAATAGCGATAATTGTAAATACGCGGAAACACACCTGCCAATTCCAGTGCCAATGATGCGCGAAATTTCGGAATACTACCACAAGCAGCCGGAGTCCATCCGAGGCTGTTTGCTTGGAATGCGTGACATCATTTTGAAGCATGATTCAGAAATAGCCGAGGCCTGGAAATACCGGATGCCCATGTTCACTTACCGTGGAAAGATGTTCTGCTACCTATGGATCAGACGCGATGAGCCGGTTCCATACCTGGGCATCGTGAACGGAAAACTTGTTAATGATCCCGACCTCATTCAGGAGAAACGAGCAAGGATGAAGATTCTACTGCTCGATCCGACGCGCGATATTCCTATTCGGAAGATCAAACGAATTCTCTCTGCGGCCATGAGGATTTAGGTATCTTTGAAAGTATCCACTTTATGAACGTTGAACTCCATCGTATTCAGCCGACACTTGAGCAGAACAATCAATTTCTGAGTCGCCTGGAAAGCACCGAGATTCTGGACATGACAATTAAATTTTATGCCCGGATTGGCTACAGCCTTCCGTGGGTCGGTTACTTTGCTGTGATCAATGATGATATTGTTGGATCGGCCGGCTTCAAGGGCAGACCGCTACAGGGTAAAGTGGAGATTGCCTATGGAACCTTACCAGCCTTTCAGCATCGCGGCATAGGCACAGAAATCTGCAGACAATTGGTCAGCATCGCGAGAGCCGCAGATCCCGGAATCATTGTAACCGCAAGGACCCTACGAAAGGAAAGTCACTCAACGAAGATTCTGCGAAAGAACAGCTTCATCAAAAAGGGAACGGTGCTTGACCCCGAAGATGGCAAAGTTTGGGAATGGGAGTATACAGGTTAATGGGCCCGGGATTCGAACATACTGGAGAGAACATGCTTGCCAATGTTCCTGCCCTGCTGAACACCATTTTCACAAGCATCCCGATAATGGATGCCTCCATATAACCTTGAAATAGCTGCCTCGTTCGCCGCCTGGTAGAACGATTGGAAGTCGCGCTCAGGTAAGCCAAAATACAGTTCAGAGTTGTCAGTGAATGCAAAGTTGTCACCCAGCAAATGAGTGAGAACAACTGAAACAGCCGAAGACACAACGCTATGGCCACTGGTGTACTCGGGAAATGGTGGTGTTTGCAGCAGGGGCCTCCAGGACGGATCCATCAACTTATTGATGGCGGCCTCGGGACGGATTCGGTCACTCGTGTATTTCTCCTGCCAGCACGAGATGAATGCGTCGTGCAACGTAAGAGCTACCAGCGTGTGAATCAGGACAGCCGAATCCAGTGAAACGTTTGCTTTGCGGCATGTTATTCCTGTAATCGCCATCCAATGGCCACCCGGCGATATCTTCTTTAATCCAATGGCCATATGTCCTGAATAGGTAACGGCAAAGGGATTACAATCCCAGAAACTGGCAATGTTACGTTGCTCCTGTGTAAGATTCCTGGCCACCGTATAAACCTCTTTCATCTGACGATAAAAGCTGCTTGTTGTGTCTTTGCTGAAGGGCGCAGGCCGATCTGGCTTGAACTGGCTCGCTGAATCCAGAAAGAATGGTCGTATCGTCTTCCATTGAGGTTCGACTGCCGACATGTACTCAGGTGGCGTTGGATACCAGTGACCCTCCTCCTTTGATGGAGTATATCGCTTATAGGTGCTCAACTTGCCGTACGCGTCTTTACGCGCATACGTCATCACCTGCGCTGCAACTTCTTCACAATACCGAACATGTGCGTCTGCTGCGCTCTTCGACATCTTATACTTTTTTCGAAACGTAGCGAGCAGAGACTTTTGTCGTTCTTCAAGCATCGGACCTGAAGGCATAATCTGTTTTCCCACTTGCAGCATTGTATAGTTTGCACAGAACGACAAATCAGGCTGTGAAGGAGGGGACAGCGTACCCGTTATCGGATTCTCGTTGAGGCGCTGGTTGATATCAGGAATATTGCCTTTGGCATAGAATACTGCTTCGTATGCGCCGAGCATTGAGTATGCATAGGACCTGCTTGCTGCCGGCGGATTGGCAACATCATGTAACATCACTTCCGATAAGCTGAATACGTCATCATTCAGAATCTGCAAGTGTTCTTGTTGTATTTTATAAGTCAACGTGACGGTCCGCGCTGCGTTTGTGCCGCTGTTGGGTTGGCTCCACAACGTTGGTCCGCCTAAAAAGAGGCCAGCGAATAAAGAAACGGCGAGTGTCCTGATGTTCATTTGTTAAGCTCGTAGCAATCTATCCCCACATTGTTGATGCCCACCAATAGATATTCATGGTTGTTCACCGTAATAGTCTTCATTGATTTGACATCTCCCGTTATGGAAAGGCCGGAAGCAGGTTGTTCCAGGTAATGAAAGTTACCTTTGCCATCGCCCCTGAATACCTGACCGAAATTTGCATCAATTACACCCATGCGAATGCGTATAGAGCTTTGGTTGCCTGCGGCGATGAAATCCATATTTCCATCATGGTCTACGTCTGTAACGCTTATTGCATAGATGGGCGAGAACTGTGCCTGGGCAGGTAATACATGGGATATTAACTTACCTGCTTTGTTTTCAAGATAGATACTTTCTAACGCGGTAGCCTTAAGAACCTTTGCGCTTTTGAGATCCGTGGGTGAGAAAATATCTTTCAGCTGCGCGTCGGCATAGGACTTATAGCTCGTGAACTTCGGCCTCATTCCGTAAAACTGGTCGAGCAATTCATCCCGGCTTGCGAAAGGATAGGCCACTCCCTGGATATACTGCGTTAACATCGGATCGATTGATCCATTGTTATCGAAGTCCTTATAAACAAGACTTATTGGTTGTGCTTCGGAGGCTCTTAATTGAGTATTCAGGCCAAAGTTTCCAACTATGAAATCCTGATCACCGTCCTTGTCAAAGTCTTGCGCAACAATTGTGTTCCATAATCCGGGAAGTGCCTTGTCGAATACTTTATTGGTAATTGATTCAAATGCTTTTCCGCTTTTGTTACCCAATACTTCAATGTTCATGAACTCACCTATGAGGATCAAATCCTCCCAGGAGTCCCCGTCAACATCTGACCACACGGCGTCGGTCACCATACCCATCTTGCCAAGTTCGGGCAACAGATTCGCTTTATTTTCGAATCGGGTTTTCTCGTTGTGAAGAAGGAAACTCATCGGAGCTTCCGGATACTTACCCGGGATGACGCGACCGCCAACAAAGAAGTCAATGCGTCCATCGTGATCATAATCAAATGGCGCTACGCAGGACTTGCTGGTTTGCATTACAGGCAACCAGTTCTCGGCTGCGGAGAATTTACCTTTGCCGTCGTTCAGGTACAAGCGATCCTGCAAAGCCTTGTCTGATTCTTCATACTCGTTATATCCGCCACTGACTACATATAAATCGAGGTCTCCATCATTGTCAACATCAGAGAAGGCAGCATCGGCATCATTGTTAACGATCTTAAGTAGTCCTTTCTCGGCAGAAGGATTAAAGTGACCTTGCTCGTTCTGAATGAATATCTCACCAGACTTTCCCTGCGCGCCTCCTACGAACACGTCGATGCGCTTATCACCATTCAAATCAGCGCTCGCTAACGCAGGACCGCAAGTGGTGAGCATGCTCATCAGCAGGGGCTGTCGCTTAAAATCGTTATAACCTTCTTCCATGTGCTCATACGCAATAACGGGGTCGGTATGTGTAAATAGTTTGGCGCCGGCAGCAGTCGTAATTAATTTCGTCTTTTGCTCTGTTGACTTTTCATACTTGATGCTGAGGAGTTGATCGGCCTTTACATTGGACAAGCGTTGAATGTTTCCGTCTGGCCAGAGAACAACTATCGAATCTACGCTCTGAGCATTACCCAATCCAATATGCAATCGCCCGGCCATCGATGATTGAAATCCATGCGACGAGGTCTTTTCAAAATATTGCTGCTTGCCAGAGACCCATGCGGTAATTTGCGCTCCTATACCCTGTGTATTTTTTCCGTTACCTGTAAGTAGCAATTGAAGATAGTGTGCGTTGGAATTGCGCTCACGAAGCTGATTGCGAAAGACGGAAGCAGTTTCGTTTTGATGGTTGATGACGAGGTCGAGGTCGCCGTCGTTGTCGAGATCGCCGTATGCTGCACCGTTAGAGAAGTTTTTTTCTCCAAAGCCCCAGGTCGTGCTGTTATCTGTAAATGTGAGATCACCATTGTTGCGATACATATAATTGTGTATCGGTGTAGAGCTCATCGACGTCACGAGATGAAACGTATCAGCTTTCTGTTTCTCCTTTGCCATCTGAAAATAGTAGTCGCCCTTATACTTCAGGAAGTCGCGGTTGGTGTAATCGCGGAAGTAGCCATTTGTAATGAACAGGTCTTTCCATCCGTCGTTGTCATAGTCGCCAAACAGTGGTGCCCAGCTCCAGTCTGTCTTTGAGATTCCGGCAAACTGTCCGATTTCACTATAAGTACCGTTACCATTGTTCAGGTGCAACATGTTTCGCATGTTCTGAAAGTAGAATCCATTCATAACCATCAGCGCGTAGTGCTCATAGTTCTCTGGTCCATACAGCAGCTTCTGACGGCGGTTATCCTCTGGTAACATATCGACTGTAAAAATATCGGCAAGACCATCGTTGTTGATGTCGCTGATATCGCAGCCCATAGAAAAATAGGAGATGTGCTGTACGTATTCCGGCATCCGGTCAGTAAAGGTGCCATCGCCATTGTTGATGTACATGTAATCGGGCTCGACGTAATCATTGGATACGTAGAGGTCGATCCATCCATCCTTGTTGATGTCGGCAGCAGTAATTCCAAGACCGAAACCTAGCGGGTTTCCTTTAATTCCGGCAGCTTCGCTCACATCGACAAACTTGCCATTGTCGTTTCGATAGAGTTTGTGGCCTGCGTAAGGATGCCTTTGCTTTTTTGCATTGGCGTATTCGAATTCCCGGATAACCACTACGTTGTGGTTGAGCAGGTACATGTCAAGGTCTCCATCACGGTCATAGTCGAAGAAGGATGCGTGCGTAGAGTAGCCTGGATCGTCAAGTCCGTATTCATGCCCCTTCTCGGTGAAGGTCAGATTTCCGTTGTTGATGAACAGTTTGTTCCGGCGGTTCTCGGGATCGCCTTTGCCGGAATAGCAAATGTAAATATCGAGGTAGCCATCTGCGTTTACATCGGCAAGAGCAACACCGGTCTTCCATCCCGTAGAGCAATTTACGCCGGCGGCAGCAGCGATTTCTTTGAACTTGAAGTTGCCCTGATTTATATATAAGGCGTTCGACGTCATGTTGCCCGTGAAGTAAATGTCGTCTTTACCGTCGTTGTTGAAGTCGCCTATTGCAGTACCTCCACCGTTGTAAAAATACTCGTAGGTGAGCACATTGGATTTGGGGGTTTCCTTTAGCTCGTTCTTAAACTGCACTCCGGTCTTTTGTCCTGAGAGAGATTCAAAAAGCGGTGCTTGGGCTACTACGGCATTGCAACCAATACTCAGTAACAGAGTCACAATCAAATAAGGTTTCGATAGACGATTCATAACACGCGGAGCCAATACCAACTCGACACCAAGACGAGGGGGAAGGTGTGAGAAAATTTATACAAGTTAAGAATTGACGCGGCAAAACGTTTTATTGGGCAATTGTTTTTTGTCATATTATCACAGGTAAAAAGGAAGTTTTTACAGCCTGTTTTTTTGTTAGAACTGACTCAAAAAATGTATCATTTGAAAAGACCTCTGCTCGTCTGGTTTCTGCCGTCCGCACATTGCGTGTCCGCATTTGCTGTTCTGGCTGTTTTGCTTTGTTGTGAAGGCAAAACCCGCATGGCATCCGTTGTTTGGACGCAAAATTTACCTGTAACCGGTTCTGAGTCGTCTGCCCGGGCGACAGATCTGAATGGCGACGGTGTCAAAGACATTGTTCTGGGTGCTGGTCGAAATGAGCGACAGGCCACGCCGCAGGGAGTGCTTGCCCTGGATGGAAAAACGGGAGTGGTACTTTGGCAGCAAGAAGCCTCGGATCAGATGTATGGCTCTGCAACTTTACTGGATGCGACCGGCGATGGGGTAGAAGATATTTTTATCGGAGGCCGGGGTGAGAATTTCAAGGCACTTGATGGAAAGTCTGGCAATATTCTATGGGAGTTTAAAACGAATTACGAGAATGATTCAATTCTGAAACACGCGAGATATAATTTTAATAGCAGCGTGCGGGTGCCAGATCAAAATCATGATGGAATTGAAGATATTCTAACCGTAAATGGAGGTAATTCTTTGGCTCTTCCAGGTTCCGAGAAGGACAGGCATCCGGGCGTACTGATGGTGTTTGATGCAAAATCAGGACGGATTCTTGCAGCGGACACCATGCCGGACGGAAAGGAATCGTATATGAGTCCAATCACTTTTAAGCAACCCAGCGACTCAGAACCCACAATCATATTTGGAACTGGAGGCGAAACAATTGGCGGCAATCTCTACCTGACCAAATTATCGTCACTGATGAAAAGAAATCTAAAGGAATCTAAGATCATCGCGACTGAAAGAGGTCATGGATTTGTGGCGTCGCCATCAGCGGCCGATATAAATGACGACGGCTTCTTCGATGTTGTGGCAATCTCTCACGGGAGCTCGGTCTTTGCCATTGACGGTAAAGATCAGCATGTGCTTTGGCAACGAACTATTCCTGGCACTGAGTCGAGTAATAGTTTTGCAGTGGGCAACTTTACGAATGACACGACACCGGATTTCTTCACGTTTGTCAGCAAGGGTGAGTGGCCCAATAATACCGGATCTGTGCAGATTATGCTGAATGGAAAAAATGGTGAAATCGATTTTCGCGATTCCATTGGATGCACCGGATTTTCGTCACCAGTAATTTATGACTTGAATAACGATGGGATGGACGAGGCAATCATCAGTATAAATGACTTCGACTGCAATAAGGGTTTTGTTTCTGAGGCAATTGGCGAAATTTCTAACATAGTGATGGCCATCGATTTCAGGAAAAGAGCGTGGCAGAAGATTGACGAAGAGCGCGCGTTCAAAAATATTTTCTCAACGCCGTGGCTAGGCGATCTTGACGGCAACGGATATCTCGACCTTGTGTATCAAAAATTTTATAGCAGGGGAGGCCTTTTAGTCTTTCTGGGGATGCAGGTGAAAAGGGTTGAGCTGCCGGTAAAAATGGACAAGAAACCAACATGGGGTCAATATCTCGGCGCAGACGGCGACGGTACCTACAAGTCTCGTTGATCGTAGGTAAAAAATAAAGGGAGCCTCATGGCTCCCTTTATCATTCAAGTATTCTAATGGTAATTAGTTACCACCATCCCACCATACCTTACCCACCTGTGTATCAGGAGTTGTTGCTCCGGAATTCAGGTTCTCAGGGTTACGAGTATACTCGCTGGTAGGGAGTTTCAGCTTCCGTGGAATCTGACCGTTGGTCAGGTTGCCTGGATAGTTTACAGGAGTCAATGTAGGGTGACCACTGCGTCTCCAGTCTGACCATGCATCCCACCAGTTGAGGAACTTGCTGATCCACAATTGTGTACCAATCAACTCCAATTTCTGATCAAGAGTGCCAGCATAAGGATGTGCTGCCAGATAAGTGACAACTGCTGCATCACTCACGGTGAAAGTTGCATCGTTGATCGTGTACATCTGCATAGCTGCTTTTACGCCAGCCGCATAGTGCGCCGCAGCTGTTCCACCAACGGTACCGATACCTCTTTCGATAGCTTCTGCCTGAAGAAATTCAGCTTCTACAGGCATTTTCATCAACATATAAGGCTCGCTTCTGTCAAGGAACAGAGGATTAAGCGTAGAGAATACGTTTGAAGCAACAGTGCTGGGAGTGCCAGTGTACTCATCAAGAGTAGCGTTGTTCAAACCGTTAGGCATACCCTTCTGATTAGCTGGAGTCTTGTCGCCTTTTACACCACCGCTGATAATCATCAGTCGTGGATCGGCAGAATCTCTCAACTTGTCAATGAAGGTTTTGCTCAATACAGTCGACTGACCTCCGTCAACGAAAGAACGAGTGATACCGTTCTGGGTATTCCACAACTGAGCTTCAGTCATTGGAACGATGGCGTTGTCATCATTGGATGTGAATACACCACCTGTTACAGCTTTTGAAACATAGCTGGCAGCATTAGCCGCATCTACGTTAGAAATGCGCATAGCAAGGCGAAGCATGAGCGTATAGCCATACTTTTTCCACTTAGCAACATCTCCCTGATAGATCATATCCGCAGCTGCAAATCCATCATCTACGTTTCCAGTACTGATGTTTGCACAAGCCTCATCGAGCTCCTTCAGCAGATCGGCGTAGATAGCCTGCTGCTTGTCGTAAACAGGGAAGAAGTTGCCTTCTACTCCCTGATTAGCTTCAGAATAAGGAATGTTTCCGAACCAGTCTGTAAGTCTGTGGAAGTTTGCAACGCGCAGGATACGCGCAGCTTCGCGTGTATTCTTGCGACGTCCCTCTTCTATCCCACCTTCGCCAGTTTGCTTAATGACTTCTGCAAGGTTCTTCAACTGGTCATCATAGTAGTAGTCCCAAACGCCCTGAGAGGCTTCGAGATTTTCCCAGTATTTGTCACCCTGGCCGATGCCAGATGTTGCAGTGGTCGAAAGTTGTTGGATAGCATAAGCACAGGTACCGATGTTGGTACGCCAGTTAGTGTACCAGTTGTCACCGGCAGCACCGTTGCAGGCTGTACTCAGTTCGGCCGCTGTGAACAGAAAGTTCATGTCAATTGAAGAAACCGCATTCGGGTTTACGTTCAAGTTGTGAAGATCGTCGGTGTCGCAACCAGCCAGTGGAGAGATTACCGCCGCCAGGCACAATGCTGCTTTACCTATTTTTGATTTATATCTCATTTTGAAATTCATTAGGATTAGAAACTGAGACCGAGGTTAAATCCATAACTTCTCGTAGTAGGCAGAGAGAAATACTCGAGACCTTGTGCAGCTGCCTGGTTAGAGTAAGCTGATTCAGGATCCACGTTCGGAATGTTCTTCCAAAGTATGGCAAGGTTTCTCGCTACGAACGAAATGTTGATGCTCTTGAAAGGAGTCTTGGCAATCAGGCTCTTTGGCAAGCTATAACCCAAAGTGAGTTGTCTCAACTTACCGTACGATGCATCGTACATGAACATGCTGGTAATTGCAGTAGACTCACCACCAACTTTGTCCCAATAGTTTTGAGCTTCGTGAGGAGTTAAATCACGATCCACTTCTGTGTATACATAAGGGCTTTCATCGGTGCCGTCGCCAGTGCGCTGAGTACCGGTGATGTGAAGCGGTGCTTCGCCCTCGCGTCCTTGAAGTGACTGTTCAGATACACCCCATTGTGTGAGGCGGTTGTTGCTACCCGAGAAAATCTTGCCACCAATTCTGAAGTCGATGAGGAAGCTAAGATTGATTCCCTTCCAGGTAAAGTTGTTGTTCAAACCGCCAGTTGCCTTTGCAAGTGAATTGCCAAGGGGAACATAGTCTGTAGAAGCGATAGGAACACCATCCTTATCGAACAAAGGCTTGCCCTGATCATCAACTTGCTGAACGCGACCTGTGATAGTACCGAACGGCTGACCCTGGATCTGCTTCACCATGGCATTCCGTGTACGGGGTTCTGCCGAGTTTGCATCCACGATCAATTCGGTCACGCCAGGAAGAAGGCTGATAACCTTGTTGGTATTCTTTGCAATGTTGAAAGAGACATCCCATGTAAGTGGTCCGCGTACTGGTGTACCGGTGATCATCAATTCAACACCTTTGTTCTGCATCTCACCAATGTTCACGTTAGTACCACCAAAACCGCTGGCCATTGAGATAGACTGCGCGATGATATCATCAGTTGTTGTCTGGTGGTACCATGTGAAGTCAACTCCTACGCGATTGTCGAACAAGCGCACATCGAGGCCGGCTTCGATTTCAGTAGAAAGCGCTGGACCGAGTGTAGGGTTAGGAATTGTTCCACCCGCACCCATAGCCTGGCTGAATGAACCAAGGCTGTAACCAGCATGGTTGAAACCGTACAGAGAGTAAGTCAGGTTGGTGTTGTAAGGACCGATGTTCACGATACCAGACTGTGCCCATGATGCACGTACTTTACCAAAACTCAACCAGTTAGGAAGGTCAGAGAACGCGTCAGAGAACACAAAGCCAGCACCAACTGAAGGGTAAGTCACGCTGTTAGTAGCAGGATTCAACACAGAGAAGTAGTCAGTTCTGGTTGTAGCAGTCAAATACAGGTACTCGTTATATGAAACCTCTGCAGAAGCGAACCATGAGTTGATACCGGTTTCATTGAAATCGTAGTTATATGTACGAGTTTGAGTATTGTTCATTGAAGGGAAGAACTGAACGTTGAAACCGTTTCCAGCACCTTCGATTGACTCGTAAGATCTTCTCATCCGGTTTGCACCGACAAAAGCGTTTACATGGAACTTGCCGAATTCCTTGTCGAAACCAAGCATACCTTCGAAGTTGGTCTCGATGTTGGTAATATCACGCTGGTTCATAGAACCTGGCAGGCTGTATCCAGTTCCTTCAGCTGTAAGACCTGTGTTCTTTCTCATGTACCAGTCGAGTGAACCACGACCTGATACGTACAAGAACTTCGTGATGTCGTAACGCAGTTGAACAGAGCTGTTGATCCGGTCACGGATATCGTCCTGGCGCAACTGATAAGTAGACCAGTATGGATTTTGGCCCCAGTTGTTAGCTGAAGGCAGCAACTCTTGTCCTGCAAACTTTGGATCGTCCGCTCCCTGAGCATAAATAGTCAGAAGGTCATCGCTAACTCCCTGAGGAATCGCACCCCACTTGTTAGGATCACCTTTGTAATCAAGCACGTTTACGTTTCCGGGAATGCGCCACATTGCCTGAGGTGCGTTACCAGGAGAGTCAGATACGTTAGGACGATTCTTTGCCTTCTCGTGAGAGTACATTACGCGGGCGTTAACAGTCAGTTTCTCGGCATATTTTCCGTTCGCTGACAACGTCACGTTAGTTCTGTCGAAGCCTGAGTTAGGCAGAATGCTCTTGTTTCTCAAATCAGCGAGGGAAAGACGGAACGTCTGTTTCTCATTACCGCCACTCAGAGCCAAGCTGTTAGTCCAGGTCTGACCTGTCTGATAGAAGCGCTTCCAGTTGTCGCCAACATAAGAATAAGGTCTTGCGACACCGTCAAACTGGATAACACTGGACCCATCGTATGCTGGTCCCCATGATTGAGCACCCCAGTCAAATGCTTGCGAAGCAGTCGCAGGTTTTTGAGCTGTACCGTTAATAAAACCATCATTGGTATTATCAACATAAGAGCCTGAGCCATACTTTGTCTGAACATCACGTACGTCGATAAAAGATTCTGCAACGTAGTTTGTGTTGAAGTCAATGCCTAATGCTTTGCCAGCCTTTCCACGCTTAGTGACAATGTTGATTACACCATTACCACCGCGTGAACCGTAAAGAGCTGAAGCGTTTGCACCCTTAAGTACAGTCATTGATTCAATGTCGTCAGGGTTGATACTGGTCAAACCATCACCTTGATCTGAACCACCCCACAGACCTGCTGAACCGAAGTTCGAGTTGTCCATAGGTACACCATCGATTACATACAAAGGCTGGTTCTGACCACCCAATGATTTGTTACCGCGGATTACTATACGTGTAGAACCAGCAGGGCCTGTAGCAGGCTTTGTCACGTTTACACCGGCCACACGACCAGCGAGCTGTGCACCAAGGTTCATTTCACGAGCTTTAGTGAACTGATCACCGTTTACCTCCGATACTGAATATTGCAGTGCTTTGGTACTGCGTTCAATACCGAGGGCGGTAACGACAACTTCACTCAACTGAGCCACGTCTTCGGCAAGTGTAATGTTGATGCTCGATTGTGAGCCAACGTTCACTTCCTGAGAAGCGTATCCAATAAATGAGAACACGAGAACAGCTGCATCATTTGGAGCTGCGATAGAGTAATTACCATCAGCGTCGGTTGTTGTACCTGCTGAAGTACCTTTTACGATCACGTTAACGCCTGGCATGGCTGTGCCGTCGCCGTCAACGATTTTTCCAGTCACCGTGCGCTGGGCAAGAGCTGAAAAACTTGCCATTACGAGCAGCACCATGACCGACAATACCTGGTATTGTTGCTTCATAGATAATTTTGGGTTTGATAAATAGAGAAATTTTCCGCTTTGAACGGAGCCATTGGCTGCCTTGCAACCAACAGTTAAAAAGTAGATTGGGCTAGTAGAATTCTACGTCCATTCTTAATGGGTTAATTGGTGGATACATACTGTTGAGGTCTCCCGCCGATCTTGCCGGCGTACGGTTCGGGAACGATCATGCCACTGCTGGCCATTGGTTCCTAGGGCTCTTGGTCTGTAAAACTAGAAGATTCCTAATTAAAAATGTCAATTTGACCCTTGTTTTTTCTACCGTTTGCAGGAACGTTGTAAAAAATGTGGGATAACACCGAAAACCGTGTGCTCGTGTGTGTTTTGGCGCACACACGCAACCGTTTGTGTAATTGAACTTGCGTGATTACGCAATTGGATTAATCGCGCTCGCGCTTGATCTTAACCTTGGCCATAGGCCCCACCTGAATAGGTACTTTTTCCACCTCCAGGTTCGCCGCCTCGATGCCATAAAGCTCCTCCGTAGAGAGGCTGTGGTCCTTCAAAAGGCGATAGCCCTGGTTGATAAACCGGTCAAATGAGGAGATCTCACTGTCGGAAGATGCCCAGGAGTGTATGATTACGAACTTGAAGTCGCTCATCATACTGTATTTGTGAAGCGAAGGATAGGGGCTGACAAGATCAATTTCCCCCGAATCAGCCATCTCGTGAATGATCTTATTGAACAGCAGGTTAACCCGATGATCCGTCTTGAACCCAAGCCGCAGCCTCACAAAAAAACACTTCTTGGGGATGATCGTGTCAACCAGATACTTGCTCGTGTATGGCGCATCAACGGTGTCCACGTGAAGGAACCAATATACATCAGCCCGCTTGGGGCGCTTCTTGAAAATTGAGTAGATGATGTTCGAGTCAATATATCGCTTGCTGTCTGCCACGGCGAGATACACCAGATTGGTCGCATCCTTGGGAACGCTCTTATCCGCCTGAAGGTCCTGGATCATCCCCACGTAATGCTTCAAATCCACGAACTCAGTATGAATTTCCCTCAGCCAGCGGGCACGTAGCAGGACATACATCATCAGGAAAAACAACGAAGCTATAGTGAAGGTGAACCAGCCACCATGGGCGAATTTGCTGAGGTTCGAAAACAGGAACGATCCCTCGATGGCCAGGAAGACTACGGCGATAAGGATAGCCCTGTAGGTGGAATTGCGCGACTTGGCAAAGTAAAAGGTTAGCAATGATGTCGTCATCAGCATATCAAAAGTGATAGCTAAACCGTAAGCACCTTCCATGCGCGTCGATTCTTTAAAAATCAGGACCACCAGTATGCACCCTGACATGAGAATCCAGTTAATGGCCGGGATATAGATCTGCCCTTTCAGCTGGCTTGGGTAGCGAACCCGCACGGCTGGCCAGAGTTTGAGTTTCATAGCCTCGTTCACCAGCGTGAACGTTCCTGAAATCAAAGCCTGGCTTGCGATAATGGTAGCAAATGTCGCGAGGATAATTCCGAAGATGAGTATTCCCTCAGGCATGATTTCATAAAAAGGAATTACTCCTCCGAGCCGGGAGCCCTGATGCTGTAACAACCAGGCGCCCTGGCCGAGATAACTCAGGATGAGAGACACCTTGACGAACACCCATCCAACCCTGATATTTTGTTTCCCGCAGTGCCCGAGATCTGAATAAAGTGCCTCTGCCCCGGTTGTACAAAGGAAGATTGCGCCCAATAACCAAAAACCACCCGGGTATTTTACCAGCAAGTCATACGCATACATCGGATTAAATGCCTTCAGTACTTCAGGGCGTTGAACAAGGTGGTGTGCCCCGATGACAGCGATGAATGAAAACCATATTAACATAACGGGTCCGAACGTACGTCCAACTACGCCGCTTCCAAACTGTTGAAAAACGAAAAGGCCCACGAGGATAACGATCACAATGGAGATGATCGTTATCGACGAAATCTCCGGATTTAATGCACGCAATCCTTCAATGGCAGACGTCACGCTGATCGCAGGAGTTATAAATCCATCCGATATAAGCGTTGCACATCCAATAATAGCGGGGAAGATCACCCAGCCTGCTTTGTACCGTCTGACGAGTGCGTATAGAGCGAATATCCCACCTTCTCCCTTGTTATCTGCACTGAGCGCCAGGTAAACATACTTGATCGTCGTGATCAACGTGAGTGTCCAGATCACACACGACAAGCCGCCATAGATCAGGTCTTCGGTAATGACATGAGTTCCGACTATGAATCGAAAAGTATAGATAGGGGACGTTCCAATATCACCATAAATGATCCCGAGTGAAATCAGTACGCCTGCGGCTGATAAGGGATTGAGATGTTTATCTGAAGATGCTGCCATTAGTGAACGCCGTCTTTTGGACGGGCGATAATCAATCGGTTAGACTTATCGTATGAGAAGTATGAGAAGATCCACGACAGCAGCACAAAGAATTTGTTCTTAAATCCAATGAGCGAAACGAGGTGAATAAACATCCAGATCAGCCAGGCTGTGAAACCCTGTATCTTAATTCGATTAAGATCCGCCACCGCCTTGTTGCGTCCAATGGTTGCCATTGATCCTTTGTCGAAGTAAGAGAAAGGTTGCATCTTTTCTCCCTTCAAAATTCTCCGGATGTTATGTGCAACCAGTTTGCCTTGCTGAATTGCAGGTTGTGCCATTTGAGGATGTCCGTTCTGAAATGCGGTGTCCCCGTCCATAATGCTCGCATCACCAATGGCAAAGATGTTGTCATATCCCTGGACGCGATTAAAGGCATCAACTTTTATCCGCCGGCCTCGCCCGAAAACTTCAGCGGGAATGCCTTCAATGGGTTGACCAGTTACGCCGGCCGCCCAGATCATCATGCGCGAAATAAGTGTGTCGCCGTTGCTTAGCGTTATCGTTGTTCCATCGTATGACTTTACAGCCTGATTGAGGTGTACATGAACTCCCAGTTTTTCCAGATACTCTTTTGCTTTGTTGGATGCTGCATCGGACATACCATTGAGGAGTCTTCCACTAGCCTCGATAAGATGGATATCCATATCCTTAATGTCGAGTTCTTTGTAGTCGTTGGGGAATACATGCAACTTTAATTCAGCAACAGCACCAGCAAGTTCCACACCCGTAGGGCCACCACCAACAATTACAAAGTCGATGAGGCTGTTCATGACAACAGGATCATCGACGAGAAGTGCATTCTCGAAATTTCTGATGATACTGTTTCGCAGTTTGATGGAATCGGTGATCGTCTTCATCGAATAGGCATTCTCTTCGACGTCCTTCATCCCGTAGAAATTTGTACCCGCTCCATTGGCAATCACCAAATAATCATACTTAACGCTGCCGATAGACGTCTCAATACAATTTTCTGCAGGCTTTATGTGAGTGACTTCACCTAATCGAAAATAAAAATCCCTGTAACGCTTGAAGTTCCTTCTGAATGGAAATACGATAGAGCTGGTTTCCAGTGCAGACGTGGCAACCTGGTACAGCAGCGGCTGAAAGCAATGGTGGTTGTATCTGTCAAACAATACAGATTGAACCTTTGCTTTCCGCAATCCTTTAGCGACCTCCAACCCTCCAAAGCCACCACCGATGATGACTACTCTTGGTTTGCCCAGGTCTGCAATACGCGTACGCGTGGGTATTAGTTTGGGCATGTAGAATTACTGGGAACAGACAATAACACGGCAAAGTTAAGCCGGTTTGAAAAAAGCCAAAATGAAATACAATTATTGTTAACGTGCTGATTTTCCCCAATCGTACTCGAATGATGGTTGTTAAAATAATTTGTCACATCACAACTCGCGGCAACAAAATGAACCGTATTTTTGTCGCTAATAACCCCTAAATCAAGTTATTATGTTGAGAATTCTTGCATTTGCTCTACCGGTGTCGATACTGATCGCCGGCTGTGGTACAAAAGAGCGCGAAATGCTACAAGGCCAAATTGACTCACTCAAAGTAGAACTGGAAACGAGCCAGGCCATGGCGCAAACGTTGACAGAAGTTGGATCCATGATGGATTCTATTGATGCAAGCCGCCAGCTGCTTCGTGTCAATATGAAAGAAGGAACTACTTATACGGACTATAGTTCCCGCATGAAGGATATCAACGGCTATGTGAGAAGAGACTCGCAAGAAGATTGAAGATCTCGAAAAATCGCTGAAGGTGTCCAAGTCGAATTCAGACGCATTTTCTAAAACGATTCGTCGCCTGAAGGCCGACCTGGAAGCAAAGACGGTTGAGATTGCAGGCTTACAGGAACAGGTGGAAAAGTACCGTAACGAGAATGCCAACCTGGTTACAACGGTAGGTATGCAGGAAGCTGAACTTGCTGACAAATCAACTCAAATTGAGACAAAAACACAGGAGCTTGCTCTTATTGAGGCTCGCGTTCAGGAGTTGATGATCCAGAGCAAAATGACCGAAGCCGATGCTTACTATGCACGCGGTGAGGCTGTTGAAGAAGCCGCAGCCCGTACTAAGCTTGCCCCCAGAAAGAAGAAGGAGACGTTGCGCGAAGCCGTAGAACTGTATAAGAAGGCCCTTTCACTTGGAAAGACTGAAGCGCAGGATAAGATCACGGCCCTTGAAAAGAAATTGTAATTTTTTGCATCAAACGATGAAAGAGCCTCCCCTAACCGGGAGGTTTTTTTTTGCTTAGCCCGCAAGTTGGGCCGACAATCGGTAACTCAGATAGGTGATGTAGCCAGCTACAAGCAGAACCGACTCCCATCTTCCCAGTCGCCTGGGGCTTATGGTGAACATAAATACGATGAGCGAAATCAACGCAATGCCCAGCACCTCCATGTCTCCGTTCAAAGCGATGTTGTAGTCCATTGGATGGACCAGCGCCGTCACAGGCAGAGCAAAAAGTACATTAAAAAGATTAGAGCCGATCACGTTCCCGATGGCCATATCAGTATGACGCTTTCTCGCAGCTAGCACAACCGTTGTAAGTTCCGGCAGTGACGTTCCGACAGCAAGCAGTGTAAGTCCAACCAGACGCATTCCCAGGCCAAAGTGTATCGCTATAAAAACTGCATTGTCCACGACCAGAATTGCGCCCCCTACAAGCAACCCTATCCCGAGCAGTATGCTGGCAGTTGCAGCCTGAGGCGCCTGCGCTGTTTCAGTAGGCTCAATGTAATCGCTCACTGACTGCAACGACCGATACATATACACCAACAGACTCAGGAATATCGCCAGCATGACTATGGCATCCAGTCGACCGAGCATATTAGGGCCGACGCCTGTGATCACCTGATCATTAACGAGCACGTATAGAATCGTGACAGCAATGAGGGAAAGGGGAATTTCAAAACGAACCGTATTCCTCTGAATAACCAGCGGAAAAATGATGGCTGCAATTCCAAGCACAAAAAAGAACGGTGAACGTGTTGCTGCCGATTATGTTGGCAAATATCAGATCGTCCCGCCCCTGTATAGTGCCATAAATTGTCACCACAAGCTCAGGCGTCGAGGTGCCGAATCCAATCACGCCTAGTCCGATGATAGCACCTGAAATATTGTATCTTCGCGCCACTGAAGATGCGCCTCTTACCAAAAAAAATGCGCCTCCAATCAGCAGCAGAAAACCGATGAAAAGCAATAGTAACTCTAAAAACATGATTGTGGAGGCTACGATAAAGATAGACGGTTTTTCGACAATAAGATCAGGCCGTGTTTTCTTAGTACCTTTGTGCCTGGCTCCGCCACTATGACTTTTGACGTAATCCTAACCTTATTTCTTGTCGCACTTAATGGCTTCTTCGTGGCGGCCGAATTCGCCATTGTTAAGGTTCGATCGTCGCAGATTGCCCTGGAGAAGGGTAATCTTTCAAAAAAGGCAGCCCAAAACATCATCAACAATCTGGATGGATACCTCGCTGCCACTCAGTTGGGGATTACGCTTGCCAGTCTTGGACTAGGCTGGGTAGGAGAAGATGTGATGTCGAGGATAATCCTCAATCTGATGAGCGCACTTGGCGTATCGATCACTACCTCGATGGCTCACAGCCTCGCGTTGCCGATCGCATTCGCCATGCTCTACCATCCTTCATATTGTATTCGGAGAGCTGGCCCCCAAGTCTTTGGCGATTCGCTATCCGACAACCACCACACTGACCATATCAGTTGCGTTACGAATTTTCTACTACACGTTTCGTCCGTTCATATGGCTGTTAAATGGCCTGGCCAATCTGGTGCTCAAAATATTTGGTGTGAAGCCCGTTACCGAACAGGAAATACATTCAGAGGACGAACTCAAACTCATTATCGCGGAGAGTGAAGAAGGTGGCGCCATTGAACCGAATGAAGAGAACTTATTCAAAACGTTTTTGATTTCGACGATCGCATTGTGCGACAGGTGATGGTGCCACGTGTAAAGATCAGCGGTCTGCGTTTTCCGGATTGTCAATGCACGAGACGATGGAGGTTGTGTTACTAGGCTACTCGCGCTTTCCGGTTTTTGAGAATTCACTTGATGAGATCGTAGGGATTGTGCACGCCAAGGACATCATCGCCGCTTACGTTCAAAAGGCTGACAAGTCACTCAAGGAAATCATGCGTCCTGCTCACTTCATCCCGGAATCCAAAAGGATCGATGTTTTGCTTCGTGAATTTCAACGTCGAAAGTCACAGATGGCTATAGTGGTGAGTGAATTTGGTGGCACTATTGGCATCGTAACGCTGGAAGACATTCTGGAAGAATTGGTAGGGGAGATTCAGGACGAACACGATCACGAGCAACAAATCGTTACGCTGCTTGACAAGCAAGATTATCAGATCGTGGCACAGTCCTCAATACACGACATTAATAAGTTTGTCGATGTGCCATTTCCGGAGTCAGAAGACTACGAGACTCTTTCTGGATTGCTTACTTATCACCGACCTACGCTTAAAGAAGGCGACACATTCAAACTCTTCAACTATCGTTTCAAGATCCTTCGTCTTAATAAGACCCTTCCTGAACTGGTAGAGGCAACGCTTGAAGAGGAGGTTGGAACAGACTGAAGTCAGAACCATTTCTTCTTCCTGAAGAATGCAAGCATCCCAAAGAAGATAACTGCCATCACTCCCCATACGCCGAAGTAGCCATACTTCCAGCTTAGTTCGGGCATAAAGTGAAAATTCATTCCATAAACTCCAACTATAAAAGTGAGGGGCATGAATATGGTAGAGATCACAGTCAGCACCTTCATTACTTCATTCATCTTAGTGTTCATGGCGTTGATGTGAATATCAAGCAGCCCTGCTGTGAGATCTTTATAGGTGTCAAGAGAGTCGATGAGGTGAGCGATATGATCATAGACATCGGAATAGTAACGCAGGCACTCGTCGTTGATGAATTCCGATTCACCTTTCGCAATACGACCTACAGCTTCGCGCAATGGATACAACGCCTTTCGAAGAAAGATGATCTCTTTCTTCAGACGTTGAATCTGATTGAACGATCGCGTTGACGGGTTTTCGTATACGTTCTCTTCAATGTCGTCGATGATGTCCCCTATTTTGTCCAGTACGGTGTAGTAACTATCTACGTTGATATCAATGAGGCGGTAAAGGAGGTAGTCGTCGTCCTTCTTTCGGACTTTACCCACGTCTTGTTGTATTCGCCCGCGGAATCCCTCAAAAAGATCGCCTTCTTTTTCCTGAAAAGTGATCAGATAATTGGGACCAAGTACAAAGCTGATCTGCTCGTAGTCGATCTGCATACCATCAATCCGATGGAGCACCTTCATGGTGAAGAATAAATGATTATCGAACTCTTCAGATTTGGGGCGTTGATCAGCGACGACATCTTCTATCAGCAGATAGTGCAATCCAAAATGTTCCTGGACTTTATCTATTACCTCCTGATTATTTAGACCGTCGATGTTAATCCAGTTGACCTTCTCCTTATCAAGTTTTGAAAGCAGGGTGGCAATGTCGAGGTCGTCGTATTTTGCGAATGTAGTCCGATCGTAGGTGATTAACTCGAGAATAACGTTTGGATGCGGATGCGACACCTTCGCCGGAATATTTTGCGTGCTCATTCAACTCCTAAACTACTGGAAAATAACTCGTCTGTGTGCAAAGTTAAGCGAATCCATGTTATTATTGCGGCACATGCCTTTACGCCTGGAAGATATTAAAGCCCCCATCGCACAGGAGATGGAGGATTTTGAACCCAAATTCCGGGCTTCAATGAAGACACGAGTACTGCTCCTGGACAAAATCATGGAGTACATCGTGAAGCGCAAAGGCAAGCAGATGCGGCCGATGTTCGTTTTCCTCAGTGCCGGTATGAACGGCAAAATCAATGAATCTACCTTTCGCGGGGCATCCCTGATCGAACTGCTGCACACAGCCACCCTGGTACACGATGATGTGGTGGATGATTCAAATTATCGGCGCGGGTTCTTTTCTGTGAATGCGCTATGGAAAAACAAAATTGCCGTGCTGGTGGGGGACTTTTTGTTATCCCGCGGACTGATTCTGTCGGTAGAGAATCAGGATTTCCACCTGCTCAGCATTGGAACCGAAGCAGTGAAGGTGATGATCGAAGGTGAACTTCTTCAAATGGGGAAAGCCCGCCAACTCGATATCACAGAAGAGGTGTATTACGAGATCATCAGGCAGAAGACGGCATCACTCATTGCTTCGTGCTGCGGCATGGGAGCAAGTTCCGTTGGTGCCGATAGTCAGGCGGTAGATCGCATGAAACGATTCGGCGAACTGGCAGGCATGGCATTTCAGATCAAAGACGATCTGTTCGACTATGAAGATGGTGACATCGGTAAACCGGTCGGAATAGACATTAAAGAAAAGAAGCTTACACTACCGCTCATTCACGCTCTGTCGAAAGCATCGTGGCTTGAAAAGCGGAAGATCATTCGCATCATTAAGAACGAAAGCGACAAGCCCAAAAAGGTGAAGGAAGTCATAGCCTTTGTAAAAGCTTCTGGTGGCATTGAATATGCCCACCAGGTAATGAAGCGATTTCACCAGGAGGCACTCGAGCTCCTGGACGCCTTTCCGGAGTCTGACTACAAAAGGTCACTTATTCAGCTGGTTCAGTTTACCATTGAGAGGAATAAGTAAGGTGCGCCAGAAAAAAGAAAGGGTCACCCTGCAGTGACCCCCTCCAACCTGATCTAAACCTATACTATTCTAGTCTTGAGTCCTTAGTCTTGAGTCCTGAGTTGTTCTTAGTACTTAGAGTTTTTAGTTGTTGATCTAATCATGAGTACTACAATACTACAGGACTCACGACCCACTCAGGACTATGGACTCAGGACTAACTACTACTATTGAAGTACTACTCTTGTTCGACCTGCTTCCAGCACCGCATAGTCTTTTAGGCTTTTAAATGTCTGCGCATCTAACGCAGAGACTGCTGGCCCTGAATTATCAGGGTTATAATTGCCGTCGTTCGCCCACCATTTCTTGGCATTTTCCCGAGCTGATTGCTTATCGACATCGAACAGATTGATGCATGAATCTGAGATCATCCAGGGCTTTTCAACACCACTGTGCTTTTCAAAGATCATATTGCGCATCTGCGTGCCGCTGGATTGGTTCTTGAAGTGTGATACTGTATACGACATGGTTTCAGGCTCAGTCATCACCATATCCCAGAACTTTCTCGAAGCAACGATCTGCGCCGTCGTGAGCATAAATCCAAACCCCTCTTCGATCGGCTCCTTCGTGATCGGGCATTTCGCCTTGAGGGTTGTCTTTTTCTTTTTACCTAGAAGTTTGTCCAGGAAGGCCATATTAAAAAGTTTATAGTTTGGTATTCTCAACAATAGATACTCACTAACGCGTGAATAGTTGCATATAAGACAGATAAATCAGGAAAAAAGTTACAATGCCGTTTTTTGACGTAATACGGGGCATTTTTTAAGCCCTCAATTGTGCCAACTGTTCGATAACGAACTGTTAGTGTTCGGCAAAATGCAACCTATCTCAGATCAAAGCTTCCCTGACTTGCTCTTATCCTGGCCCTTGAAACGCTCGTATTGGCTAAAGAACTCATTCAGCTTGTCAACGGGTACCTTCTTCGCGATGATCTTCTTGTTCTCATCGATAATATAAAGTGAAGGCGTTACTATCGCATCATAAAGATCTGCATACGGACCCACATACGTGCGAGGTCCATTCACCGTTATCCAGGGCATCTTCATGTCCTTAATATAGTCGCGCATCTTTTGCATCGAAGTATCGGCGCTAACAGCATAAACCTGAAGATCGTACTTATGAGAGTTGTAGAACTTCACCAGTTTAGGCGTTTCTTCTTTGCAATGTCCGCAATCCGGATCGAAGATGTAAAGTACGGTATACTTGTTCTTGATATCGTACATGTTTTTCGGTTTGAAGTTCGCATCCTGCATGATTAGATTGGGCGCTTTCATACCGACCAGGCTATGACGCATCCGGTCCGCATGCTCTTTTAGATTCTTCTTCAACTTGTCATTAACCCAAAAGTCCATCATACCTGAACCATAGTACTTGTCGTACATGCGTACATATATTTCATCCAGACCCATGATTTCTGGTTGCTGATATTTTAGCAGCGTGATCCAGGTCGCATACTTGAACGTTTCCTGATTGGGTTTTGCCCGGTCTATGAACACCGCCATGGCATTCATAATGCTATCAGGCTGTTGTATGAATAACTTGTCGAGATACTCGTTGATCTTGTTCTTGTACAATGGGGTCTGCAAACATATAAGGCCAGGCTCAGCGAGATCAAAGTTGTCGAAGAAATGCTTTCTGTACCACTTCAACTGGAACGTGGAATCAATCGAACCGTCTTTGCGCTTCGGAGCATCCGGTATCGTCACAGGTTGATGTGCTTTGAGGATTTTTGCAGTGAGTGTGTTGGGATGTTTGGCAATAACTTCGTTCTGATGAGCAATAGCCTTTTCATTGACAGCATTGTACGCGATTCGGGCTTCTTTCTTCTTTTCAGCAGATTGAGTGCTGTCCTGCAGGATCTTGATGAAAGGCTCCGCTTCCTTGTTCAATGCACTGTTGAACAACATGTTTTCAAAAAAGAGAATGTTATCCGGGTCGCCGGTGACCTTCATGAACTTTACATAGTCCGAAGTTTTTGTTTCCATTGAGAACTGTTGCTTGTCAGCAATAAGGAAATCAAACTGCCTTGCAGGCTTGCCGTTTTGCATCACCACAATGAAGTATTCGCCGCGATAGAGCAAAGGTTTTGCACCCTTAAACTCGAACTCACCACGATTGTTGGAGCGCGCGGTGTCTTTCAGATAGGTTGTCTCTCCGTAAAAATTGCCGAGGTAAACCGTGGTATCGTTCAGGCCCTCAACCTTGAATTTGAGATGATAACCAGCCTGCGAAAACCCAGCAAGCGGAAGCAATACGCAAATTATCAGGAATGGAAGCCGCATATATTTCGAATTTCAATGCAAATTTGCGGAATTAATCCCGTCGTTTCAATGACAATTAAAGCAGCCAGGCGAGCGTTACTACCCTATTTCGGACAACTTGTGCCGATTGAGGCCATAAACACTAGGGGATTGACGGTCACAGGAAACGACAAAATGCCAGTTCATGTCGCTTCATATTAAGCATCTCACTAAGGTATACGGGCAGCAAACAGCGCTGAACGACATCAGCTTTTCGCTGGAGGATGGGGAGATCGTTGGCTTTCTGGGCCCAAACGGAGCAGGCAAATCTTCAACAATGAAAATTGCCACGTGCTATTTGCCGCCAACATCCGGTCAGGTGCTTGTCGATGGTTTGGATGTAGTAGAGCAACCGTTGGCAGTAAAACAAATCACCGGTTATTTACCTGAGCACAATCCCTTATATCTCGATTTATATGTTCATGAATACCTGGAATTCATCGGCGGCCTGTACGGACTCCGTGGTGCGGGGCTGAAGAAAAGGGTCGGTGAGATGATCGATCGATGCGGTTTAGCACTCGAGCAAAACAAGAAGGTTGAAGCATTATCAAAAGGATATCGACAACGGGTCGGTCTCGCTCAGGCATTGATCCACGAACCCCGGGTGTTAATTCTTGATGAGCCAACATCAGGTCTTGACCCCAATCAGCTGATAGAAATCCGAAAACTCATCAAGGACATTAGTCGTGACAAGACCGTCATCTTTTCCACGCACATCATGCAGGAAGTACAGGCGTTATGCGACCGTGTAGTCGTCATTAATCGCGGAACAATTGTCGCCGACGATGCCCTCGCTAACCTGCTAAAGGGGGGTAGTGGATCTCAGACCATCATCGTCGAATTTGAAAGCCAGGTGGATGCCGACCTGATCCGCGCTATTCAAGGTGTGTCGTCTGTTAGTAATGAAGGCAATAACAAGTTCAGGGTCATGGCTGCATCAGGTATCGATATTCGTCCCGAGCTCTTCCGTTTTGCTGCAGATCAAAAACTATCTTTGATTGGCTTACGGCAGGAAGAGAACTCGCTTGAAAACATTTTTAGCAGCCTTACAGCAAACAGTAATCGTGCTGATGTAACGAATTAAACTCTATTTTTGAGGTCTTTGACCGATGCTTCAGATCTTCTCTAAAGAATTCTCCAGTTTTCTCAATTCGCTGATCGCGTATGTGGTCGTTGGTGTATTCCTTCTGGCCATCGGATTATTGATGTGGGTCTTCCCGGATTCGTCAGTGCTCGATTACGGATATGCCGACATGAGTACACTCTTTACACTTGGACCGTACGTCTTTATCTTCCTGATTCCTGCGATTACCATGCGCAGTTTCTCAGAAGAAAAAAAAGGAGGAACGTTGGAGCTCCTGTTTACGAAGCCGCTTACAGATCTCGACATCATTCTGGGTAAGTTCCTGGCTTGCTTTGCTCTGGTATTGCTGGCGTTATTGCCGACACTGGTCTACTATTATTCACTATATACTCTTGGCAATCCAAAAGGCAACGTCGACACGCCGGGTATCATCGGCTCCTATATCGGACTGGCTATGCTGGCAGCGGCATTTTGTTCGATCGGAGTAATGGCATCGAGCTTGTCGGCCAATCAAATAGTGGCATTCATTCTTGCAGCATTCCTTTGTTACCTCACATTCGCTGCCTTTGATGCGCTGTCTGCGCTGGATATATGGGGCACACGTGCTTTGAGCATAAAGCAAATGGGCATTCTTTATCATTATGAATCAATGAGTCGTGGACTGATCGATTCGCGCGATCTGGTTTACTTTGGTAGTGTAATCTTTCTCGCATTGTCAGTAACTAAACTTATTCTGGGAAGCAGACAATGGTGAATTGGCAAAGTAAGAAGCTGGGTGATGTGCTACTTTTTCTCAATGGTCTCGTTGCCATTGTGCTGGTAAATCTTTTGCTCTCGTCGTATTTCTTCAGGTTGGATCTAACGGAGGAGAAACGATACAGCATAAAGCCTCAAACGCGTCAGCTCCTGCAGGGACTTGAAGATGATGTTTACATTGAAGTCTTTCTTGAGGGAGATCTCAACGCTGAGTTCAAGAGATTTCAAAAAGCCATTCGGGAAACACTCGAAGAGTTTGAAGTTTATTCAAACGATCATTTGAAATTTTCATTTACCGATCCTGCTGCCGCGGCAGGGCAAAAAGCTCAGGCTGAATTCATGAACGATCTGAGCGCTCGCGGTATTCAACCAACTAATGTCATCAGCAATAATCAGGGACAGCGGGTAGAAAAAATAATCTTCCCGGGCCTGATCGTTTCATACGATGGTATGGAATCTGGTGTTATGCTGTTAAAGGGAAACAAGGCTGGTAGCCCGGCAGAAGAAATCAACCAATCTATCGAAGGAATAGAATTTGAAGTAGCAAGGACGATCAGTAAACTTGTGAAAGAAGATAGAAAACAAGTAGCGTTTATTCAGGGACATGGTGAGTTAGACTCGTTGAATACCATCAGCGTTTTTCAGGACCTTAGGGAAGAGTATGACGTCGTTAACACACGACTCACCAACCCTGCACTGAAGAATTTTGACGCGTTGATCCTTGCAAAACCAACGCGTAGGTTTTCACAACCAGACAAGTTCTTCCTCGATCAGTACATCATGCTTGGAAAGCCAGTGGTGTTTCTGATGGATAAACTGGACGCAAGTATGGACAGCGCTTCACGTGAAGATTACTTCGCTCTTCCATACAATACCGATCTGGACGAAATGCTATTCAAATATGGTGTTCGTATTAACCTGGATCTCGTGCAGGACCGGTTTGCAGGCTTTTATCCGATCATTACCGGGCAACGGGGTGGCAAGCCACAGATGAGTGTTCTCGATTGGCCATTCTTTCCCCTCATCAATCATTATCCTGAACATCCGATTACAAGAAACCTCGACGCTGTACTGACGAGATTTGTGAGTAGCATGGACACGGTTAAAGCGCCGGGTATTAAAAAGACGCCGTTGATGCTGACCTCTCAGCTATCGCGCATTATCGGTGCGCCGGTTAAAGTAAGTGTAAACGATCTGCGGACGCCCGTGCCCGATGAGCAATACACGAAGCCTTCCATTCCTGTGGCTTATCTCCTGGAAGGATCATTCTCCTCACTGTTCAAGAATCGTTTCTTGCCTGACGGAATTTCAAAAGACAACTTTAAGCCAGATGGCGCACCTGGAAAACTCGTCGTTATAGCAGATGGGGATCTTGTCCGAAATGACTTCAACATCCGAACGAATCAGGCACAGCCTCTTGGATTCGATGTGGCCACTAACTACACCTTTGCAAACCGGGAGTTGATGCTGAATATCCTGGGCTATCTGACTTCCGATGAAGGGCTGATACAGGTCCGTAATAAGCAGGTGAAAATCCGGCCGCTGGATAAGACTCTGAAACAGGATAAAGTCAAGTGGCAGCTGATAAACCTTGTACTGCCTGTTGTATTGCTAATCGCTTTCGGTGCAGCTAGAATGTACTGGCGCAGGAGAAAATACGCTCGTTTTTGATTATGCAGGAAAAACGGAACAAGATGCTCATGTTGTCGCTGGTGGTGCTCGTAACCATCACGGCAGCGATATGGATGCTAAGGGGTCGGACCGTAGAAACGGACAGCGATAGAAATCTTTTTAATGGATTTGATGTAAAGAGCATTGATCAGGTAACACTACAGTCAGCTCACGGGGTTGTCAATCTAAAGTTCGATGGTTCGCGGTGGCTCGTAAATGAGCAATATGTGGCGGATCCGGCAATGATCGAAGTGCTGTTCGCTACCGTCCTTCAGGCAGTGCCAAAGCGTCCGGCACCGGCGTCGCGTCAGGATTCAATTGCGGCGGTTCTGCGAAAGGAGGGGATCCAGGTCACCCTTCAAACTGAGGGCGCTCGGGAAATTTCTTTTTCCGCAGGTGGCAACGCGGCGAAAACTCAGGCCTGGTTCCTGAGGAGTGATCAGAAGATTCCCTACCTGATGGCAATCCCTGGCTACAGGGTATATGTTTCTGGAATTTTCGAACTCAATGAATCCGGCTGGCGCGACAAACGCATCTTCGCATTTAACTGGCGGCTCAACTTTAAGGACCTGCAGACAGTATACACTCGAAATAAAGCCGATAATTTCAGCGTGGCGCTCAAGGATCAAATGCTCACCGTACAGGGTTTGAACGTAGTTGACAGCGCCCGCCTGAACCAATATTTGAACGATGTTTCACAACTTGCTGCCGACGAGTTTGTTGGCGTTAATCCGACCCTGGACAGCCTTTCGAGGACGCCAGCGGTGATGGAACTTTCGGTACATGACGTTGGCAGAACCTATTTATGCAGCTTTTTCCCTACGCAGACAACCAGGGACGTGTCGCCGGGCTAATTGGCGGAAAACAATGGGCCATGTTCAATCGGCGTGCTGTGACGAGCATCTCCCGGCCCCGCCGGTTTTTTGAGCCAAAGCCTTGAAAATCTGTTAGTTTTTTTGACAGGTTTGCCGAATTTTAAAATTCGGTTTTCTTTATAACTTTACCCCCTCTAAAATTTAACCACTAATGAAGTTCATTGTCAATTCGGCGTATCTGCTGAAGCAGCTATCCAATATCAATGGTGTGATTACGACCAACCCGGTTGTACCGATTCTTGAGAATTTTCTGTTCGAACTTGAAAAAGGAAGTTTGACAGTAACTGCTTCTGATCTGCAGACGTCAATGATTACTGAACTTCAGGTGGAATCCAAGGAGAAAGGTAGCATTGCAGTTCCTGCACGCATTCTTCTGGATACATTAAAGAACCTACCAGAGCAGCCAGTAACATTTTCGATCGATGAATCAACCTACAGCGTTGAGATCATCTCTGACAACGGACGTTACAAGCTTTCGGGCGAGAATGCTACCGACTTCCCTAAGGTACCTACGGTCTCCAATGACTTCAGTGCTTTTATTTCAACCGACGTTCTGGCTCGCGCTGTCAACAATACAATTTTCGCCACAAGCAACGACGAACTCCGACCTGCGATGACTGGCGTTTACGTTAGTCTCGGTGAAAAGAATACAACATTCGTTGCTACAGATGGTCATCGCCTCGTGCGCTATCGTCGTAACGACGTTAAGTCCGATAACGGAGCTTCCATCATCATTCCTCGCAAAGCACTGAACCTTCTCAAAGCAACATTGCCATCGGAGAATACCGAAGTGACAGTTAATTTCAACTTGTCGAACGCCTACTTTAAGTTCAACCATATCCGGATGATTTGCCGGTTGATCGATGAGCGGTTTCCGGATTATGAAAACGTGATCCCAAGCTCCAACAGCATCAAGATGTCTATAGAAAGAACTGATCTGTTGGGTGCCCTCAAACGGATTTCTATCTACGCCAATAAGACAACACACCAGGTGCGACTGAAAATCACTGGAAGCGAACTTCAGATTTCTGCAGAAGATCTCGATTTTTCAAACGAAGCTAACGAGAGACTTTCCTGCGAGCACGATGGCGAGGACATTGAAATCGGATTCAATGCGAAATTCCTGATCGAAATGTTGACGAACATGGATTCGCCTAAAATTCGTCTTACCATGTCGGCGCCTAATAAAGCAGGGGTAATTCATCCTGCAGAAAAAGATAGCAACGAAGACATCCTTATGCTGGTGATGCCCGTTATGCTAAATCAATACGTTTAAGCGACTTGAAGCGCTGAAGCATTCAGAACTTTGATGAGTTACACCTTACGATCAAACCGTATTCAGGTTTGAACTGCAGGTGTCGTGCGTATTCATTTTTCGGTAATCATGAGATATTCCTTCGTGTTTTTCTTCAGCTTAATGTCGTTGTGTTCAGCATTAACGTCGTTCTCGCAAATCCATACCGATGCGGACTCGTTCATGTCATTGGTTGCATCCAATGAAGTGCAGGAACTTTCGGAAAATAAAAGACTGCTATCCGAACCTTCGGGCTATTATTCCGTGCAGCGAGAAATGTATAAGGTACCGCAGGAGCCCGGGCAACGAATGATGAAGGTCGGAAAGATCTTAACAGGTTTCGGAACGGCCTTAGTAATTACCGGAATACTTGTATATAATAATCGGGATCCTAATTACACAACTCAAGGTACATATGGCACTACTTACGGCGATGATCCTCATGAAGCAGGTGGTCAGTTGCTCGTTGGTATCGGGTGTGGAATGATTGTCCCGGGTGTAATGGTATGGATTCATGGCGCAAGCCAATACCGAAAGCATATCGAAAAAACTACGCAGGCCCTTTACATTCCCGCTGGCAAGTTGGGTCTTGGATACCGTTTCTAACCAGACATCGTATTTCCGTCAACGCTCTGAACTGGTATCGAAGATTGCTCCCCGCTTACCAATCTCGATTACTTCCATATTCGAGATAATGCGCTGACTTATATCAAATCGAACAAGCGTCTTAACCTTATGGAAGCCGTGATTACCCGCCGCCCCCGGATTAATGAACAGCATATTGCCAAAGGTTGGATCCCGTTTGATCAGCAATAAATGTGAATGCCCACAGATGAAGATGTCAGGAGGTGACTGGTTGAGCAATTTCTTCACCCGAGGATTGTAACCTGGCGGTTTGCCTGCGATGTGAGTGATGAAGACTTTTAGTCCTTCACACATAAAGCGATTGTTTTCGGGATATTGAATGCACAATGCTTTGCTGTCAATGTTCCCGTGTACGGCGCGCAGCGGCTTGAATGCTCGTAATGCATCCGTCACAGTTCGATCTCCTATATCCCCGGCGTGCCATATCTCATCACAAAGAGCAAAGTATTCGAATACCTTAGGATCAAGGTCTCCGTGAGTATCAGATAGCAGTCCTATTCTCATCTAATAATTTAGTTTGATATCCGTTCCGACTGTGTGTGATGTGTGTTATCGATTGTGCCCCGAGCACACAGACAATTATCCGAACAGCTTAGTAATCAGCGGGTCATTCTTGCTAAAATTGTCCACTGTTGTCCAAAGAAAAACTATTTTGCCGAATGCTTCCCTCGATCCTCAGGCATTATGGCATAAATGATTTCGAAGCCCAGCCATTGGTAAGTGGTTTGATTAACCGTACCTGGAAGGTATCAACCTCGTCGGGCACATTCATTCTTCAAAGGGTAAATGATCAGGTGTTTAGAGAGCCCTGGAAGCTGGCAGAAAATCTTCACCGCCTTGATCACTTTATTAAAGTGCATCATCCCGAATATTTGTTTGTGGCACCAGTGCCGGATCGCGATGGAAGAGACATGGTAGAAATAGGAGGCGAGGGGTACTTCCGGTTATTACCTTACGTGCATAACTCGCATACCATCTCCGTTGTAGAGTCGCCCCAGCAGGCATATGAAGCAGCTTATCAATTTCGGCAAGTTCTCACAGCTGCTTTCGTCGTTCGACGCAGCCGGGCTGCATCTGACTATTCCCGACTTTCATAACCTCACACTTCGATACGAGCAATTTGAACGCGCTGTGAACAACGGCAACGCAAACAGAATTGCCGATAGCCATCAACTCATTGAAGAGCTCAGGAAACGCCACGGCATTGTAGCCAAGTTTGATCAGATCAGACAATCGACAATGGCGAAGGTGCACGTAATGCATCACGATACAAAGATCAGCAACGTACTATTCGACCCAGCCAACAAGGGTATATGTGTCATCGACCTCGATACGGTCATGCCTGGATATTTTATCAGCGATGTAGGCGACATGATGCGCACTTACCTCTCTCCGGCAAGTGAGGAAGTAAAGGAGATGGAGCAGATTAACGTCCGAACAGACTTTTTCAGGGCTATCGTTCAGGGCTACCTGAAACCCATGCATGGTGTGTTGACAAGCTATGAGAAGGAATTGTTTTGTTACTCCGGATCGTTTCTCATCTACATGCAGGCACTCCGATTTCTTGCCGACCACCTGAACAACGACATCTACTACGGTGCCGCCTACGAAGGACATAATTACTTTCGTGCGCTTAATCAGCTCACACTTCTGAAGAGGTTTGAGGAGAAGCTTCCGTTATTCGAGGATATCGTGAAGCAGGAAATAGCGCAGTATCGCAGTGAATAACAATAGCGATCAGATCTTGAAGAAAATTTTCTTCTTATAAAGGAAATTGCAAAGGCTCCACTCCAGCGCAAAGATCACCAAAGATGTAATGATCGCTATGAGTGCATGAGGGAGCGAAATAATCTCCAGCAGGCCTGTGGTTATTGCCCCAATATATCCGTTGAACCAGCGGCTGGCAACAATTTCAATGAACAGATAAATGAACAATGAGTTCATGCCCACCACCACAAAGAAGCGCAGATGTTGCCTGTGATTCTTAATATCTATCCACCAATAGAACAAACAGAGAGCAAGCAGGCACCACCCTCCTGAAACCAGAGTGAAGGAGCTGGTGGCAATACGTTTAATAATCGGTGTCACATTTGTGAGATCGAGTAAATATCCAATGACGAGCGCTGCAACTCCGCCAATCAGCATCCACCTGATCTTATCGCGTGATGTTGTCCCGGACATCAGCAACTTACCTACAACAGCACCCCAGATGGTATGCGCCGCGGTTGGAATACAGTTAATGGCAACCCATCCACCGCTGTTGATCTTATTCATGAGAATGAGATCCATGTAGTTACCGAAGTTATGTTGATCTGTAAATGGTTGATCGAAACCCTCCACATTCGTAAAGCGATAAAGTATTTCCGTAAGTAAAAGCAACGCGAGACTAAACCCGATTTGCGCCGTTATCGACCATCGAAAGATCAGAAAAGCGACGAGTGTCGTAAACGAGAGTTGCGTGAGCACATCCCAAAGCTCGAATGACAAGCCTTTGGGTCGCACCGCGTAATCAAGGACACCCCAAAAGAATAACCAACCTGAACGCCGCAGAGTTTTGATGAACGATTCCGTCCACGACATTCCAAATGCCTGCTGGCGACTCAACGAGTACGCTAAGGCAACACCAGCCATAAACATGAAACCTGGTTGGATCAGGTCCCAGAACCTCAGTCCATGCCAGGGATGATGAAAGAATTGTTGAAGGAGCGAACCCAGAAAATTCGTTTCCGAAATTTCGAACAGGTTCTCATAAAGCCTGGTACTTTCCAGAACCAGCAGGACCATAATAAGCCCCCTCATGAAATCCAAAGACAATAGCCGTGACGGCTCAACTTGGGTTTGATCCGCGGGGGACGGATGAGGAGGTCGGTTCATATCGAAAGGTTGAACTGATAAATATAATCAATCAGCACAAGGTATAAAGGAAAGTATGTGAACGGCGACCGGCACTGTCCGGGTGATAATGAAATGCAGCAGGCGTTTTTTTGACTTCTTCAAAATTTCATGGCAAGAGCGGACGGACTTTTCTATTTTCATGCATGTCAACAAATCCTCTGCTCATTTGAAAACTGCATTTGCCTTCGCATTCACGTGCTTGCTGCTGACCAGCTGCCGACCTTACTATACCGAAGATGACTACGCCAAAGTTCGGAAAGTTGATACGCATGTTCATCTGAACAGTGCATCAAATGCCTTTGGAAAACTTGCTGAGGAAGACAATTTCAGGTTGGTGACTGTGAATGTTGACGCGCCACGCATGCCCGTGCATCAACAGTTGGCCTATGCGCTGCAGCAAAAAGCTAACTTTCCAAAAGACATTAATTTTCTGGCCTCATTCTCTATACCTGACGGGCAGCCTGAAGGTTGGCAGGATGGAGTAATTAAACAGCTTGACTCGGCTTTCAACAATGGCGCTTTGGGTATTAAGGTTTGGAAGAACATTGGTATGGTGTATCGCGACACGGCAAACCAATTCATCATGATCGATGATCCCATGTTTGATCCTATCATCCGGTTTGTGATCGAACGCGATAAGATGGTCCTGGGGCACCTTGGTGAACCTAAGAACTGCTGGCTACCCCTGGATCAGATGACTGTGAACAATGATCGAAGATATTTTGAGGAGCATCCGGAATATCACATGTTCCGACATCCTGAATATCCATCCTATGAAGATCAGATCAATGCCCGTGACCATTTCCTGGAGAAACATCCTGACTTGCGATTCGTGGGTGCACACCTTGGCAGCCTTGAATGGAGCGTCGATGAACTGGCCCGTCGACTGGACAAGTTTCCCAAAATGGCAGTGGACATGGCCGCGCGGATTGGACATCTCCAGGTACAATCGCAGCATGACCGCGAGAAAGTGAGAAATTTTATCATCAAATATGCCGACCGTCTGATCTACGCAACTGATGGTGGACTCAGCCCCGACGTCGATCCTGACAAAAGCAGGCAAGGTCAGCACGACGTCTGGTTGCGTGACTGGAAGTATTTTGCGACTGCGGAAACAATGACTGTCCCCGAAGTGAACGGGAACTTCAAAGGATTGCAACTACCAAAAGACGTGATCGCCAAAATCTACTATGAGAATGCAGTGAAGTGGTTTCGAATTGAGAATTGACAGAACATTCGCAAGACACGCCAGGTCCGCCCGCTTCGTAATTGTCAATTGTAAATTATCAATTCTCAATTATTTTCTATATTGCCTTATTGTTTGACATGAGAGTCGACATGGGTCGACAATTTTTTGATATACTTTACTCGTGTCTTGGTCGTTTGCTGATAGTCGATGTGCCGTTCATTCTGAATGATCCGGGACATAAGTTCGACGCTAACGATGCGGCAGCGTCGTAATTGCTTCGGTTAATTTGAAGTGGTCACGACGAGCATTAATCGCCGCGCGCGAGCTTTGATCGAGTATAAGGTTTGTTTGGTCGGTTCAGCTTTGATTCGTAAAACAAATTTGACGGAATTTTGAAACCTTAAAGTCTAAATAACTGCTTGCCCATGAAAAGGTCATTTTTTGTTCTACTGCTTCTAGTGTCGTACACGGCAAGTTTTTCCCAGGCCCCCGCTGATGCAGCGGCATCCGAACCTCACACCCTGGGCGAACGCTTTCTGATCATGAAATCAAAGTCACAGTCATACGGTGCATATAAAGTTATCAAAGAGTCTACTCTCGATGGCGTTTGGAAAATTGCCCAGGATAGTCTTGAGGCCAAGAAAAAGGCGCTGGCGGCTGCTAATGGCGGTATCAATGCACTGAAGAACGAGTTGAACCAAAAAATCGCTGCGGTAGCCGAAAAGGAAAAGTCAATGGCCGCCGTTCAATATGATAGTACCCACATTGACGTCATGGGCATTTCAATGCTTAAGGCTACTCTTCTCACCGTTGTAGCCGTGACTATCGCGGGGTTGTTGTTGCTGCTTGTTCTTGTAATTGGACGTATGAAACTCCAGGCTAATGCGTTGAGCGAAAGGAATCTCGCGGTGAGTGCGCTCACTTCGGAATTCGAAGACTACAAGCATCGCGCAATGGATAAGCAAACAAAATTGTCGCGCGAACTTCAGGATGAGCGCAACAAGCTTCAGGCAATGATTCGCAATTCATAAAACTCTTTGCACATCGGGTCAAAAGAAACCGTGACTTCATGATTCGGTCACGGCTTCGCGAAATTCCTACTGATATATTCGGACGTAGTCAACTTCCATGCGTTGGGGCCAGATGCTTTCATCAACGCCTTGCATACCGCCCCAGTTTCCGCCAACTGCAATGTTCATGATCAGGTGAAAACGCTGGTCAAACGGCCAGCCTTTAAAGTCTTCAGTTGGCGATCGGTCTACGCTGTAGTATTTGTTGTTATCCACAAAGAAGGTCATCTTATCCTTCGTCCATTCTATTCCATAAATATGAAAGGCATCTGAGACATCCGCTACTGTTACCTTGCCTTCTTTCTGCGTTCCCTTAACATGGTTATAAGATTCTGTATGAATCGTTCCGTGTACAACACCGGGATCGAAACCCACATGTTCCATTATATCAATCTCACCACTGGCGGGCCATCCGCCATACTTCCAGTCGGTGGATAGCATCCATATCGCTGGCCAGGTACCTTTACCTTTTGGAAGTTTGGCTCTCACTTCCACGCGGCCGTACAGCCAGTCGCCTTTGCCCTTAGAGACAAGACGCGTCGAAGTATAGGCCTTGCCGCCCTTATCTTCTTTACGCGCCTCGATAATCAGATTCCCATTCTCGATGCGAACATTGTTTTGATCGCTCGTGTAGTACTCCAGCTCATTATTACCCCATCCACATACGTTTGGACAGCCATCGCCCAAATCGTATCCCCATTTGGATGCATCAGGTGCGCCGGGTTTGTCAAACTCATCCGACCACACAAGTCGTTTGAATTCAGCATCAGAACCTGGAGTGCCGTCCTGGCATGCGAGCAATGGAATGATGACTACCAGTGCGATTGAATGTTTGAAGTTTATCATGCGTTGGTTAATGTTCAGTTCAAAGGTTATGGTTCCGTTTAATACAGATGTCAGATATGCTTGTCGGAGCCTGAGGGTTCAGAATTATCGCTGATCAGATAAGACACTCCGCGGCTCATTAGGTACTTCCCTCTATTGTCGTAAATCGCTGTGGCATTGAGAAGGATATGAAGCCGTGAACCGTCCTTTCGAACCAGGGTGTGACGCAGGTTCCGCACATAGCCCTGACGAAGAAATGATGCAAAGTTTTCACGGTAGTCGCCATGCTCCTCGGGTGCAAGCACATTAGTGATATGCATCTTTCCAACAACCTCATCATGCGTGTAGCCAAGCCAGTTGAGCTCAGTCTGATTCATTCGGACAATTAAGCCTGATGCATCAAGTGAATGATAGCCGGTGGGAGCGTTTTCGTATAAGTCGCGCATTTCACGGAGCGTATCTTCAGCCTTTTTGCTCGAATTATGCAACGCCTCGTAAAATGATTGAAGCTCCTCAAAATTGTCCTGAAGGTCCCGGTTGAGCTTTTCGGCAAGATTAGACTTGCGCTCCAACTCCATCGTTCGCTCCTGCACATTTTCTTCAAGATGCTTGTTGGCATCATGAAGAGACGCGAGCAACTCCTGATTCTTCTTTTCTTTATCCAACAAAGCCTTTAATGCCAGACCTGAAATGACGCAGATCAAAGCAAACGAAGAGTAGTGAAATATGTCATTTATGGTAGTGATTCGTTTCAGACTGGCAGCTCTGGATTTCAACAGAGCGTCTTCTTCATTCACCAAACCCTGCAACTCCGCCTTGAGGCTTCTTAATTCGTTGCGGGTAGTGTCGTCGCGCAGATTCATGGCCCCCGGCTCAATAGACTCGTTGCCGGAGTAAATCAGCTGACCGGAAAGTGAAGTAAACCGATCGATGTGAGGTTTGATATGGGTCTGCAACAATGCAGCCTCAGAGGCGTTGTCGGATACGAGTTGCAGCAAAGTATCGTATGTATGCCGTACTACTCCAACCTCATTTTTATAGGTATTCAGATCTGAAGAGTCTCCTTTCAAAAGAAAAGCGCGCTCACAATTTTCCGCGTCGGTTAGCAAGAATTCCAATTCTGTGGAGCGCCTGATGATTTCGTAGGCCCTGGTGATTAGGGCCATGTATTGCTTTTTCTCCGAGACATTGATGTATTTGGCCACGGCACTAATCAACGCCAGCAAAATGGAGGCAACGAGAAGATTGGCAACGCGGTTAGTCTTCATGGGTTGGTTAAACTAGCTTTTTTTGCGAGAACAATCAATTGCAGGAATAGCGTGAATATGCGCCCCGCGGGCGAAACGAATGTGAAGGAAATTCTAACTTTATTCTGTAACCATCGTCAGATACCGCGGTTTACCAACTTGAAAAACACAGGGGATCGATTGGAACAATTGTCAGACAATGCCTTGATGCTCAAGGTTAAAGACGGCGATCTGGACAGGCTGGGCCTGCTCTTTGAACGCTATAAGAGGCCTTTGTACGGCTTCTTTTATAACATGAGCAAGGACGGCGAGCTGGCTGAGGACCTGGTACAGAACGTGTTCTTCAGGATCCTGAAGTACCGCTACCTCTTCCGGGGTGACGGAGACTTCAAAACCTGGATGTTTCACATAGCCAGGAACGTGAGTCATGACAACTTTAAGAAGAATAAGATCAGGCATAAGGACCCCATCGAAGACTGGGAGGACCAGATCCGGGACGATAACGACAAGGTAACAAGCATTCAGAAAGATGAAGAACTACACCTCCTTTCCATGGCCATGGACAGGTTGCCCGAGGAAAAACGAGAGCTATTGCTGTTAAGCAAGTATCAGGATAAAAAGTATAAAGAAATTGGCGAGATGCTGGGATGTACAGAAGGTGCCGTGAAAGTGAAGGTCTTCCGCGCGCTACAGGATCTCAAGGCCGTATATAAACAGCTGGAGAAGCACATGTGATTTATGGAAGTAGAAAGAATTCAGGAGCTGATTGCAAAGTATAACGCGATGACCGCCGATCCGTCAGAGCTTCGCGAGATCGAGCAATTGATTGAACGCGGTATTATAGACATCGCCGACCTGGTCGAACTGCATGCTATTGACGAGGGTATAGAAGCGCTCGAAACACCAATGCCTTCAATGTCGCTTGATCATAAGTTCCATGCGATGTTGCAGGATGAAAAAGCCAGGACTCGACCTTCAACATTGTTCTCATGGAAGTCTCTGTTCTCAATGGAGGGTCTTATTCCGAAGCTTTCATTTGCCTCAGTGCTACTGATGCTCGGAATAGTAGGCGGAATGTTTTTCCGAAACTCAGACAAAAAAACTATTGAGGATTTAACAAGTGAAGTCAGTGATATGAAGGAGTTGATGATGCTGACAATGCTCGAAAAAGACTCACCAACCGAGCGCCTGAAGGCTGTAAGCCTTACTGAAGAAATGGACCAGGCAAGCAGGAAGGTAACAACAGCGCTGCTTCAAACACTTAACAACGACGAGAACGTCAATGTGCGTCTCGCAGCATTGGATGCTCTTCGCCAGTACGCACAACAAGGTGAGGTACGTGAAGCTCTTATTCGCTCTATTGCTAAACAGGATTCACCACTGGTGCAAATCGCACTGGCAGAGTTGATGGCAGCAATGCAGGCAAAGTCGTCCGTGAAGGAACTACAGAAGATTGTTCATGATGACAACACGCCTAACGACGTGAAGAAGAAAATTCAGGAAAGCATTGAGGTCCTGTCTTAAACCGGACCGTGTAAATATTAATCGATAATCACTGTGAAGTCGACGTACACTGCGGATCCCCAACAGGGTGATCATTCAGCCGCCGACACCAGGTGACCTTAAACAACATAAAACATTACCGAATGAAACTCATTGGGATGATCATGTCCTTCATGGTCGCAACGGCACCACTATTTGCTCAAACGTACACTGAGAAAATCAGCAAAACACTGAAATTCGAAAAAGTCTCGGAGTCCAACGCTGTGATCATTGCTAACATAAATGGCAATGTCAGAGTCGAAGGCTACGAGGGTACCGAGGTGCGCGTCGAAGTTGACAAAACAGTAACGGGTAAAACCACTGAACGTCTGGAAAAAGGCAAACAACAAATACAACTTGGCGTCATGGACCTGGCGGATACAGTAGTTCTATATGTCGAAGGAGCAGCCGTCAGCTTTGGCCGAAGGAACGGTAAGACCAACAACTACTACAAAGGAGACTTCGGTTATGACTGGTGCTGCGGAAACTGCAACAACGGATGCGACTGCAGACTCGACTTCGACTACAAAATGGATTTTGTTGTAAAGGTCCCGTACAACGCTCATGTAGAAGCCAGCACAGTCAACAACGGAAATATTTCCATCAGTAAAATCCGAGGAGTGGTAAGAGCGGACAACGTAAACGGAAGTATCAAGCTGACAGATCTGATGCGTGAATCAAGTGCAAGTACTATCAACGGTGATGTTGATATCGAATACACATCGAATCCAAAAAAGGATTGCAGATTCTACAGCCTCAATGGTGATATCAACGCGTGGTTCCAAAAGGGGCTGGCAGCAAACATGAGCTTCGAAAGTTTTAACGGAGATTTTTACACTAACCTTACAAACCTTGAAAATCTTCCGACTGAAATCGAAAAGCAAACAACGGGAAAAGGTGTAAAATACAAAGTGAATGGCAACCGATATCGGATTGGAAGCGGGGGAGTGGCCATGCTTGACTTTGAAACCTTCAATGGAAACGTCTATCTGAAGGAAAGAACAAACCAGTGACAAAATATCCCGAAGTTTTAATGACGAATGCTAAACTTTCAAAACTGAATCAAATACAATAATCATATAACTGGCGATTTCCACTTCGCTCGCCTAGGAAGCAAATGGAGACGACCGCAGAAAAGAACAACTAATTAGTAACACCCAATAGAAAATAGAGTATTAACCCAGTATCTGTCGCTTGCGACAGAACATTTAGGAAAATAGAAATGACTATGAAGAAGCAGACTTTAATTACAATGATCTTTCTCGCTATCACGGCTCTGACCACGATAGCATTCGATACAAAGGCGCAGAATTCGAACGAGTTTACGGTGCCACTCAGCGATCCTGCCAAACGTGGCAAACTTAAGGCTCACATTAACTACGGTTCGATATCTGTAAAGGGCACAGCGCGTAAAGACATACTGGTGCGCTATAAGGCAGCAGAGGACGGCGAGGATTCTAAAAACAGTACCAAAAATGGCCTGAAGAAAATTGGCAGCGGGGGAATCGACTTTGAAGTTGCCGAGAGCGACAACAATGTGAAGGTTTCGTCGAACTCATGGAACAAGAAGCTCGAACTCGAGGTAGAGGTGCCATCAGGAATCGATCTTGACATCAAAACTTATAACGACGGTGATCTGATCATTACAAACATCCAGGGCGAAACAGTGCTCACCAACTACAACGGTGAAATCACAGCCTTAAACATCAGCGGATCTGTAATGGCCACCACGTACAACGGCGACATCAAAATCACTTTTGATAAGATTACCGCAGGCACACCAATGTCATACTCAACCTACAATGGTGATATCGACATTGCATTCCCTGCAACCCATAAGGCATCACTTAAGATGAAGACGGAGCAGGGTGATATTTATTCAGACTTCGACGTGGCGTTCAAGAACACTGGTCCTGTACAGCAGAAGAAGACTGATGCCGGTGTATACAAAGTTATTGTTGACGACTGGAAACGCGGCGACATCAACGGTGGCGGCCCGGAGTTCACTTTCAAAAACTACAACGGGGACATCTTTATCCGTAAGAAATAGGGCTTCAATTGATAATTGACAATGATAATTAATGACGGCCCCGTTTGGGGCCGTTTAGTTTTAAGTCTTTTGTAACGTACACTCTTTTCACCCTAATTCGATTTCGTTCGTCCAGGACATGACTTCGGGTAACAAAGGCCGCACATAAAGTATTTCAAAGCCAAAAAAAAGGGGCCGCCAAGGCCCCTCCCAAATTATCAATTATCAATTATCAATTGTTAATTCTTAATTTCTCTCGCTATCTCAAACTCCACCCTTCTATTCAGCTTCCTGTCTTCATCCGTTCGTTCTTCAACAATCGGCTTCGAGCTTCCGTATCCGTGTGCAGTGATTCTGTCATCATCTATCTTGAACTCTTTGATCAGGTAAGTCCTGATAGCATCGGCGCGGGCTGCGGATAATTTAAGGTTTGCATCTTCCTTCCCCTGCGAATCGGTGTGACCAGAGATTTGAAGTTTGAAAGAAGGATGGTCAATGAGGAAGTTACCAAGCTTTGCGAGGTCTTCATGCATCGCCGGAAGGATGTCCGCTTTTCCATTCTCAAATTCAAGAGTCTTGAAAGCGATGTGACTTTCTATTGGGTCCGCCTCCCGGTTGATCTCCATGTCGCCATCCATGAAGAAGAGTTCTTCAATACGGAAAAAATCATCTCCCTGAATAACGAGAAGATAGTTACGCTTATTGATCAGCTGAAAATCAAACGAGCCATTTTCACGCAGGTACTTTGGAGCCACTTCAACACCACGATCCAGATCAATCACAGATACGATACCTGTAAATGGCTTCTTCGTCTCAGAATTGATCAGTGATCCGTGAAGTCTTGAAAGTGCCAGCGGCTGAGCCTCCATAGGCACAGGAAAAGAAAACAGATCGAGATTATCGATGTCGTTACTGGAGGACCGCGCATAGTAGAGATTTCGCGACTCCGAATCTATGGTAAAGTAATATTCACTGCCGGCGCCATTCACCAGTGGACCGATGTTCTTCGGTTCATCCCAGGCTAAGGTACTTTTACTTGATTTGTAGATGTCGAAATCGCCAAAAGTCAACGGTTGACCATTTGAACTGAAGTAAAGGACATTGTGCTTATGGTGAAAGAAAGGACTCACTTCAAAGCCTCGCGTGTTGACGATTGGACCGAGGTTTTGCGCCTTCTGCCATTGACCATCATTGCCCTTTACGGTATAATAGATGTCCGACATCCCGAATCCTCCGATTCGATCGGAGGCAAAGAACAACGTATCGCCTGTGTGTGAAAGCGATGGCTGCGAATCCCATCCCGCCGAGTTAACAGCAGTGCCAAGGTTTCGTGCGGTACCCCACGTACTATCCGCTTTTAGTTGTGATACAAAGATGTCGCAGTTGCCCATTGAATTTGGCGAATTACATCGCGCAAAAAACAACTGCTTGCCATCCTCGCTCAGACAGGCTGATCCTTCATTATAAGGCGTATTGATATTCTTAAACTCTTCCGCAAATCCCCATAAAGTATCCTGACGAATAGTAAAGAAAAGATCCTCATTATAGTTCTTATTCATTGGATCAACGTGGCGATTGCGTTTCGAAGTGAACAACAGGATGTTGTCAACATTGCCAATTGTTGGTCCATAATCTTCCTTGTTTGAGTTGATCATCTCACCCATGTTGAGCAGCACACCAGCAGGCGGACGAAGCGTGTCGATTTCTTTCCGATAGGCGACTAGTTCATAATATTCTTTCAACGGAACATATAGATCTACCTGGTCTCTGGTAAGCGAATCATAAACCTTCTTTGATCGGACTTCATCGCTGCTTTTCTGGAAATGCTTGAGGATAAGTTTATACAGAAGTATGGCTTCTCCTGGCGGACCGAAACGTCTCGACAATTTTGCCAGGTCCCAGATAAGCTGGGAATCGATTGAGAAGTTATCCGGACCGAAGTTCTTTATGTATGCGCGCAGTTCAGTGTACGCTTGTTGATCATCGCCAGCTGGAATGAGTTTCCGAATTCGATCGAGCTTTGCACGGTCACTATAATACCGTGTTTTGTTCACGTTTGGGAACAAAAAAATGTCAGATTGGCTGTATGTTGTCAGGCTATCGTCCAGTTGAATAGCTCCGGCCCTTTTGTACTTTTTTCCCTGTTTCTGGGCCTTAAGGGGAGCGTGCATCATCAGGCAAAAAGCCGGAATCAGGATCAAAAAATAGGATTTCACTAAACCTCCGTTGCTAAAAGTCACGCCAACGATAAAGTTGGAACAAATTTGCTTCTTTTACAACTCTCTTGGCACTACTATTGTCCTATCTGGCGGACCTGATAAAATCCATGTCGTTTGACGTGGATAACGTCAGTTTGTCACGATTAGACCCATGTTCAAAGCATTGCCCATACAGCTTGTGCAGGAAGAGTCGGATGACCTCATCCAACTGATAAATCCTGAACAAGATTCAGATATCAAGCCGGAAGATCTACCGGCAGAATTGTCAATCCTCCCGATCAAGAATACTGTCCTGTTTCCAGGCGTGGTTATTCCTATTACGGTAGGTCGACAGAAGTCAATTAAACTCGTTAAAAAGGCTTATCAGGGAAACCGGATTATCGGTGTTGTGGCTCAAAAGAATCCGCAGGCCGAAGAGCCGACCATTGATGATCTCTATAGAACCGGAACGATAGCACGCATCATTAAAATGCTGGTGTTGCCGGATGGAAATACAACCATCATCATCCAGGGTAAGAACCGCTTTGTTGTGAAAGAGTTCGTACAGGAAGAACCTTATCTCACGGCAAAGATTGAATTACAACACGAGCCGCCCACAAATACCAACAGCAAGGAGACGCTGGCGTTGATTCAGTCTCTCAAGGATGCAGCTACAAAAATTCTGAAGCTGAATCCTGAGATTCCTATTGAGGCGCAGGTTGCTCTTGATAACATCACCAGTATGTCGTTCCTGGTGCACTTCCTTGCTTCAAATCTGAATGTTGAAGTACTCGACAAGCAAAAGATCCTCGAGACAAAGAATCTTATTGATCGCGGAACGCTGCTGTTGCAGTACATGCTGAAGGACATTCAAATGCTGGAGATCAAGAACGAAATCCAGAAGAAGGTTCATACCGATATTGATCAGCAGCAGCGCGATTATTTCCTCCGGCAACAGATCAAAGTATTGCAGGACGAATTGGGCTATGATGGTCCCGACAAGGAAGTTGAAAAGCTGCGTAAGCGGGCTGAGTCAAAGAAGTGGCCAGCAGCTGGCAGCAGCACACTTTAATAAGGAACTCGATAAGTTATTGCGCATCAATCCCATGGCTGCCGAGTATCCTGTGGCGATGAACTATGTAGAGTTCATGCTGGATATGCCTTGGGAAGACTATACCGTAGATGACTTTGACTTGAAGCGTGCGAAAAAGATTCTGGATCAGGACCACTTTGGACTTACCAAAGTGAAGACCCGTATCCTTGAGTATCTCGCGGTATTGAAATTGAAGCGCGACATGCGGGGGCCTATCCTCTGTTTGTATGGACCTCCCGGCGTTGGTAAAACTTCATTAGGCAGATCAATAGCCAAGGCGTTGCAACGTAAATACGTACGCATGTCTCTTGGTGGGGTTCACGACGAAGCAGAGATCAGAGGTCACCGTAAGACTTATGTCGGCGCTATGCCCGGAAAGATTCTGCAGAATATCAAAAAGGCTCAGTCGTCGAATCCCGTGTTTATTCTGGATGAGATTGATAAAGTGAAGTCAGACTTCCGTGGCGATCCATCATCGGCATTGCTTGAAGTACTTGATCCGGAACAGAACAGTACATTTGGAGATAACTACCTCGAAGTCGAATACGACCTGTCGAAAGTGTTATTTGTGGCCACCGCGAATTCGCTCGACACTATTCATCCTGCCTTGCGTGACCGGATGGAAATTATCGAGATCACGGGCTACACACAGGAAGAAAAAGTTGAGATCGCAGTGAAGCACCTGTTTCCTAAGCAACTGAAGGAACATGGATTGAAGGCATCTCAGATAAAGATATCTAAAACGGCGATAGCACGTCTCATTAATAGCTATACGCGGGAGTCAGGCGTTCGAAATCTCGAACGTAAGATTGGTACAGTCGTAAGGAGTATTGCCAAGTCGGTGGCAATGGAAGAGGAGTTTGATAAACTCATTTCCGAGGACACCGTGCGCAAGGTTCTGGGTGCCGAGATATTCGACGAAGAACTGTATCAGGGTAACGACATCGCGGGTGTTGTTACAGGCCTCGCCTGGACACAGGTAGGAGGTGAGATACTATTTGTGGAATCAAGCCTGAGCAAAGGCAAAGGTGCATTGACAATTTCCGGTCAGCTGGGCGACGTCATGAAGGAATCTGCAGTTGCAGCGCTCTCATATCTGAAGTCGAATGCAGCACAGCTCGGCATTGATCATCGGGTATTTCAGCAATACGACCTGCACATTCACGTGCCGGCAGGCGCTGTTCCAAAGGATGGACCATCCGCAGGCATCACTATGTTTACATCGCTGGCATCGATATACACCCAGCGGAAGGTGAAGTCTAAGCTCGCCATGACCGGTGAGATAACGCTTAGAGGTAAAGTACTTCCGGTGGGAGGTATCAAGGAGAAGATCCTGGCTGCCAAACGAAGTGGTATAAAGGAGATAATTCTTAGCGCAAAGAATAAACGCGATATCGACGAAATTGAGAAAAACTATCTCAAAGGACTGACATTCCATTACGTCTCGGACGTGGACGAAGTGTTGAAGATTGCTTTGCTGAAAGACCAAATCGAAACTCCGATGAAGTTTACCTTCTCGGAGCAAAAGATTGCCGGCTAATCACCTTTACTTCCGTGAAATCCTTAGTTTTGAAAGGATTGACCATCAACAGCACGCGTGCGGTATGCGCTTTGGATTTATGTGTTGATTTGTAGCTCTTCATCAGCCCTGGCACAGAACGTGACTAGAAAATCGTCTTCTCTGTATGCTTGCGTGCCTTCGAATTCACATTCAGCAGAAGCGCGTATGTTACAGGTCAGGCAGGTAATGCGTTGTCGCTGTCACAGGATATGAACAAACTTTTGAGAAGGAGGTAATTACTATGGATGAGAAATATTTGACCCCAAAGCAGATTGTTGCTGAATTGGATAAATATATAATTGGCCAATATGAAGCCAAGCGCAATGTCGCTATTGCCCTGCGCAACCGCTGGAGACGAATGCATGTAAAGCGTGACATCCAGTCCGAGATTGTTCCAAACAACATCCTGATGATCGGTGCAACGGGTGTGGGTAAAACTGAAATTGCACGACGGCTCGCCAAGATCGCAGATGCACCATTTGTAAAAGTGGAAGCATCAAAGTTCACCGAGGTAGGATATGTCGGACGTGATGTCGAGAGCATGGTGCGAGACCTGGTTGAACAGGCAGTCAACATGGTGAAGGCACGTAAGAAAGAAGAGGTAAGGGAAAAGGCAGCAGTGTCCGTCGAGGATATTATACTTGACTCTTTGATTCCGCCCGTACGTCCGCAATCGCCCCGCGCACCGGGATTTTCTTCAGAGAGCAATGATGAGGTGCCAACTTCAGACGCGGAACTCAATGAAAGAACTCGCAATCACTTTCGTGAAAAGATTCGCCGTGGTGAAATGGACGATCGCAAAATAGATATTAACATCAAAGGCAACGGAGGCTCTAATGTCGGAATGGTAGGCGCGGGTATGATGGATGAAGTATCCATGATGAATCTGCAGGAAATGATCAACGGCATGATGCCGAAGAAAAGCAAGAAGCGCAAGGTGACCGTCGCCGAAGCCCGACATCTTCTCATGGAAGAAGAGGCTGCCAAACTGATCGACATGGATGAGGTGAAAGAAGAAGCAATTCGCCATGCTGAGCAGTCGGGCATAATATTCATCGATGAGATTGATAAAATCGCTTCCGGAAACAAGAAGGGTGGAGGAGGACCAGATGTGAGCCGCGAGGGGGTTCAGCGGGATCTGCTGCCAATCGTTGAAGGCAGTACCGTGAACACCAAACACGGCGTAATCAAAACCGATCACGTGCTCTTCATTGCCGCAGGTGCCTTTCATATTTCAAAGCCATCAGATCTTATACCTGAGCTACAGGGACGTTTCCCGATTCGTGTAGAACTCAACAATCTGACACGCGAGGATTTTGTTCGTATTCTTAAAGAGCCCAAAAACGCACTCACTAAACAATACCAGGCATTGTTCGAAGCTGAGGGTGTTGAAGTTGAATTTACCGACGACGCTATCGAGCAAATTGCCGTAACTGCTACTGAAGTCAACGCAGAGATTGAAAATATAGGCGCCCGCAGACTACATACGGTAATGAGCAAGCTATTGAATGAATTGCTCTTTGACGTGCCGGATAAGATCGCCGCCAATTCACAGGTGACGATCGATGCTGAAATGGTAAAAACCAAACTTGTTGGGTTGGTTAAAAACAGGGATTTAAGCGAATACATTCTGTAATGCGGATTGGAATAGCAATCATTCTATTGGTTGCAGCAGTAGGGGCTTTCGCGCAAGGCGATGTTCAGGTAGAATCGCATACACGCAGCCCTTATGATTCCACGCGTTCGATATACATTCAATCGTACCCTGATCATTTTTTTGTTTGGCCTGTACTCAAACAGCGCCAGCTCGAGTTTCGAATCGAAGACGTAGAGACCAGAGACGCCCGACTGATCTATCGCCCGAACCGACCCTACTCATTGGGTATGGGGGTATACATGTTCGAGGTAGTGCTGGAACTTACCGGATCACTGCCGGTGAGTTCACACAGCGAGGAGATATATGGAGAGTCGCGCGCGCGTGATTTCCAGGTTAACATGTTTGGTAAAAAGTGGGGTGTTGATCTTTACCGTCAGAAGTATGAGGGATTCTACATAGTGGATCCCGAGAATCCTGTTCCGCCAGATACGCCTCATCCGCAGCGTCCTGACATTTATACGCGCAATCTTTATGGAACTGTGAGTTACACGTTCAACAACAAAAAGTTCTCGCTGCGTTCGGCATATAACTTTACTGAACGTCAGTTAAAAAGTTCGGGATCATTTTTACTCTTTGGCTCTCTTAACGGTTTCAAAACGCGTGGCGACTCGGCCTTACTGGGATCGGAGTATCAGGCGAAATTCGGTTCAGATGCGAAGATCATGGAGATTAACTCCACTCATTTCGGAGTAGCCCCCGGGTATACCTACAGCCTGATACACAGCAAAGGATTCTTCATCAATGGTGTCTTCGCTCTGGGGCCCGCAAGCAACTGGATTCGTTACAAGTCGGAGGACGGAAGTGAATCAAAGGATGTCAAGTTCAATTCATTTTATGTAGCGCGTATAGCCATGGGGTATAATGGCGATCGCTTTTTCGCTGGGGTCAGTTATGGTGGTCAGTCTACCAATGCTCGTTTCGAATCTGTACGACTTCGGGCTTCAACAGGAACACTGAAGCTCCTTTTTGGCTTTAGGCTAAAAGAGTTCGGCATTCTCAAACGCCGCCTCGCCGAGATCCCCGAAGCACTCATGAAGTAGTAGTTAGTCCTTAGTCCTTAGTCCTGAGTCTTGAGTATTGGTCTCTGGTGCTGATAGTAAATAGCAGCCCTCGCTTTAATTTGACTAACGACTACAAGTACTAAAGACCAATACTCAAGACTCAGGACTAAGGACCCAGGACTGTTACTTTATCACAATTACTTTTTCCGTGTAACGAATGCCATCAAGGGTGAACATTACAACATATGAACCTGACGGAATGCCATCCAGCGGATAGCGAGAGGGTTGCTTTTCATCGCGCGTGAGTGGAATCTTCACTCCTGTTTGTGCACTTAGCAAATAGGCGTCAGAAACAAGATGCGATCCACCATGCGAAATAAACAGACTCGAAGACGCTGGGTTTGGATAGATACCAGGTTTGCGTTCAGATTCCGAATAGACAGGAATGACCTTGGAGTAATCGAAGGCGTTGTCGAAATCGATCTGTTTTAGTCTATAGTAGTTCCACCCAATGCCGGGAGAATTATCAATAAATTTGTACGACTGTGGGACAACGGTGGTTCCATTGCCTGGTACAAACCCAATGCTTTCAAATGCAGTACCATTGAGGCTGCGTTGCACCTCAAAGCCTGAATTGTTCTTCTCACTGGCCGTCCGCCACTCAACAACGTTATTGCCCTCACTATGATATCCGTCAAGGAACGACCATGTTACGGGTAGGGGACCCGTTGTATAGGCAAACTTCACGCGGTTACCGCCACCATTTTCATAATAGTCGAGCACCAGATTGTAGGTGTTGCCTGCAGTCATATTAATAACTGATGAGCTGGTTTCCTGATAACCGTGATCACCCCAATCGCTGACAACGTAAGTAGAGCCTCCGTCCACACTTAAACGTACCCCGTCGTCGGCACCGATCGTGAACGTATATCCCGCTGTGGTGCTGGGGACGAAACTCATCCTGTAGCGAACAGTGAAAGTCTCGGTGGTGATCCGGCATCCTGTTAACAATTCAACGCAATTGTCGCCGCAGAATGAGTAATCAAATTGCTGCGCCGCTGTCAGATAACCCATGTAGTTTGTTGAGAAGTTTTGCGCACCATCATAGACATATCCGATCCATGTGTTAGCTCCCGCTGTAGTCTGATTGCCGGCAGGTGATTCTGCAAGAATTGTAATAATGTTCGAGTATACGGTAATACCACCCACAATAGCTCGCCGGCGGTAGTACCGTGTTCCGGCAGGCTGAGTTGTAGGGTCATAAGTCGCGCTGGTTCCGTTCGGTGAAATGTCTGTTACCGCCGAGGAAAAATCGGCTACAGATGAATATTGCCATTGGTACGTTGGCGTGTTGCCTGAGCAATCGCGCCCCGCGAAGATGCTCGTAAGCAATGCAGGATCGATCGACGTCTGGCAGAGTGTTTGGTCACTACCAATTCTGCCGCCAGTAACAAGTGTACCATTCATTGAGCCCATGTTGAATCGAACGCGGTTGTTGGTGGCGTTTTCATAGTACTCGAGAACGAGATTGTTTACGCCCGCATCGAGATAAATATTCTGCGTCGCTTCGGTGTATGCATGGTCATTGTAGAGATCGTAGAATTCCCAGTTTGCCCCACCATCGACCGAAAGCCTCACGCCATCATCACCACCGATAGTGATAGGATACACACCGCAGGTTGTTACCGTCAGAGCCATTTTAAAGCGGACTGAAAAAGTCTCCGTGTAAACCGAACATCCCGCGCCAAGCGGGAAGTTGGCGTAATCGCCACCGAATGACTCATCGAAATTTTGACCCTCGGTGATTCTGCCCAGGTAATTCGTGGTGAAATTGTTTGCGCCATCATAAACATAACCGATCCACGAGTTTGTGCCGTAGTCAGTCTGGTTACCGGCTGTACAGCTCGGTGTTGTACCTCCAATGGTGTAGTAGTAGGTTCCGTTGCTCAGATTCTGAGCAGTACCTGGTGCTATGAAGTAACCTGAAGCAGTATTTGGAGCTGTACCTGTTACAGTGGCCCACGTTCCAACGTTAGAGTCAAGGAACGATATGGTAGTGAAGGTATTAATGTTGTCAGTTCCTGCCACGTCAGTTGATGAATTATAATAGAAACGAGCATTTGTTAATGTGGTCGTGTTGTCATTATTAGCGGTAGTAAGACGGAAGGTACGTTTCAACTGACCAGTAATGCTCGAAGAGTAGATTGGTTTAACAGCGAGTGTACTACCATTATCGGGACCTGTTCCGGTAACTGCATTACTCGTTGCCAGATCGACAGGCGTGTAGCCCCCCGTTGCCGTGCCGACAGGAAACAGGAAGCGCAACGTGTTTACACTGGTGGTACTTGTTCTCATTAGCTGGCTGTTGGCTCCTGAAGTACCATCTAGCTGGACGTAGCGGGTGCCACTATTGTTACTAATGTTAGCACCACTACCCATCACAATGTTTGCATTTGCTCCCACGATTAACAGGCCGTTTGCTGCGAAATTCAACGTGGTACTAATGGTTACATTGCCTGATCCGTTATAGTAGACGTTAGCCGCACCTGTGGTATTTAGCGTAAGACTGGCAAGCGTGAAAGTAAAGGTGCCTGAACCGCTTACCGTCTTGTCTCCGCTGCCTGTAAATGAAACAAGCCCGGTTGTTGTTACCGAGGCAGTACCGTCATTCGTTATATCCGATTGAAAAACAGCTGCTGAATTTGCAGCCAGGCTGAGAGTACCGTTGGAGGCAATATTAACATCTCCCTGGAACGTGTTTGTTCCGCCGTTGGTGGCATCAGCAAAACGTCCTCGAGCGTTGAGATACGTGTCACCGCCAACAGTAAAGTCGTTTCCTGCAGGGTCCATCGTAACGGTGTTTGTTGCATGAAGACTTTCCGCCGTGAAATCGCCTTGCACAGTCATATTTGCTCCAGGAGCCTTGTTACGGCTATTCGTAGCTGAAGCAGGGATTTCGATGATGAGGTTACCATAGGTGAGATTCCTGAAATTGGTATTATCACCAAACCACCTCACGGTGCTCATAGTCGATGGTGCACCGGTATTTGAAACTGCAAAAGTACCCCCCGTGAAGGTTCCCGCTATGTTCAAAACGCCTGTGCCATTGAGGGTAACAAAGTTTTCATTGGCATTGCTACCGTTAGTCGTAATGTTTCCATTCACCGTTAAAGTTCCACCAGAATTAACCGTGACGTTGTTTGTCCTGGTTCCGTTGTTGGTACAATCTGCCAGAGTGATGGAGCCAGCTGTAACCGTCCCCGCATTCACAGCCAGCGTTTGAGCTGTGCTGGCAGTAGCCGGATCTGTGAAAGTGATTGCATTCGTAACAGCTAATGTTGCTCCGGTACCCATAGAAACAGACGAGTTGGCACTTGCTGCGAACGAAAGAGCGTTCATAGTTACCGTATTCGTGTTATTATCGGTAAGGGTAATACCGGTGGCAATGGTCACGGTGTTGGCAAAGGACATGGCGGAAGAACCGCTTAGAGCCTGGCTGTTAGTATTAAAAGTTGCTATGCCTGCCGAAAATGTTCCACTGTTTGAAATACCGTTTCGGAAAACCAAATTTCCTGTGGTAGTAATACCAATGGATGACCATGTTCCGGAGTTAGCCACGGAACCCGCAAATGTCTTCACACCAGTATCACTGTTAAATGTCAATGCGCCTCCCACAGAATGGGGACCAGCACCGTTGAAGTTAACCTGCAATCCTCCAATTCTGGCATTCGTCGCTGTTCCAGCCACGGTGAATGTACCGCCGATGTTGAGGATCCGGTCGTTGCCAGTGCCTGTGACCTGGCTTGTGCCATCCATAGTAAGATTACCAGACAGGGTAACTGTTTGGGCCGCGCTGAAATTCAGAATGCCTGAACCATTAATGGTTAGAATATCGCAAGCCTGGCTGCCGTTTGTATTAATCTGATGTCCTGTGCCGATAATGGCTATGTCGCCAGCAATTGGATACGTTCCACTATTAGTAGCAGATGCATGGCTAATGGTGGACCACGACGAGTTAACATTCCAGCTAACATTGTTTGCACGGCTATAGTACGTTTGGGGTACATAATAAGTAATAACTATGCGCCCGTCTGCGCCATCACCACCTGCCCGGTTATTACCGCCAGTTCTGTTTCCGGCACCACCACCTCCTCCTCCTGGCGTGTTAGCAGCCGCAGAGCCTCCTGCAGCGCCACTGTTGCCTCCAGCAGCACCAGCGCCAGCTCCCGTTAATACAGAGGGAGTAGTGACCGACCCTCCCGCTGCACCGGTAGTAGTTGTGGCTACCCCGCCGGCGCGGCCAACAGCATTGCTACCTGCCGATGAACCGCCGCCTCCACCTCCCCTGCCTGCAGCATTATTTGCTCCGTTTCCACCGGCTCCGCCGTTGAATGTTGAACCTGTGCCAGCAGCACCCCCAGCCCCAACTGCGCCAGCCGTAGCTTGATTACCACCGACGCCGCCACCTGCTGTTAGCAGTATGGTACCGGAATTTGTACGAAAAGTTGAAGCACCACCATCGCCACCTTTCCCATTTGTTACTCCATTGCCGCCATCGCCAATATTTACTTGATATGGAAGATCTGAAGACGATACTGAAATAGTAGTGGTGCTATAGCCACCGCCACCTCCGCCGCCACCGCTGAAGTTGCTGTTTGCAGTATGATTACCGCCACCTGCTCCACCTGCCCCCCAGGCCTCCACAGTGATAGACGTAACTCCAGCTGGTACGCTGAATGTCGTGGATGAATTAAAGGTTTGGGACGTAGTCTGCGCATGCCCTTCAAAAGATAATACGCCAGCAGCCAGGAGGCAGCCCACGCTAATCATCCATTTGTTCAAAATTGATCTGCTAGCAAGTCCGTCAAAAAATCCTCCGACGCTAATACTGATCTCCCGTAAAGAACGGTCCATAGCTGTATGGGGTAAAAAATCTGGTAAATGGGCCCTAAAAAATCTAATAAAGCTAGTGTTTTATTCCCAAAATGAAACACCGTGCGCGCAAACTCTCGACCAACGGTAATGGCATCGGTGACTTTTGTATTAAACCGCAGATGAATCGATATGAATGTTATTTGAGACCCCCCTGGAGTGCTGTAAAAGACGACCTCACCGGGCATAACAAACTCTCTTCACCTGAGTAAAATAATAGGCACATTCGCGATAGCCGAACGATACATTCATCCAAACATATCGCTAAACAGACACACAGTCCGCAGCAACATGCCACGGACTGGTGCTGCTAAAAAAATTACTTTCCACTTGTACTGGCCTCAAGTTTTTGAATCACCTGATCAACCGAAAAACTCGCCGGTCGCTGGCGTGGCGGGAAATCCCGTATACGACTGCAGGTATACACTCACTTTTGCTACAGCAGGCAATATCAGATAGGCTCGTTCCATCGCCCACTTTTCCCAATAGGCCGAGTTATCCCAGGAATATTCATATGGATCCGACTTTAGATCGATCATCACCGGCGCACGCAACGGAGTAAGCGGGTATCGCCACACTTTCATCCCGGTTGACAGCTGAACTTCAAAATGATATTTGAATCGGTCGTCGCGATAAGCTAATAGATCACCGTCATCACTGAAGTAAAAGTATTCAGGACGTGCACTCTTGTTTGTCTTCCCTGTAAGATAATCCAACTGATTGTAGCCATCGAGATGTACTTTGAAGGTCTTATTGCCGGCAGTTACTCCCTTCTTCGCATTCTCCCTAAGATTAGGATCCCCGCCAGCTGCCGCAACAAGTGTGACCAACCAGTCTTCAGCAGAGAATAATTCAGTGTAATTCGTACCAGGTTTTATCTTGCCCGGCCACCTGATCAATGCAGGAACGCGCACGGCACCTTCCCAACCCGTATCTTTTTCTGAACGGAACGGAGAAGAACCACCATCGGGCCATTGATTCTTCATCGCGCCATTGTCGGTTGTATAAATAACAATAGTGTTGTCGGCAATCTTCAAATCATCAAGCTGCTTGAGAAGTTCGCCCACCATCAGGTCGTGCTCTGTCATCCCGTCTGCCTGAATACCGAGTCCCGTCTTGCCGTTCGAGGCAGGCTTCAAATGAGTGAATATGTGCATGCGGGTTGCATTGAACCAGCAGAAGAAGGGTTTGTTGGCCTTCGCGCTTCGATCAATAAAGCTTTTTGCGGCGGCCAAAAATTCTTCATCTACCGTTTCCATGCGTTTCTTCGTCAGTGGACCCGTGTCCTCAATCTTTCCGTCCGCAGTTGATTTCAATACACCACGTGGTCCCCATTGCTTTCGGAATGCCGGATCCTTTGGATAATCTTCGTTCTCCGGTTCTTCTTCCGCATTGAGGTGATAGAGATTGCCAAAGAATTCGTCGAATCCATGCTTCGTAGGAAGAAACTCGTCTCTGTCGCCAAGGTGGTTCTTTCCGAACTGGGCCGTGTTATAACCCAGTGGCTTGAGGAACTCGGCAATGGTCGGATCCTCTTTCTGTAGACCTACCGTTGCGCCAGGCAGACCAACTTTAGTCAAACCGGTGCGGAATGGACACTGGCCCAGAATAAAAGCAGCCCTTCCGGCGGTGCAACTTTGTTGACCATAGTAGGTCACAAACACGCCACCTTCATTGCCAATTCTGTCAATGTTGGGCGTCGTGAATCCCATCAGTCCCCGGCTGTACGCGCTGATGTTCGATTGCCCGATGTCGTCACCAAAGATGACCAGGATGTTGGGCTTCTTCTGTTGTCCGAAAGCTTGAATGCAGGCGAAAAGAATCGCGCAAAGCATCGTTGGGATAAAATAGTCTGAGGGTCTTTTCATATACGAATTCGTTGATGATCCTACGAACATAAAACAATTCAGGGCGACGACCACCCATCGCGTTAGAAACGTGCCCGGTTTAACAGTGAAACCTGCGTTTAACTTGTCAGTGAAAATCTTCGATCAGATGGATATCGGTGTTCAAAGTAGTTGACCACCGGTCTTTTGTAAATCCCGAGTCTTTGACTTTTCGCAACGCGAGGCCGAAACCCCTGCCTTAAGGCATGATCACAATCGCTGCGTTGGGAGATACCGATCGATATAGCTCATCAACCTCATCATTCGTTACAGCAATACATCCAGCAGTCCAGTTGAACAGCCTGTGAAACTTTCCAATGAATCCAAGACCATTTCTCAGGCCGTGAATCTTTACATCACCACCTGGTGATACACCTTTCGCTTTTGCGTCTGCGCAGTCCCGGGTATCAGGATAAGAGATCGCCAGATTCTTATGATAACCGGAATTTGAATTTCGTCCGTTGATATGATATTGTCCCTCGGGCGTGCGTTTGTCTCCTTCAAACTCTTTGTCGCCGATTGAGTTCTGCCCAATCGCGATCTTGTAGGTCTTTAACAGTTCACCATTGTGATAGGCCTTCATTACGCGTTCACGCTTCAGAACAACCAGGCTGTCGATGATGATTGATGACTCAAGCCTTGACTCAGGATAGAAATAATACCCGGCGACAGCCGCTGCGATCACCAACAATACAATCAATATTGATCTTCGCATAAAACATCGTCATAAGTTAGTCCTGAGTCTTGAGTCCTGAGTCGTAAGTATTGGTATTTAGTACTTGGAGTTGGTAGTCAGGTAGTGGAGTACTATCGACAGTAGCATACTATTTACTACAATACTACTGACCAATACCAACGACTCAAGACTCTGGACTCAAGACTGCTTCCGCTACTTTCGTTTTGACCCAAGATGCTTTCTTAACATTCGTCTTAGCTCATTACCACTAACGTCCCGCGCGATGATGGTACCAGCCTGATCGATAAGAAAATTCGTGGGGTAGTACGATATTCCATAGATGATTGCCGCGCTATTCTTGTCACCCTTGAGTTCAGTTACGTTGGTCCAGGGTAACTTGTCTTTCTCAATCGCGTTGAGCCAGGCTTTCCTGTTTGACTCAGATGCTACACCTAGTACATCGAACCCTTTTGTACTAAACTCATGGTAGATTTTTACCAGCTCCGGATTAGACTTCCGGCAAGGACCGCACCATGATCCCCAAAACTCCAGAAGCACTAACCTGCCTTTGAAATCTGAGAGACTAACAGGGTTGCCATTCACATCCTGTTGAGTGAAGTCAGTGTAGTGGTCGCCGATTTTAGGATCAGCATTCAGCGACAGGAAGACTGAAACTGTTTTGCCATAGGATGTTCTCTTTACCTCCGGCGTTAATGCATCAAATAGAATTTTTGTACGCTCTCTGCCAAACGAAGCGGCAAGACCGCTTAAAAGATGAGCGCTTACTATTGAACCGGGATGAGTGCTAATGAAACTGGCGTAATGATCAAGCTTCCTGGATTCGCCCTGGGCTTCAATTAGCGAATCCAGTGTTTGTTTTTCGTCCTGAGATTTTGAACCTGTAAAAACCCGCATCCCTGAAAGAACCTTTTTCGCCGCTAAGTGTCATAGCTGTATTCTCGAAGCCAGAGGAACTTATAATCAGTCAGAGGTTTCGTACTGATCAAAGCACGTTCCGTTGGCGCACTTAGTTTTCCGGAAAGTGAAACGTTCCTGACGTACGTAGGTGGAGTTAATATAATCACCACCGCTTCGTCTTATTTCAAGATACAGCAACGTACTATCGGCCATTCCTTTCGCAGTGCCGTCGATTCGGAAACCCCTGTCAACAGACTGAGCACAGCATAGTGGAGCGAGACACTCAAGTGTTATTGACAGCGTAATCGCGCGGACTATAAACAGGTTGAAAATACGGGAGAACGTGATCGGCATACTAAGCAATATCTGAATTACAGACGATCTTCTGCGCAAATACTAATCTGAACTCGGTGAGGTAATTTA
>JASGJX010000022.1:0-124760 GCA_049840655.1 Chryseolinea sp.
GACGTATTGCTCAAGGTTAATAGGGAAACACGATAGAATCCGAACAGCACCTAAAATGCCGACCAGGTAATAGACCGCATTAAAGCAAAGATGGTCGATGTGAGCAAGGGCTTCCCTGAGGGAGTTAAGTTCAATATCGTTTACGACCGAAGCGAATTGATTCGTGAGTCTGTATCTTCTATCAAGACAACCTTGCTGGAAGAGATGATCGTAGTATCGCTCGTCGTTATTGTCTTTTTGTTTCACTGGCGGAGTGCAGTAAGCATCATCATTCAGATCCCGATTACAATAGCTGCAAGTTTCATTTTGCTGAATGCGTTTGACATCACCTCAAACATCATGTCTCTAACCGGTATTGCTCTGGCTATTGGTGTAATCGTGGACAACGGAATTATCATGGCCGAAAATGCATACAAACACCTGTCTGTAAGATTTGCCGAACTCAACCCGGAGGGCACTAGTTCCAGCAACAATGGAGCTGATGCTGATGGAAACAACAAACCTCTCTCATCATGAAAAAGTTATTCAATCGAAGCTATACACCGATACCGGATGATGAGAGGATCGAGATCATCCGTAAATCCTCAACACAGGTATCGAGGGGTGTTTTCTATTCGACAATCATTATCATTGTGTCGTTCCTGCCTGTGTTCATGCTGACCGGTCAGGAGGGAAAACTTTTCCATCCTCTCGCCTACACCAAAACATTCATCCTGCTGGTTGACGCTGTACTGGTTGTAACGCTGGCCCCAGTGATCATTTCCTTCTTTATGCGCGGCAGGTTTGCGGCATCACATTCTCCGGTCAGCCACTGGATCGAAGGCCTTTACGAAAAGATCATTGCGATGTGTATCAGGTGGCGAAAAACTACACTGGCAGTTAATCTGCTGGCCCTTGCCATCAGCGTGCCCCTCCTTTTCAGTGTAGGTACCGAATTTATGCCTCCCCTTGACGAACAATCTATACTGTTCATGCCGGTAACGCTGCCCGATATATCCAACGATGAGGTTAAGCGCATTCTTCAGGTTCAGAATAAAGTAATCAAGTCAGTGCCTGAAGTTGATAAAGTTCTTGGCAAGGCTGGCCGGGCGAGCACAGCGACAGATAATGCGCCAGTAAGTATGATCGAAACAATCATACTGCTCAAACCGCGCTCCGAGTGGCGAGAGGGAATTACGAAGCGCGATATCATTTCTGAACTTGACAGCAAACTGCAGATACCCGGTGTTGTTAATGGATGGACTCAGCCGATCATCAATCGTATCAACATGCTGGCGACAGGTATTCGGACCGACGTTGGCATAAAAGTTTATGGTCAGAGCCTGGACACTTTGTACGCGCTATCCAAACGTGTTGAGCAGCAGCTTCGATCCGTGCACGGGATACAGGACCTGTATGTAGATCCGATTACGGGTGGAAAATATCTCACCATCGACTACCGTCGTGACGATCTGTCGCGCTATGGTGTATCCGTAGATGATTTAAATCTGGTAGTTGAATCGGCAATCGGCGGCGCATCCATTGGGCAGACAGTTGAGGGGCGCAGAAGATTTTCTATTGGAATCCGGCTTGGGCAGGATTTCAGAAACAGTCTTGAACAACTCCGACGTATTCCCATCAAAACGCCGTCATTCGGTACTATTCCGTTATCATCGGTTGCTGATATACGCTTCGAAGAGGGACCTCCCATGATCACGTCGGAAAATGCGATGCTGCGTGGCGCAGTGTTGTTCAACGTGCGCGATCGCGATCTGGGGAGCACCGTAGAAGAAGCCATGCGGGTCCTGCGCAACGGTATGGATATGCCTTCGGGATACTATCTTGAATGGAGTGGTCAATACGAGAATCTCATCCGCAGTAAACAGACCCTTTTGGTCATTCTCCCTGTTGTGTTGCTGGTGATTTTCATTTCGCTCTACCTTGCCTTTAATTCCTTACGGGAGGCATTCTTCAGTCTGATCACCGTACCGTTTGCATTGATCGGCGGCGCATACATTATCTATTTCGCGAACGTTCACCTCTCCGTAGCTGTGGCTGTCGGCTTTATTGCTTTGTTTGGCATAGCCGTCGAGACTGGTATTGTAATGATTATTTACCTGAACGATGCCATGCGTCAACTGGTGCAGCTGAAAGGAAACTCCGCAGATACTATTACGGCCGATGATCTGAAGACATTTGTCATTGCCGGGGCAGCAAAACGTCTTCGTCCAAAGTTGATGACGGTTTGCGTTGCTCTCTTCGGCCTGATCCCTGTTCTCTGGTCAACTGGCGTGGGTAGTGATGTGATGAAACCTATCGTTCTTCCCATGATTGGTGGAGTACTCACATCATCGACGCATATACTGCTCGTCACTCCATTGATCTTTTTAATGACGAAGGAATACGAACTGAGAAAGTTTAAGAAACTGGAAGTTTATGAAACAAAGCATTAATAGAGGACACCTGACGACAAATCGGCAAGGAAACTTGTACACGCCGTTTTTGAAGGTACCTCGTCAGCCATCACGATATACCTGTTGTGCCGTTGTAATTTCGATCACACTCACGTTACTATGTGCTGCCAATGTTTCTGCGCAGGTTGTCACCCTCGATGAAACGTTCGAGACTATTGCGCGCAACAATCCGCAGCTCAAGCAGTACGAGAGTAAGGCACAGGCCATGGATTTGTATGCAACGGGGGCCAGATCATGGATGGCACCTATGGTTGGGGCAGGTACATTCATGACGCCTTATCCTGGGCAGGATGCTATGGAAATGGACAAGGGTGCGATCATGTTCTCACTGGAACAGCAGATCCCGAATCCTGGACGGCTAAAAGCGACGTCTGCCTTTATGTTATCGCAATCAGCTATTCAACGCACTGCTGGCCAACGTCAACTCAACGCACTGCGAGCTGAAGCGCGCGTAGCGTATTATCAATGGCTGGTGGCTGAGAAAAAGCGAATGGCCCTTGAAGGAAGTGGTAACACCCTGGATCTTATGCGGAAGCTGGCCGAGGTCCGATACCCGTACAACAAGGGAAGTCTTACTGATATATATAAACTCGAGGCAAAAATCTCTACCATTCAAAACGATCTTGCAGCTAACAATGGCAATATCGAACAGGCGCGGGCGCGACTCCTCGCCCTTATGAATCTTCCCCTTAGCACGGTCATTATGATTGACACCACGCTCGAGGTACACGCGCACGCTTCCGCGACAGACACCGCCGGATTCAATACCCGGCGAAGTGATCTTCGCGAGCTGGATCAACGAATCGCTTCGATGGAGCTGAACCGCGCTGCTCAACTGGCGCAGGCGAAGCCCGATTTCAGGATTCGATTCGATCACATGCAACCACTCGGTGACAATGTACCGAAGCAGTTCACGGCAATGGCCATGGTATCTATTCCCATTGCTCCGTGGTCGTCTCGCATGTATAAAGCACAATCAAAAGGTATGCAGTATGAAATACAATCGATGCGCGAAGAACGTGCAGCAATGATTACAGAAACCATAGGAAAACTCGCCGGAATGACGAAGCAACTCCAATCCATGGAACACCACCTGATGGGCTACAAGCAAACCATAATGCCTGCACTGGAAAAGAACTTTCAGGCATCCATGCTTTCCTATGAAGAAAATCGCGGATCGCTCGCAGCAGTGCTTGACGGATGGGAAGCGATGAATATGATTCAACTTGAATACTTCGAGACGCTTGAAGAATACTACAAAATGGTAACGGAATATGAGAAGGAGCTTGAGCTTTAACCCGGTCGATTCATTCGGCGTGAAGGTTGGTGGTGCAATGGTGCTACTCCTGACTTTTACTTTACTTTTTTTCAGTTGCAAAAAGGAAACAGCATCGCATGACGTGTACACTTGTCCTATGCATCCAACAGTTACCAGCAACAAACCCGGAGCCTGTCCTGTTTGTCATATGGATCTCGTAAAGAAGGTGGCCGGCGCGGAAGTTGTCATCGATGAAGAGCTTGCCGCCGCAGCTGCTTCGCCAAACGAACAGGTTCTGTCATCAGTAAGAACTGTAAGAGGAAATTTTACTGCGCTTCCCGTTTCGATCGTGCGAACCGGAGTAGTTACTTACGATTCACGTAACAGCTCGGTAGTGTCGGTACGCGTTTCCGGAAGGTTGGAAAAGATCTATGTCCGGTATCTTTATCAGCACGTTCGCAAGGGCGAGAAGATCGCTGACATCTATAGTCCCGAACTGGTTGCTGCGCAAAGAGAAATGTTGCAGGTACGCCGCTCGGATCCAGGAAACGAAAGCCTCATCAGCGCAGCGAGAGAGCGGTTGTTCAACCTGGGAATGACAACTAAACAAATTGACGATATCGTCGCACGGGATGAACCTCAATATACTGTTTCGATCTATAGCCAGTCGGAAGGAATAGTTGTTCAACGTAGTGGCCAGGCGCCAGCAGCACCGACGTCAACGCCTCCCGAGGGAGAAGGCATGAATACGGCCGGAGCAATGAACGCATCAACCCCGACTCAGACAACCTCTCTGCCTTTAGCAACACGCTCAATAGATTTGCCCAGAGAAGGTACGTATGTGAGTGCTGGTCAGCCACTGTTTGAGATCATTAGCTTCTCCAGTGTAGTGCTTGAAATCAACCTTCCTCCCACAGCGTCAGGCAACGTGCGAAAGGGTGATAATATTGAAGTTGCTGCAGGTAACACGAAACTGAGTGCAACAATTGATCTTTTGCAGCCCTTTACTCAATCCGGCGATCAGTTCATCAAAGTTCGTGCGTACGTAAGCGATACAAAATCGTTGTTGATCGGTCAGCTGATCACAGCGAGGTTGGTCATTCCATCCGTGGAAGGTCTTTGGCTGCCAACATCGGCGATATATGACCTTGGTACAAGAAAGATTGCATTTGTGAAAAAAGGACGTCATTTCTCTCCGGTTGAAGTAGAGACGGGGCCTGCCACAGATAAAGAGATGATGGTTATCAGCGGTGTGGCGTCCGCAGATGAGGTCGCAGCCGAAGCTCAATTTCTCATCGACAACGAAGGTTTCATCAAAACGCACTGAGTCATGTTAGCAAATTCAAAAATCAGAACACTTATTTACCTTTTCGCCTCAGGCGTTCTTTCGATACTTCTCACAAATTGTCGGCAGGAAAGCAGTCATTCAGATCATGCGGCTTCGGATACTACTCACGCATCGTCTTCCAAATACGTTTGTCCGATGCATCCACAAGTTACGAGTGATAAACCAGGCAAATGTCCGATCTGCGGAATGGATCTTGTAAAATCCTCCAACGGTTCACTCAAGCTCACGACTACGCAGGAAAGGCTCGCTAATATCAGTGTACAACGCCCGGCTACGGGAATAATAAACGCAGAGCCTCTTTTCAATGCAAAGGTTGTTGCCAATGAAGATAGACGCGCAATGATCAGCAGCCGCGTTGCTGGAAGAATTGAAAAGCTGTACATCCGCGAAACAGGGAGGCAAGTACAGAAAGGACAACCCCTGTATGAATTGTACAGCGAACAACTAAATGGTGACATTCAGGAATATCTCATCCTCAAAGATCAGTTCACAAAGCTTGGAGATCAAAACCCTCACTATTCGTCGCTGGTAAAAGGCGCAGAAAGCAAACTTATGCTGTATGGTCTTACTAAAGGACAGGTTGAAAAGCTGACAGCAGGCACGTCGCGCATCTTGATCCTCTCTCCTGCTTCGGGCACAATAACGGACGCGCTCGTGTCGGAAGGTCAGTACGTCCAGGAAGGAACGCTGATGTTCCGTCTCGATGATCTTGCAAAACTCTGGCTGGAGACTGAACTTTACCCTAACGAGTCCGACCAATTCAAAACCGGCGACAGCATAATGGTGCATCTCAGCAATTCAAAAGACATCTATGTACAGGTGTCGTTCCTCACCCCGGTATATCGTGAGACCACTCAGGTGGTCGTCATGCGTGCCGCGTTCGACAATTCAGCGGGCGAATGGCTGCCCGGGATGCAAGCAACTGTGCAACGGCTAAGAAAGGGTCGGTCGGTTTTGCAATTGCCGATTGATGCAGTGATCAGAAGCGGGAAGAACTCGCATGCATTCGTTCGGACGGCAGATCACACGTTCGAAATGAGGATGGTCACTACCGGAGCGGAGAATGCAAATGCGATCGAAATCATCGATGGTATCACTGCTGGTGACGAGGTCGTAACCAGTGGCGCTTATTTACTTTATAGCGAACTCATTCTGCGCAACGGCGCAGACTTTATGGCACATATTCACTAACCCACAAAAAGAAATAAACAACTCATCATGACAACAAAGAACGTATCAGTAAACAAAATTGCGGTTGCCCTATTGGCACTATCGCTCACTGCCTGCGGAGGAAAGAAGGCAGAACACGAACATGAAGGACATGCGGAGGAAGCGACGGCTGCATCGGAAGCACCTGCGGCAGCAGCACCACAATACACCGCGGATCCTGAATTTAAAAAGCAACTCACTGGCGTGTTCGACAGCTATGCATTGTTAAAAGATGCATTTGTATCGTCCGATGGAGCCAAAGTAAAACAAGAAGCAACGGCTACGCTGGGTGCTCTTGACAAAGTCGACATGAAGCTGGTTGACGGTGCAGCGCATCACGACTGGATGACCTATGTTGAAAGCATGAAGAAATCGCTGCAGGAAATGAATTCCGCTGCAGACATTGCAGCGCAACGCACAGCATTTTCAAATCTCAGCAACGAGCTGTACAAAACGATCAAGGCCTACGGTCTGAGTGGTGAAACAGCCTATTACGAGTATTGCCCGATGGCGTTCGACAACAAAGGAGCATACTGGCTGGCGAAGGAAGAAAAGATCCGCAATCCATATTTTGGTGATGAGATGCTCACCTGTGGATCTGTGCAGGAGACATTGAGATAATTGACCATTCACAATTTACAATTGATAATTAGAGGCCCCAGTCGGGGCCTCTTTTTTGACTAATCCACGCCAATATGACCATCAGCATATACCTCTCAGTAGCATTTACAGCACTGACCGAGCCGTATCATACTCTTTGCGCAGCATCGGTCAATCCGGCAAAGAGTCTAAAGTCTGAATAGATACAATTGTGAGAATACGAAAAACTTAGTCTTTGACAGCATACTTTTCCCAATAGCCCGGCGCAGGCTCAACCTGTTGCACGATGTCAATATACAGGCCATTTGGATCGGTTAGTCCAAAACGGAGCTGGCCCCACTCTTCCTTCTTCAACTGATACGTGATCGGCGCGCCGCGTTTTACCAACGAATCGAACACAGACCTGGCGCCGTTCACCTGCAATGTTAGAAAGCTTCCCCGTTTGTTAAACGAGCCGTAAGACGGTGGCGTGGATGGATGATTCACATCGATGAGTGCAAATGATACTGGCCTGTCTCCATGTGATTGCAGGTACACGAACCAGGTGGCTTCAAAGACGACCTGGAAGTCGAGCCATTTTACGTAGAAATCACGACTGTCTTTCAAGTGCTCTGTAATGTAGACGCTATACGCATCGGCGTATTGAATGGATTGACTGTTGGCGTTTGTTTTCATGGCGAACAGGATTAGGATGATGAGTATCTTTTTCATGTCGGTCCGTTTTTCAGTCAAAGTAATAGTAGGTTGTGACAACAGTATGTCAGCAGCCGTTCAACCTGATTAGTTTTTTGAGTGCGCCATCCCTGCCTCGGAAATAAATATTATCATGCATATTCTCCGGATTTTAAGATTTGGTCAATTCGCAGGGCTAGTTGACATAGCCAAACCCGTCGGATATCAATTACGATTTGACAGGCGCCTGACTGCAGGTTACTTTAGGGATGTTTTAAAGCCAGTTTACGCGCTACCTCGCCGACGAGCACTCGGGCATTGGGCTGGGTATGGACCTCAGAATATGGAAGCGACAGCCAGACGGAAGACTAAAAATAACTGCTCATATCGGATCATACGATTGACGATTACAAACCAGCTGTACATTAGTTATCTTTATCCATGGTACAAACGTCCCGCCAGCTAAACACCGCGACACCCCGTACGCGCGCCACCGGAGATGAAAGCTGGTTTGTCCGGTACAAACTGTATCACATTCCATTCTGGATGACTTACCAGTTTGTTTGGTGGACACTTCGGATTGGCAGCCCGCTGGAAGTGGCCAGCGCCATTGTTTCGACGCCGGCCGCCACCTGCAAGTATCTTTTTTATACAGTGTTTCAGATACTGGGAGTGTGCTTCAATCTGTACGTGCTGATGCCCCGCTTATTGGACCGCGGACGCTATGCACTCTATGTGATATCCGTTGTATTAACGATAATCCTATGCGCATGGTGTATTGTTGGAGGGTATTACGTTGGGGCCATGCTATCAGACAAAACCTTTCAGGAATTGTTTGGTCGAAGTCCCGACGATTTGTACGGGCTTTTTGAATCCAATTCATTGCCATCGACTGCAGCAGCAATGACTTTGGCCATGAGCATTAAACTCACCAAAAGGTGGATCGAAGGTCGCCGTCGAATGCAGTTGCTTGAGCAGGAGAAGATCGAAGCAGAGTTGAAATTTCTGAAATCCCAGTTTAACCCCCACTTCCTTTTCAATACGATCAATTCAATTTTTGTATTGATCAACAAAGATCCACGCAGGGCCAGCGACGCATTGGCACGATTCTCTGATTTACTTCGTTACCAGTTATACGAATGCAACGAACACGAAATCACCCTCACCCAGGAGCTCGCCTACCTCGAAAACTTCATTGCCCTACAGAAGCTGCGACAGGATGACAATGTTGAAGTTACTTTTCAAACGCTGCCCTCTCAGGCCGATCGTTGGATGATTGCGCCGTTCATGCTGATGCCATTTGCCGAAAACGCATTCAAACATGTTTCCCGCAGCAAACATCATCGGAATTATATATCGATATCGCTCGACATGGCGCAAGATAAGTTAAGGCTTGTTGTCATCAACTCGACCGGAGATGCTGCGTCCCGTGACGTTTCCAATGCAGGAGGCATTGGATTGAAGAATGTTACCAGGCGCCTTACACTTTTGTATCCAGAGGCACACTCGCTTGAAGCCGACAACGATGGCGAGACCTATAAGATAGAACTCGAGATTCATTTACGACGAGAGTCCACACATGAACTCATATCAAACCTCTCATTGAGCACGACTTCCCAACTATGACCTTATCTACAGCAATCATCGACGATGAACCACTGGCGAGAGAGTGCATCGAAAGCTACGTTAAGGAAGTCGACTTTCTTTCACTTGCAGGAGCAGGAAGCAATCCCGTCGAGTTGTTGCAACTCATGGGCAATGCGGCAATTGACCTTGTATTCCTTGATATTCAGATGCCGCTGATCAACGGAATAGATTTTCTGAAGACTACCAGGGATCTGCCCATGGTTATCATCACAACGGCATATCCTTCGTATGCGCTTGAAGGGTTCCAACTCGACGTGATGGATTACCTCGTAAAGCCAATTACATTTGACAGATTCCTTAAGGCCGCGAACAAAGCGAAGGAATACCACCAACTTCAGTTGCGTGCTTCAGCGACCGGTGAGACATCAGTCGCAGGTTATTTCTTTGTGAAATGTGGATTTCGTTTTGAGAAGATTTTTGTTGATGATATCCTGTACGTCGAAGCACTTCAGAACTATGTTACCATATTCACTACGAAAGGAAAGTTCATGACGCTGCTCACGTTGAAGCAGGTTGAGCAGAACCTCGATGATCGCCAGTTTATACGTGTTCACAAATCATACGTCATTTCGATGTCACGCATTGCTGCCATAGAAAACAACGAAATCTATATCGAAGGCAACCGAATTCCCATCAGCCGCCAATATCGCGACACGGTTATGCAGCGAGTCGTTAATTCGAGGCTTTGGAAGAAATAAAATAGCGTTGCCCATCGATTTCAGGACGAAAAATCATGGCGATAAACGTTCAAACAATTCGTGTTGCACAGACAGCGCCGTTGAGGTAAATTCCACAGGATTATCGTGCTGTAAAGGCCTTTGATCCATACCTCTTTCGCTATGAAACATTCCCGGAGAATGCCCCGCCATTTCATCAAAACCACCGCCGCCGTTATTGTTTGTTTCCTGCTTGTGTCGATGACAAAGTCACCGAAAACAGTCCGGGCGACTTTATCCGACAAGCCAAACAGTACAAGTGCTGCGCGGGGATCAACAATGTCGCCTCCTGGACGCGAACCGCTGTATGCGAGACATGGAATGGTCGTTTCTTCGTCGGCTATAGCTTCGGAAATCGGAAGGGACATCCTGAAACAAGGAGGCAACGCCATCGATGCAGCTGTTGCAACGGCATTTGCCATGGCGGTAACGTGGCCGTCAGCGGGTAATATCGGAGGGGGCGGATTTATTCTCTGACGTTGATAAAAACGGTAAGGCTACCAGTTTTGACTTTCGTGAGAAGGCGCCGTTGACCGCTACTGAAAACATGTTCACCGATGCGAGCGGAAATCTCATCACCAATCTTAACCATCGTGGAATACTTTCAGTAGGGACACCTGGAACTGTGGCAGGGTTGTTCCTTGCACACCAACGCTATGGCAAGCTTCCCTGGAAAAAACTGGTGGATCCCGCTGTGAAGCTAGCATCTAAGGGCTTTACGTTTACTCACGCGTTAATGGATGACTCCGAGGGAAGAAGAAAGACCTGGACAAAGATTCCATCCACCGCACACGTTATGTACAGGAACGATTCCATTCTTATTGAGCCCGGAGAAAACTGGAAGCAACCTGATCTGGCTGCGGCCCTGAAACGCATCCGTGATAAAGGACATGACGGTTTTTACAGGGGAGAGACTGCACGCCGGCTCTCGCAGTTCATGGCTTCACAAGGCGGATTGATCACAGAAAAAGATCTGGCAGAATATCAGGCAATTGAACGCAAGCCCATTGAAGGCAGCTATCGCGGCAACACAGTATATTCAATGCCCCCACCGAGCTCTGGTGGTGTGGCGCTTGTAGAGATGTTGAATATTCTCGAAGGGTACGACCTCAAACAAGTGGGCTATGCGTCGGCCGATTATATTCACCTGCTCAAGGCTGTCATGCAACGGGCGTTTGCCGATCGTGCGGAATACATGGGCGATCCAGATTTCAATCCAGATCTTCCTGTGGCCCGTCTCACCTCGAAGCAATATGCAGCTCAACTGAAACAAACGATCTCGTTCGAGAAAGCGTCAGCGAGTGACTCTTCAAGGTTTGGACAAATCTATGACGGTGGTAACAACACTACTCACTTCTCAGTCGTGGACGGCGAGGGAAATGCTGTAGCTCTCACTTATACGCTGGAGAACAGCTACGGCTCGCAAATCGTCGCTGATGGACTCGGATTCTTTTTGAACGATGAAATGGGTGACTTCAATCCTGTTCCCGGAGTAACCAAGAATGACGGGCAGATTGGAACCAAGCCTAACCTCATAAGACCCGGCAAGCGTATGCTTTCCTCCATGACGCCAACGATACTGGTGAAAGATGGTAAGCCACTGATGGTTATCGGTACGCCTGGGGGTCGCACGATTATCAACACTGTTCTTCAGGTAATACTGAATGTCATCGATCATCAAATGAATATTGCTGAAGCCGTCGAAGCTCCACGCTTCCATCATCAATGGCTGCCCGATCGCATTTACTTTGAATCACTCACGGTGAATAAGAACACACAGGAGGATCTCATACGACGGGGTAATACATTAAATGAATTACCTCCTACATGGTACCAAGGAGCTGCGATGGGCATTTACATCGACAGGAAGTCAGGTTATATTATGGGAGGTGTTGATTCGCGAAGCCCAGACGGAGGTGGAGCCGGATATTAATTCTTATTGCATCGACTCTACAATCAGAGGCCACAAACTATCTCTGAACTTCTTTCGGAACAAACCGGTGTGTCCAACTTTTTCCCGGGTATATTGTGACGTCCAGATTCTTTCTAATGTTCACCTGCGCATTAGGAAAGAACTGCATCATTAGCGGCACAGTCTTGTCGTTCGCTATGTAATCGTCGCTGGTATAAAGCGCTGTTACCGGTCTCGTGAAATGATAGAAACGATCCGTACGCAACGTGTCATTCACGCACTTCCGATAGTAGTGAGGATTGGTACACCATTCCCGCCATTCGATAATTGCGTTTCGCGGCAGGTCTTCTCCCCATCCTATCTGACGCATCTTTCCATATCCATACAGTCTCAGCATGAGTGGTGAAACCAGATACCACATCATCCATATTCCAAGATTCATGGGAAAAGGAAAATAGCCCCAATATCCCACCGCAGCGTTAATAGCGATAACCTTTCTGATAAATGTGTGATGTTCGATGAAACCCGTGAGTTGTGCACCGATGCTGTGTCCGATCCAGGTAATGTTAGTGCATCCCTTTGTCTCGACCAGATGTTTCATCACAGCATTCATATCTTTTATGCCCCAGTCGTGCATGAATATGGAAGATGATCGAAGATCGCGAGGCGCGGATCCACCGATACCCCGATAATCGAAAAGAAGGACATCATAACCTTGCTCAATTAAGAATAATCCAAAGTTCACATAGAACTCCTTCTTCACTCCGGTTGCTGAACTAATAACAGCCGTACCTTTTGCATTTGCCTCGGCCGAGCCATACAGCGCGCTTAGCCTATACCCATCGCTTGCCTGAATAATGATCTCTTCCATGACCTTCGATCAGATTCTGAAATCTTCATTACGCATTTTAAACACCTGACGCATCAACAGAAGTGTTGATGACAACTCGCGAAAAAGCGCGGTTGATTTGTTCATTACCTTTTTCATATCTGTAATTGTTGAGTTTATCGGCCCGAGTCAGTAATGACTTCGCCTGCATAAGGGAACGAACAAATGTAATGAGGCGATTCCGTTCCGAATGGTAATGCCGTTACAACGACAGGTAATATCGAATCAATGCCTGGTAGTACTCACCCAATGAACGTGAGCACAACTGGTTTCATCAGAGAAAAATCGATGTATGCCTCAATTAATTATCCACGCCGTTCGACCGAGATTGGTTGTTTCCGGCACCATCGTTGCCATTCCGGACTGCACTCTTCCCGGTCAACACTCCAAAATCTGAATGCTTATTAAGCATCAACTTTAAAAAAATGGAATGATACCAGGGATGGTGATTACTACGCACGCGAGTATGCCGATGGCGCTACGCCGAATTGTTTCTTAAAACATTTTGCAAAATAGGACTGATCCCGAAAGCCAACTCTGTAACCGACCTGGCTGATCGTATCGGACTTTGATGCAATGAGGTCAGCTGCGTGCCTGAGTCTGAGATCGCGAATAAATTCGCTTGGCGAGAGTCCGGTAAGTGCATGCATCTTTCTAAACAGTTGAGTTCTGCTCATGCATGCCGCTTCGGCCAGTTGGTCCACTCCGAAGTCCGGATCAGAGAGTTGAGACTCTACCGTGTCGCGCAGAGAAAAGAGGAATTTTTCATCGAGTGATGCGTGATGTTGAGGTGTCGGTTCAACCAAAATCTTCTGCCTGAATCGCTTCGATAAGTTCTTTCTTTGCGCTATGAGATTGTCTATACGCACCAACAATTCTTCAGAGGAGAATGGCTTTGTGAGATAATCGTCGGCACCAATTTTATAGCTGCTCAATTTGGAACCCGATTCGTTTCGGGCCGTTAGCAACACAACCGGTATGTGACTGGTACGTTCATCCTGTTTTATCCTTTCCGTTAGCTGCAAACCGTCAATTCTCGGCATCATGAGATCGCTCAGCACAAGATCAGGAAGCTTCTGCGCGGTAATCGAAAAACCTTCCTCGCCATCAGAAGCCTTCAATACAGTATACCTGGAGTCTAATAATGACGTGATAAAGCTGAGCAAATCCGCGTTGTCTTCGACTACGACAATCGTATCACGTTCAGCGATGGTATCGCCTGACGCTTCTGTAGGATTGTTTGATCCAATCAGATCCAGGTCAGATAGACTTTCCTTTAGATCGCCAGTCTGATACTCCATGATGTTTTCAACATTGTCATTAGCATTGACATGTACAGAATCGAAGACTGCCTCAATGCCGGCACCTTCAGGTTCCGTCAGTTCCACATCCCTGAACGATAATTTGGCAACGGGCAACGTTACCACAAATGTACTACCTCCCTCACTCCTGCTGTCTACTGTAATCGTTCCATGATGAAGCTCCGTCAATTCTTTTACCAGGGAAAGACCGAGGCCTGTGCCCTGCTCATTATCGTCGCCACTGTGACGTACCTGGTAAAACGGAGAAAAGATCTTATCACGCTCTTCGGGCGACATGCCCCGACCGTTGTCAGAAACCGTAAGAATAAGATTTGCCGATCTGTTTACCTTTTCGAGCGCGGCCTCAAGGTACACAACGCCACCGCCAGGCGTAAACTTCAATGCGTTTGAAAGAAGATTTGATACGATCTTTTCTACTTTGTCGGCATCGCACCATGAATCATCCGAATCAATAGAGATGTTTCTGATGAACCGGATATTGCGGTACACCGCCCACGACTCGAATGATGACGATAGCGTAACGATTAGATTATTAAGATCAGTTTTCCTCGCGCGCAGTTCCATCTTACCTGCTTCGAGCTTCGAAAGATCAAGCAACTGATTCACCAACTCCAACAAACGACGAGCATTTCGCTTCAACATTTGCCATTTATCCTCACTGATCGCTTTATCCTGGGATTCGCCCTCGAACGGTGCGAGAATCAACGTTAAAGGGGTCCTGAATTCGTGCGATATATTTGCATAGAATCGCGATTTGGCAATATCCATTTCTTTCAGCCTCTCAGCCTGCACCATCACTTCCTTTGTCCTGTCGGAAACAAGCCTTTCAAGTCTTTCTTTTTCCAATTCAAGTTTACGCGACCTTCTTTCAATGAGGGACCTTACAACCAGAAGCAGCAATAAGGCGTACACTGCGAACGCCCACCAGGTGCGATATATCGGTGGAAGCACAACGAACGAAAACGAATTCTCGGTTGCTATTTTGTCGTATCCGCTTCGTCCCCGCACGTGGAACGTGTAATGACCTTCAGGAAGATGCGTAAAGTTTGCATGCGTCTGTGTTGACCATCGCGACCAATGATCATCATAACCCTCCAGCATGAACTGATATTCATTTGTTTCCGATTGCTCGTAGTTTGGCAAGGCAAATTCAAACTCAGGGCTGTTCAGCTTATAACCTAGTTGCGTGGCGCGCTCCCCACTCAGATGACCGGAGTTCACGACCGAATCACGGTTAACGAGCACTCGCCTGATTTGTGTGGCAAAGGGAAGTGAATCTGTAAGCGCGTGAGTCTGATTATACATTACCATGCCTTCACCGGTGGCAAAGAAGCTCATCCCATTGAAGTCGAACAGAGACTCAAGACGTTGAGGAAGGAAGCGATTGCCCGCGGTAGCCTTGTGCAGCAGGCCATTTTTATACTCGTAAAGAGATGTAATGTCGTTCTGATTCACCGTTAACCACAAGGCGTCCTTACCCGCCCGCTCAATGAGTTGTATTTCGGCATTCTTTGATTGAAAGTGTTGCATGATCGGTACGAACGGCGTGAACTCAGCTGTATTTCTGTCCAAGTGGTAGACCGTGCCACCCGAAGGTATCAACGCCAAATCACCTGCGACAATCATTGGGGCATTCACCATTGAAGGTAGTCCACGCGTTGTGTCGTAGTGAATGACTTGTTTGATGTCTGCGAGCCTTGGCTCTTTTGCCTGCTGGTTGAAAGATATTTCGAAGACACCCTTGTACCTTGTTCCGATGAAAATACCTCCGTCGCGCGATCTTTCTATTCGACGGGGCCTTCCACTTAAAGCAAGTGTGTCGGTTCCGCGCCGCCAGGTGTTTCCTTCTTTAATTAATTCACCAATTACGCTGGTGGCCGTAGAAAACAACAAGTAGTCGCCACGACTGTTCGATGCACCAAGTGTATGCACGTTCTGATCGTAAAGCCGGCTGATCCGTCCGTCGGCACTCATAGCAAAAAGTCCAAAGTAGTTGCCGATGATCAGGTGATCGCCTACTACCTCCAGGTCACTTGTGAGGTACTCCATGCGCGGTACTTTTGCAAAACTTCGTCGTTGAGTTTCCGTTGGATCGACGGACAAGACGTAAAGCCCTGAAGTCGTAGCCGCATAAAGACGCCCTTGAAAGATGGCTACATCATTTACTTCCTCATCAATACCCTGAAAGGTATCGAAGCGCCGAAAAGGCGAATCCCACTCGACACGCATGATCCCCTTGTCAGCCGCGAGCCACAGATCACCGGCAGCATCAACAAACACATCAACGATCGTATTAGAGGTGAGACCATCGCGACGCGTATAGTGACTGACGATCGTACCATCCGGCTTTACGATGTACAATCCGCCGTCGAGACATCCCAGCGCATAATGACCATCGCGAAGTCGTGTTGAGCGATACACAAACCCCTCGGGCAATTTGAAAGTTGGAATACGCGCGAGCGCTCCGAGTTCGTCGACGCTATAAGCGTTGTTGTCGCTAGTGATGAGGGTCCATCCATTCTTACCGTTTGGGATTCCTGTTGTGACGGATTGATGGGAGAAGCCGGCATCAAATGCCGTGATCTTTTCAGGTCCTTTGGCTGTCATTCGATGAAGTCCTTTTCCTTCGATCTGGAGCCATAAAGTTCCCCGCGCGGTCCAGGAGAACCCAATGCTCTTCTCCCGCCAAACGCGTGACTTGTTATTGACCCACCGAATAAGGTGCGTATCTGAAACAAAGTATATCGTGTCCTGAATCGCGTGAGTGATCCAAACATCACCAAAGGCTTTATCGCTGTCGTCCAATTCAGACAAAAGGGAATGGAAAATCATTCCCCCTGTCTGATGGGGCTCCAGGTAACCTATTTCATTAACTCCTCCGGCATAAATTCGCCCGTGAGTGTCCATTGCCAAAGACTTGACCGGTGAATTTCCGCGCGCCTTAATCAGGCGCCAGTTGACACCATCGAATTCAAGGATGCCGTTCGTGTTACCAACATAGATCAATCCCTGCTGATCCTGAATCACGGCCCAGTTTTGACCAGCGACTTTATAATCCCGCGATGTGTACGACGTAATGTACGGCAGACCTTGCGACCAGAATGAGGTCACACTATCGTTTTCGCCTGAGACCCGAGCCTGAGCGAGGAGACTTATTTGAGCGATAACGGCTAACCCGGCAACAATAATTCGAACAACACGACCCGGCATATCCATCAAAATTCTGTATTAACTAAAAGGAAACCAACCAATGAGTGTCACCAACGAGTTGACTGTTGACTGTTAGTGTCACATTAACCGCCGCGAATTGATGTGCAAAAGTTCACAAAACGATACAACGATCACGACGAGGGTTTGACACCTAGAGCATCGGCTGAGACTATCGATTGCAGCGATTTTACCTGAGAATGCAACGCCAATACCTGGTTTGCGTCGGGCTCTTCGACCGATTCCGGCCAGGAAAAATTCACAACTGAACATTAAGCATTTCGAAAGATGTCCCACGCCATATATGACGGGTACCGGTGGCGATGGCATGAAAGTTGGCAAGCGCTTCGGACACCTGGACCAAGATGATCAGATATTACATTAAAGTTGCGTTTCGATACCTGACCCGTAACAAGCAGTATACCTTCCTAAACATATTTGGGCTTTCTGTTGGGCTCACATGCTTTGTTGTGATCAGTGCCTGGGTTCGTTCGGAACTGTCATTTGACACGTTCCACAAAGACGCGGATCGCATTTACCGGGTGATATCATCACAAGCTGCGGAGCCAGGCTCGGCCGAGCAGGCAGTTACTGGTCCTCCTCTAGGTTCCGCGATTATCGACGAGTTTCCGGAAGTTGCCCAAGTGGTGCGCATCGATCCGGTTGACGCAACTCTGAGGGTAGGCGCAGAAATGTTCTTTGAAGACAATATCCTGGTTACGGAGCCATCGTTCCTGGATGTATTCAACTTTCCGCTGCTTCGCGGCGACGCCCGCACAGCCCTTCAGGAACCTTATTCTATCGTGATGTCGGAACAAATGGCACGCAGATACTTCGGTGATGCCGACCCCATCGGTCAGGATATTCATGTATTTCTCTATGATCCTGATGGCAATGGCATGGACTTCAAGGTGACGGGTGTCATTCAGGACTGTCCAAAGGAAACTCATTTCCGCTATCAGGCACTTATCTCTTTTAGTACGATGGTCACGGCGCGACCAACAGTATTGGAACGCGGCGGCTGGTTCAATCCCATTGTCTACACCTATGTTAAGCTGCAGGCTGATGCATCAGAAGAATCGGTAAATGCACGATTTCCGAAAATGGCTAAGGATCATTACGACCTCCCAACAGGATCTGGTCAAACTCCATTCAAGCTGCAACGCCTAAAAACCATCCATTTGCAGTCGAATCTCATGTACGAAATGAAGCCCAACGGTTCGATGCTTTATGTTATCGTGTTTTCGACTACAGCGATCATCGTGCTGCTGCTCGCTTGCATGAATTACATCAATCTGGCAACAGCCTATGCCGTGGAGCGGTTCCGCGAAGTAGGAATTCAAAAGGTAATGGGCGGAACTCAAATGCAATTGCTGGCGCAGCATCTAGCAGAGTCCTGGATGCTTTCCCTTGGCTCGCTGATTCTGTCAATTTGCTGGATCGAATTATCACGCCCCCTATTCGCTTCGCTCACGGGTGATGATCTGTCGCAGCAGTATAGCATCGATATTCTTGCGACGCTCTTCACAGCAAGTTCTGTTACTGGTATTGTTTCAGGATTCTACCCCGCCTTTATCATGTCCGGATGGAAACCCGTTAATGCGTTAATGAAACGTGGACTTGTAAATTCCCCCAGGCGGCTCAGGAAGACGATCCTGGTAGTTCAATACACATTGAGTACTATCCTTGTTGTTGGAATTCTGGTTGTGCATTACCAAATGAAATATATCAACAACAAGGATCTCGGATTTGATAAGGCCGGGCTTGTTGTTTTCGGCGTTCACGGCAGTCGTGAAGTGATGGCCGGATATCCAGGTTTTGCCGATGAATTGCTGAAGAATCCGCATGTTAAGGGCGTAGCACGATCTAATACAACCATCGGCGGAGGTTTGGGCAATCACAAAGGCATCATCGAACAATCTTCGGGAATGCAACTATCTGTGGATGTCTTTATGCTGAGGGTCGACCATCGCTATCTCAACACCTATGGGGTTGAATTGACAGCAGGAAGAAATTTTATCGAGGGTAATGCATTTGACTCCACCAGTGGATTCATCGTTAACGAAGCTGCCATAAACGCAGCTGGTTATCTTCATCCTGTCGATGCGATTGGCCGCTCCTTCGAAGTGGATGGTGTCAAAGGAAGCATTGTCGGCGTTGTTAAGGACTTTCACTTCGATGGGCTACGCCATACCGTTGAGCCACAATTCATAAGATTACTTAAGGGAGGATTCTCCAGGATCTCGATCAGGCTTGACACAGACACAAATGACAATCTTGCCCGGGTCGTTGGAATGTGGAAGAAACATTTTCCCAATAGCGCGATACAATACAGTTTTTACGAGGACACACTGGCTAAACAATATCAGGGTGATACCCGGTTCTACAAACTATTTTTGTTGTTCTCGGGAATATCGCTGGTGATTGCCTGTATGGGATTGTATTCAATGGTTTCATATAATGTGCATCGGCGCACTAAAGAAATAAGCATACGAAAAATATTAGGTGCCTCGCTGCTCAACATAGCAACCACTATCACTGGTGAATTTGCTATTCTGATAGCAATATCACTAACCCTTGCGCTACCGGCAGCTTACTGGCTGATGCAGACATGGCTATCGGAATTCGCGTATCACATTGAATTGAATGCACTGACCTTCGTCACAGCCGGTGGGCTCGTTATCATGATTGCAGCAGCGACGATTTCATTGCGAGTGGTTAAGGCAAGTTTGCAATCGCCATCACGAGAGTTGAGGAGTGAATGATTCAGCCAGGAAGGATCCTTTAATGCTCAGGCGCTAAAGCCGCGTCACAGGCCGTGCGTGGTTCATTCCTAAAGTCAGGACAATACCCGCACAACTTTTACAAAGCGCTTCCTGTAATGTGGTGTCATCGGTGTTTCGATCACGCTATATGCTTTGCCCGAAGTAGCATGAATAAAAGATATCGTAGCGCCGCCTTCTGTGACAATCCCAACGTGTCCTACTGCGCGCGTATTGCCGCTCTTTGGTCCCGTAAATAGAATAATATCACCAGGCTGTGCTTCATCAAGCGAGACACGTTTTCCGATCCTGGCGAACGCCGATGAACTGCGGGGTACATTCACATTGAAGTGTTTAAAAACGTAAAGCACAAACCCAGAGCAGTCGAACCCTTTGACGGGATCTGCACTCGCATACTTATATGGCACGCCCTTGAAACTTTGCGCGAAGGAGATTAATTCTGAGGGATCGATCTCTGAGCTGGTAGAAGATGAAGATGTTACCGTTGTGGCTGTATCCTGTTGAACGAATGTGATAGTCGCCGGATTGAATGGTGCAGCACTCATCGGGTGGAAATTCAATAATGAGGAAAACACAACAATCAAAAAAGTCATATACCGGTATCTTTGAATTCAAACAATCACAATGTCTTCGCCTGACAGCTTTTTAGTCCAATATTGAGCTAGCCAATTCAGTCGGTGCATCCAGTTTTTTACCAAAACTGATCGCGCAAGTTCGGGAGATTCATTGAATTAAAAAAACTTATCCGTTCACCTGCGGCCGGTGTCGTCCAATAACGAACGTCCAACAAACATGAAAGTGAGCTATCAACGTCATTTCAAACGATTCCTCCTGGCACAATTGTTATATATTGAAGACAGTTGAGATTGTTAAGGCCGTAGGGAAGAACTATATCTCGCGCGCGCTCGCAGAGCGATTACTCATAGTTCCAATTCTTCACTAAAAAGGACAATGTTCAAAAATTACTTAATCGTTGGCTGGAGAAACCTCATGCGGGACGCTGGATACTCGTTGGTTAACATTGGAGGCCTGAGCCTGGGCGTCGCCATTGCCATTCTTATTGGTTTGTGGGTTAACGACGAATTATCGTATAACAAGGTACACAGCAACTATAGAAGCATTGCTGCAGTTTTTCAGAATATGACGACTGACGGTCATGTCGGTACCTGGTCAACACAATCTTATCAGTTGGGCGAGGAGCTTCGTGAAAACTATGGCAATTACTTTCGACACGTTGTGATGTGCTATCCCAGCAGCGCTATCATAGCACATGGCGATAAGACTTTTACAGTCAATGGTAGCTTCATGGAAGAAGGTGCACCGGAGATGTTGTCGTTGCAGATGGTCCACGGTAATTCCACAGGTCTGGATGATCCAACTTCGATACTGCTATCACAATCAATTGCCACCTCCCTCTTCGAAGACAGAAACCCAGTCGGCCAAATTCTTAAGCTTGATAATAACCTCGCACTAAGAGTAGTTGGTGTGTATGCCGACGTGCCACCTACATCCGACTTCAAAAGTGATCTTCATTTTATCGCCCCTCTGGAAATTGAAGCGAAGCGCGGCAATCGTTCGCTGGGTTGGGGCAACAATTGGTTACAGGTATATGTACAGCTAGCTGCCCATGTAGATTTTAGCAAAGCATCACAGGCTATTAAAGATGCAAAGTTGAGAAATGTCGATGAATACGATAAGCGTTTTCAACCGCAGTTGTTTCTCCATCCTATGGAGCGATGGCATTTGTATTCAGCATTTGAGAACGGCGTAAATACCGGAGGTCGCATTGAGTTTGTCTGGATGTTTGGAGCTATTGGAGTATTTGTGTTGCTTCTCGCCTGTATCAACTTCATGAACCTAAGTACAGCACGGTCGCAGAAACGAGGTAAGGAAGTTGGCGTACGCAAAGTTATTGGTTCGATGCGGAACAATCTCATCAGGCAATTCTTCACAGAATCGCTCGTAGTTGTTGTGCTAGCGTTTGCCATAGCTATATTTCTCGTGCAGGTATCCATGCCGTTGTTTAACCAGGTGGCGGCAAAGGAAATTAACGTAGACTGGACTAATCCAGTTTTGTGGCTGGTTATCTCCGCGATGATAGCGCTTGTCACTTTGCTGGCGGGTAGTTATCCCGCTTTCTACCTTTCTGCATTCAGCCCAATCAAAGCATTGAAAGGAATACATAAGAAGGGAAGCTACGCATCCTGGCCGCGCAGAATGCTCGTCGTAGTTCAGTTTACGGTTTCTGTAACGTTGATCATCGGGACAGTTATTGTCTATCAGCAAATCGAGTATGCGAGAAACAGACCAGTAGGCTATGCGTTGGATGGTCTGATAACAGTCCCGATGAAGACAGGAGAAGTCAAGGCAAACTACCAGGGACTGAGAAACGAGCTGCTAGCCTCAAAACTATTTACAGATGTCTCTGCCTCTGAAACTACGGTCACCAACTTATGGTGGTCAGACTGGGGATTCGAGTGGAAAGGAAAAGATCCCACCATGCAGGAAAACATATTCAGAGGCGCGGTTGACTATGAGTTCGGAAAAACTGTGGGTTGGAAGATAAAACTTGGGCGGGACTTCTCCCGAAATTATGCCACCGATTCGTCGGCGATGATCTTAAATGAGGCGGCAGTTAAATACATGGGCTTCAGCGATCCTGTCGGCGAAACGATAAGAGTTTATGGAAGAACGTACATTGTGATCGGCGTTATTGAAGACATGGTGACACAATCACTCTATTCAGAAACACAACAAACCATCTTCATATTGGATCCCTTCAAAAGGGCCAACTTCATCAACGTACGTATGGCCAGCAACGCGCCATTAGCCGAATCGTTAGCTGTACTTAACAGCACATTTGTAAAGCACAATCCCAATACGCCATTTGAATATCGATTCGCCGACGACGAGTTTGCCGACAAGTTCGCCTTCGAGGCGCGTGTAGGCAACCTGGTAGGCATTTTCGCTGTGCTGGCCGTATTCATAAGCCTATTGGGATTATTTGGCCTGGCATCTTATGTTGCTGAACAGCGAACAAAAGAGATTGGTATAAGGAAAGTTATGGGCGCAACTGTGGTCCTACTATGGCAATTGCTTGCACGCGACTTTGTCATATTGGTACTGGTAGCATGTGTCATCGCGCTACCCCTGGGCTACTACCTGATGGATGCATGGTTGCAGGAATATGACTATCGCACGTCAATATCCTGGTGGGTGCTTTTGCTTTCCTGCGGTGGCGCGATCGTGGCGACCATAATCACAGTCAGCGTGCAGACTCTGAAGGCAGCATTCATCAATCCGACTAAAAGTCTACGGTCGGAATAGTTGGCAATTGCTCCCGCACATATTGAGAATTGAAAATTGCACAGCCCCTTTCACGGTTTTTTTTTTGCTGTCCTGCGTAATACAGGAGGATCAAAATGAAATTCCAGCTGCCGATTCCCTTCGTTCTGAATTTGAGTTTCTCTGAGTCCATCTTTTCAAAGACGTCAAGAACACGCGCAAAACCTGTATCTTTTCTTAGTGTTAATTGCCAAATGAAGACCCTGCTGTCAATCATGTTATGCCTTATCACAGCGTGTAGCCTGGCTCAGCCGAAGGATACAGTTGATGTCGAAAAAGATCTGTTGGACATCATTCGTGGAAAGAATCATGCAAGGAAAAGCGCCGGACATCGAAAGCTCATGAGGATATATATGCCGTTGGTTACCACTAGTCCTGCTACTGGTACATCCTTTGGTCTGACCGGCACCGGACTTTGGTACAACGGCGATCCAAAGACAACTGATCTTTCAAATCTGGCCATTGTCGGATTGGTATCGACCAAACAGCAGGTGCAGCTCATTCTACGAAGCTCGATCTACACCAAAGAAAATAAGTGGATGCTAATGAACGACTGGCGTTATTTCAAGTTCTCTCAACCAACGTTTGGGCTGGGCAGCTCGGCGCCGGGATATACACTTCCAGAAGACGGCTTCCATATTCTTGGTATCAACACATCAAGTCTTGAGAGCGGACAAATGATGTTGTTCAATTATGTAAAGCTCTCACAGTACGCATTGTACAAAGCATTTGGTCCTCTCTACATCGGTCTTGGATACAGCTTTGACAGTCATTACGACATTGAGGATCAGCGGCTGAATCTGACCGGCGATAGTGTATTTGTCACGAGTCACTATGCCTATAGCGTGGCAAATGGATTCAATCCAACATCGTACCGATCGTCCGGTGTTAGCATAAATTTTTCGATTGATACCCGCGATAATGGCATCAATTCATATACGGGTCATTACGCATGGCTCTCCTACCAAATCAATTCCAAAGGACTCGGAAGTTCGCAGGATGGCGGAATCCTTTGGGCAGAGTATCGTACGTATTTAAGTCTCAGTAAAAAACATAAGCGCAATGTCCTTGCTCTTTGGACGTTTGCCAATGCGGCCATTGGAAAGGTCCCTTATCTTGACCTGCCGTCGATGGGTTGGGACATGAACGGTAGCAGCGCCAGAGGATATGCACAAGGACGCTATCGAGGTGAAAGTTACATGTATGCGGAGGCCGAATGGCGCTTCCCCATCTCTCGCCACAATGGACTATGGGGTGGTGTTCTGTTTGCAAACATCTCGACCTTAAGTAATAAAGATGAAGATGAGCAGGTGTTTGAGAATTTCAATCCTGCCGGAGGAGCGGGCCTTCGATTCAAAGCAGTGAAGCGTGCCAGGCTAAACTTCTATCTGGACTACGCCGTGGGACAAAACGGCTCTCACGGACTGTACTTTGGCCTTGGTGAGTTTTTCTGAGACAGAATTAGAAAGGTGGGAAGAACATTTTCAAAAGTTTATTGCTTGGTGGTTGTTGACGTTTCAGGAGAAGTTCTATCTTTGCGGTCCAAAGTTTTGACTCTTTTAGCAATATGCTGATAATCAAAACCTTGAGTAGGGTTCGGGGCGTAGCGTAGCCCGGTATCGCGCCTGGTTTGGGACCAGGAGGTCGTCAGTTCGAATCTGGCCGCCCCGACTCAGAAGCCCATCGCTGCATGATTGCGCGATGGGCTTTTTTTTATCGGCTAATTTCAAGTTGACGTCCCCACACTCGTTCCTTGTAGTCATAAAACTTTGTATTTTTCGAAAAACCCTGTTGCCCTAATTTTTCCCTCATGTACGAGTATTTCTACCCCCTCCTAGCGCTGCAGGCATTTTGTGTTTACCACGCTTACAAAACACGACAGGAACAGAAATGGTATTGGATGATTATTTTCTTTCCATACATAGGCTGTCTCATTTATTTGTACGAAGCATTTTATTCCCAACGAACAGTTTCCAGCATCACGGAAGGTCTTAAGCAAGTAGTTAACAGCAACTATAGAATCGAGCAGCTTGAAGCCGCGTTAAAGTTCAGCAACAGTGCCAAAAACAAAATGGATCTCGCTGATGCTTACATTGCGATTGGCCGGAATGCTGAAGCTATAGCTTTGTATAAAGAATGTCAGTCAGGATATATGTCTGACGATAGTTCTCTAAGACTAAAATTACTCCATGCCTACTTCCTGAATGGCGACTACCAGGAGTCAATCAATCTGGGCCGCCAATTGACCAGTGACAAACAATTTGCAAATGCTCAGGAGCGCATCAGCCTTGCGTTTGCATATCATAAGGCCGGGCAGGTTGAAGCGGCTACAAGGGAATTTGAAGCCATGGATCGCTCATTCACAAATTTTGAGCATCGGTATGCCTATGCGCGCTATCTCGCAGAGACAGGAAACACTGAGGCTGCAAAAGAGAAAGTGAATGAAGTGCTTTCAGAAATCGAGATGATGAAGGGGTTGGAGCGAAAAACACACCGTGAGGCGATCGGCAAGATCAAACACTTGTCCCGCCAACTTCAGACGGTAAAGTAGTTTTCACTGAACACCGTTTCTATCGGGAGCGTTCTTTAGAACTCCTTGTTTAAGACGTGATAGTCGATCCTTTGCATGTAGGGATAATAAGGCAGGATCTCTATCAGTTGCTTTGTTTTGGATTCGTCAGTAGCAAAGATTAGGACAGCGTCTTTCCTCGACACTGAAATGAAGAAGCTTTCCAGGATGCTTTCCTCTTTCCACCGATTAACAAATTCCATCTCCTGCTTCGGCAACTCCGGGGTTGCTTTTATCTTTTCAATTCCACTCTCTGACAAGGTAATTAACACTAAGACTCTGTTCATGGTGACTTATCAATAAGGTTCTTTCACTTTTCTTCGAAGGGAAAGGTACCAAAACCTCACGGCTGGTGGCTCGGGATTGTGCGTTTAACTGTAAAACGGCCAAGACGGAAGTTCTTAATCGACGACGCCAGAACACGCACTCGTAATGATCGACGTCGACGATGAAAAACAAAAAGCCACAGGTTAAGATACCTGTGGCTTCAGAGAGGGATGCTGGAAGTATTATCAGAACCTATAGTTCACGCTGAGGCGGAAGTTGCGTGGTGCTTCAGTTTGTGTGTAGTAGAAGTTCTGCCACGCATAGTATGATCCGCTATAGAGGAATTCATCAAAAACATTGAACACGTTGGCCGCAATTCGAATGTTTTTGCTTTCCCAGAACAAGCCGGCGTCAACTTTATTGTAGGTGGGAAGTTCTTGTGATGGATCCGGCAGAGGATCCCAGTAAGTCTCGCGGTCGGCCATCATCGTATAACCTAATGACGCCCCTACTCCACGAAGCAGTCCCTGCTGAATTGAATAACCAACCCATAGGTTTGCCGTGTGACGTGCAAAACCTGGAACAACATCACCAACATTAACAACGGTAACACCTTCTGTAACCTTCGTAACCTTCGAGTCGGTGTAAGCATAATTCGCTGTAGCTGTCAGTCCAGGCAATAGTGAACCACGCACATCAAACTCGATTCCCTGTGCACGCTTCTGACCAAGTTCTACACTAAGCCCCGAGTTCATTGGCGCGTTGGGATCTGCAGTTAATTCGTTGTTCTTCAAAATGCGGTAGAATGCAAGCGATGATGTAAATCTTCCATCGGCCCAGTTTCTTTTCAAACCGAATTCAATGTTATTACCGGTGATCGGTTGAACCTTGCCTCCGCTTGACAATACGCCAGACTGAGGAGTGAATGCCTGATCGTACAGTGCGTATGCTGTGGTAGAAGAAGTGAGATTTACATTAAGGCCTATGCGGGGTGTAACGTGGTTGGCTTCGGACGTACCATAATACGTCTGTTTGATGTAGGTATAACGACCTGCAACGGTAAGGCGCGCACGGTTGTCAAAGAAACCAAGTTCATCCTGTAAATAAAATCCGTAATAACGCGAGTCCTGAAAACTTCCGGCTGCCGCGGCTCTCTCTGACAAGGGCTTCGACTTATCGAAAGCAGGGAAGCCTGCATTCGGTGCACCTATGTTGGGATTGCTAAGGCTGAACTCACCTCCAAGCGTGTCGAGTGCATAGCTTTGCGACCAATCGGCGAGGTAGGATTTATTTGCCAGATCTAAACCAGCCAACACCCGATGACGAATAGTACCTGTGGTGAAATCACCATTGACGAACACCTGCGCCATGTTCATTTCGCTTTCTGATTGCCAGATCCCTACAGCACGAATCATCGTGTTGTCTGGATTCACAGCCGATGGCCACATGGACGAGCCATCCTGGCTGTAGTCAAAGCGTGCAACCTGAGCCGTTAGCTTCCATGTTTCACTGATATCGTGCTGCAGATTCACATAGAGACTGTGGTCTTTGATTTTTGTTCCTGGCAGTCCCGCTGGCAGGGTCGTGAAGTCGACCGGTAAAGTTCCCAACCCGTGAGTATCATAAACATAGTACGACCCAACGTCGCTCATATTTGCTAACTGCAAAGTGTACTCGAGAGTGAGTTTAGTTTTGTCGTCTAGCTGATAAGAGATCACCGGGGCAATTGTGTAGCGGTCATTGTATTCATTTGGCCGATGTGACTTTTTGTTCTGCCCGGCGATGTTCAGACGGTAAAGCAAACGTCCATCTGAAGAAAGTTTGCCGTCGAGATCAAGAGAAGTACGATAAAGATCAAAGCTACCAACTGTAAACCCGACTTCGCCCTGAGATTTACCCGTGGGCTTTTTGGTAACCACGTTATAAAGGCCGCTTGGATCACCAGACGACAACATAAATCCGGCTGGACCTTTAACGAATTCGATATGGTCTACGAAGCTCATGTCTTCCGTGAGCGGACCCCAATAAGAGTTGACGACGTTAAATCCATTTCGGAAGGCTTGCACCTGTGAGCCGCGCGACAATACATTGGTATAAAGGTCGCCCCAGTGCTCTGAACGAACAGCACCACTTACGTTACGAAGTACACCATCACTCATGCTGATCACTTGTTGATCGCGCAATGCGTCGCTGGTAATCATCTGAATATTCTGGGGTGTCTCCAACAACGGTGTCGTTAGACGCAGACTTGATGACGGTTCATTGATGGTATAAACGCCACGTGTTTCTGCTACAACGATTTCGTCAAGTTGTTGTGCGCTCTCTTTCAATGTGAAATCAACCGCGGTACGCTTTCCACTGACTACTTCTATATCGCGCTCCTGTGTCTCCAGGCCGACGAAAGTAGCCACTACCGTATAGGTTCCTGGGGGAACCGGAGCAATTACAAAGCGGCCCTTTCGGTCAGCGACAGCGCCTCTTGAACTCCCTTTTAAAGTTACGTTTACAAATTCTGCCGGAGATCCGTCCACTGTCGTAACAGTGCCTCCCACCGAACCATGATTCTGGGCAATCACTCCAATTGAAGCAAAGAGTAATAACACCACTAAGTAGAAACTGCGCATAGTTATTTAGACAAATTTTAAATAGTGCGCAATGATCTATTCCACGCATCGCAAATGCAAAAGAAGAGCCGTCAAGTTTGAATAAATGACTTTCGGAGGCGAGCCATCTACCTTATAGAGGGTATACCCGATAACCTGAAGAGGTTATAGACTTCTACAAATGACTAACCCGCTGCAGGTAATCACCTGTGGCGACCAGCTTTTGCTTCAGTCTCAATCCCACTACGGCAACTTGAACAACTAGTCTTCTGTCTGATTCAACTTATCAAACCTGGACAAGCTGTCTTTCGGAGCAGAAGTTTCATCCGGTGAAATAGCACTCAGACCAATAACGGACGGGATAGAGCGAAGGCAAGCCTCATTGTGAGGGCCGGTTAGAAGATTAACACAACTTCTTGTGCCGTTTGAAAAAACTGATAATAAAAATGGCGCCTTCACGCGCCATTTTTATTATCCTTCAATGACAGATACAACGAACATGCTACTGTGCGGACTGACTACTTCAATTCGTCGATAAGCGGAATGCTTTCAAAAATTGCCGTGCGCACTTCGCTGAGGAGATACGATTCGATCTGAACGAACTGAGCAGCTGCTTTTACTGTGGATGCTTTTTTCAGCTTGCCGTAGTAAGTGTGGATCAGTTTGTCGGTCTTTGCACCTAGGGACAACATGTCCTTTGTTATCTGATCAGTAGTTGCGTCATCGAGTGTGGTATAGTTCTTGGCATAGCGTTCCAACAGAGCTACACGCTGATGTCCGAGTTCTTTGCGTTTTACTTCATACTCATCATAGATCTTCCAGAAAGCATCCTTTTGTGCGCCTTCAAGCTGAATGAATTGTGCCACTACTGCTTTCTTTTCTTTACCATAGATTGACTGGATGAAGTCCACGTCTTCCTTGTTGCTTTGTGCTGCTGCGCCTAGTGACGCAACCATGAATGCGATGATTAGAATCTTTTTTGACATAGTGAGGGTATTGAAATCGTTAATTATGATAACTGTGTGCAGTTTAACAATTTAATCTTTGTGAACAACCAATAGAAGGCTATTTCAAAAATTAATGGAATCAGTTTGTTTAGTTTGTGAGACGCCACCGGGTAAGTGATGAGCGCAAAGGGATCAGGGAAGTGAGAAGTGATCCGACAGGGACTCGAACCCCGAACCGTCAGCTTAGAAGGCTGATGCTCTATCCAGTTGAGCTATCGGACCATTTACATTGGCATCACTCCGATACATGATCTTCCTCGCTGGAGGCATCTGGCTGCTGACCAGACCAACGACTGCTAGTCGTCAGATTATGACCGCCATAGAGCAAAATTACAAAATCAGCGACCCTGGTTGGCTGCCAGGAATTATGCGGAGAGAGGGGGATTCGAACCCCCGGTACAGTTTAACCCGTACGACAGTTTAGCAAACTATTGGTTTCAGCCACTCACCCACCTCTCCAGCGAGTCAAATACCGCCCTTTTTCAAAGGAAGTGCAAATATAAAAGTTGGCGAGAAACTATCGCAAAAACAGCAAAATACTTTGTAAAGAAGGGATTTGAGAGATGGATCGGAGCCCGTCGGGGATACCGGCGGCCCCTCCCCGGGCAAGCCCGGGAAGGGAAAGTCTGGGCTCCAAAACCGCCGTAATCTCACCAAGTGGGTTGGTTGGATCTAAGCGGAGGATTAAGATCTTCAATAAGCATGGATGACTGTTGCCAGACAGACCCGTGGTCGGTCTAGGGCCAAACTGTCACGAGCAATTGCGCATTTCGGTCGAACACAAGCGTAACTTCCTCTTCACCTTTTTTCAGATACGTCTCGTGATAAGGATCATTGTTAACGACAACATACATGGCTTTCATCAGCTGCCATCCTCTGTAATTGTTTTCTACAAATTCAAGGACGGTTCCCGGCAGATCGGTCGCCGGTACTTCATTTTTGATTTCGCTTACCGATCCTGACTCATCAAACATCAACATCATTCCTTTGTTGCGTAGTTTGAATCGGGCCTCATAGTTTGGTTCATTGTAATTCCATGCGACGTCCTTAATGTTTGGATATAAAGCAGTGAACGACTGCATAACGGGTGATGGAACGGAAGCCAGTGCTCCTTGTGCTTTCACCAACGTGGTCGTCAGCATTAGTAGTGCAATTCCTATCAACGTTTTCATAACAATTATATCTAAATGACTAAACAAGTATTAAATACTTCCCTGTCGCGAACCAATCTTGACCTTGTAACGTCAGTCAACGATTAATACAACCACTCGTCGACAGGTAAACTAATTTATCGAAATTTTTTGGCAAATTCTTCAACATCACATGCATCATTTGAACCAAAAACTTCGCAACTCTTGCGCTGGCCGATGATTTTATGCTAGCCGGCGCGTTAGTGATTCGATGTGATGCACTTATCATCGATTTGCCTATGTAAAAATCGTTGAATTGAAGCTGTACAAAAATGATAGAAGTGCCAGTTTGTGATGATTATTATCACGAAGCGTAGAATTGCGGAAACACCGCAACGTTTATCAGGGGCGTCGTACAGAGAAAATTCTCAAGGCGAACATTTGCGTATATACATACCGTTGCGCATCCAAAAGCATTACAAAGTGACTGGCAATGAGCGCAAGACGTGTGCTATTCTCAAGTCATCTGATATGTGACAAACATCAACATTTTGCACGCCTCGTTCTACAGATTTCAGTTTTCCAAAATTGAGAATCAATCTCTATTCTCTCGGAAATATCTTCTGTTCAGCAATTTACCAACATGATATCATTTGATGTCGGATCATTCTTGAGGTACAGGCAGAATATTTGCTGTTGCGGGCGTACGACTAATCGACGATTTCCTTTGATCAAGGTCACCTATCAACGACAAAGCGTATCTTTACCCCGCTATGCACTTTAGAAATCTTTCAATATTGTGCGTGCTGATCGTGGCCTCCCATCAGGTCACGTATGCCCAGCTGAATGCCCGGCCATTAATTCTCGGACAAGATCCATTGTCGACCGATGAAAATGTTCCGCTAAACATTCCGTTCAGTGCGCTCAGAGTAATTGATCTCGATGATACTTACCCAAATGGGTTCACCATGATTATTGATCCCGGGAGTAATTATACGGCCGTGGGACAGGACGTTACCCCTGCACGCAATTATCATGGTCGGCTCAACGTGCCCGTTCGGGTAAGTGACGGCAAGGATGAAAGCAATACATTCACTCTTGTAGTCACTGTTCGCGATGTTCCCAACGTTAAGCCTATCATTACCGGCAGCCAGCCACTCACCACTACACGCGGAACTCCGATTACACTGAAGCTGGAAGATTTTACAGTGACCGATCCGGATAACATATACCCGGATGACTTCACTTTCAGGATACTCACGGGGCCAAACTATACGCGCAGTGGCGCAACGGTAACGCCAGACGCTGGCTTCACTGGCACTCTTAATGTACGCGTGAGAGTTAGCGACGGTGAAGACGAAAGCGATGACTTTACGGTGCCCGTTACAGTAACAGCGCCATCAAACGTCGCTCCCCAGATCACCGGCCAATCTGCTCTAACGACGCCGCAGGCTGCCGCCATAACAATCAAGCCTGCTGATCTTACCGTTACCGATCCGGATAACAGCTATCCTCAGGACTTCACGTTGACTGTGCACCCTGGCAGCAACTACACTTTCAGCAATCTGACTGTCACGCCTTCAGCATCTTTCACCGGAGAGTTAACAGTACCCGTAAGCGTGAACGACGGAGCAGCTGAAAGTCCTCAATTTAATCTTAAGATCACTGTCACTGCAGTGAACCAGAAGCCACAGATCACTGGTCAGGTTGCGCTTAGTACAGTCGCCGATACGCCTATCACACTCGAGTTCGGTAATCTCACTGTTGTTGATGGAGATGACTCCTATCCTACCGGGTTCACGATGACATTACACAACGGATCACACTACACGTTCACCGGAAGAACGATTACGCCCGAAGCCGGTTACACAGGATCTATAACAGTACCTGTGTCTGTTAATGACGGAGAGGCTGAAAGTGATCTCTTCAACGTCACCATCGGCGTTACACCCAAACCGAACGTGAAACCCGTTATTACCGGTCAGGATCCGCTCAGTACGTTTATTGGAACTCCACTCACGCTGAAGCTTGATAACTTCAAAGTGACGGATTCAGACAATGAATATCCAAAAGACTTCACGCTGAAAGTTTATCCGGGAGTTGGATACTCCTTTAGTGGTACAACCATTACTCCTAATCTGTTATTCGTAGGAACGCTTACTGTGCCTGTTACTGTGAATGATGGCAAGGCCGAAAGCGACCCGTTTGATGCTAAAATTCAGGTGACCATTCTTCCCAATATTGCCCCGGTCATTACTGGTCAAACTCCGCTGACAGTCACCGCTGGGAGCGATCTTACAATTCAACTATCTAATCTTACCGTTACCGATCCGGACGACTCGTACCCTACGGGATTTACATTAACGATTTATGACGGTCAGCATTATACGGTCACTGGTACGACGATCACAGCTAGCAAATTTCACAGGAAAGGTCAAGGTGCCTGTTTCGGTAAACGACGGTCAATCTGAAAGCGCCAAGTATAATTTGGACGTTACTGTCACGTCACCGGCAAATGTACCGCCAACTATAACGGGTCAATCAGCATTGGAGATCAATGAAGATCAGGCACAGACCATAACACTTAGCATGCTTACGGTTTCTGATCCGGATAATCCAGGTTATCCGATCGGTTTTACATTAAGGCCGATTCCACCCGCTACTAATGCGAACTATACACTGGATGGCAATCGCATAATTCCTGCGAAAGATTTTAGTGGCACCCTTAAGGTGCCTCTCGTAGTGAACGACGGAAAAGATGATAGTCCTGTGTACGAGCTGACCATCACCGTTAAACCTGTTAATGATGCGCCAACGCTGGAGGGACAAAAGGTGCTCACGACAAATGTCATGACACCTATCACCATCAGCATTACCGATATGGTGATCAAAGACCCTGACAACGATCCAAGTGAGATTACGTTCCGTATCAACAACGGTCCTAATTATACATTCAGTGGTACAACGGTAACGCCCAACGCAAACTTCAAAGGTGAGCTCAAGGTAAACATTACGATCAGCGACGGCCGCGCCAATACTAATGCGCAACTGACGGTACGTGTGAATGATGCGCCTAACGTCGCGCCAGTCATTGAAGGTCAGTCTCCCAATCCATTCATCACAACTCAGAATACTCCACTTGCCATTGAAATTACCAAGCTCATAGTTACTGATCCGGACAATACATTTCCGACGGACTTCAAGTTGAAGGTCCTTACCGGAGCTAACTATTCCGTTGCAGGAAACACCATCACGCCCGCGAACAATTTTCTGGGGATGCTACAAGTACCCGTCACTGTAAACGACGGTACGACCAATAGCCAACCCTTCACGGTAAGTGTCAGCGTTATCGCGCCAAGTGTACGCCCACAGATTATCGGTCAGCTTAGCCTTGTTATGAACGAGGACGAAACGCTTACCCTTGCGCTTACTGATCTCCTTGTAACCGACACTGACGACAGCTATCCTAACGGTTTCAAACTAGATATCCTTACAGGGTCAGGATATACATTCACAGGCACAACGGTAACACCAGCGAAGAATCTCAATGGATTTCTCATTGTTTCTGTAAAAGTGACTGATCCGGGTGGTAAGTCCAGCGATCCGTACGGACTGGCAATTCTTATTAAGCCTGTAGACGACGCGCCGGTGATCACGCAATTCGAATCCACCCCGCTTTCGTACGAACCGGGTGCCGAAGCCATTGCATTAACGACGGTATTTGATGTGGAGGACGTTGACAACGACTATCTGAGTTTTGCAGAAATTGGTATTCAGAAAAACGTATATACTAAAGGCTACGACGAATTGCTGTTTGTGAATACGGCTACAATTCGCGGAGTGTTCGACGCAGACAGCGGCAAGCTTTCATTGATTGGCTACGCACCATTGGCCGAGTACCGTGATGCCGTACGCTCTGTTAAGTATCACTATCGGTTGAACACAGGTGAAACCGGCAATCCTCAGGCATTGCCCGGCGACAAAGTTATTTACGTAATGGTCCACGATGGTCAGTTGCCCAGTGAGAAAAGGACACGGAGCATTCTGATGGAAACAAAAGTCGATCTTCGCATTCCCACGGCATTCTCTCCCAACGACGATACAGTTAATGAAACCTGGCAAGTGCTGGCCCTTTCCAATCCTCAGCAGTGCGAGAACGCGCTGGTGCGAGTGTACGACAAGCGCGGCGTATTACTGTTCGAGTCACGTGGAATAGAGAAACAGTGGGATGGAACGTACAATGGAGCCTTGCTTCCAACTGATACTTATTATTACACCGTGGATCTCAATCTGTCGTACGCTAAACGAACGTATAGAGGATCCGTTGTACTCGTACGATAACCGGGATGCGGTCCGGCTGATTGCGTTGTGCTTGGGTAAGAAGTCGTGCTAATTTTCTTTGCGCTCATCAAGTCGGGCTTTAATGACCGATTCCAGTTTTTTCTTTCGCGACTTCCAGAATAAATCGAAGTAATCTATCCATTGCTGCAGCGCAATGAAACCCTCCTGGTCCAGAATGCAATAGCGTTCTCTTCCAATATCATTGACTTTTATAAAACCTGCCTCTTCGAGGAGCTTGATGTGCTTGGAAACTGCAGGACGGCTGATTGTAAAATTAGAAGCCAGATCGCTGATGGTGTACGTTTGATGGGATAACAACCGCAGCATCTCCCTCCTGTTTTCGTCAGCAAGTGCAGCAAACGGATCAACTGACAGTGTGGGTTGCTTCATGTGTTTTCAGCGTTTCGATAAGTCTTCGTCTAATAGATTTTTGCCAGCCCATATTCATAAAGAAATAAGCCAGGTAGTTCTTCATTCCTTTGAAGCCTTTATGTTCCAGCAACAGATCCGTTCGCGTGCCCTTTGATGAAAGCGTCCAGGTCACCACCGTATCCAGCGTGATCGTACCGTCGCCGGGTCCTCCCTTCCAGGTATATGAGATTCGTTTTCCTGGAACCACCTCAAGCACCTTACAAAAGATCTTTCCATCGAATGGAGGCATGGGCCTGGGGTTAGTGTGAAACATAAACTCGTGTCCCACTACTGCTTTGAGATCATTTGGCATCAGCCATTCTGCCAACATAGCCGGATCAGTCAAGCATTGCCAGACTAATTCCGCGGGTGCTTCCAGCTGCCAGAGTTGAATAACTTCTTTTGTCATTAAGTAACTTATTTGTTACGCAATTATATGTAACTTTAAAGTTACATATAAAGAATCGGCGCACTTTTTTTTGCCGGCGATCCGAATCACTTTCAATTACAAGGCTTTTGAACAGGTACTTGGCTACCGCTCTTCTGTCACCCGAAAGCAGTCGTTTGTCTAAATTCCGTCATCGATCGTGGGAATTTGCAGATATTAGGAGATGCCTCGCCCGATGAATGTTGATGTTTTCGGCGACCAGGGATACAAGAAGTACAGACTGGTGCTTCATGTTGCATTCTGGGTATCGATCGTTGTGTACGACGTCGTCATCTGGGGATTGGTCGATGGAAAATATCTCGAGAAATTTGTGTCGACTATGTCCGAACTCCCGATCAAAATGGCGGCGGCATACTTCACACTCTACGTACTGATTGACCGATTCTTCATTCAAAGAAAGTACAGTCAGTTTTTCATCGGGCTTGTAGTATCGATGATTGTTGCCGGCATAGTCCTTCGGACCCTGGGATACTTTTTCCTCTATCCAATCTTTTATCCTGCTGGATTATCTATCCCATTGTTTTTCCCACCCAAAATTCTGATCGCCATCTTTTATACATATTCATGGGTCGCTATGCTGGCGGCCGTACATGTCGTTCGCAAGTTTTATGAGCACCAGCATAAAGCTAACCGCCTTTTGCTGGCAACACGACAGCTGGAGAAGGAGAAACTCGAGGCGGAACTCAAGCTCCTAAAGTCCCAAATACACCCGCACTTCCTGTTCAACACGCTAAATAATCTATACGCACTTGCGCTTAGTGAAAGCACCAAGACGCCCGTGATGGTGCACCGACTTTCAGAACTGATGAGCTATATGCTTTATGACAGCCACCAGCAACTGGTGTCATTAAAAAAGGAAGTGAACCACCTGCAGCATTACATCGCATTGGAGAGACTGCGTTATGATGAACTGGAGGTGACTTTTTCCAACTATGCAAATACCGACGATGTAAAAATTGCGCCGCTGCTTATGCTGCCTTTTGTAGAAAACTGCTTTAAGCACGGAGACAAGCTTAATCGCGGCTGGATTCATATTGAGCTATCGATAATTAACGATATACTCACATTTAAGACAGAAAATAAAAAGCCCGATCGCGCGAACGAAGAGTCGCACGGTGGCATAGGGCTCGATAACGTGAAGAAGCGCCTCGCGTTTGAATATCCCCTTCGGCACGAGCTGCAGACCTTCGACACCAGCGACACTTACCTTGTTGTGCTTCAGCTATCGCTTACAGCAAAACCTATTGCAAAGCGCGCTATTGAAGTGGAATAAATTACAACTGAGATAACCCACAGAGCATATGACAATTTTTGAAATCAAAGGTGATCCGCGTGGCATGTACAGTTAACGAGTTTAAACTTACAGGCAGGTCATGAATATCGTACGCGACAATCTGTCGCGGTCCAGTTGGTCACACGACCAAGTACTAATTTCTTTATCCTTAATTCATAATTCATAATTCTTCATTAATGAAGTGTCTGATCGTCGATGACGAACCACTCGCCCGGCAACTTCTCGAATCACATGTCGCCCGAATCGCAGAGCTGTCCCTTGTAGCCAGTTGCGGCAACGCTCTGGATGCCTTTGATGTACTGCAGACACACGATCTGGACCTGCTTTTTCTAGATATTAATTTACCCAATACCAATGGCATCGAGTTACTGAAGTCATTGCAGCAGCGACCACGTGTGATCTTTACTACCGCTTATCGCGAATACGCTTTCGAAGCATACGATCTGGATGTTATAGACTACCTGCTTAAACCCATTTCCTTCGACCGCTTTCTTCGGGCGATAGGCAAGATCAGGCAACTGAAAAAATATCAGCCTGCTGATCAGCAACAAAATTCGCATGCCACTTATGATGAGGCTTTTCTTTACCTCAAGGAAAACAGGGAGCAGGTAAAGGTGTTTCTTAAGGACATTCTTTACATCGAAAGTCTTCGCGACTATGTGCGAGTAAAGACTGCAACGCGCGAAGTAGTTACTTATCAGAAGATAAGTTACCTGGAACAGCGGCTGCCCCAGGGCAAATTTATCCGCGTTCATCGTTCGTTCATTGTGGCCATCGATCACGTCGTTTCATTCACCAACAGCCAGGTGAAAGTAGGCGACCATACCGTCCCCATTGGTCGTAACTACAGAACATTTGCTTTGTCGGGATTCATGAGCCAGCCTCACCGAGCCTGACGTTCGTCGTGCATACAGGTTGTTTGTAAGGTATTAAAGGCGAGTGTCACAGATCGGCTGTCGGAGACCGTACATGACGTAACTTCATTGCACAGGATGCGTGTCATTCATTAATCGACATCCGAGAAAAGCAATGAGCAACATTCAATTTACCGTCAACGGAGTCACTATGCGATTTGACGTAGACCCAACCATGCCCATGCTTTGGGTGCTTCGCGATTTAGCCAACCTCACCGGAACAAAGTATGGATGCGGCATTGCCCAATGTGGCGCATGCACCATTCATCTCGATGGCAAGGCCGTACGATCATGTTCGATAACGGCAGGGGCATGTTCCGGGAGGGCGATTACGACTATTGAGGGTTTGAGTCCTGATGGCACTCATCCCTTACAAAAGGCCTGGGAGGAAGTTGATGTACCACAGTGCGGATACTGTCAGGCTGGACAGATCATGACGGCAGCAGCCTTTCTCAACCAGCATCCCGATCCAACAGACGACGAGATCACATCGGCCATGAACGGCAACCTTTGTCGCTGTGGCACATACCTCCGGATACATGAGGCAGTAAAACGCGCGTCGGCTGTGCGTAAGTCAGCAACTGAATCGAAGGTGTCAAAATTCTGATCCGTCTTGCAATGAACAGGAGAGAATTCGTACAAGCATCAATCATGGCGGGCGGTGGAATGCTTCTATCCTTCCGGGAATCGGCGGCATTTTCCGCATCAACCAGCAGACAAGAGGAGACGGCTGACATGGCCAGCGGTGTCAACGGTATCGCTATGGGAGATCTCCTGACTATCGGACCGGATGGTCACGTTACCTATAGGTTCATTAAGCATGAGATGGGGCAAGGTGTATCTACCGCTATGGCCATGATTATTGCCGAAGAGCTTTGTGCCGACTGGAAGAGGGTGGCTATAGATCTTCCCGACACCGACATGAAGAAGTTTCAGAACGACAAGAACGGCGGACATGATACTGGTGGCAGCTGTACGATCATCTATCAATACGATGTTTTGAGAAAGGCAGGAGCAACGGCGAGACAGATGCTGATCGCAGCGGCAGCAGCAAAGTGGAAGGTATCCACCGATGCGTGTTACGCGGAGAATCACCAGGTGATCAACCGGAACACGCGCGCTGCGCTCAGTTTCGGCGTCCTCGCCGGAGATGCTGCATTGCTTGAACCACCCGCCAATGCAAAATTGAAGGAAGAGGGCAAATTCAATCTCATCGGCTCCCCGAAAAGCGCAAAGCTCATTCCGGGAATAGTAACGGGGAGCGCAACGTATGGGCTGGATGTAAAAATTCCCGGCATGCTGATCGCAGTTGTCGAACGGTGTCCGGTGTTTAAGGGAAAGATTAAGTCTTATGATGCGACAGATGCCCTTGCCGTTAAAGGCGTGCGACATATCTTCACGAATCAACGAATCGCCGGGCTTCAGCGCGAAACTCCTTACATGCCCCACGACATTCGCGAGGGAGTAGTGATCGTCGCTGATTCCTTCTGGGCAGCTCAGCAGGCCAGAAACAAGCTGAAGATAACATGGGACGACGGCATGAACGGAAGTAAAAGCACCGCGGACTTTGAACGCCTTGCCGAGTCGCACGCCCTCAGCAAAACTTCTCCAACTGCGTTCATCGGCGACGCAAACGCCGGTTCCAACATGGCGCACGTAAAGCGTACCATCCGAGCATCGTACATGTTTCCTCATCAGCTGCACAACTGCATGGAGCCGCTGAACTGTACGGCCAGAGTTGCTGACAACAAATGCGAAATCTGGATCGGCTCGCAGGCCCCTAACCTCATCGTAACCGAACTTCAAAGAGTGTTCGGTTTCAATGAAAACGATATCCTTGTACACAATCATATTTCCGGCGGCGGATTTGGAAGACGTTATTACCCGGATATGGCTATTGAAGCTGCGTTCATTTCGCGCGAAGCCGGTGGTATTCCCATCAAAATGATGTGGTCGCGTGAAGACGATCATCTATTTAACCTCGCCCATCTCTTCCAGCACATGGAGTATCAGGCTTCAATCGATCAGGAGGATCAACTGTATGCCTGGTACGAGAAGGAGATCCGGACTTATACATGGGGAGCGAAGTATGCCGATCCTCAGCTGCCCTTCATGGCTTATGACATCCCTAACATCCGTTACGACTTCGAACAGATGATTGATGATGAGCTCGTCCATTCTTCAGCGTGGCGCGGAGTTGTAGGGCATGGAAGATTTTACAGTGAGTGCTTCGTAGATGAAGTAGCGGTGTCATTGGGGAAGGATCCGTATGTGTTCCGATGTGAGTTGCTTAAGGGCAAGCGCGACGTGCAGGTTGGCGACATCTATCCCGTTTCTGGTTCAAGGGTACAGCGTGTGCTTGACCTCGCTATTGAAAAGTCGGAATGGCACAAAATGCATGGGCATGGTGATAACAGTGCCACGGGAGTGAATGGTATGGTAAACACTCATGGCAAAGGAATGGGAATGGCTGTTTGTCCTTATGGTAACAGCTACTGTGCTGTAGTGGCAGCGGTTACGGTAAAGGATGAGCAACTGAAGATTGACCGAATGACAGTTGCTGTTGATTGTGGACTGGTTATTAACCCGTCGGGCACAACGAATCAGATTACAGGGGGCATCGTTTGGAGTCTAACGGCCTTGCTATACGGCGGACTTCCCATCGTCAACGGCCGCGCCGTTTACCGCAACTTCCATCAGAATAAGCTCCTTCGCATGCGTGAATGCCCTCCTATTGATGTGCACTTTGTAGAAGCAAACGATACGCGTCCGTGGGGTGTAGGAGAAATTTCGAGTCCGATGGGTGTACCTGCTGTGCTAAATGCCATCTATGCGGCGACCGGAAAACGAATCAGAAAAGTTCCTATTGATATGAAGCTGATCTCAAGCGCGAAAGAAAACGGTTAACAAGATTTTTGTGCAGTTAGTGAACGAAGTCAATTTGGTTCTTTTTCAACCGCGAACGGGTTAATTGATTACAAGTGCTGCGCTTAAGAGCTCAGACATTGATGATTGTCAGGATTCCCACACTACTATATCTTCCGACTCGTACCACTTCGGATAATGTGGCAACTTCAACTTTTCGATCTCATTTCGTTTGATCTTCAAGGTTGGCGTAAGCAATCCGTTTTCAATCGACCAGTCCGATTTCATGACGACGGCCTTCTTTAACTTTTCGTGGCTGTCCAATCCGCCATTTACGGTATGCAGCAATGTTCTAAACTCTTCCGTAACCTGTTCTTTGCTTTTTGCGCGACCAGACTGCGATAACACAATCAATGCGATAGGCTGAGGTATTCCCATTCCTACTACGCATACCTGATCCACGGCCACGCTTCCTGTAAACAACATCTCTATGGGGGCGGGAGAAACATACTTTCCCTTATCGGTTTTGAATTGATCTTTCAGTCGGCCTGTGATCGTGAGATATCCGTCTTTGTCGATCTCCCCAATGTCGCCCGTTCGCAGAAACCCATCTTCATCGAAAGCCAGCTTCGTAAGCTCCGGTTCTTTGTAATAGCCGACCATGTTGCCTTTACCCTTCACCCGTATCTCACCATCAGGTGCGATCTTAGTTTCAAAACATGAGGCTGTAACACCCACCGCACCAATTTTGTTTGCACCTTTTTTACTGAGGTGTGATACACAATTTTCTGTAAGGCCATATCCCTGGAAGATTTCAATGCCCAGGCGCTTAAACCAGATGAGTAGTTCCTCCGACAAGGGTGCGGCACCGGAAAATATCTGTGTGGCTCTCGACAGCCCCAGCTTCTTTTTGATTTTCGATTTAACAAGAGAACTGATCAACGGTATGCGCAACAACACATCAAGTTTGTGCTGAGGCATCTTCTGCTGAACACCTTCCCGGATCTTTGACCAGAGTCGAGGTACTGCGACAAAGTGATGAGGCTGTGTTTTTACGAGATCGTCATTGAAGGTAGCAAGTGACTCAGGGAACGAGAACTGTGCTCCGAGATATATACCTATTGTTTCGATGCCCATTCTTTCGGCTGCATGACCGAGTGGTAAGAACGAAAACAATGACGGTCGTGGACGGAAGCCGACTTCGTTGATCCCCGTATTGGCTATCAGATCGAAGCCGGCCATCGTATGCATTACGCCTTTGTACTTTCCTGTCGTACCCGAAGTATACATCATGGTAAACACTTCGTCCGGCTTCCATGCATAAAGTGTGGTCAGTGGAACATTGTTGAGCCATTGTTCCCATTGTATTTCTTCAGCAATGCCATACTCACCGATTCCGATTTTTAACACACCTTCGGGTATACCATCACGTTGCTCGATATAGTTATCCAGCTTTCCAACGATGATCGCCTTCACATCGCCATGCGTAAGGATCTGCCGAATGGAAGTAGCCGTAAGTGTGGCGTAGATCGGAACAGAGACGTGCCCGCACATCATGATCGCAAGATCGGCCATCACCCATTGCGCACAGTTTTTAGACAACAGGGCGACGTGCGACCGTGCAGGTAATCCTTTCAGGCCGGTTGCAATGCGTCTGATCTCGTCGCCGGCTTTTCGATACGAATATGACTTCCATTTTCCCTGAAACGGTTGGCGAAGAAATGACTCATCGGGAATGGATTTCTCCCATTCGAGAAATTTTTGGAGGATGTTGCTCATCAACGGGGTGTTTGACTGGGCTATGAACCTAATGTAATCACATTCCCCGAAAACTGAAAGCAAAGTTGATAGACGGCAGCAGCAGAAGTTCGCTATCTTTGAACATGGCATCACAAAACACACAAAGATTCGGTGATCGCGTAGACAACTACGTTCGATACAGGCCTCACTATCCGGTTGACGTGCTGCACTACTTTCGTGACAGCTATGGACTTTTGCCCAGCCACACCGTTGTCGACATCGGCTCTGGCACGGGCATTTCCTCTGAGATGTTTCTGAAGTATGGCAATGTCGTTATCGGTGTCGAACCTAACGAGCCCATGCGGACGCGTTCTGTTCTATTGTTGAAAGACTATAGCCGGTTCGAGGCGATCGACGGTACAGCGGAAAACACCGGCGTACCGGATGCATCCGCTGACTTCATTGTCGCAGGCCAGGCCTTTCACTGGTTCGATCGGAAGAAGGCAAGCAAAGAATTTCGACGCATTCTCAAACCGAATGGAGTCACCGTACTGATGTGGAACGAACGGCTGGTTGATACGGAGTTCGCGAAGCTTTACGATCAACTCATCATCGATCACGCCATTGACTATGTTACTGTCGATCACCGGAACATAGAGCCAGAAATGATCTCAGCCTTCTTCGCACCGGAGAAGTGCACATTAAAAACCTTCGCCAATAGTCAGACGTTCGACTTCGAAGGACTTAAAGGTAGATTATCATCTTCGTCCTACGTTCCCAACGAAGGACAATCCGGATATAACGAGATGATTGATGCCTTACGCGACCTGTTCAATCGCTATCGTGAAGGTGACGTCATTACCATTCAATACGATACGAATGTTTATGTGAGTCGCCAAAATTCATACGAAGATCACGGCGATGTAAAACAGGTATGTTAAAAAAAGGTGCGCCGCGGTTCGAGCCTTTCCCCTCATCCAGCCCCATTCCGCAGTCGCACCTGAAAAAGTATTTGTATTATCCTCTGCTTACCGATCCACCCAGCTGAGTGACGACGTTCGTTGTTGTAAAGTTGCCACCAGTATCACCTGTAACATAGGTGCCCCCCGTGTAAAGGCCGTTGAACTCTGTACCATCCAGCACGTCGCCGCCAGTGAACACTGTATAAGTCTTGTTCATGTCAAAACGTGAACCGCCGATGAGCATTGTATTAAAAGATGCTGGTGCCATGAACGTGACCACCTGTGAGCCATCTGAGGCAACAATAGACACGAGTTGATTAGCTCTGCCTGCTCCCATTATTACTGAGGGAACAGATGAAGCATTCTCGCTCGGGGCACTCGTAGCGCCACCAATTCCTACCACGATGCCTCCGGTGATTGCTAACGTACGCGCATCGCAGTCAATGCCTGCCTCAGGTCCGCTTGCTCCAATGGCGATGACGATGCCACCTGTGATCGTGAAGGTTCCATTTGAGTCCATACCGTCGTTGCCTGCGCTATACGAATAGACCTTTCCGCCGTTGATGTTGATCGCTTTGCCTGCGTTCAGTCCATCATCCGTCGTTGTTGTGGTGATCGAGCCATCATTGATCGTGAGCGTGCTCTTGCTCTCAATCCCCTCTCCCTCCGTGGAGATCACGTTAATCGTTCCTCCATTTATAGTCACATAAGGATCGATAGTGTCGTCGCCTTCTTCATATGAAGCGGCAATTCCGTCGTCGCCAACTGTAAAGGAGAAGTTGCCGTCGTTGATGATGATGTGTCCTTCTTCGCAGTCTATGCCGTCGCTGGCAGCAGAGATCGTAAACGTTCCTCCATCGGCAATGAAAGCATCATTGGTGTGGATCCCATCTGTCGCCGCGCCAACGACTTCAATGTTACCGCTTCGTACGCGTATGTAGTCATCACTTACAATGGCGTGCTTGTAGTTGCCTGTTACGGTAAGGCTACCCAAGCCACTGAATACCAACTGTCCCTCGCTGAAGAATGTTCCTTTCATATCTTCGGTGGAGGCCGCATACGTTTTGCCATCGGTTAATCCGTTCTCTGTTCCGTCGGCAAGAACCACGAATGCTGTTTTAGACGACTGTATGTTGATAGCTGGCCCGTCGGTGTTCGTGATCTGCACGCCGTTGAGAGTAAGCTTGAACTTGTTGTCGCTATAGATCTTTACGGAGCCATTGGTCGTAGTGCCCGTCAATTCATATGATACTCCTTTAACCGTTGATGTGATCACCACATCACCATTGTCGTCGGCAATCTCGACACCTGCACCTTGCAAGGGATTCAAGACCGCTGTAGCGCTTCCAAATGAAATAAGAACCGTCTTGTCGAAGGTTGAATTTTCCACCAGATCATCATCATCACTTCCTTTGTCGTTCGATCCTTCCGAGATACCTGGAATATACTCAGCACTAATCGTGACAGATTCACCTTCGGTGACTGAAGGTGTTACCTCATCGCCGCTCGAACAACGCATGGCGGATAATGCATATATAAATGTGATCAACAAGTATAAGGCTGCGGGCGTTTCAAACCGCGACGCCGGGGTAATTTGTCTGCTCTTCAACTGGCTCATATTTTTCGTTACCTGATCAAAAAACGATGCAACCAGCCCAATAAGTGTCACAATCCCGTGCATATGAGACGTAAGCGCGAAATCAATAGCTGATCTTTGAAGATTGGTATATCAGCGCGCGCCAGTCTTGAGTCTTTGGCCTTGGGTCCTGAGTATTGGTCGTTAGTGTTTAGAGGTTTTAGCCAAGGCATAGATTCAGAGATTAGACGGAGATCTGCGAATTGAAGCGGATCTTCGATTTGATGGCCAGGTACTTTCTCAATCTCATCGGATCGCGATGTTGCGAAAGCGGACGCTGGTGATCTGGAGCGAACAGCAGGTATCTCGTTATTGTCGCCTAGAACGGCTAATTTACACTAGCGTCGCAGTGGCACGATTATTCATTACTCCAGGCAATCCCGATATGATCACCAATTATATATCCCTCGCCGCGCGCACTATCCGTCGTTCTACTTCCTACACGTTAGTCAACGTTCTGGGACTTACATTCGGCATCACGTGCGCCATCATCATCTTTTCACTTGTGCATTATCACCTGTCGTTCGACACCTTTCATAAGGATGGAGATCGCATCTATCGCTTTGTTACGGAAGAACATCGCGATGATGTTGAATATGAAGTTGCTGTGCCGCCCGTCTTTGGCAAGGCTTTCCGGGAAGATTACACATTCGGTGAAAAGGTGGCACGCGTCTGTGCTGCAAACTCGTTGCTTTCGTTTGAGACACACGGAACCCAACATAAGTTCCAGGAAGATATTGCATTTACGGAAGCATCCTACCTGGACATCTTCAATTTTCCTCTCATCAGCGGTACCAACGCTCTTGATCAACCAGGAACAGCAATCATTAGCGAGCGGGTAGCCAGGAAATTTTTCGGAGAGGAACCTGCACTCGGAAAAGTATTTCGATTTGAAAACAGGAGTGACTTCCGGGTTGTCGCCATTATGGCCGATCTACCCGGGAACACCGACCTTCGTTCGGATATTTTGCTTACGTATCAGAATATTAAAGATCACAGTCAATGGTATGCTGCCGACGACGCCTGGAGCGGAATTGCATCGTCCATCAAGACCTATACCCGACTGCGTCCCGGCGTCGATCCCGGCGATGTAGAGAAGGAAATTTCAGGATATGTGAAGAAGTATCGTGCAAAGGCTAGCAATGTTCACCACTACAAGTTACAACCTCTGGCCGACCTTCACTTTAGTTCGTTGTATAATGGAGTCATATCAAAGACTATACTCTGGGTACTTTCCATTATTGGATTCTTTCTTGTACTCACCGCGTGTTTGAACTTTGTGAATCTCGCGACTGCGCAGTCGGTGAGCCGCTCACGCGAAGTCGGTGTTCGAAAGGCACTGGGCGGATTGAGAATGCAGCTCTTCTGGCAATTTACCATGGAGACGTCGGTTATCGTATTTCTATCCTTCTTTGTTTCCCTTGCCCTAGCCACCGCGTTGATTCCTATGGTAAATGATCTCCTCGAAACGCGGATCGATCTTAGCCTGTCAGATCCAATGCTTTGGGGTTTCATTGGAATCATGATTGCAATCGTGACTTTGCTAGCCGGCGCATATCCTGGCATTGTCCTGTCCAGCTTTAAACCTGTGCAGGCTTTGAAAGGCGTGCAGACAGGATCTGAAACTTTGAACATCCGGCGTATTCTGATCACCACGCAGTTTTCAATCACGCACATGTTGCTCATCGGACTTATCGTTGTACTCTCGCAAGTGAGCTATTTTCATAACAGCGATCTCGGCTATGAGAAGAAATCAATCGTGATTTTACCCATGGGCTCGCATGATCAAAAATCAAAAACACTGAAGGAACAGTTCATGAAACTACCGAATGTCGAGCAGGTAACGCTGTGTTATTCGGCACCGGCAGCTCCGTACAGTTGGGAAACTTCGTTTGTATATGACCACCGTTCCGACGACGCGTCATTCGGCACTCGTTTCAAAGCAGGCGACGAAGATTATCTTTCAACGTTCAATCTCGAGCTGGTATCAGGACGCAACCTGAGTCCTTCCGATACGATACGGGAGTTTCTTGTAAATGAAACATTCGTTTCCCGCCTCGGCGAAACCAGTGAAAGCGTGTTAGGAAAAAACATAGCGTTTAACGACAGGTACAACGGTGCGATTGTTGGTGTACTTGCCGACTATCAGGATGAATCGCTTCATACCGCTATCAATCCTGTGATGATGACCTCGTCGCTCAATTACTCCCAGGTATACGCTGTCAAGATCAACATGAATGAGATGAGCGGCACACTGGCAGCACTGGATAAGACCTGGTCGGCGACGTATCCGGACCAACTCTTTGCTTATGATTTCCTCGATGATCAGATCGCCAACTTTTATAAGACAGAGGATAGGATGCTGGGCGTTGTTGAGGTCTTTGCTTTCATCGCATTAATAGTGGGATGCATTGGACTCTATGGACTTGCTTCATTTATGGCTTCTCGTAAGACGAAAGAGATTGGCATCCGCAAGGTTCTCGGTGGTTCTGTTCAGCATATCGTATGGCTATTTTGGAGAGAGTTCGGGTTGCTGGTGTTGTTTGCGTTTTTGGTCGCTGCACCGGCAAGTGGAATGTTGATGAGTACCTGGCTCAGTAATTATCCCAACCGGATCAATATGGGCGCGTGGATCTTCGGACTGGATCTGCTGATTGTTGTTGTAGTGGTGCTCATCACGGTTGGGTTCCGCACGGTGAAGGCGGCCAGAATGAATCCGGCAGGTGCGTTGAGGACGGAGTGATAGCAATCGTGAAATCGAAGATGATTCAGGATCCGCAATCGTGTGGGTGTGACCTTGGTGATTAAAGGTGCAATGGTAGCAAAAGGGTGTAGAGAAATTCTAAACGGCCCTTTGATTGAAGTCTCGATCTAAGATTTAACGGCCCCTTAACATTGGATATTTGGCTAACGGCAACGATGTTCAAACATGGTCCGTTAGCACAAATAAAACCGATATGTGGCCATTTAATAGAATGAAAAAGAAGCCCGCAGAAGGCAAGCCCACGACTCGTAAATCACAACGCTCCGGCCTTGAACCTGTGATCGATCCTCTGTCGCCGTTGTCACCACTTAGTCCAATTTATATGAACATCCCTGACAGTGATCATAAGCCTGCGGATCATCATCACCATCATCATCACGACTCAGGCGGACATCATCACGATTCAGGAACATTTCACGGTGATTCGTCTTCATTCAGTTCCGACTCGTCATCATTCGACTCCGGAAGCTCGGGAAGCGATGGCGGGTCGGATTAAATAATTCTTTTCAACTTCGCCCGCTGAGTACGATCAGATTGTTGGTTCTGTTACTAGCCTTTACCCTCAACTCTCCTCGTAACTCTAATAATGTGAAACTTTACAATAACTAGCGAAAGGCGGTTACCAGCGTAGTACGAGTACGTTTCAATATTACCTGGTAATTCAGTTCACAGACCTTAACTCGGGTCAAACCAAAGAAATCTTTAGTACGGTTCTGGTGACACGGACGCCATTAATTTTACAACATTTATGCTGAAATTGATTTATCAATTCTCAACACTATGTCACTGACTACCGAATCCTAAACTGCCACGTTATGACCAAAACCCTGGTATTGAGTCTTGTTGTTTGTGTTGCAGTGCTTTTCGCGCAATGTTCGAACAAGAAAAATCAAAGTCGTTCAAAAATCAAACAAGAGATCGAACGCATCCTTAAAATACAGGAAGACGCATACGGCAACCGATCAGAGGACATACTCGAGCAAGTCAAAGCGACGTGTATGGATAGCCTGGTGTTTGTTGGCGGCGACAATGGCGGCATGGTCGCTTCATCTGATTTTTATGTGCATGACCTTGCAGACGGTTACACCGAGAAGCCGCATGACTATCATTTTCAGATCTATGACGAGATGGTAATTGTCACTTCTGTTCACCAGGGCTATAAGCTATTAAGTAACGACACGTTGTTGCTCAACTCACGCTCAACAAAAATATTCAAACGCGACGGCGAGTCATGGAAAATGGCCTATGTGACCTATGCGCCGATACCGGTGATGTATAACAAAGTTCCAACGATTGCCGAGCGGGTGCTCAGGCAATATGAAGGCAAATATCAACTTGACTCCTCTACCGTGGAGAGTGTGGCGCTGCGGGATGGTAAACTGATCTCGACCATAGGACGCAGCGATGAAACAGAACTCATTCCTTATAATGATTCTACTTTTCTCATTGCCGGATTCTTTGGAAGGTCGGTATTCGTGAAGGGCAAGGACGGACACGCGACGCATTACTACTACGAATGGATTGACGGGCAGCGGATCATATTTCCTTCAATTAAATAATAACGTTCATAAGTTTTACGCCCTTAGTATGTAACTAAACGAGCAAGTTCCCATTAAGGCCGCACGATCATGCAGCTGGCTTTTTAATACTCACCCAACCGGGAATGCAACGGCTGCAGATATCACTGGCTGCTGCCGTCCGAGTGTCTGCCGGCATCGTGATTGACAATGGGGTTCTCAAAACAGAGAATTCAATTGTTGGAGATTCCCAGTACCTGGACTTTACCCCTTACGGCTGACAAGGATATGAACGTCGAATTTCCGAAAATACCGTTAGGCAACGACGTGCGTCTTTAATAATTTCGCCTTCCCGGTATGTGGAATCTTTTATTCGACAATATTTCAGCGAAAGGTGTAGTTCTCACAGAGAACGATAAGCAGATCCTCAGGGAGTGCTTTAGTAATAGAAAATACCGAAAGCATCAATATATTGTTCAGGAAGGAGATATTGTCGACCACGACTATTTTATCGTCAAGGGTCTTGCAAGGACCTATCGCGTAGACGAAAAGGGCCAGGAACATATACTTCGTTTTACTCCGGAAGATTGGTGGGCCGGGGATCTTGCCAGCTTGTTTGGGAAGACGCCCTCGTTGTACAACATCGACTGCATAGAAGATACAGAGGTTCTTCGTATAAGTGTTAATGATCTTGATAAGTTGTTTGAGAAAGTCCCTCAAATGAATAAATACTTCAGGATTCTATATCAAAAGTCAATCGTCGCTTTCAATCTCAGAGTTACTGCCAACCTCACAAAGTCCGCTAAAGAGCGCTATGAAGAATTCGTTCAACGCTATCCGAATGTAGAACAGCGCGTGCCTGATCACCAGATCGCCTCTTACCTTGGCATTGCTCCCCAAAGCCTCAGCAGGATCCGCGGACAGAGGAAATGAACACATTAACCTATGTTAATGGAATTACTTTACCTGCGTGATTCCTGAAAAGTTTCGTCTAACCCACCTTTACATCAGAATTCGTTACTGATGTGACAAAAGAATCTAAACAAATCTGCCACACGAAATTGACAACGTGTGCAGCCCCTAAGGCATCCTTATTCTCAATGTAAGGGCATGTTCTATTGATTTCGTCAGTCGGCAACGAACAAACTGATCACATGAACATCAAACGCTATTAATGACCTTGTTATGAAAACAACAACATTTGACCTTACCTTGTTATTCACCCGCCTTCTGATCGCAGTCGTAATATTTGGACATGGGGCGCAAAAGCTTTTTGGCTGGTTCGGAGGCTATGGCTTCGACGACACTGTCGGATACTTTACGACAACAGTTGGTCTGCCCTATCTTATCGCAGTTTTGATCATAATGGCGGAGAGCCTGGGAATGGTGGCGCTCGCCATAGGATTGTTTAGTCGATTTATCGCAGGTGCAGTCATTGCCATTATGCTGGGCGCAATAGTGGTAACACATGCGCAATACGGATTCTACATGAACTGGTTCGGTGCACAGCAAGGCGAAGGAATTGAATATCATCTGCTCATGATCGGGTTGTCAATAATTATAGCTGTGAATGGTGGAGGAGCCTACTCAGTTGATCCCGCCTTCAGGAAGTTGATTCAATCATTGACGGGGAAAAGCTCTGTACAGGCAATTAAAAACTAACTACAATTGATCGTATCATTCTATCAGCGTTACCTTCTTCCAAATTTGAAGGCAACGTTTGATTTAGGCAGCTCTATGGGATCAAATGCACAGCCTTCTTTATAGCCTCGTTCTCAAAAGTCACAGCCTTTCTCGCTTTTATTGTGCTATTGCTTTTGATGGTAATTTCGTTGGTAACTGCGCCCGATACGTGTATAAAAGTCTCTGTTTCCGCTGACGCCGACGAATTCCTCACAATGCCATCGGTACAGTTTTCAAGGTTGATGGCGGGTATAGCTTTATTTCGCAGGCCCTGCCGGCCGGAGAAATTGTCGATGGTGAATCCGGTAACATTCTTCAACGCCAGAGCTGACTGCCAGGCGGGTTCGGTTGGTGTCTCGCTCCATTCAACAGAGACGCTGCTCAGTTGAAGGTCTCTCACATGCCCGATGGCAATTGCATCCGAGGCGCGTTTGTCTTGGGCATCTTCCACATCCATGAACAGTTGAACATTCGTTATGCGGATATTATCCAACGGTTGGGATGGGTGCCCGCTGATCGTGGTCGTCCCTCGTGCTCTGACGATGATGTTTTCGATAAATATGTCCCTGATCATTCCCAATGGCGAACTCTCCGTACGTTTCTTCAAGACAAACTTGCACATCTCGGCACTCCCCCACCAATTCCAGTGACGGCGGTTTGTTTCTATTGTGAGGTTTGAGAAGATCACATTGCTAACGACGGCACCATCCTGTACATTGATTCCGAACCCCTTGTTCGAATTGCGTATGACACAATTGTTAAATACAACGTGGTGGATATCTGCTTCGGTTTCCGTGCCGATCATCAGGGCCGTGGATGACGACGTGAGCACGCAGTTCGTTACTGTTACATTCTCAACTGCGTTGGCTTTTCGGCCATTTCGTGCGATGGCCTTGAGCACGATGGCATCGTCGGCCGTAGTGATGACGCTGTCGGAAATCGTAACGTTCTTCGAAGAACAGATATCGATGCCATCAGCATTTACGCCCTTTTCCAGATCGGAATAGATGTATACTCCACGTATGTTTACTCGGTCGCAGTCGTTCAGGCGAACCGTCCACAGCGGGGCGTTAATGACCGAGATGTCTTCAAGGTGGATGTTCGTGCAGTCGTTAAGCACAAACAGAAAGATGTTCATAGCGTCCCGACTGCGGTAGTAGCGTTTCATTTCGATGCCCGCCTGGCGGGCAATCTCCTGTTCCTTCGCTATCTCCGTATCCGCGCCTCGTACATTGTCGTAATCGTATCTTGCCAGCCCATCGATCGTTCCCTTACCGGTAACGCTGATGTTTCTGACGTTATCGGCAAAGATCAGAGTTTCGGCATCTTTTACATAGTCAGACTCCAGCTGACTGGCAAACAAGGTTGATCCTGCTTCGAGATGAAGCGTGACGTTGTCGCGTAGCTGTACCGTGCCAACCGTATACTCTCCTGCGGGCACAACAACGGTACCACCGCCTGCAGCGGTGCAGGCGCTTATCGCGTCGCGAAAAGCTTTCGTAGCATTGTCTTTACGAAGCCCTGTAGCGCCGAAGTTTTTTACGTCGAAGATGGCGGGGAACACCGTAGCATTTGCGGCAAGGGATGTTAGGCCCAGCAACCCACCGGTATACGCCAGCATCTTGCGACGAGTGAATCTGCCAGTCATAGCTTTCACAATCAACCGGGTTAAGTACAATCTTCAATTAACTGCGCAAACGAATCAATGTGTTGCGTGTCGTGACGATGTCGTATTTCCCATAAAATGTTTTGCCCACACGCATATACTCCGATCCGTCGCCTGCCGACCGAACAAACCGATGGGATCAAATGCGTTAACTACTTCTTAGCCGGCGGCAGCGACGCCTTCAGGTTTTCGGCAACCTGAAAGACGAAGTCTTTGCCTTTGATAAATCCGTTGCCCCAGTTCGCGTCGTACTTGCTGGCAATCGGCAGGCTACCCATCTCCGACACGGGCTTTCCTTTCTTCAAAGCTGCGAGCGTCTGGTCACGGATATCCGCCAGGGCATCCCGAAACTTCTGAACGTCGGCTTTTGAACAAAGTGGACCGTGGCCCGGGATCACACGTGTCTTATCATCCATTAGTCCCAGCAGTTTGTCCAGGCTTGAGATGAATCCATTGATAGTTCCACCGCTTTCGTAATCAATAAAAGGATACCCATACGTGACGAACATATCGCCCAGGTGAAAGACGTTCGATTGTTTAAACCAGATTGCTACGTCGCCATCGGTGTGGGCCGGGTCGAGATGGATCAATTCTATATCCTCCCCGTTGAGGTGAACGCTCATGGTGTTGGGGAAGGTTACAACGGGCCACGCGGCCTTGTCGCGGGGAGGTGTTACTTCCTTCGTCCTTGAATTCGTAGAGCTCATGCTCATCCGTTTACGCACGTTGTCCTGAGCGATAACCGTGGAGCCCATGTGCGTGAAGTTCTCGTTGCCGCCCGAGTGATCGCCGTGAAGGTGCGTGTTAATAACGAATCGGATCTCGCCCGGATCAATAGTCTTAATGGCACCATTAATACGATTCGACAGTGGTGCAAACTGATCGTCGACCATCACTGTTCCGTCGGCACCCACGAGCACTCCAATGTTGCCGCCAGCGCCTGTGAGGAAATAAAGATGATCTGAAAGCTTCTGCGGAATGACTTTGACCGAGTCAAAGTTTTCCTGTGCCTGCGATATTTGGCAGGCCAGTAAACAAAGCATGAAGATGGTGAGGGTCTTGCTCATAGCGGATAGTTGTGCGGGCATTGCCCGAAGTTGATTCTACCCGAATGTAGCGATAAAGACCATTCCAATCATTCACTTCTTAATGATTTCACCGGGCTTGTTACCGCGGATTGAATTGCCTGGATCGAGATCGTGATCAGGGCGATTGACAGTGCCGTTATTCCTGCAATGGCGAAGATCCACCAGCCCAAATCGATCCGATAGGCGAAGCCTTGCAGCCATCGATTCATGAAATATCCTCCCACCGGCGCAGCAATACCAAAAGCGATGGCCACGAGTATGACAAAGTCTTTCGAAAGCAGGTTCACGATGCTTACAATGGTCGCCCCCAGCACCTTTCTGATGCCAATTTCCTTAGTTCTTTGCTCGGCGGTAAACATCGCCAGTCCAAGAAGTCCGAGGCATGAGATCACAAATCCCAGAACAGCAAAAGTATTTGTGAGTTTTGTGACCACCTGCTCGGTGTGGTACAACTTGTTATACTCCAGATCCATGAATTGAAAGGCAAATGGATAGTTCGGGTTGATCTCTTTGCATACTTGTTCCAGGCTATTCAGTCCCTGCGATACTTTGCCCGGCTCGAGTCTTACCATGATTACACCAAAGTATTCATATTCCTTTACATCGATGAGCAACGGCTTGATCGGTTCCCGCAGAGAGCTTACATGATAGTCTTTCAACACGCCTATGATGTGACCTTTCTTATTCCATGCCGAGATCCACTTACCGATCGGGTCGTTCATCCCCATCTGACGTACGGCCTCTTCGTTGACCATGAAGGCATCGGCCGAGTCGGTTGCAAATGATTTCGAGAAACCACGACCTTCGACAATCTGAAGGTTCATGATGTTGACGAAGTCGTATCCCACGGATGCCGGTTTGAATCCAACGGAGGTATTGCTCTTCCCTTCCCAGTTGATGGCATCATCACCTGTGTTAGTTTCATTGAACCCATCTTTCTCATCGACAACAAAGCCCATCCCATGTGGCGCCTCCGTACTTCTGTCAACCATGGCAACACCTGGGTGTTTTAATGCACGTTCCTTGAACAAGGCATACTTCGGATTCAGCTCACCCTCGATTTGGATATAGATGACGTTGTCGCGGTTATATCCGAGGTTTGTGTTTTGAACGAAATCGGTTTGCGTAGTAACCACGATGGTTGCGATAAGCAGCAGGATGGATAGCGCGAACTGAAAACAGACCAGCCCCTTTCTGAACCAAATCGCTGAATGAGTGAATGTCAATGCGCCGCGCAGTATCCTCACTGGTTTCAAGGAGGAAAGATAAAGCGCAGGATAGCTTCCGGCTATCAGACCCGTGAGCAGCGCGAGACCCAAGGCAGCCGTCCAAAATACCGGATTTGAGATTGGCGATGTGATATGTTTGCCTGTGAGATCATTGAACAACGGTAGCAATAGCTGCAGGAGGAGAATCGACACGCCTAATGCTACGAAAGAAAGCAGGATCGCCTCGCCAAAGAATTGTCGGATGAGGCTTGCCCGTGACGAGCCCACCACTTTTCGAACGCCTACCTCTCTTGCACGCTTCAGTGACCGCGCCGTTGCCAGGTTCATGAAGTTGATGCAGGCAATCACGAGAATGAAGATGGCAACACCCGTGAATATCTTCACATAGACCATGCGTCCTTCCTGAGGTTTTCCATTCGCAAAGTTGCCATAAAGGTACTGCTCATTGAAAGGACGCAATCCAAGCGCGACCTTTTCCGGCGCCTTTGGATCTACACGCTGCTGAAGAAACTGATTTAACTTTGCCTCTACTTGCTTCAGATCCGCCTTATCATCTAACAGAAACGATGTGAATATCAGATGTGATGGAAAGTCAAGGTTGCGTAGCTGCGCATCCCAGTTCAACAAGAATTCAAATTGCCACGAGCTTTGTGCATTGACGTTCTCATAAACAGCGTTTACCACGAAGTCGAGACGATTTTCATATCTAACTGTTTTTCCGATGGCGTCCTGCGGAGAATTAAAGAAATACTCAGCCATCGATCGCGAGATGGCGATGCTGCTGATATCGTGCAAAGCTTTGTCTGCATTGCCAGCGACTATCGGATAGGAGAACATTTTAAAAAAATCCTTACCGGCGCGCGAGCCCTTGAACTTTTGCATCTTCTCTCCCACCTGGAATGTTTCTGGATGTCCCCAGGGGAGCTCATAACCAGTCATGTACGTGCTTGTCATTCTGATTTCGGGGATGGCCAGGGCCAGTTCGTCGATTGCATCGGTAGCGCCACTGTCTTTCGGGAAGTTGAATATCACGTTGAACGGCGTGCTGTAACTTCCGGTAGTTTGTCCGTTGTTAGCAACTGTTTGATAAAGTAAATAGAGGTTGTCGCCCTGGGTGTGAAAGTTATCCATTGATTTTTCATCCCTCACCCAAAGGAAGACGAACAGGCAACAGGTCATGCCCAGCGCAAGTCCGGCGACGTTAATTGCGGAAAAAGATTTCTGCCGAACGACATTGCGAAAGGCAACCGTTATATAGTGATTGAACATGTTCATTCCTAATGATGGATTAGCGTATGGTGATTTTTTTCTTTTGATAGCAAATGGTTTAACAAAGCCAATGACATTTCTGATGTAATCGATGCGGGCCTTAGTTACGCCTACGCGACTGGCCTGAAATTCGAATTCCTCCTGAAGGTCGCCCTGCACTTCCTCAAGCAGATGGGGGGCACAGTACCATTGAAGTATGCGTGTCGCCCAGCCAGGGGGTGATATTCTACTTTTCGCTTTCATATCCCCTCGATTTTCATGGTTGATGGCAACAGATTCCACAGGCGCGAGCGCACCTCCTTCATTTCATTTAATGTAGTGCGGCCGTACGCGGTAATGGTAAAGATCCGTTTGCGCCGACCGCCGCGCTCCTGCGTTGGCTCTCCAAACTTTGAAATGATCATTCCTTTTTCCTCCAGTCGATGCAACGATGCATGCACCTGGTTGAGCCTGACGTTGCGTTGTGTCTGTTCGATGATTTCGTGGGTGATCCTCACGCCGTAGGCATGGCCTTCGAGCATGGCGACGACCAGCAGAACGATCTCTTCGAATTCTCCGAGGTATGATCCTTTCATAAAGGGGCAGATTAAATCCACTTTTGCTGATCAAACGTCCTGCCAAGGCAAAAACGGCTATTTTTATCAGATTTGAAGGTTTTGAGGATTGTATGTTAAAGCGATCTGTTCGCTGGCAACCGGGAATGTCCGGTATTGGAATGCCTGCAGTTTCACCGCTGGCCATTCATATTGAAGTCCTTCGGACTTGTGATTGACCAGGAATTCTGTTTGATTACCAATCAACAATGCCTTGCCACATCAATATCAACCTATATGTCGAGCCGAAGAATATTTCTTAAACGGTCAGCGATCGGAGCTACAACGATGCTGATGCATTCAACGATCATGGCCGAAGTGTTTGCCGCCGCAGGTATTCAGCTATCATTAGCGGAGTGGTCATTGCACCGTGCTTTGCAAAAAGGAACGCTCGATCACCTGGACTTTCCCGAGAAGGCAAAGAAGGACTTTGGAATATCTGCCGTTGAATATGTCAATGGATTCTTTGGCGGCAAGAAGATGAACTTCAAAGAGGCAGGAAAAAATACCGACTATCTCAAACAATTGTTGCAGCGAAGCAAAGATGCCGGCGTTGTGAATCATCTGCTTATGGTTGATGAAGAGGGAAAACTGGCAGTGCCAAACGATAACGAGAGGTTAGCTGCTGTCGACAATCACAGGAAATGGATTGACGCAGCAAAATTCCTCGGATGCAAGACTGTGCGTGTCAATCTTCATGGCGATGGTGCATCGAACGCTAAAAAGATTGCTTCAATTGATTCACTGAGCCGTCTGGGAGAATATGCCAAACCTTCGGGGGTCAATGTCGTGGTTGAAAATCACGGCAGCGATTCCTCGGACGCATCCTGGTTGGCTGATGTCATGCGCCAGGTAAATCGCCCCAACGTGGGTACGCTCCCGGATTTCGGTAACTTTTGCTTAAGTCATCCATGGGGCAGCACAGAAGACGGATGCGAAAATGCCTACGACCGTTACAAAGGAGTTCAGCAACTCCTCCCCTATGCAAAAGGTGTAAGTGCGAAGACCTATGACTTTGATGCAAACGGAGAGCAGCCATTGATGGACTACAAGAAACTTTTAGACATTGTAAAGGCCTCGGGATTCAAAGGATACATCGGCGTTGAGTTTGAAGGGAAATCGCAGGACGAGGAAGACGGCATCAGGAAGACAATGAAACTTATTGAAAAATATCTTTAGCATAAGCACAGCATCAGAGCCGGTATGAAGGGCATTAACCTTTGTCGCCCTATAAATTTTATTCAGTCCATGATATTACAAACTTCAAGATTAAACCTGCGCAAATTTGTACCTGCCGATGCGGCGTTCATATTACGTCTGCTCAACGAGCCTTCTTTCTTAAGATTCATTGGAGATCGGAAGGTTCGCACCATTGACGATGCGCGTCGCTATATCGACAATCGTTTTATCGCGAGCTACCAGAACAATGGATACGGTCTGTACATGGTTGAAAATAAAGAAGACAAACCCATTGGAATGTGCGGACTGGTAAAACGTGATCCTGCCGAGGATCCTGATGTCGGATTCGCTTTTCTACCAGAAGCCTGGCAGAAGGGATATGGATACGAGGCAGCCAGCGCAGTGATGGACTACGCGCGAAATGACTTACAACTTAAAAGAGTCCTCGGCATTACAGTGCCTGACAACGTTGCTTCAATAAAAACACTCGAGAAACTTGGTTTGAAATTCCTTCGCGCTGATGTCACCAAAGACACCAATGAGGCAATCCGGATTTACGAAATCCTTATGTGAGAGAGCTTACAGATGCGCAACCATGTTAGCGACTGCACACAAATACAACATCATCAGTGTAAAATCAAACGATGATCATTGATCGAATCGTTTGCCGTTGACGAGACTGCATGATGATTGCTCTTTTTACCGTCGGGGTGAATGGCATAGTCCACAGCCTGAATCGTTAACCACGCGCAAGGCAAAACGATAACCACCAGCACAAGGTACAGGATCGAGATAATACGAGATTGAGGTTTCATAGTGCAAGCAGCTGTTCCCAAAAAACAGAACCTGTAAAGATTCCGCCAGCACAGCTAAGATTACATCAATGATACGGCTACACTGAAAAAAGTAACCAACGGACCCCAGGGCCAGATGTTCCAAATTCGATCCAAACCCTCAATATTTCACTTCTATCAATTGCCTTTTTTCGTATGCTCCGCTCTTCGCAAGCAAAATATAGAGTCCAGGCTTTACGAATGGAAGCTTCACCAGCAATTTGCCACCGGTCGGTATCGAATCGTGATAGATCTTATGACCGTTCATATTGAATACTGATATAGTAGTTTTTGGATTTTTTTGATTTGTCGTCATTACTGTGAATTCACCGGCAGAGGGATTTGGATAGAAACTCAGTTCCAGTGGATTGGGAGCAAACAACATAAGCCTCGCTACATGCTCATCCGGATGATCTGTGATAACCTTCTGATCGGGACCGGAAATGTCGTATTGTTTGATCGTCTTGCCCTGTTCATTCTGGAGTGCCAGTATAAATGGAACCGATTGACCATCTGTCGAAGACTTAACGGTGAGCGTTTGATCTTTTGTGTTTGTCCTGATGCTTACACCCCTGACACCAGCGGAAAACAAAGACTCATCCATCGTAATTACCTCCTGATATGTCTTCTCCACTTTCAATTGCAGACCATATGTGGTAGACTGATCACTCTTGATCAACTTAATCTCTGTTGGTTTGCTGAACTCCTGACTCCAGATGATTTTGCCTGACTGAAGCGCATGCGCTTCCATCGTGAGGTCAGCGCAAGGTTGTTCACCACAAATTGCTTCGACGCGCCATGAGTTTTCGTCCAGAACATCGGATGATAGATGATCTATCGCTTCCAATGATCCCGGGAAAGGAGGAAAGAGTCGTTCCAATTCGTATCGCTCGAGGAAGATAAATCTGTGCTCATCATCAGTCTGACCTCTCGAAAATATTGCATTCGCATCCGAAGGATGTGCAACAAGGTCAGGTTCGCGGACAATTTGAAGCTCGGTGATTTTTGTTCCCTCTCGCATAGGGCCGCTTGCTTCGAGAATGTTGTCAGGCGAAAGCACAAGCACCTGACTTTGATTGTATGGCATTCCAATGTGAGCACCCAAATAGATTTGTCGCGTATGAGGTGAAAAAGTAAGTGAATGAATATCTATTACCGGACTGGGCCAGGTCGTGCGTGCCCAAACGGGAACCGCTGTTGTCCCTTCGTCGTGAATTCTTTCAACGGTTAAGGATCCCGATAGGGAGGTATAAGTCATGTAAAGGTCAGAGCCATCAGCAGACAGATTATTACGCCGGAAATCGAACACGTCGCGAAAGTCGGAGTCGTGTGTAATATTCCACCTTGGATTCCCCGTGGCCTGGTCATACTTGATCAGTGTAACCTGTGCATTGAGGGTTTCTCTGTGTCCGCCAAGCTGGCCAAGAACGACTACTCCATCGGACACTGGTTCAATGTCATCTCCACGTCCCCTTAGGCAACAATCACCAGGTGATTGAAAACTTGCTGTCTGATTCCATATCAACTCGCCACTGGAAAGAGTAAACGAAGCCACAAATAATGATGATGGATTGAAATAACCACCGCTAAAAGCATCCTGTGTATTCGCACCGGTAACATAGAATTGATCTCCTGTTGTCGCCTCAACAATCGCCTTTGGATCTGGTATTTCACCGGTCACCCCTGTCGGACTGGATAGTGTCGAACTCCAGCCTTCTTCTCCTGTAGAAGAATATTGCTTGAGGAACATATGATCAGAGGTAACGCCACCGACAATTACAGCACCTCCTCTTGAGACTAAGAGTATTCGTGGATCGATTTGAATCTCAATCAACCGGGTCCAAAAAACATCTCCATCAATACTGTATTTGATCAGCCGTGCGCGTTTATCAGTTGACGTAAGCTCCTCAATGAGAACATAGAGGGCATCATCTCCGGAAACTTCGGAAAAGGCAATTGCCCTGGGAATTTGTTGCGCACGTGGGTCGGATCGTGTCCATTCGGCAATAGATTTTCTCCACCTTCTGGCTGTAGTTCGATCGTAGAAGTCAACATCTCCCGACGCATGTCCTGTATCATATGGATAACCGGTAAGATGTGCTTCTGCGAAGTAATTGCCTGATTTATGAACAGCCAACGTCTTCTTAGGATCCCAACCAAGTCGGTCAGTCAAACCACCGCTCTGTCCGAGTGACCAGGTTCGATGCAGTTCATAGTCCTGCGCTGAAGCACATGTAGCAATTATTAAACTAAACAAAAACGAGGCGTAGAATACGCGCGCGTAAAAATGAAGTGTATGAGGTAACATATTTTGAGAGGTAATTGTATTGCGAACAACTAACATTACAGAAGTTAGCGAGTTTGCCCTGACTGTCATTCACCGTCGGGTTATTTTATCATGAAATTAGAGACTCCTTGTTTCGAAAAGAATCCCTGTAAACAGGTATTGAGGTACCAGGCCTACGATTGCTTCATATGAAAAGAACCTCCGTTGGTCAACTGCTTTCAAGTCGAATTGTCAGGCTTTTTTCGCCGGTAATCCTTGCATAAGAAGGACAACGGAAACAAGAACGAGTATAGAGAAAGTATAGAGAATTCAGGTTAACACTGGCTAAGAAGGCGGGCCGACTGGAAGGCCACATGTCAGGGTGGCATTATGAATTGCAGGAAAGAGAGCATCGATGAATGTATCCGAATGCCACATAAGACAACTGATCCCAGATCGAACCGTTGAATTGAGTGAGGTGTTATCGCGCCTAATTTTACTCCTGACTTACACTATGAAATACATTTTAATACTTGTGGGGATGATCGGTGCAGTATTGAACTGCTGCGCTCAGGCTCCGAAAAACACCAAGCGCATTACCGTGTCTGTCGATGCTCTGGCAGGCGACAATTATTACTCACTAGGCAGAACGTTGCTTGACAAGGGTTATCAGATTGAAGGTGACAAAGATTTTCTAACTATAAAAACAGCCGACTCCGACATAAAGGGAACGGGCGTATACGTGCAATACTATTTTGTCTGTAAGGACAAAGAGATTGAGGTATCCGGGAGAGCTACCGTTCCTTCCGTTGACAAGCTTGTGTATGTTGATGTTCAGAACAAAGGGCTACAGGGATTTCCCATGAAAGAAGCCTTCGAAGATATGGAGGCGCTGGCAGTTAGCCTCGGGAGAGTTATGCGTTATCGGTAGTCAGCGTGGTCTCATTGTGCTATGAAACTGGGTACATGTGATCTTGAACGGCGGGCAATTCTCACCAACCTTCGGGGCACCTGAATCGCAGTTAATCGCACTACTATTACACTTTAACCAGAGTTGTCCGGACCCGGTTGCCAGCCAACGCGACGGCTAGCGGGATGTAGGACCCATGCCGCATATGGGGTCTCGCTAGCGGAACTTTGCTACATTAGCATAGTTTATAACACTGTATCATTGTAAAATGAGACTAAAAACTATCCTGCGCGTCCTGTCACTATTCGTATTCGTCACATTCGTTTTCGTTTCGACGGCTAACGCTCAACGAAAGGCACAATCTGAAAAAACGCTCCAAACAGGCGCGGAACAACTCGATCAGTATCTCTCCCAATTGAAGGGCAAGCGTGTGGCCATGCTGGCGAACCCGACCTCCATTATCGGTAAGTCTCACCTGGTTGATAGTCTGAAGAATCTCGGAATAAACATAGTGAAGGTATTTGGACCGGAACATGGATTCCGGGGCAACGCAAGTGCCGGCTCACAGGTTGCCGACGAAGTGGATGCGCGTACCAAGATTCCCATCATCTCGCTGTATGGAAAGAAGAACAAACCGACGAAAGAAGACCTTGCAGATGTAGACATCATGATCTACGACTTGCAGGATGTCGGCTGCAGGTTCTATACCAACATCAACGCACTGGTTCGTTTGATGGAAGCGTGCCAGGATAGCAAAATTCCGCTACTGATCTTAGACCGGCCAAATCCAAATGGCTACCTGATTGATGGTCCGATCCTGGATATGCAGTACAAATCAGGAATCGGAATGTTTCCTCTACCCATGTCGCATGGCCTTACCGTTGCAGAGTTTGCGCAAATGGCAAATGGCGAAGGATGGCTGACGAACAAAGTGAAATGCGACCTGAAGATTGTCAAGGTTTCGAATTATACGCACGACACACCCTATACGCTTCCGGTTAGTCCTTCGCCCAATCTAAATACACAGCAAGCGGTATTGTTGTACCCTTCAACCTGTATGTTTGAAGGAACGTACCTTAATCTCGGCAGAGGAACCCATTTCCCATTTACCGTTCTGGGTAGTCCCGAGTTGAAAGGAATCTATTCATTCTCATTTACTCCAACGAGCATCAAGGGAATGGCCGAGACGCCGCTGCACATGAACCAGGTCTGTTATGGGCTCGATCTCCGGAACTACGACGTAAATAAACTTCGTCAAAGCAAAAAGATAAACCTGGAATGGATCATGGAGCTTTACAAAGCTTATCCCTACAAAGAGAAGTTCTTTGATTCAAGCCTCAGCAAAGAAATGGGTACCATCGAAAGATTGATTGGTGTTGGGTCATTTCGTCAACAGATCATTGATGGAAAGTCGGAGGCTGAGATACGCGCGAGTTGGGAGCCGGGTTTGAGTGATTATAAAAAGATGCGTGTGAAGTATTTGTTGTATCCTTAGTTTTGACTTCAACCAATAACTATATCGCCATTGATATAAACTGGAGATCTCTGACAGGATCAAATGCAATTCCTTGCGACAATTGAAGATACCCCAGAAAAAAAAGAATGTCCGGACGCTCTCTCACTATCTCTCGCGTTGTCCGGACATTCATAAACCACGGTTCCCCAAACGACTAGGTGTGCGCGATAGCTTCCACTGGCAGGCTGATGTCGTCAGTGACCATCTGCGTGCGTATTGTCTTCTTTTTGTTCACGTCACCCCATCCGAAGCGGGCTGACCAACCGTCCATGATCTTGTACATGACTGGCACCACAATAAGAGTCAGGAACATTGATGAAATCAATCCACCGATAATGGCCCATGCCAGTCCGTGTTTGATGGCTCCTACTCCACCGCTGGCGAGGGCAATTGGAATCATACCGATCACCATGGCAATGGTTGTCATCAGGATCGGGCGAAGGCGTGCATTGTTTGCCTGTACAAGCGCTTCGTCAGTAGTGTGACCTTCTTCTTTCATATGGTTAGCGAAGTCGACCAGCATGATCGCATTCTTGGCCACGAGACCGATCAGCATGATGATGCCGAGGATACTGAATACGTTTAGTGTGTTGTTCGTCAGCGCGAGTGCTAGCAACGCTCCAATCAACGAGAGTGGTATGGAGAACATCACTACGAACGGGCGAACATAATCGTCGTAGAGCGCCACCATGATCAGATACATGATCACGATCGACAAAAGCAACGCAACGCCCAGGGTACCGAATGCATCTCCCTGACTTTCGGCATCGCCTCCAAACACATAACTGACACCGACGGGTTTTTGAAGTTTTTCAAGTCGTTGAGTAAATTCAGTCACGACCATACCAGAAGGACGACCAATCACTTGTGCCTGCACATTAACAGAAGCCATCTTGTCGCGACGCTCGAGTACCGTAGGTCCCGCATCATCAGCAACAGTTGCAAACTCCGAAAGCTTGATGCTGTGCTGTCTGTTGTTGACAAACACTATGCTTTCAACGTCCTGACGACTCTTCCGATCGAAGTTGTCGAAGCGAATATTGATGTCATATTCATATTCACCCTGACGGAACTTCAGCTTATTATCTGAGTCTGTACCGGCAAATGCCGTTTGCATTGTAGCACCAACCATATCCATCGAGATCCCCAGTGAAGCCATCTTGTCGCGATCAAGTTCAACGCGAAGTTCAGGGTTGCCGTCTTCTGCGGTTAATTTCGGATCAGATACGCCGTCGATATTTCTCAGTTCAGCAAGGGCCCTTTTCGCGAAGCTCATCGCACTGTCCTGCTCCGCTCCCATTACCACCAGGTCGATGGCTGCGCGGTCTGCAGTACCCATAATACTGATCGGCGTAGTTGTCACTTTCGCACCTACAAGCATTGACGCCAGTTGTTGTTTAATTTTGGCCGCGTATATGTCGGATGACTCTGTCCGTTCTTCTTCAGGTATCATGGTTACTGTGATCTCCGATTTATAGGCAGTTGAACTGGAAGAACCCATTCCGCCTGCGGCACTGCTTTGTCCAACTGTGGTTGTCATCGCTTTGATCAGCGGCTGCTGGTGCAGGAAATTTTCCGCGCGCATAGTCATCTGGTTAGTTGTCTCTATCGAAGCATCCTTTGGAAGCTCAATGCCCACCATAAACTGTCCGCGATCGCCCTTAGGCATGAACTCTCCTCCGATGAACCCCTTTCCGATCAGCATGAAGGAAGCGATCAGCAGCACGATCGTAACCATAAGGACCCAGCGCTTGTGGTTCAATGACCAGCGAAGCAAAGCTGTAATCCAGTTTGTAAACGCATCCAGCTGACGTTCGAACCAGAGAATGAATTTCTCAAACACGTTTTTACCAGTGATATGCTCAAGCTTCCCGAAGCGCGACGAAAGCCAGGGTACAACAGTAAATGATACGAGCAAGCTCAGCATGGTGGAGATCATCACCGTCACGCAGAATTGCCGAAGGATCATCGACACCAGGCTGTTCGTTAAAGAGATCGGAAGGAACACCACCACAATCACCAATGTGATGGAGATAACCGTTGTTCCGATCTCGCTAACTGCATCGTAAGCAGCCCGAACGCGATTTTTTCCCATCTCCATATGACGGTAGATGTTCTCCAAAACAACGATAGCATCATCGACGAGAATACCCACCACCAATGACAGGGCAAGCAGTGACATCAGGTTCAGTGAATAGCCGAACAGCCACATGCCCGCGAATGTTACCATCAGTGAGAGTGGTATTGATACCATAACGATCAAAGCGTTTCTGAAGCTGTGGAGGAAGAGTAGCATCACTACAGCCACAAGGACGATGGCAATAAAAAGGTCTTTGAGTACATCGTTGGCCGACTCTAGTGTAAACTCGGAAGTGTCCGTGGCTACAGAGAGCTTTACATTGTTGGCTGCAAACTCTGATTCGATTTTTGAGATTTGCTTGTGAACTTCTTCACTTACTGACACCGCGTTCGCATCAGACTGTTTCATGATCTGAACGATGATCGTCGGAGTTTGATTTTGGCGGGCGAGTTTTGCAATGTCCTTTTGTGCGTCCTGCACGTCGGCAACATCGCGAAGGCGCACCTGCGAACCATCATCCGCTGTCTTAACGACCAGGTTGCGAAGCATGTCAATGTTTGAATATTTTCCGGAGAGACGGATCGACAGCTGATCATCGGAAGTTTGAATGCGACCGGTAGGATAATCCACATTCGCATTGGTAACGGCCTGCCTTAGCTGAAGCAGCGAAATCTTCTGTGCGTTCAATTTGCCTGCATCGACGTTTATCTGAAACTCCCGCTCCACCCCGCCGACTAGCTGAACCTGAGCCACGCCAGGAAGGCGCGACAGCCTTGGGGCCAGTCGCTGGTCCATAAGGTCGTAAAACTCCCGGGCCTCCAGCCCTGACGTTGCAGAGAGCGTCATCACAGGAAGGTCATCTACTGAAAGCTTGTTCAACGTTGGTGTCTTCGCATCGCCGGGCAAATCTGAAAGGCGAGCGTTCACTTTCCTCTGTGCGTCCTCGAGTCCGGCATTCGGATCGGCGCCAGTGTTGAGTTCTACCGTTACAACCGACACTCCTTCCATCGAACGCGAAGAGAGCTTCTTGATGTTTTCCATGGACGCAACTGCGTCCTCAATTTTTTTGGTCACTGTGCTTTGAACCTCTTCAGGTCCGGCGCCCGGGTATACCGTTGTGATGGTGACCACCGATGTGCTGAACTTCGGCAGCAGCTCATAGTTCAGCGACCTGTAGCTTATGAAGCCCAGGATGCCCAGAATGGTAAATACTACCACTACCATCGTGGGCCTGCTAATCGATATCGCTGTTATTTTCATTCTGAACGTTGTTCTGTTTGACCTACTATTTTCAAATGTTGTGAACCAGTCTTACTGCTGCCGCCTGTTGCGTTTTATGCAGATTTTGATTCGGAACCAATCCTATTGAATGATGGCGATTGGTGTTCCATCGATCAGGTTGATCTGTCCTGAAGTGATCACCTGATCGCCAGGCTTCAGTCCGTCCCTGATCTCGACAGAGCTTCCGTGTATGCGGCCAGCCACGACGTTGCGCGTTTTGGCTTTTCCGCCATCATTGACAAATATCTTGTTGCTGCTCACGCCACCCTGAAATGCGCTGCGTGGTATCAGCAGTGCCGAAGCCTCACCAACACCATCGAACTGAGCAGATCCATACATCCCAGCCTTCAATTCCTTGCCAGCTATATTTTTGATTTCTATCTCCAAGGGATAATTAAGTGATGCATCACCTTTTGCTGAGACGAATGTCACGACGCCCTCGTAACTCACTTCCGGGTACACTGAGGCACTGACAGAAACTTTATCTCCAGTTTTGATCTGTACCACCTGGTACTCGGTTACACTGACTGTAAGCTTTAATTTTTTGTCGTCTACTATTTCGAAGATCTTATTGCCCGGCGCCAGGTAAGAACCTATCTCTACAAAACGTGCGTTGATAATACCACTCACGGGAGCCTTCACTACGGCGTTACTGAGATTTTTACTTGCCTGTACAAAGTGTGCCTGTTCAGTTTCAAGTTGAAGTCTTGCGTCGTCAACCTGCTTCTGAGTTACGCCACCGCTTTGGAGCGCCTGCTCGTATCGCTGAAGGTTTTGTTTTGCCTGGTCAAGTCGTGCCTGTGCGGCCACCCGGTCGGCACTGAGGATCTCATTATCTATCCTGGCCAAAGGCTGACCAGCCTTAACGGCACTTCCCTCCTTCACATAGAGTTCCTTCACGCGTCCTGATGTTTCGGAGGTAAGCTCGATCTGATTAATAGCCTCAAACTTGCCATTCTCTTTGAAGCCGGCATTGAGCGGTTGGTGCTCAACCGTATCGACGGTTACCGGAACCGCGCCCGACATGCTTTCTTTTACAATTGCCGTACGCGCAGCATTGTCGCGCTGATTGGCGTTTAGTTTCCACGCGATCAATGCCAGTGATGCTGCGATGGCACTTGCATATATTATTATCCTTTTCATGATTGTATCCTTTGAGTGTTTAATCTGCTTTCGTTATTGAATCATCTGCATCAATGTGCCGCTGGCTCGCATCGTTTCGAGTTCTGCCAGCTTATAGTTCAGCATGCTTTTGACGTAGATATTGCGCGCCTCAAGAAATGCTGTTTGTGAGTCAAGCAAGTCGGTAAGTGAGCTTAGCCCGAGGTTATAATTTGCGCGGTTCGCATTATAGACCTGTTCCGACAACCGCACGTTCTCCTGCTGAGCGCGAATCGTAGTGAGCGTATTGCGCATTTGAATGTTGGCACTTTCCAACGCAGCATCCAGTTCGAGTTCCTTTGCCGCGCGCTGTTTGTGCAGTTGTCTGATTTTGATATCGCTTTGCGCAGCACGCGAGTGTCTGGAAAGGCCACTGAAGATCGGCACCTGCAAGCGAAGGCCCCAACTGCCCATACCATAAGTGATCGCAGGAGTCTGGCCAGTCAACACATCACCCATTGTATTTCCCATTACGTTGTAGCTGTAGTTGAAATAGAGATTCAGCTTTGGATAGTTCTCCGCGCGAATCGCATTGCGCTGCAACGTGCTCAACCGTATCTGCGCATCGAGTGACTGCAATTCCGTACGTGATCCGACTTGATTCGCGTTGGAATCATCCAGCGTTGGGATCCTCACGTCATCGATGGCAATGGTGTCAAGCTTAAGCTCCGTCGCCAGTGGAATGCCCATGATCACTTTGAGCTTGTTCATTTTCAAGGCAACATCATTTTCTGCCTGCGTAAGTCTTGAGCGTGTGTTAATCAGGTTAACGTGCATGCGATCGAGGTCGACCTTTTTAAGCAATCCACTTTTATATTGCCCCTCAGACGCTGCTATTAATTGTTCGAGTATTGCAGCAGATTGTTGCTGAAGTCTTACTTCTTCCATACTGCTCAGAACTTCATAATAATGTGCAGATACAGCATGTATCACCTCTTCCTTTGACTGCTTCGTATTCAATGTCGCGTATTCGCGACCCGCTCTTGACGCCTTCAAGCCTGTGAACGCCGCCATATCAAAAACCGGTTGTGAAGCATCGACGGCAACGGCTGATCCATACATAGTGCCGGCTGTGATCTTGGTTGGTGAGTCACTGCTGCCACCACCCAGACCACCAGGAAGTACCAGCACCTGTCGTTTGTAGTTGTTTGTTGCATTACCAGACCCATTGATTTGGGGCAATGTCTTGGCGCGTGTCTCTGCGATTTGCTGCTCAACATTCTCTTCTTCCAGCAGGCTTACCTGTATGGAAGGATTTTCAGCTATCGCCACCTTCAGCAAATCGTTCAGCGTCGCAGGCTTTGTCTGAGCCATCGCGATTGTTGCGCTGCAGAACGACAACAAGACAGCCATAAAAGTTTTCTTACTTGATTTCATATTAGCTTCCAGAGTTATTCAATTGGTTTTGCCAAACTCGCTGGTTATACGTCAAAGTTCGGGTGTATGGAGGCGATAAAAGGGTGTTACCGGACCGAGGCTGACAAAGTCACATCTGAACTGGAAAATGAGGCACCTGAAGTTTAGCTGTGTAAGCGATCGATGAGCAATGGTAAAATAATGCGAATACGAGGCTTCGGGCATCAATCAGGAAGCTTCAGGTTCAGTATTCGATTGTTGAGTTCGTTATTCGCCTGCTGTGAACCGGAATTCGATGAACTTTGGAGGTGACGAGTCAAAAAGAATTAAAGCTCAAGAAAAGCGGAATGGAAATCGACGCGTATTTTAAAGGCTTGTTTCAAACGATTTCTTAGTGCTTAATTGCAAAGCGGAAGAGTGCGGAGAATAGCGTGAGAGCGAAGAATATTAATAAGATGACTACACAACCCAATAAGTTGCAGGCATTTATTACTAAGCACCCCATGGCACTGGCCGTGCCGATCGCTATGATCATGTATTACACGCTCGCTTTCCTCGTGAATCCGTTTGTGAGCTTATGGCATCGGAGTACCGTCTATGACATCGCCGTTCAATTGTTGGGAACCGCCGCTTTTTGCACCGTTATATTAATTGGAAGTTTAAGGATCAGTCGTGTACTGAATCAACGCCTGGCCTGGTCAGACAAGCCATTACAAAGGGTAATCGTTCAGTTCATTGCTCAGCTGATGCTCGCTTTTATCTGGTCGTCGGTGTTCTCCTTTTTGATGGCACTGGTATTTTATCAGATCAACATTTTCGATGTGCTGCGATCACAAGAATTGAACACCGAACAGCAGGTGAATATGTGGCGATATACGTTTTCATCCATTATGCTTTCTATCGTTATAAGCTTTATGCTTGGCGCACGAAACTTTAGGGTAGAACGGGATGCTTTACGACTGCAGGCTGCACAACTAAAACAGATCGCCATGCAGGCCGAGTTGCAGTCACTCAAGCTTCAGCTTGATCCTCACTTCATGTTCAATAACCTCAGTACGTTATCGGGATTGATATCAGACGACAGAGATCTCGCACAATCATTCATCGAGCATCTCGCACGCGTATATCGATATATGATCATGAATATTCACAGTGACACCGTCACGCTGCAGAAGGAGCTTAAGTTCATTCAGTCTTATATTTATCTCATCAAGATCAGGCACTCGGAGAATGTTGATATTCGCATTAATATCCCTGAAGAATACCTTCAAAAGCTTATCCCTCCCATTACACTCCAGTTGCTCATCGAGAACGCTATCAAGCACAATATTGCCTCGGAAGCACTTCCCCTGAAAATCTCTATCTTCATAAGGGATGGAAAGCTCTTCGTATCGAATACACTTCAGCGTTTGCCCAATGCGGCGCTCACGTCGTCGAAAGTAGGTCTGGAAAACATAAAGGCGCGCTATCGGATCGTCTTCGGAAGCGAACCTTTGATATCGCAGGATGACCATGAGTTTTCCGTTTCGCTCCCACTGGCTGATTGAACAAACACGCTATGACATTTATAATCATAGAAGATGAAAAGCCCAATGCCATCAGGCTTAAGCGCATGGTGGAGGAGATTGACACCCGCTATCAGGTAGTAGCAACCATTCACACTGTATCTGAAGCGGTGTCCTGGTTTAACAGCAATCCTCATCCCGCTATTGCCTTAATGGACATCCGACTGGCGGATGGTCTTAGCTTCGACATCTTTAGCCGTGCGAAGGTTAACAGTAGTGTGATCTTTACGACCGCGTACGATGAATATGCTATTCAGGCTTTCAAGGTTAACAGCGTCGACTATCTCCTAAAGCCCGTTGAGAGGGAGGAACTGGTGAACGCCATAGAGAAAGCAAAGAGCCTGCAAGTCAGTGCTTCCGCAGATCCTTATGTTTCCGAACTGCTGTCTTACATCAAACGCAAGGATGTCAAATATCGCACACGGTTCTTATTTCCTTATAAAGATGGCTTCAAGACCGTGAACGTCTCAGATATTGCCTTTATATACTCCGAAGCGAAGAACACACATCTCGTCCTGCAGAATGGCAGTATGCAGCTAGCCGGTCAGACGCTTGAAGAGCTGGAGGAGCAATTGGATCCAGATCAGTTCTTTCGGGCGAATCGCCAATATATCGTGAACATCAACAGCCTCGAGTCTATTCACAATCACTTCAACGGCAAGCTGAAAGTCGTAGTAAAAAATCATGATGATCACGAGATCCTGATCAGCAAGGAAAAGGCTCCGGTGTTTAAACAATGGCTAGATCGTTAGCGCAAAGCTCCTCATCTCCCCGGCGTCGAAGTGGACGACTGAACTTTCGCGTACATAAGCCTTATTCCACGGTACATAAAACTCGTTCCAGTGTACATAAGACCTGTTCCGATATTTGGATTTGACAAATCGAACGAAAATCTTGCTGTATCAAACTCAACAAAGACCATGAAATTCAGACTCTTATTATCATTATTACTGATGACAACATGTTTCGCTGTGTTAGCTCAGGAAAAACAATCGCGTAAAGGCAAAAAGGGCGACTCCCAGGTTGCCGAAAAAGGATTGATTAAAGTATCCGTCATGTATCCATTTTCAGAAGGTAAGACCTTCAACATGGAGTATTATGAGAGCAAACACATGCCAATGGTGGCTGGGTACCTCGGATCAAATCTTGTGAAGTACACAATTGAAAAAGGCGTGGCCAGCGGAATTCCCAACCAGCCGCTCCCCTATATGGCAATCGGAACTTTCTATATCAAGAATCTTAGTGAATATCAGGCCGCAATTGCACCAAACAGAGATGCGATAAGAGCAGACTTCGCTAATTATACAGATGTTGCTCCAATAATTCTGGTAAGTGAAGTGGTGAAGTGATGCCCTAACGGGGCGACGGTGTCAATGCATCGTGGGTCACGGTATGGCTACCCGAAGCATTGATACCGTTGCCGTTACGCTTTGCTCAGTGTGATGATCAACTCATCCAGTTCCTGACTGGTTTTGATATCCGCAGGCCACGACGATTTCAAATAAAGCGGATTGATACGGGTGAGCGTGTCGCTGACCACCAATTCGGGATGAACGAGAAGGCTTTGGTGCAGCACTTCGTTAGGCAGTGTGTCCATGTGATACTGGCAAATACCACACAGCTCGCTCCTTTTTCTGAACAATTGTTCGAGGCCAAGCTCATATTCCAGCAATCTGGAAAAATTCTTTCCCGCTCCGAATTCCCACGTCATGTCGCCCGAGGCCCACAATCCCTTATAACCATCGACTATCGCCTCGTCAAGAGAGTTTTCGAGCTTTTGCAGCATTCCCTCCACATCGAAATCTTTTCCTGAAGAAACCGGATCGGAAGACATCAACAGCCGTCCCATTGTTATTTCTGTCTGCACATCAACCCCACTGGCAGCGAGTGTTGAACGCAATCCCGCGACCATAGGGGCGCTGTTGAGATAAAGGATCCGATAACCATCTGCCAGCACGCGCTGAATGATCACAGCGAGCATGGGGAGCTTAAGAGAGGGCGCGCCCCATAAATCAGGCATTGATGTCGACGATCATGTTCCATAGCTACATAGAGAGGCAAAAATTACTGAAATTCCTGTAAAGCTATATTACCACCGGAGTATTCGCAGAACGCTTCGCCAGATAATCGTAATTCCTGATGAATTTCGAACGGGTGCATCGCCGGGGAGATACATTGGGTCAACGTGTTTGTGTGTGCCAATTTAGATGTATCGGGCTGATTCGTCTATGGCATACGTTGGCAACCAGCATGACGGCGTCTCGCTGCGAAACCTGACGAACAAATCTTTTGAAGATTTAAAAAGAGGCAAAAGAAACGGCACATATGATTTCACTAACGGTTACTGAAGAAGAGTCGTCACCTCAAGAATGCTGGTGAATCCTCACCAGAAGTCAGGCATTGACGTTGTTCCTCCCTGCGTGCGACAGTCCGCGCAGCTCGGCTGAGAAAAATGGTAACCCACTATGCCAACACCCGGCACATCTATCGGATCCAGCAGAATCGTTGTAGCGGGAGACATTGCTCGCAGATTAGAAACAGCAACCGACTGAATTTCATCCGGGAGACAAGGCGCTCGCATGGTTTGATTCGCGATGTTTCTCGGAAGGTCATTCAAGCCAACAAATATCCTTTTCTCTTTTACTTCACCTCCACCAAAGTATCCGAGCACAGGATTGTCACTGTTAATGCCATGGATATTTCCGACTACGGCATAGGGCAGCGGATCGAACAATCCGCCGAGTTCTTCCGTGGTTTCTTTCAGCTGCGACCAGAATTCGTACTCAGCTTCTGTGAGGGTTCTTTGTTTCACATTGATACTATATCGCCTTGAAAGTTCCTCTGAGCCTGCGGGTACTGACGTGAGCAGAAAATTTGAAACAACGTCTTCCGACAGTTTCAACGTATTATATATCAGAATGCTGGTTGACGGTGAACTGCTCCAGCAGATGTAAATCCGTTCGTCAATTGTTCTTTCAATCGCCTCACCGTTGATCAACTTGTAGAATGAGACAAACGATGAAGTATGCTCCCACGTCTCCTCGAAGTCCCAACTAAAGTAGCGGGCGTTACGTGATGGATCATGCGTGTTGACATAGAGATTGATCGCGTCTTTACCCTCGCTAAAGGTGATACTGTCGATGTCAGGTGATCGGGTCAACGTTATAAATTCAGACAGATATCTATAACTCGAACTCCGTGTAATACTAAGCCGGTATTGTGCATCCAGGTTCCAGTTAATTGACGACACCTCGTACTTTCCATTGCCAGCGCTTTGCAGGGTAACGTTAACACCATCATCTCGCTCAACCATGACCTGCGCGTCGTCGATAGTTTCGGGTAGCGACATGGCATCCAATGAAAGAGTTGAAGTCAACCTGACATTGGCAGATCGATCAGAGGTATTGATGAATCCTTCAACCACGAGCAAGTTCTGATCGGCCTGAATGCCTGGATGTGCATAAGGGTCGAGGCAACCCGTCAGGCAGCAAAGGGCAACGGACATCGACTGAGACCTGAAAGCGAAGATTGCCATACAGGCAATTTAGCCTCCACCAGTTCGGGCATCAATACCGCTGAAGGCGGTAGTCTTTCGCCCCCGCTATCGGGTATTGGAACTAAATCGATTAATTTGTCCCTCTTCTAATATCATCTAACCTGTTCTTCATCCTGTTCACCTGATCCTTCATCTTTTCCGCCAGATTGTTCCTCTCACCGATGTCGTCTTTCAGATTGTATAACTGCGGCTGTGGATTATTTCCCAACTCAGTATTGGTGTACACATTGACGGCGGGTCCGGCAGACGGCTCGATGTATTTCCAGTTTCCAACGATCAGGCTAAGCGTAGAATTCAACGATTGCTGTACCACATAATCTCTCGCCTCGGGCTTTTTATTAAGCAACGTATTGATATAGTTTTTGCTGTCGAGAGAATCATCAGCATCAATCTTTTGCTGTGTGAGTGCGGCAAAAGATGCGTATAAGTCGATCTGACTAAACAGAGCATCTGACACTTTGCCCGCATCCACGGTACCTTTCCATGATATGATAAAGGGTACGCGTGTTCCGCCCTCAAAGGCACTGTACTTTCCACCCCGCATTGGACCAGCAGCTTTGTGATTCTCCAATTTTTCTACGGCATTGTCGATATAACCATCATCGATAACAGGGCCGTTATCCGAAGTAAAAATGACAAGCGTGTTCTCCGTTAAGTGATTTTTTTCAAGGGCGTCCAGAATCTGGCCAACGCTGTTATCCAATTGCAGGATCGCGTCACCTCTCGGTCCCATTCCGCTCTTCCCAACGAATCTCTGGTTGGGCATTCGCGGAACGTGAATGTCGTGGGTGGAGAAGTAGAGAAAAAAACTATGCGACTTATTAAGTTCGATGAAGTCAATTGCTTTGCTGGTGATCACATCAGCCATGTCTTCGTCTACCCACAAGGCTGACTTTCCACCGGTCATGTATCCGATACGGCTTACTCCATTAACAATAGTTTGATCGTGACCGTGAGAGAACCTCATCTTTAACAATTCCGGATTTGATTTGCCTGTTACATCACGATCGTTTACCGGGGCACCATAGCTGACCTTTATGGGGTCGTTCTGATCCAATCCTACCACCCGGTGGTTTTCAACGTAAACACATGGGACCCTGTCGCCGGTAGCAGGAATGAGGAAGGAATAATTAAATCCGATTTCCAACGGGCCTGGATTGATATCGCCATTCCAGTCGGGTCCGCCCTGAGGTCCGAGTCCGAGATGCCATTTGCCCACAACGCCCGTAGTATACCCCGCCCGTTGCAGCATGGAAGGAAGGGTGCTTTTGTTCGTTGGTATCAATAAGGCGGCATCACCTGGCGCAATGCCGGTCCCTCTTTTCCTCCACGCGTAGGTTCCCGTGAGCAATGAATATCGGGAAGGCGTGCAGGTCGCGGAGGTGGCGTATGCCTGCGTGAATCGCACGCCACTTTTCGCCAGCCGGTCGATGTTAGGAGTTGTGATCGCCGTTGCTCCGTTAGCACTGATGTCACCGTAGCCGACGTCGTCGGTGTAAATGAGGACGATGTTAGGCCTGGATAATCTCTGACTCCAACTGTTGAAGCAGATTAAAGTAAAGAGAAGGATCCAATAGAATGCTTTTGTGATCAACGTCATAGTCAACGATGATAGCAAAAAAAAGTGATGATTGATGAGCTGATCACATTGACGTGCTTGGAGTAAGGAACTGGTCAATGCACCATTTGAACGAAAGGTCTCAAAATAAAAAAGGCACCTCCTCGGTGCCTTCAATTTCTTGCTCAATTGGGATCTGGCTTCCAAATCGACAGATCAACAAATAACCCAATCAACAAATAGTTGTAGTCCGTACGGGAATCGAACCCGTGTTACCAGAATGAAAATCTGGTGTCCTAACCCCTAGACGAACGGACCGTCTTTTCTGACCTAAAACACAACTTTTGACCTCCCGTTTTTGGCTTCCCAGTGGGCATCTTCAAAACGAGGACGCAAATATAGATCGCGCCCGATTAATTGCAAATTATTTGCAAACCTGTGCAGTAAAATTTTGCGAATCACCCTCGCAATTTCGTTGGTTTTAGCCTCTAGGCTGTTATTTTTGGCATCTCTTTAAAAATTTAACCAGACATCACAATGACGAAAGTAGGAATTAACGGTTTCGGACGCATTGGACGACTTGCGTTCAGAGCGGCTATCGGCCGTAAGGACATTGAAATTGTCGGCATCAACGATTTAGTTGATCCCGAATACATGGCCTACATGCTCAAGTACGACTCTACTCACGGCAGATTCGACGGAACGGTTTCTGCTGAACCAGGCGCCCTTATCGTAAACGGAAAGAAAATCCGTGTAACCGCAGAAAAAGATCCCGCAAACCTGAAGTGGAACGAAGTGGGAGCCGAAATCGTCATCGAATCTACCGGCCTCTTTCTTACACAGGCTGATGGACAGAAGCACATCACGGCCGGTGCAAAGAAGGTCGTGTTCTCTGCGCCTGCTAAAGACGACACACCTACTTTCGTAATCGGTGTTAACGACAAGAAACTCACAGCGCAGCATACGATTGTATCCAATGCGTCATGTACTACGAACTGCCTCGCTCCTATCGCGAAAGTTCTTCATGATAAGTTTGGAATCGCTGAAGGCCTCATGAGCACCATTCACGCTGTAACAGCTACTCAAAAGACTGTTGACAGTCCATCGATGAAAGACTGGAGAGGTGGCCGCGGTGCATATCAGAATATCATTCCTTCTTCAACCGGCGCAGCAAAGGCAGTATCACTTGTTATCCCTGAACTGAAGGGCAAGCTTACGGGTATGTCTTTCCGCGTACCTGTTGCCGACGTATCAGTGGTTGACCTTACTGTTCGCCTTGAGAAAGCAGCGACGTATGAGGAAATCAAGAAGGCCATGAAGGATGCTTCAGAGGGTGAATTGAAAGGTATCCTCGGATATACTGAAGATGATGTTGTATCAACTGACTTCCTTGGTGATGCTCGCACTTCAATATTCGATGCTAAAGCAGGCATCGCGCTTAGCGACAAGTTCGTGAAAGTGGTATCATGGTACGACAACGAGTGGGGCTACTCCAACAAGCTGGTTGACCTCGTGAGTGCCCTGTCTAAATTGAAATAAGGCTTTCGGATCGACGATATAGTCATCTGAACCATAAGTAGTTAACAAAAAGGCTGTTCCGAAAATCGGGACAGCCTTTTTTAGTTTTATCTTAGTGTAAAGAGGTCTGTCCGGCTTGATCTTAGGAATATACTGCCACCCCGAATTGCGCGTTGTTCTATCATCAAAACTGACGCACCTCGACAGCATCGTTCACCCATTGGCTATCCGGAACCGTGAGCACGTATTACTCCATATTAGGGATCGATCCACGAGCTGATGCTGCTACTGTTAGGGCCGCATACAAAAAGCTGGCCATGGCCTACCACCCGGATCACAATCCTGGTAATCCGGAAGCCGAAGAGACTTTTAAGATGGTGAATGAGGCGTACCAGACGCTGTCTGATCCCATCAAGCGGTCACGATACGATGGCCTGCTCTTTCCTCAGTTTACAATACCTGTCGACTACGACTACGAGAGACCAAGACGAAATCTTCGCCGGCCAGTTCCCGCGCGGCCCTACTATCAGGTGGACCGTCAATATTTCCGGATGCAGGCATTGTCACTGTTGGTGTTCGTCGCCCTGGCGGGTATCGGGTTCGCCCTTATGAGCACCATCCATTATGTCGTTGAACATCGTCAACTCCAGGCCTACCGGGCGGAGACGAAAGAGCTCGAACACGCGAGCAGCCTGTTTGCTTCCGGGAACTTCGACGATGCCTTTAATACCGTACGGAGGCTGACTGAAGAGTCGCCATTGGAGTACCGGCTCCGTGCCATGTGCGATAGTCTCGAGCACGCTTTGCGCGACCTGGCCAACGTGCGATTCGACGCAAAGGAATACGACAAAGCATCCTTACTCTATACTACACTTGCACGGAATGAAGAGCCTGCTTCCGTTGAAACACTCAGGCGGATCGCCATGACCGAATACTACCTGGGTAAGTATGAGCAGTCGCTCGCGGCGATGAAAGAGCTCCACAATCAGTATCCTGAGAGCCCGGAACTGGTTTATAGTATTGCTTTAATGAATCTTGATAAGATCCAGAATATCAATGAGGCAATGCATTATTTTGAAATCGGAAAATCACTACATCAAAGGAGGATCCAGGAGCAATACGGGATTTCATTTGTCAACTTTATGAATCCGACCGGCGTTGCGGAACTGTATTTTGATGTGCTGCATGGCAGCGCCCGCTGCAACATACTATTGAGCAAATTCGACGAGGCAGTGAAGGACTGCGATGATGCGGTGAAGATCCGCCCGGATGCGGCCGACACCTACAGACTGAGAGCGTTGGCAAATGCGCGGAGGCGCAAAATGGATACCGTGTGTCGTGATCTGGCCAGGGCGAGAAGGCTAGGCGCGAAGGATCTGGAAGCGCTGGAGCGGGAGTTTTGTTTATAACGCCGGTGCGACGGCTTGAATGTTAATTAGAGAGAACAAACCTGTTCATTCGGCTCGCTTCACCCAGTTCCACTTTTTTTCTTCTTCTCTCGCTTTCCCGATTGAGCGCAAACGGTGAGACCGAAGTATTGCCCCGTCATTTATCGAACCGGAATGCACAGCGGCCGAAATCGCAACCTATCCGTAGTTTCATCTGCCCCTATGATGACGATCGTCACGCATTAACTCGTGGTAAACCACTACTTTTACCTGCCCTTTGGGATCACGCTCTCAGGGCCATGTTAAACATTGACAAAGAACCATTTAACCAGCAACCATGGCAGCATTGAAAGATGATCAGATCAAGTCGGTTCAGAAGAGCTACTTCAACATACTTGCCCTCTTTCTTGGAGGCGACGTTATTGAAAGCCGCTTTCTCCGGTGCCTGCTCAAGTGGGGCTTTCAGTTAAAGCTCACGCCTGAGGATCTCAAGAACGCGGACGTCGACATTTCACACCTAAGCTTTACGAGCATTGGTGACAAGGTTGACAAACTTGAAGCGATCTATCACCTGGTCTATATGATTTACCTGGATGAAGTAGTGGAAGATATTGAGCTAGAGGTAGCTACGATCTATGCGGGCAAACTCGGATTCAAGGCGGGCATTGTTGCCGAACTATTCAAGTCGATCGCGACAGAGACGTTTGATGAAGGCACAACAAGAAACGTCAGACAAGAAGTTATAGATTTTCTTAACCTGTATGAGGTTTAATTACTGAAAATCATCATATTAGTGACTTGTATTGAAAGTAATACCCCAAAGTCAATACAAGTGAACTATTGATGTTGCACCGCTTTTTTTGCATCATTTGTACATTTTTACTCCTGATCATCTCAGCGGGTACCGCATGCGTTGCGCAGCAACACTCAGATATTCACGCATTTATTGACAACTGGCACAAGGCAGCTGCAGAGGCGAAGGCCGATGTATTCTTTGGATCGATGTCTCAGGACTGCGTCTACATTGGCACCGATAAGACGGAACGCTGGACAAAAGAACAGTTCATGACTTTTGCCAGGCCATATTTTGACAAGGGAAAAGCCTGGGACTTTAAGCCTTACGACCGTGACCTTCATGTAACGTCAGATGGAAAAAGTGCATGGTTTTCAGAACTTCTTACAACATGGATGGGCGTGTGCCGGGGTTCAGGAGTATTGGCGAAAGAAAATGGACAGTGGTTTTTTAAACAGTATCATCTGTCTGTGACGGTTCCTAATGATCTCATCAGGGATTTCATCACACTCGTAGAGAATTTTGATAGGAAGGTTAAGCCTTAGATTTTTTGGCATCCTTCCCATTTTGAATAAAAACGGAGCTGAAGAAGCATCCACACTTCTTTGCTACCAGCGTATGATTTGGCTTTAGTTTCGGTGGAAGGGAGGTCCTTCCATTGACGATTTTTGTTTCATAGCAACTGCGACTTTTATGACTTATCCAAGAGCAACTACATCAAACTCCAAGACCTCGGCACGTCTCCGTCAATTGTTGGTACTCGTGTCGACTATCGTGGTGGGCATGCTGGTATCTGTCTTTGTTAACGCGTAATACTTTCAAGGTTCGACATAGTTTTTACTGAACTCGAATCCCGACCTAACATCGGGGTTCCCCCCATGCTGCAAGTCAACGTTAGCCGGAAGGGCCGGCAGACGTTGACGAGCAGCACAACCTGGTTAGTCTTAGTCCCGCCCACGGCGGGACATTTTTTTTAGCTTTACGGTATGGACTTAACTGCCGAGAGCTTTCTCACCTACCTCGCTCAAACTACCGACTCCCCCTATCTAATCAGCGTTGAACGGGCCGAGGGATTGTACCTCTATAGTCCTGAGGGCAAGCGCTACACTGATCTAATCTCAGGCATTGGCGTGACCAGCATCGGTCACCGACATTCTCACGTGATGGAGGCGATCAGGCAGCAATTGGATCGCCATCTCCATGTTATGGTATACGGTGAGTTTATCCAATCAACGCCGAACCTGCTCGCGCGAAAGCTGATCTCCAAATTGCCGGCCTCTCTCAACTGCTGCTACTTTGTAAACTCCGGGACGGAGGCCAATGAAGGCGCTCTGAAGCTGGCAAAACGCCATACTGGAAGAACTAACATGGTGTCCTTCAGAAAGTCGTATCACGGCAGCACCCACGGGTCAATGAGCGTATCGGGGAATGAAGTAAAGAAGCAGGCGTTCAGACCGCTACTCCCCGACGTTTCGTTCATCAATTTTAATGTTGAAGAGGATCTTCGTCATATTACCGATCGCACGGCGTGCGTAATCGTCGAGACAATCCAGGGCGACGCGGGAGTACGAGTTCCGACGAGGCAGTATATGAAGTTGTTACGGAAGCGGTGTGATGAAACGGGGGCGATGCTTATTCTCGATGAGATCCAATGCGGCATGGGACGGACAGGTACGCTATTCGCATTCGAGCAGTTCGATATTTCACCTGATATCCTTACCGTTGCCAAGGCATTTGGTGGTGGGCTTCCCATCGGATGCTTCGTTGCCAACAGGCAAGTCATGAACGACTTTACCCATGATCCGATGCTGGGTCATATCACAACCTTCGGAGGTAATCCAGTATGCTGTGCCTCCGCGCTCGCTACGCTTGAAGTGATCGAGAACGAGGGATTGCTCGAGCAGGTGGAGCAAAAAGGTAAATACTTTGAGAGCCTGCTTGTCCATAGCGCTATCAGGGAGATCCGACGTATAGGACTGATGTTCGCGATAGATTTTGAGTCGGCTGATCTTGTTTCGCGCATTGTTGAAGAAGGCAAGAAACTAGGCGTCATCTGTTACTGGTTCCTCTCCCACCCATATTCGTTTCGCATAGCGCCGCCACTGACGATTACAAATGATGAAATCAAAGAATCCGCGGCGCTGATTTTACAGGCAATACAGAATGCGTACATTCGATCATGAATGCTGAACAACCGGCCGACCGGCTGGACTACCTCTACAAACTGCTCGTTGTAATTGGTCTTCTAATTACTGCTACCATCCTGGCGGCGGATATTGTTGTACCCATGGCCTTCGCAGGGTTCCTCTCTGTCGTTATGCTGCCGGCGATCAAGCGGATGGAGAAACGAAAGATCGGCACTGCGCTGTCGATCACTATCGTTTTGTTTGCCACGGTAATTCTTATGGGACTCGCGATGTGGCTCGTGGTAAACCAGGTGGTGTCGCTTATCAACGACCTCCCGAATCTTCAGGCACGATTTGAAAGCTCCCTTGACAAGCTCAGCAGCGTATTGCTCAGCGACTTTGGAATCAGCACCGTCGAACAGAAGAAACTACTCGGTGAATTTATGCGCACGGTGAGCTTCTACCTGGGCGACGTATTACTCACCACGACGAATGCAATCTCCACGGCCATTCAGATCCCTATCTACATCTTCCTGTTCCTGATCTATCGCGACAAGTTCAAACAGTTCTTCATTTCGTTATCACCGCGATATGAGGAGCTCGGATGGCACCGGGATGTGGAGCGCGTGGTTCAGGGGTATATATCAGGGCTCACTTTAGTGACTCTTATTATCGCGGCGCTAAACTGCGTTGGACTTTTAGCATTGGGAATTGATCACGCAATCTTCTTCGGCATCTTGTCGGGTGCGCTCACCATCATTCCCTATGTAGGCATCATTATTGGCGCTATGTTTCCTATCGTCATGGCATTGATTACTAAAGATAGCGCCTGGTATGCTGTAGGCGTTGTAATTGTATTTCTGGTTGTTCAGTTTCTGGAGGGTAATTTTATTACTCCCCGAATCACCGGTTCGAAGGTGAGTATCAATGCGCTCGCGGCCATCATTGCTTTGCTGATCGGAGGAAAGATCCTTGGCATTCCAGGAATGATCCTGGCTGTTCCGGCGATCGGTGTCATCAAGATTCTATTGTCGCATAATGAACGCCTGAAACCATTGGTGATTCTACTTGAGGATCAACCAGTAGAGTCCAGTCCTCCAACGGAAACAGTGGATGTGGAAAAGGCCACAGAGGCATAGTGAGATGGGCATACTGCAACGCTAAGGCTACAGTTTTTCGATCACCAGATTGTGATTGGTGTAGATGCAGATGTCTGCCGCAATATTCAAGCTTTCTCTTACAATTTCTTCTGCCGTCAGATGAGTGGCATGCTTCTTTAATGCCAGTGCTGCCGATTGAGCATACATGGCGCCTGATCCAATTGCGGCAACCTGATGATCCGGTTCGAGAACATCGCCCGTTCCAGACAGAATCAGAATCTCGTCTTTGCTAGCTGTTATCATCATTGCTTCCAGACGACGAAGGAATCGATCCATCCTCCAGTCCTTTGCCAACTCGATGGCTGCACGCTTCATATTTCCGCCGTAACTGTTTAGTTTTTCTTCGAATCTTTCGATCAGGGTAAATGCGTCTGCTGTTGATCCGGCGAATCCCGCGAGAATCTTTCCATCAGCAAGCTTCCTGATCTTTCGCACATTGCTTTTAGCCACGTAGTTGCCCATGGTGGCCTGTCCGTCTCCTCCGATTGCGAGCTGTCCGTTGTGTAAAACAGCGAGTATGGTTGTTGCGTGAATCTTTTCCATTTTGAAATTGAGTATACCCTGGTCGTTAACAAAATTGTGTTTCGCACTAAACATGAAATCCATTTACACGCTGCTTGGTTGAGGCCAGCTAAGCGTTTAAATGGATTTCGATTCATGCGCACCCTTTGCCGTTTGATCGGCGAGTGTGCTATTATTCGTTCATCGGAACGGTTCCCGATGATCAGATCAAAATTCTGACGGGATCTTCGAGAAGGCCCTTAAGTGTCTTGAGGAAAGCGGAACCCACGGCACCGTCCACGGCTCTGTGGTCGCACGACATCGTGACTTTCATGATATTACCCACGACGAGCTGGCCATTCTTCACAATCGCGGTTTCCTTGATGCCACCAACGGCTAGGATACACGCATCTGGGGGATTGATGATCGCTGTGAACTCTTCGATGCCGAACATACCCAGGTTGGAAATCGTGAACGTGCTTCCCTCCCAGTCAGATGGCTGGAGTTTCTTGTCGTGTGCTTTTTGCGCCAGTACTTTCACTTCCTGCGCGATGTGTGACAAAGACTTGTTATCCGCGAAACGAACAACAGGAACGAGCAGGCCATCCTTTACAGCAACAGCTACGCCAATGTGAACGTGATGATTCTTGCGCATCTTGTCGCCGAGCCAGCTTACGTTTACGTCAGGATGCTGGCGCAACGCAGCGGCTACAGCCTTGATCACCATATCGTTGAATGATATTTTCACCGGACTGATCTCATTGATGCTCTTGCGGGCTTCAACGGCTTTGTCCATGTTGATCTCCATCGTAAGATAGAAGTGCGGCGCGCTGAATTTGCTTTCCGCCAACCTTCGGGCGATAGTCTTTCGCATCTGCGAAACAGGTACTTCTTCGAAGCTCTCCTGACCAACGACCTGAGGCAACGCAACAGTCGGGGCCGCAGCGCCTTCCTTTTTCGTTGCCGGCGCGGCTGCACCAGGCTTAAAGTTCTCTACATCCTTCTTGGTTATGCGACCATAATCGCCCGACCCTTCGATCTGGCCAATGTCGTAACCCTTGTCTTTCGCCAACTTCTTTGCTAACGGAGAAGCTTTGATTCTTCCATTCGAACCATGCTCTGCCGAAGCTGCTGCCTCAACCGGCGCGGCTTCTGCCTTCTTCTCTTCCGTCTTGCTGGCAGGTGCAGATCCTGAGCCTTTTGACTCGTGCGCCTGGAGCAAGGTCTTCCAGTCAGCATCCTTGTCGCCAATGACGGCGAGCACGCCATTCACAGTTACAGCCTTTCCAGCATCTGCGCCGATATAAAGCAGCGTACCAGTATTATAAGACTCGTATTCCATCGTAGCCTTATCTGTTTCGACTTCGGCCAACAATTCTCCTGACTTGACGCTGTCGCCAACTTTCTTATGCCAGGCAGCGATCACTCCTTCAACCATGGTATCGCTCATTTTAGGCATCAATACGACCTCAGCCTTGATGCCACTGGTATCGATCGCTGCTGTTTCCTTTTTAGGCTCCTGAGCTGCGGGCGCTTCTGTCTTCTTTGGCTCTTCTGCCTTCCCGCCTGTTGCTGCTGCGTTAGAAGCTCCCGCCAGCAAGGCTGAATAGTCTTCACCTTTGTTTCCTACAATGGCCAGCACATCATTAACCTTTACGGCCTGACCCTCAGGCACTCCGAGATAGAGCACGGTTCCCGTATTGAAAGACTCATAGTCCATCGTCGCCTTATCCGTTTCGATTTCGGCCATTAATTCTCCCGACTTCACTGTATCACCTACCTTCTTATGCCATTTCGCGACCACTCCTTCGGTCATGGTATCGCTCATCTTCGGCATGCGTATGATCTCTGCCATTGGTCTGTATTGTTTAACTAAGCTGTTAAGACTTTAAGAGGCCAAAAATAGTCTTAAATAGTCCGAATTTCAAGCCGGTCAGAAGCCGATGTTCCCGATAAAAAACTCAAAAACCATCCCGCTGGTGTTGAGGGCATTCTCGAACCGGTAGGTTGATCGCAATCCCACTTCACCGCGTGGCAAGAGTCTGAAAATGTTAAAATCCACGGTCGCTTCGACCCCAACTGATTGATAGGTAGCGTTCGTTGACGCGAGATACACAAACCCGTTCTTGATGTCGTAGTAGTACTGATATCCCTTTCCTTTACCCCAGTCATAGAAGACGTTCGCCTTGAGTCGTTGAATGTTCAGAATCGGTCCCAGAGCGATGTCGGGATACCATACGGGCAGCGCGTAATTAATCTGAGCTGTGGTGAAGTCGGCGTCGTCAGGATAGCTGAACCCGCGTGGCTTTGGTATTCGGTTACGGAAGGTATATGTATTGGGCTCAAAGCTTTCAAGCGCGTGCTGAATTGCAAGCCTGGTGTAAAACACATGATGCTTTGCAAAGCCGGGGAAGTAAAGTGTGCCCCGCGCGGCAAACAGATTCCCCTGGAAGTCTCCACCAAACGGAGTCGACAGGTACTCGATATCCAGCGTCTGGCCAAACCGGTACAGGAAGTCACGCTGACTGCGCTTCAATAAGTTGGTGAACGACAAATTGGAACGGTTGTAGATAAGATTGCCGTCGTTGAGTTGGTCCTGATACATGTAAACGAGTGTATCCCGAACGAAAGTCACGCGCTGGGGACCGTTGTAAATGACCTCGTTGTTTCGCGTAACCGTGTTATTGAAATCGGTGGTGTGTGTGTACCCAACAGCATTACCAATCGTCAGGCTGCGATTAAACCTTGACCTTGTGAGAAACAGTGGTATACGAAGTCCTCCCTCTACGGTAGTTTCTTTCCATTTGAAATCTGCTTCCGCTCCAAAATCGGTTTTCTTGTTCTCGCGATCTCCATAGGAAACGCTCAGGTCGATGATCGGATAGAGCCCCTGATAACTCAAGCCTGCTTTCCATCCCGAGGTGTGTTCATTGAGATCGTAAAAATATCCTGCATTGAACTCAAAGGTGCTCAACAGATCACGCGAGAAGATACCGGCGTTGATCTGTACGAGATCATTACTTAGATAAGGTCCCCATGTATATGGGTTAACAATGCCTGATATCTTATGATAAGGGACGATGGGATATTTCTGTTGAGGAATTCCCGACCAAAAGCCGGCACCGTGTTCCTGATTAACCAGTGTCTGAGAAAGACTGTTATTGTCTTCAGTGGGTTGCGTGAATGGTTTCCATCCCGACGGATCGAATGCAGTGCGCACAACATTTAAACCATCGCGAGACTGCTCATTGTAATAGATCCATTTTCCATCAGATGACACGGCAGGGCTATACGCGCCATACTTGCTCGAGGTCACCTGATAGCGTGAGCCATCTGGTAAGTGTATGGCATAGATGTTATCGATCCCGGAAACCGGAGAAGCTATGACCAGCCATTCTCCGTTAACATATGGATGGCCGATGTTTTCATTGCTCTTCGGCATCAATTCGCGGGTTGTTGATGAACCAACGTTTACCATCTCAACAGTCTTGACACCGGATTGCCCCTTCAAAAAGACGACCGATCTTCCGTCAGTGGACCACCTGGGCATTGAAAGCAAATCGTTGGATGGATTAGGATAAGCCTTAATCTCCCGTCCTGTGGTTACGTCGAATATCACCAACTGATGCTGATAGTCGTTAGTAGAACGAATCGCCGCGACCGACTTTCCATCAGGCGACAGTGCAGGCGCTGTTACCCTGGCATGGGGATCATTTACAATGTAGGTTTTACCTGTCTGCAGATCGTGTACTTTGATGCGTGAGAAACTCTTCACCAGCCACCGTACATCAAATCCAAATTCGGCCCACGCGATTCTTCCTGAGTTGGCCGACAACATACCCGCATCGTTCACATAACCGGGAATAAAGACGGTTTCCTGTGTACCATTCTTTAACAGTACAAATTGATCGATATCGCCAATACCCTCTTTCATGGTGATCACTGTGCCATCGTCTAATGGCTGCGGGTATTTGAAATCAGTATATGCTTTTCCTCTTTTGGTTGAGATCGTTTCGAATGAGGTAAGTTGAAGTTTATCGATCTCAGCCTGCCACTCATGTTTGAGTTCCGTGGCCATGTCGTTAAACACTCCGGTCACATAACGACCTGTTTCCCGATGCAAGGCATTCGAGAACGTGAAAGGCATGATCGGCATGCCCCATGCGCGGGTGGTGACTTTGTTCCAAATTTCAGGATCACCCGTCTTCCGTCGCAGGTAGCTCACCATGTGGTAACCCAGCACATAGTGGTCAGGGATGTTGTGCTTGTATGAGCGCAGATATTGTTTGTGATAGTTGAATGTACGCCCTTCCAGAAGATTCGTTCTGAATACAAGATCGAACCGTGGTATCTTTCCGCGACCTGAAGGCGTGAATGCTGTTTCTGTTGCTACAGCATCTCCCTCCCACAGCCACTGCGGCGCAGCGACGTGCGACATGCCCACAAACGTTGTTCCGCCAAAAAGGAAATAAATGACTTTGTTTAGCCCACGCGTTGCCTGTTTGTATTGAACGACGTGTCGGTACTCATGCGAGGCGAGCATGTCCAGCCAGTCATTCGTGCCGATGAAATTGTAGTCCTGCGCCGGCATGGTATAAAACTCAGAACGACGAGGCAGATATGATACAAAGCCGTTTGATTGTGAAGATTGATTCTGAAGAATTACGGATATGCGTCTTGGTGTTTCGCCGATCGTTTTTGCTTCGGGCGCATGAATGTGCTCAAGCGTATTGGCCATCCGTTGTGCCTGAAGATCAAAGCCCTGGGGAAACAGAACCCGGAAATGCGGCGTCTGTATCTGGTTCCATTTGAGAAAAGTAGGGTTGTTCTCAAGAACCGACTGCGCGCCGGCACCCACAAAGAACGAGCAAAAAATGACACCAGCCAGAAGCGCTTTCATCAGTCCATATTGGTACTGGAAATATGTGCTTCCGGCCGGTGAAATGCAAACATCCCAAGTCTCTTTCCCTTAAATACGCCGTGAGCAGCTGGATTAACAAAGCCAACGCAGCTAAGGATATCGATTACTGCTCTACGAGAAGTTCATTTAAGTCTACAGAACTTGCCTGGAAGAATCCGAGAGCACCGTTCGACAAATTCGTTCTGGAATTTGAAGGAGGTTGTCCAAAAAGGCCGCCGTCGTTGGTCAGCAGGCGCTGAAGATCGTTGTAAAATACGTAGGCGTCTCGTGAAAGGCTGTACATTTCAACCCTTGCGCGATCGCCGGGCGCATAATATACCGGTGAAGGGACGCCGTCGATATTTTCACCGAGCAACTCATCGTCGGCATAGTAGATGTCGGTATCTGTATAAACCGTGAGTGAATCGTTCCGATAGAATTTGAACAGATAATAATCTGTGGTCGACTGAGGTTCCTTCGCAAACATGAGCACTTCGTAAAATTTGCCTGCCTTATCCGGGTCATCGCGTTCATCTTCATTGATCCTCGAGGTCAGCGAATCGATTTTTGTTACGGGGGTCAACATGTCGTTGGCTTCGTAAACCTGCTCATCGACCAGCACTTCGAGATGATAATTTCTACCAACAATGCCAACAAATGGGATGGCTGGTCTGTAGTATCCGACTGAATCGGCATCACCACCAGGATTGTGAATAAAATCATATCGGTTTCCGGCGTCGTCGGTAACGGTGACAGAGGCATTTTGAACCCTTGGTGACGCTCCTGTTTCATAGAAACCAGACGAGCGGGTAACCTTCACGTACTGATAACCAGGAACGTTAGCAACAAGCCCTTCGATGATCACGCGCGTCTGACTTTGAGAAATATCGAGCATCACTGTTTTTTCGCACGCTGATAAGGCCACTGTGACGACGAGAAGAAGAAATATGTTCAGTTTCATTTTTTCAGAATTTGAAGTTGTAGGTAATCGAAGGAAGAATCGGGAACAGATAAATCATGCGCGCTTCTTTTGTGCGTCCATCTCCGACTACGTCACCATCGTCGTTCTTTGTCGTCCGGGTATATATGGTAAAAGGATTTGCTCTGTTATAGACGTTATAGATCGACAACACCCATTGACCACGCCACTTTCTTCCATTCTTAGGACGGGGATTGTAGGTTGCCGACAGGTCGAGACGATGGTAAGCAGGAAGCCTGTAGCCATTGCGTTCCGTGATAACATCGGGGTTGTAGTTCTGATATTCAAACTTTGCCGTTGGGACTGTGGTGGGTCGACCGGTGCTGTAAGTAAAGTTTGCGCCAAAGCTCCACTGAGGACTGAGATCATAGGCAGCCTGAACGTTTACGACATGCCTGCGATCGTAGTTTGCCGGGAATGTTCGGCCAAGATTTACACCTTCAATTTTGCGCATTGTTTTCGACCACGTATAGCCTACACTACCGGTCAATTTGCCTTCGCGACGTGCCAGCATAAATTCCGCGCCATACGACCATGACTTGCCCTGGCGGTATTCCGTGGGGAGGTCTTCATTGAAGAATATCTCTGCGTTGTCCGCAAAATCGGTTACGTTGCTGATGTCCTTGTAGTAAGTTTCGACGGAGAGTTCGTACTTGTTCTCCGCGAAATTGCGGAAGTAGCCCGCTGCAATCTGATCGGCAATCTGAGGTTTCAGGTAGTATCCGCTTGGATTCCATGTGTTGAACGGAACCGGAACCGTACCCGCAGCAATGAGATGAGTATTCTGAACCATTCGGTTGTAGGACACCTTCACTGACTGTCCTTCTCCAATGATGTAGCGTATTCCAACCCGGGGCTCAAGGTTGACATAAGTTTTGATATTGTCCCAGGCGCTATACTGCAACGTATCGCTGCGTTCAACATTGATGTTGTCCCGAGGATCCAGGTAGGTGTACTGGTCATACGGTCCGATATTTTGAAAGATCGACAGACGGAGACCATAGTCCAATGAAAGTTTGCTTGTGACGCGCTGCTGATTACTGATGTAAAATGCATGGTCAAGCGCATACATGTGTTGCAATTCCACCTCCTCAAAGATCGATGCTTCTGAGTTCGGCGAGATGCGGCCCGGAGAAAAGCGTCTACCGGTGACGTGGTAGCCAAAATTTAACTCATTGTTGGTGTTGATGAAGTAAGCAAGATCGTACTTTACACTTAACTCCTGCAGATTTGATGTCCATTTGAAGCCCTGCGTTGGATCTTTCAATTCAAGTTTGTAGTCGAAGTTGCTGGCGATAACAGTGAGATTTGAAAATAGCCTGTCGCTAAAGAGGTGATTCCATCTTAACGTACCTGTAGTGTTTCCCCATTGAAATCCAAAGTCATCACCAAACTTGAAAGCATCGCGTCCGCTGTAAAAAGCAGCAAAGAAGCGATTGCTGTTGTTTGCCTTCCAGTTGAATTTTGCATTGACGTCGTAAAAGTTCACCAGATTGTCCTGGCCGGCGGCCTTCATGAAAACGTCAACGTATGACCTACGCGCAGATACGATATATGAACTTTTTTCTTTTTTGAGTGGACCTTCCACCATCATGCGCGCAGCCATCGAACCAATTCCACCTGAACCATGAAACTCTTTGTTGTTACCGTCTTTAGTGCGAACGTCGAGTATGGATGAAAGACGTCCACCATAGCGTGCTGGAATTCCACCTTTGTATAGTTCCGAGTCTTTGATGACGTCGGCATTGAACACCGAGAACAATCCAAACAAGTGCGAAGGATCGTAGATTGGTGCTTCATCTATAAGGATGAGGTTCTGATCTGCACTTCCTCCGCGTACGTAAAAACTTGAAGTACCCTCTCCTGCTGTAATTACACCTGGCAACATCTGAATGTTCTTGATGATGTCAACTTCACCAAACAGCGCTGGCAGTTTCCGAACCCGGTTCATATCGAGTGTATTCTTACTCATTTGCAATGACACGACGTTCTCATCGATAGCACGTTCGGAGATGACGACCTCTTCAATTACTTCTGCTTCAGACGACAGCTGAACATTGTTCTCCACATCGCGATCGAGAGTAACCGTAAGTTTTTGTATGGTATAGCCCAGGTAACTGAATTGTACGTCGTAAATACCTTTTGGCAGCGTGAGCGAATAGAATCCGTACGAATTGGTGACTGTACCAGCTTTCAATGCAGGTACATAGACAGAAACACCGATCAGTTCTTCCCCATTGGCGGCATCCTTAACATATCCATTCAATGTGAACTTCTCCTGTGCCCATGTGGCTAAGCTGCATGATATGAACACAACTGATAATAATATTCTCATCATTCTTAAAGGGGTTTTGTAGCCTTCAGACAATCGTATTAGCATTTACCCCTATACACCTGAGAACAAAATGCAAAATATGATCGCTGAACACCTTCATCACACGTAGGGAGCGCGAAAATAGTTACTTTGCCATCGCTAATTTAATGTTTCACCAAATTAGGGGGAGATCGAAGCAATTCGCCGATATACCGTCGCTACTATTGTCACAACGTAGTTATGTTCAGGAGATTGAAAGAACTTTATCAACAGTACAAACCTTACGTCCGCATCGATCTGGTAATGTATGGTGTGCTGTTGCTCCTCATCGTATTATATTTCATTTACAGTCTTATTTTCGATTGAAAGGCTTCACTATGTCAATTGCCTTACATAAACACTAAAGCATTACAAACGTTGTAGATGAAACGCCTGCGGGCTTTCCGTTAAACAAATGTCAGCGAACATTTTTACGTCGTTAGATATTTGACTACGTGACGTTATGAAGTTTTCCTCTATTTGACCATTTCGTTGCTTGTTATTATCGCGTTTAAAGCGTCCGCACGAACGGAGACCCCTCAATCGGGAGAACAAGTCAGTTGATCAGATAGGTGTAGTCACTGAAAAGCCACGAATTTAAGATGGTGGTGTCGACGGGATTGACGTATTATGTTTGTGAGCAACCAAAGATGGCTCCGTTGATGATAAGCAGGGAAAAATGTATTGGGGAATGTGTTGGAAGTGCTAGGGGCGTTCCGGAATGAGCATACCAAATCGTTGATGACCACTTCCTTCGCGCAGAGGGTGATGGGTATGATGCGTATGTATCCCAATTGGATTCCCGCAAGTCAGCAAGTGAAACCCATATTTGTGATACCGATAAATTTCGGGGCCTACTCTTACAGTCCCCTGAGGAGCTGAAGCAGATCCATGATTTCACGTCGGATCTTTAAAAGCTGAAGAGCAAGTGCGTCATCGATTTTCTTCGCGTTCAGGCTGTTTATAATCTCCTGATCGGTCGAGTACTTCGTTTTTCCGGTCGTCGTCGCCATATGACTTTGGTTTTGAGTCATATACAGCTCCTTAACAACAGTGCCAAATTGCCAGTTTTTTTTATTGTTTATTGATTTTCAGCAAGTTGTAATAAGCTCAAGTGATTATTCCATCAAGGCCTGCAAGTGCATTTATTCCCCATACTGGGTAGTGATGAATAAAAAATAAAACCCGGTCATCAGAGACGACCGGGCCAAAACGCGACTTTTGATTTATTGTCTTTAAGCTTCGGGAGTTTTCACTCTCCAACGCTTGTGGTGATTTTCGTGAGTGTCAGGAAATAGGAGTTTTACAATTCTGAAGGCGATCAGCGCAAACACGCCGTAGGCGAAGATGAAGCAGCCGATGATCAGTAGAATATTCATGGGGGTTTGGTTTGACATCACTAAAGAGAAATTGATGCCACCGGCTCATTGAATGCCTCCTGGACAAAGTACGCAGGACCAAAAAAGTGCATTTCCAAGCTAAAAACAATCTTTTTCGCGCATCACCTGGCATAGTATACGTGGGTATCAAAAGGTTTCGGGTTAAAAAAAGTGGCCCATTCTGAGACCGAATTTTGAGCGGCAGTCCTGAAATGGGCGCAACGAAGGGGGAAAAACTGATCGGTCACCGTGAGGAACCGACCGTGCGCTCGCGAAATCTTTGTTAATTGCCTTGCGCCAGATTCATTGTTCCTGATGCTCAAGATTGACTGCCACACGCATATCCTGCCGCGCAAGCTGCCCAATTGGACTGAAAAGTATGGATATGGTGATTTCATCTACCTGCAGCATCACAAACGTGGCTACGCCAAAATGATGCGTGGCAATCAGTTTTTTCGCGAGATCAAGGAGAACTCCTGGAACCCAGAATTGCGAATCAGGGAATATGAAAAGTTTAACACCAATGTTCAGGTGGTGTGCACAGTACCTGTGATGTTTTCGTATTGGGCAAAACCCTACGACTGTCTTGATATTTCACGGTTCCTGAATGATCACATTGCCGAACTGATTCAGGCACACAAACAAAACTATTTAGGGCTGGGAACCATCCCCATGCAGGACACTGAACTGGCGGTATTGGAACTGGAACGATGCAAGAGCATAGGCCTTAGCGGGGTGCAGATCGGATCAAACATTAATGATCTGAACCTGAACGAGGAGCGCTTCTATCCTATTTTTGAGGCATGCGCCCGAATGGGGATGGCTGTGCTGGTCCACCCCTGGAATATGATGGGACAGCAACAGATTCAACGCTACTGGCTGCCCTGGCTAGTGGCGATGCCCGCCGAGACAACACGCGCGATCTGCTCGATGATTTTTGGCGGTATTTTTGAAAGATTGCCAGAGTTGAGAGTGAACTTTGCACACGCAGGCGGTTCGTTTTTGCCGACGATAGGTCGCATTGCAAAAGGATTTGAATGCCGACCAGACCTGGTTGCTATTGACAACCCCGTTGACCCCAGAAGTTACCTTGGAAAGTTTTGGGTCGACAGCGTCACGCATGACACCTTTATGCTGGAATACGTATTGAGGCTGCAGGGTTCAAAGCGTGTAACGTTAGGATCCGATTACCCCTTTCCGCTTGGCGATCTTGAGATTGGAAAGTTCATTGAAAATATGAACCTTGATAATGAGGTGAAGGCCGACATATTTTATCGATCGGCACTTGAATGGCTGGATGTTGATATTGAAAGATTTAAGGAATGAACAAAACACTACTACTGATACTATTTACTGCACTGTCATTACGTGGAGTCTATGCGCAGCAACAACAGCGCGTGGATGAATATGTGGTACAGCGGGAACAGATGAAGAAAGCTGCCCTGATGCGGGAAATGGATTCTGGGGTGTACCTGATGGACATCGGAAAGTATGAACTTGCAGACGCGAAATTTCAATACGTGTTAGCAAATGTTCGAAGTGTTCCTTCAGATTTAACTTTCTATTTCGGTAAGAACTCTTTTCAGCTGCAGAAATATAAGCAGTCCATCGACTGGTTAACGAAGTATATTCAACTCAAGGGCACTAACGGTCAGTTCTCTAAGGAGGCTGTTGATTGGCTAAAGCAGGCAGAAACGGAGTATATGAAGGAGAAGGCAACAGCGTCGGTAAAAGCCAGTGAAGTTTTATCCACCAATTATGACATCGACTGCGGTCCTGCGGGAAAGGTGACTTGTCCCGTCTGTAAGGGTGATCATGTGGTAATCAAGAAGGGTGCATTTGGCGACGAATACAAAACCTGTCTGTACTGTGATGAGCACGGGTGGCTCACGTGCGATGAGTACAACCGATTGTTACGCGGGCAATTGAAGCCGCGCGCAGCCGCCAACTAACGGCTTCGGCTATCTTCATTAATTGTGATAAATGCCTGAAATTTGCAGCTTGGTCAGCCTGCAACTGACATCATTTTATGGCATTATACAATCGAACCAACGGCCGCGAGCTCAAGGAAGAGATGCGCGCCGCTACGGAAAAACGAACTACCATTTCGTTTTACAAGTATCACCGAATCGAAGATCCTCAATCCTTTCGCGACAAGCTTTACGTCGAACTCAGCTCGCTGGATGTGCTCGGGCGCATATACGTGGCGTTGGAAGGGATCAACGCACAGATCAGCGTACCTTCCGACAAGGTTGAAGCATTCCGCTCACTCCTTTATTCCCTACCTTTTTTGAATGGTTTAAGACTGAACATCGCCGTAGATGATAATGGCAAATCGTTTTTCAAGTTAAAGATCCTTGTCAGAAAGAAGATTGTGGCGGATGGTCTCGAGGACGGGGCATTCAACCCAGCCGATACAGGCGTTCATTTAAATGCTGAACAATTCAACAAGCTCGCCGATGATCCCAACACAGTAATTGTCGACATGCGAAATCATTATGAAAGTGAAGTAGGATATTTCAAGAACGCAATTTGTCCGGATGTCGACACCTTTCGCGAAGAGCTGCAAATTGTTGAGACATTGATGAAAGAACATCAGGACAAGAATCTGCTGATGTACTGCACGGGGGGTATCAGATGTGAAAAGGCGAGCGCGTGGATGAAATATAAGGGGTTCACCAATGTATTTCAGTTAGAAGGCGGAATCATAGAATATACAAGGCAGGTAAAAAGTTCAGGTATCGAGAACAAGTTTATCGGAAAGAACTTCGTCTTCGACGAAAGACTAGGAGAGCGTATATCAGACGATATTGTTGCTGTATGTCATCAGTGCGGCAAGCCATGTGACGACCATACCAATTGCAAGAATGATGGTTGCCATTTGCTATTCATACAATGCGCTGCATGTGCAGCGGAATACGACGGATGCTGTTCTGCAGATTGCAAAAACATCATGACGTTGTCTGTTGCGGAGCAGAAGGAACTCCGCAAGGGCGTCAACAAGGGTCGCCAGGTGTTCCGAAAAGGCCGTTCTTCTCATCTTAGAAGTAATCCATCCGCGGACCGGTTACACGACGCCACACAGCATGATTAATCAACAGAGTCCTATCCGGATAGGCATAATAAACGTGTCAGACCGGGCCAGCGCGGGTATCTACGAGGATATTCCGGGCAAGGCAATAGTGGAAACGCTGAATGAGTATCTGGCGAGTCCGTGGGAGAAAGTGTATAATGTAATTCCTGACGAGCAGGAGTTGATTGCACAAACGATGATTGAAATGGCTGATCGTCAGGATTGTTGCCTGATCATTACATCGGGGGGAACGGGGCCGGCTAAACGCGACGTAACGCCCGAGGCAACCGAGGCCGTCTGCAATAAGATGATGCCTGGCTTTGGCGAATTGATGCGTACAACGAGTCTTGCATATGTTCCAACGGCAATACTTTCGCGACAGACTGCAGGCATTCGAAATCAAACGTTGATTGTGAATCTGCCTGGCAAACCCCGCGCTATACGCCAGTGCCTCGATGCCGTGTTTCCGGCTATACCTTATTGCATTGACCTGCTGGAAGGACCATTCATCGACTGTAATGAAGAAGTCATTAAGGCGTTCCGCCCCAAATGACTAATTTTATAAGCTATGGCTCGAATTAAGTACTATTACGACACGGAAACCTGCAAGTACGAGCGGGTAAGGACGCGGACCAGTGACGTTATTCTCAATGCGTTGGGGATCGGTTCAATGACCGTGTGTATGGCGGTAGGGTTGCTGATCTTATACAGCACCTACTTTGAATCTCCCAAAGAGCTTCTTCTTAAGAATGAAGTAAGAGAAATGGAGTTTTACTATGCGAGCCTCGGTAAAGACGTACAAACGCTGAGCACAATTCTGGAAAACATTGAGTACCGGGACGACAATATCTATCGCGTGGTACTCGGAGCTGAGCCAATCGAAAAGTCTGTCCGACATGCTGGTGTCGGTGGTGTTGAGCGCTACATGGATATCAAACAGAAAGATTTTTCTCACGAAGACATGGTCGTTGAACTTCACGAAAAAGTAGATCGACTGAGACGTAAACTTTATATCGAATCAAAATCACAGGATGAAGTTGTTATCCTCGCCGAACAGAAAGAAAAACAATCAGCTTCCATCCCCGCTATTCAACCTATTTCTAACAAACAGCTTGTGGCACTTGCATCCGGATTCGGATGGCGCACGCACCCGATCTACAAGGTGAAGAAGCTTCATCAGGGTATCGACTTTGCGGCATCCATTGGAACACCTATCTATGCGACTGCTGACGGCGTTATCGCTGATACAAAAATTCAATTCAGTGGTTACGGAAAGTCAGTGGAGATTGACCACGGTTTTGGCTATCGGACACGCTATGCGCACATGCATGGATTTGTTGTACGCAACGGTCAACACGTTAAGCGCGGTGACCTTATAGGTTACGTGGGTAACACCGGACTTTCGACAGCTCCTCACCTCCACTACGAAGTATTGCTTAAGGGTACACAGGTTGATCCGGTGCATTATTTTTACAATGACCTGAGCGCTGCAGAATACGAGAAGATACTGGAACTGGCTTCGATCGAGAACCAGTCATTGGGAATGTAAGACATACTTAAACACCTCCAAAGGGACCCGGCGCGAGCCGGGTCCTTTGCTTTTTAGACTATAACGTGCAAGGTTGGTAGCGGAGTTTGTGTCGCACAATTGACTACAACAAAAACGCTCTTACGTGATCACCCGGTTTGCTAGTTTTGCGTTACGGCCACCAATGAAAAAGGCTATCAGCAGTCTTTTGTTTTTTACCTTTGCCCAGCTTGGGGGAACGGTGCTGCATGCTCAGGGGCTCAGCGATGCCGGATTTTGCACGATGGGTGCAATGAAACCCGATCAGGCTTACAGCAAGAGAATTGCTATAAGATTGCGTTCGATGGAGATTGGCTTCTATCGCGGTACCACTCCTCTGACACCTGTGATTTACGTCGCGACGGCAGACCTGAACTTTGGCATCAACGACAAGACATCATTCCAGGTCAAGCTACCCTATCAGGCAGTCCAGGGCCAGCTGGGAAGTACTTCAGGCCTCGGTGACATTTCTCTCTGCCTCACCAGAAACGTCGTCAGGCACGTTGGGTACGACATTAATGTCTCACTAGGTATGAAGCTCCCAACCAATGGAGCAGACAAAAGTGAGGATGGCTTTCCACTCCCTATGTACTACCAAACAAGTCTCGGGAGTTACGATGCTGTCGCAGGCATATCTTTCATTTCAAGAAAATGGCTCTTCGCGACAGGCATACAGCACCCGTTCAACAAGAATGAAAATCAGTTTTTGTGGTCCGCCTGGGATACAAGTACCGAAGACCAGGAGTACATTCACCGGTATGCGAACTCGCGCGAATTGTATCGCGGTACTGATGTAATGCTTCGGGTCGAGCGTAACTTCCGGTTCTCTCAATGGAATTTCGCATTAGGTCTGCTGCCAATTTATAGACTTAACCATGATGAGATCACCGATCGGTTTGGTAAACGCGTTGAACAGCCCAACACTACAGGATTGGCAATGTCTGCGCTTTTTTCAACGGGATATAATTTCAATGTGAGTTCGGGCATAAAGTTGCTCGTTGGACACAAGCTCGTGCAACGTGACAACAACCCCGATGGCCTTACCAGGGAATGGGTGTCGACTCTATCCTACTGTTACAGATTTTGACTTCACATGACGCTATATCGCTCAGACCTGTTATGAATGGTCAATCGCTTTGGCCTAAATGGAATTTTAAAAGCAGGGCTATGTGCCAATTATCGATATGAAGCAGGTATTGGCTGTCGTCCTTACTCTATACGTGCTCAATGCGCAGGCACAATCCGTGCCGTATGCAGATTCGTTGATGCTGGATGGTCAGTATCTCCAGGTTCTTGAGTGGGCCGACCATCAACACATCTATAATGATTCCAACAAGACCGTCGCTGTAATGACGCGCAAGTCCGAAGCCCTTGTGCGATTGGGTCGATTCGCTGAGGCTGAGACACTGCTTGCGTCCGTCGTCCCTCCAAAATCCAATCCTGCAGCAGTCGCGACAATCAATACTGCTTATGGATCGTTGTTCCTTAACGAAGGACTATACGAACGCGCTGAGGAGAAACTAGAGACCTCACTAAACATCCTTGAGAACTCAAAGCGACCTGACCCATTTGCTGAGTCGCAAGTACTTTCTTATCTGGGAAATCTCAGGCGGGCGACGGGCGAATATACGCAGGCTGAAGAATTTCTTCTTCGAAGCCTAACCCTACGAGAGAAGATGTATGGTAAGGACAGCGAATGGATAGCCGCGTCTTTCAACGACCTTGGGCTAGTATATAGTCAATCGGACCCTGACAAGGCATTGAGCTTTTACGAAAATGCGCTGCTTATATACGAGAAGTTGCACCCGCATATCCATCCCAAGATTGCCATAGCACTGACAAATATCGGATTTGCTTATAGCTCTCTGGAATTGTATGGAGATGCTACCACAAACTTTGAAGAGTCATTGAAGATCTGGAATGCGCTGTATCCGGGAGCCCACCCAACGAAAGCTTTTCTGAACCTTAGCCTTGGAGAAATATATCGCAAACTGAAGAATTTTAGTGCTGCCACATCGTACTTCGAAAAGGCCATCACGCTTTACCAGCAAAGTGTAGGCAACAAGCACCCCGATCTTGCGGCGGCGTACAATGCGTTAGGCAGTGTTCAGTTGGAACAGGAGCAGCCGGAAAAGGCATTGGTTTGGTATCAGAAGGCATTAATAAGCAACGTCACTTCATTCGACGATTCTGACATTCAACGGGCACCAAGAATGCAAGGCTATTATAATGGCCGAACACTACTGAACACTATGTTGTATCGCGCGCAAGCGCTGGAGGCTCATTATTTTTCACAATCATTGCGTATGAAAGACCTCGCGCAGGCGAGAGAGGCTCTTTTGTCATGTGACACACTCGTAAGTCAGTTGCGTCAGCAGATCGGCAATGAGTCCGATAAGATAACCCTTGGCGCAATTGCCGCGCAGGTTTATCAGAGCGGTGTTCGTATCTGTGTGGAAGCGGCGGAAGTTGCTGTCCATAAGAGAGACTGGTATCACCGGGCATTTTTCTTCGCCGAGAAGGGTAAGTCAGCAGTATTAATGGAGGGTATCTCCGACGTAAAAGCAAAAGCCTTCGCGCGCATTCCTGCTAACCTGCTAGACGAAGAACGGCAGCTGCGTGCGGCCCTTTCGTTGGCGATGACACAGTTGGCGCAAAAGCCGTCGCCGGGTGAAGAGCAACACGCTCGTGAAAGATTGTTCCTGACGCGGCGCCAGTACGAATTGTTTGTCAATCGCCTGGAGACCGACTTCCCGCAATACTATAATTTGAAATACAACACGACGGCCCCAACCGTCACAGAGCTGCAACGTCTCCTTGACGGGAGTACTGCGATAGTCAGCTATTTGATCGATGAAGACCACAGAGGTCTGTACATATTTGTGATCACTGAAAAGCGATATCGTGTTTATCAACTACCACTTCCCTCCGACCTGGACCGAAATATTACCGGACTGAGGAACGGCCTGGTCTTTAACGCTGCAGAACCCTACCGGCGCAGCGCAGAACGCCTTTCGGATTTATTGGTTCCCAGGCTGCCACGAGGCGTCGGGCAATTGGTGATCATCCCAACGGGAAGGCTAGGCATGATTCCGTTCGAGGCACTGATGACAGAGTCGTCGAAAGAGGGAAAAGATCCCGAATATCTTATTAAAAGATATAGTATTCGTTATGAGTTCACGGCGTCGCTTATTCTTCAGAAATCGCAGAACACGTCATCAAAGCCCGCGATCCTTCTCTGCGCGCCTGTGAAATTTAAGCAAGACGATTTATCTGATCTTCCCGGAACAGAAGAGGAGGTACACGTTATCGACACTTTGTTCTCGCGTCGCGGATATAAACGAACGATCCTGACTAATGAAGAGGCAACAGAAGACCAATTGCGAAATAAGCCACTTAATGAATACAAGTATTTGCATTTTGCAACCCACGGGGTAGTGGACGAAACGCACCCCGAATTATCACGTCTATATTTAACAGCTGGCGACAAGAATGATGGCCTCCTATACTCCGGCGAGATCTACAACCTTGAACTCAATGCCGACCTTGTAACGCTGTCCGCGTGTCAGACCGGACTTGGAAAGATATCGAGAGGTGAAGGGGTAATTGGATTGTCACGGGCACTTGCCTATGCTGGCGCACGACGGATGATCGTGTCGCTTTGGAGGGTTTCGGACACATCGACGTCTTTTATGATGCAGTCATTTTATCAAGGTCTTCTGGAAGGAGAATCTAATCCAGGAAAGGATCTGAGGAACGCGAAATTAAAGATGATTGAATCCGGCAAATACGCTGCACCATACTACTGGGCACCCTTTATTTTAATCGGATATTGACGGGGATTTACTCTGCCCATACAGTAGTTTATGATGTCACTCACAACTACTGTAGGGTGCAGATATAAACACATGTGAACGCTATGGCAAAAAAGCTTTTCACTGTGTGGAGAGAAGTTTAAAGTACGAGCTTAAGTTCGACTTTTCCTAAAGAATTTCTGAAACTTTGTTTACCCTGAAAAATTGGCTTTTTTGCGCAACATTTAGAACCGCAATGCACCACAATGTTCATGGAATGTAAATGTGTGCGCTGCTGTAATTTGCTGAAAAACAGATATTTAACTTCTTATCAACAAACATTCCACATTCTATCCACTTTGTTCTAAACATGTTTGAAGATAGTTACAAACTGCGGGGCTTGAGGCAAAAACTCGTCAAGAAACTGGCCGAAAAAGGGATCAAAAATGAGGCTGTTTTGGACGCTATAAATAGGGTTCCAAGGCACGTATTTTTTGAGAATGCGCTGATCGATCACGCGTATCAGGACAAGGCTTTTCCCATCGGCGAAGGCCAGACAATTTCGCAGCCTTTCACAGTTGCTTTTCAAACCGAGCAACTTGAGCTAAAGGCCGGCGATAAAGTTTTGGAGATCGGTACCGGTTCCGGATATCAGGCATGTGTACTGCTTGAAATGGGCGCTAAGGTTTACACTATTGAGTACAACCGCGTGCTCTTCGAACGCACCCGTGACTTTCTCCCCAGGCTTGGATACAAGCCTTATTTCTTCCATGGCGATGGCTCCAAAGGTGTGCCTGCAAAGGCACCCTACGACAAGATCATTGTTACAGCCGGAGCGCCTGTCGTTCCTTCTGCCCTGACGGATCAGCTGGCTGACAATGGCATACTGATCATTCCAGTTGGTGGGCGCGAAAAACAAACCATGGTAAAAATCCGCAAGCGCAACGGCGCACTGATCAAAGAAGAACTCTCGACGTTTGCATTTGTACCGCTGCTGGGTGCTGATGGATGGCGAAAATAGTTAAGTTGTTGTGATGACAGGAGCTATATACCCTCGTCGTATGCAAGCTTCATGAAGCGCAATACTTCCTTGTTTACATCCTGTTTACTTTTGATTCTCAGATGATGATTAAACTGGTGAGCATCACCAGGCACCTGCGCTATCTTCTCGAAACACAGGTTGTCGTGATGGGGCGTCGGGAAAGGAAACACAACATGAACAAAGTCCTTCCCTATGCGTGTTACGTAAGCTATGCGTTTACGCGGCGTAGCGATGCCAATCATCGTTTTGGCAGGGATGGCCTGAACCTTGCCAAACTTTGAAAACTGATCGACGAAGTGATGAAACAACGCTACGCTTTCAGCTGGCTTGCCCGAAATAAAAGCTTCCAGTGATTCCGACTGATCTGGCTTCATAAAAATTTCGTTATTGAAATCTTAGAGATCTCCTTTACGAAACTGCAAAATATCTGAGAAAGGTTAGAACTCGTTAGTCAGATAGGTTTTGAAGTCTCCGAACTCCGAAGACATCCTCTTTGACTGCTTATTCCTGCTAATAAACTTCTGCAAGTTGGCTGGAATTTCAATCTGTTTGCCCAGTGTTTCTTCCACTACTTCCTTAAATTTTGCCGGGTGGGCGGTCTCAAGAAAGACACCTGTAACTTCCGGCTGAACCTCTCTCATATACTTTTTCATGCCCAAATAGCCCACTGCACCATGAGGATCCACAACATAGTCTGCTGTTGCGAACACGTGTCTCATGGCTGCCCGCGTTTCATCATCTGTGAACGCATAGCCGGTCACATGCTTCTTCAGCTCTGACACATCTCCACCGAAGAGATCCAGCATGCGTACGATATTGCTTGGGCTCCCTACATCCATGGCGTTGCTAATGGTCGTTTGCGATGGACGCGTGACGAGTTTATGCGTACGGAGAAATTCCGGTACGACGTCATTCAGGTTGGTAGCGGCAACGAAGTGATTGATTGGAAGGCCCATTCTCTGAGCCAGCAGTCCACCAGTGATATTGCCGAAGTTTCCACTAGGCACACAGTAAACCACCGGTTTGCCCTTCTCCTGAAGTCTGGAGAACGAATAAAAGAAATAGAACGACTGAGGTATGAGCCGTGCGATATTTATTGAATTGGCAGACGTAAGGAAGTACTTCTTGTTCAGCGAATCATCCAGGAACGCAGTCTTCACCAATCGCTGACAGTCATCGAATGTACCTTCTACTTCGAGGGCCGTTATGTTGTTGCCTAACGTCGTGAATTGTTTTTCCTGGATGTCACTAACTTTACCAGAAGGATACAACACAACGACACGGGTGCCCTTGACGTCGAGAAAGCCATTGGCTACGGCGCTGCCTGTATCGCCCGATGTGGCCACAAGGATCACAATTTCACGATCCTGTTGCTTAGCAAAGTATCCCAGCAACTGCGACATGAATCTGGCTCCAAAGTCTTTGAAAGCCATGGTAGGACCGTGAAATAGTTCGAGCGCGTAAATGCTTTCTTCCACTTCAATGACCGGTGCATCGAATGATAACGTGTGGGCTACTATCCGTTCGAGTTCATCACCGGGAATAGAATCAGACAAGAGATTCCTGGCAACCGCAAGCGCCATCTCCTGAAAACTCATGCGCGGCAAACGACTAAAGAAATCGGACGGAAGAGGCGGAATGGTTTCAGGCATATATAAACCATTATCAGGCGCGAGTCCTTTGGTCACCGCTTCACGAACGTCAGCCGTCAGATTGTGATTATTTGTGCTGTAGAATTTCATCCTTCTGTCTGATTTATACCACTCTGGCACCGGTCATGTTAATTTTCGAGACGAAGACATCACTCTTCAAATTCAATTCTGAGAATTGTTGCTGAATAGCTTTGCCAACGCTATCGGCGATGCTGTATTCCGTACTCAACGCGAAGATCGTAGGACCAGATCCTGAAATGCCTGCACCAAGGGCGCCGGTTTTTATAGCAGTACTTTTAATGGCTTTGAATCTCGGTATCAGAACTGATCGTATTGGTTCGGCCACAACGTCGTGCAGAGAACGCTGAATCAGACCGTAGTCCGGCTTCATTAATCCAGCTACAAGACCGGCAATGTTACCCCATTGTGTGATGGCATCCTTCATCGGAATGGTTGCTTTCAATACGCGCCGCGCATCTTCCGTTCTCAGTTCGAGATGCGGGTGCACAAGAGTACAATGCAAATCCGCAGGTGTTGGAATGCGTGTGACATCGAGAGGTTCGTAACCTCTGATTAACACAAATCCACCCAACAGCGATGGTGCAACGTTATCGGCATGCGCAGATCCTGAAGCGATTCGTTCTGCTTCCATTGCAAAAGGAAGCAGCTGCTCGCGTGTGTATGGGCGATCCAACAGTTCGTTAATTGCCACGAGCGCCGCGACCGAGCTTGCGGCGCTTGATCCCATGCCGCTTCCCAGTGGTAGTTTCTTGTGCAGAATAATCTCCACTCCTGCGTCACTCTCAAGATGTTTCAGAAATGCATTTACAGCAACACCCGAGGTATTCAGCGTAGCATCCATAGGCAACCTGCCTTCGTCACCTGTTATCTGCCTGATCACTACACCCGGCTTATCCCTTAGTGTAAGAATCACTTCGTCCGAAGGTGATTCGACAGCAAATCCAAAAATATCGAAGCCGCATGATACATTAGCTACAGTGGCGGGGGCAATCGCTTTTATCGATTTCACGAGTTAGTATTTTATTTTTTACTTGGCATAATGACCGATGCGTATGACGTCGGCAAACACGCCGGCCGCAGTTACATCCGCTCCTGCGCCGGGACCTCTGATTACCATAGGACGTTCATGGTAACGGGCTGTGGTTAACAATATGATATTGTCGCTTCCTGAGAGGGAATAAAAAGGATGAGATTGTCCCACGCTGCTCAATCCAATCTTAACGACATCGCGATCGAGAACTGCCATGTATCTTAACTTCTCTCCTTTGGCGGCAGCTGCCTGACGCAGTTTCTCAAAATCGTCGTCATATTGTGCCAGGCACTTAAAGAATTCCTCGACAGGCATATCTTTTCTGCAGGATTCCGGTACAAGGTTCTCAACTTTGATGTCGTCGAGTTCCATTGACAATCCTGTTTCGCGCGAAAGGATCAGGATCTTGCGGGCTACATCCATGCCGTTCAAATCATCGCGCGGATCCGGCTCTGTGTAGCCTTTGACTTTTGCTTCACGTACTACTTCGCTAAACTTCTTGCCCTCGGTAAAAGTGCTGAATATGAAATTCAATGTTCCGCTTAAAACGGCTTCAATGCTTAACACGTTGTCTCCGCTCAACAGGAGATCGTTCATCGTGTTTATTACCGGCAAACCTGCTCCGACATTGGTCTCGTACAAAAATTTAACACCGCGCTTGAAGGCAATGTCTTTTAACCGGCTATACGATTCCATGCTGCCTGAATTTGCCTTCTTGTTTGGCGTGACGATGGAAATATTGGCAGCAAGTATCGACTCATAAAAGCTGGTAACGTCAGGGCTACTCGTACAATCAACAAAAATGCTGTTTGAGAGATTAAGCATGACCATCGAGTCGAAGAAAGACTGCATGCTCATAGCATCGCCATCTTTTTGCAAATGGTCGAGGCAACTATCAAGTGAAAGGCCTTCTTCGCGAAAAAGCATTTTACGGCTGTTCGCTACGGCAACAACTGTAACTTCAAGGAGGTTTTCCTTTGCCAGTTTTGCAAACTGGTCCTTCACCATTGTCAGCAGAGCTTTGCCTATGAGGCCTGTTCCTACGAGGAATATGTTCAGAACTTTCCTATCAGAAAGAAAGAACGCTTCATGCAGGGCATTCAATGCTTTTGACACATCGTGTGCTGGAATTACGGCCGAGATGTTTCGCTCCGAAGAGCCCTGGGCAATAGCCATTACGTTAACACCATTCTTACCCAAAGCGCTGAACATCCGACCACTGGTTCCGGGGCTGTGTTTCATACCGTCTCCCACTACCGCTACAATTGACAGGTCGTTTTCCACCTGTACCTCGTCGATCTCTTCACTTTTGATCTCGTATTGAAATTCCTTTTCGATGGCGGCTTTTGCCCGTTGTGCGTGCAGGTTCTCGACCGCAAAGCATATGGAGTGTTCTGATGAAGCCTGGCTGATGAGGATCACGTTAACCTGCTCGCGTCCAAGCGTTGCAAAAAGGCGTGCGGAAGCACCGACTACACCGAGCAGTCCACTACCCTGCAAGCTTAACAGACTCACGTCGCTCATGGTAGAGATACCCTTGATCATTTTACCATTGGCTGACTTGGCGTGAATAACTGTGCCCTTAAACGACGGATTGAAAGTGTTCTTTATCCAAATCGGAATATGATTAACCATGGCCGGCTGCATTGTTGCAGGGAAGATCACCTTCGCGCCGAAGTGCGAGAGTTCCATTGCCTCTTCGTAGCTCATCTCAGGCACCGTGAATGCCTTCTTCACCTTCCTGGGATCAGCTGTCATCATGCCGTTGACGTCGGTCCAGATTTCCAGGTCGCTCGCGTGCAATGCACCAGCAAAGATTGCCGCCGTATAGTCGGAACCACTCCTGCCAAGTGTCGTGGTCTCCCCACTCTCAGATGTCGCGACAAACCCGGTGATAATCTGTACCTCTTCGTGATGTTTGAAGTGGTCCTGAATCAGTTTGTTGGTCTTATCAAAATCGACTTTTGCGTAACCGAAATGATTATCGGTGCGGATTACTTTACGGGCATCAAGAAATGCCACATCATGGCGCGCATCCTTGAACGCTTCTGTGATGATGTACGCCGAAAGCCGTTCACCAAAGCTCATAATAAAGTCGAGCGTCCGCGGTGTTCGTTCCTTTACCAGGAAGATGCCATGAAGCAGATCCTCCAGTTCGTTCACCATAAACTTGACCTGCGCCAGGATTCCGCTCTGACGCTGAATCGTGATGAGTTCGTTAACCGCTTCCAGGTGACGGCTTTCCAACTCAGCAAGTTTATTCTTGTACTCAAGATTTCCTTCAAGCGCCAGTTTGCTGATTTGAATGAGCGTATCTGTAACGCCTCCAAATGCTGAAAACACAATAGCCACTTCGCCCTTGAGGTAGGGTTCGACTATGGCTATCACTTCTTTTATCCTGGCAGGGGTGGCTACTGAAGAGCCCCCGAATTTTATGACTTTCATGTAAACACTTTATTGAGGGTGATGATGATTCAAATCGAGTTGATTGAGAGACACCTTTCCTGGAAAGGGCACTAATCGGGCATGGTTGGGTATTATCACAGCGCACGGGTCACCCCGTAATACCTGTAATAGAAATAATAATAGCGGATGTAATGCCAGCCACAGTCCTGGAGATCAGGAATAGTGATGAGAAAGTTGTAGTGGCTTGCAGCATAGCGGCCCGAAATAATAAAATGATACCCTTGATTGCAAAGTATTTTTTTAGATTTTTGCACGAACTAACGGTTAGTAGTTTTTCGGTAACGATTGTATTTTCCGGTGCTTCCTGCGCCCATCACTGATGAGATCGTCTCCATTGGATGCTAGCCTCAAAAGCAAAAATGCAGTCAACGCACATGGCGAGAAAGAAGAAATTTCCGCGCGAGTCAGCGGTGAACATGACCGAGCTGGTGCTTCCCAACGATACGAATACACTCAACAACCTGATGGGTGGACGCCTGATGCACTGGATGGACATTGTATCAGCTATTGCCGCACAAAAGCATTCGAATCGAATTGTGGTAACAGCATCAGTGGATAACATTTCGTTCAAACATCCGATCCGCCTGGGAAATGTTGTAACACTACGGGCCCGTGTTACTCGTGCATTCAACTCATCGATGGAGGTTCGTATCGATGTGGATGCTGAAGATATTCCGTCGAGTACCAAGACGGAGAGTAACAGTGCATACTTTACGTTCGTCGCCGTCGATCAATTGGGCAAGCCAATAGATGTTCCCGAAATTGAACCTGAATCGGAAGAGGAAAAAATACAATACGACGGCGCGCTGCGGCGAAGACAGCTGCGATTGATATTAGCCGGAAGAATGAAGCCTTCGGAAGCGAAAGAATTACGTTCAATATTCGATATTTCGGAATAAATGAACGCAACGCTAGCAAAGTATACCTATCCAGAGGGGCTTTACCAATTACACGAACCTGTATTGGTCCTCTTACCGTGCTCGTGGGAAAAGGTATCTGAATCCGAACAACAACTGCTTGCCAAGATCCTTTCGTCGGTGAAACTTTCACTTGCTGCGGTCCAGATCATTAGCGCAAGTAAGTATTCGGTGGAAGATGCTACAGTACTTCGGGCAAGAACGATTCTCAGTTTCGGAGTACCCTTTGACGGATTAACTCAGCCATATGAAGCTACGACAATCGAGGATGTAACCGTTGTTTATGCGGATCCAGTTGGTTCACTGGACGACGTACGGAAGAAGAATCTTTGGGGTGCGCTGAGGCAGGCGTTTAAGTTATAATGCGAGCCATCGCGTTTTATTGCCGCTCAACATGCAGAAAACGTGGGAGCATTTTTTTATTTAGGGCAGTTCAGTAATATTTCGGAGGTGAAACTGATTTTTTTACTGTTGTTGGTTGCCAGCGCAGCGTTTGGCCAGACATCCGTGTTGGGTCAATGGAAAACAGTGGATGATGCTTCCGGTGAAATCAAAGCAATAGTTGAATTAGTGGAGTATAAGGGTTCCGTTAATGGCAAGATTGTAAAGATCTTCAACAAGGAACATCCCGATCCGGTGTGTGAGGCGTGTGATGAAGATGACGACCGGTATCGAATGAAAATCGTTGGAATGGAGATTATCAGGGGACTCGTCCCCGATAACGACGGGTACGGCGGAGGCCAGATCCTGGATCCCGAAAACGGCCGGGTTTACCGTTGCCGGGTTTGGGTTGAAGACGGGAATCTGATGGTCCGCGGGTACTGGGGGCCGTTCTATCGGACCCAGATTTGGAGGAAGTCGTCGTAAATTACATCGGTTCTAACGCCAAAATCCGAAAATTAAAGGCATTTTAAAGGTTACTAAGGCATCAAAGGATGGTATACAGGTCCGGCGCGGTTAACGAAAAAGAGATATTTGAGCGCATCTGCAAAGGTGACGAGAAGGCTCTTGAGTACTTGTACCAGAAGTATTACCGGATGATGACTAAACTGGTCATCACCAACAGCGGAACGGAAGAAGAGGCCCGCGACATATACCAGGAAGCACTAATCGTGTTTTGGCAAAAGGCAACGTCGGGCAACCTGGTACTCACTTCCAAAATGAGCACCTACATCTACAGCATTTGTCAGAATCTGTGGAGAAAAGAACTGGACCGAAAGAAGAGACTCTCTAATGAGGAGAAGGATACAGCGGTATCGCTGGACACCGAATCCTCGGAACGCGAACGGATTCTTGCAAGTTGCATTGAGCAATTAGGTGAAACCTGCAAGAAGGTTTTGATGTATTATTACTTTGAGGAAATGTCCATGCAGGACATCGCTGAAAAACTGGGGTTCGCTAACACCGACACTGCCAAGACCAAAAAGTATAAGTGCAAAAAGAAACTGGATGAATTGGTGAAGGCTCAGTATTCTGAGCAGGACTTCTTAGATTAGAGACAGAGGATATTATAGTAGTAGTTTATGGCTTCAGAAAGGGAAATGGAATTGCTGGACGATTACCTGAGAAACAAATTGAGTTCTCAGGACAAGTCCGCATTTGAAGAGTTGTTGAAGAATAATTCGGCGCTACAGAAAGAACTGCGTGTACAACAGCAGGTTGTAAACAGTTTAAGAAGCGCGCGTGTGGCGGAGCTGAAGCAAATGCTAAACAACGTACCAATCACGGCTATACCTGCCGAAAGTACGGGATCATCGCTTGTGGCCAAAGTAGCGGCCTGGGTCGTAATCGCCGGTTTAGTGGGCGGTGGCCTTTACGTTTATTATCAGTCTGAGGACGAGCCTGCACAAAATATCAGTGCAGATTCACCTGCACTGAGCCCGACAACGGTGCCCGGTGATGTACAGACAACGCCTTCCGATCGCATTGAGCCTCCTGTTGAGCAATCTGATGCAACCGAGAACGCGTCATCCGAGAACGTTAAGCCTGAAGTTAGCAACAACAATGCTGCGTCTTCTACTAAAGCGACGGATTCAGTAGCACCTGCTGCGAGAAACGTGTTTGAACCAGGCGAGGAGGTTAAAGCTAACGAGTCCGCTGTGGCATCCGATTCCAATAAGGGAACTGCCGGCGTCGTTTCTACACCTTCGATTGCTATCGAAGCTGGTATCAACGGCAACAATGGCAAGTATAACTTCCACTATCAGTTCAAAGACAACAAGCTCTTCTTGTACGGTGTGTTCGAAAAGAACCTTTACGAACTGATGGAATTCTTCAGCAACAACAAGCGTACTTTGTTCCTGTACTACAAGGACAACTACTATCTGCTGAACGAAGACGACAACAAGATCAAGCGTCTGACGCCAATATCTGATCAGGCGCTTGTAAAGAAGCTGAAAGACTACCGGTCATCCCGATAAGATGTAAGGTCCCGAAAAGAAACAGAGAGGCTGCCCCAAAGGCAGCCTCTTAATTTTTTTCTCCTAAATTTGCCGGAATATGGAGCATTCAAGAGGTCCCAAAAAACTAGGCGGATACCCGGCAGTTGCTGTTGTGATCAGTATTACATTGTCGCTGGTTGTCATGGGAGTATTGGGTGTGCTCCTGCTCTATTCTGGAGCGCTGGAACAACGGATCCGGAAAGATGTTCGGATTCAGGTTTATCTTAAGTCGAATCTGACCGAAACACAGCGACTTCAGATTGAAAACAAGCTCTTGTCGCAGGATTATGTGAGCAAGGATCCCGGTTCCGTGACCTTCGTCTCCAAAGAAGACGCGGCGAAAAAGCTCATTCAGGAAACCGGCGAAGACTTTGAAAAACTTCTGGGGGATAACCCGCTAAAGGAGGCTTATCTGGTTACGATTAATGCAGAGTTTCACACGGTCGCTCAGATTGGAAAGATTAAAGAAGAGATCCAGGCCATGAGCGGTGTATTCCAGGTCTATTATGTTGAAGATGTAATCCAGGATATTAACACGAACGTCACAACGATTAGCATTATCCTGTTAGCGATGATTGGAATACTATTGATCACAGTCGTGCTCCTCATCAACAGTACACTTCGGCTAGCGATGTTCTCGCAGCGTGCACTCATCCGGAGCATGCAACTCGTTGGTGCAAAAAACTGGTTCATCCTAAAGCCATTCCTGGCGCGCGCGTGTGGTTACGGCGTACTGGCAGGAGTGGTGGCTGGTGGGTTATTATACGGATTAGCACAATACGCGCAACGCGAGTTTCACGATCTGTCTCTCCTTCACAATCAGGATCATTTCTTAAGATTACTTGCAGCGTTGCTGCTCGTTGGAACTGTTGTAGCTGTTATCAGTACACTCTTTTCTGTTCGACGCTACCTGCGCATGTCTCTTGACCAACTCTATTGAAGTAACACATGGAAAGCAAGCTCCCTTTTGGAAAAAAGAATTATCAGTTGATGGTTATCGGCATCATCACGCTCGTGGCAGGATTCATTATCATGTCGCTTGAATCTAACCCTCATGGTTTTGGATTCCTTGGTCTTACCCTCGGTCCCATCGTTGTAATGGCTGGGTTTGTCATCGAAATATTTGCCATACTGCATAAGCCGACCCGCTAGAACTTCGCATGACGATTATTCAAGCAATCATTCTGGCCATTATTGAAGGTCTAACGGAGTTCCTACCTGTTTCTTCGACAGGGCACATGATCATCGGATCTTCGGCTATGGGGATCGCCTCCGATCCTTTCACAAAACTTTTCACAGTAGCCATTCAGTTCGGTGCCATTCTATCGGTGCTGGTTCTTTACTGGAAGCGCTTTATTCCTGAAAGGTCCATCGCAGAAACGTTCCAGTTCTACCTAAAGCTTCTTGTTGCTTTCGCCCCTGCAGCCGTCCTGGGGTTGCTTTTTAACGATTACATCGATGCCTTGCTGGAGCGTGTCGATGTTGTGGGCTACACGCTCATCGCCGGTGGCGTCGTATTCTTATTCATTGACTCCTTGTTTACTAAGAACGAGTCTGCTCCGTCGCAGGAAATAACTTATCCGCAGAGTTTGAAGATTGGATTCTTCCAGGTGATTTCGCTCATTCCAGGAGTATCGAGATCTGCAGCGACAATTATTGGCGGGCTTTCTCAGGGATTAAACAAACGCACAGCGGCCGAATTTTCTTTCTTCCTTGCTGTTCCCACAATGTTTGCTGCAACCGGATACAAGCTTTTGAAGTTCTATCTCAATGCTGGTACCGTAAGTTCAAATGAAGTAATGCTGCTTGGTATTGGAAATGTAGTTGCGTTCATTGTTGCGTGGCTGGCGATTAAATCATTCATTACTTTTCTTACACGTCACGGTTTTAGAGTGTTCGGCATATACCGGATTGTTGTCGGGGCGATCATTCTGATTTTGTATTATCTGGGCGCTGGCCTAACCGTGGTATGATGGAGGCGGCTAACGCACCCGAAGGCAGAATCCTGTTAATCAACAAGCCACTTACATGGACATCGTTTGATGTTGTCAACAAGGTTCGGTTCAAATTAAGAACCAAGAAAGTCGGTCATGCAGGTACACTGGACCCATTGGCAACGGGACTTCTCATTGTGTGCGTCGGCAAAATGACCAAGCGAATTGAAGAGTTCATGGGTCTTGAAAAAGAGTACACTGGAAGCTTTACGCTTGGCGAAGTAACTGCATCTTACGATCTCGAGACTCCAGTTGAACAGACGCGTGACATTTCAAATATCACCAAAGACGGGATTTACGAAGCAACAAAGCCCTTCATTGGACGTATTCAACAGCTGCCTCCGGCACATTCGGCGATTAAGGTGGGTGGCAAGCGTGCCTACGAGTTCGCGCGAAAGGGTAAGCCGGTTGAACTTGCACCGCGCGAAGTTGAAGTCAGCACGTTTGAGATTACAGATATCGATCTCCCTAAAGTGATGTTTCGCATCGTTTGCTCGAAAGGAACCTACATCAGAAGCATCGCACGCGACTTTGGAGAAGAACTTGGTGTCGGCGCTCATCTGAGCGCTTTATGCCGGACGCGGATTGGTCCGTATTCAATTGAACAAGCAACAGACATAAATGACATTGCCGTTGACCCACGCGGCGTGACGACTTAACTTTGGACACATGAGCATCGTTTCATGAAGATCTATCACAGCATCGAAGATTTTGTGCGCCTGGATTGTGCAGTGGTGACGAGTGGCACTTTCGATGGTGTTCACGTTGGACATCAGAAGATCCTTCTGCGCCTGAATGAAATCGCCACGAAGATGGGAGGCGACACAGTAGTGATCACGTTTTGGCCACACCCCAGATTAGTGCTCAATCCACTTGACACGCATCTCAAGTTGTTAAGCACTTTCGAGGAGAAGGCTGAACGTCTGAGGGCTTATGGTGTGCAGCATCTGCTTCGCATTCCCTTTACGAAGGAATTTTCTCAGCTGTCTTCTGGCGCATTTATCCGGAATGTTCTGGTCGACGCGATTGGTACTTCAAAGCTTGTGATCGGCTACGATCATCACTTCGGAAAAAATCGCGAAGGAAGCTTCGAACAGCTTAAAGAGAATGGTCCTCAATATGGTTTTGAGGTTGAAGAGATTCCAAGACAGGACATTGACCACGTTGGGGTTTCATCGACCAAGATTAGGGAAGCACTGGAAGCCGGCGACGTGCAGGCAGCAAGACTGCTGCTCGGCCGCCCTTATAGTCTGACCGGTCGTGTCATCATGGGTGATCGCATAGGCCGCACGTTGGGCTATCCCACGGCGAACCTGGAAATTGACAGCGCAAATAAACTGATCCCGGCAGATGGCATTTACGCGGTGACTGTGTACCACCTGCACAAATCCTTCAACGGGATGCTATACATAGGCAACCGCCCGACGATCGATGGACTAAAACGAAACATCGAAGTTCATTTATTCAACTTCCAGGGCGATTTGTATGGCGAATCTCTTACCGTCTTTCTGCATCAAAAGACGAGAGGCGATATGAAATTCGACAGCCTCGACGAGTTAAGGCTACAATTGGACCGCGACAAGATCGAGACCCAGCAGGCGCTCGAATTCATTCACCCGTGGATATGAATCCAGCATCAAAATTACTTTGGACTCCTCCTTCAGCAGCGATCAATAACGCCAACATTACTGCTTACCGTGAATGGCTTGATATACATCACGGACTTTCGTTTGAAACGTATCAGGATCTTTGGCAATGGTCCATCGGCGAGTCCGAGACGTTTTGGCAGAGTATTCTCGGGTATTTGGATGTAGCGTATGAGGGATCGTCCACCCCTCCTACCAACGGTTCGACGATGCCCGGCACCCGTTGGTTTGAAGGAATGTCGCTGAGTTATGCAGAGCACATCTTCCGAAACGAAAACACCATCCATCCAGCCGTTATCACATCGAACGAAAATGACGGATATGATGAAGTTAGCTGGCAACAACTGCGACAACGGGTAGCTTCGTTTCAAGCACACCTCCGTCGCCACGGTGTGACTACCGGCGATCGTATCGCAGCGTTTATTCCAAACACCATTGAAGCCACCATCTCCTTCCTGGCCGCTAATGGACTCGGATGTGTCTGGTCGAGTTGCTCTCCCGATTTTGGTGTTGCCGCTGTCGTTGAACGCTTCGCCCAGATTGGTCCAACGGTTCTGATTGTCAGTTGTAACTACTCATACGGAGGAAAGACGTTCGATACAATGGATTCCATCAGAGAGATCCTGGCAGCCTTGCCGTCGGTAGAACAGGTCATCCTTGTGAATTCGGCAAAGCAAAGCGAGGCAGTGAACGACGCTGTCTCTGTTCAATCGTTTTTGTGGTCAGATGTGATCGTTGAAAACGATGCAGCACTTGAGTTGCGAAGGGTTCCTTTTAATCATCCGATCTGGGTGCTGTATTCGTCGGGAACAACTGGCAAGCCAAAAGCAATAGTCCACGGTACCGGGGGCATACTGCTGGAGCATCTGAAGTATGGCACTTTTCACAATGACTTCAAACGTGGCGAAAGATGCTTTTGGTATACGACGACCGGCTGGATGATGTGGAATTACATTCATGGTTGCCTTCTGGCGGGATGCACTCTTGTACTATATGATGGAAGTCCCGCATATCCTGATCTGACGGCACTTTGGAAACTCGCAGATCGTTTTCGCATAGCGCACTTTGGTGTCAGCGCTGCCTTTATTTTATCATGTCTGCGAAAGCAGATTGAACCAGGGAAACAATTCAATCTGCAATCACTGCGTTCTATAGGGTCGACGGGAAGTACCCTACCCGAAGAAGGCTTCCATTGGATCTACGAACATGTCGGGAAAGGTGTATGGCTGGCCTCAATGAGTGGTGGCACTGATGTATGCAGCGCGTTTGTGGGCGGAAATCCAACGCTACCGGTATACGCCGGTGAAATTCAATGTCGCGCACTCGGTTGCAGTTTATTTGCCTTTGATGACAATGCTCAGGCAGTTGAAGAAAGCGTTGGTGAAATGGTAATTACGTGTCCGATGCCTTCGATGCCTCTTTACTTCTGGAATGATCAGAATGGCGAACGTTACCGTGAAAGTTACTTTGGGATGTATCCCGGCGTGTGGCGACATGGTGATTGGATACGGATAACAGAACACGGCGGAGTAGTCATTTATGGAAGATCAGACGCAACATTAAACCGAGGTGGTATTCGGATTGGAACAAGTGAGATTTACAGCGCGGTTGATCACGTACCGGAGGTACGCGACAGCCTGATCGTTTGCATTGAAAAAGAAAACGGGCAATTCTGGATGCCCCTGTTTGTCGTGATGCAACCCGGAGTTGAGCTGAGCGATGAGATCAGGTCGCGCATCAACCAATCATTGAAGAGCAATTTTAGTCCACGGCACGTGCCTGACGAAATTATGGAGGTGCCGGACATTCCTTATACGATCAGCGGCAAGAAGACCGAAACTCCAGTGAAGAAGGTCCTGCTAGGGGCAAATCCGTCAAAAGCTTTAAATCGCGACGTTCTTCGAAATCCACAGGCCATGGACTTTTTCATTGCCCTGGCTGGAAAGCAATAGTCACCTGAAAAAAATTGTCGGTATAATCGGCTGATCGACAGTCTGACTTATAACTTCGCGCCCTATGAAGACATCGACGATCAATTTTACTGTAGAACTGGATCAGAACAATGTTCCTGAGAAAATCCTCTGGGACGCGACTGAGAAGCCGGCTGAGGGACATTCAGAGACCAAGGCCATAAGCATTTCGCTGTGGGACCACTTGCAGAGCAACACGCTTAGGATTGATCTGTGGGCCAAGGATATGCCCGTTGAGGACATGAAGCGATTCTACATAGACTGTATTGGGGGTTTGGCACAAAGCGTTCTGACAGCAACAGGCGACGAGTACATGTCGCAGGAGATGAATACACTCTGTCAGAAGCTTGTCGACCACTTGCGCAAGGCCTGATCAGTCACCCAACAGCTCATTTTTTCAAACCTGGTCATCCCTTTAAAAAGGCCTTTTCAGTTCGAATCAAACGATTGTTTTTCGCTATTTTTTTGTACTTTGATACAATCCGGTTGTTAACTCACAGCCGGTGCGAGCAACTCTAACTAACAATCTATGAGCAAATTTCGCAGGCTTGGCCTCATCGTATGGATGTGGTGCATAGCGTCCCTGGCTCTGGCGCAAACCAGTATTTCGGGAAAGGTCACCGATGCTGCCACGGGAGAGTCCCTGGCAGGTGTTAACATCATTGTAAAGGGAACCGTTTTAGGTACGATTTCAGACACTGAAGGGCAATTCAATCTTAAGCCAAAGGATTCTCCGCCGCTTACTCTTGTTTTCTCATACATAGGGTACGCCACGCAGGAAATTCCTGTTACTGAGGCAAATGGTGCTGCGTTAGACATCAAACTGGCCGAGCAGACCACATTAGGTCAGGAGGTCGTTATCTCTGCATCACGCGTTGAAGAGGGTATTCTGAAATCACCGGTCACGATTGAACAGGTTGACCTTCTTGCTATACGTCAGTCATCCAGCCCCGACTTTTATGATGCCTTACAAAATATTAAGGGTGTCTCCAGCAATTCCGGAAGCCTTAATCTCACCTCTGTAAATACACGCGGGTTTGCCACCATAGCAAACGTACGATTTGTCCAGTGGGTAGATGGTATGGATACACAGGCACCTCTGCTCAACTTTCCAACCGGTTCTATCATGGGTCTCGGCGAGCTTGATGCAGAGAGCATGGAATTGATACCGGGTGCTGCGTCAGCCCTTTATGGTCCTAACGCTTTCAACGGTATCCTGATCATGCAGAGCAAAAGCCCCTTTGACTACCAGGGCCTGAGCGCGCAGGCGAAACTTGGTATGACAACATCTGATGCCGGCGGATCTCATCCATTGGGGCAGTATGCCATCCGTTACGCTAAAGCCTTTAACAACAAGTTTGCCTTCAAAGTAAACTTCTCATACATGAAGGCGACCGACTGGCTTGGCAACGATTATCGCACAGACCGCAACAATCCGGAATCAACAGAAGACCTCAGCGGCACTAAGAACTTTGATGGTTTGAACCTGTACGGTGATGAAGTGCAGATCGCTACACCGGTCCCCAGTGTAGGAGTGATTACACGCACTGGTTTCAGAGAACAGGATCTTCTTGACAATCGTGATGCAAAAACTATTAAGGGTGATGTGGCGCTGCACTATCGGATAACAGATAAGATTGAAGTGCTTTACAACTATCGCTATGGTGGCGGAAGTTCAATTTATCAGGGCACTGAAAAGTATGTGCTTCGTGACTTCAATCAGCAGTTTCACAAGGTTGAATTTAAGGGCGATAACTTTTTTCTGCGCGGATACATATCAGGTACAGATGCAGGGGACTCGTATAACCTGACCGCACTTGGTATTTACGCGAACGAGGCATTCAGCCCGTCGGCATCGAAATGGGTACCTGATTACATTAAGGCGATGCAAGGTTATAAGGAAGACGCTTCCTATACCGGAAATGTTGTGGCTGGTGATCCTTCCTCAGCGCGTGCCTATGCAGATCGGGTTATCCCACAAGCAGGAACAAAGGCATTTACGGACACCGTTAATGCGGTTCGCCGCAGATTTTTCCAACGCACACCTCCCGGCGCGTCATTCTTCGACAACTCGAAACTGAAGCATGTTGAATTCAACTACAACTTCATGCACATGATCACGTGGATGGATCTGCAGGTAGGTGGTAACTACAGGCAATATGATCTCTTTTCCGATGGTACGATCTTCAATGAAGCACCTGATGACGGCGTGAACTTTCAGCGTATTCGCATTAACGAATTCGGTGTGTATACACAGGCGTCCAAGACATTTGCAGAGGTGTTGAAGCTTACGGCTTCAATTCGTTATGATAAGAACGAGAACTTCGATGGTCAGGTGACGCCCCGCGTTTCGGCGGTTTATACCTTCAATGAAAGTCACAACCTGAGGGCGTCATTTCAGACGGGTTTCAGAAATCCGGACACACAGGCTCAGTTCATTTATTTCCCGTCATCGAGCGGAACGTTGCTGGGAAGTACAAAAGCGAATGCCGAGCGCTACGGAATTCACAACGGTGGTGCCTACACGCAGACTTCTTACAACGCGTATCTCGCTTCTGGCGGACGACTTGACCCCAGCACCGGGGCAACCATTGGAGGAGATCCAACGCTGCTGCAAACGTCCACATTCGACTATGTTCAACCCGAAAAACTTTGGGCTGTAGAGGTCGGATACAAGGGAGTGGTTGCGTCAAAGCTGATGGTTGATCTGAACGCCTACTACACTAATTACAGAGACTTCATTGGCGGTGGAATTGTTGCCAGCAAGAATGCCACAACTCATCAGGGTAAGGCCGTACCAGCGGGGACATTCTTTTCTCCCTACACAAACTCAACTGAAGATGTAAAATCCTACGGTGTAGGTTTGGGACTCACTTATAATCTCCCTCGCAATTTTGTGCTGAATGGCAGTTGGAACTTTGCTGACTTCGAAGCTAACGAAGGACCAGAATTCCGCGCAAACTTTAACACACCCAAGAACAAATTCTCAGTAGGAATTGGCAACAGGAAACTTGCCAAGAACTTAGGATTTAATGTCAACTACAGATGGCAGGATCACTTCGAATGGCAATCGTCGTACGGTATCTGGCAAGTCCCCGAGTTCGGTGTTGTTGATGCGCAGGTTAGTTACAAGATTAGTCCCATCAAGACCATCCTGAAAATCGGTGGGACCAATATCGGGGGCGGTGATTATCGCACAAACCTGGGCGCACCGTTCGTTGGTCAGCAGTACTACATATCGCTCACATTTGATGAATTCCTAAACTGATCCCTGCCATGAAAAAATACTATAGACTATCATACATTCTGCTGTTCATGGCATCGGCGTGCAGCCAGGACGTTATCGATCTCGAAGAACCTGCGGCACCTGAAGAAGAGAATTGCTCCACGGTCGTTGCAGGCTCCGCTAACTTCACTAAGTTCATTGCTATTGGCAGCTCATATACCGCCGGCTTTCAGGCTGGCGCGCTATTTAATGATGGACAAGCCACTTCGCTACCAGCCATTCTGAACAAGCAATTTGAATGCGCCGGTGCTCCCAGCCAATTCAATCAACCTTCAACAAATACCGCGTAAGGTTTAATATTTTTGTGACTCCGAATCCGGTCGGAAGCGTGGTGCTGGGAAGTATGTTACTTCAGGGTCTGGCTTCTCCCCGCCCGACTCCTCAGGTGTCCGGACCGGAGGCAATTCCTAATCCGGCGGTGAACCCATCGTTTATTTATACCGGAGGCAAGGCATCACTCAATAATTTTGGAGTGCAGGCAATTGTCCTGGGACAAGCACTTATTCCTGAGACCGGCAATTGGGCGGGTGCAGGTACTGATCCACGATTCAATCCTTTTTATGGACGACTAGCATACCCCGGCAACGGTACCTCTACCCTGCTTGGTGACGCTGCTGCTGCCGGAGGTTCATTCTTTCTGTTCTGGCTCGGCATGGATGACTTCCTATTGAACGCTGCCTTTGGTGGAGATCCCGCAAAGGCACCTCTCACCACAGCAGGGGCATTCGATGCTCAGTACAAGCTGGCTGTGAACAGTCTTCTGAACTCCAATGCTAATCTCAAGGGTGTGGTCGTAAACTATCCGAACATATTCAAGATGCCACACTTTACTTCTGTGGCGTGGAATGTAGTTCCGCTTGATGCATCGACGGCGGCAACACTTAAGGCTTCGCTTGCCGACAACTACAATGCATTCCTCGACGGGATGGTTCTTAATAAAGTGATAACCAGCGACGAAGCTACTAAACGCAAGCTTTCTTACGTTGCCGGACAGAACGCCGTATTGATATCTGACGAAACGCTAACAGATCTGTCGCCTTACATGGCTGGACCATACGCCGGTCTGCTGCCCTATGCACGTGCCCGTCAAACAACCAGCTCAGATATCTTACCGCTCAGTGCCGGTTCAATGATCGGGACGACTATTGGTGGGGATGCAACAAAAATCTATGGCGTATCGGTTCCGCTTGCTGATCAGTATGTATTGAGTCCCGACAGAGGTCGTGGCAATAGAATCGGCACGTCAGGCGTTCAATGCAACAGTAAAATCAGTTGCTGATGGAAATTCGACACGGTTGGCATTTGCCAATGTGGATCAGGCACTGGAAGCATTGATCACCGCCAGGCTTATGGTGATGAACAATGTCTCTATCACGCCCAACATTAATCCACCGACTGGAATTTATTCAGAAGACGGCATTCATCCCAATAGTCGCGGGTATGCGTTCCTGTCGACAGTCATCATCTCTGCAATTAATTCACGATTTGGCTCTTCGATCAACCTGACTAATATCAGTAAATATCAGGCAACGGGTCTACCTATACCTTAACGGGACCAATCTGCAAACATGTGAAGCGTCTGCAACTGACAATCAATTTTGTTAGTTGCAGATGTGTTACTGTGGTTTCTTCACCGGATATCCGGCATCGACCCAGCCATCATAACCATTGTCGAGCTCATGCACATGTTTGAATCCTGAGCTCTTCATGAGATCAACGGTCTTGCTGCTTCTTCCTCCTCCCTTGCAATAGACAAAGTATGTTTTATTCTTGTCCAGCTGGCCGATTTTGGAAGCGAAGTCGGACGATTTAAAGTTCAGCACCTGAGCGCCGGCAATCATTCCCTGGCTTACTTCTTCAGGGGTACGAACGTCGAGGATCACCGCATTCGGTTCAGTTTTGGAACGCTCGCGAAACGCTTTGGCGTCCAGCGTAACAGCACCATCAGGATTTGCTGGCTGCTGTGCCTGCGCACCAACGGTGATTAACATCGTCAGCGCCAATAAGAATTTCATATGTGCTTTCATGCGAAGTTTGATACGTGGATGGAAAGGCGCGGTTAAAACCTTGACGATACAAATCTGATATAACCGGCAACTTTATAAGCGAGCATGCCCACCCATTCCTTTGCAAGTTTTTGCCAGGTGGCAAAGGCCTCCAATTTAGGGATGAGTAAATTGTCCGGGTAAAAGCTTCTCGGATTGGAATAAAAGTCTGTGGAGAAGGGTTCGATTTCCAGACCTGCTTTGCGGTAGCATGCGAGTGATCGGCGCATGTGAAACGCCGATGTGACCAGCAGGCAATCCGTGTTAAGCATATGCAGTGAATCGAGCATTGGTCTCACAGCCACTGCCGACTCATACGTATTTCTAGTCTCATTCTCGATCATAATAACGCTGTCAGGCACGCCCATCAACGCCATGGCCTTTTTGAATTTGTCGCCTCCGGCTCCTCCTCGCTAACCAGCCGGCCGGTTCCTCCGCTGATCAGTATTCTTTGAATCTTTCCGAGTTTATAAAGTTGAACCGTGTGAATTACGCGATCCGCTCCTCGTGAAAAATACACGCGGTCCTCCGGGTAACGATCAGGAAGTGTGCTACCCGTCAATACGATGGCAAGTTTGTGCGGCAGGAGTTTTTCATAGGGAACAGTACTGATTTCCCACGCATTCATTGCCTCATTTGCAAGAAAGTTGTTTGAAAAGAAGATCAGCATCACCAGCGCCGCCCAGAGTAACCGTTGTTTCAGCGGTTGCCTCTTCGCAAATACAGCCGCTGCGACAACGACGACGATCCAGGTAAAGGGCATCGCGAGAAAATCGACCGTCTTGGATAGGATAAAAAACATTACTTCTTATTCAATGGGTTCGAGAGTCGCCCAATACCATCAATGATCTTGCGCAATACATCAAAATACAAAGTTAGTATTAGTGTAATGGACATGGTCCATATCACTGCCGTGTTGAAAAAGAATGTATCGATATTCCTGTTCAGGAAGTGCTTGGCGGGCATGTAGAACTGTGCATTGAAATCGATAGGATGATCAGGCTCAGGATCTTTGTATACAGGATATATTTTTTGCACGAGTCTGCCTTCACTTTCAACAATGCGGTGTGTTTCGGTGGTATTCTTCACAAGATCAGCGATGGCATCATTGTGATAACTTTCCTTGAACAAATTAAAAATCGCCTGTTGCTCAGGAGTAGATGTTCTTTGAAAGATCATTCGCTCCTTTTCCTCGTCAGCCTTATTGTATCGCTTGATATACATCTGCTTCAACTTCTCGAGGAATGCATTTACCGAATTAAAGGCGGCCGAAATCGAAATGCTGTATTGAAAGTTTATCCAGCGCCGGCAGCGTTTGACCAGTATAGTCGAGCTGAGACTGGACTTCCTTCTTAATGAGTGTCAGATCAGACTCAACCTTGCTGCGCGTGTCCGGCATCGAGGACTTAAAATTGTTCAGGCAGAATTGAAGACGTGTCTCCAGTTCCGGAATGTAGTAGACCTTTCTGTAGTCCGCGTTGGCCATGGCCTTGTCGTGCATGTAGAACTGACGCTCGAACAAGTTATCTTTGAACTGTGCTACCATGGCCGCTTCAAAAGCCCATCGTGATGCCATCATATCCCCCACCACGGGAACCGTAGCTGTGTTGCCAATCGCCGGATTAAGTTTATCAAACTTAACAACAACACCGCTCAGGATTAGCCTTGAGGGATAAGCAGCAGCGGGATCAGAATGTATATAGTAACGGCGGAATCAAAACCAGATGAAATATTCAATCCCAACAGATTGGCAAAACACGCTGTGGTGAATAGAATAAACCAATGCTCCAGGAACATGCCTTTGATCTCGAGCACATAGTTTCCAACCATAACAAATGTGAGCGTCTGAATAGCCGACAGAATAAACAAGATCGATACTTTCGATACGATATAGCTGCTTCTGCTGAGATGAAGGAAAGCTTCGGCGTTTTCAGTATTTCTCGGTCCCGAATAATCTCCTCTGCGCTAACCGTGAGTCCCATGAACAAGGCGACGATGACGCTCATGAAAAAGTACGCCGGCAGGTTAAGATTTTTGCTGGACGCGATGCACCAGGATGCTGTCGGATTCTATCGTGTTTCCCTATTAACCTTAGCAATAC
>JASGJX010000023.1:0-41039 GCA_049840655.1 Chryseolinea sp.
TCTGCATTCCAAAGTTGTGCTTGTAGACAATCTTTCCATCCTTCACGGCAACCACAGCAAGACCGACAATGTTCTGCTCATTGATCAGAGATTGGAATGCCGCTTCAGTGGTCTGTTGCTGACCAAACGATGAAACCACGAAAACTGAAAAGATCAGAATAAGAATACCAGGGAGGCGATACATGAGGAATGGATATAGGTCACGAACGCTAAAGATATTGATGTTAAGGGAAGATTAATAGCATTTTATGTGCGTAGCATATGTAGACCGATCTGAGACTCAAGTTCGCTCAGCTTTACTTGCCAGATTTATAATCCAAATGGAAAAGTTTCTGGTGTTTTGTTTTGATCGGCAGACGTTCCAAGCGGATGGAGAGCCTTGGTCTTCTCAATGTAGATGAGGGCATCATATCGCCTGGCGACGATGGACGGCACGTAATTTCCACGTTCGTTGGCTGGATTGTAAACTACACCGATCGCTCTATGCCCAATCGGTCGGGACAGCTCTTGTTGCCAATAGGGGTCTTTCAACATGAGAATTCTGTCCTCTTGGAAGCTTGCCCCCAAAAATATGACACCTGCATGCTCGATGCGCCAAGATGGGCATAGAGTTCGCAGATCATCGCTACTCCTACGATGGCAGTTACTGAGCGAACTGGATACGTCTATTCAGTTCTCAAACTTCGCGAAGGGTTAACTCTTGCCGCCTGCAGTGTGTGCCAGCTAATAGTCAACAGCATGATCAGCAATGTGGCTCCTGCTGCAGCGGCAAATATCCACCACGACAATGTTGTCCTGTATACGAAAGTTTCCAACCATTGCGACAGAAAGACATGCGCCACCGGGATGGCTATCACGCAGGCAACGATCACAAGGACGACGAAGTCTTTGCACATCAACTTCCACAGTTGAAACACCGACGCGCCAAGAATTTTTCTAACACCGATCTCTTTGCTCTTTTGTTCCGCCATGAAAGAGGATAAGCCAAATATGCCAAGGCAACTGATGAAGACGGCGAGTGTTGCAAAAATGGTTGACAACCTTCCAACACGTTCTTCATTGCCAAACTTTTCCCTGTAGGAATCATCAACAAACTGATAGTTGAATGGCGTGCTCGCATCAAACGTTTTAACCACTTTCTCAATATCTGAAACAGCGTCGGATGCACTTAAGGATGGATTGATCCGCGCAATGAGCACACCCTCGTAGCCTCCGAACAAGTGGTACACATTGGGTCTTACTTCCTGATAAGGATTGCCATTAATAATGTTCTCTACCACACCGATAACAGTAAGAGGGTTATCATGCCAGCGAATGATCTCGCCAACAGGATCATTCAATCCCATGAAGCGCGCCATAGACTCATTGATGATGATGGCGCTGGTGTCGGAAGGAAAGTCAATCGAGAAATCTCTGCCTTTTACGATTGACCAATTGATAGTTTTGCCATAGTCGTGACTTACGGCATTCGTGTTAAAATCGACAGACAAATTTGGATCCTTTCCCTTCCAGTCGAATCCGCTGCTCGATGAATAGGCGGATGTTGTTGTCGATCCTGCTTCTGCCATGGAAACGATCGCCCCTGAGTTTATCAATTCGTGTTTCAGCGCATCCATGCGCTCGTGCGCACTATTGAATGGAAGCCACATCGAAATTAAACCCTTCGAGGAGTAACCCATTGGTCGGTTCTTGGCATGTTGAATCTGCAGATACACGACAGCTGTTCCTACGATCATCAACGTGCTGATAGCAAATTGGACCGTGACCATTACTTTTCGGGAAACAAACGCGCTGCTGCCAGCTTTGAAGACTCCCTTGATCACGCTTATTGTTTTGATAGCCGACATGTAGAACGCCGGATAACTTCCCGCAAGAATTCCTATCGCCACACTGAAGCCAATGAAACCAAACCAGAATTTAATATTTAACCAGGGAAGGGCCATCTGTTTGTTAGCAATTTCATTAAACCATGGGAGCGAGAGTTGTACAATCAAAAGCGCGATAACTGCCGAAAACAACGACGTTAATACAGATTCGAAAAAGAACTGAACGACTAACTGCCGACGCAATGATCCAATAGCTTTTCTAACACCAATTTCTTTTGCTCTTTTTTCTGATCGTGCCGTACTAAGATTCATGAAATTGATGCAAGCCATCAGCAGCACAAATACCCCAATGGTTCCAAACATCCATACGTATTGAATCCTTCCTCCCGCTTCTTTTCCTTCTTTGAACTCTTCGTGCAAATGCCATCGGCTCATGGGGTGAATGAACAGCGCCGGCTTCTTCTTGGCCAGTGTTTCATTTACGTTTTTGAGTTTGACATCGCGTATCTTTTCTGATGCGTGTTCATAGGAAGCCCCGGGCTCCATTAGCGTATATACAAAGAACATGTTAGGACGCCAGGGGTCGCCCATGTTCTTCCAGTCATTCTTTCTGAAGATCATTTCCCAGGCTCCGATGAATTGCACGTCGGCAAATGTGGAATTAGTGGCAAAGTCTTCATAAACGCCGGAGACAGTCACATCCATCCTTCCGTCGATCGAAAAGGTCTTGCCCACTGCATCAACGTCCTTATAAAGTTTGTCCGCAAGCGACCTGGAGATTAGCACCGACGACATATCGTTCAGTGAACGTTCGCTCCCAGATATGAGAGGAAGATTGAATATGCTTAGAAACTGAGGCTCTGCAAATATCCCGTTTTCATAAAGCTTTGTTTCGCCCTGAGTAACGAGCCACACGTTATAGTTTGTGGTCATGGCTATCTCCTCAAAGTCGCTTCCGTAGTTACTTCTGATTTCGCCTGCAAGTGGCCAGGGAAGGTTGGTCCACATCTGAGTTTCGCCATTGTTGATTACGGTTTGCTTGATCTGTCCAATGCGATCATAACGCATGAAGTCTTTGTTAAAAGACAATTCATCCCATAGCCATAGTCCTATAATCATGGCCACTGCGATGCCGACAGAAAGACCGGTAATATTGATGAATGTGTGAAGTTTATTCTTCATCATTCCACGCAACGACGTTTTAGTATAGCTTTTGTACATCATAGTGGATTGGGTTGATGGTGCCCTGAATGCTTTGATTGAGAAGGGTCTGAAATAGTGGAGAACCTGATACCAGTAGTTGAGATTTGCTCTGATGCGAGTGGTTGTTGAGAGCTTTTCGTCGTATTGTTCCAATAGGTCGGCCGTTACCTCTGACCTCAGTTCCTCTTTAATATAGAGGTGCAGCAGCCAGGTGGCCAGTCGTGGAGGAAGAGGCAACTTGGTACTCATAATCAACTGAAATTAAACTTCGCAGCAAAGGCAGGATGTTGCTTCCACAGCCCAACCTTGAAATCCAATGCCTCCTTCAATACGCGCTTGCCCAGCGCAGTAACGGTGAAGATGCGCTTTTGCCGATCGCCCCGGTTTCCATTGGAGTTAATAAGTTCAGAGGTGACAAACCCTTTTTTGTCAAGCCTGTCCAGAGTTGAGTGAATGGCGCCAATGGAGACTTCGCGTCCGGTTTGTTGAGTGAACTCTTTGGCGATCCTAAATGCATACGTTTCTCCTTTGGGCAAAATGCCCAGAATAAGCATGATCACTTCTTCAAAATCACCGATCCTGGTTTCGATCATAATTTCATTACTAGATTGTATAACGAAGATAGCGCTATCAGGTTGTTCATTCTACATATTAGTAATGAAAAAATTTTCCGTTCGAAAACGGGCACTATAGTGACGCCGCAGTTATTTGTCAACCTTTTTGTAACCATTGTCTGTTGATGAAGTAGTAATTGTTGACGAACTTCAGATCATGCTTCGTAACTATCTTACTATCGCCTGGCGAAATCTTCTTAAGAAGAAGACCTATTCAGCCATCAACATATTTGGGCTTGCATTGGGTATAGCCTGCTGCCTGCTGATATTTATGTATGTCGAATATGAGCGGTCGTTCGACAACTATCACGTAAAGGGTGATCGCATCTATCGTGTTATTCACGGCTGGGGCAATGAGGTGAAGTCGACGGAGAATTTTTGGGTGTGGGGCAACGCGCCTATCGGTCCGGCGTTGCAGAGAAACTTTCCGGAGATCGACAAAGTGGTTCAATTCTCGGGCCGTTCGGACATCCTCCTTACCCATGGAGACATTACTCATCAGGAGGAGGGGATTTTCTTTATGGACTCAACAGCGTTCGACATTTTCAGCTGGAAGCTGCTGAAGGGAAATCCAAAGACTGCGTTGACCGTACCTTTTAGTATTGTACTCACAGAATCAACAGCAAAGAAATATTTCGGCGATGAAGACCCCATTGGCAAATCATTGGTAGGTAGTGAATCAGCAGGTCGCTCAGCGGCCGGGGATTATCTTGTTACGGGAGTTATGGAAGATGTGCCAGCCAACTCTCATTTCCGTTTTAATGCGTTACTGTCGATGAGCACATTCCGCAAGTCGATACCGGACGTCTTCACAAACTGGGGATATGTTGACTTTTACACCTACTTCCTTGTAAACGATCAGTTTGACCGTGCAAAGTTTGAAGCGAAAATTCCAGGGTTCTTGAAGCGAGAGACCAACGATCCAAAAAGTGAATACCGAGTCGTCATCGAACCTTTAAAAGAAATGTATCTCGGTACGATATGTCAACGTCAACCTGGAGAAACAGGAAGCATTTCAAACCTGTATATCTTTTCTGTCATTGGTCTGTTCGTGCTGGTTATAGCGATCATTAATTTCATGAACCTATCTACTGCCCGTTCGATGGAACGTGGCAAGGAAGTCGGCATTCGAAAGTCAATCGGCGCAGATCGCAAGAATCTTGTATCTCAGTTTTTGGGAGAGTCATTCATTATTGTGGCGTTGTCGATGATTGCTGCCATTGGCATCGTTGCATTGGCGTTGCCGGCAATGAACAATATTACAGGCAGACTACTTGCCATTGGTCTTTTCGTAACACCGATAAATGTGGGGCTACTGATCGCAGGTACGCTTGCGATAGGTTTGGTCGCCGGGTCTTATCCTTCGTTCGTATTGTCGGCCTTTAGTCCTGCATCTGTGCTGAAGGGCATCAACAAATCGCCACGCGGTGGTGTAAACCTGCGCAAGGGATTGGTTGTATTTCAGTTCAGCCTCTCGATCGCTCTGATCACCGGAACTCTTGTCGTGGTGTTTCAGATGAACCATCTGCTGAATAAGGACCTGGGCTTCGACAAGGAACGAATGCTCATTCTCGATTACAATTATGACAGTCGCGTTAATGAAAAACGTGAAGTGTTGAAGACCGAGCTGGAGTCAAATCCGGATGTTCTATCAGTTGCCTTTTCCCGAAGTGTTCCAGGCAGCTACTTTCCGAATGCGTATACGGAGATCATTGCCCCAAATGGACAGTTGACCGGGATGGCGCAACCCATATTTCAGGTAGGCATTGATTTCATCGATCACTATGGGCTGAAACTTATCGCCGGCAGATCTTATTCGCGCGAGCATCCGTCTGACACGATTGGTGGGATCGTCATTAATGAGGCTGAGCCAAACAATATGGCTACGCGAATCCTGCCGATATCGTCGGGAAAAAGTATAAGCAATGGGGTAGGGAAGGGGAAGTGATTGGAGTGGTAAAGGACTTCAACTATATATCCCTGCACCGAAACATTGAGCCATTGACGTTGCCCTTCGAACCGTTTGCCTGTCGCTATATTTCAGTCAAGATCAAATCAACCGACATCCCGACGACGATCGAAGCTGTAAAGAATACCTGGACACAACTCGTACCCTACAGGCCCTTTCTGTACAGTTTCCTCGATGACGATTTCGATCGGCAATACCAGCGCGACTTTAATTTCCGTACGCTCTTTTCGATCTTTTCTACACTGGCAATATTTATTGCCTGCCTCGGATTACTCGGTCTTGCCACGTACACAACGCAGTTGAGGATAAAGGAGATTGGCATCCGAAAAGTCCTTGGCGCAAATGTTGGAAGCATTGTTACCTTGTTGTCGAAAGACTTTATGATACTGATTTTGGTGGCGATGCTCATTGCAACGCCGGCTGCCTGGTACAGTATGAATAAATGGCTGGAAGGTTTTGCTTATCGTGTCGAGATGCACTTCTGGATATTCATCATGGCAGGTATCGCTGCCGTTATGATTGCAGCAATCACGATCAGCTTTCAGGCCGTTCGCGCTGCGCGTGGAAACCCCGTTAATTCGTTGCGGAGTGAGTAAGCCTGGTTAAGGGTTATTGGCTACTGATGTTCTGGACTATCGTGGCTTACAAAAAGAAACAGAGTACACGCTTTCGGAAAGCGAACCGGCAAGTTGATCATTGGAGCAGGTACAGAACATACAATACAAACCTTGATGCGATGATCAACGACTTTCAAATTATCATTGCTCCGCTGCCCAGGCTCGTTGTCGCAGTAGCCACGCTTGGCCGGGGTATTCAGTTTTGCGTCGCCAGTGAAATGAAGCTCAAGTGACAATCGAAATGCCGCTTCAATTCGTCTGTAGTCAATTCACTGTAGACCATGCCATACCATCGGGCACACCACCGACGTCAAGCTTCGAAGTGACTTCAAATTTTTTCAAATCAACTATGGCAATGTAGTTGTCTGCTGAGCAAGCCACGAACGCGCGTGTCCCATCCGGGTCCATTAAGATCCCTGCGGCACCACGCCCAAGGTTAATTTTCTTCACCAGCTTCTGCGTCGCGACTTCAAGGATGAAAAGGTCTCCGGTCGACAAGCTTGATACAAAAGCGTATTTACCATCTGGCGTAAACTTCAATCGATTAGCGCCGAATACTTTTGCATCAATCTTTCCCTCCTGAGATTTTGTCCGGAGGTTTACAACGGTAATGGTACCATCTGAACTTGCTGCAGTCCATAGCTTGCTTCCGTCTGGCAGAACATCAAAGCCCTCAGAACCAATTGATGCCGGCACTACCTTCTGAAACCAGTCTGTTCGCGGCTTGGCAGTTGCAGGTGCGTTCGGCGGCGGTTGGATGACAGAGTCGGATAAAATACTTACCGTTCCTGACGACATGTTCGTAGTATAGATCTTCTTAGCGTCGGCGGTAACAAACAGCATGTGTGTTCTATCCTGGCCGGTGCCCATAGTCCAGTCCAACTTGTTAGTCGCAGGATCGAACCGCGCCACAGCTTTCGATCCTTCTGCGGTGAACCATAATTTGTCCTGAACGTACGCAACGTCATGAGGTCCATAGAGCGGCCTGGTATCAATAGTTGGGAGCGCCTTCTTGTTAACGATGTCGATCACGTTGATTTCATGCAAAGTTCCGCCACCGTAGATAGCAACGTAGGCAGTCTTTCCATCTGATGAGGCTACCACCTCGTGTGGATCGATCCCTACAGGCACCCGACCCAGAACTTTCAATGTGGCGGGATCAACGATGGCCAATGTGTGTTCGGCCTTTGAAAGAGCTAGCAGAAGCTTTTTACTCTGCGCCTGAGTTTTCACGGAGACGACGCAGCATAATAGAACGACTGCCACCAATGATATTGCTGTGGAACTATTAGGTTTCATGGTTCGACTGGAATGGTGAGACTATGAAGATAGCAAATTAATGAGGCCATTGTTGAATAATGAGGCCAAGCTGGTTGTCTATCAACGCGAATTCTTTTGCGCCCCAGGGTCGAAGCGTGATCTGGCTCAGATTCGGATGCAGGAAGTGAGCATGTGTTGATGTTATCTTTTTATACACCTCTTCGATATCGTTGGTCACAAGTCGGAATTCGGGATTGTGCTCTTTCGCCAGATTGGAATTCTCAAAGAGGTTGATTGTTAGACCGTCCCGTGCAATGACACAGAACGGACTTTTTGACGTTAATTCGTTGTGAACGATTTTGAATTCAAGACATTCAACGAACAGCTTCAACGCATCATTAATATCCTGATAAAAGATGTTGGGGACTAAATTGGTGAAATGCATTGCTGAAGATGGGGATATTTTTAATTCCCTGCTTCGCCAAATAAGGAGAATTTATAATGATTGGACTTTTTGCTACATTAGGTAATCAACCATTGTGCACTATGACAAATATTAAAAGACTCCGTTACCTGTTGCTCACGCTCCTGATCTCCTGTTCAGATGATGATGAAAAGTTTACTGCCCTGATTGACGACGACATTCAGGACAACACGGCTTGGCAGTATGTGTCTACTGCAAACCACACGGGAGCACTGGATACACATGCGTACAGCTCACCTGAGCGCTCGCTCAAGATAACAGCCCTGGATACTCAAGCAGATGGATTTTCATTTTGGACACAACAACTTACTACGATGGACTTTCCATCAGGTGCAAAGGTCGTTCTCAAAGTGAAAGTTAAGACCGAGGATGTAATGGGGGACGGCGTGTTTATTGCGGTCAGATGTGATTCAGATACGGGTACGAATGCTTTCGAGTCAACTCAGGGCGAAACGGCCATCGATGGTTCGCGTGACTTCAAAGAATATACGGTAGAGATAAATTCTATCCCGAAAGGCACGACCAATATGTGGGTGTTCCTCATCATGAGCGGCACGGCGACGGGAACAGCTTACTTCGACGACGTGTCGCTGGGTTATTGGCAATAGGCTATTGTCGCTCGAAGATTAATGGTCGCGGCGATTCTGTATAGTAGCTGAAGATTTCTTTTACTTCATCCTTCGATAAGTATTCGCACTGGTATTTTTCAAGGACTTCTGATTCTGTGGCCATTGATCTCATGAGCAATAGCTCAAAAGCCTCTAGTTTCTTATCGTATTCCTCGATGTGCTTATTAACTGCAAATTGTTCATAAGCGGTCGCCATCATTAACCAGATTGCTATTTCACGGTCCGGGTGCTGATCTCTCTTAAAGTTGTCAATTGTTTCGGCAAGCGAACTCTTCATAACCTCAGAGAATGCATTGTGTATTCTCTTGATTTTCCCGAGCTGCTCTTTGCTTAGCGTGTCATGTACTATCTGGCCAGGTTTGATGTCATTTATTGGAATCTCGTGTGCTGTGGGCAATCGGCTGTCGGCTTTATATTGACATGCCAGCACAAACAGCAAAACACCCGCAAGAGGCAATCTCATAAAATATGATCGCCCTATTTTAAACACATTGCGTATTGTAATGCTCATTAGCAAAGATAATCCACCGATTGCTTCCTTCTCCAGGAAGATTCAGGCTGTTACAATAGTGGATTTGAAGCAGTTTTTAAAGTGCTTATGAAAAGCAAGGTAGAAATGACTTGTTGTAATTTCACAACCGCCTATCCTCAAATAGAGCGGATGATTTAAGATTGATCCAGATCTAGGCTTTGGCCATGGTAGGTTTACTTCGCTTTATCGCTTTCGACTTTGATCCCAGAACAGAGAATAAGTCGGTAATCATAGTAACAAAAAATGCTTCCCGAACTATATTAATGAATGTCCTGAATATTACTGTTGGAATTTCGACAAAGGCTACCTTCGGGTAACGTAATGCAGCAATGAAGAGTGCCAATCCGACCACTGCGAATACTCCGTTCACTGCCAGTTCGATTATTCTGATCATTTGATTAGGGAATTTAAAGCGCTACGACTTAACTAAATACTGAATAACAACGGATTGTAACCGACGATTTGCCGATTTGGCATGCCCGTAAGCGCCGAAATTTATCCCTGGAACATGCTAAGCATGGAAGGGGGGATGGTTCTGGGGAATTTGCAACCTGATTGCAAGGTGGATTGGGCCTTTTACAGGCCAGACCTATTAAAGCCCGGTAATAGTTAATCTTAGCCGGGATGCGTTACATCTTAATTGGAAAGATTTCTTCACAAATCATCAATAGGTATTCTGACGGTAACAGATGTCCCTTTGTTTAATTGGCTATCAACTTCAACAGATCCTTTAAGAACTCCGCCTGCGATTTGATCAGATAGAGACCCAGTCCCTTGCCGTTCCGTTGTTCATCGAAGGTCTTATACATTTTGAAGATATCATTCCGTACCCGCTTCACGTCGAAGCCGATTCCGTTATCGCGTACCGTGAGAATGATTGAGTTATCATCAGCGCTGGTCCGAACTGACGTACGAAGCTCGCGATCGAATGAACGGTAGCGAAGCGAGTTGCTAATCAGGTTGAGGAAGATGCTATACAACATTGAAGGTACAGACACAATGATCGGCGCATGCGAAAAGTCGATGTCGAAATTCTGTGCTTCCATTTCGTCACTTATATCCAAAGCACTTTTTGTTTTTACCCACAGCGACGAAAACTCTATCCTTTCCGTTGTCACATCCGCCGACTGATGAATGGTCAGTATGCTGTTGAGATCACGCACGACTGTGTCAATTTCCAGACCAGAGTTTTTTAGTTTTTCGAGGATGCCGTCTAGGTCGTTATTCCATTCGGGGCGTTCCAGGTTGATGATGTCAACCAGCCCAAGCATTCGGGCTATTGGCGCCCTGAGCCGGTGTGAAATTGCATAAGAAAATGCAGTGATCTCATCGTTGTATCGGATCAGTTCCTGATTGGCTTTTCGAAGATTATCGGTCGTTTCGTCAACTGCCCTCTCAAGCCCGATCTTTTGAGTGGAGATCAGCGCATTTGCCTCCATCAACTTCTCCTGATTCGCCTGCAATTCTTCGAGATAACTTGCTGCCTGAGCTTCGGAGTGATGGACGATCCTTCTCAATACCATCGAGCCAGCAGTGATTCCTATGAATGTGAGCACCGTGATGTAGTTGATATAATAATAGGAAGTTCCGGGAAATCCTTTTTGATAGTACCCAACACCGAGTATTTCATGGATAGGATCAAAGAGAATCAGGATGAGAAATATCAACGTCAGGGAAGTGTATGTGCTTTTCCATTCGCTGACATCAAATACAAGGCACGGGACGATTGAGAAAAGAATCAGTATAAACCGGGCGTCGTAGTACAGTATATCTGTGAAGGTCCTGTCCAAAAGTTTTGGCAACAACGCTGCAACAATGGTAACAATTGGTCCTATCATTACTAAGATCATGCGGCCGGTAGTGGGCCAGTTGCGATTTATCACAGGTATGCATAGGAAGAAGATTCCGATACCCATAATAATGGGCGTATTGATCCCCGGTCCGAAAAGAACAACAAGGATGATCGCAAATATGAAGGACAGTGACGCAAGAATTCGCGACAGTATGTTCGCTATAAGGACACTGCGACTAGTGAGTTCGCCCATATTCCCCAAACTTGTAATACCGAGAGTTCCACCGACAGAAAAGCCTGCGAGACTAAGAAAGGTCCAGAAGTTAAGCTAAGGAATTTGCAATGATATTCCAATGAGCTTTATGAGTGCTGGTAAATTCAATCGTTTGGGGTATTGGCTACGTTGTTTCTCTCTTTGGGACTTAATAGATAGGAAAGCAAAATCCATTCAGGCATGATGAGTGCTGAGCTAAGAACTGTGGTGATCAACAGTATCCTAAGACACTCTCGCTGCCGGAATGGATTTGAATAATACTAGGATTGAAGTGCAAGCTGTCCTTCAATTGATCATGGCCTGAAGTTTATTTTGCAGATACTGAGTCCAGCCTGGAGCGCACGCATCCCAACACTCAACCTCTGGTGTAAGTCCTTCGTGAGTAAAAGTAAGTTGTGTCTTCTTACCGGTCTTGTTTATGTCGAAGATCACTTTTGTGCCCAGCCACTCATCCGGATGCTCAAGGAAGCTTAAGTTCGCATGAGTAATCAACCACACCACGCGCTTGTCGGGGACAACTTCGATCAGCTTTTGAGTAGTAACATGAGCGCCCTCTGCCGCGCTAAACGTAAACTCATCATTCAACTTTTCTGTTCGTCCTGTTATCTCTTCGGAATAGAATCCTGTCCACCATGCACGGACGTTGGTCACAGCCTGAAACACATCGGCTGGCGACTGTTCAGAAGTAAGAGTTAATGAGAAATTTTTAGTAGCCATATCATTGTTTTTATTTGAAGATTACTCTTCAAAGGTATGTGACAGAAGAAGGGCCAGGACGGTGCAGAATGGACTTCGTGGCGGGCTAATTCAGACGTTTTTTGTGCACGATTACCTTGCTCGCCCGGCCAACGGAAATGCCCACCTTGCCGCTAAACTGCCCTGACCACGTCTGGAAACGCCTCACACAACATGCAGTATTTTTTACCGATCACCACCCAACCTGTTGCTCTTAGGTGGAAAGTTCACTAAATATAGGTGAGCTTCGATATGGAAAGGAAATCGTTTTTGGCCTCTTTTCTGTTGCTGCCGTTCGCGAAGTTTTTCGGAAGGCCGCACTTTGATGTCGCGAAAGAATGCAAAACACATCGCGATGCCGAAGGACCATATTACAAAGAAGGCGCGCCGTTGAAGCCGGTGATTGAAACGGATGGCGAGGCACTTACAATTGCAGGGACGGTCTTCAGTTCTGCGGATTGTTCAATGCCGGTCGCTAACGCAACGATCGACATCTGGCATTGCAACGCTCACGGCGATTACGATAATGATGGCTTCAAATGTCGCGGCCTTGTGAAGACGGACAGCAAAGGACGATATACCTTCAAGACAATCTATCCACCGTCATATGGATCTCGCCCCAGGCACATTCATTTTAAAGTCAGGGCAGCGGGATTCCCTGAGTTAACGTCTCAAATATACTTCAAAGGTGATCCTCACATTCAGAATGATTTTGCGCGAAACGCCGAAACATCACGAGTGCTTTCGTTAGCTAAGAATGATAACATTCTTCACGGCGACTTCGACATTTACATCTAACAACCACTACAGGATATGCAGGTCGCCATTCGCTTCATTTTCACTTTTTGTTTTCAACCAATAGCATCAACCAACTAACTGATTCATATGAGACCCATGAAAAAGACCACTTTGCTTCTAGCATGTTTAAGTTTTGTTCTGTTAGCGTCGACTGCGCTTGCGCAAGGCGACAAAGCTTCAAGACCAAGTCCACCGGCAACGGCTAAGGGCAAGATCGGGAAAGCTAATGTTACGATTTCATACAGTAGCCCGTCCGTGAAAGGGCGAAAGATCTGGGGGACTGATCTTGTTCCCTACGGAAAAGTTTGGAGAGCTGGTGCTAATGAGGCGACAATATTTGAAACAGATGCTGAGCTGACAATGGGAGGCAAAAAACTTCCTGCTGGCAAATACAGCCTGTTCGCGATAGCAGGAGAAAACGAATGGACATTCATTTTTAACTCTGAGACCGGCCAATGGGGTATTAAAAGAAGTGGAGAAGCGAATCTTGATCGGGCGAAGGATGTTTTGACTGTAACTGCGAAGCCGAAGAAATCGGCATCGTTCAATGAAAAGATGGTGTTTGAAGTGACCAACAGTGGTTTCACGTTAAAGTGGGAAAATCTGGAGGTACCCGTCGCCGCTAAATAGGAATCTCAGTTTAACTACACGTGTCAACACATCGGTTGTGCGTGACGACAAATTTTGTTTAATAGCTATCTCCTAGGCGTAGCTGCTGCAGCCACCAGTTTTGGTGGCTGCTTTTTTTTTCTGCAACCATTTCATATTCTTCATCGGGGTCCATTTGATGAGATGGGCGCCAATAGTTGCGCTCCAGCCACCAACTTTTCACTGGGCCTGCCTCCTCATTTTTTGTGGATTTTTCTCCACATTTTTTGGTCTGTTGATCGTGCTGGCCGCTTGTAAAAGCGGTGGCACGCATTTTTATTATGCCTTTTTCGAAGTAGAAATGGCCCTTTGCCTTTCGACCCACTAGTTTTATCGATTTTATAAAAGCTGTTTGTTATGGACTTGATCCAACAATTGAGAAGTGAAACCGAAAGCGATCACCGTGCGCTTGAAAAAGACTTGGTGAAGAAGATCAAAGCCGTTCGAACATCAACGGACTACATCGATCTTCTTCGGCTTATGCATGGTTTCTATGCTGCCATGGAAGGACAACTTCAAGACTATCTGTCGCACGATGCTGCCCTTGATTTTTACGCCCGTCGCAAAGCGGACTGGCTCATCACGGATATGGAAACCGTCGGCGGGATAGAGGACGTGAGATACTGTCCAATCGTACCAGAAGTCGACAGTTTCTCTTCAGCGCTCGGTGCTATGTACGTGCTCGAAGGATCGACTCTGGGCGGACAAATCATTGCAAAGATGCTAAAGCAGCAGTTGGGAAAAGACTCAGATGAAGGATTAACCTTCTTTCTGAGCTATGGTCCGCAAACTGCCGCAATGTGGAATCGCTTTAAGTCTTATCTCGATAAGCCCTTCGATGATCGCGAACGAACTGAGGTCGTGCGGGGTGCTAAAGAAACATTCACTTCATTCAGAAAGTGGATTGAGCGATATGAACTTGAGAAAGCATAATGCTCTTTCCTGTGTTATACGCGCATCACTTCTGGTAAGATATTAAAAGAAAAAGGATAGCCGTCCCGATAGATTATTATGACACAAACTAATTATGACTCTGACTTTTGTGGCAAGGTCCCCATTCATCTCACCAACCTTATACAACCTTACGGTGTATTGGTTGTTGTTGATACCGCTCGATACGAGATCATTCAGGTGAGTGAAAATGCGGCTGTAATCTTTGCCATGCCATTGGAGTCGCTCATGCAAAAGCCGCTGTCATCTTTTATCGGTGAAAAGGCGTTCACTGATTTGCGGGCAAAGCTGAATGAATCCAGCAAGAAGATTCCCGGCATTTGGTTGCTGAATGGCAGACAACACCTGGTTCTCATTCATAATAAGGGGACTCAGCTTTTGATTGAGATTGAACTGGATCCAGTATCACTGTCGAAGCGTGATACATTCATCGAGGTGTATCAGGAACTGAAATATGCAATGCTTGCCATTGAATCGACGTCTTCAATTGATGATGCATGTCGTGTAGCGGCATCCGAGTTAAAGCGGATTTCGGATTTTGATAAGGTAATGATCTATAGCTTTGATTCCGAATGGAATGGTACGGTGATGGCGGAATCGAGAGAGCCGGATATGGAAGCCTACATGGGGTTTACATTCCCGGCTTCCGATATACCCCGGCAAGCACGTGACCTGTATTTGAAGAATCCTTATCGGCTGATTCCGGATAAAGACTATGTTCCGGTGAAACTGTTCCCGGTAGTCAATCCGTTAACAAAATCCTTCCTGGATTTATCGGACTGCAATCTTAGAAGTGTTGTATCGGTCCATATCGAATATCTCACTAACATGGGAGTTACTGCGTCGATGTCAACCAGGATACTTCATCAGGGAAAACTGTGGGGTCTGATAGCATGCCATCATAAAACTCCAAAGTTTCTAAGCTACGAGATGTGTTCGATATTCGAGATGCTTTCGACGATCATATCGGGAAAGATCTCGTCTATCCAAAATGAGCAGGCTTTGCTTAGGGAAAACGCATTGGGAAGTGGCTATAGTCAACTGCTTGAAAATATTTATAAAAATCAACAGCTTGACGCGGCTCTGTTATCGAAGGATGGAATTACTGAAATTTTCGGTGCTAATGGAGTGGCGGTATCCCGTAATGGTCGCATCAAATCTTTTGGAGTAACACCACGCGTTGACCAATTGGAGGAACTTCTCCTATGGCTCCACACGAAGCAGCTCCGTACGGTATTTTATACCGATAGTTTGAGCAGTCTAAACGACTATGCTTCGGAATATCGTGAAGATGCAAGTGGATTGTTAGTGATCCCGATCAATTATGTGAAAGATAGCTATGTGCTGATATTCCGTCCGGAGAAGATACGCACCATCTTTTGGGGTGGCAATCCGGATGAGCGGATCACTTTTGAGAGGGATGAGAAGAATTATCATCCCAGGAACTCTTTTAAACAATGGCAGCAACATGTTAGTGGAGTGGCCCAGCCATGGAGCGAGGAGGAAATTGCCAGGGCGGAGGCGCTGCGAAGTTTCATCTATGAATACGAGACTTCCGGACAGGGTGTAATTGAATAGTAATCAAAGTGAAAATTAATTATAGGTTATTCAATCATGGAGCGTGACAAGCATTTCATAATAGCCATAGGTGCATCTGCTGGCGGGCTGGAGGCGATCCATGAGTTCTTCGACAACATGCCGGAGGCGAAGAGTATGTCGTTTGTCATTATACAGCATCTTTCGCCAGACTACAAAAGTTTGTTGGTTGATCTTGTTTCAAGGCACACGCATATGAAGGTGTATGAGGCGACGAGTGAGCCCAATATAGAGCGCAATTGCATTTATGTAATTCCCAACAATAAGTTCATAACGATAAAGGGCTATAAGCTGGTGCTTACCGACAAGTCACCGTCGAAGTTCCCGAACAACGCTATCGACATATTTCTGGAGTCATTGGCGTACGAACACAAGTCAGAAGCTATTGCCGTGATCCTTTCCGGTACGGGAACTGATGGCACGAAAGGTATCAGTGCCATTAAGGAGCACGGTGGCAGTGTCATCGTTCAGGATCCGGCATCAGCCAGATTCGACGGAATGCCGAATAGTGCGATTGCCACCGGCTATACCGATTATATTCTCACACCAAAAGAGATGCCTGCACAAATATTGTCACATGTTAAGGAAATTGACGAGGCGACAAGCGTTGACATAGATGATACTACCCTTAATCAGATCTTTGGGATCGTGCAGCAGCAATCGGGATTCGACTTTCATTATTACAAATCACCGACGGTGACGCGACGCATCTTTCATCGGATGCGAAAGAGTAATTTTAGAAATCCAAAACAATATGTTGAATATCTGAACAGTAATCCAACTGAAAGCCTCAGTCTCGGAAAAGACTTGTTGATTAATGTTACCCGCTTCTTTAGAGACACTGATGGATTTGGTGTGCTCAAGTCGGAAGTATTGCCGGCAATTCTCAAAAGGAAAGAGGGGAAACAAGTAAAGATCTGGGTTTGCGCATGCAGTACCGGTGACGAAGCATACTCTATCGCGATGCTGATGGAGGAATGCATCGCGGACCTTGAATATGAAGATGTTACGTACAAGATATTTGCTACCGATGCTGAAAAGTCAAATATAGATATTGCGAGCAAAGGTTATTACCCAGGATCAATTGCGGACGATGTTTCGGAGGAACGTCTCAGGAAATTTTTTGTTCCCACGGGATCAGGATACACGATCAAACCGTCACTTCGGAAAAAAATCGTTTTTGCCGTGCATAATGTTATTCACAATCCACCATTTGTAAAGAACGACCTGGTGACTTGTCGTAACATGCTGATCTATATGAATTCCCGGTTGCAGGAACGGATTTATTCTGTGTTGTTGTTCGCAATGAATATCAACGGTTACCTGTTTCTTGGACCAACAGAGAATCCGAACACGATCATTCAGCATTTGAAGGATGTGAGTTCGAAATGGAAAATTTTTCGCAAGATTTCGAATGCAAAGATATCGCCACTGTTGAGCGAGATGAAGGATGGCCAAAGTCGGTCGAATGGCAATGGACAAACCAAAAGCAGTCCTCTGTCCAGGACGCCAGACCTGTGGGAGGAGTTTAAGAGTACCATGTTTGCCGATTTCAATTTTGCTGCATTTCATATAGACAGGAACTTTGAAATAAAGGATGCGGTTGGCAACTACGAGCGCATACTCGCATTGCCGAAAAAGGTATTGAAGTTGAACCTGATCCGAATGCTGCCATCAAATGTCTCAAGTCGATTGGTGGCTGAGATAAAGAGTGTATGGAAATCGGATGAGAAGAAGGTCGTGAAGAATCTTTCTTTCTCCACCGGCGACAAGGCTGTTTACCTTCAGGCATTAATACAATCGGAAACGCATAGCAAGCTGAAGAACTATACTCTGGTTGCCTTCCACTTCATGGAACTTGCGGCATCTGCTACGAATACCACTTCAGGCGTACACGCTGAAAATGCGAATAACGAATACGTGCTGTCCCTGGAGGAGGAGTTACATGAGGCCAAAAACAATCTTCAATATGCGGTTGAAGATCTTGAGACGGCGAACGAGGAGTTACAATCAAGTAACGAGGAATTGCTTTCGGCTAATGAGGAGCTCCAAAGTTCAAATGAAGAACTTCAGTCGCTAAACGAAGAATTGCATACTCTAAACACCGAGCATCAGCTCAAGATTCACGAACTTGTTGAACTAAACGATGACCTGACCAACTATTTCCGAAGCAGCAACGTAGCTCAGATCTTTCTGGACCGAAACATGATGATCCGAAAGTTCAACCCGGCAGCGCTGCAGGTAATAAATCTTATTGACAGTGATCTGGGTCGTCCGATCAATCATATCTCTACCAATGTCCGGTATGCGGGATTGATAACGGATATTGAGAACGTTCTCAAGGATCATGATACCATCGAGAAGGAGGTGGAGCTGCGCAACGGCACAAATATGCTGTTACGCATCATGCCTTATGTAACGAAGGAGAAGGTGCGATCTGGGGTTGTGATTTCGTTCCTTGATATAACTACCATTACAAATCTCAACAATATCATTCGTGGAGTTTTTAATTCCAGCATGAGCGCCATTTTTGCAGTTCAGGCTCTTCGGAACGATCAACGAAAAATATTTGACTTCATTATTGAAACGACCAATCACGCTGCGAGTCGTTTGCTAAAACTTGATGTTGACAATATTGCTGGCAAACGAGTCCTGAGTGACCTGGGTATTGGACTGTTCAAGTCCGCTATGCTTCAAATGATCAATGTCGTTGAGCGCGATCTGTCGTTGCATATCGACGTATATGACGAGACCAACCAGCTGTGGTTCGAAGTGACAGCAGTAAAGATGAAAGACGGTCTGGTGGCAACATTCACTGACATCACCCAGAAGAAGCAGGCTGATGAGCGGCTGAAGAAGAACTATATCGAACTGATTGCAACGAAAGACACTCTTAAAACTCTTAACGCTGAATTAGAGAATAAGATTACCGATCGCACGCGCCAATTATCCGAAAGCGAGGAACGCTTTCGCATGGTTGCACGGGCCACGAACGATGTGATTTGGGATTGGGACATTGTGAACAATCAGTTATGGCTAAGCGAGGCATTTTGTACCAACTTTGGTTATGAGCAAGCTCTGATCACTCGGGATGAGTGGCTCGACATGGTTCACCCGGAAGACCGCGACGAAGTAGACTTAAGTATTTTGCAAGCCCTGAATGAAGGAGTGAGGCAGTGGACAGGTGAATATAGATTTAGGAATGCTGCGGGTGGTTATCACAACGTACTGGATAGGGGATACGTGATGCATGATCAGTATGGAACTCCTTATCGTATGCTCGGCTCTATCCTTGATATATCGGAAATCAAGAAGGCAGAAATGGAGATCGCGAGTAACGTGGCGAGAAGGAAGTTTTTAGCCGAGTCGATGCCTCTCATCGTATGGACGGCTACTCCGGATGGTAGCGTAGATTTCGTTAACCGCCACTTCGAATCGTACACGGGGTTAAATCAGGAGTTCGCTACGGGAAATGGTTGGGAACAGGCCATTCATCGCGATGACTTAAGCCGTCTGAAGATGGCCTGGAGCTTACACATTCTTCAGGGATCGGATTTCCAGGAGGAGCTTCGGTTTAGACTAAACGATGGAACGTACCATTGGAACATATTGCGGGCGAAGGCCCAGAAGGATGAGTTTGGTAATGTTGTGAATTGGGTTGTGACGACGATAGACATCAACGATCAAAAGCAACTCAGCGAAGTGCTCGAAAAAAAAGTGCAGGAGCGTACGACGGAGTTGAGGAATACAAACTATGCGCTGGAAGTGAGCAACAACGACCTTCAGCAGTTTGCGTCCGTTGCATCGCACGATCTTCAGGAGCCACTGAGAAAGATTCATATGTATGCGTCGATGCTCAGAGACAGGAAGACAACGTTGAGCGATGGAGGTGCCGTGTACATTGAAAAGATTCTTGCATCGTCATCACGCATGAAGTCGATTATCACCAATATTCTTAACTTTTCGAAGCTTTCAGCAAAAGACATCACCTTCGAGCTTACGGATGTAAAGAGGCTGATTGGCGAGATTCTTGAAGATCTGGAAGTCGCTATCAGGGAGAAGAATGCCAGGGTTTTTGTGTCTGACTTCCCATTGATTGAAACTGTACCCGGGCAGATCAGACAGGTATTTCAAAACATTATTGGCAACGCCCTGAAATTCTCGAAACCTCATTCGTCCCCTGAGGTTCGTGTTGATGCAGTGCTTGTTGCTGCAAAAGACTTTGCTGCACCGCCAAGTCAGGACGGAGCATGGTGTCGGATAACAATTGTGGATAACGGTATCGGATTTAATCCGAAGTTTGCAGAGCAAATATTCTTAATCTTCCAGCGACTGCATTCCAAGGATACATATGAAGGAACCGGCATTGGGCTTGCAATTGCCAGAAAAATTATCGAAAAACACAATGGAATTATTTCAGCCAAAGGTAATGACGGCGAGGGTGCATGCTTTACCATTGTGCTCCCTGTTCAACAAACCATACTGACATGAAACGCATCTTACTAGCAGAAGACGATCTGGACGACCAGCAGATCTTCAGCGAAGTTATCGGGGACATCAATCGTGATATCGATCTTGTTATTGTCGGCGATGGAGAACAGGTATTGACTGCGTTACAACGTATGGATCAGAGCAACAGCCTTCCTGATATGGTCATTCTGGATCAGAATATGCCACGGTTAAAAGGAAGCGAAGCCATTAAACTGATCCGAGAGAATTCAAGATACGACCGCGTGTCAACAGTGATCTATTCGACTTATCATGACTCACGCTTCATAGAGAGCTGCAAGAAACTTGGGATAGAACTGTTTCTTAAGCCCGACACATACGAAGACCTGAAGAGACTGATCACAAAAATGATCGACATGTTCGGAAACAGGAACTAGATGTAACCGAACTTCTGTTTAAGGAAGGCTAGATTGTCCTTGTAACTTTCCACGGTATCACTACTCGCCGGTCTGCCTCCTTCAATTTGCATCCAGCCGGATCCCACATAATCCATTGATACAAGCGTGTCACAAATCTTCGGCCAATCCATACTGCCGTTGCGGAGCAGGCTTCCATTTTCTTTCATGTGAAGTTCGCAGATTCGGTCTTTGCCTAATTGCTTAAGTTCTTTGATGACATCATAGCCGGCGTCAGCCGAATTTCTGAAGTCGTAATACACTTTTACATTTGGCGACCCTACGCTATCCATAATATGCATCAGTTCAGATGCACTTAGGTAAGACTCAATTCCCAGAATCACTCCACTCTTCTCCGCTTTTGGCGCGACCGATTTGAGTTTGCTGATAACACTAGCTACCCCGTTAGCATCGTTGCGCAGGTCACCCTTGTCAAAGAATGCAAGAAGGATAACCTTCACACCGCAAGCGACAGCAACGTCGATAGCATCGGATACCCATTGGTCGGTTCGTGGATCACTTTTGTACGGGACACGATTCATTTCAGCAATAGCAATGCTGGAGATTGCAATATCACTGTTTTTTGATGCCGTTAGGAATTTGTTCAATACTTCCGGCTTTCGCAGATGGAGATTGTTTTCAAGATTTCCAAGGTTGAGCTGTACGCCCTGCAAGCCGATTTGCTTAGCGAGGGCGAATGAACCTGGGTCACTACTCTTTCCCAACGACCAGTCGCATGCGCTTATTTTAATCCGCGATTTGCTTTCTGCAAAAGAGATTATTCCAGTAGACGCAAAAGCTATGAGCATGGCCGACGTCTTAAGCCAGGACCGTCTTGTATAGTTCATGATGTGTGACTTTATCGAATATAGGTCTTTCGTTGAACAATGCCGCTGACTAATAATTTTATGATAGATTGTTTTGATTTGCACGGGACGTCTAGTGCCTGAAAATTATTAGCTTTAATGATTGCCTGATTGCCTGAACTATGAGAAGCCTGCTCCCGTTCGCTGCGCTGCTACTGCTGAGCGCAATTTCCCTCCACGCCCAATCCGATACGCTTACTTATGTCCGCAAAGAGATTATGATCTCCATGCGTGACGGTGTAAAGCTAAATACGCTCATTTATGCGCCGCGAACGAATGAGAAGCTACCCATTCTGTTTATGAGAACGCCTTACGGTGTGAGTCATATGAGTTCACCCAATAAGAGTTCATATCTGGCTGATATGGCGAAGGACGGATACATCTTTGCGTTCCAGGACATTCGTGGAAGGTACAAGTCTGAGGGAAAGTTTGAGATGCTCCGCTTCAGGCGAGATAAGAAGGATCTGAAGTCGATCGATGAAAGTTCAGATACCTACGATGCTATCGATTGGATGGTTAAGAACATTCCAAATAATAATGGTAAAGTCGGTATGTATGGCATATCGTATGGTGGATGGACAACCATGATGGGAACACTTGATCCACATCCTGCGTTGAAGGCTGCGTCGGAACAAGCGTCTCCATCGGACATGTGGATAGGGGACGATTTTCATCACAACGGTGCGTTTCGACTGAGCTATGGTTTTGAGTATGCATACATGGAAGAGGCAACAAAGGAGGATGCACATTTCGAGTTCGGTCAGTTGGATACATATGAATGGTATCTGAAGCTTGGACCATTGTCGAACGTCAACGACAAATACTTTCATGGTAAAATACCTACCTGGAACAACTTTGTAAACCATCCAGATTATGATGACTTCTGGAAGAAGCAATCGCTGCCGTACCGACTCGAGGCTCCCACTGTGCCTAACCTCCACGTTGCGGGCTATTGGGATCAGGAAGATTGGTATGGACCTTTGAAGGCGTACGAGGTGCTGGAGCAAAAGGACAAGAACAACATGAATTTTATTGTAATCGGACCCTGGAATCACGGAGGGTGGGGAAGAATGGGAATGGGTGATCAGTTGGGAAATATCAAGTTTGATCAACCGACTGGTGTTCAATTCCGTCAACAGATTCAGGCGCCGTGGTTTGCATATCACCTCAAAGGAAAAACCGAGCCACCAAAACCAGAGGCGATTGGTTTTAATGCACAGGGAATCGGTGGTGGCGGATTTCCGGAGGCAGTGACATTTCAGACAGGGACCAACACATGGAAGGCGTACAAGCAATGGCCTCCGGCAGGATCTGCTCCGAGGAATTTGTATCTGGCCGCAGACGGTAAGTTGTCGTGGGATAAACCAGCAGAACCTGAAGCAGCAGATCATTACATATCGGATCCTGGTCATCCGGTACCTTATCGGGCAAGGCCAATCGAAGCAACATATCGACGGGGATCACGATGGAGCACATGGCTGACTGAAGATCAAAGGTTTGTTCATAATCGTCCTGATGTAGCTAGCTGGGAAACGGAAATTCTTCAGGAAGATGTGACTGTTACAGGTACCGTTATGGCGAAGCTTTTCGCTGCTACTTCTGGTACCGACAGCGACTGGATCGTTAAACTGATCGACGTGTATGATGAAGGATATGGCGAGTCGAATTCGGATGAGCTAAAGATGAACGGATACCAGTTGATGGTTGCTAACGAAGTATTCCGCGGTCGCTATTACAAGAGCTTCGAGAAGCCGGAGGCACTGAAGTCAGGCGAACCAAACTTATTTACCATCGATTTGCACGCGGTAAACCATGTGTTTAAGAAGGGGCATAAGATCATGGTGCAGGTACAAAGTACATGGTTCCCAATCATCGATCGAAATCCTCAGACATTTGTTCCAAACATATTTGAGGCAAAGGAATCAGATTTCAAGTCGGCAACGCAAACCATTTATCGCAGTGCGTCGATGCCTACTCATATTGTGTTGCCTGTAATAAGGTAGCGGATTTGTGTTTTCCCTTGATAATTCCGCGTTTGGACTGTTGAATAAAATCAATGATATGACTGAGCACCTCGGATGGGCTAAATTCATTTTGCAAGAACTCCAGTGCGGCCGTTGTGTTCTTATGTCTCCTGAAAAGGATATTATATATTGACTTCAACTCATGTAGGGTTGCCTGATCGAAGTCACGACGTCGGAGTCCAATGGAATTAACACCAGCATAAGACAGCGGATCATGCGCTGCGATGATATATGGAGGTACGTCTTTAACGACTTTGCTGAGTCCACTAATCATAGCGTGTTTCCCTATACGAACGAACTGGTGTACTCCGCTCAGGCCGCTTAGATTGACAAAATCATCGATCGTCACTTCACCGGCTATGCCAGCACTGAATCCGATAATACAATGGTTACCGATTGTGCAGTCGTGACCGATGTGCGCACCGGCCATGATAAGATTGTCGTTTCCAATTCTTGTGACTCCTGTCGACTTCGTTCCTTTGTTGATCGTGACGAACTCATGAATCTTATTACGATCACCGATTTCAAGGAGGGTATATTCATTTCTGTACTTTAGATCCTGTGGAGTGCCTGCGAGCACAGCGCCAGAGTGAATGATGCAATGGCTGCCGATCCGAGCGCCGTTTAGGATAGAGACGTTGTTTCCAATGGTCGTGTTGTTGCCAATCACAACGTCATCCTCGATCGTAGTGAAGTTGCCAATGTTTACATTTTCGCCGATGGATGCGTTGCAACCAATGACAGTAGTCGCTGAGATCATATCAGGCAAATCAAGTGCAGACTAGCAGGAAATTTATTGCACGTTACATCAAATAATTGAAGCGCGAATTCTGCTAAGTGTCTCCTGGCTGACATTCAAAAGCGAAGCAATGTGCTTTTGTTTAGCCCGCTGAATGATCAATGGAAATTTCTCTATCAGATACAGGTACTTATCCTGACTCGACAACTGTGCAAACGTGAAATGAAAGTCATCGAAAGCCGCGATTGAACAACGTAGAAACGTGGTATGGAACTTCAGGAACAACGGATAGCTAAGTAAGTCCTGTTCGGCAGCATAGGTCAACGAAAACACGCATGTATCTTCGCTGGCCTGTATGTATTCCTTTGAAGGTAACTGATTAAAGTAGCTGGCGATCGAAGTGATCCAATGATTGTCATGATACAGCCACGTGGTTACGTCTTCCCCATCGTGAAGGCGATAGCGGCGTACGAGTCCGGTTTCGATGAAATAGATTTTTGAAGTGACTTTTCCTTCCTCGGCCAGGAAGTCATTTTTTTTCAGGTTCTCTTTTTTGAAGAGTGTCTCTATCGCCGTTCGGGTCTCAGCATCGATTGTTTGAAATTTCTCAATGTATGAGATAAGCGCTTTCATAGATGCCACAAGTTAGAAGAACAAACGGACAATTGTCACTTCAACGTGAAATGACGGGTCACGACCGCCCTAACGTGACTCAGTCGCTTGAAATTTTTATATTGATGTGATAAAAACCTTGCAGAATGATTCTGAGAATACTGTCAATTGCTTTACGTCATGCGCGGAAGTTCAAGACTTATTCCCTGATCAATCTTGGCGGCCTTGCAATTGGACTCTCTGCTTCCACAATTATCCTGCAGTTTGTACGAGCGGAATTTTCCTATGACAAGTTTCACCATTTGCCGGGTAACGTATATCGTCTCAACACGGTGACAAAAACTTCCACTGGTTCCCAGGTCCAGGCTGCAGCTACCCCTATTCTGGCTCCAACGTTAATGGCAGACATCCCTGAGGTGGAGGCTGCCGTCAGACTCCGCCATGCAGACGATGTTATTGTTGAAATCGGCGACAAAAAGTTTTATGAGAACAGGGTGTTCTTTGCGGATTCGAATTTCTTTAAAGTTCTTTCGTTTCCTTTGAAAAAAGGCAGTCCGAACACCGCACTGCAAAAGGTTAATACCGCGGTAATAACTGAAGAATTTGCAGCGAAGTACTTTGGCAAAGATGATCCGTTGAACAAGACCATCGTGGTCAACAATGGGCTGCTGCAAATTACAGGAGTGACTGCAAAGACAGGCAAGTCACACTTTGCATTTGATATATTAATCTCATTCGAGACGTTTACGCCTCCTAAAGGCATACCGTTGTCGTTATCCAGCTGGGCCTGGACGTCATTTCCCACGTACGTGCGCCTTCGCGAAGGAGCCGATGTGGCTAAGGTTGAAGCAAAGTTCCCGTCGTTTATAGCGCGGTACCGATCTGCGGAGGATGCTGATAAGGTGAATTATCAACTTCAGCGTATTGAAGATGTGTACCTCCACTCCCGGGACATCCTGGAGCGCGATGGAATTTCAACGAAAGGGGATTATCGTTATGTAATGGGTCTGTCGGCTATTGCTGTCCTGATTATAGTGATCGCCTGCTTTAACTTCGCGAATTTGTCCACCGCGCTATCGGTGCATCGCCTCAAGGAGACGGGGATAAAACGTGCTCTTGGATCAACAGGAACGAAAATTCTCATCCAGTTTATAGTCGAGTCAATTGCTTATGCCACGGTCGGGCTGTTGATCGGAATTGTGCTGCATCTACTGGCAGTACTTGCTGATTTGATCCCTGGATCGAATTTGCAGAGCACATTCGATACGCATCTGCAATGGATTCCTTTCTACCTATTGATTGTGCTGGTGATTGGAATTTTGTCAGGATTGTATCCCGCTGTTTTCCTTGCAAGACTACCGACACGACAGGCACTCAAGGGGATCGGTGCTGTAGGCCGCGAGAGAAGCAAACTTTCACTTAGAAAGGGAGTGATTGTCTTTCAGTTTTTTGTTACCACGGTGCTGATAGCTGCCAGCCTTGTGGTAAAAAGACAGATGGATTTTATTCAATCAAAATCGCTGGGGTATGACAAGGATGGGATTGTGGTATTGCATCTTCCGGACGACCAAATGCGTAAGAACTATTCAACTGTTAAGAACAGAATGATGCAGCACAGGGAAATACTTGGCGTATCAGCCAGTCGCGATCTGTTCGACGGCCAACAGGGGGTAACCGAGGTGGAAGAGGTAGGAAGCACGCGTGAACCTAAAGCTATCAACATGTTCAGGATGTATCCGAGTTTTATTGAAATGATGGGTATTAACGTTATAGCAGGCAGATCATTCGCCGAACCATTAACAGATAGTACATCATTTGTCCTCAATGAAGCTGCTGTAAGGATGCTTGGCTGGAGTGGCGCAGATGATGCCCTCGCCAAAAGGATACATGCGTACAGCCAGACCGGAAGAGTTATTGGCGTAGTGGAGGACTTTCATTTTGCAAGTCTGCACACGGTAGTGGCGCCATTGATTTTGTTAATTCCGAAGACGAAGGTGGAATATCTTTACGTTCGCGTTCGACCTGGCGATTTTCACCACACACTCAAAACTGTCGAGGAGGAGTGGCGTTCGACTGTTCCCGATCTGCCATTTGATTATATCGTGCTCGAGCAACATGTCGGTGAAATGTATAATCAGGAAACGCAATTCTCCCGTCTCACATTCTTCTTTTGCATGTTGTCAGTTGCACTGGCTTGCCTTGGGTTGTTCGGAATAGCAGCGTTAACAACGGAGTCGCGCGTGAAGGAGATCGGAATCAGAAAAGTCCTTGGAGCCACAACATCGCGGATCACAACAATGCTTACCGGCGAGTTTGTTTTGCTGGTTATTATCGCTGGAATTTTTGCACTGCCAATTTCTTCCTTTCTGTTGGGACAATGGCTGAATGGTTTTGCTTACAAGGTTAGTGTTTCAATAGATGTATTTGTAATTTCTTTTGCAGTGTCACTGATGCTAGCAGCAATAGCTGTTGGAGTTAAGTCAATTGCTGCGGCAAAAGCAAATCCTGTTAAATCGCTGAGAAACGAATGAGTCATCATTTTGGAATCGCAAAAGCAATGTAACCTCCTTTGAAGTTGTTGTCCGATTGAGCATTAACCGAGATCACAACATACTGCGTGTTTCCAATGGCATAAGTTGAAGGTATGGAGCTTGCCATGCCAGGCAGTTCTTGCTGCCAGAGTACCTTGCCCGTACGCTGATCAAATGCACGGAATATGTGATCACCGGTCGCAGCGATGAAGATCAACCCACCAGCTGTAGCGATGCCTCCGCCGCGGTTAAACATGCCAGAGTTTTCAATGCCAAGTTTCTTTAATCGGGGATCTTCGCCGAGCGGAACCTGCCAAATAATGTTACCAGTGTTGAGGTCAATTGATGTCAGCGTTCCAAATGGTGGAGCAATGGCGGGATGGCCTTCAGGATCGAGATAAAAATTGTAGCCGTTAAATCCATACGGCTCATCGTTCTCCGGTAAAGAAGCTGTCTCGAATGATTGGGCTGCAACGGTATCTTTTACATAAGCGATAATCGCGGCGATCTGTTGCTTCGACAGAAACTTGAATGACGGCATGGGCGGAGCGCCCTTTTCAAGAATGCTGGCAATCTGTGCGTTCTTATATTTTTGAACACGGGTAGTAAGATCGGGTCCAACGCCTCTTCCCTTCTTGTCCATTCCATGGCAGCTGCTACAGTATGTTCTGAAGAGCACTTCCGGATTGAGTTGATTAGCCGCACGTATTTGTTTCAGATCGGTGAGCTTAAGTATCCAGGGCATATCCGTAGCGTTGACAAACAACCTGTTTGTTGTAGGATTGACGGACGCGCCACCCCAGTTTGCTCCGCCATGCGCAGTCGGCAGGATGATCGAACCTTCGAGTGAAGGAGGCTCATAGATTCCAGTCTTGTAGTTGTTCTTGCTGACTTCGTTTTTGATCCATTGAGAAGAACGACCGTATAGTTCCTCGCGATAACCTTGCCGCGCAAATGGCGGATTTGCAGGTAGTGGTTGTGTTGGCCAGGGCTTTTCGCCGGGCATTCTGCTAATCGTGTCTACGGGTACTTCGTTTACTTCAAACAATGATTCTCCTGTTTCGCGATTGAACAGAAAAAGGTATCCCATTTTGGTGACCAGAGCGACAGCATCCACGTCTTTACCATCGCGTTTAACGGTTACAAGGTTTGGCGGCGATCCGTTGTCGCGATCCCAGAGATCATGATGCGTCGTTTGATAATGCCATATTCGTTTCCCGGTCTTTGCATCCAGCGCAAGTAAACAGTTAGCAAAGAGGTTTTGGCCAGGCCGGTCCGCACCATAAAAGTCGAAAGACGGCGATGCTGTAGGAACGAACACGATGCCACGCTTTTCATCCAGCGCTACGCCGGCCCAGCAATTAGCCCCACCGTTACGAGATCGCGGATCGTTGCCCCACGTATCTGCCCCGTACTCGCCAGGCTTCGGTATGACGTTGAAAACCCATTCAAGCTTTCCGGTATTGACATTAAAGGCGCGTATGTCGCCTGCTATGGATGGCAGCTCGTCCGGCACCTTGCAGCCCACAATGAATAGCTCATTGTTATAAATTACTCCCGGCGCGTTGGTAGACACCGGCACGCGCGTACGCATTGAATCCGGGACCTCAAGCCCTTCATAAAAGTCAACACGCCCGTCCTTTCCAAAGTCGGTAATGAGACTGCCATTCTCCGCATTAATACAGTACAGTGTCGCTCCTGAAACCAGAAGTATGCGATCGGGATTGCCTTCATGATAGGTTATTCCACGCGACCAGTTGGGAATGGAAGATGAGTCTGGTTTAAACTCCCAAAGCAACTTACCCGTGCCCGCATCAAGCGCGACGAGTTCGTTCGAGGGCATCAATCCAATGACGCGATTCTTCATCATCACCGGGTTGAAATACAGGCCACCACCTTCAACTGCATCTTCAAAACGCCAGGCTTCTTTTAGCTGTGCGACGTTTGAAGTATCGATCTTCGACAATGATGAAAACTTGTTGTTGCTGGCATCGTGACTAAATGTGGGCCAGCTGTTGGGGTCGGTTTTGTCAGGTCCACAACAAAATAACAGGGCTGTCGAAAGCACGACAAGAAAGCGTGATATAGTCATCGGATTAGAGCTTCAATTACAGGAGCAATCGGGAATTGCATCACATGCAGATGCTCCACGAAGTTATAAGGTTGCAACAAAATGCAATAGAAAGTCTGACCGGGAAACTGCAATACCTGTTAAATGGCGATGTTATGACGACCGGGGTGAATTGGCGTTTATTCGAAAATAGACGGACGGTCAACGAGATAGTCCGATAGTTATGCAAAGAACTTGCAAACAAATTCACTGGTTGGGCGTCCAATCTTGCGCGTCTGGTGTATCGTGCGTGTCATTAGTGTTGCAATCGAGGTTGTCACCCGATCCATCTGCCGGCCTCTTGAAATTTCCCTTCTTGTAATGGAGACTTTGATCAGCGTACACCTTCAACATGTAGCTCGCCCAGATAGGACGGGCTGTGGCTCCGCCTTGCCCCAAGCTCCAGGTTCTATAGTGAATTGATCTTTCGTCGCCGCCTACCCAGGCACCGGAAACAAGATTGTGAGTAATACCCATGTACCAGCCGTCAGAAGCATTGCTTGTAGTTCCTGTCTTGCCCCCGATTTCATTGTCAGATTTTAGTTCTTCTGGGAGAGCCTGTGAAGATCCGCCTTCTTCTTCGACACCACCTCTCAGCATGTAAACCATTTTGTAAGCAGTCTGTTCGCTTACTGCCTGTCGAATCTTGGGAACGAAGTTGGCTATTACATTGCCATTCTTGTCCTCTATGCGCGTGATGTAAAACGGCTGTGTGTGAATGCCGCCATTTACGTATGCGCTATACGCGCCGACAAGTTCAAAAAGAGAGATATCACTTATTCCCAGACATAGCGCTGGAACCGGATCAAGCTCACTGGTGATTCCCATGCGATAGGCGAAATCCACAACGTTCTCAATGCCGACCCTTTGCATCAGTTGTGCTGTGATTGAGTTCAGTGAACGTGCCAGTGCTTTTCGTAGTGTGTAAGGGCTCCCATCGCCCCGGGTGCCGTCGGAATTTGATGGTGTCCAGGTATCTCCGTTTTGAAGTTTAAATGTAGGAGAGACGTCAAGAAGCTTTAAACATGGATCATAGTTGTCTTCGATAGCGCGACCGTATACAAATGGTTTAAACGTTGAGCCAGGCTGACGTTTGCCCTGCTTCACGTGATCGTATTTGAAGTATTTGTAATTAATGCCGCCTACCCAGGCTTTGACTGCTCCTGTCAGCGGATCCATCGACATGAAACCGGATTGCAGGAAGCGCAGATAGTAGTTGAGTGAGTCCATGGTACTAAACAATGTATCCCGCTCCCCAGTGTAAGTGAAGATCCTCATGCGCTTCTTTTTATTGAGCATGATCTTCACAGAGTCCCTTCCCTCGCCATATTTCGCAACCAAATGCCTGTACGCATCGGTCCGTTTGACCTTTGCCTGGAGAAAGTCCTGGATCTCGTTTCCATTCTCATCAATCCAAGGGTTGCCACCTCTCCAATGATTGTTGAAAGTGATCTGTTGTCTCCTCATGGATTCAAACACCGCCTCTTCAGCGTAACGCTGCATACGGCTGTCAATTGTCGTGTATATCCTCAGACCCGATTCTTCGAGATCAATGTTTCTGGATTTTGCCCATCTGGTCAAATCGGTCTTAATAACCGCACGGAAATAGGTTGCAAGGCCAGCGTTTTGGTTGCGTAGCTTGAATTTCGTTGCAATGGGAACCTTTATCAGAGAGTCGTACGCTGACTTGCGCTTGATATAGCCATAGTCGTACAGTTTTGTCAGTACCTGATTTCGTTTGTTGAAAGCTCTCTCGGGATTGTCAACCGGGTTGAAGGTGTGATTGCCTTGAAGCATGCCCACCAGCACGGCCGACTCAGATAGCGTAAGTTCATTCGGAGCCTTGTTAAAATATGACTCAGCAGCAACTTTGATCCCGAATGTCGTCCGACCGAATGGTACGGTATTCAAATACATCGCTATGATCTCCTGTTTGGTAAAGTTTCTTTCAAGCTGTATAGCGATAATCCATTCCTTTGTTTTACTAATGACCACGTGAAGCGGTTCGGGAAACTTGATTGAACCATCCAGTTCATTGCCGCGAGTATCGAACAGATTTTTTGCCAGCTGCTGCGAAATGGTACTGCCTCCTCCCTTCACACCCGATCGTAATGTAAAGATCCCGTAGACCACCCGGATGTAGGAATAGAAATCCAGCCCTGAGTGTTCATAGAATCTATGGTCCTCGCTATGCACCAGGGTATTGATCAGGTCTGGTGAAAGCTGATCGTATCGCACCTGACTTCTATTGTATCGATAATATCGACCAAGAGAAACACCATCTGCGGAAATAAGCTCTGAAGATAAATCGTTCTCTGGATTCTCAATGCTTTTTGTGCTGGGTAGTCCTCCGAAGATGCCAAACAAGTCATTGCCAACGGCGAATACATATAAAGGCAGGCCAACTACAATGCCAAGCAATCCAATCCAGATTGCGATAACTGCGCGTCTGAACCATTTACTTTTTTTTAGCAGGATCTTCTTGTAGTCAGGAGCGCTCTCGTCTCGCTCGTTGGAGGTCTTCATGGTCTTGCAGATCTGAGGCTACGATAACGGTTGGCTGAGATGGAATGTTTGCCCGAAGCGATTGACGGATTGATTGTTCTTCAGTGCAATCCAAATTTATGAACATCATGCCACGTTTAGCAATTAAACCATGAAATTCTGGCTCTATTGCCTGGTTTGTCGGTGGATTTGATCCACAAGAAGTTAGGTCCAACTCCTCGTTAGTAACAAAAAAAGGAAAGCCTGTTATTACGAATTAACGACCAGAGTCTGCCCTTTCATGACAACTACCGGCTCCGCAAAACGTATCTGAATTGACGAACCTTTCTGTACAGCCTTCGCCTGCACGGTTGCGTTATCCAGCGTTACCGTTATGCCTTTGGCACTGCTGGATTGAATTGTTATTTCGTTCAGTGTCAACTTGCCAAACTTCAACTCTACCTTTTGTTGGAATTGTTTTCCTTTCTTCGTTTGTGAAAATGTTCCCCATCCTTCAGCAGCAGTAAATGCTGCTTTAAAGTTGTCAGCATTTAATCGCGGCTCGAATCCCATGGTACCGGAAGGGCCGTGATACGTGAAACCACATGCGGTGATGTAAGTGCCATAGCTTGCCATCGCGCGTGCGTAATGATCGCTGCACTCCACTTCATTAAATGGATTTCGTTTAGCTGCGTGGTAGCGGTCGTGAATCGTACGGGTAAGGATCATCGATTCTTCCACCATTCCTTCTGCCATCATATGCGCAGCAACCTGGTGTTCAAACCCACTCATGCACTCGTGAAAGTAGGTCACCTGCCATGCGTCTTTAACACCATACGGGACTTCCTCATTGCGTGGGTTGGTATTCATGATCATGCCTCCTTCGCCAGGCAGGGCGTATGGTCGCCCGCCATTGTGATTCTTGAGATAGGGTCCAACGTCAGTGGTGAAGTTATATTTCCAAAGTGCCTTCAAGGCGGAAAGCGTTTTCGTTTTATCAAGAACTCGTCCGAGGCCTACCTGATGGGCCCAGCTTTGTCCATATACCTGGTCGATGTGACAAGTATTGTAAGATCCTATAACAGTGCGACCCTTCTGCGTATCAGGTCGATGGATAAAGTATTCTCCGTTATACAAATGCTTCTCCATGTTAGCCATGCCGTTGGATACGTAAGTGCTGCATCGTGAAGCAAAATCATTGTCATTCATTTCTTCCGCCATGCGCTGCCCTGCCTTGACAGCAGTGATCGTTAGTCCTACGATCCAGGCGATTTCACCAGGCCACTTTGCATCCAGCGTGTTTTCAAGCTGCGTGTCAGTCATGCCGTCACCATTAGTGTCCTGGGCAAGCAGAAATTCAAGTGCATGTTTTGTCTTAGGCCAGTTGCGCTTGAGAAAGCCAGCATCAGTGCTCATCTGGTGCTCGCGGTAGATGCCGAGAATTCTGCCGGCCTGACCGTCAATAGCGGGTTGGGTGTCGTACTCTCCTCTGAATCCGATGTGTCCATCATCATGAAAGGCAAGTCCAAGGTCCACACGTTCTCTTGTATCACGTTCCAGCGAAGGGAAGATGCGTCCGACAGCCTGAGCGTATTGCCACACATGGTTACACGTACCGGGACAACTACCAACTCCTTCCCAGGCATAAAATCTTCCCGATTGAAACCGATGCACCGTCGTCGTCGATAAGGTCGATATGTTTAGAAATGTGCGTTCGAGGAACCAATACGGAAGTGTGCTTTGATCGTACCACGTAGCGCACCAACTTTTTGTTTCAGATGACAATCGATCGAAGTTGTTGCGTACGTATCGGATAACCTCCTGTGATGACTTAAACTGAGTGGCATAGTAGCGCCCTCCTTCCTTTTTGATCAATTCAAAAGAGAGGTTCGGGAAATACCAGGCAATTGCGAAGTTTAAATGTGTGGTAGCGCCTGCAGGCACCGTTGTGGCATTCCCGACGGACGCTATGGCTTTTCGCTGTTCAATCTTTGTCTTTGCTTCATTCTCGGAATCAAAAAGAGAAGCGTCAAAATTTAACGACGCGTCAACATTTACTTTGCCACCGTCGTTGAACGAGGCAATACAAAAGTTGCCATAGTCGCCGGCAGAGCTGAATGTTTCATCTACCCAATTGTAACTATTTGAAGTTCCGAGTACGCCGGTAAACCCTTCACCTTTTACGCCCTCGTTAACACGAAAATACTCCTGGCTATCCGCGCTGTATATGCTTGACTTGTTTTCAAGCCAGCCAGTAAGGGTCACGTTGGCTGTTGACGATGTTCTGTTTTCGATTTCAAACGACAGGATGGTTGCAGGCAATCCGGAATCCTCAGCATTCAAAGGAATGAAAGGAGAATAGGCCTGGAGCTTAATCGAAAAGGGAATAGCCTTGTCCATATACCGAACAGTTGCCATGGGGTATGTTGCCTCAAATAAGACTTCCTCCCAATCTTCCGCCTGTAATCTCTTAATGATCGTTTTTCCTTCCGATTCAATTCTAATGGCGAAACCTTGCTCCAGCGGACGCACATCCTTAACAGGTTCCACATAGTTGGCGCCATCAAATGGTCTGAGGAAATCAAAGTTGAACTGAATCTTTTCGTGCCACTTGACATTCTTATAGATCACACCAGTTTGATTCTTATTGAATACGTCCCACAGCCAGAGGCGTCCATCGCCTCCGAGGTACACGCAACCACATCCTATCCCTCCGATGGGCATCCCAATGTAGTCGAGTTCTTTTTTTGATTTCAAATAGGTGGTGGGCTTGCCGCGTTCGTAAAGTGAGTTCACCCATGACCGATCCAATTTCTTCTCTAGTATGGGATTGCCAGCAGCGGGTGCAGCGTTGAGGGGAAAGCGAGTGGATAGAAGGCCTGCGGCGATCAGACCTGACTGTTGCATGAATGTCCGGCGTTTGATAGGCATTGGTCAGAGACAATGGTTGGTGATGTCTCAATATAGCAGATGCGCTGGACAAAGGAATCCGGTACTTACCTTATTCTCAAGGTCAGGTTCCTTGAGTCGATCGACTTTCGACCGTTTATCTTAATTGCGGTATCAAAGTAAAAAGCATTGTCGATCTTCCCCATGGCATTGAAGTTTAGCGCGAAGCCTTCGAGGTCTTTGTTTTTCGTTAGCTGATATTTCTGGGCTGTTCCGGAGGCATCGAACTCCTGCACCATAGCCATTGCGTTATTGCTGGTGAACAGGGCCACCTCATCGTCATCGGGTAATTTTGTAAGATTTCCCGCATCGTCGTTGTAAATAAACAATACTCTATCTCCTGAAAATGCAAGCAGATGCCCCGTCATCCCAGGCATTGCGCTTTGTTTCTTGTGTATCGTTCGCGTCCATAATGCAGATCCATCTTTTCGGAATGAGAAAACAAATGAATTGAACGAGTGCTGCACTCCATATTTTTCTTCCATCACAACGGCCTCTATAGACGCGACAATTCCGCCGTTTGCTCCAGCAATTATGTTCATGACGTTCCATTGCCTCATATCGAAGAGGTTTGCATTCGACACCTTTCGGAAGTCGGCCGACATCGGACCTGAGCTAATCTTTTCCAGTATTTGTGTCTGTAGATTCACTCTATTAATAAAGTATTTCACTTCTATCTCTTTCCCTTTGTCGTTTTCATTTAACCCGACGAAGTAGGGTTCGACTCCCTGTATGAGCTCTAGCCTGGTACCAAAATTTACACCTGCCGGAAGTCCTGGCTCGAATGTTTTCGTGGCCTTTGATTCCCAGTAGTAAGCAAAGGCCACTGGCTTGGGATCCCTGCCATTCTGATGCTCGATCAATGTGAACATGTTTCCTGCGTTGTCGACATTCACCGATTGAATACTGTGCTCTTTACCTATAATTGTTGTCTCTATCCGTTTGGTCCATACTTCCGTGAAAGTGCCATCGATCATTTTACAATCCAGTTTCTGCGTTTCTTTAGGTTTAGCGTCCAGTACGCGTGTAAGCAGGACGAACTTCTTGTCCCCGGAAGATGATACGTGTATCGTCGCTCCGTAATTCTTTAGTTCGGCAAAGGTGTGAACAACTGACGGAGTGCCGAGAAGTGCAAGGTCAGCGCCCACTTCACTGGAATACACTGTAAACTGATCTTGCTTCACATTCTTTGTAGTATATAAAACGAAAAACTTTTTGTTCAATGTGATAAATGCATTCAGAACCACCTGATCATTGAGATTCGCAGATGCGAGCTTTTTCACTCCAGCATACTTCAGATATTCGTCGTACTCTGCAAATTGAAATGCCTTGTTTTGGAACCCGAAGCCGCTGTATGCTTTTTTTAGTTCAGGGCTGCAGAACAGACCATTTGAGTACGAGAAGCTTTTGAATGGAGTGACCAGGGAGGACTTGGCAGGTTCCACCAGTTTTTCGATAGCTTCAGTGTCGATTACAGGTCCGACCTCAATGTCTATCGACTGACAGTAGAGAGAAAAGGTGGACGCCGTCGCGACCAGTAGTGCAAAAATGAATTTCATATTCAATGAATGATTGACAGTTGGTGTATGTCTGCTGTTGGCAGGCCCGAACTGTCTTCTAAGAAGTTTGTCAACTGCGGAATATAGGATCACCGCTTTATGGAATGTACGAAGCAATTTTCGGGCTTTATGGGCAGCAATCATAACGGCTAGCTTCAGGAACATCCCCGCAACGCCGGTCGTGCATAATACTCGACAAGTGATTTTATGTCCATGGGAATCGCTTGCCGTTTCTTGGCAGTCATTATCTTTACTCAAGTGATCCACCGGACGCTTACCAAAATCCTAAACCAAATGTCCAGAACCTCAATCAAAGTCCTTGGTCTTTCAATCATTTTGTTGGCTGCATTCGCCTGCAAGCAAAAACCAGAGGAAGCTAAGACTAACCGCACCGTTGTCTCGGGAATCGATGCCTCCAGAAAGCCTGGAGACGATTTCTTTTCATACGTCAACAGTATATGGTGGGATACTGTAAAGATTCCAGGAACTCAATCCGGTGTCGGATCCTATTCATTCCTTAATTATCCACAGCGCCTGCGTCTTCAGGCTATCCTCGATAGCGTTTCGTCTGGTACGCATCCGGAGGGAAGTATCGAACAAAAGGTTGGTGACTTCTATGCTTCAGGTATGGACACCGTTACAATCAATAGGAGGGGATATGAACCTATTAAACCTATTCTCACTCGCATCGATGCCATTACCGATGTGCCTTCGTTAATGAAGTTTGTTGCCGAAGAAATCAAAGTTGCCGACAATTCGATCATAGGATTCTATGTTGGTCCCGACGACAAGCACAGCTCTACCAACATTGCGCAGTTTGTTCAGGCGGGAATAGGTCTGCCTGAAAAGGATTATTACTTCAGAACAGATGCATCAACAGTTGCAACTCAAAAAGCGTATGAGAAATACGTTGCGGCTTTGTTCGAACTTACGGGTAACGATGCGGCAACCGCAGCAAAGAACGCGGCTACGGTGTACAAGATCGAGAAGCAGTTGGCTACTTCTCATCGTACGAATGTTGAGCTCAGAGATGTTCAGGCAAATTACAACAAGCTTGCTGTTGCAGCGCTGGCCAGGAAGCATCCGAATATCGGATGGCCGGCTTTGCTGGCTGAACTCGGAGCAAAAGCGGATTCTGTAAATGTCCAACAGCCCGCGTATTATGATCAACTGAACAAGCTGCTAAAGAGCGTTTCCCTGGGCGACTGGAAGACGTACCTCAAGGCTGCCTCAATGAACACCTTTGCCAACGAACTGAGCAAGCCATTTGTGGATGCAACGTTTGCCTATACGCAGGTGCTTAGCGGGCAGGCGCAAAAGAAGCCACGTAAGGAGGAGATTACATCCGCTGTTGATCGATATCTGGGACAGGCACTAGCTCAACTTTACGTTAAGAAATATTTTACAGAAGATGCGAAGAAGCGCATGAACACCCTGGTTGACAACCTCGAGAAGGCGTTTGAAGCGCGCATCAATCGACTCGACTGGATGAGTGACTCCACGAAAGCAAAAGCGAAGGAGAAACTGCATGCCTTCTCAAGGAAGATTGGCTATCCGGATAAGTGGAGAGACTATTCGAAGGTGGAAGTAAAGCGAGACACGTATTTTGAAAATCTTTTATCATCGAACAGGAACGAGTTCGCATACGACATCGCCAAAGTGGGACAACAAGTCGATCGTACTGAGTGGCTTACAACGCCACCGACGGTTACAGCATATAACAATCCTCCTTTGAATGAGATTGTGTTCCCTGCTGGAATTCTACAACCACCTTACTTCGATATTCATGCGGATGACGCGCTCAATTACGGTGGAATCGGAATGGTAATCGGACACGAGATCACACACTCGTTCGATGACCAGGGAGCACAGTTTGACAAGGATGGTAATGTCAAGGACTGGTGGGCAAAAGCTGACTACGAGAAGTTCAAGGCAAAGACTAGGCAAGTGATCGATCAGTATGACTTATTCACAGTGCTGGATTCCGTTCATGTAAAAGGTGCTTTAACGGTTGGAGAAAATACGGCGGATATAGCAGGCGTAGCCATTGCCTACGATGCATTCAAGTTAACGCAGCAGGGACAGGATACTACTAAACTTGACGGCTTTACGCCAGACCAGCGGTTCTTTATATCTGTAGCGCGCATTTGGAGAGTCAAGACTACCGACGCGTTCCTGCGTAATTATGTAAACACCAACCCGCATTCCCCGGCGAAATGGCGGGTAAATGGACCGTTGATGAACACCACGCCATTTTATAATGCGTTTAACATTCAACCCGGTGATAAGATGTATAAGCCGGAGAATGAAAGAATCGTTGTTTGGTGATGTTCACAATCGAACGGTCACTGTACGGTTGAGTGAATTCATTTAGTTATTTTAGGTCATAGAGTTGTTGGGAAGTTTTTTTACGGTGATGTGAAGAAACTTTTCAACGACCTCATAATGTGGCCATACGTGCGCCAATTGGCGTTTTTGTCCATCGCGTCCTGCATATAATCTAACCGTTAGTAAAACTAAAATTAGCCGCTGCAACATTTGGCAGAAATTCGTCGTCTTAGTTTCGAACCAACTGCCTGCCTATGCTCAGCAATTATGTGAAGGTTGCCATTCGTAATCTTCTTCGTCAAAAGGGATTTTCTTTCATCAACATCTTCGGTCTTGCACTCGGTATTTCCTGCACGGCCCTGATCGGTATGTGGGTGAATGACGAACTTAGTTACGACCGCTTTCACCAGGAGCATGAGCAAATCTACCGTGTAACGGCAACGTTGCCTGAGATGAAAGTTCACGCTGCCGTAACACCTGCGCCGCTGGCACTGGCTTTAAAAGAGGAGCTTCCAATTATAGAAGAGGCAGTTCGAATCTCGAGTATCAATCGCGACTTAATTCAGGTAGGCGATGTTAAGTTTGAAGAGAAAGGACTTGTGTTCGCAGATTCAAATTTCTTCCGCGTATTTACATTTCCGCTGATCAAGGGTGATCGCAATCATGTTCTCGACAATCCTGAAGGCATTGTCATCTCGGAACAGATGGCATTGAAATATTTCGGTAGCACCGATGTGATAGACAAGACCATCCGCAAGAACGACAAGGAAGATTTCACTGTTACCGGCGTAATGGCAAACGTTCCGGAGAATTCACACCTCCATTTCGATTTTGTGCAGCCCATGCGTTTCCTCGCTCGTACTAACTACGACTTGAAGGAAAATAAGTGGGACAATTACAACTGGTACACCTACTTAAAACTCACCAGCAAGGCGGATCGTTCGAAGGAAGCGATTGCAAGCCTTGAGAAAAGAACTCAGGAGATCTATCGCAAGAACGAGACGGTATTAAAGGTTTCGTTTATCATGCAGTCGTTGGCAGATATCCATCTCCACTCTAATTTCCTTGCTGATCTACCCGGCCACGGACGCGCGCAGAATGTTTACATTTTCATGGTCGTAGCTGTTTTTATACTGGTGGTGGCATGCCTTAACTTTATGAACCTGGCTACCGCCCGGGCTGCACGCCGCGCAAAAGAAGTGGGACTTCGGAAAACAGTGGGAGCAGTTCGCACCCACCTTATGGGTCAGTTCCTGGCCGAGTCAGTGGTAGTTGCTTTGTTGTCGCTCGTCCTGGCTTTGTTAGTGATCTATCTGGTGCTTCCTTACTTCAATACGTTGGGAGGCAAGAATCTTTCACTTGATTTTACAAATGTCAAACTGGTTGGCGGACTATTGGGAATCACGTTACTCACGGGTCTGCTTGCAGGTAGTTATCCAGCGCTTTACTTGTCGGGTTTTGTTCCGGCAACGGTATTGAAAGGCAATATGACCTCTGGTGGATCCGGAAGCCTCTTCAGAAACACGATGGTCGTGATTCAATTTGCAGTATCTATATCGTTGATTGTGGGTACGGGAATTGTTTATCGTCAATTGAAGTATATCCAGCAGTTGAATCTGGGGTACGATAAGGAGAATCTTTTGTACGTTCCAATGACAGGCGAACTGTGGTCAAAGTATGAAACGTTAAGAGGCAGACTTGAAGGAAATCACCTGACGAGCCAATATTCATTTATCTCAGATCTTCCCACAACGTCGTCCGGCGCAACGGTTAATGTTCAATGGACCGGAAAGGATCCGAACTCACAACCGCTGTTTTATAATATAGCCATCGATGAAAATTTTGAAGAGGTGTTCAAGGCAACGATCCTCGAGGGGCATGGTTATAACGAGAATGCAAAGGGTGACTCGAGCAATGTCATTGTGAACGAAACAGCACTGAAGACGATGGGAATGTCGCTTGAAACAGCTGTAGGCACGAAGATCAATATCTGGGGACGCGAGCG
>JASGJX010000024.1:0-31682 GCA_049840655.1 Chryseolinea sp.
AAGGTTAATAGGGAAACACGATAGAATCCGAACAGCACCTCTATAGTCGAGGAACTCTCCGTATAAAGTGATACCCGCATTGGCGATCGCGATATCGAGCTTTCCAAACTGCTTAACCGCTTCGGCCACCATATCGCGAATAAAGTCAACGTTCGATGCGTCTCCTGCATAAGGGAAACACCTTCCGCCCTCATGTTGTATGCTTGCGGCAGCCTCTTCGGCCAGCGACTTTTCGACGTCGTTAAGAATAACCGAAGCGCCTTGCTCCACAAGCGAACGACAGATCTCCAGTCCGATCCCCTGGCCTGCCCCGGTTACAATAGCCACGCGGTTGTGAAAAGCTTGTCCGTTTCTCTCCATGAATTAAATCTTTTGGTCCCAACAATGTTGAGTCGCCCGTCAGGTCAAATTTCGTTATAACGTTATATCAATGCGAATCGCGTGAGACTTCACTGCCCGATCCGCCACGCAGATAAACCATGTCAGCACCAAGGTGCGCCTGTTCAACCTGCTGCTGATAAAGGCTCACGTACCCACGATCGTAGATCTTATGCTTGGGCTTCCATTCCTTCCGACCGCTTTGCAAGTTCCTCGTCACTCACATTCAACGTAAGCTTCCGGTTAGGCACATCAAGTGTAATGGTATCGCCCGACTGTATTACGGCGAAGTTTCCGCCGAATGCAGCCTCGGGTGATGCGTGTAAAATCACAGTACCGAATCCGGTTCCACTCATTCTGCCGTCCGAGATTCGAATCATATCGTGAATACCTCTGGTAAGAAGCTTCTTAGGGAGCGAAATGTTTCCTACTTCCGGCATTCCCGGATATCCGACTGGACCGACATTCTTCAGCACCAGCATGCAGGTCTCATCCACATCCAGATCAGGATCGTCACACGCGCTTCTTGTAATCGTCTATATCTTCAAAAACAATAGCCCTACCGGTATGCTACAATAATTTTGGATCCGCCGCTGATGGCTTCATCACCGCTCCGTTCTCACACATGTTTCCGGTGAGGATCACAACGCCTGACAATGGATTAAAGGGTTCCTCAACCGTCGAAATGATATCGCGATTATAGCACGCGGCACTTTGCATAGTTCTCTCTGATAGTCTTTCCATTTGCCGTAAGAGCGCCACCATGCAGGAAGCTGATCTATCTCTTTCATCACGGCCGGCAATCCTCCCGCGTAGTAGAGATCTTCCATGAAATGTTTGCCCGAAGGCTGAATGTTAGCCACAACCGGAACAAGCGCCGACAATTTATCGAAGTCTTTCAGTTCCAACGGAACACCTATGCGTCCTGCAATGGCCAGCAGGTGAATAATAAAGTTCGTCGATCCTCCAATGGCGGAATTGGTAATGATCGCATTTTCAAAAGCTTCGCGCGTAAGAATGTCCGACATCCGCAGGTTTTCCTTCACCATCTCAACAATGCGTATACCCGACATTTGTGCCAGTACTTTTCTGCGCGCATCAGCCAGCCGGTATTGCAGCGTTATCCGGCAGCGTCAAGCCCAGCGATTCTACCATCGCGGCCATTGTCGACGCCGTGCCCATCACCGCACAGTGCCCACGACTTCGGGCCATGCATGCTTCCGAGATCGTGAGGTCCTCCTGCGACATCTCACCGGCGCGCACCGCATCGTTGAAACCGCCAGATATCACTCGTACCGATGTCTCTGCCCTGGAACTTTCCGGCGAGCATCGGTCCACCAGACACAACAATCGTGGGAAGGTTAACACTGCAAGCACCCATAACAAGCGAGGGCGTCGTCTTATCGCATCCGCACATCAGTACAACGCCATCCACCGGGATTCGCGCTGATCGATTCTTCAACGTCCATGCTGGCGAGATTTCGGTATAGCATCGCCGTGGGTTTGATGAGCGTCTCACCCAAAGACATGACAGGAAATTCAACCGGGAAGGCCACCCGCCTCTGATACGCCACGCTTGATAGATTCCGCGAGCTCCCGGAAGTGAGCGTTGCAGGGCGTTAACTCCGACCAGGTGTTACAAATGCCAATCACTGGCTTGCCTCTGAATTCATAGTCAGGAATGCCCTGATTCTTCATCCATGCGCGATAGATGAATCCGTCTTTGCCGGTCTTTCCAAACCATCCCTGGCTGCGCAATTTCTCTTTCATAGTGTTTTATAAATTCGAATCAACAATTTTCCATTATCTCCATGGTATCCATGGCTTCCGACAATGAACAAGGATTGATGCCCTTGCCCCTGAAGTAGTCTGACACCTGCTGTATCATAGGTTGCTGGATGTTTACCGGGAAAGAGAAGCTCTCAGTTGTTGTCTCTGTCTCCCTTTGTGATCTCCAGTAACGCGCTCGTAAAGCTCATAAAAAAGGGAACATGATAACGATCCCTTTTCTCCAATAATCCGGCAGCTGTCCTGGCGTTGTGACTGACTCGACATTGAATGACCACAATCCCTGGAAGAATACATTGTCTCGCAGCACCATCGCCAGCGACGTCACATCCGGGAGCATCGTAATAGACTCCCTGGTTGACCGAAGTTCCCGTAAAAGACAGTGGCTTACCAAATATCCAGTAGATGATGTCGAGCTGATGAGGAGCCAGATCAAAGAACAGTCCGCCTCCTGAAATGTTAGGATCAACGCGCCAGTTCTCATGGCTGTTTGTCGGTTTCGCAGGATGCAGCAGGTTGAGCTGCACGAGCGTCGGCTTTCCAATAGCGCCCTCGTTGACTAACTGCTTTGCGCGTCGGAACAGGTCCAGGCCGCGTCTGTAATGCGCCACCGAAGCGGGTATCCCTAATGTTTCAGATGCTTCGAGCATGCGTCTGCAGGAGGCACTGTTCAATGCGATCGGCTTTTCAATATAGACTGGCTTGCCAGCCTTCATCGCCTCCAAGGCATAGTCCTCGTGAGATGACGGGCGGAGTAGCAATATAAACTGCATTCACGTCCGGGTCGTTGATCAATGCAGAGGCATCGTCATACGATTTGCCCACGTGATGGCGCCTGGCAAAATCGGCGGCCTTTACAGCGTCGCGGCGCATCACGGCAACCAATGAGGAATTGTCAACTTTGGAAAAAGCAGGACCGCTCTTCACTTCGCAGACATCGCCGCAGCCAATAATGCCCCAACGCAGAGGGCCTTCAATAAAACGCATGCCGACAAGTTATAAAATATATCTAAAAGAAGGACCCGATCATTCGATTGCAACATGCTCGTCAGCATTAATTTTTTGAGCGGCAACTGACGCATTTAACAGCTTACCTTGCTAGCTTAGGCACTATGAACGCCATATTCAAAAAACTCAACTTCAAAGACCAACCTGCTGTCGTCATTGTGAACGCTCCACAAAGTTTTAATAAAGACATGCAGGAGATGAAGGCTCTTACAAAAGTCGGGACTACGCTCCCTTCGGGTGAGATAAGCTTCTTCCTGGGATTCGTTACTAAACAAAGTGAAGTTGATGCGTTAACCGAAAAAGTAGTACCCTTAATGGCCGAAGATGGACTCTTCTGGTTTGCGTATCCCAAGGGATCGTCAAAGAAATATAAATGTGAATTCAACCGCGACTCTGGATGGGCAATGTTGGGTAAGCACAACTACGAGCCCGTGAGAATGGTGGCTATCGACGAGGATTGGAGCGCACTTCGCTTTCGCCATGTTGATAACATCAAGGTAATGACACGAAGCAGAACACTAAGTGAAGCCGGTACCAGGAAAGCGATGCCTTCCAACGAAAGCGGCGGTAAAGAAGAGCGCTCCCAAACCTCCTAAGAAGGGAGGCAAGTAGTCGCACATATAAAGGTTACATTTTCAATCGCTTCTCTTCTCTCATCATTTCGCCGAAGCCTTTCTTCTGACTGAGCGCATTCACTGATAGAACGATTCTTTTCGTTTTCGTTTCCACAGTCTTTGCATTTTCAATCCAATTACTGAAGTAATGTTGATGCGACATGGGCAACGACTTAAAGTGTTCGAGTGCCACCGGCTCATCGCCAAGAGATGCCATCAGGTCCTTCGACAGTTCAAGCTTCCGCTTATCAATTTCGACATTCAATGTGACTTTGTCCCCGCTCTCTTTGCCTATTGCCTTGCGTATAGTGCCATTCACAGGTAACATAAAGCTGCCGTCGCCCATGGGGAGCACAGAAGTTTTATTCAGGGTATAGCTATCAATTGATCCCTTTATCCGAAAACCCTGTCTTGAGTCGTTGCCCAGCTTTTTTGCATGGTTTGCCGAAATGATGATATACGACCAGCCGGTCTTTTCCTTGCTGCGATCGTCGCGTTTGATGATTGTGGTGAACTTTAGCATTGATGGCGTCAATATACTTGGGTCGAAGGAAACTTTTTGCTCGAAAATCTTGTATATACAATTGTTGAAACTACTTAATTAAGCTATGTCATTGGAACAGGACATTAAACAGGAAAAGTTTGCTGACGAGCACGAAAAGGCAGTAATCAACATTTTGTTTACTGCCAGTTGGCTCTACAACAGGAACGCGTCGCGCCTCAGAGTGCACGACATCACACCTGAGCAATACAATGTTTTGAGGATCTTGAGGGGAAGTCATCCCCGAGCACTGATGCTTGCCGATGTAACGTCACGTATGATCGACAAGAGCAGTAACGCCACCCGCCTGGTGGAAAAGCTTCGTCAAAAAGGACTGCTTCGCCGCGAAGTATGCGAAAGCAATCGCCGGCAGGTCGACATCGTCATCACAGACCAGGGTCTTACCCTTCTTAAGAAGATCGACGAAGAGGCTGCCGTTTGGCTTGAATCGTTAAGAATCATTAGTAAGGACGATGCTAAAGAAGTAAACAGAATCCTCGACAAACTTCGGGAGTAGAAGTTTGTCAGCACACACTAAACATACTTCTCAATCAGCGATCCTTTTCCCCCAAAGAGCAATAGACTAACGTCGATCCCATTTATGGATCGGAGAGGGCATGCTTTTTTCAACCTTCAACGATTTTTCAATTTGAAGGTTAGATCAGTGCAACCCTTTGTGGTATTTTTTCCGTTGACATACGGCATGCGATTTCCCTGGCCCAGTTGCCCGGTAGAATTATGCTCAAGAACACGTTACCCCTTGCAATCAGAAATCTCCTTCGTAACAGAACTGTTGCTCTCATTCAGATTGGTGGCTTCGGACTTGGTCTGGCAGCGTTCCTGTTTTCGATAAAGACAGTATTATTTGAATACAGCTTCGACAATTTCCATAATGGAAATGGACAGGTATTCTTTGCCTCCTCTTCGGTTGGAGGCCTAAAAGATGGTGCTGAAGACCGCTTCGTCTCTACAATGCCCGCGTTGTATTACCGGGTTAAGTCGTCAGTACCAGAAGTGCAATATGTGTCGCGCTATTTTGATCAGGGTAATCGCGAGCCGTATTGCATAGTGAGCTACACTCCTTCCAACGCTCCACAAAAATCTTACAATGAACCTGGAGCCCGTTACGTAGACGAAGAGTTCCTCAATGTTTTTGATTTCACCTTGTTGCAGGGAAATCGCAGTCGTGCGCTTGTCGTCGCCAACTTCTCTCGTGATGACAAAGTCGATGGCAAGAAAATACTTCGGTGATGAAAATGCGATTGGCAAGATTATCCTGATAAAGACCGGTGGCACAGAGACGCGTCAGACGCAATTCACGTATCAGGTCACTGGCATACTGGATGACCTTCCCGAAAACTCTTCTCTCAAATTCGATATCCTGTTGCCGTTCAGAAATTTTGAAGACAACTATCTGCAGGACATCAAGAACATTTGGTACTGGCCACGGCTTCTTCACTTTTATGAAGACTAAACACGGCGTCAATGGCGACTCACTCGCATCAAAAGTAATCCGTACTGTTCCTGCAGAAGTCAACAAACAACTCGCCGATGGTCAAAGATTGCAAATTGAGGTACGGCCAATCAATGAGCTTCATTTTGCGTCTGATCGCATTGACAGTAATGCGCCATCTATTCAAACTAATGCTGCAGGATATACATTGATGATCGGACTCATCGGTATGTCAATACTAGCTGTGGCTGCCGTGAACTATATCAATCTCACAACAGCGAAGTCGTTCAACCGGATCAGGGAAGTTGGTGTCCGGCGGATCATGGGCGCATCTGTATGGAACCTTGCACGGCAATTTCTTCTCGACGCGTCCTTGATTCATGTCGCAGGCTTTTTGGTCGCGATCATTATTTTATTGCTGGCGCGACCGATGATCATCGCCCTTACGGGGAAATACGTTCCGTTCATGCCATGGAGTGCAGGGCAGGTATTGTTGATCTTATTCGCGTTGATGACAAGTGTATTGGTTAATGGACTTATTCCACTCACTACGTTGGCGAAGCTTCATCCTGTGAAAGCACTAAGAGGATATTCTGTGAAATTTTCTGACGGAGCTTTCTTGAGGAAGGCATTGGTTGTTCTTCAGTTCGTGGTTTCTGTCACGTTGATCATCTTCAGCTTCACTGTGTTCCTTCAAATTAAACATCTGCAATCGCGCGAACGGGGATTTGAATCGGATCACCGAATACTGATCCGGAATGTTGGTACAGAAGATCCTGATCTAATCAAGTTTCACGCATTTCGCGATAAAGTTGTGACGCACAAAAATGTCATCAACGTATCTGGTGCCATGGCAATACCCGGAAGATTTGCTGAACTTACTACATCTGAATACACCAATAGCGGGACGCCGAATGAACGCGTACGCCTCTGCCAGAACGTAGTCGACTGGGACTATGCTTCAACGATGGGGATTGACCTGGTGGCAGGCCGGGAGTTTACGCGCGAACGCATGACGGGCGAGAAGGTAGTAATGATCAACGAGACTTCCGTTAAAGCATTGGGATTCCAAAATGCGGAGGATGCCATTGATAAGCCAATCGTATTCGTTTGGAGAGGCTCCGAAGGAAACATGACATTAAAAATTATCGGTGTTGTAAAGGACGTCAATAACACCAACCTTCCTGGATCTTCAGTGTTGCCTGGCATTCTGATGTACGCGAATACGGCCTGGCCCTACGGAACGTACAACTACGTAATTGTCCATCTCGCTCCGGGAGACATTGTACAAAGTGTTGCCGCATTGGAAAAAGAATGGAAGAACATGTTTCCGGGTACGCCGTTCGAGTATACGTTCCAGGATAGCGTCTTTCAACGAATATTTGAAAGAGATGAAAGGATCCGTTCCATCGCAGGATTATCGACGCTACTGTCCATTTTTATCGCCTGCATTGGCCTCGCTGGTTTGATGTCTTTCACGCTCCATCTTCGTGTGAAAGAGATCGGGATACGTAAGGTACTAGGAGCAACGATCAGTCAAATCCTCGTCCTGTTGTCCAGCGACTTTGTGCGACTCATCGTGTTGTCAATTGCTCTGGCCGTTCCGTTGGGCTGGACTATTGCAAGGCAGTTTCTGAACAGTTATCAGTATAAAATTCAGCTTTCGTACTGGATGTTTGTCACTCCATGCATTATCCTGCTGCTCATCGCTCTGGCGACGATCAGTCATCAGACTATGCGGGCAGCCAGAGGGAATCCGGTTGATGCTCTCCGGCATGACTAAATCTCGCCTCTTCCCTTATTCGTTCTTCAACGTCTCGGCAGGAGTTGCCGATTGCAGACGACCGAGTTGAGTAGCCACAGTAACGATAACTGTTCCGACCATCAGACCACCCGTTAACACAAACGGCCAGGCGGGAATGGGGATCTCCTCCGGATAGGCAGCCTTGATCATCTGGCTCACCATCTGCCATCCTAATGGGGCAGCTATAATGAATGCCGTAACAACTATCCATGCATAATCGCGGTTCATCTCTTTCAGAATGTGTGCCCTCGATGCGCCGAATACCTTTCTGATGCTAAACTCTTTCAGCCTGCGTGTAAGGTTGTAGGACATCAGTCCATATAGCCCCATGACTGCCAGTGCCAATGCCACGATCGATATGGTGATCATGATCTTGTTGTTCGATCGGTTTGAACTGAAGAACTGTTGAAAAACATCGTTCTGAAACTTTCCTTCATACGGATCATCTGGAGCAAGCTTGCTCCACGCAGCCCGAAGCTCATTCGAGACATCATTCAGATGACCTGCTTCCACACTTGCAGCGATATATTTATACCGATCTTCTGTTCCAATATGGATGAAGACAGGCTCGACGGCGGTATAGAATTCCTGGAAGTTGAAATCTTGAACCACACCAATGATGTACCATTTCTGACCATCAAATTCAAAGGTTTTGCCCAGCGGATCCCGCCAGTTGAGCGTCCGTGCAAATGCCTCATTGATGATAACGGATTCTTTCTTGTCAGACGCAATGCTTTCATCAAATGAACGGCCGCGGATGATCTTCACATCCATTGTTTCAAGGTATCGGAATCCAACCTCAAACCTGGTGGCTGCAACCTGATCCTCGCCGATGTTGATCGTCGTGATATGCGACGTTGTACCGATGTGACTTTCTGCTCCGGCATAAGCAATCACATGCTTGTTGGATGCGAGTTGTTCTTCCAGCTTGCGGTACTGCGCCAAACCAGATACGCGTGTATAAAGATGTCCGTCATGCTGATAACCCCAATCCTTCGATTCGAAATGCTTGCTGCTGTTAATGAATACAAAGCTCGCGACAATGATAGAGAAGGAGATAACAAATTGCAGCGTAAGCATCACCTTGCTCAGCAAACTCTTTGAACCAAACTTTTCACGGCCCCGCATGATGGTTACCGCATCGAACGAAGACACGTATAAAGCAGGGTAAGCTCCTGAAATGGTTGCCACGAAAAGAATGACACCGGCGAAAAACGAAATCATCATCGCAGGCGACGAAAACGAGAAGGGGATATGTATGGGAAACAGAGAATTGAAACCAGGCAACAGTATAAAAGCAGAGATAGCGGTACCGGTCAATGTTGCCAGTGAACAGAAAACAATGTTCTCGATCATGAATTGTGAAATGATCTGCTGTCTTCCTCCACCGACCACCTTACGTATTCCAATTTCTTTCAATCGCGTTGATACTGATGCAATGGCAACATTCATATAGTTGATGCAAGCGAGCAGCACGAGGAATGATGCTATTATGCCCAGGCCAATCATCGCTGCCGGCATATTGCTCCACGACAAGGCGAATTTGATATCGAAGCTGCGTTCAGCAACTTCGTCCATGGGAATGAACGTTACGGATTCGATCTGAAACTTGTCATTTGCTTCATGCTGTGTCTTCTTCAGTGTCTCCAGCAATGAATTAAGTTCGTTCGGCGAATGGCCTTCTTTGAGCACGATGAACGTAGCACCAGCCCACGTACGCCATTGAATCACCTTAGATGGCTCCACGTGCTGTTCCCATTGGGTCATCGGGATGAGCACGCCGAAGTGCATGCTTGATTGATCGGGAATGGTGTTTACTACGGCGCCAATCTTATAGGTTACTTTGTCGTCGTCCCTATACTTAATCTGAATGTCTTCATTAACGACATCTACCCGACCGAAGTATTTCATTGCAACCTCTTTGGTTATAGCAATGGTAGAAGGATCGTGCAATGCATTTTCCTGTCCATAGATTACTTTGTAACTAAAGGCATCAAAGAATTCCGGATCTGTAAACCACACGGGTTCGTTAAACACAGTATTACCGCGACGCATGCTGAATGCATCGCGTTGAACGCGCACTACTGATTCTACGGCGGAGTGTGCTTCGCGCAGGGTTGGTCCGATAAGATAGGGTGAACGCGTCCAATGCTCAACGATACTGCCTGATTTCATATCGTTCATGAGCAGGTACAGACGATCACCCTTCGCGTGAAACTTATCTCGGTTATAATAGGAATCCAGCAGTAGGAATATGGTGATGCCACATCCTAGTGCGAGAGACAGTCCTATGATATTGATTGAAGACTGGAACTGATTGCGTCGGATATTTCTGAGCGTCGAAGTAATGTAACTCTTCAACATGGCGGGAGAGAGGGTGGTGGAAGTCATATAATGTTTACGTTTCCTGATGTTGCGTGGCCTGAAGAAGCGTACGACATTCCAAATGAACTGCAACCTGGCAAGCCGGGGCGAGCGATCCGCGGAACGCTCATACAACTCCAGCAGATCACCTTGAATTTCTTCAAGAATATCTGGTCGGCAATACCATTCGAGAAATCGACTTGCCCAGCCCGGGGGTTGTGGAACTAAACCCATTGAAATTGAAACGCTACTTTCGGGATGCGATTGAACAACTGGTTGCGTACTTCATTAGCTTCTTCAAGCGCTTTGCTGCCGGCAGCCGTCAGCGTAAAGATCCTCTTTCGCCTTCCGCCCCGTTCAGAAGTTGGGTCGCTCATGGAGGAGCGAACAAAGCCCTTCTCTTCAAGTCGCGTAAGCACAGCATGAACAGCACTAATGTTAAGCTGTCGACCTGTGTTTTTCACGACCTCATCCATCACAGCTACACCGTAAGCATCGGGATACAAAATGCCAACCGTGAGCAGAATCAGTTCTTCCAGTTCACCAAGGTTTGATCCTTTCATATCTGCATCTGTTTCTACAAACGTGAAAGTAATTGATATGTTTCATCTTTGTAGCATAAGAATGTGTCTTTTTTGATCAAATAGAAGCACTAATGTATTTACAACTGTTGTAATGAACTTTAACTGCTTCATTTGGCTTGTAGGGTAGAGAATAATCAATAGTCCCGAGCCCTGAGTAATACTATGTACCGACTGGAATACTCAACAACTAGGAACCAAACTCAAGACTCAGGACTCAAGACTCACGACTACTAACGTTCCTGGGAGGGAACAATTTCTGATCATGAAAAACAGGAAAGTAAACCAGCTCTTATACGCTCACGAAACAACCATGGGCGATATGCCTATCAGGCAGCCGTTTCCAACCGAGAAGGTAGATCAGATCGATCCATTTCTGTTGTTGCATCACGCAAATGTTGAAGCAGACAAATACATCGACCCTGATGATGCCGGTGTCGGACCACATCCTCACAGAGGATTTTCTCCTGTAACATTCATTTTCCAGGGTGGTGTTCACCACCGGGATAGCAGGGGAAATGACAGTGTTGTCTACGCAGGAGGTGCGCAATGGATGAACGCCGGTCGCGGTATCGTACATAGCGAGAGGCCACCACAAGACATCCACGAAATCGGAGGCAGACAGGAGATCATTCAACTTTGGATCAACTCGCCCGCTTCCGGCAAAATGGATCAGCCAGCATACTATCCGTTGCAGGCCAGCGATGTTCCTTCCAAAGTACTCGATGACGGCAGGGTAGTTGTGAAGGTTGTCTCTGGTAACGTACTTGACGTGGCCGGAGGCATCAACGCAAGACCCGAAGTGAATGCTGCAACCATTACGATAACTAAGGGTGGTACAATTCACATTCCGCTCCCCTCAACACATCATGCTTTCATCTACTTACTTGACGGAAAACTGAATGTCGATGGGTTTGGATGGGTAGAAGCAAACCATGTGGTGTTGTTCAACAATGATGGAGAAGGCATCACACTCACAGGCCTCGAAGACACGCGGGTATTGTTGATGTCAGCCGAACCACTCAATGAAAAAGTGGTTTCGCATGGACCGTTCGTAATGAACACGCAGACGCAAATCCTTGAGGCTATGCGCGACTATCAGATGGGGCGCATGGGGATACTAATTGAAGAGTGAGCGTGATATAAATTAAGAATTAAGAATTATTAAGAATTATGAATTACCTATCACGACCTACGGTCGTGTCATGGTCTCCCGACGGGAGGCGGCTAATTCTTCTCTTAATTCTTAATTCTTAATTCCTACCTAACTTTGAGCAACAAATGGAAAAGTCAGATCAATTCGAGCATCCGATAAATGACCTGATCAGGAACAGGAAGAGTACGCGTGCGTTCTCAGCACAGCCTATTGAACCAGAACGGATCGCATCTTTGTTCGAAGCAACGCGATGGGCGCCATCCAGTACGAATGAACAACCGTGGGTATTCATCTATGCGACGCGGGAACAAACCGAACTCTGGAATCAACTCTTCTCGTGCCTGAACGAGGGGAATCAGATTTGGGCAAAGGATGCACCACTACTTATCCTGAGTTTGGCACGTAAGAACTTTTCGCGATTCTCCGGCACCAACAGCTATGCCATGTATGACCTCGGTGGCGCTGTTTCATTCCTTTCACTTCAGGCAGTAGAGCTTGGATTGCAGGTGAGACAGATGGCAGGGTTTCATAAACAGGAGACGATAGACCTTCTGAATATTCCCGCTCACTTTGAGATTGGCGTTTTCATCGCTGTTGGTTATCCAGGGGATCCGCAGACGCTACCCGAAAAACTGAAGGTGCGGGAACTGGCACCAAGAGAACGCTTCCTTCAGCAGGAGTTTGTCATGAACGGGCCTTTTCCACCGCAACCGATAGGCTAAGCGCTGGAATACACAACGTGATGGCTACAAACAGCTGAGCCGGACGCAAGCATCCCTACTAAATGATGTCGCAGACTGACTTTTAGGTTACACAGTGACGAGCGCCGATTCGGCAGCGAGAGGGATGGTGAAACTTACTGTAGTTCCTTTTCCTGGCGTACTCTGAATTCGAAGATCACCGCCATTGCGCTTTACGAACTCCTTGCAGAGCAGCAGCCCTAATCCGGTACCCTTTTCTTCGTGCGTTCCGACTTTGGTAAAGTGATGCGGGCGATCCTGCAGCATTTCGGTTTCTTCAGGGGTCATTCCAATTCCGTGGTCTTCGATCCTGATTGTACAATGAGAGGCATTTGCCGACGTAACAACCTTGATCGCACTGTTTTGCTTGGAGAACTTGATGGCGTTGTGAATCAGGTTGCGCAGGATCAGTTGTACCTGGTTGAGATCGGCCATCACCGTAGTAGGAGTTGAAGCACTGGTCTCGAATGTAAGGTGCTTCCGCTCTGCGATCTCACCCATCAGGTTGCATACCTCGTCGATTACCACACGCACGTCAAAACTCTTCGTTTCAGTCTTGATGCCATCCATCTGACTAAGTGACCAGTTCAAAAGATTCTCGAGCGTACGTTGTGTGACATTAAGATTCGTCTTCAGCTTCTGAGAAATGCTGATAAACTCTTCAGCGGTCATGGCCTTTGTTGTCAACAAGCTGAGCAATGCGTGGAGATTTGAAATCGGCCCCCGAAGGTCGTGACTGATAACAGAAAAAAGCTTTGACTTAAGTTGATTCAATTCAAAAAGCTTTTCGGCTTGTGCCTGCATTTCCTCCTTCTGTTGCTCAATGGCTAAATTTCTGGAAGTGAGTGCCTCGTTGGCGTGCTTTTGAATAAGGCGAAGGCGCCATAAAACAAATATCAATGCAAGCAGCAAAACAATACCGATAGATAGCCCGATCGTTATAAGCTGCTGACGGCCCTTTGATTGCTCAAGAGCCAATATGGCCTTGTCCTTTTCCTGCAATTGATATGCGGACTGCATCTCGACAAACTTACCGACACTTTCTGAGTTGTAAAGACTGTCTTTCATGGCAGCCTCAAGTTTGAATTCCGAAACAGCGGAATCAGTTTTGTGCTGTCGCGCAAAGATCAATGCCTGCAGATGATGAGCCTTGATAAGATTTCCCAGCCCGCCAAGTTCATTCAACAACGAGAACGACTTCTTCAGCAGCGCGTTGCTCTTATCAAACTTCTGAAGCTTGTATGCGTTCACAGCAGCCTGATAATATTGAATACCAAGCCCGCGTTTGTTTCCAACGAGGCTGTCGAGGTAGATAGCTTTATTATTGAAGGATTCGCTCAAATCGAATTCGCCGAGGGCGCAATATGCTTTCGCCTTTCTTCCGTACAACACACTTGCGTCAAGCGTATCGCCGGATGCCTCATAAATTGCCAATCCCTTATCCGCTGTGTGAATTGATCCACGATAATCCTTTCGCTCCATCAGCAACATCGATCGTTCGCGATAAACGCCCGCCTGAAGCGATGTTGATTTGATAGTTCCGGCCAGCGTCTCAGCCTGATCGAGGAAGGCATTGGCCTGATCGTAGTTCTTTAGTTCAGTTAACGATCTGGCCAGCGTGAGTAACACCTCGCCCTTCAGGTCATCGTACTTCGAATTTTCGAGTATGCGCAATGCGTTGAAACCGAACTCTGTACTTGTACCCAGGCGTCCCTTTGCCCAATGTGCTTTGGCTAGTAAGAAGTATGCATTTGCCTGGAACCAGGTGCTTCTGTTTACGATTCCAGCCTCGAGTAATTGCCTGGCCTCGGAAATGGATGAGTCGGGAGTTGAAAGATATGTATGAATCGCCAACTCACCTTTACGGGTAAGTGCCATGCTGTCGAGCTCCTGAGCGATGACGCCAAAAGGGATGCAGATCCAGGCAGTTACCGCAAGAAAAAGGCGTTTCGACATTCCGCCAAATAGTGACTTATTCAACTCAGTTTCAAGTTGAAAAAAAGTCAAAATAATACGTCCATCCTCAGTTTTGTGAAGCGTAGTTTTTCAGTGCAGGCGGTTCTTCCTGTCATCAAAGTGCAACGTTTGCATGGATATAAATCTTTACCTGGGTAAAAAAAGCTGGACGGGCAGCCCTTTTGGAAGTAGACAAGAGTACATATCGCTCCAATCTGCACACCGATGTTGAACCTCTGGCTATTGCGGTTGCACTATGCGTGCGCCTCTCTTTTCTTAACTCTTGCCAGAATTCATACATCAACCTGTACACGTGTCGGTTACCATGGAAAGTGTTATATTCAGCATAGCGTTCCCGTCAGGATTGACATTGGTAGCCGTTTGATTTTGTGATGACAAAATATCTCCTCCTATTTTTGATACCGCTTTACATCGTGCCTTACACGATAAAAGCACAATCGTACCTGCAGGATTTGCTCAGGTCCAGGTTGCAAATACTATTGCAAATCCCACGGCTATGGCGTTCGTACCTGATGGACGATTGTTTGTCGCTCAGCAGGCGGGTGCATTAAGAGTAATTAAGAATGGTGTACTGCAGGCAGCTGCATTCGTGACCGTGAGCACCACCTCAACCGGAGAGCGCGGACTCATTGGCATTGCTATCGATCCGGATTTCACTACCAATCAATGGATCTATCTTTACTATACAGTTCCCGGTTCCCCTGCGCACAATCGAATCAGTCGCTTCACTGCCAATGGAGATGTGGCACTTGCAGGCAGCGAGGTAGTCATCCTTGAACTCGATGCCCTGAGCTCGGCTACCAATCACAATGGAGGATCAATGCATTTTGCAAAGGATGGAAAGCTGCTGGTAGCTGTGGGCGAGAATGCTAACTCTTCGCATGCACAAAATCTCGATACGTACCATGGAAAAATTCTTCGAATAAATAAAGATGGATCCGTTCCCGACGGCAATCCTTTTACTACAGGAAGCGCGCAGCGGCAAAGAGTGTGGTCTTATGGTCTGAGAAATCCATATACATTTTCTGTACATCCTACAACGGGAAGAGTACTGGTAAACGATGTCGGGCAGAATACCTGGGAAGAGGTGAATGATGCGACCACTGGAGGACGAAATTTCGGATGGCCAGCTACAGAAGGTGATTTCAACGCAGCAACATATCCTTCCTACACGAAGCCAATCTATTTTTACTCTCATGCATCCGGCGATGGATCGGGCTGCGCTATTACTGGTGGCACTTTTTTCACTCCGAGTACAACCAACTATCCTGCATCCTTTTTTGACAAGTACTTCATTCAGGATCTGTGTGGCGCATGGATCAACGTGCTGGACGTCTCGACGGGTGCTGTTCGTTCGTCTTTTGCTACCGGCATTCCCGGAAACGCCCTGTCCCTCACACCAGGTCCCGACGGAAATCTGTATTTCCTAAGCCGCAACGGTAGCGCTGTATACAAAATCGTATACAACAATTCGAGCGCTCCCTATATAACAGTGCCGCCTCAGGCATCGACTGTCGCCGAGGGCCACCCGTTGTCGGTCAGCGTGTCTGCGTCGGGAGGCAATCCAATAGCCTATCAATGGTTCCTCAACGGCAATGCCATAACCAATGCCACGTCGCCAACCTATACAGTGCCAAAGGCGAGTAATGATGATGCGGGTCAATACACCGTTCGAATCTCAAATGCAAGCGGCGTTGTTACGAGCACACCTGTTACCATCACTGTCATTGCCAATAAGCCACCAGTGGTCACTATTGCAACTCCTGCGTCCGGTACGTTTTATCGGGCTGGAGGATTGATCAGCTTTTCTGGCGGAGCCACAGATACCGAGGATGGCACACTGTCAGCTTCTGCACTCAAATGGAACATCGACTTCCATCACGACACTCACAAACACGATGAACCGGCAATCGAGGGTGTAGCCTCCGGTTCATTTACGGTTCCTGTAGAGGGAGAAACTTCTTCAAATGTCTGGTATAGGATAATTCTTACTGCTACCGACGCCAACGGTCTCAAGGGAAAAGACTCCATCGACGTTCATCCACTCACCTCTAACATTACGCTCAAAACTGAACCTGAAGGATTAATGCTCATGTTAGATGGTCAGCCCGTAGCGACACCGTTAACAATCACATCCGTCGAGGGTTTGCATCGTACGATCGCCGCCGTAACCCCTCAGGAGGGCAGGTTCGTCTCCTATACTTTTGAGTCCTGGAGCGATGATGTTTCGCAGGCTTCACGTACAATAGAAACACCGGAAGAAGAGGTAACTTATGTCGCCAGGTTTCTCAGTGTAGTTTCGGTCGAAGATCCCCACAATGACCTTTCTGTTTATCCTAATCCAAATCGCGCGGGAGTAATTATGTTAAAAGGAAACTGGAAGCCTCCGGTGACCGTGAAGCTGATTGACATGGTGGGCCGGGAAGTTGCAAATGTTTCGTGGTCAGGAGTTGCCGCGAATTCTGAGCAGCGATTCGAATATGGAAAAATCAAACCTGCGGTCTACGTCTTAAAGATCGAGCAGGCAGGAAGTTCTCGTAACATTCGGATCCAGGTTTTAGACTAGCAATTCGCCGTCACACAATCTCAACACCTCCTTCGCGCGCAGTATTGTAAAACGAAGCTGCCCAGGTTTAAACTTGCCCGAAGGCAAAGCTAAGTCAGCTGGCGAATGATGTCAGTGCACTTTGGAAATTCAGTCAGCAGGTCTTGTTGGTTAGCCATTTCAAAATCCCGAAAGTCAAAACCTGGTGATACCGTGCATCCGGCAAGGACGTATGGTCCGTCCGTTACCATTGCACCAAACCAGTGATTGGCGGGGATGACAACCTGGAGTTGATCACCGTGCTCAACGTCCTGTCCTAGTGAATGACTGATCAGGCCGCTGTTTGTCAGAACATAGATCGTAAGTCTTCCGCCGGCATGAAAATGCCACAACTCGTCGGACTTTATTCTGTGGAACATAGATCGGTCCTGTTTTCCAAGCAGAAAGTATATGGCCGTCGAAAAGTTTCTTTCGTCGCCATTGGGTTGCCGATCAAATTTCCCCACAGCACGATATGTTTCCCGATAGAATCCACCCTCAGGGTGAGGCGACAGGTTCAAATGTTCGATCCAATAATCGGCGGTCATGGGTTGGTGCACGAAGTAAAAATAGGTCTGAGCTACTCGCCAGGCGAACAAAGATGAGCATAAAGCATCGTCGGACCAGTACCCGACGCGAACGCACATCAAATTTTGAAACGAATTCATTGAGGGAGTCGAAAATTCCGGATCAAACTATTTACTTTGCGAACCCGACTCCGTAGCTCAGCTGGTAGAGCAATTGACTCTTAATCAATGGGTCGAGAGTTCGAATCTCTCCGGGGTCACAGGTTTATTGATTTATTTGTCAACAAATAAATCAATAGTCTCGGGGTGTTAGCTCAGCTGGTTTAGAGCACTACCTTGACAGGGTAGGGGTCATTGGTTCGAATCCAATACATCCCACGGAAGTTATTTGTTGATCTGTTGATCTATTGATTGACGTCACTTTGATGGCGTTGTTGTTCTCTCCCCTTCTCAATCGTCTCTAAAATTCTCTGTACCAGTATTCGTTCTCTTCACTGTATTCCATTCTCTCTCTCTCTCTCTCTATTCATTCTTTTATCAATTCATTCTCTTATCATCATTCCACTTTTATTCTAATCCACTCTTATTCTAAGTGTTTCTCCTGACTTATTGACCAGTCCAGAATATGGAATGTGTTCCTTTTGTGGATTGATTCACCATCTTGATGAACAATTCAACTTGCAACAAGTTTCTACAGAATTCAATTGAAGGCAATTGAACGACCCATAGATAACATTCGACCCCGCGATTCTGTGATTGAAAGTTTGTACGGCTTACGTTCCTTCAACGGCATGTATATAGCATCGTGGTTATCGTTAATAACCGAACAAACTTCAAACTATGAAAAGAAAGAGTGCCTGGTTATTTATTGCTGTAATGGGATTAGCTGCTGCATGTAGCGAAGACGAAGATAAGAATTCCATCACGTCTGATGAAGCTGCTGCTATCGTTGCCGTTTCATTGTCATCTAATGGTATAAACTCCGTTTCATCTACTTCTGCTCAATATGCAGCCGATGCAATGGATGGAAACGTTGGTGGCCGTGTAGCATCTTGTGGTTTCTCTGAAACTCTCGACTACTCAACTAACAGCGATCCCGGATCCATCAACGCATTCAACTTCGACTTCACTTATAAGTTCGAAGTAACATGCGAAAGCGAAATGCCCGCTGCTCTTGCCGTTGCTTTGAATTACAACGGTGACTTCAGCTCTACTAATTACTCTTACGACTGTTCTGGGCTTGCTGGCCTGCAATTGGATGGACTCCATTCTGACGCGTCAGCCTTTGTAATGAACGGCGAGTACAAATATGACGGTTCATTTGTTGACAAAGAGAAGAACCGAACTATCAGCAGCAACGTCGCTATGACTTTGACTGATATCTCCATTAGCAAAACGCTATACGAAATTTCAAGCGGTAAAGGATCGTATTCTATCAGCGGTTCCGTTCCTTCAAAGGGATCGTTTAAGTACAGCGGGGAAATCACTTTCCTCGGTGCTGGAAAAGCTGAGGTGAGCGTTAATGGTGTGGTATATGTGGCCGATATGAACATCGGTACAGCGACTAAGAAGTAGTAAGGATTAACACGCCGCCTCGAAAGGTCGCCGAAGCTCATCGGCGGCCTTTCTCTTTTTATAATAGCTGCGCTCTGCTGCATTACATTGCTACGACCATAAATCGCCTGATCATTAGCATCCCTTGCGCGACGGCGCTGCGGCCAGCAGCCCAAACGGTGTCCTCACAAGTATGTTCAGGGGAATATCAGACGGAAGTCCTCTTTTATCTTTTGGCCTCAGGAACGACAACTCCGACCACTCAACTCCGATTAACTTCCCGCTCGATGGTGTAAGCCTGAAATAGGTTGTATGCGGCAGATAGATATTCTCCTTTACAAACGTCGGCTGGTCAAATAATCCACGAAACACATTCTCGGAATAATCCATGATGCTCACTTCATTTTTGTTGAATGCAATCTTGATGATGGCCCTGCCAGTGAACACCTGTTCCCAACTTGAACCATCAGCTGATCGCACAACACCCTCATGCGTCCCTCCATATATATACGTTTCATTAGAGACAAGCGTGTTTATCTGCCGACCTCCCAACAGCATATCCCACTTTCCGTCTCTGACATCGACGCGGTAAATTCCATCATCTGTTCCAGTGTAAATCGCCCCTTTAAACTCACCCAACGCTCTCACATTTTGAGCCGCGTTACCAGATCGATGCCATGTTTCGCCATCGTCTGTTGAATAGTACATTCCTGCATTGTAAAGTCCAGCGTAAAGCACCTGATTGTGACTAAGTAGTGACAGAACACGTGCCTCCTTCGGTAATCCCTTCGACTGACGACTCCATCCGTTGTGATCCATTGCCCATACACCGCTGCGGTCGGTGCCTGCGAATACAAGACTGTTGTGAACAACAACTGTATTGATTCCTTCATCTTCAGGAAACCCCTTATCTGCGGGTTGCCAGGTTACGCCATGATCGATACTGATATAGGCACGTGCCTTCTCAGATGAATAGGGGGCTGCGGCAACTGAAATCAGCACAATGGCAATCAGCGATGCCTTGATGTTTAAGTGAGCTTTCATTGTTGTTTATTGTTTGATGTCTGCGACAATATTGAATTCAATGGCAACTGCATCTGATATTGCACCGTCGCCAACTTCAGAGAATACCTTCCCTGAATTGTACTCGATGCCCCAGCGGGTTCGGTCGAACTTGAATTTTCCAGTGGCAGTTATACTGTTTGGTGTTCGCGCAACGGTAGCGTAAAAGGTCACGGGAGCTGTTTTGTCTTTGATGGTCAGGTTTGCAACCAGCTTGGTGTTGAAATCTCCTGGTTTCGCATCGGCAACCGCCTCGCTCTGCAGAATCTCAATTCGTGCGCGCGGATATTGTGAAGCGTCGAAGAAGTCTTTGCTCATCAGATGTTCGCTTACATCCTTTCCTCCGTCTTCATAAGGCATATCAGTGTCGCGGACACTTTTCATATCGGCAGTAATGAAGCCTGTGATACCCGAGTGTCCATCGGCAAAGATTTTTCCCTCGGTTATGCTCAGCGTGCCCGTGTGTTCACCAAAGTTGAACAGGTAGTAGCCGGTCCATCGAAGTGTACTTTGCGTTGGTGAGACATCATAAGTTGCCGAAACGGATTGTGCGCGACAATCAAGTAGTACCGCAAATGTGGCTACGGCCCAAAAAAGTGATTTTGTCATCATGGTAAGTGCTTTATTCAGACAAACCTAAATGCACCGCGAGGGGCTTTTGCAAAAGCCTTGTAAAATCATGTTAACGAAATGTAAATTTTGGACAGGACGTGTATTTCGTGAATACCTTTACAGAGCAACAATTGAGCTATGCAAGGCGGCAGAGTTTATAAGATGGTGGTAGCCCTCGGCATAATTTGTCTGGTAGGGTTGCTATTCGTACAGATCTATTGGTTTTCTACGGCGTACAGTCTCGCCGACCGACGACTCACGGAGCGAATCACGCTTGCACTTCGCGAGGTATCCAATATTGCAGGCGATATGAAAGGCACTCCTATGCCGGCAACAATTGAACAAACCGCTTCAAACAGTTTTCAGCTGAAATATCCCAGAGGCATATCGTATACATCCAGCGACTCTTTGATTCGGAGCACGTTCGAAGGCTACGATCTGACGCTGCCATTTCAAATGGTAGGTTATAACAATAATCGGGAAGTGGTGTTTGGAAACCTCTATCGGCAGGGTGCAACTACTGATGCTCAGGCGCTGTGCCTCGATCATGGCCTCGCAGAAACAACAACGAATGTGCTTCACATTACTTTCCCAAATCAAGCGGCAAACATCATCGGTGGGATGAGGATTTGGATCTTTTCGTCCACTGCATTCATTTTGGTCCTTGCCCTTATGCTGGTAGTCATGATACGTCTTTCCCGCGACAAACATCGTGCAGAAGTGCGCGCAGACTTCATCAGTAACATGACCCATGAACTTCAAACACCCATTGCCAATATCGCTATGGCAAGTGAAGTGTTGAGCAGGAATCACGAGTCAAACCGGCGTTCGCAGCATTACGTAAAGATCATATCATCTGAGAATCTCAGACTAAAGGCACACATAGATCAGGTACTGCAAACTGCAATGCTCGAGAAAGGAGAACTTGCCTTGTCAAGACAGGAGATTGACGTCAATGAAATAGTCCGTGAGATCGCAGCTGTTTTCAGCGAAAGAATTCATATACGCGGAGGTGAATTGTTTCTTCAGGTGGAAGCTAAACGACCCATGGTTTTCGCAGATGCATTGCACTTGAAAAATATCCTGTACAACCTGTTGGACAATGCAGAGAAATATTCGCCGGGCTCGCCAGAAATCTCAGTCTCTACAGCCGATTGTCAGGAGGGTGTGGTAGTATCCGTGAGTGATAAGGGCATGGGCATTGTAAAAGAGAATCAGACAAAGATCTTTGAAAAGTTCTTCCGTGCCTCGACCGGAAATGTGCATGACATTAAAGGGTTTGGACTGGGTTTAACTTATGTGAAAGGGATTGTCGAGGCGCATAACGGGACCGTTAGAGTAAGCAGCGTACCTGGAAAAGGCAGCCGATTTGATGTCTTGTTACAAAACTGCATCTAGTTATGCCAGCGAGAATACTTATTGCAGAAGATGACGACAACATGCGATTCATGTTGCAGGATAATCTTGAGATGGCGGGCTATCGGGTATGCGCCGTCAGCGACGGACAAACTTGCCTAAGCGTCTTTCTGAAAGAAGAATTCGACCTTTGTCTGTTGGATGTCATGCTGCCGAGGAAGGATGGGTTTACGCTGGCTGCCGACATACGCAAGATCAATCGGGACATTCCTATCGTATTTCTTACGGCGAAGATGCTGAAGGAGGATCGTATTCAGGGATTTCGCATCGGCGCGGATGATTACGTTACAAAGCCGTTCAGTATTGAAGAATTGATCCTCAGAATCGAAGCCATCCTAAAGCGCGTGTATCAAACTCCTTCGCGCGCAGACAATGAAGCCACCTATGACCTCGCCGGAACATGCTTCAACTTTAATGATCAGACGGTAAGTTCTGCCAGTGGTACAATCGAACTGACGACCAAAGAAGCGAAGCTGCTGAGGCTATTTTGTATTCATAGGAACCAGGTGATCGAACGCGACCTGATTCAAAAAGCGATATGGGAAGATGAGGGTTATTTCGTCGGCCGAAGTATGGATGTATTCATTTCGCGTCTGCGCAAGATTTTTCGTCATGATCCGAACGTGACGTTCCAAACGCTTCATGGTATTGGCTACAAACTCCAGGTGAACGATGCCGCGGATCAGCGCGTCTGATTTGAAATTACTTTGTCGTAACATTTTACTGCTCTTCAATAGCTAAATTGCAACGGTATTTAATTTCGTTGTCATGCAATTTATAAGACCAAAAATTATTGGTACTCTCAAGATCAGCGTCATGATGGCCGGAAACTATGCAGTCGTTAATGGTATCAGCAATTCCACCAACAAAATCGTTATTCCATGCCGCTCAATCCAACATGGCGAGGAAATCATAAAGGTATTAAAGGAGACTAAGCCAGGAGAAAGAATTTTTATTTAGAATTCCTGCTATCAGTTACCAGCAATAATCATTTCGGCCAATCGTGTGTCTCGTTTGTAAACATCCTTCCGAAGATTTAACACTCCATCTCTGCCTACCCAGGCAGTAAAGTATGCGATGAACACAGGGACAGGCTTGTCCAGCGTAACCCATTTTTCGGAGTTCGATTTCATAGCGGCATCGATCTTTGGCGACGTCCAGGTTTTGTTGTCACGCAGAAGGTACATAGCCAGTTTCTTGGGTTCCGCAAGCCGGATACACCCGTGACTAAATGCCCGATCGTCTTTATTGAACAGACTCTTCGAAGGTGTATCGTGGAGGTAGATGTTGTAACTGTTTGGAAAAAGAAACTTCACGCGTCCCAGTGAATTAGATGGCCCGGGCTTCTGACGAACACTATTTCCATTCTGCTCCATGTTGTGCTTTACCAGATAGTTCGGATCCTTCTTAATACCCGGAAGGATCTCATTCTTGTAAATGCTTTGGGGAACGTTCCAGTAAGGGCTGAACACGATATACTTTAATTCACCATTAAAAATCACTGTCTCATGCATCGGTTGCCCGGCAACAATATTCATGTCCCACACTACGGAGTCATGATCGTATACATACAACTTAAAGGCTGGAATATTGACGACGATATAGCTGCCGTCCATACTGACAGGCACCCATCGTGCCCTCTCCATATTAAGTACGATCTGCTCCACGATCTTAGATGAAGATATGTTGAGCTCGGAGATTACTGAGGGTCCGATCACGCCATCAGCCTGCAACCCCCGGCTGTCCTGAAAGCGCTTTACGGCATCGGCCAGTTCGTTTGTATAGGTTCTTGATACAGTATCACCGGCAAAGTCACCCGTCAGGGCGAGCCGTTTCCTGATCTGCAAAATTGTTTCAGATGAATCACCGACAGACAAGCGGCGATCTGATGATGGCACAGTTACCCACTTGCCGACGGAGTCGATGTGGTTGTATTTCTTCAGGTATTTTCGCAGCAAGGCATACTGGCGATAGACGGGCTCATCGGCATCAATCGATCGCTCCGGATGCAATAACAGCGAATCCATCAGCGCCTCGAGATCCAGCTTTTTGCGTACGAGGTACCAGTCCATTTTCTCTTCATCTGTTTGACCAACGCCCTGCCATACATGTTTGGCAAAACTGAAGTACTGCGAGGTAAGCATCAGTTCGGCATCGGCGTTCCTGGGCTCCTTATGAAGCAGACTGTCACTGTCCTCCATCATGTGAACAAAATCCTGTTCGTAGGATAGCTCTGCCGTTATGCCGTCATCATGAATATGTACAATGCGATTGAAGAGACTTCCAGCTTGCTCGATCAATCCTTTCTGATCGTACCAGGCGTACGCAAACTCACGCTTTTTGTAGAATTGATTGATGTCTGCAGCGTACGAGGCAAACTTTGGATATCGCACAAGGAATTGATGAACAGCACCGCTGTCGAATTTTAACTCGACCTGATTACTGAAGTTTCCGGCGACGGCTTGCTTGTCGCGCTGCGCGTCTGGAGGGAGCTGTACATGCGACTCCTCGATGGTCCGATAACCCGGACGAGTGCAGTTGCCCAACAGAAAACACAAGCCACCCACAAGGCAAATCCCAATAATTCTTACTCGCATAGTTCAGAATATTTTAAATACGATGGCACGATGTTCGCCTCCATTCAAAAGTAATGCACGTTCCCCTATTTGAAAGCGACCGTGCGATGATTAATTGTCGGGCATTATTGAAAGAGTTGTTGCCAACGATGTAACCGTTGTTGTGAGGACACCCGGCTGAACTTATCTTTGAGCATGTTTAAACGATTGCATCTGTTTGCGTTGTTGGTTTGTTCGTCTTTAGCGGCGTCGGCGCAGTACATTCCGAAATTTGACATTCAAGGTCATCGCGGTGCGCGGGGCCTCATGCCTGAGAATAGTATTCCCGCATTTGTTACTGCCCTCGATTCCGGAGTAACAACTATTGAGCTGGACGTCGTTGTCACCCGCGACAAGCAACTTGTGTTATCTCATGAGCCCTGGATGGCCGCGTCAATATGTTATGATTCGGCCGGCAGCATGATCGCTGAAAAGGATGAGAAGAAATATAACATCTACCAGATGACCTATGCCCAGGTTCGAAAGTTCGACTGCGGGTCAAAAGCCAGCGAAGAATTTCCGGAGCAACAAAAGATGGTAACCAGCAAGCCTCTGCTGAGAGACGTGGTCGTAGCCGTTGAAACGCGTATCAAGAGTTATAATTATTACGAAGTCGACTATAGCATAGAGATCAAGAGTAGTCCTGAAACCGATAAGAAGTTTCATCCCTCTATCGAAGAATATTCCGAACTGATCTACAATCTGATGGATGAATACATTCCCATGGATCGTCTGGTCATCCAGTCATTTGATTTCCGCGTGCTGAAATACTGGCATGAAAAACATCCGGAGATCAGGTTGAGCGCGCTCGTCAGCAACAACAAATCAATTGACGCGAACCTTGACCAATTGGGTTTTCTTCCTTCCGTGTATAGCCCACAGTTCAAGCTGATCGACAAGGCCAAGGTTCAGTACTTGCATTCGAAAAAGATTCGCGTGATCCCCTGGACTGTTAACGAGGCCCGCGACATGCTTGCCCTTAAAGGAATGGGTGTTGATGGATTGATCACTGACTATCCCAATCGCTCGCGCAAGTATCGGATGACGCTGAACATTCCCAACAAAGGTGGGCGGTGACCGGGCGGCCACTTGAAAGACTTTCCCTATTATTGCGAAAAAAAATTCTTAATGAAGAAATACGATGTTTTTGGTATTGGCAATGCCATCGTCGATATCGTTACCGAAGTTGACTTTGACTTCTTTGATAAAAACAATATAGAAAAGGGTGTAATGACCCTTGTCGACGAGAAGCGCCAGCTGGAGCTGATGAAGGTTATCGACATGAAGCGCAGCAAAATGTCGGGTGGGGGCTCAGCCGGAAACACCGTAGTTGCCACCAGCCAGTTTGGAGGTAAGGCTTTCTATTCATGCCTGGTGGCCAAAGACGAGTTGGGCAAATTCTTCCTTGACGACATCAAAAGAAATGGCATCGACACTAACCTCACTCATGATGCATGCCCTCCGGGCCATTCGGGTCGGTGTCTGGTGATGACTTCACCCGATGCTAACAGAACGATGAATACCTTCCTCGGAGTTAGTTCATTCCTGTCACCAGAACATATTAGTGAGCCAGCGATCATTTCGTCGGAATACATCTATCTGGAAGGCTATCTCGTTGCCAGCCCTAAGGGCCTGGAGGCAATGAAAGAGGCAAAGCGGATTGCCGAAAAGAATAAGGTGTCTGTCGCCCTTACGTTTTCAGATCCGAGCATGGTTAAATACTTCTCCACTCAAATGACAGAAATTGTCGGAGCGAGCGTTGATCTGCTCTTCTGCAATGAGGAAGAGGCGATGATTTTCACGGGCACTAATAGTGTCCAGGAGGCGCGCGCCAAACTTCGCGATGTAGCCAAGCGTTTTGTTATTACACAGGGAGAAAATGGCGCTACCATTTTCGATGGCGATACTTTTATCAGCATCGAGCCTTACAAAGTAAAGGCGGTGGACACGAACGGCGCGGGCGACATGTTTGCCGGCGCCTTCATGTATGCCATCACGCACGGACACAGCTTCGCCGAGGCAGGCAAATTGGCGTCACTGGCATCGTCAAAGGTGGTGGCGCAGTGGGGGCCGCGGTTAGAGACGGCGCAGGTGAAAATATCCTCGCGGATCTGGGTCATCATTGACCGGCTTTGAATCGCTGGTAGTATCCATTTGATACTGCCTAAAAGTCAGCTGAATCGTTAGTTTCTAAGGCAGCAAATGAGGACTGCGAAGAGCTCTTTGCTGTGGTCTAGGTTTTATTGACCTTTTATTAAGGGTTTATTGAGGCTCTATCAAGACCGTGACTATGTGAGTGGAGGCCATGTTCTGTCATTGTGGCAAAAAAGGTATGAGTAAAATGGTTATGAACATTTTCCAGACACGCTTTGTGGGCAGAGCTGGTTGCGGGCCTCGCATCGAAAGAAGAAAATGTCAATGCCTTGATAAATAAGGTTTTAGCGCCCTACAAGCAGCGAACCGAAGAGGCTTTTGGAAGGATTTTGTTTTCCGAAGGTTGGAATTAACAGGAATACTTGGCATCTTTGCAGCCCTTTGAAAAAGTAGGGGAACAACAAGACGGATCGTGTATCCGGACATATTTTTAAAGCTTGAGCTATGAAACGTACATTCCAACCTTCGCGCACAAAAGAGAAAAAATAAGCACGGATTCCGTGAGCGTATGGCAACAGCCAACGGCCGTCGTGTACTTGCTAACCGCCGTAAGAATGGCCGCAAGAAGCTTACTGTTTCCAGCGAAAAGACAGTTAAGCACAAATAAGGGCTCAATTATTCTGAGAGGAACGGTCGCCTCTCTCGAGATTGATTAAATTCAAGCTCATGAGGAAGTACACGTTTCCGAAGGATGAGAAACTGACAAGTGAAAAACTATAAAGGAACTCTTTGACAAGGGTTCCTCTTTTTATTTGTACCCCTTCAAGGTCTTTTTCATGCCTCATCCCGCCGAAGACCAGCCATCACACCAGGTATTAATCACGGTTTCGAAAAAGTTGTTTCCGAGGGCAGTCGATCGAAATCTGATCAAACGAAGAATGCGGGAGGCATACCGTTTGAATAAGCCCTTTCCGGAAGTCCCAAAGAAGCTGGTCATTGCCTATATTTATAGTGTCAAAGAAAAGCTGCCGGCCGTGCAGCTTAGGGAGCGACTCGCGAAAACATTCAAACGCTTCTGAATTATGGGGAGAAGTAATAGCATGTGGAGAAGATTCAAATGGCCCGTTACTATTGGTGTGTTGATCCTTTCGGGTTTTGCTTTCAGGCAACCGGTCGAGAAGTACTTCGACATCGCCAAGAGCCTCGACATTTTCGCTACACTCTTCAAGGAGGTAAATGCCTACTACGTTGACGAAGTGGATCCTGAAAAGCTCGTGCGTGTCGGCATCAATGGAATGCTTGAATCACTCGATCCGTACACCGACTACATTGCCGAGGAGGATATGGACAATTTCCGCATATCGACTACGGGTCAGTATGCGGGCATCGGTGCGCTGATCGGCATCATTAACAAAAAGGTAGTCATCACTCACCCTTATAAAGGATTCCCGGCCTACAACGGTGGACTTCGCGTTGGCGACGAAATCATATCCATCAATGGCAAGAACATCGCTGGAAAGTCTACCTCAGAGATCAGCTCCATGCTGAAAGGGCAGCCCAGAACTGAAGTAGATCTGAAGACCAAACGTACTGGTCAACGTGAGACTGAGACGCACCTGCTGCGTGAGCGCATCATCATCGCGAATGTTTCGTATGCAGGAATGATCGATAAGGACATCGCCTATATCCGGCTGCAGGATTTTACCACGGGTGCATCGCGCGAAGTTTCTGAAGCATTGACGAAACTAAAGAACAATGGTGCAAAGCAATTGATCCTGGATCTGAGAGACAATCCCGGTGGCCTTCTTCATGAAGCCGTTAACATCGTCAGCATGCTGCTTCCCAGAGGAAGTGAAGTGGTTTCGACAAAGGGGAAGGTTGAATCCTGGAACAAGTCTTACAAAACGCTTAACGCTCCCGTTGATACAGCTATCCCTGTTATTGTCCTGGTGAGTGAAGGTAGCGCCAGCGCATCGGAGATTGTTGCTGGTGCACTTCAGGATTATGATCGCGCAGTGTTGATGGGGACCAACACTTTTGGAAAAGGACTCGTGCAATCAACACGGCCGCTGTCCTATAATGCTCAACTGAAAGTGACTACTGCTCGGTATTATACACCAAGTGGAAGGTGCATTCAGGCCCTTGACTATGCTCACCGGAAGGACGATGGATCGGTTGTGCGTGTAGCAGACTCGTTGAAGACACAATTTCGAACCCGCAACGGGCGACCCGTTTATGATGGAGGTGGACTCGATCCCGACGTTCCTGTTAAAGAAGAAGACCTTGCTGCCGTAACTACTGCGCTGATCGTGCACGGAATGATCTTTGATTTTGCCAGTCGGTATTGTGCGGAACATACGGCACCTGCTGACCTTGGCAGCTGGCGACTCCCTGCATCAGACTATGACAAGTTCATCACGTACATTAAGGAACAAAAATTTACCTATAAGACGAGCATTGAGGCAGAGGTGGAGCAAATGAAGGACATTGCCACCCGCGAGAAGTACCAGGATGTAATGCCGGTACTGGATGCCCTGACCGATAAAATAGAACAAACCAAAGCCGGCGATCTTGTCCGTTTGAAAGAGGAGATCAAGGCCGAGGTTGAATCACAGATTGCATTTCATTATGGCCTGAATGAGGGCCAGGCACTGAATACATTAAGTCGTGATGCCACTGTAGAACAGGCGCGGAAGCTCTTCCGTGATCCGGCCTCATTTAATAAAATTCTTTCTACTCCTGATGCCGGCGCTGCTAAGCCTTGAAACTTCAACAGATGTTTGTTCTGTCGCCGTCCATCAGGAAGGTGCATTGTTAGCTGTTGCTGAACTTCACATGGGGCAAGCGCATGCTTCAAAGCTGGCAGTGCTGATCAAAGAAGTGATGTCCATTGCGGATGTGTCGGTGAAAGATCTTAATGCAGTGGCTGTATCGGCCGGACCTGGATCGTACACGGGACTGAGAATTGGTACATCAACAGCTAAAGGTCTTTGTTATGCACTAGACATACCGTTGGTGGCTGTCGGCACGCTTGATCTGATGGCAGAGCAGATGAAAACCGTTGCCCAAAAGGATGCACTACGCTGTCCTATGATCGATGCCAGGAGAATGGAGGTCTACTGTGCTTTGTATAATAATGAAGGTCGCATCAATGAAGTTGAAGCGCGAGTTATTGATGAGCACAGTTTTTCAGATCAGTTGAATTCAGGGCGCGTCATATTTGGAGGTAACGGATCGGGAAAGTGCCGCACTGCGATTACCCATAACAATGCAGTGTTCCTGGAGGGCATCTTTCCATCAGCGAAGTACCTGGGAAAACTGGCCTATGGCAAGTTGCTGGAAACGGACGTGGAAGATCTGATGCGATTTGAGCCATTCTACCTGAAGGAGTTCAAGGCTAAGCTTCCGTCGAATATTATTGCGCCGGCGGTGAACAAACCGGCCTGACACTGTTGTTAAAGACCTATGGAACCATCAATGACCCCGGGCGATGTACAGGCTTCACAGGAAAATGCTGTTCAACCTGCTGAAGGCATAGTAAATCGCGTGGCGAACAGTGCGTTGCTTACGTTTGACCTGGAAGAGTATTATGAGCCCGGCGACCGGGTTGTGATCGACATTGCAGAGCAATTGTATCAGGGGTTGATTCTTCGTGAAAAGGACTTTCGAGACTTTATCAAGACTAATGACTGGAAGAATTATGAAGGCAAGTTTGTAGCGATCACCTGCTCCGCAGATGCCATTGTTCCTACCTGGGCATTTATGCTGGTGATGGTCGCTTTGGAGCCCTATGCGAAGCTTGCTGTTTTTGGTTCTGTCGATGCGTTGGAGGAGCAGATCTTCAGGAAGAGACTGGCTGGTGTTGATTGGTCAGCGTATCAGGGCGGGAAGGTGGTGATCAAGGGATGCAGTAAGGTGAACGTTCCGGTGGCCGTTTATGTCGAGGCCACGGCTCAGATCCGTAAGGTGGCGGCCAGCATTATGTACGGTGAGCCCTGCAGCACAGTTCCTCTTTTCAAAAGGACTTCCAGACCTGCATAGTGGTTGGGTATTCATTTCATGCCTTCGCCATGCAGTGAGGATCCAGGGACATTTCAGGAATCATCGTAGTATGGCTTCACACTTTTACCTCTGCTTTTCTGCAGGCTTGTATATACTTTCTTTAAGCGCTGGATAAACTTTCTGGCCGCTGCTTCTAAACTGAGTGGATTCTCGGTGGATTGTAGCCGTAAACTTTCTGAATACTTTCTCTAAGGTTTCTCCATACTTTCTCTAAGGTTTCTTTATACTTTCTCTAAGGTTTGTCTAAACTTTCTCTAAGGTTTCTCTAGCATTTTTCAAGGACCACCGGGTCGGCCTGTCGGACTGACTTTAAGATGATGTATACCTGTTTAGATATTTAGCGTGTCAGGCTTGCCATACGAAGTGTCTTTGAATGCCCGGGGCTTTAGATCGTAACATCTTTTGCCTGTATTAAAGGCGCTTATATGGCCCTGGAAGGCCATTTCTGGTTAGCAGTGGTATGACATATTCGTTTGATTAAGAATATGTGAGCGGATGATTAAATGTGGATAACTCTTTTACCCCCAATTGTTTCAAGTGAAAGTTCCATTAGTACCTTTGAAGCCCTTTTGCCAGTAGGGACAAGGGAAAACAGAAAATTTTGAAAGAATTTTGGTTCGAGTTGTGCGAATCCAATTACTTTGCACTCGCAAATGGAAAAAAGTGCGAAGTGCGGAAGGATTTGAGCGCAATAGTTGAAAGACTTCAATATTCGAGAGCATCCCGTGAGGGCAGTAAGACTTGAGAATAAA
>JASGJX010000025.1:0-275247 GCA_049840655.1 Chryseolinea sp.
ACACACAGCGGGTGATTTTACTTACACCATCGGCGGTAATGCTTCCTTCATCAAGAACGAAGTGCAACAGCTCTATGATGGAAACTTCATAGGCACGACTTCATACGGACGGCCGAATCAGGAGATTACGCGGATATATGAAAATCAACCGATGCAGATTTTCTATGGATGGAAGACGGATGGACTCTATCAGAATCAATCTCAGATCGAAGCAGATCCTGCTTTGCAGAATGATGAGCGACATGCCAACGGACTTGTTCATCCGGGCGATGTGAAGTTTGTCGACATCAATGGAGACGGCATGATCGATGACAAAGACAGAACGGTTATCGGAAGTCCATGGCCTAAGGTTACTTATGGAATCAACGCCTCGCTTGGATACAAACAGTTTGACTTAGCGTTGTTGTTCATTGGAGTTGGCGGCGTGGATATTTACAATGCAGACAGAATGCAGGGACTCGATCCAACGTATTCATTTAACATGTATGCAGAGACGATCAATCGCTGGCATGGGGAAGGAACGAGCAACAGCATTCCCCGCATGACGACTGCGCGCGACAACCTCAACCACAGAACATCGGATATGTTTGTTGAGAAAGGTGACTTTTTCCGTCTGAAGAACATCACGCTTGGATACAACCTGCCACAGTCGGTGGCGCAGAATCTGAAGCTTACACGCGCGCGCATATACGTAACAGGGCAGAACGTCTTTGTGATCACAAAGTATTCAGGCATGGATCCTGAACTGGGATATGCCGACAACAACCGACAGGTGAACGTCGACTATGCACAGTATCCTCAGGCCCGCACATTTACGGTTGGCGCTACTCTAACATTCTAATTCGACATCCATGAAAAGAAATAATCAGATCATAATAAATCGACTGGCGAAGAACGTTGCCATGTTTTGGGTGATGTTGATGCTCTTTGCACAGTGTGATGATTTGCTGGATTCAACATCTTACGGACAGGTATCGACACAGCAATTCTGGCGCAATGGCGAAGATGTCGTGTCGGCCGTAAATGCTATATACGAACCGCTGCTCCAGGAAGAGTACTTCGGACACTGGGAAAGAACCTTCGATATTTGCTCGGATGACATGTGGCGTGCAGGTGACCATGGTGAAGATCAGGCTATTGAATACTTTACGTATGATGCAGACAATCCAAAATTGCGTCCCATCTGGAAATGGAAGTATGAAATGATCTCGCGCGCCAACGCAGTATTAATCAATGCTCCGAATGTTACGATGGATCAGCCAACCAAAGATCGCAGCCTGGGTGAGGCTTATTTTCTGAGAGGATTCTCTTATTGGAGGCACTATCTGATTCATGGCCAGGTGCCTATCCTGGTTGAGGAAGATGTGATTGCCAACAACTTTAACAAGCCCAAGGCAACAATAGAAGAGATGGAAGCTCAGATAGAATCGGATTTTCAGAAGGCGGCTGATTTGTTGCCTGCTTCATATGCGGGTGATGCCGATAATCTCGGACGCGTGTCACAGGGAACAGCTTATGGCTTTCTGGCGAAATTCTACTTGTACACCGAACAGTTTCCAAAGGCCATAGAAGCAGGTCAGCATGTGACGACCAATGCCGCCTACGCGCTGGCACCAACCTTCGAGGAGAACTTCAGCGTTGATGCTGAAAACAATGCGGAGACGTTGTTTGCTATGCAGTACAAGGATGGATGGACGACGGATAATACACCGCAAATCTACACAACGCCAAGGCCATGGGGCGGATGGGACTTCCGCGAACCGATCCAGGACCTGGTCGATGAATTCGAAGCTGATGATCCACGTCTTGGCTATACGGTTTTTAAGGTTGGTGATATGGTCGACCTGGGTGGCGAAGAAGGAGTGCAGGAGTATACCGCCGATCTATCGCAGACAGGCTATCACTTTAAGAAGTTTGCTTCATGGCGCACCACTGGCGGGCTGAACGCCGGACAGAACGCGCCGATCCTGCGTGCTTCCGATGTTTACCTCATGGTGGCGGAAGCCAAGATCCGATCAGGGCAGAGTGGCGATGCCGAGATCAATGCCGTGAGAGTGCGCAACGGGCTCGATCCGGTTTCAAACGCCGACATGGCTGATATCATGCATGAGAGACGCGTGGAGCTTGCCGGGGAGAACGAACGTCATCAGGATCTGCTCCGCTGGGACAAAGCCAACCTTGTTGACATCGTAGCGTTGTATGCTGCCGATCGTGGTCCTTTGAAGCCAGGGAGAACCTTTGTGAGACCTAAGCATTATTACTTCCCGATTCCGCAACGCGAGATCGACCTCAGCAATGGGGTGTTGATCCAGAATGAGAACTATTGAGCTGACCATTGTTTAGGACAAGAAAAATATCAGCAACGACCGGAGTGCGTAACGTGCTCCGGTCGTTTTTGTACTTTGGTCACGCCATGATCAGAAAGGTTACTCTTCGGCTACGTGTGGTATTCTCAGGTCATTTGCGAGTGTTGCAGATAGCCATCGGGTTGTGCCTGCTGTATGCGTGTACTCCCGCCGATCCTCACAAAGAGATCCAGGGCACGTGGAAGATTGATTCTGTGTATACCTTTTATAACGGGTTTGGTCGCATGGAAACGACCATCGTAGATCTCGAGGAGTATACTTATTTAGCCGATGGTCAGGTTGACGTTTCCTGGAGTGGCACGACAAGGAACATGCGCTACGATCTTTCGACACAAGATACCCTGAAATACTTTGAGAATCAACATGAGGTGTCGCGTTATCAGATAGTGAAGCTTGGTGAGGGGAGAATGGTGCTGCGTAAGGATAAGCCACCGTTGTTTTCCGGAGGATCTCAGGAACGTTATGAGGTGAGATACTTTTCAAGAGTGCCTGCGTCTTCGCCAGGAAATTAACAACACTCCATTTCCAGAGCATTCACGGCTTAAACTCTCTCGAATTGCCCTCGCCATCAAACACTATCACACGCATGCTACCGGGCGGAATGTCGATGGCCGAGGTTGACTGTGATAAATATCCACCACCCTTACAAATCTCTATTCTTTTCGTACGACCATCCTTCAATTGAACTAACACATACGCATCGCGAGGAACGGGATTGAATCGGGAAGTGACAGGAGATACGCTGCGAAATCGTAATGAGTCGTTGTTGATACCAGCAATCAACAATTGATCAGTGCGTCGATTCAGCAGGACGAGACTTCTGCCATCGCCCTCAAGAATTAATCCCGAACGCGAAAGAGTCCGGGGAGTAAACTTTCCCATCCCATCACCAACCAAAACTAATCCCTTCGATGCATCGTACTTGCCGGTTAAGACGTCCGGCGACGACGTGTTTCCAGTCAGAACAAGGTCATCGTTTCCATCAGCATCAAGGTCCTTTATTACGATGCCATAAACCGGAGCAAACTGGGCCTCGGCTGGCAGTGGCTTCAATTGCCAGGCGGACTTACCCTGGTTGATCAGCACACACGTAGCCATTATGTTGGCAGTAAGCGTATCGACCCGGGCTTTGGTATTTCTCTTTAAGAAAGCATCAGCCGTCTCCAGCGAGTACGCTGCATAGCTATTGTAATATTTCTTGTAAGATGGAAGTTGGAGAAATATGTCATCGCGAGGATGTGCGGGGTACTCTTCGTTTTGTATTCGCTGTGTGAGAATTGCTTCGCGCTTGCCGTCGTCATTAAAATCTGACGTGTAGGCGTGCAGTGGCCGATCAATGGTCGCTTTGTATCGGCTGTTGTATCCGAGGTTGCCAAGTACATAGTCGATGTCACCATCGCTGTCGATATCAGCTCCTGCAATGCTGTTCCACCAGCCGGCCGTTCTTGTCAGGCCATATTGATCTGTTACTTTATTAAACTTTCCCCCGGCGTTGCGCAGCAGCGTTACAGACATCCACTCACCCGCGACAATGAGATCTGATGTACCATCATTGTCGAAGTCTGTCCACAACGCGCTCGTCACCATGCCAATGTTCTTCAGTCCCGGTGCGACTTCGGCGGTAATGTCTGAGAACCTGCCGCCGTCGTTTCGGAGTATGAAGCTTGTCCCCGCATCGGGATAGCCTTGTGGCTTTAACCGACCGCCAACAAACAAGTCGATATCGCCATCGCTATCGAAGTCATTGCCAATCACGCATGAACCACTTGCCGACTCACGCGGAATCGCTTTGACACTGAGCGTGAATCGTCCGCGGCCATCATTCATATAGAGCCGATCCTGATAGTAGGCTGAACCTTCTGCAAATTCATTACCGCCACTGACGATATAGAGGTCCTGGTCATTGTCGCCGTCTGCATCGAAGAAGAGAACGCCGGTATCCTCTTCAAACTTTTTCCCCTGTACTAACGGACGCTGCTCAAATACTCCACTCTTCGTCTGGATAAGGATCTGGCCGCTTTGATTAAAAGGACCTCCGACGAATAAATCGTCCAGCCTGTCACCATTAACGTCGGCGACAGCCATCGCTGGTCCGAGGGTAGAATACTGCTGTGGTATCAAGGGCTGAACTTTGAAGTCAGCGTATGGAGCTTCGCGATGACGGAACTCAATCGGAGGTTGAGGTAAGGTAGTAACGTACAGACCGGGCGTTGCGCTTTCAGGCACTTTGCCCGCTTGCCGAACTGTTTCACTTCGGAGTGGCGGGTCGTATTGCTTAACGATGAGGGTACTGTCAAACTTAACTTTGAGGAGCGTGTCGACAGGCACTTGATGCATTACCATTCTCCCCTGGTTCGGCCAGATGATTACAAATTCATTTACAACGGTATCACTACCCAAACCAAAATGCACAAAAGGTTCGAGGCTGGATTGATACCCGCGCGTAACACGATGTTCTGCGGTCAGCGTGTGATTCGGCGTATTGATTCGAACTTGTGTGCCGTAGGCATTCCTGTTGCCGGCGGAAGTTTCAAATGCGATGCGAAGGAAATGCCCTTGTTTTCGGTCAGTGGCGTGGTTCTTAAATACTGATGCAGGCCCATTGAGATTGTTCGTTACATAGTCCAGGTCGCCGTCATTGTCGAGATCCACAACGGCCGCGCCAGTCGCATACGAAGGAGTTACAAATCCCCAATGCGCGGAGCTGTCAGCAAACGTAAGATCTCCGTTGTTGTGAAAGGCAAAGTGGGGAAGATGTGCGCCTTCAGTTTGTTCACGGCTTCCATAAATTTGTCGCTCACACCCTGATTGAACCCTTCGTGCATCAGTTCACTGGCTTTGTAGCTGGCAAAGTCCCCTGTTCGTGATATCTCGTGGATATCCGTTCGTTACCAGCAGATCGCGCCATCCGTCATTGTCGACATCGGCCAGCAATGGACTCCAGCTCCAGTCGGTAGCCGCTATGCCAGCGAATTGACCAATCTCACTATAATATGGACGCCCGTCCACCAGGCCACGGTTCAGTTGAAGCGTGTTGCGCATGAATTGCGGCGTGTATCCCATGCGTATCTCGGACTGATACCGGTCATAGCTGGTGGCGCCAAACATCAGCTTCTGCCTCTTGTTGTCCGGCGGCAGCATGTCGACGGCTATGAGGTCCATCAACCCATCATTGTTGATGTCCGCTATATCATTGCCCATGGCGGAATAGCTGGTATGATCAAAGTAGCTTCCCGCCCGGTCAACAAATGTCCCATCGTGCTGATTGATGTAAAGGAGATCGTTTGACAGATAGTCGTTGGTGACGTAAACGTCACCCATTCGTCGCCATTGACATCGCAAATAGAAACTCCAAGACCATAACCTTCCGCGAGGATACCAGCTTCTTTCGACACATTCGTAAATGTTTCATTGCCGTTGTTGCGGAAGAGACGATCGGTGTTCACCATTTCTCCTTTGAGTCGCTTGGGACGTATGATGTTTGGTCCTGTTTGGTCGGTGATGTTAGTGAGCAGATACAGGTCCAGATCGCCATCGCGATCGTAGTCGAAGAACGAAGCCTGAACGGAATGGCCTGTATCATCCAGTCCGTATTTTGCTGCGCTTTCCCTGAACGTGTTGTTGCGTTGTTAAGATAGGTTCCATTTGCCCGTTTTTGTGGGTCATTGTCAGGGGCCGGCGTAACCAAATGCAATGTCCTGCCATCCATCCTGATTTGATGTCAACAACGGACACGCCACTGGCCCATTTGTACTGTTGTACAAGACACTTTGCGCAGTGATGTCTTCGAAGTGAAAATTCCCTTTGTTAAGGTACAGTTTGTTGTCCGACATGTTTGCAGTAAACAGAAGGTCCATCAAACCATCATTATTGATATCGATTACACCCACACCTGCTCCGTTGTTAAGAGGTATTCGAAAGTGATGAGTTCAGGCGCGTATCCTAGCTGATCGTGTTGCTAAAACTGATACCTGTTACAGAGGTAGAAAGGGCCTCGAACAAGGCGGTTTTCTTAGACGCCGGGCGACATTCGGTCACAGCCAGCAGGATAGATAGAACCAAAAGCTTTGGAGGGCGAAGCTTGTGCATGTCCGGTCCAAGGTAGTCGTAATGTTCAATGTAGATACAGTTTGGAGTGTGAAATTTTCGTACGCATTCGAAAACTCCATTACTCGTAATCCGGCCTAAGTTCTCCTCTGAGTATCGGGCGTTAACGAGGGGATGTAGCGCTCGCATTTAAAGGACAGACGAACCTTTCTTTGCGGCTTCCGTATTAAGCTAACGCCTCGTGCGTTGTTATTATATCAACCCCGACAGGGACATCATTAAACTCGCCATGTAATACCACATGCTCCGGTTACTTTCAATCCTACAGCGATTTCTGCTGCCGTAGATCTTTGCGCTCTCACAGAGAGCGCACGGTGTATTATTTACTTTAAATTGTGGATTACTTTATGAGCATTTCAAAAAAGTACGGTCGTACTTATCATTTTCCATTTTCTCCGGGAACGACGAGCGACGATCGTATCAATCATAACTACTGGGAAGACGTGCGCCAGTTGTCTGCTGTCGTACATACCGAGAAACTCGATGGCGAGAACAATTGTTTGAGCCGTCACGGCGTATTCGCCAGGTCACATGTGGCACCTACGGTATCGCCATGGTCACAAAAGATCAGGGAACGGTGGCAAATGATCCGAAACGACCTTGGCGACATCGAGATCTTCGGCGAGAATTTGTATGTATCATTGGATCGTGTATTCCCGTCTCGAAACGTATTCTCTTTGCCGTCCGGCAGGAAGATGATTGGTTAAGCTGGACGAAGTGAAATTCTATGCATCCTTATTTGACCTGCCAACGGTTCCTAAAATCAGTACACTCAAGCCAGGCAATCAAAAGTTGTTTGAGGAGGCACTGCTGAAACTGGTGAACGAACCGAGCGTGTTTGGTTCGATGGATACAATAACAGGCATCCCTTGCCAACGCGAAGGAATTGTCACTCGTGATACCAGCGCTTTTAACGAAAGCGATTTTGCGAGTCATGTGTTCAAGTATGTGAGGAAGGGGCATGTGAAGACCGATGAGCACTGGACACGCAATTGGAAGCGTGCACGTCTTAGATCAGAGCGACCTGAAACACCTGAGCTATGAATTGGGCCATCACGAATAACAAAGACTGGAGTGCACTGGAGAATCAGTTCTCCTGGGTGGCCGGCATGCGTGGTGTTCCACAGGATGCGATTCATCACGCCGAAGGAGATGTTGCTATTCACACGCGCATGGTTCTAGATGCTCTATCTGATTTGACGGAATATCAAAAACTCGATGCTCAACAGAAGGAGATTCTTTGGACAGCAGCATTGCTGCACGATGTTGAGAAGCGGTCAACAACGGTGTTGGAAGACGACGGCCGTATCACGTCGCGCGGTCATGCCAAACGCGGAGAGTTTACCAGCCGTACAATCCTGTATGAGGAAGTGCCGGTACCCTTTAGCATCCGTGAACAGGTTTGTGCTTTGGTGAGATATCACGGGCTGCCGCTGTGGATCTTCGACAAACCGGACCCGGTGAAGGCCGTCATTCAGGCATCAATACGTGTAGACCTCTCGTTGCTATCAACGCTGGCGAAAGCCGACGTATTGGGGCGCCTTTGTGCCGATCAGCAGGATCTGCTCTACCGCATCAACCTGTTCGAAGAACTTTGCCGCGAGCATCAGTGCTGGGGCAGACCACGGCAATTCGAAACCGATCTTGCCAGGTTCGTATACTTCAGCAAAGAGAACTCATCACCGGGCTATGTCCCTTTCGACGACTGGCGCAACACGGTGGTGATGATGAGCGGCCTGCCGGGTATGGGCAAGGATACGTTCGTGAACAAACACTATCGCGGATTGCCGGTTATCAGTCTGGACGACATCAGGCGGCGACATAAGCTTAAGCCCGACGACTCGTCCGCAACGGGGTGGGTAGTGCAGGAAGCCAAAGAGGTGGCAAAAGGTTATCTTCGTAAAGGTGAGGCCTTCGTGTGGAACGCCACCAACATTACTAGACAGATGCGCTCGCAATGGATTGAGCTTTTTGCAACCTATAAAGCTCGGGTTAGGATTGTTTATGTTGAGGTGGAGTATGATACCTGGTTGCGACAGAATCGTGAACGGGAACACGCTGTGCCGTCGAACGTCTTGCAGCGGCTTCTGAGCAAACTGGAAGTGCCATCGGCGGATGAGGCTCATGAAATTGAATACGTGATTGCGGACCAAATGCATAAGCGTTGAACAGATATGACAGAACCTAACTATATCCAACTCATCAGGCACGCTACATTGATCATTCAGCTTGACAACAGGCGACTGCTGGTAGATCCGATGTTATCCGCAAAAGAACAACTCGACCCAGTCGCTAATTGTGGGAACGATCGGAGAATCCCTATGGTTGATTTGCCGTTTGAAAGGTCGGCGCTTCCCGCAATCCTTGATGATGCAGATGCTGTATTGCTCACCCATCTGCACCGCGATCACTGGGACATCGATGCACAACGAATGATTTTGCATAAGAAAAAGATCTTCTGCCAACCTGTTGATGTCCCGGCGATACTTCACCAGGGATTTGTCGATGTGGTGGGCATAGAGGATTCTGCAATATGGAACGGCTGGAAGATCGTTCGTACAGACGGACAGCATGGAACAGGCGAGATTGGACAAAAGATGGGTGCCGTCTCCGGATATGTGCTGAGCAAAGGTGACATTCGTGTCTATGTCGCCGGTGATACGATCTGGTGTGAGCCAGTAGCTCTGGCGTTAGAACAACATAAACCGACGCATATCGTCTTGAATACCGGCGGCGCGAAATTCCTCGCAGGAGATCCGATAACGATGACAGCTTTGGACGTCGAACAAGTTGCCAAATCGTCAAATGGAAGTCAGATCATCGCGGTGCACATGGATACTGTCAATCATTGCTTAAGTCACAAGAAAACTGCTGGCAGAGCAACTTCATGAAAAGAAGATTTCAGTTGCAATTCCAGCAGATGGAGAGAAGCTTCTGTTGTCGTGAAATCGTGTTTGATAGAAGGTTTCGGGTGAATCATTCGGAAGCGCCTCTTAAATCCCCTTGAACAATTGCACCGATTCCAGGTAATCGGGTACGATTACATTCCATCCCATGCGTTGTCGAATTTCCTCTGCATATGCACTGAGGTCGGGATTCTCGCCGTGTACCGTGAAGGTTATTTTCGGTTTGTCTTCAAAGCCGCCCATCCAATCAAAAAGTTCGCTGCGATCGGCGTGTCCGGAGAAAGCGCTCATGTTTTCGATGTGGCAGCGTACGGGAACTTCTTCACCAAAGATTCTTATGGTCGGTTTCCCATCGACCAGGTCGCGTCCGCGGGTTCCTTCGGCCTGATACCCGGCAATCAGTAGTGTATCCTGGGGGTTGCGCAGGCGGTGATACAGGTGATGCAGAACACGACCACCGGTCATCATTCCACTCGACGAGATGATAATGGCGTTCGTCTTGATTTCATTCAATGCCTTCGAATGCTGCGACGTCTTCACAAACACCATGAGGTTGGTTTCCATTTGTCGGGCGAACTCCGTACGATTAAAGACCGCGCTGTGATAGGTAGGATGCCTGTAATAAAGATACGTTGCAGAGGTAGCCATCGGGCTATCAACATACACCGGAACATCCGGGATGATGTCGCGCTCCATCAGGTCGTGAAAATGATATAATAATGTTTGCGTACGTCCCACGGCGAATGCTGGAATTAACAACACGCCACCATTGCTGAATGTCTGACGAACTATTCGTCCCAGCTCCTGGGCGGGATCGACCGACGGATTGTCTTTGTGGCCATAGGTTGATTCAATAAACAGAATGTCAGCCTGCTTGATGCGCGTTGGTGCGGGCAGCAGCGCATCTCCTTCTCTCCCCAGATCGCCCGAGAATACTATCGTCTTGCGTTGGGTATCGCCTTTTATAAACATCTCTGTTATGGCAGCGCCAAGCATATGTCCTGCAGCGTTAAATCTGATGGACACCCGGTCGCCCAACGGTATCTCTATACCGAAATCGAATTTCTTCACCAGCGGAAATACGCGCTGCGCATCTGCCGTGTAGTACAACGGTTCAGGATGGCTGTGACGCGAGTATCCCTTCTTCGACGCATATAACGCTTCTTCTTCCTGCAGCTTCGCCGAATCAAGCAACAACAATTCAAGCAGATCTGCCGTCGGTTTGGTACAATAGATCGGTCCACTGAAACCTTCCTTGACAAGTCTGGGTAGAAAGCCTGTGTGATCGATATGACCATGACTGATCACTACTGCATGAATGGAAGATGCTTCTACGGGACAGGGTTCCCAGTTGCGTAAACGCAACTCTTTTAAGCCCTGAAACAATCCGCAGTCAAACAAAACTCTGAAGTCACCGATGTCCAGCAGGTAGCGGGAACCGGTTACAGATTTGGCAGCGCCGAGAAATTTTACTCTTACGTCCATGGAAAGTAGTCTTGAGTGCTTAGTCCTGGGTCCTGAGTTGTTACTGGTATTTTGAGTCTTTTAGTGAATGATAGTCGGAGTAGTGCGTTGCTTTTACGGCAATAGGCTTGTTCAAAGCACCAACGCAAATACTATCCATACTCAATACCCACCCACGACTCAGGACTCATGACTCAGGACTAATTTATACAGTTTCTGATTTATATCATGCCCTCCATTGACAAACCTCAATGTCAAATCGTACGAGCGCGCTAATTTTGACGTTATGAGGGACCAATCATGTCCCGTTAAACCAGGAAACCCACATATCATGAAAAAAATACTTGTCCCCTGCGATTTTTCAAAGCCAGCAATCAATGCTTTTCGGCTAGCACAAGACATTGCCCTACAATCGAAAGGCACTGTTTACTTGTTTCACGTCATTGAATTGCCCGTGGTAGGCGATCCGGGAATGATGCAGGTCGTCACGATGGATGAAAGCTTTTTCCGCGATTCACGCAAAGCAGTAGTACAACAATTCGAAAAGCTTCTGGCTAAACACGGCAATCCCGATGTAAAGACGATTACCAGTATTGAGTTTGGATTCTTTCCCAACATGGTGGTGAACGCTGTCGAAAACAATGGCATCGATCTCGTCGTGATGGGTTCTCATGGCTCCAGTGGATTCAAAGAATTTATTTCAGGATCCAATGCCGAACGTATCGTGCGCCGGTCTTCCGTGCCGGTGTTGGTGGTGAAGGATCTTTACAAGGGAGCCATCAAGAATATTGTCTTCCCTAATACATTGGAAACCGAAGGACAGGAAGAGCTAACGAAACAGGTAAAAATTTTACAGGCATTCTTCAAGGCGACAGTTCATATTGTTTACATCAATACTCCAGCCGCTTTTACATCTGATACGGTAACATTGAAACGCCTGAAGGCATTTGCAAAGCGATTCATGTTTAAGGACTATACAATCAATGTATTTAATCACGAGAATGAGGAGGGAGGCATTCTCCATTTCAGTGAGTCTGTCGGCGGTCATCTGATAGCACTTGGTACTCACGGCAGGAGAGGAGTGAGCCACCTTCTGAATGGAAGTCTTGCTGAGGATCTTGTCAATCACTCAAAGGCGTTGATATGGACAGCAGCGATCAGATAGCAGTCCTTAGTCGGGAGTCCTGAGTCGTGAGTATTGGTTACTAGACTCCTTAGGTTTTAGACGTTACTCGATTATACGACTTGGTAATACGGCAAGAGCGAGTATGAAGCAATCAACAGTTAAGCCAGCCTCAACTAAGGACTAAAGATACTAATGACCAATACTGAGGACTCAGGACTAGAGACTCACGACTGCGCCTAGATTCTCTCTATTTGTGCACCGAGCGCCTTCAGGCGCACATCAATGTTCTGGTACCCGCGATCGATTTGCTCGATGTTTGAGATTTCGCTGGTGCCGCTTGAACTCAATGCAGCAATAAGCAACGATACCCCTGCGCGAATATCAGGAGACGACATCTTGATGCCTTTCAGTTGTTGCTTTCTCTCCAGTCCGATAACTGTAGCGCGGTGTGGATCACAAAGAATGATTTGAGCACCCATGTCGATGAGCTTATCGACGAAGAACAGGCGGCTTTCGAACATCTTCTGGTGAATGAGTACTGTGCCCTTCGCCTGCGTAGCGACGACGAGTATGATACTGATCAGGTCAGGAGTAAATCCAGGCCATGGTGCATCGGATATTGTAAGGATCGAGCCGTCGATAAACGTATCGATTTCATAAAGATCCTGTGAAGGAATGTGAATATCATCACCGCGATACTCAAGCTTAATCCCCAGGCGACGGAACGTTTCCGGTATGATGCCCAGCATATCAATGCGGCAATTCTTGATCGTAATTTCTGATTGCGTCATCGCTGCGAGGCCGATGAAGCTTCCAATCTCAATCATGTCGGGAAGCATCGTGTGTTCGGTTCCTCCGAGTTTCTCCACGCCTTCGATAGTGAGGAGGTTCGAACCAATACCACTGATCTTTGCGCCCATGCGGTTGAGCATAAGGCAAAGCTGTTGAAGATAGGGTTCGCAGGCAGCGTAATAGATAGTCGTGGTGCCTTTCGCCAGCACAGCCGCCATCACGATGTTGGCTGTTCCGGTAACAGAAGCCTCATCGAGAAGCATGTAGCAGCCCTTAAGTTCGGTAGCGTCGATGTGAAAGAGGTGCTCTTCGGCATCGAAGTTGAACTTGGCGCCAAGACGTTGAAACCCGAGGAAGTGTGTGTCCAGACGGCGGCGACCAATCTTGTCACCTCCGGGCTTGGGCATCGTCGCCTTTCCAAAGCGGGCAAGGATTGGACCCAACAGCATCACTGAACCACGAAGAGCAGCCGCCTTCTTACGGTAGTCTTCAGTTTCAAGGAACTTCGTGTTGATATTGGATGCGGTGAACCGATACGATTCAGGACCAAGCTTTTCAACTTTGGAACCGAGGTCACCGATAAGGTCGATCAGCTTATTGACATCAACAATATTAGGCACATTGTGCACCGTAACAGGCTCGGCACTCAACACCGTTGCACTTAGAATTTGCAGTGCCTCGTTCTTGGCACCCTGGGGGACGATTTCACCTTTTAGCTTCTTCCCACCCTTGATCTTGAAAACACTCATTCTAAAAAAATAGGGCTAGTTTAAAAAATACGCGATGAGCTGAGCCCATCGCGGTGTTAATGTTATTGGTCTCTCCTTCTGCGGAAGTTGTTGTTCTTGTTTTTGTTGAACGGTCTGTGACCGCCACCCTGATGACGATTCTGGTTTCCGTTGCCTTGTCCCTGACGAGGTTGTTGATCGCCCTGGCCACGCATATTGCTCTTCTTCTTGTTGTCCTTATAAAGCTTCTCGAAGAGGTTGTCTTCGCGAACCTTCTCTATGGTCATATTCAAAGCTCCACCAGACATAGCCTGGATGTCGCGCAGAATAACTGAATCGTCCAAAGTTTCTTTGTTCCAGTTGCCGTAGAACGTCTTCATCAATTTCCCGAGGTAGATGATCGCCTCCTGTCTTTCCTGGTCGTTGTCTTTCTTCAAAGCCTCCTTTACCAGCTTCTCGATGTTCTTTCCGTAGTGGCGGAAGCGAACGTCGTTCTTGGGATACTCCATTTTCATGGGCTTCTTAAAAACGACTTCCGGCGTCGGGATCTCGTAAGGATTGTTTACGTCCAGGCTAAAGTTTGCAATGATATAAAGGTCGTCCCAAAGTCTCTGCGGGTTATCCGGCTGTTCTTTGATACTCGGGGTCAACTGCTTGATAAGCTCGATAAGTGTATAAGAGAGCTCAGTTCTTTTTTCGATGCTTGGTACCGTCTTGATGTATTCGACCAGTTTTTGAACGTTACGGCCGTACTCTTTCAGAATGATATCTGGACGCTCAGAGTTGTATTCTCCTATGTGCATGCGAGTTGTTTTCAAATTTTTCAGCAAGTAAATATGTGATTGTAGTAGGGGCGAACATCCAGTACAAAAAACTTCGCCCGGGTAATGACAGCTAAATCGTTTAGCTATGCATGTATTTTGAGTTTAGCAAAGTTAAGCAATAAGGTCTTCTCTCCAAAATCGTCAAAATTAATCTTGGCCTTGCGATCTGCGCCTGCCGAATCCATCGCGGTCACCAGTCCGAAGCCGAATTTGGGATGCTCAACCTTCATCCCTTCCCGCAACTGAGATGTGTCGCTGGGCTGGAAATCGGCCGATGCCTTATAGGCCGTCGCACCTGCTGCACGCGGTGGTGGAGACGAGGAAATGGTCTTTTTGATGCCGCTAACAAGGTTTTTGGCATATTGTGAAGGCGGTGGCAGCGACTCCAGGCCCGCAAACTTGGTGCTTACCTTAATGAAGGTCTGATCCACATCGTCAAGGAAACGGCTGGGCTCACAGTTCTTCAGGCGACCGAATCGGTAGCGCGTGAGGGCGTAACTCAGAAACAGTGCCTTTTGCGCCCTGGTGATGGCTACATAAAATAGTCGGCGTTCTTCTTCCAGCTCCGACCGGTTGCTCAGCATCATCTGGGAAGGGAAGAGGTCCTCCTCGAGACCCACGATGTATACGTTCCGGAATTCAAGACCTTTGGCCATGTGGATGGTCATCAGCGTGACCTTATCAGGATCCTTGTCTTTATCTTCGTCCTGTCCCGTAATCAGAGATACCTCCTGAAGGAATGCCCCCAGGCTCTTATCCTGGCGTTCCGGGTCATCAACAAATTCCTTTATGGCGTTCAGTAATTCCTGCACGTTTTCATATCGGCTCAGACCTTCAACAGTTTTGTCTTCGTAAAGCTCGCGCAACAGCCCCGAGCCCTTTGCTATCTCGAAGGCAGCATCATAGGCATCCTTTCTTCCGACTTCAATGCCGAATCGTTTGATCATCGCCACAAAATCATCGATGGCAGCAGCTGCGCGACCGCCAATGAACGACTGCGCATTCTCGATCACTTCCCAGATGGTGATGGCATGATCATTCGCGGCAACAATAACTTTGTCAACGCTGGAATCACCGATACCGCGCTTGGGCAAATTGATGATCCGTCGAAACGATGCTTCATCCGACTGATTAATGGAATAGCGCATGTAGGCGAGCAGATCCTTGATCTCCTTTCGTTGATAGAACGAAAGACCGCCTACAACTTTGTATTTGATATTCAATCTGCGAAGCGCTTCTTCTATCGCACGCGACTGACTATTGGTTCGATAAAGAATAGCGAAATCACTGAACTTAAGCTGATGTTGCATCTTCTCCTGGAAGATGGATGAAGCTACGAGCTTTCCTTCTTCGTTGTCGGATACAGCTTTGATCAGCTCGATCATGTTGCCATCCTCATTCTCTGTCCATACGTTCTTGGGAAGCTGGGCACGGTTCTTCTTGATGACCGAGTTCGCTGCTTTCACAATGGTATTGGTCGAAACGGTAGTTCTGCTCCAGCTTGATAACTTTCAGGTCAGGATAATCGCGTTCGAAGTTGAGGATGTTTGAGATGTCGGCGCCGCGGAATCCATAAATGCTTTGGGCATCATCACCCACCACGCATATGTTTTGTCGAACTGCCGCAAGCTTGCGGATGATAAAGTACTGGCAAAGGTTAGTATCCTGAAACTCATCAACGAGCACGTATTGAATGCGATGCTGATATTTGTTCAGAACTTCCAGGTGCTCCTTGAACAGCTTGTCGGTGTTGAAGAGCAGGTCATCGAAATCCATCGCGCCAGCTTTAAAACAACGCTGGGCATAAGCGCGGTAAATCTTGTTGATCTCAGGACGCATGTTGGCTGCATCATCAGCCATCAGCTCCGGATTGTTCATATAATCCTGCCAGCTGATGAGGCTGTTCTTTGCCGCCGAGATCCGGTTGTAGACGGTGCTGGGTTTGTAAACGGCATCATCGAGACCCATTTCCTTAACGATGTTCTTGATGAGTGTTTTCGAATCATCGGTATCGTAAATGGTAAAGTTGTTCGTATATCCCAGGTGATGCGCTTCCGCACGAAGGATTCTTGAGAACACCGAGTGGAATGTGCCCATCCACAGATTGCGCGCATCATGCCCCACGACCTTCTCGATGCGCTCGCGCATTTCCTTCGCCGCTTTATTCGTGAAAGTTAGTGCCATGATGTTGAACGGATCGACACCATTGCGTATCAGCTGAGCTATACGGAACGTGAGCACTCGGGTTTTGCCGGAACCGGCGCCCGCGATCAGCATGCAAGGACCTTCTGTATTCACTACCCCTTGATATTGGGGCTCATTCAAACTCTCCAGGTAATCATTCATATCGGCCACAAGTTAGCAAGCACGCGACTAATCACAAGCGTTGAAGAGTCGCATCAGCAATCGCACAAAAAATTAATTGCGTTTTCGAAAATGCTTAGCAGAAACGCTGAACACACATTAATTTTGAACAACAGTTTGCAAGCGCCCAATGCAATGGGCTTCTTCAACGTCGTATCGCTAAACTATAATTTTTTGAACTTAAAATCGCGCGGAACAGTTCCCGGTTTTTCTGACGACAACTTAAGTGTCAGCGCCGCCGAGCCATGGTTTAAAGTAAAGGTTCAAGTAATCCAAAGTTATTTGCAGGCTTTCATCGTCAATGCACTTTCGCGTGCTGATGAAGTGGTGCTCGTCGATCTGTTTGCTGGAAGTGGAGTTTACTCATCAGGGCATCAGAAAGAAATCTTTCCAGGAGCGTCCTTCGCAGCCATGAGTGACGCGCTGCCGTTCACTAAATGGATCTTCTGTGAACAGGATGGAGATCAGCTGAAAGCGCTCGATACGCGCGTGCGCCGTATGTTTCCATCACTCGATACAGAAATTATTCACACCAATCCCCGCGATCCCGAGAGATTCGTTTCGATGATCCCGACATCCAGGCCGGGCAGACGCGTCGCCGTATTGGTGCTGGCTGACTCATTTTCACTTGAGCTTCCTTTCTCAACGGTACACAAACTCGCTGCCCTGAACTGCAGCCTGCTTTTGCCTTTTACCTTCGTACTCAATAACCGGATGGATTGCCGCTTCTATGCACGGGAACAGTCGGAAGTGCTTCGCAGATACATTGGTGAATCTTCTGTGTCAAAGCTGAAGGATCTCGAAAGCAATCATCACTTCTACCGGCGCTTGATTCGACTGTATCAAAACAATCTGCTTGTGGCAGGACTCAATGCGGCGATCTCAACACACAAGCTGGAGTCACGCATGATGGATCTTCCGAGCTATCACATTGGTTTTTTCTCGAAGCAGTTTTCAACACGGGCTGTTCTGCGCGAGGTTAATGGAGCGGAGAATGTGCAATATGAGCTGTTTTAGAATTAAGAATTAAGAGTTGAGAATTAAGAATTGGGACCGCTGGGAGCTTCGATCAGTGGCAGTGTATTTAGATCCCGTAGGGATCTTCGATCAGTGGCAGTGTATTTAGATCCCGTAGGGATCTTCGATCAGTGGCAGTGTATTTAGATCCCGTAGGGATCTTCGATCGGTAGCAGTGTATTTAGATCCCGTAGGGATCATCGATCGGTAGCAGTGTATTTAGATCCCGTAGGGATCATCGATCGGTAGCAGTGTATTTAGATCCCGTAGGGATCTTCGATCGGTAGCATTGGATGCAGCGTCTTATTCCCGCGCGCGAACTGCACGTTAGATAAATACAGAATCCCTTTCATCGCGCGCAACGCACGATCCGATAAGAAGATTATCTCAACGAAATTAAGGCTACGACAATTAAAGGTCCTTGTATTTTTGGTGTCGTTTGATGCTTGCGCGAAGGACCAGCCAGGAAATCTAGTTCTGCTTATACTTCTGAATCAACGTATGCGTCAACGAAACACCCCGGCGCACATGAATCGCGCGAATAAGCTGCTCAAAGAGCTCATAGTTCAACAACCCTGACTGATAACGATAAATTCTAAAATCGCTGGTCATTAACTTCAGCGCCGTCTGCTGACGCGGAACCTCTTCGGTTTCTACAATCTGAATATCATCTAACCTGAACGATCGCTCCCATCGGGGTAGGAAGTAGCATTTCACGATCAGGTGATTCTCACTCACAATGAAGTAGTGATTTTGGTTGACAAGCAATGAATAAAATAAAGTGAAGACTGTAAATGGGAACACAAGCAGCAACGGCCTTGTGATGTCGAATGCAACGCCGATCGCGACTACGCACATGCCGAGGAAAAGGAAGTTGTTGAAGGATTTCCACGGCATCAGCTTAAAGATGCGCGCGCGTTGAATGTCGATAGGGTGACGGATGATCTGATCATCGGCATGCGTCGAAACCGGATGGAACTTCTTTGACTTGGCTAATATAAAATCGTTGAGACGGCTAAGGTTCATCCGGATAACGTTTCCGTTCTCATAGTTCTCGACGGCGATTGAGATTTGATTACCATCAGCGAGAAGGATTGAGCTTGATTCAAATGTATAGGGAACGAACAATACGGTATCGGAACTCTTGCCCCGCACAGTAACGAGCACAATGTCTGAAACGCTGATCACTCTGTTGCCAATCCATATCTCGTGGTCATTGATGGTGATCTGCGGCGTCTTCCGATAGTAATGAATAAGCGTGGTAATGATGTAGAATATTCCAAGGAATGGCATGACCATCGTAATGCCCCATTCCTTCCAGGGTTGTCCTTCACGCACATTTTGCAGCAGGATGGTGATACCGAGCACAGCGAGCATAAGGGGCATCGTCAGGGTGAAAAGCCCGACGAAGTAGCGCTTGTAATTGAGCCGGCTGAGAAAGGTCTGCATAGTGGTTCCCAGCAACTATATACCTCCGGGAGGCAAAGTGTGACCACCTTTTAGACCTGATCCGGGCACTTTTGACGGGTATTTTTGGTTTTTTGACGTCGATTAAGGGTTAACTTTGTGCCATGATTAAAGTCGGTGAGGTTTTGGTGTCAGACGAGGTCCGCGATAAGGAATTCGTTTGCAACCTGGAAAAATGCAAGGGCGCGTGCTGCGTGGAGGGGGATTTCGGGGCGCCGCTGCTGGAAGAGGAATTGGCTATTCTGGAAGAAATCTACCCCAAAGTGAAGCCCTATTTGAGTGCCAGGGGCATCGAGGAGATTGAACGGCAGGGTACCCATACTACTGACGATGAAGACGACCTGGTAACACCGGTAATCGAAGGAAGGGAATGCGTATATGCCATCTACGACAAAAAGGGCATTCTTAAATGCGGCATTGAAGCAGCGTATAACGATGGCGTAATTTCATGGAAGAAGCCGATCTCATGTCATTTGTATCCGATCCGTATTACGCAGAAAAAGAACTTTGAAGCGGTAAACTACCACAAATGGCATATTTGTTCACCAGCCTGTGCGTTAGGAAAGGAATTGCAGGTTCCTGTTTATAAGTTCTTACGTGAGCCGCTGATCCGTAAGTATGGTGAGGCGTGGTATGAGGAATTGGTGAGAGTAATTGAGGAGGAAGCTAAGGCGACAAAAGAGCAAGGCAACAAGACTCCTAAGTCCAGATAGTAGCTTACTGCAGGGTAGTTATAGAATTATAATTTCGGCGCCAGCCATAAAAACCCGACAGCCACCAGAAACGTGATAAAGATGGGTGCCAACGGAACCGGTTTATTCTCAAGTCGTTCAATCCCGCTCGGTGCCGGACGCAAACTTGCTCTGTAGGTGGCTTGTTTCTGCTCACTCACCCGGAGCGCTTTCCAGTCATCATTATTGAATACGAAGTAGGACAGACTGTCTTCCTCCGTTCGCAGTTCATGCCAGCCCTTATGCTCCTCCCAGGCTGTGGCATGCCAGATGTCGTCGATCAGCACATCCTCTGCAGCAGGCACCTGTACGCTATCGGCGAATAGGGTAGGGGTTGTACCGCCGATCACATCAAAGTACAAAGGATCGTTAGCATATGCTGGGAATGCGTTCTTGAGCCGGATAGATCCCCGCGACCCGCCGGAACGCGCTGTTGCTTCCAGTAGGGGCGACCATAACAATCCATAGGCTAATGAATCACCAGCCATCAATATACTGTATGTCTCGCGAAGCAGTTGAAATCCAGCCATGCCTTTCCGAACCGGTGTGTATCCCGACAACACCCTGGATGCGTCACTTGAAACGACCACTCCTTCAAACGAAGTCGGCTTTAATCGGGTGGCAGGAAGAGTAAACCGCTTACCGTTTAGTAAAACACTGGAGGTATCTGATGCAACTCCTGCGAAAGTAATCGGGACTAATTCCTTCGGCAATACCCTCGATGGTTCTCCGTTGAATACAGCAATTATACCGAGTCCATTGTTTAATGATGCTGACACTGCTTCACGTTCTGGAGCAGAAAGCTTTGCCAGAGTTGATGGATCGACTATCAAAAGATCAAATCCGTCCAGTAATGGTACGGTTAGCCTTGCCAGCGATATGGCTTCGCGATTGGCAAATTCAGTTCTTACAATGTTCTTAGAGAGCTGGGCACGCATAGCAATTTTATGTCCGCGATCAGAAAGGAAGTTCTTCAGGTGCTGCATTTCAAACGTGGGAAAGTCCTGCAGCATCAGAATGTTCAGTGGGACGAATGGATCTATGAACATGGGAACTTCATCATCCGTCAGCGTATTCAGACTATCCTTAATAGAAAGTGAATAAGTCACGCGACCCGATGTTCGTGGAGTGAAGGCAAACGAGAAGGTTCCCGTCGATGAACTTAATCGTAACGAATCCACTTTTCCGCCCGGCCCTGAAAGGTAAAGCGTTTTGCCTGCAACGCCGTTATGAAAAGTGCCACCCAAAACTGCAACCTGATGAGCAGTTAATCTCTGTGAAGGCATCGCTATGCTGGTTATACCGTCGACTTCTCCGGAGGGAAAATAAAGATAGCCTCCATGTATAGAGTCGAGTGCATAGGCGGGGAGACCGTTGCCAGCGATCGCCCTGATGGTACCTGCAGAAGCCGCTACTGTTGCCTTATTGCCAACAGTGGTGCCGTTGAAGAGATCGCGGTATGACGAAAGCTTGATTGAGTATCTGGTTCCTGTTTCGCCAAGGTGATAGAACGTCGCGTGTGGAAATACACGCCGCAGACTATCGGCAATTTGCTGACTGAATCCATCAGTAAGCAAGACAACCTCATGGTCGACGGTGCTTCTGAATGATGGCTTGAGAAGAATGAATGCAAGGGAGGCTATAGCGACGACACAGCTAATCAACCTGAGAAGGAGGAAACGGAGAGGTCTTCGCCATTCTATGATCATGGAATAGATCAGCAGGGCAATGAGCAGAACGGCGATCAGCCAAACGGGTAACTGCGGATCAAACGTCATCGGCTCGGGTCTTTAGGCGAAGCGTCATATTTTTCAAGAAACATTTCGTCTAGCCGGTGGGTTGTTTGTTTACTTCGCGCAGGATTAAGGGCCTTCGCAGGAAGCACCTGATTAAATGCTGCACGGATGCTGACAACGGCGTGCGTAATATCGACCTCTGGCAATTCGTTATCGGTCCACGCGCGTAACAAGGACAAAGCTTCAAGGTACCGTCCCGGCTGCTGTATCGCCGCAGCCGACAATTCGGCTCCTGCCTGCAGGAGGAGTTCTTTCGATACTGGTGTTATCTTCAGTGTGGTCTGTCCTGATTCGAGCCAGGTTAATGCACGGCGAATAGAAGGATACTCATCAGCTGCAACGGACCGGGTATTGGCTACGCTTCCCTTCGCCTCCGATAGATCACCGGTCAGGCGTTTTTCTTCCTTCAGGGGAGGCGGGTCAAAGCCGGTTCTGTGCACATATATTCTTGAATCCTGGCTGATTTCCTTCAACAGCTTTAATGCCTGGTATTGATAGGGTAATGATTTCTCTGGTGTGTAAAGGCGCAAATGAAGTTCGGCATCCCACATAATGGTCACAGCCGCCTTCAGTTTCGCACGAATGCTCTGCGTAAAGAACGTCGCCTCTTCATCGCTGTCGTGGACATGCATATAAGCTTTCTCTGGATCGTCGTCTTTCTTTTCAGCCGCGTGGTCATGACCATGTTCTGCGTTAGCCTTCGAAGGCGACTCCACACGCGCTGCATGCTCTTCATCAGTATCATGCTGGTGTCCGTATTGTTTTATAACGTCATCCCCCGATGATACCTCGTTGCCAGCAGCCGGACCAATATTGGTTTCAAACTCTTCACCGAGAAACTCTCCGTAGCGAAGTCGCAATACCTTTTCATCATGCGCAAGCTCATTGCTGCGTGCATTGAACTTTTCCCGGGCAATGTGTTTTTTCTCTTTTAACAGCTTTTCGGTATCGATGATAATCTGTCGTTGACTCCTGAAATACTCAGGCATAAGATCTACGCCCAGACCGGGATCAACTGACGTTGTCATCTCAGAAGTATCCTTCACGGCAATGAAGTGCGTTTCCGTTCTGGCGCGATTGGGTTTCGGGTCCCTGTTGTCGAACGCTTCGATATAATAATAGAGCTCGTCACCAGGATCGAGACCAAGCTTGATGAGGTCGATGCGTCGCGCGGCGCTCATTCGTTTGCCTCCGATCTTCGACGGGGTATCAAACCGAAGTCGTTCTTCTCTGAATTTGATGCCTTCACCACTGCCCTTACTTACCGTTGCCACAATGTATGCGTCGGAGAGCCCATAGTCGTCAGTAAGGGTAGCCTTCAGGTCGACAGATAGATTGGATGCTGCTTCCAGCTGAATGAACTGGTCCAGGTTATCAATCTTAAGTATGGGTGGGTTATCCTTTTTAAGTTGTATTGGGTAATAATCGGAGTGCTTTCGTTCACCGGACGGAGATGTCCACATCAGCTGATAGAATCCGGTAGATTCGAGTTTGCGCTGCGAAACAAACGTGCCAGCTGACGCTTTCAGTTCAACGGTATCTTTTCCATCGAAGATCAGGTGCGCGCTCTGAATATCTGCTGTAAATCCGATTGTCCACGTAACAAGACTGTTTTCCGGAGCGCTAATCGGAAACACCTTCGTCCGCTGCTCAGGTAGTTGCGTATATCCCGGGGGTGATATCCGAAGCTCAAGTTGTTTTACAGCGGCTGGAAGTTGTTGCTGCAAGTGCGACTGTTCGTCGTTAGGCTTTTGTGTGGTATTGCTGTTCGTATGTGTGCTGCGCGCAAAAAAAGCACCGGCCGTTGCTATGAGAATACCGCCGGCAAAAACTGCTGCCGACGACAACAATTGATGCGGTAGTTTTATGCTTTCGAAGGAGTCTGAGAAACTGCGGGCAGTCCTTACCTGCTGCAGCTGTTCGAGGAGCGTCAGATCCTGTGGAGAGCGGAGCAACAGATCACCACTTTCCTGAAGCTGGGGCAACAGCCGGTTAACATATCGTACGATGCTGTGTTCATCTACGTGAAATAATCGCAATTGAAATATTCTGACAATGGCAGCTGCAAGGCCTGCAACAACTCCGGATATGATAGCAGGTGTTGGTGGGGAAAAGAAGCGCACGATTGCAAAGGCAGCAAGGCCAACTCCAAGCGACAATATCAAAGCTTCGAGCAGGCGAATAACCTGGTATCGGCGCAGCAGCCGGTTCAGCTGATATCGTATCTCGTCGCTGTTCATAGTTGTTGACGATTAGCGACAAATCTTTCACAGGCAAACAGAAACGCGATGATGATCGCGAGGAGGCCACCGCTTTCAATTTGATGCGTGCGCGTCGGAAGGTCCTCCTGACTTGCACTGCCCGACGTAAATCTGAAAGATTCCGGCATGGTGCGTTGATCGTAATCCCTTGCTATATGATTTAGGCGGTCACTGTTATTTTTCAGAAGGAGAGAAGCTAGCTGAAGAGTAAACTGTTCTCGCAGGGCATTCGACAGCGTTAATGGCCGCGTAATCCATCCACGATCCAGCAACGGACGCACGCTTGTTGATGACTGTTCACCCAATGACTTTCGTATGACATTGACAACGGAGTTTGCCGGAGGCTCATCTGCGGAAAGCCATATCAACCAATCACCATGGAGCTGCGTGTTCGGCTGCGTATACAAGGATTGAATGGATATGATGCCATTACTGTTGATCGCGTCGATTGCTGCTTCCACAATGCGACGTTCTTCGGGTGATACACTGGTGCCAGAGATTACGACGCGAATTGTATTAGGGATATTCCCGTTGTTCTGTGACGAGTTGTTCAATTTGCCCGGAGCATCGCTGCCCTGTACTGTGCCCGTCGTGATAGCCGCCAGCGAATCAGTAACGGATTGTTTATTCCACATCTGAAGTATTGAACTTTCCTGCGATGAAGGCATTTTAATTGTTTCATAGACAGTGCTCATGTCGTTGCTCCTGCCCACACGGGCCATGCTAGAATCTGGTACTGACCGGTTCAACGCAATTACAAATCTGGAACTGTCAGAAGATGTACTCATCCATGTAATTGAGCTATCAAAAGCTACGCGCTTTCCGGAGAATCCGGCCATGCGATCTCGACTGATGACAACACAGCGGTCAAGGAGGATGCGGGACAGCTGTTGCGACAGCATCCAGTAATCGGGTATGGAATTTCGGTCAGAACTTGCGTCCAAAAGTGGAAATCCCTGCTCAAGTCTTCTGAGTTCGTAACCCTGGTTACTGAGACTGTCGGTAAGACTTTTCCATTCCACTGTTTGCTCCAGTCCATTCTCGATAACCAGCCATCGCGTTGCTTTTCCGCTGTCTCGTAGAGACAACCCCGCTAAGAAAATTGCCAGCAATGCAACGATGAGACAGCGCAGTGCAAGCAGAACAAATGCATTGAGCCGAATGCGTATAGCCTGGCGGGTAGTGCCGAGTTCCAGGTGACGAAGGCTGCCGATTTTGATGATGCGCATGTCTTTCCGGCTTAGCAAGTGAATCGCGACGGGAACCAGTAGTCCCGTGAGCCCCCAAAGCCATATCGGATTAAGCAGTCCCATCAGCGCGCCAGTGATTTTCTAACTCTCAGGAAATCGCGTAGAACGTGCTCGAAGGTGGCATCCATTCCGACGAGATAATAATGGATCTGTTTCTCAAGCATCCACGTGCGTGTATCGCGGATCCATTGCTGTACGCGTTCTGTATACTGCTTCTGCTGCAAGACAGTGTCAACCTTGATGGAGCGGCCGCTCTCAAGTTCCTGAAAAGTGTACGTGCCGTTGTAAGAAAGGTCCAGTTCCCGTTCGCCCATAAGATGAAAGACGATCACCTCATTGCGTGGCGTCTTTAACCTCGAAACAAACTTTTGCAGGTCGCCATTTTCATCGTACAGATCGGAGAAAAAAATAATAAGCTCTTTGCCATGATGATCGAAAAGGACTTCGAGATCGCCACTTTGTCTCCAGGAACCAGCGCTTTCCATTTCGATCAGGGCATGGAGAAAGCGCATGAATTGTTGTTGCTCGAATCTTGGCTGAACGGCAGTGATGGCCTGATCGTTCACCATATACAATCCGAAAGTGTCGCTTTGCTTGCGTGCAAGATAGGCCAGTGCTGCGGCAACGACTTTCGCATACTGCAGTTTGCTGATGTCGTTTTCGGCGTAGCTCATCGAACGACTGCCATCCAGCATGAACTTAACGGTAATGTTGGTTTCAATCTCCGCCTGCTTGATGTAGTAGCGCTCCGAACGCGCATACATTTTCCAATCCAGCTGACGCAGATCATCGCCGGGCTCGTAGCTTCTGTATTGACTGAATTCCTGACCGGCACCTATAGACTGGCTGCGATTGCTTCCGCTCATGAATCCCTCCACAACGATACGCGCCACAAGTTCCAGACCCGTTACCGTGTGCAGCACTTCAGGTTTAAGAAGATCGCTCAGCTGCGTTTTCACTTAATGATATTGCTTTTGTCCGGAGTGATTTGCTCCAACAGTTTTGCGGTAACCATGTCCGGCGTTATTCCTTCAGCTTCCGCCTTAAATCCCATGAGAATACGGTGACGAAGAACCGGGTACGCAACATGATGCAGATCATCCATCGTGACGGCAAAGTTGCCGCGCAACAGTGCTCGTGCCTTCGCTGTCAGGATCATAGCTTGTCCTGCACGCGGACCTGCACCCCAGCGCCCCCATTCGTTAACGAAGGAGACTTCACTTTCCCCCGGACGTGTAGCCCTTACGATGCGACTGACAACCTCGATCAGTTCTCCGCTGATGTGTACCTCGCGTACCAATTGTTGCGCCGTCAGTATGTCTTTGCCCTCGATCACTTTGTTGATCACCTGTTTCACCTTGCCGGTTGTACTCTCGAGAATAGCTCTCTCTTCCTGCGCGGTAGGGTAGTGGATCCGGATGTAAAGGAGAAATCGGTCCAGCTGTGCCTCAGGCAGAGGAAAGGTACCAGCCTGTTCTATAGGGTTCTGGGTGGCCAATATAAAGAACGGGCGCTCCAGCGGATACGTTGTGCCTGCATACGTCACTTCAAACTCCTGCATGGCTTCGAGCAACGCGGCCTGTGTCTTCGGAGACGTGCGGTTGATTTCGTCTGCCAGAATAATGTTCGAGAATACGGGACCTTTATTAAACTTAAAGAACCGCTTTCCAGTCGCGTGATCTTCTTCAAGCACTTCCGTGCCAATGATATCAGACGGCATCAGATCGGGCGTGAATTGTATTCTTCGGAACTTTAGATCTATTGCATCTGAAAGCGTGCGAATCATAAGAGTCTTTGCCAGGCCGGGCACGCCTTCGAGCAAAGCATGGCCGCCGGCTAAGAAGGTGATCAGGAGTTGATCGATCGTCTCTTCCTGTCCGACAATCTTTTTCCGGATCTCATTCTTCAAAGCATTGAGCTTCGAGATAATTTCACTGACCGCCTCTTCCGTCTTGTTAAGTGCTGACATAAATGTGCTTCTATTTCTATCTGGTCAGCGCGTACATAACGATGTTCACGCTGAACCGTGTATTATCAATCTTGTAGAATCTTTTGTTCCTGAAATCGTAGTCCCATTCGCAGCCATAATCTTTGTTGCTGAACAATACTCCGATTCGACCGTGAAATTCAATTGCCTTCAGGTAATCATGAACAATGTCGTCGCCCCACCCATTCAGTTCCTGAGATGTTGTCGGAGGACCATCAAACTTGAAGAATGCAGAATAGATTGGATGCGAGTTCGGTATCTTCTTCAATGCTGAAGGCCCAAATATTCGCTCCATCTGCGTCTCGAAGGATTTGGAGAAAAGGCCGTCGATATCATGATTACAATCATCGACAAATACAAAGCCGCCGTTTTTTACATAACGCTCAAAGTTCTCGCGCTCCTGCGCCGTAAACTCTACGAGTTTGTGACCACTAAGATAGCAGAAGGGGCTGCGAAAGATCTCTTCACTGCTGAGCGGAACTATGTTCTCCTGTGTGTCGACAGGCAGATTGGTGTATTCGATCAGAGAATTGAGAACGTTTGCAGGCATTCGTTGATCGACATCCCAGTCACCGGATTCGTACTGTATGCGGGTAAAGAAGAATTTTCCTTGATCGCGCAACATGCTCATCGCAAGATATGATATGGACTGATTCCGAACACCGAAATTATATCAGCGGGGAATCATTTGATGGTTTATCGATTGTTGACATGTTGATTTAAATACATGAACTCGCCCTTGGAGATCCACTGATCCGGACTATCCTCGTGCATTTAAATCAACAAATCAACAGATCAACAAATAATCAGACCGCGTCCGATAAGCTGGTGAACGTAAAGTCGCGGATCTTCATCGAAGGTACGAGGTAGTTGTTGTTCGACTCAGTACTTACTGTTCGCTCGACTTTACCTAACTCTTCGAGGTTATTCAGCATGATCACCGGACTTTCATTAAAGCGGAAGTTCTTTACCGGATATTTGATCTCACCGTTCTCAATGTAGAAAGTTCCGTCGCGCGTTAAACCGGTAAGCAGGAGAGTTTGTGGGTCAACGGGACGGATATACCAAAGCTTGGTGACCAGGATCCCTTTCTTCGTGCCTTTGATAAGTTCTTCCAAAGACTTTGTGCCACCCTCCATGATGAACGAGTCGGGAGCGGGAACAGCTTTAGCTTTTTTCTGGTCGGCCCAGTAACGCGACCAGGTAAGGTTTTTGATAACACCTTTTTCAATCCATGAAACTTTCTCCTGGGCGCGGCCGTCACCCGTCCATGGGCTTGTTGGCAGATCAGTATTTTGAGGATCAGAGTAAATGTTTACACGCTCATCAACCAGCTTTTCTCCGAGACGTGTTTTGCCGCCGGGCTGGCTAAGAAAACTTCTGCCTTCATCGGCCTGTCTTGCATCGAGACCGAAGAGGATGTTTTCCAGCAGCACAGCCGCAGCGGCCGGTTCGAGAATGACAGTGTACTTGCCAGGTTCAATGGCCCTCGCACTTGATGACTTGGCGCCTTTCTGCGCCGCGATAGTGGTGGCATGTTTTGTATCGAGTTTACGTACGTCGTTGTACCCGCGGATTGCATAGCCGGAACCGGTTCCGTCTTCGGTGCGAGCCGTCACGGAGAAGTTAACGTTCGTTGACGTGTTGTAGGCAAACAACCCTTTAGTGTTCATCATGGCTGCGAAGCCTGTGATATCTTCCAGGTATCCGGCAGCAACGGTCTTTGTTTCTTTTGCTACCTGCAAACTCTGAGCTACAGCTGCGGCGCGTGCCGCGGGCGTTGTAGCTGCTGTTTCAGGAACAAATGTCCGCGACGGCAGATATTGCTGTTGTCCGAGGCACTGTATGTATTCTGGATTCTCCGGGGCAAGGCGTGCCAGCTCTTCAGCCCGGCGCACTACTTTCTCCAGCGATGCATCATCGTATTCATTGATCGTCGCTACACCAACCTTCTTTCCAAATGCGGACTGTACAACCAGACTTGTTGAACTTACGCTTCCGCTGGTAGACACCGAATTACGTGCATATCGAATGTTGCCAGTATCGGTACCGTTGAGGTTTACTTCGCATTCGTCAGCCTTCGAATAGCTCAATACTTTCGTGAGCAGATCCTTACACTCTTTTTCTGATAATATCGGCATGGCTACTTATCCTATTTTGCGTGCTGTGTTGATAACATTGACTCCGTTGAAACGAGCCGTTGCCGACCCGTGAGATACCGCACTGCTTTGTGGCGGCTGGCCTTTGCCGTCAAAGAACGATCCGCCAAGTCGGTAATCATTCTGATCGGCAATCTCTGAGCACGAATTCCAGAACTCCTGGGTGTTTGCCTGATAGGCAACATCCTTAAGCATACCGGCGATCTTGCCATCTTTGATTTCGTAGTACAGCTGTCCGCCAAACTGAAAGTTGTAACGCTGCTGATCAATGGAGAACGATCCGTCGCCAACAATATAAATCCCCTTCTTGACGCCCTTGATGATGTCGTCAATGGATTTCTTTTCTTTACCTGCCTGCAGCGAAATGTTTGCCATGCGCTGAAACTGGACACTGCTCCAGTTGTCGGCATAACAGCATCCTTGTGATGCGGGCAATTTGAGAATATGTGCCTGATCGCGTATAGCCTGATAGTTAACCAGTATGCCGTCTTTGATCACATCCCACTGTCCGCACTGAACACCTTCGTCGTCATATCCAACAGCGCCCAGTGATCCCACCTGCGTCTTGTCAGCAACAATATTCACGAGTTTGCTGCCGTAGTTGAATTTCTTTGTTTCCCATTTATCAAGTGTGAGGAAGCTTGTGCCTGCGAAGTTGGCTTCGTACCCCAGCACGCGGTCCAGCTCCGTTGGGTGACCGGTTGACTCGTGAATCGTTAACCAGAGGTGTGATGGATCGAGCACGAGATCGTACTTGCCCGGCTCGACCGATTTGGCCGTGAGTTTTTCCGTCGCCTGCGCTGCTCCAAGCCTGGCATCCTCCAGCATGTCATAGCGACCCTTGTATAGGGTAGTAACGCCTTTGATCTTGTCTTGTGGGCGGGCATTCATGTATTCATATCCCATACCCATCGGCGCGCTCAGAGCATTTCGTGTCTCGAACTTGCCGGTCGCTGAGTCTATCTTTGTGATAAAGAAAGTTGGCCAGATGCGGTGGATGTCCTGATCAATGTAAGAGCCTTCCGTGGATGCGAAGTACTTTTGCTCATTCACCAGGAACATGAAAGAGTTGATGAAGTTTGCACCGCCTTTCATGGCGGCGTCATTGACGCCAAGCAGCAGGTCAACCTTCTCCTTAATAGGCACCTCGAATGCGTTTTTCTCAATGGGTGCCTTCCAGCTGACTTCACCAAACCCCTTTTGAGGAGCCAGTTGAACTTTTTCACTCAGGATTTTGGAATTCTCTTTGGCAATGGCGACGGCCTGCGCCGCGGCTTTCGCAATGTTGTCGTTGTCCATCTTGTCGGTAGCCGCAAATCCCCAGCTACCGTCGGCAACCACGCGAACACCCAGACCATAGGATTCGGTGTTGACGATATTTTGAACTTTATCCTCGCGTGTGATGATGAACTGGTTAAGATAGCGCCCAATGCGAACATCTGCGTATTGTGCGCCTTTGCTGCGGGCGGCGTTAAGCGCAACGTCCGCAAGCCGTTTTTTGAGGGCAACATCCACCGTCTCCAGCGCTCGTTCCGGATGAATGGGGCGTCCCATTCCGGGGATGCTTGCCAGCATAGCAGCGGTTGTGCCCATGCCGGCCAGATGCATAAAGTCTCGTCGTTTCAAAGTAGTTTAGGTTAAGTGAGTACTTTTTAGTTAGCTACAATATCTGAAAGTTTTGTGATTTCAGAAATCCCCCGAATGGTCGCAAAATGGACGCGGATAATTACAGCGGACCGCAAAAAGCTATTCAAAATACCCCTGAAAGCGGGAGACGGTACTTGACCTGGTAGCGACCTACATTACCTGGAACCGGTATCTCGTCTCGATCATCGCCTGTAATTGTTGACCATACACGTGTTAAATCGTGCTACCCTTCTCCTATAGAAGCACTATAGTAGCACTATAGTTGGCCTATACTTTTAGACGACAGTTTCTATACTTTTCCATGCCCCTTCCATACTTTTCCTATACTGCTCCCATACTTTTTCTATACACGTCCTATATTTTTCCTATACCGTTTCTATACTTGTTCTATACAGGCCCTATACTTTCTCTATATTCCTCCTATACTTTCCCATACTACTCCACCCTGTTAACAATAGTTCCTCAGCCATGTCAGGCCTTTTGATGGACAGTTTTCTTTACAACGAAAATCAGAGGTAAGGATAATGAGATGCTTGCTGAAAAAAAATGGAGTGAAGATGAGTGAAACAGATGCGGTGTGTGCTTCGCGACTCAGTGAAAGGATCTCTCCGTGCTTCAGGTAACTGAAGCCACAACCTATCACTTACTAAGAACCCCAACTAAGAACCAATACTCAGGACTCAATACTCAGGACTCAGGACTACTTCCGCCTATGCGTCGATACCTCCTTATCCTTCGTGCTTTTTCCCGTACGTCTCTGCCTGAGATCTATATCCAGGAGATACGCAACGGTAAGGCTGATGGTTTTTTGGTTGGATCGCAGGTCGTCGGTGAAACCCAGCGTCCTGTTAGAAGCAGAGTAGGGGGTTCCAAAATAAGTATGACCCGATGTGAAACGCAGCTCGGTAAGGAGACTTGAATTGTTTTTTAAAGGTGCTTTAAATCCAACGCCGACATCAATGCCAAATAACCAGCGGTTTTCATCAACGATGTACATCTTGTTGAAGTCTGGTGAAACAGGTTCGTCCGGCATCTTGTCAAATATGATCGTGTAATCATAGGTGCCACCTGCGTCGACAGTACCATGTCCACCTAACCAGTAGTTAATTCGCGGACCGACATCGACGAACCATTCGGCAGGTATATTTGGACCAAAATGAATTTTGAACGAACGTCTTAAAGCCATTGAACCATCAAGAAAATAATAGGTCGCTTTGTTTACCCATGTATCTTCATTGAAAGCAATCTTCCTTCCCTGTTGCGAGAAGCCAAATTCGGTTTGCAGACTGTAGTTATTCTTTAATGGAAAGACGACGATACCTGCACCATAGTATCCGAATACTGGCTTGTGTGTGAATTGCTCTTTATCGTCTTTGTCGCCGAAGTTGGCCCAGCTTACTAAGGGGCCAGCCTTCGCACCAATCGTAAACTTTTGCGCGAGGCCCGCCGACAGAATGAAAAAGCAGGCGCAAAAAGTTGTTAAAGCCCTTCTGTAAAAAGTAGTCATACCTCGCGCTAGTCCGCCGTACTGATACGATTCAAAACACAAATGAGCATAAATGGCAGTTAAGTATTCAGTTTGAATCGCCGATATGCATACAAATGCGCTCGAAGAGATGATTATTAATTTCAGTTGTTTTATCAGTGAAAACCCGGTCGATTACGTTTGAAATGCATTTTTTTCGCATGCCTGATGCATGTAAGAATTGGCCACCAAACGTCAAAGTCTGCCGTGCAATTATCAACACATTGCAGTTGCATTAAACCAGAGGTGTCACCAATCGACCTCCGGTAGTATTGAACTTTAGTAACACCACCAAACTTGAGAGGCACCTCGCCATCGACATCAGGAAGAATCTGGATGCTAATCCGGCATATCACTGTGCTTGCATTCGTTCTTTGCCTGTGTACCTCTCTGTATGCACAACAACCTGTTGTAAGTAAGGTTGAAAAGATATCGGACTATACTCAGGCAACAGTATTGATTTCAGGAAGCGGTTTTGGAGCAAGCGCTTCTTCTGTGCAGGTTTGGTTTGACCAGGTTCGCGGTTCAATTGTCAGTCTTAAAGATAATGCCATCACTGCAACTGTACCACCTGAGGCACGTCTTCATAATGTGGAGGTAATTAATACGGCCAGTCATCTTTCGGCAAAATCTTCGCTTAAGTATATGTCTTCTTACAGCGGCGAAGGATTTAACACGTCAAAGCTTGCTGCTCCTCTGATTTTTTCCAGCACCACGTCTGTATTTGATCTTTACAGTTGCGATCTGAACCTGGATAACAAACCTGAGCTCATCGGAACAAAGTTTGAAAGTCCTTCTACCGATATCATTATACTTCAGAATCAAAGCACACCGGGCAATCTTGCATTCAACACGATTGACAAGACGACACTTCCCGCGCTTAACCTGAATGCGCCTACCGGTCACGTTGTGTGCGGCGATCTGAACGGCGACGGAAAGCCTGAACTGGTTGCTTCCCGCAGTGGAGCAACGGCAAACAGCCTGTATGTTCTCGAGAATACGAGCAGTGGTACCGTGTCGTTTGCAACCCGCGTTGAGCTGCTGCTCGACGCAGGTCACTTTGCACGACAGGTTGCCATTCAGGACCTCAACCGTGACGGCAAACCGGAAATCATTGTAGCCAATTCATTTAACAGTGTTTTATACGTATTCGTCAATCAAAGTACGTCGGGCACTTTATCGATTTCACCCACACCGGTGAAGATCACTATGAGCGGCGTACCTAATTCGCTGGCTCTCGAAGTTCAGGATATGGATAATGATGGACGCGCGGATATCGTGCTGACTCAAAACCAGGGCAGCAGCATCTATCTGCTCAAGAATATATCAACATCAACTGTTGCTTTCTCGGCACCCACCATAATTCCGATACCGGGATCATTCAACGACTTGAGCTCAGCCGATTTTAATGGCGATGGTCTGTTGGATTTGGTCGCCACCAGCGTGTTTAATGCGCAGGTACTCGTTTTACTCAATAAGAGCACTTCGTCTGTCTTCACGTTTGCACCGGCTGTTACGCTGACGACAGGTACTGGTCCGTTTGGAAGCGATGTGAGTGATCTCAACGGCGATGGGTTCCCCGACATCGTAATACCAAATCGTGGAGTAGCAGCTATCGATGTATTTCTGCACAATGGCAATCTGGCGTCACCCGGTTTTGCAAAGACTACAATAAGCACGGGAAAGACGAACTGGTTCGTTCGGGCAGGCGACCTCGACGGAGATGCCAAGCCGGATATTGCGTATACTTCATTTACAGCTCCGACCTCGTATTCAATAGAGATTCTTCGAAACAAGAATTGTTATCAGCCAAAGATCCTGAACGATGCTGCATTAACATTATGCTCGGGCCAGTCGGCCAATCTGCAGGCAGTGCCTTCGCCAACGGCATCATTCAACTGGTTGAATAACAGTGTTTCTTTCAAGAACGGAACCGATAATTTCGCGGCTGTGACACTTGCGGGTAGCTACACCGTTACAGCGACCAGCGAAGCCGGAGCTTGTGCATTAACGTCTGCACCGGTTGTTGTTTCAACGAGCGCTGCTACTGCTCCCGCTACGCCCGTGATCACGCCAGTTGGTCCTGTCTGCAACGGGCAGCCGATAAATTTTTCAACTACTGCCGTCGCCGGTGCAAGCTACATGTGGACCGGGCCAACGAATTTTTCGGCGACCGAAACCACGAACACTTTAACAATTCCATCGGCTGGTGTTTCCAATACAGGAACCTATGCGCTTAAACTGAAGGTCGGCTCATGTGTGAGCGATCCAGGTACAGTAGACGTACAGGTCGTCAGCCTGGGATCATTCTCTGTGAGCAGCTCTGCTTCGGGGCCTGTTTGTCAGGGACAGTCAGTTACGCTGAGCACAACATCCGGCGCCGGATATGGATATCAATGGGTAAAGGACGGCGGCGACATTTCAGGAGCAACGAACAATACCCTTGCAGTTACGCAGAGCGGTAACTACAAGGTGCGTGTATCCTTTACTACATGCAACTCCGAAACAACCGAACTCCCTGTCGTAATACTAACTGCCCCGGTTTCAGGTTACAGCTTGCAAACTTCTGCTTGCATTGGAGAGAACGTACCATTCACCAGCACAGCATCAGTTGATTCGCGCGCGACAGTAAATTATCAGTACGCCTTCGGGGATGCTACCTCATCCACCTCACCAAATGCTGCTCATAGTTACACGACGGCACAGACTTATGTGACTAGTTTGACTGTCAGCTATCAGGGTGTAACCGGTTGTACGCACTCCGTTTCAAAGTCTATTGCTATTACCACCGCTGAGATTCCGGAAATACTTGCCGACGTGAGCGAAGCCTGTCCCGGCGACGCAGTTGTACTGACACTGAATAACAGCTATCCAAGCGCGGTCTGGAGTAACGGAGCATCGGGAATCAGCATTTCTGTCGATCAACCGGGGAATTACTCTGTGAATACTACTGACGCAAATGGCTGCAAGGGAATAGATGACATCGAGATTATTTTAAAGTCAGACTGCGGAGAAGTTGTGGTGCTGATTCCAAATATGTTTTCGCCCAATGGTGATACCCGCAATGATCGCTGGGTGATTCCGGGATTAGAGACTCATCAGAATTGTACAATGAGTGTGTTTGATGACAAAGGAGTACGTGTTTTTCGCCAGAGCGAATACCCAAACGATGGCTGGGATGGAAGCTTCAACGGCAAACCCTTGCCGGACGGCGTGTACTACTATTACCTCGCATGCCCGGATAGCAAACCGAAAACGGGCTCGGTGACCATTGTACGTTGAAAGGATTAGAGAGGATATGAAAGCGATTCGGATTGCAAAGACCCTCCACTTGGCAAGACTCGTTTTGCTGGTGTCGTTGATGATGCCTGCGACTGTATTGTTTGGTCAAACTACCGAAGTACTGTGTAACAACGGAAAGGATGACGACGGTGATGGAATCATTGACTGTGCGGATGGCAATTGCCAGTTTGCAGCAAACATAGAACGCGGTTGTAACTGTTACGACGGAAAAGATAACGACGGCGATGGTAAGATCGACCAGGCCGATTCGAATTGCGCACCCTACTTCGGACTTACATTCGTCGGCGAAGGATCAACGTGTAGCATTACACCTCCCGGAGCGAACACGCCCTTTGACATGGTTGGTCCTCCGGCCGTCAGCGGACAAAACACTGCAGATACACAATCAAAGGTAGCTATTGGAGATGTTGATGGAGATGGAGTTCCTGATGTCGTGATCACATCGAAATGGAACAACGAAGTACGGGTCGTTGCCACTACCAACGGACAGGCTGATGGTAGCGCCGCCGGCGACATAAAATCAAGTTATAACCTCAGCGGTAAGAAGTCGTTTTTTAGTGGCCTGGGTTGCGATGTGGATCGTTTGCTTCTCGAACACGAAGTGATGATCGCCGACATCGACAAAAATGGAAAAGCTGAACTTTTTACAATAGTCAGTAACAGAGCTGGTAACCCGAAAAGTCCCCCAACATGCTTCTTCCTGTTAAGCTTCAGATACGTCGCCGGAACCCTTGTGCCGCTGTATGCGCCAGTTTACCTGGGCACAAACAGGCCAGGTACATTTGGTATTGCCGATATGGATGGTGACGGAAAAGCCGAAGTATATCTGCGCGACAGAATCTTTGCAGCTGAGACGGGTGCATTGCTTGCCAGCGAAGGCGGCAAATTAATGAGCGACACCAATCTTTGGGACTCTGATGTTACAGCTGCACCTGTTGCCGTTGATATTAAGAGTGCCGGCACCGATGGCAGCAAACTTGAATTGGTAGTGGGATCCAAGATCTATAAGATCCCAACCCTCACAGCAAGAAATCCTGCTGCACCTGCAGCCCTGTCCCTGTGGAAGGATATGAACTCAATCAGCTTCGACGCCAACAAAGATGGAACACCTGATCAGTATTTCGTGAAACTGATGAACGATCCGGTCGAATATGGCATGGATACGCACAGTAGCACCAGCGTTGCCGATATCGATAAGGATGGATACCAGGATGTGATTGTGACGGGTGCTGTCAACTCCAGCGTCGGAAGAACAGCGGTGTTCTATTGGAATGTTCAGAAAGGCACTGTCTCGGCATTCCTCACACAAACAAGCGCTGATATTGGAATCGCATCAACCAATAACCCCGACTATACTAACTATCTGAATGGATGGATCTGGGGAACAGGTCGTGTGAACATTGGCGATGCAAACGGAGATGGTAAGCTTGATCTTTCGTTCATTGCAGGTAATCAGTTGTATTGCGTAACGACCGATGCACCTTCGACTAATATCGTGGCTTTATGGACTTCACCACGAACCATCAATGACTCGCGTTCGGGAGTATTAACTGTAACGATCTATGATTTCGATAACGATGGAAAACCAGAAATGGTTTATCGCGATTCACAGGAGCTTGTAATCATCGATGGTACTACTGGACAGAACAAACTGTGGTCAGCGGTATGTCAGTCTCACACCTATACAGAAGGACCGGTTATTGCCGATGCCAATGGTGACGGTGCCACTGATATATGCGTCCCCTGTAACAGGAACAATTCGTTTAACATCAATGCAGATATCCAGCAACAGGCACTTGGAGAAGTGCGTATGTTCTTCTCTAATGGAAATGAATGGTTGCCCACGAGACGTGTATGGAATCAACCGGGATATTTCGTTGTTAACATCAACGACAACTTAACTTTACCATTTCCGCAGCTTGATGGCTCATTAGTATTTGGAACATCAGCATGTCCTAATGGATTGCCTGGTCCTCAAACACCTTTTAACATCTTCCTGAATCAGGTTCCATTCCTGAGCTCCGACGGATGTCCTGTGTTTCCAGCGCCGGACCTTTCTTTTGTCGGAGACGATCCTGAGAACTTACCTTATCCAGCGGGAGACCCGAGAAACTTTCCGGCCGTAACGGTAACACCTCCGATATGCGGTAATCTTGATGTTAAGGTTGTCTTCAACATATCGAACGATGGAGACCTTCCCATCACTGCTTCGGTGCCCGTTAGTTTCTTTCACGGCGATCCAACAAAGCCTGGCATAAAGCCCGACTCTTTGTTGTACTCAACAACCATTCAGGTATCCAATCTGCAAGTAGGGGACACGTTGACCACCGCGCCTGTCGTATTCAATGGACCCGGCAAGGCTTTCCGTCTCTATATCGTATTGAACAACAACGGAAGCGTCCTGCCCATAAATCCGGCAGGTTCTGTATCAAATGAATGTCGCATTGACAACAACATCTATGACGTACTGGTAACACCGACACCATTTACGGCAACTATCCAGAAGATACGTGACGACGAGAAGTGTGTTCCTGCGGATCCGAACGTCGGAGAGATCAGGGCCCATATTTTTAAGGGCGATCCAAATGTACCGGCAAACGAAATTGTCGCTTATGCCGACTACGCGTTTCAATGGTACTATGGTCTGACAACTTCAAATCCGGTACCCGCGTCGCTAGGAGGTAATAACTACAACCTGACCAACCTTCCGGCCGGAGACTACACCCTGGTTGCTACGAACGTTCCAAAGGGATGCTCTGCTCCACCAGTAAGTATCAAAATCCTGCCTACCGTCGTTATACCAGGCGTCACTGTAAATGTGCTGTCGGATCAAACTGTCTGTGCGCCACCCAACGGCTCGCTTGAGGCAGTTGTAACTGGTGGTAATACCGGATTTACTTTTGAATGGTATAGTAACGCTGCTTCACTCGGCATCACCACGGCAACCATTACCAATCGCACCGGTAACAACTATAGTGTGGTCGTATCCAGAAATGGATGTACGACAACCGCCAGTGGTATTGTAAAAGATTTGGCAGTCGAACCGGATGTCACGGCGACTGCAACGCCGGTTCAAAACTGTCAGAATCCCAATAGCGGTTCCGTTACAGCGGATGCAACCGTCGGAGGCCTAGTGCAGAACCCGAGCGGCTTTACATTCAAGTGGTACTTCCACAATAACACTACTCACGTGCGGGGAAGCTCACTTCCTCCTCAGTATGGTACGGGTCGTTCACGTACGGGATTGCCTGTGGGTTTCTACGAAGTTGAAACAATCAACAACTCTACCCAGTGTGTGTCGTTGCCATTTGTTATTGAAGTGAAGGATCAGACCGTTACCCCGGTAGTCACGATCACGGAACTGGCTCCTCAGACATCATGCGATCCGCTTAATCCTAACGGAAGGCTACAGGCCAATGTGACCATCAACGGTATCGCTCAGGATCCTGCCAATTTTATATTTGAATGGTTTAAAGGACAAAACACGTTGCCGGCCAACAAACACACCACCGTCTCTGGTGTGCAAGGCAGCGTTGCCGAAAAGGTACTCGGTGGTGGGCAGTCATACACGGTTAAAGCGACTACGACTCTGCAATGCTTTGCCACAACGAGCTCGACTGTCTCAGAAAACATTCAGATTCCTGCTATCACAATTTCCGCGACACCAAACTCAATATGTGATCCACTGCTGGCGGCTCAGGGTTATACAGGATCGGTTACCGCGCAGGTCACTTTCGGCGGTGTCGCCGTAAGCGATTTCTCAAATTACAAGCTTACGTGGTACAACGGATCGGTAACGACAGGCACTCCGCGAACTGAGACAACTGCAGTGCTTCAACCTATGCCATCAGGTTATTATACGCTGACGGCAGAACGGACTGATCTCGGTTGCAAGTCACTGCCTCAAACAGCACAGGTAGTAGATGCAACGGTTTTGCCAGTGATCACGGCAACGCCTCATCCTTCTACAAACTGTGATGCGCTACTGGCGAATGGATCAGTGGAAGTAACAAGTGTCGATGGTCTCGGACTTCCTTCACAGTATAAGTATCAATGGCACTCAGGTACGACAACAGCTACGACTGTACCCGGAGCAACATCTCCGAAACTGGATAAGCTGCAGGGTGGAGCTGGGATCAATTTTACGGTGCTGGTTACAAATTCGAATACCGGTTGCCAGCGCACAAGTACATTGTCGCTTGCTGACAATCATGTTCTTCCTATACTTACACTGACAGCGAACCCAAACAGTATTTGTGATCCTGCGCTCACCAGCCCTGCCGTTACATATGGCGGTGGAGTCGCGGCCTCAATATCAAATCAGGTCGGCGCGATCAGTGATTATTCCTTCGCATGGAGCAATAGTGCAGTAACTCAAAATCTTACTCAGGTTAAGGGAGGCAGCTATACTCTAACCACGACACAGATCTCTACTGGTTGTATTTCAAACCCGGCTACAGCGCAGGTCCTCGATCAGATTTCACTTCCCGTGATCCAGGCGACGACCCTTCCATCAACAAACTGTATCGCCGGTCTGGAGAACGGTGAAGCACAGGTAACATTGATCGATGGTCTGGCTCCTGCATCACCTTACGCGATGCTCTGGCATAAAGGCAACGACCTTAGTTCACCGTTAAGTGGGAAGACAAGCGCTCAGCTCACTCAACGTCAGGGAGGACCATCTGAATATTACACCGTGCTCGTAACAAACCAGTCATCTGGATGTACGAATACTTCAACAGTACTGATCGCTGACAATCGTGATTACCCTGTTGTTACTCTTTCATCGACTGACAATACAATCTGTACTGGAACGCCCGATGGTAGCGCGGCCACTGCAACCTTAAGTTATAAGTCTTCCGCTGTTGCATCGCCGTATACCGGATATTCTTTTGCGTGGTCGACCGGTGCTACGACATCATCGATTGCCAATCAATCAGCCGGACAGTATACGCTCGTAGTTACGAAAGACAACGTGGGTTGCGCGTCCGTTCCGGTTAACATCGACATCATCAACAATTTCTACATTCCTGCGATCGACATTGCTGCCGTTAATCAGACTTCGTGCGATACCAGCAATCCGAATGGAGTTCTCACAGCAACTATAGATGAAACGTCCATCGGAGGCGGCACAGGTGTTAATGCTGGTTATTCATTCGACTGGCGTGATAACGGAACAGGACCAGCACTCACGTTGCCGGGGGCAATCGTAGCGAACAATACAGGGATCGCAGGTAAGATCAATAAGTTACCAGGCAATCTGTACTACACTGTGTCTGTTCAAAGAACAGCTACAGGATGTATGAATGAGAAAACCGTCTTTCTTCCTGAAGTCATTACTTATCCTATCGTTGTTGCTGCGGCAACCAATCCGGTTACGCGATGTGATGCGCCTAATGGTAGCGTTGCAGCGAACGTTGGTGGTTCTCAATCAGGATATACTTTCCACTGGTTGAATGAAACAGGTTCAAACAGCACGCCACTCAATACGGATGTTGTCGCCAATGCGACGGCATCAAACGCCGATAACGGTGTTTACAATTCACTGAAACCAGGATACTACACGGTTGTTGCACAAGACAACGCGACTACCTGTTTGTCCCAGCCAATCACTCGCGAGGTAGTCGATGCAACGTTACAGACCAGCATCAACTTCACGCTTGGTCCCAACTTCCCGTCTACCTGCGGTTCGCTCGACGGCGAGATGTCCGCTACGGTTACCGGCGGCTCCGGTGGCACACTTGATCTGATGTGGCACTATGGAGGTGTGATTAACTCGGATATTAACTTTTTCGATAACCCGCCGCAATTCCAGGCACCAGACGATATTCCGTTCGCAACAGCAGCAGGACTTTCAGCGCCCGCTAATTCTGCGATCAACAACCTTGAATCGCGACTGTACACCCTTGTGGTGAAAGACAACGGCAATGGTTGTGGTAATTACGAGACGGTGTTTCTGCCATTCCAGGATGCGCATGAGATCGCTGAAACGCTTACACCGTCAACCATTTGTCCTTACAATGTAGGCAATGGTGCGGTTGAAGTTCGGGTGACCAATATACCTCCTGTGCCTGCTGGGCTCACGTTCCAGAACTTCAGCTACAGTCTGCATACAGGTACGAACCCTACGGCTTCTAATGTAATTAATCCTCCAGGCACACGAGGTCCTGGTGCTTCTGTGACCGATCCAATGACATACAGTTCACTTGCTCCAGGCTTCTACACCATTGAGGTCAAGCAGGCATTTGGAAGCAACTGTCCGGTATATAAAGTTGTCGAAATTGACAAACTCGCTCTGCCGCCTGTTGTTGATCTCATAGGTGCGTTGACAGCCAACACGGCATGTGATATAACCGTGTCGAACGGTTCTGCGCAGATCGCTATCTCACAGGATCCCAACGATGGTACTACTGGTAACACATATTCACTTTCGATTTCACCGACTCCTTTGCTGGGTTCTTATCCTCAGACAGGTTTAGGTGCAGGTAACTATGTTATCAACGGAATGAAGTCGGCAGACGAAGTATCACAGTATGTGATCTCTGTTACGTCAACAAATTTCTGTACAACCGACCGATATGTCGCCATACCAAACAAGCCTGCGATTGCCCAATTAGTATCGGGCGATATCGCGAAGACCGACGCGGAATTCTGTGATGTTGCACTTGAGACTTCAGCGCAGGTAGAAGTAAAGACGATAAGCATAGTTAATGGTCCGGCAGATAATCTTAGCGATTACCGCTTCGACTGGTTTAACAACTCGACATTATCCAGCAACATTCTAAGCGCCGCCGGCGATGGTACTGCCGCCAAAGGAGGGGAGATCCTTTCGAATGTCGGAGCACCGACACCGGGTTCACCCGTTACAGACGGTTCTTATTGGGTAGTTGCAACTAAAGTGAATGCCGGCGCAACCGGTGGACTTGGTTGCCAAAGCGTTCCCTTTAAGGTGGACTTGCTGGACAAGCACATCAATCCGGTTGTTGCCTTGACAACTACTGCAAATACTTCCTGCGATACGAACTATGAAGGTGCGATTGAAGTAGATGTTACTACAGCATCAGGACCAGGATCGGCACCAGCGACAACCTACAGTTACCAATGGACGTCTTCGACGGGAGCTACGCCTCCGGCAAACGGATCAGGATATACCGGTGCTTCCGACATGTTTAATGGCATCCGCGATGGTCAGTTCAGTATTGTAGCGACGAACGCGCTCACTGGCTGCAAAGCTTCCGCTACCGCTAGCGTTGTGAAGATGGATATACCGATCGTTATCACCTCAGTCACACCGGTTGATAACGCCTACTGCTTTGACAATGGAAGTGTTTCGGTACAGCAAGTGACTCTTAATGGTGTTGCAGAACCCAATCACAACCTGTTTAATTTCCAATGGTTTAAGGGATCACCTTCAACACCGAGCTTTACCAACGGCATTGGCCTGGATGCACTTACCGCCCGGGCAACCGGGACATATTATGTAGTTGCTGTGGTGGATCCATCGTCTCCAATTGGTTCGGGATGTGTTTCTCCTCCTGCACGCGCCGATATCAAGGATATTCATATTAATCCGACAGTACAGTTCAGCACAACACCTAACACGGCGTGCGATGCTAACTTCGATGGTGGTCTCACTGCCACTGCTTTAACAAGTGGAGGACCCGGCGCCGCGGCCAACTATGACTTCGTATGGACGGCCGGAGGTATAGCTAACTCAATGAACGTTCCAGGGTCGGTTTCTGCAACCAATCTTGGCCAGGGTAACTATTCAGTCACTGTCACCAATACGATCACTCAATGTCCGGTCAATGGTACTGTAACATTGCTGAGGACGATGCTGCCGATGGAAATATTAACCGTGAGCAAAACTGATCAGATGATCTGCTTGCCAGATGGAAGCATTCAGGTCACTGCTGTGAGTCCGGCAAACATTACCGACTATGCCTTCCAATGGTACAAAGGAAGTCCTCTTTCAACGCAGCTGGTGGATGGTACCAACACCTCTATCAGCAGCGCTCTTCTCAATTCCGCGAACTATGCTATGGGCAAGGGAACTTACTACGTAGTGGCTAAGCGTAATGCTGGCGCTGCGCCGTCATCAGCATGTGAGACAGCACCGTTCCGTGTGGATATCGAAGACAAGAGTGTCAATCCGGATGTATCGTTTGCTAACACAGCTAACTCGAGCTGTACGATGGTCAACCCGAATGGTGAGATCATGGGCACTGCGGTTGAAAGGGACGGCACGACGGGCACATACTCGTTCTCCTGGCTTCTGAATGGAGGAGCGCTTCCTCCTGTGACTGTTCAAAGCGATGCAGCTGCTACCAGTAGCCTGACTAAGGCATCTGATGGAAACTATCTCCTTACAGCTACGAATACCACTACAGGATGCGTCATCTCCAAAGACCTCACGCTTAAGTTTGATCCGAGGATGAGCTTGCCGAACGTAGTGCAGGTGGATCCTGTCAATCCTGTTGACTGTAATCCTACGGGTAGTGCGACCGTTGTGAAGATCACCATCGGCGGCAACGCGATCACAGATCCCGTGCGTCTCGATGCCGACTATGATTACGAATGGTACCAGACGAACTATCCGACCGGACTCATCGCGGGTGCTGACCTCGCTCAGTTAAGTAACAAGAATCCTGATCGTTACTTTGTGCTGGTGAAAGATTTGTTGACGGAGTGTAAATCCACTCCAGTCGAAGTAAATATCAAAGACGCAGATATCATCTATCCTTCAATAGACATCCAGGCAACCGCGCCTCAGGTAAGCTGCGACGCTCTCATCGGTACTGCCGTGCTGATGGCAAAGGCCGATAACCAGGATGATACCAACCCGAACTATACCTTTACCTGGTTCAATGGACTGACAGCGAGCGGAACGAGCATTGCCACAGGCAGTACGTTAAGCGACCTGAAGGCCGGTGGTTATTCAGTTGAAGTGTACAACGCAACAACCAACTGTAAATCGCAAAGCCTTTACATCGTGCCGGACGCATCGCCAATGTTTAAGCCTCAGCTTTCATTGTCAATGACAGAGCGCACACGATGTGACGTGCCTGATGGAGTTCTTCTCGCTAACGGAGTGCCGTATCCGGTGGATCCATTCCGACCCGATAACAACTATCCTTTCCCTTATAACTATAAGGCTGAGCTATACGATGGAAATCCTCCTGCCGACATAAACAATCCGGAGCACGGTGTTATGGCGAACGATCCCAACTTCCCGACGTTCACTTCAAACTTTGTTGCTAACAGCCTTGCAGAAGGAACATATTCTGTGAGACTTACTGACCTGAACACGGGTTGTATGACAACAGGACACATCGATGTGAAAGACGGCCGCGTGTATCCAACGGTAGTTGTTGAAATGGACAATCCTCTGATCAACTGCGACCCCGCACGTCCGAACGGACAGCTGTCAGCGACGGCTGATGGTGGTCAGGTTGGCGGCTATTCGTTCGAGTGGTTCAGCGGCAGTCCGGAGGTTATGCCTGTACTGAGTACTTCGAACAAACTGATTGGTCAAACGATCGGAACGTATACCGTTACAGTCAAGAGCGATATCACGTTCTGTGCGACCGATGCTACCGGCGTAATCAAAGATGGTATGGTGTTGCCGCCATCGCCGATCGCCGAGCTGGTTCAGGGGCGCACAAGTTGTATCGATCCAAACGGATGGGTTAAAGCATCTGTTGGCGGTGCTACGCTTGGATATGATTTCAACTGGTATGATGGATCGACGGTGAGCGGATCACCCGACTACACAGGAACCGACTATATCCACCGGGATGTGGGACCTTATGCAGTTACTGCCACTGATCTTGTGACGGGCTGCGCGTCGCGTCCGGCGGTCGTTGAGGTTCCCGATCTCCGTGTCACACCTGAAGCAAACCTGACGTCGACTCCATCATATTGTTTGAGGCCGTCCGGTTCAGTTAGCCTCACCGTTGTGACCGAGGGAGTTGTTCTTTCCGACATCCAGTGGTTTGATGATTCAAACAACAGGCAGGTGAGCGTCGGCCCTGCAGGCTATGATTTGCCAGCCGGATATTATCGTGCGGAGTTCACTTCGTCAGAAGGATGTGTGAATAAAGGAACGGTTGAAGTAGGCACCGAGATCTTGTCTTATAACCTGGTGTCGGCCAACGGTGACAACTCAAATGACGGATGGACGATCGACTGTATTGACAACTTCCCTCAGAACAACGTGAAGGTGTTCAATCGCTCCGGAGTTAAAGTGTATGAAGCAAATGGCTATAATAACCTCGACGTTATTTTCAGCGGCCTTGGTGAACGTGGTCTGTACTCCCTCGGTAATGAAGTGCCCGAAGGAACATACTTCTATATCATTGATAAGCGAGATGGCTCGAAGCCTATTACCGGTTACCTAGAACTAGTGCGATGAAGAAACTTTTACTTTTAGGTTGCACACTTTTTGCGTGCCTTCATGGCCTGGCGCAGCAACGGCCAATTCACTCGCTGTACATGTTTGATCCTTTGCTGATAAATCCGGCGTATGCTGGAACGCAGGTCCAGCTGAGCGCCACAGCGATTTACAGAAATCAGTGGGTGAACTTTCCGGGAGCACCCAAGACATTTACAACCAGTGTTCATTCCGGATTCAGAAAGTCGCGGGTAGGCGTGGGGCTGTTAGCGGGCAATGATCAGATCGGTATTCATAGCGAGAATAGTTTGTATGCTATCTATTCTTACAGAATACCAATGTCGAGGTTCGATAACAAGTCATCGCTTTCTTTCGGATTACAGGGCGGATTCAATAACCTGAAGTCTGACTTTACTAAACTGAATCCAAAAGATGCCACTGACCCGTTTGCCTCGGTTGTGGAGAGGAATCTGACCTGGAACTTTGGTGCTGGTCTTTATTATCGCACGCCAAACTTCTATGCCGGCCTTTCGATTCCTTATATCATCAACAACAAGGTTCTTAACCTTACTGAGCTTACAACGAAATCGAAGCAGCGGAGATATTATTATCTGACTGCGGGCTTTACCAAGAAGCTTTCCAACGCGGTAAAGATAATTCCGTCGGCATTAATCCGGGTTCAGGAGCAGGCGCCTCTGAGTTTTGATATGAACCTGCTTACTGTGTTGTACGACGTTGTTGGTCTCGGAGCTTCGTATCGCCTCGACGACTCAGTTGTAGGCTTGTTTGAATTACAGCTCAACGCAAACTTCCACGTGGGTTACGCATATGATTACACCACTTCTGATTTGCGCCAATACTCAAATGGTTCTCATGAGATCATGATCAACTATAGGATCAAGGTCAGCAAGTGGCACAAAGGCGTCGAATGCCCGTCTTATTGGTAGAGTTGATCTTGTTGGCATTGATCGTAAAAGCCAGAGGCCTTAACAACCTTAGTTGTTAGGGCCTCTGAAAGGCCAATCAACAAATCAACAAATCAACAAATAATCAAACCGCGTCTGAAAGACTTGTAAATGTAAAGTCTCTGATCCTCATTACGGGGAGGAGGAAGCTTGCGCTGCCGTTAGGGCCGCCGCCACCAACATCAACGCGCGTTACCTTGCCAAGTGTTTCCAGATTGTTGAGCATGATTACCGGGCTCTCATTAAAACGAAAGTTCTTTACCGGATGCTTGATCTTGCCGTTCTCAATATAGAAAGTCGCGTCGCGGGTGAGTCCGGTATAAAGCTGAGTCTGCGGATCAACAGCTCTGATATACCAGAAGCGTGTAACCAGGATTCCTTTCTTTGTGTCCTTGATGAGATCTTCCTGTGATGCTGTACCACCTTCCATAATAGCGTTGCCAGGAAAGGGAACAGGGGCTACGTTCTTTTGAGATGCCCAGTATCTGTCGTAGAACAGATTTGACACAACTCCGTTTCTAAAGATGTCCATCTTCTTGCGTGCCTGCCCATCAGCTGTCCAGGGAGCGGCGGGTGCGTCACCGTTGAATGGATCGGTATAGATGGTTACGCGTTCGTCAAGCACTTTTTCTCCAAGCTTGGTGCCACCACCTTTCTTCGACATGAAGCTTCGTCCTTCGTCAGCAGTTCTCGCATTCATCGAGAATAGCATGTTGCGAATAAGTTCTGCAGAAGCCGCTGGTTCGAGGATGACCGTATACTTGCCCGGCTCAATAGCCTTGGCGTTGCGCGACTGCAATGCCTTGTCGATCGCGATCGCTGAAGCTTCAGCCGTATTGAGCTTACGAACATCGTTGAAGCTGCGCGTAACCCAGCCAGATCCTGTTCCATCGCTGGATCTCATCGTCACCGTGAAGTCGACGTTGGTTGCCTGATTGTAAGCGAAGAGGCCTTTCGTATTCGCCATGGCGGCAAATGAATGCGAGTCTTCGAGATATCCGGCCGCCGTTACATCTTTGGCTGCAGCCGGATTAATGCTGTCGGCTGCCGCCTGTGCCCGATACTCGGGTGTGATCTTCGCCGTTGCGTCTACAAACGTTTTCGACTCACCATAAGTTTGCTGGTTCAGCGGACCAACGAACTCCGGATTTTCGGGAGCAAGCTTTGCCAGCTCTTCCGCGCGGCGAACTGCCTTTTCCAGAGATGCATCATCGAATTCGTTCACGGTAGATACGCCTGACTTGTTTCCAAAGTTCGACTGGACCACCAGGGTCACGTCGCTGTTCTCGCCAGCTGTGGAAACGCTGTTGCGCGCGTAGCGTATATTGCCTCCGTTGATGCCATTGAGATTAACTTCGCAGGCGTCAGCCTTCGAATAACTCAGCACCTTCGTCAGGATTTTCCTGGATTCGTCAGATGAAAATATTGCCATTGTTCAGAAGTTTAAATGTTGATTAAGTGGTTTAGATCGTTCTGCCGGTATTGATTACGTTGACACCGTTGAATCGGGCCGTGGCAGAACCGTGTGATACCGCGTTCGACTGCGATGGCTGTCCCTTGCCGTCGTTGAATGCTCCATTGAGTCTGTAATCACGCTCGTCGCAAACCTGTACACATGAATTCCAGAACTCCTGTGTATTGGATTGGTAGGCAACATCCTTGAGCATGCCGGTTATCTTGCCATTTTTGATCTTGTAGAAAAGAACGCCACCAAACTGGAAGTTGTATCGTTGCTGATCTATGGAGAATGATCCATCTTTCACGATGTAAATGCCCTTTTCGACACCACTGATCATCTGTTCCGGAGTCATCTGTTGTTTGCCCGGACGGAGGGAAACATTGGGCATCCGTTGAAACTGAACGTCACGCCAGCTCTGTGAATAGCAGCATCCATGAGAATCCTTCTGACCCAGCATACCTACCTGATCGCGTATACCCTGCAGGTTGACCAGAACGCCGTCTTTCACGAGGTCCCATTCTTTGCACTTTATACCTTCGTCGTCATATCCCACGGCACCAAGCGAACCGGCCTGCAACTTATCAGCGACGAAGTTCACAGCATTACTTCCATACTTAAAATTGCCGGATTTAACTCTGTCTAGCGTGACAAAGCTGGTGCCGGCATAGTTTGCCTCATAACCCAACACACGATCCAGTTCAGTTGGATGGCCGACGGATTCGTGTATCGTGAGCCACATATGTGAAGGTTCCAGTACGAGATCGTATTTCCCCGGCTCCACGGATTTAGCAGCGATCATTTCTTTAGCCTGTTCTGCGGCAAACGTGGCGTCCTCAATGATGTCGTATGTGTTTTTATAAAGCGTTATGCCTCCCGGGCCTTTGATCTTGTCTTCAGCAAGTCCATCAAGGTATTCGTAGCCCATTCCAACGGGTGCGCTAAACGCAGAGCGTACCTTGAATGAACCGGCAGCCTTGTCTACCATCGTTACCTGAAAATTCGGCCAGGTACGGTGAATATCCTGATCTATATACGAACCTTCCGTAGAGGCGAAATACTTCTGTTCATTAACAAGGAACATGATACTGTTCACGAAGCTGGCTCCCTTTTCCATCGCTTTGGCATTGGCAGACAACAGCAAATCAGCTTTGTCTTTGATAGGAACCTCGAATCCATTTTTTCTGATTGGCGTCTTCCACGATACTTCGCCATACGCCGGGGCGGGGGCAAGCTTCAGTGGCTCCTTCTGAAACTTGGAATTGGCCTTTGCAATGGCAACAGCGCGTTCTGCTGCCTTTTTGATTCCGTCAGGTGTCACATCATTGGTCGATGCAAAACCCCACGTGCCATTTGCGATTACCCGTACACCCACACCATAAGATTCGGTGCTGCGCACGTTCTGAACTTTGTTCTCGCGTGTCACCACAAATTGATTGAGATATCGTCCGATGCGGACATCCGCATAAGTGGCAGACGCGCTTCGTGCCGCATTCAGGCCAATATCCGCGAGTCGCTTCTTCGCGGCAACGTCAAGCCAGGGCGCAAGCAACGCCTCCTCCGGGACGGTTTTGGACAGCGCATCGAACGGAAGCATCATGGCTCCCGCGCCGGCACCGGCCATTTGTAAAAAATCTCTTCGTTTCATCTTTAGGTTATCGGTTAGGTTAATGAGTTCACAAATGAAATAAATGCATCGATTTGGCTCGCACAAACAACTACGCTCAGATCGTACGACCAGTATTGATCACGTTAATACCGTTGAATCGGGTGGTGGCGGAACCATGGGATACAGCACTTACCTGCGAGGGCTGACCTTTGCCATCGAAGAAAGATCCAAACAACCTGTAGTCGCTCTCATCACACAATGCCGAACAGCTATTCCAGAACTCCTGTGTGTTAGATTGGTAAGCAACGTCGTTCAACATACCAGCGATAGCACCGTTCTTAATTTCGTAGAACACTGTTCCGCCGAATTGAAAATTGTAACGCTGCTGATCGATGGAGTAAGAGCCCCTGCCAGCAATAAAGATACCTTTCTCAACATCTTTGATCATTTGATCGACGGAATACGGAGACTTACCTGGAGCAAGTGAAACGTTTGGCATTCGCTGGAACTGAACATCATTCCAGCTTTGCGCGTAGCAGCAACCGTGCGACTCATTTTGGCCCAGAATGTGAACCTGATCGCGTATAGCCTCGTAGTTAACAAGAATACCATCTTTGATGAGATCCCATCGTTTGCACGCAACGCCTTCGTCATCATATCCAACAGCGCCCAGTGAACCCGGCTGCGTCTTGTCAGCAAAGATGTTCACCAGCTTGCTGCCGTAATTGAAAGTTCCGCTCTTAAGTTTGTCGAGCGTGGCGAAACTCGTTCCTGCATAGTTGGCCTCATAGCCCAGTACACGGTCAAGCTCCAACGGATGGCCTACTGATTCGTGGATGGTGAGTCCCAAATGGTTAGGTTCCAATACCATGTCGTATTTACCCGGCTCAACCGACTTCGCAGTGAGCATTTCTTTCGCCTGCTTCGCCGCGAGGATGGAATCTTCCACCATGTCGTAGCTGTTCCGGTAAAAGACCAGACCAGCCGGACCGGCCAGTTTATCTTCCTTCTTTGGGATCATGTACTCATATCCTTTGCCCATCGGTGCGCTCAACGCCTGACGCGTCTTAAAAATGCCTGCAGCTTTGTCAACAGCTGTAACCGTGAAGGTCGGCCATATTCTGTGAATATCCTGGTCGATATAAGAACCCTCGCTCGAGGCAAAATACTTCTGTTCATTGACCTGGAAGAGATTGGAGTTTACGAAGCTTGCTCCGTTTTGCATAGCCGCTGCGTTGGATCTTAGCAACAAATCAACCTTTTCGGATACCGGCACCTCAAACGCATTCTTCTCAAGTGGTGTTTTCCACGTTACTGCCCCATATCCTTTTTGTGGCGCCAGTTTGACCGGCTCCTTTTGGAATTTCGAGTTTGCCTTTGCTATTGCAGCGGCACGCTCCGTTGCCTTCCTGACACCTTCAACGGTCACGGTATTGGTCGATGCGAAACCCCACGTGTTATTGACGATCACGCGAATTCCCACACCAAATGACTCAGAGTTCACGATGTTCTGAACCTTGTTTTCGCGGGTTGTAATAAATTGATTGAGGTATCTGCCTATTCGAATGTCTGTGTAGGTGGCACCCAGTGACTTCGCCGTGCTAAGAGCTATGTCGGCGAGTTGTTTCTTCTGCGCCACATCTATCGGTGGCGAAAGCAATGCCTCCGCTGGAATGATACGGGCGTGGGAGGGAAGCGTTAGAAACGCAGTACCAATGCCCAACCCCGCGAGTTGAACGAATTCTCTTCTTTTCAAGGTCTTGGCCTGTTTAGTTGAACAGTTTTAGGCCTTGAAAATTAACCAAAGAATTAAAAAAGGATACCCTTTTGAGGTATCCCTTCTGATTCTTTATATGAATGGTATTGCTGGTTGAACAGCGTTATTTTGAAAGCTCGTCGAAATCGAACGAAGTCTCCAGAAACTTAGTCGTAAACTTTCCGGAACGGAACGTCTGATTGTCCATCAGCGCGATATGGAATGGTATTGTCGTCTTAATACCTTCAATGACAAATTCCTGCAGTGCGCGCTTCATGCGCGTAATCACCTCTTCACGCGACTGACCTGTGCAGATCAGCTTGGCGATCATCGAATCGTAATTCGATGGAATGGTATAGCCAGCGTAAACGTGGCTGTCAATACGCACACCGTGCCCTCCAGGCATATGGATATTGGTGATCTTTCCCGGAGATGGGCGGAAGCCATTGGCAGGATCTTCCGCGTTGATGCGGCATTCCATGGCAAACATCTTGGGGAAGTAGTTCGTCCCTGAGATAGGCACACCAGCGGCAACCTTGATTTGCTCCTTGATCAGATCATAATCGGTAACCTCTTCGGTAATAGGATGCTCCACCTGGATACGCGTGTTCATCTCCATGAAGTAGAACTTACCGTGCTTGTCAACGAGGAATTCGATCGTGCCGGCGCCTTCATAATTGATGGCCTTGGCGCCTTTCACAGCCGCCTCACCCATGCGCTCGCGAAGTTCCTGGCTCACTACAGGAGAAGGAGTTTCCTCAACCAGCTTCTGGTGTCGGCGCTGAATGGAGCAGTCACGCTCCGACAGATGGCAGACTTTTCCATATTGATCGCCGACGATCTGGATCTCGATGTGACGGGGTTCTTCAACAAATTTCTCGAGGTAAAGTCCATCGTTTCCAAAGGCAGCTCCAGCTTCGCGCTTCGCGTCATCCCAGGCCTTCTTGAACTCCGACTCGTTGTTGATGATCCGCATGCCTTTTCCACCGCCACCCGCAGTTGCCTTTACGATAACCGGATAGCCAATGTCCTTCGCCAGGGTGATGCCTTGTTCAATACTATCAAGCAATCCATCCGATCCGGGAATCGTTGGAACACCAGCCTTCTTCATTGTGTCCTTAGCTGTGGACTTATCGCCCATTGCCTCGATCATTGCCGGGGTAGGACCGATAAACTTAATACCGTATTCGTGACAGATGGCCGAGAATTCAGAACGCTCTGAAAGAAAACCATAGCCAGGATGAATAGCGTCAGCATTGGTGATCTCAGCTGCAGAAATGATGCGTGGAATATTGAGGTAAGAGTCTTTGCTTGGCGCATCACCAATACAAACCGCTTCATCAGCGAAGCGTACGTGAAGACTTTCACGATCGGCAGTAGAGTATACTGCGACAGTTTTGATTCCCATCTCGCGGCATGTTCTGATAACCCGTAGGGCGATCTCTCCGCGATTGGCAATAAGTATTTTCTTAAACACAAGAATCAGTTTAGATGAAACAGATAATACGGTTGATCAAGCCTGATTAGTCAGGCTCTACAACGAACAGTACCTGATCGTATTCGACCGGCGAAGCATTCTCCACCATCACCTTCACGATTGTTCCTGAAACTTCCGATTCTATTTCGTTGAAGAGTTTCATAGCCTCGATGATGCAAACGGCCTGTCCCTTCGACACCTTGTCTCCTACGGAAACAAACGGAGGCGTATCGGGATTGCCGGAACGATAGAATGTACCGATCATAGGCGACTTAATGTCGACTGTCTTCTTGCCCGCGCTCGCTGGAGCTGCACCGGCTTCCTTCGTAGTTAGAGGAGCAGCTGCGGGTAATGATACCGTTGGTGACGCCATCGGCATTGCTGCCTGCGTCATGATCGGTGTCGACTTGAATACTTTTTGATCTGGCTCGCGCTTGATGCTAAGCTTCAGTTCTTTGGTTTCGATGTTCACCTCATTAAGTCCCGACTTCGAGATGAAATCAATAAGGTCACGTATTTCTGATGTTTTCATGGCAGGTTGATTCGGCGATTCAGACTTTGAAAGAACTCGCACCGGAGTGGCTTCTTTTTTTGTTCCCTTTGTCTTGCTCATGGCTTATTATTTTACGCGTTCAACATACTCACCGGTAGAAGCGTTGATCTTGATCTTGTCGCCGGTGTTAACGAATAATGGAACACGCACTTCAGTTCCGTTTTCCAGTGTTGCTGCCTTCAGTGTACGCGTTGCCGTGTCACCCTGAAGACCTGGTTCAGTGTATTGGATCTCCATAACGACATGGGTAGGCGGCTCTGCAGTAATTGCACGTTCGCCATTCTCGAAAGCGATTAACAACGTTACACCTTCTTTGATGTAATTAACAGCTTCGCCCAGGAGTGATTTGTCGATGTATACCTGATCAAACGTCACATTGTCCATGCAAACAAGTGCTTCGCCATCAGCATAGAGATATTGATACTCTTTTGTTTCTACTCGAAGGATTTCTATTTCGTCGCCCGGACGGAAGCGGTTTTCCGCGACCTTACCGTTACGCACATTGCGCATTTTGATTTGATAGAAAGCACGAAGGTTTCCGGGGGTTCTGTGCTGCAGTTCTTCTACCTGCATCACTTCACCATTATAGCGTATGAAGTTACCTTTACTCAAATCCGAAACGGTCGCCATAGGAAGATTTAGTCTTTAAGTTACAAATGAATTGATTAAATGCAAGATTAGGTGAGAAGGGCTCAGCTGTTGTATGCCCACTTCACGTACACAGCGCCCCAGGTAAATCCTCCCCCGAAAGCAGCCATAAGAAGATTGTCGCCTTTCTTCAGCTTCTTCTCATAGTCCCACAACAACAGTGGAATAGTTCCGGCAGTAGTGTTGCCATAACGTTCGATGTTCATCATCACTTTATCTTCAGTGATGCCGATACGCGAAGCAGTGGCGTCGATGATTCTCTTGTTTGCCTGGTGCGGTACAAGCCAGTCGATGTTTGACGCATTGAGATGATTACGTTCAGCCAATTGTCCGGAGATATCGGCCATGTTGGTAACAGCAAACTTAAACACAGCAGATCCTTCCTGATATACGAAGTGCTGACGTGAATCAACAGTAGCATGAGACGCAGGTATACGACTGCCGCCTGCCTTCATGTGCAGATATTGTTCACCTGCTCCATCACTCCTCAGGATCTCATCCATAATGCCAACATCTTCTGTTGTTGGTTCGAGCAGAACAGCGCCAGCGCCGTCGCCGAAGATGATACAGGTTGTGCGATCCGTGTAATCCATGATCGCAGACATCTTGTCGCCGCCTACAACGACTACCTTCTTGTACATGCCCGAACGGATATAACTCGCTCCTGTTGAAAGCGCAAAGAGAAATCCGGAGCAGGCTGCTCCGATGTCATAGCTGAATGCATGAGTCGCGCCTACTTCAGTGGCAACAATGTTAGCAGTAGCCGGAAAAGTCATGTCTGCTGTAACTGTCGCGAACAACAACAGGTCGATCTCTTTCGGATCGATTCCGGTTTTGGTGATCAGTTCTTTAACAGCGGCAACGCCCATCACAGATACGCCCTGCTTTTCTCCTTTGAGGATGCGTCGCTCTTTAATGCCGGTACGGGTGGTGATCCACTCGTCCGTCGTTTCTACCATTGTTTCAAGTTCCTGATTCGTGAGAATATAGTCGGGCACATAGCCACCGACTCCGGTAATTGCTGCTCTGATTTTCGTCATAGCGTTGAAGGTATTGAATGCTGTGCTGTGTACCTCACAGTTAAGTCTTTAAAAACAAAATGCCCGGTCTCACAACCGAGCACAATGACGTAAATTTTTATTATAACATAGTCAATGGAAGACGCGCCTTATTGCTAATGGGCGTTCCATCACAGTTAAGCCGAACTGTGCATAGCAATTGATTCCTTACTATACTTTCGGCAATGGTAGCTGTCGATACTAATCCGGCGGAAAAAACTGCCGTCATCCCCTTATGCCAGCACTTCTTTTTCCATCACAACCTTACCGTTATAGTAAAGCTTGCCTTCATGCCAGAAAGCTCGGTGGGGGAGGTGATTCTCTCCTGTGGTAGGACACACAGTCAACTGCTTGGCAGTAGCCTTATAATGCGTTCTTCTCTTGTCTCTACGCGTTTTCGAGGTTTTACGTTTGGGATTTGGCATATCTAAAAACTATTTATTTTAACTTCTTTAAAGCACTCCACCGCGGGTCGATATCATCATCCCCGTCTTCCTTGTCATTTCCCGGTACGCGATCACCACCCTCGCTGTCATCTTCTCCACCCGAGGTGTAAACGATCCGGCCTTCGCTGTCGTCATCTTCGCCTGTCTCCTGAAAGCGCGGATGCAGCTTCTTCAGGGGTATTGCCAGGGCAATGAATTCGTACAGATACTGGCCAAGTTCGATCCACGCCGTGTCGCGCTGGATGATCATGATCTCGTCCGTAATTTCTTCGTCCTGGTCTCCGTACTTAAATACGACCTTGCGGCGCGTATTTATCGGAAAATCAAAGGGTTCCAGGCTCCGATCGCAGATCAGCCGGGCCGTCCCTCTGATCCTGAAATCCGCCTCCAGGAAGGTTTCGCGCTTGTCCAGGCTGACTTCAACCGTGAACGAGCCGTCCGAAACCATGTCTGTACCGTACTCCTCGAACAAACTTTTGCCAATTTCATACTGAAACTGGTGGACCTTGTTGCTCAGGCCGACAATATTTATACGGTAAGCCCCCAACCCTCTAAACCCTGACCGGGCGTTAAAAATTAGTCGGCAAATTTAGGAGAATTAATCAGAAAACTCAAAAAGCTGACGAAAAAGGAGGGACCTGATGAATCAGGTTGCGATTAAGATGTGATCCGGTTGCGACTCAGATGTACTCCGCAAGGGCCGCTTCCTTGAACTCATGGGTCGATTTATTCCCGTAATGCTCAATAAAATAGTCGATTATGCCCTTTTTGAAGCCCAATTTGATGGCTATGTTCTTGCAGAAGATTACTTCGCTCTCAAAAACGTTCTGGTCAGCGAAAACCATTTCGATAGCCGACCAGAGGTAGTCAAATTTCTGGTCCAGTGACAGTGCACCCAGCGAATCTATGGGCTGGGGATTGCGGATGAGCTCGTTCACGTCCTCTTCCGGAAACTTGCGCTCCTTTGCTATACGGAATATCATGTCGCGCTCAATTTTCGCGAAATGCTTGTCCGCTTCAGCAAGCTGGATGAGGATGTTTAGTTGTTTCTTCGTAACGATATCCATGTCAACTAACTTAAATATCAGGACTAAAAACACAATCCCCACATGACGATCGGCACAAGGGATGAAACTGCTATGAATTAACTCATTTCTCTGCCAAAGGTTCGTTCCGGCTCTTGAAGATGTCGGCAGCCCGAAATATAGCTGTACGCGTGGATAACTCGCTCGCCAGGTTCTTACCCGCCAGAGAATAGGCAGTGCCATGATCCGGCGAAGTGCGAACGACACCCAGCCCGGCCGTGAAATTTATACCATCTTCAAAAGCGATGGTCTTAAATGGCAGCAAGCCCTGATCGTGATACATAGCCAAAACAGCATCGTATTTGGCATAATTACCCGACGCAAAGAAGCCGTCTGCCGGAAAGGGCCCGTACGTCAATCTGCCCTTATTTCGACTATCTGCAATGGCAGGTTTAATAACGGTTTCTTCCTCCTGACCGATCAGCCCATTGTCTCCCGCATGAGGATTCAGACCGAGTACCGCTATCCTTGGTTTGCCAATAGCGAAGTCTTTCTTCAATGAACGTTCCATGATCGCAAGCTTTGCTTCGATCTTCTCTTTGGTTACAGCGGAAGCAACATCTTTAATCGGAATGTGTTCTGTGACCAGGCCAATTTTAAGGGTGTCACTCACCATGAACATCAGGCTATCCGTTGCGCCGAAATACTGCGTGAGGAATTCTGTATGCCCGGTGAAGGGAAACTCGTCGCTGTGGATCGTATTTTTGTCAATGGGCGCAGTAACCAATGCGTCAATGCTTCCATCTTTAAGCTCTTCACATGCCTGCTTGAGAGCGATCAGCGCAGCCTTGCCCGACTGAGCTGAGGCCTTGCCAGGAGTGATCTCCAACGACTCTTCCCAGCAATTCACGACGTTAATCGTCTTCGGTGAAAGCTGCCCCTTATTTCTTACCTGACTATAATGAAGCTCTTCAATATTGAGTTGCTTCTTATAGAAAGAGATTGCTTTCGTGGATCCATAGACCACGGGAGTTATCATGTTCAGTACACGGTTGTCGGCCAGGGCCTTGATGACTACTTCTGGTCCAATACCATTTACATCACCGAGAGTAATTCCAATGCGCGGCTTGATTGCTTGCGTCATGATCTGTGTTCAATATCTTGGCGATTTAGCGAAAATATCTATCTGTTCCTTGTAGATTGTGCCCTATGTGTCGTAAGGCGCTTTATGAACAAGGTCAGACCCAAAAAATCTTTAGGACAACACTTCCTGCACGACCAGCAGATAGCACGGCGGATTGTCGATGGTCTCAACATCCAGACAAGACCAATGCCCCTGCTGGAAATTGGTCCGGGCATGGGAGTACTTACGCGTTATTTAACTGGTCGCGATGAAATCGACCTGCGTGTAGCAGAGATCGATCGTGAATCTATAGCTTATCTGAAACAACATTTTCCATCCCTGGATGGACGAATCATTGAGGGCGATGTGCTGGAGGCTAATTGGACTTCTATCTTCCCCGATCGATTCGCAGTGATCGGAAACTTCCCGTATAACATATCGTCACAGATATTCTTTAAAGTACTGGAAAACCGAGACAGGGTTGATCAGGTTGTATGCATGCTTCAGAAAGAAGTTGCTGATCGTCTTGCCGCCTCGCATGGATCAAAGACTTATGGAATCTTATCCGTACTGCTGCAAGCATTCTTCAGGATAACATACCTGTTCAAAGTTCCTCCGGGTGTTTTTACTCCTCCGCCGAAAGTGATGTCGGCAGTTATCAGACTTGAACGCAATGATGTAAAGCGTTTAGCATGTGATGAAGTGCTGTTCTTTCGCGTGGTCAAGCAGGCCTTCAATACGAGACGCAAGACCTTGCGCAACGCATTAAAAAATCTAAATTTGCCAGCCGAAATTTCAGCTCTTGAAATAATGGACAAGCGCGCTGAGCAATTGTCCGTCGAACAATTTGTATCACTCACTTTGATAATCGAACAAAGTCGTGGAGGAGCCGCTGGTTGAATTTGAGTTGACGAAAGAATTCCGTGATCGCTTCCAGGAGGCATTGGATCAACGGCAAAGTGATTTCATCAAAAAGATACTTGAAGATGTCAAGCCCGCCGACATCACGGGATTGCTTAATGAGTTTAATCCCGATGAAGCCAAGTATGTAATGGATCTGCTAACGATCGAAGTGCAGGCCGAGGTCGTACGTGATTTCGATCCTGACACACGAAAGCGTTTCCTCAAAGCATATCCACCATCCGAAGTAATTGTACTTCTCAATCAGCTTGCATCAGATGATACAGCCGATATCCTCAATGAACTTCCCATTAAGGAACGCGAGCAGGTGCTGTCCGGTCTCGATACCGAACTCAAGATACAGGTAACAGAACTGCTGCGTTACGAAGAGAACGTCGCCGGTGGTTTGATGGCGAAGGAGCTTATCAAAGCCCGTTACTACTGGACGGTTGTTGAATGTATTGAGGAGATCAGAAAGCAGGCTGAAAGTGTCGATCGTTTTTATGCGATATATGTAGTCGATGAAAATGATATTTTGTTGGGAAGAGTTGCTCTGCAGGATTTGATTCTTAAAGATGCCAAGACTATAGTCGGTGATATCACCGAGAAGGGTGGTGTTGCCGTTGAAACGTATCTGGAGGATACCGACGTCGCAGAGTTGATGAAGAAGTATGACCTTGAATCAATTCCGGTAGTGAACGTTCAGGGTAAACTCGTCGGACGTATCACTATCGATGATATTGTCGATGTGATCACAGAACAGGCGGAGGCCGAACGTCAGGCTATGGCCGGTATCAGTGAACAGGTCGAAGAAGATGATAGCGTGTGGCGTAACAGTCGCGCACGTCTGCCGTGGTTGCTGATCGGTATCTTTGGTGGTCTCATGAATGCAAAGTTCATGGGTTTGTTTGAAGCTGAACTGGTACGCATTACAGCGATCGCCTTCTTCACGCCTTTGATTCAGGCAACCGGCGGCAATGTCGGAATTCAGTCTTCGTCATTGATCGTTCAAAGTCTCGCCAATCCCGACTTCGTTGATGAAGGACTCTGGAAACGACTCCTGAAAGTATTCTTTGTTGCCTTGCTGAATGGCATTGTATTGTCTGGCCTCGTATTCGCCGCTAACGTTGTACTGTTTGGTGAGTACGAACTCTCACTCGTGGTGTCGATCGCCTTGTTCAGCGTTATTCTGTTCGCGTCGTTTATAGGTACCGTTACACCATTGATACTAAGTAAGGCGGGATTCAATCCGGCGCTGGCTGCGGGTCCGTTCATTACAACGACCAATGACCTTTTAGGTTTGACGGTTTATTTTATCACAGTTCATTTCATGCTTTAATGAGTTCACGAGTTTGCCTGGTAATAGATCCGATGCATGAGAGTCTTTTCTCTATGTTGGAGGAAATTGGATGGAAGGTTGATTATCAACCCGACATCAACAGAGCCCGCATCAAAGAGATTGCGTCGAACTACGATGGACTCATTGTAAGAAGTAAAACAATCATCGATGGCGACCTGCTGGGGCCGTCACCATCAGTTCGTTTCATCGGCCGGGCAGGCGCCGGATTAGATAATCTTGACCTCGATTACCTCCGCGGCCACAACATAGCAGTGCTCCACGCCTCCGAAGGAAATCGAGATGCAGTCGGCGAATACACCGTAGGAGCACTGCTGAGCCTCATGCGCAACATACCGAGAGCCGATGCCCAGGTGAGGCAAATGCAATGGGAGCGCGAAGCCAACCGGGGCGAAGAACTGATGTCAAAGACAATCGGAATCATAGGTTATGGCAACATGGGCAGGGCCTTTGCGCAAAGATTGTCAGGCTTTGGATGTAACATTATCGCATACGACAAATACAAAACCACCTATTCGGACGCCTTTTGCAAGGAATCCACAATGGACCAGATTTGGGAAAACGCAGATATTTTGAGTCTGCATATTCCGCTCACCCCGGAAACCAGGGGCCTGGTGACGTTGGATTATTTGAGGCGATTCCGAAAGCCGATAATTCTTGCCAATACAGCGCGCGGCGAGATTGTTGAAATGCGGACTGTGGCAGAAGCTCTACAACAGCAACTGCTCCGTGGTGCCGTGTTAGATGTGCTTCAAAATGAGAAACTGGACCGGCTCACACCAGAACAGGCTGCCAGTTTTGATTTTTTACGCAAACGACCCGATGTAATATTCACCCCCCACATTGCAGGCTGGACGTTTGAATCACATGTGAAAATAAACGTAGCTTTGATTAACAAGATAAAACTGCTTTCGCAGTCCTGATCTTTAAAGAAAGCAGTCTGCTCATATGCGCTACGTGCAACAGCGAATGAAGAAGCTAAAGGAGCTTTTCAATGCAATCATTGAGAAGCCTTTACTTACGTCTACTCTGGTACTCATTGTAATCACATTTCTTGTCGTTGGCCTGAGCCTCCCTTATTATATGAATGAGTTTGACTCATTCATTCCTCAGATCCTTGCGGAAGCGCACGGCATGATCTTCGACATTGCCATCATCGGTATCCTCATATTCTGGCTAAATCACAATGGTGAAATTCGCCGCCGCATCAGAACCTACAAAGACGAAATTGATGACTTCCGTTTGTGGGAGTCCGAAGAAGCAGCCTTTCGTACGGTGGGTAATATCAAGCGACTGAATCGTCACAAAATTCATGAGATCAATCTCGTGAACTGTCACTTACCGCGAACGAACCTGAACTACGTTAACCTGGCAGGCTCGAACATCAACTCTGCAAACATTTCACAGTCTTCCTTGATTGAAGTCGTGATGGAAAACGCGCGACTCAATCAAACGAACTTTGAGAATTCGAATCTCAACCAGGCTAATCTTAAGGGAGCGTATGCAAGCGGTGCTAACTTCCGCGATGCCTTTCTGATCAAAGCCAATTTTGAAAACGCATTTCTGATCAAAGCAACGTTCAACAATGCCTTCCTCATGGAAGCCAATCTGCGAAACTGTTATCTGATGGGAGCAGATTTTGAGAATGTTAGTCTCTACAAGGCCGATTTGCGCGGAGCCAAAGGGCTTACGGTAGAGCAGCTTTCAAAAGTAAAAACACTGTACCTGGCGCGCTTCGACGACGAGATCCTTTCACAACTCAAGGCCAGTCTTCCTGAATTGGTGGGAATGTAAGCGTGCTTGCACCCCGCGATTCGCAAAGACGGTGCAAACGTCATTTTTGCATAAAAGCAATTAAGTATTACCTTTGTTCAAGGCAACGGTCTCAGGTATGAGGCCGTTGTTTCTTTTTTTGTCGCCGCCGAATGGCACAGTCCTTGAGTGGCGCACTAAACCAGACATTAATTTATTGGTGATCATGAGCAAGAAGATTTCGTATTATACTAAAGACGGCCTGGAAAAATTGAAGAGTGAATTGAGTCAACTCAAGACGAAAGGACGTGCCGATATAGCACACCAGATTGCTGAAGCACGAGACAAAGGCGATCTTAGTGAAAATGCTGAATACGATGCTGCGAAGGACGCTCAGGGACATCTTGAGGCAAAGATCGCTCAGCTTGAAGATCTGGTCTCCAATGCCCGTCTGCTGGATGAGACCAACATAGATACATCGAAGGTATCTATTCTGTCGCGCGTTACGATCAAGAACAAAAAGAACAACGCTAAAGTTACCTACACTTTGGTTTCTGAAGAAGAGGCTGATCTGAAGGCAGGTAAGATCTCAACCATGTCGCCCATAGGCAAAGGGTTGCTTGGCAAGAAAATTGGAGACGTGGCAAAGATCACTACTCCAGCCGGAGAGATTGAGTTTGAAGTGATGGAGATATCGGCGTAAGTCGCTAATCAATGGCTTCAATATTCACCAGGATCATTCGTCGCGAGATACCAGCCCACATCGTGGCTGAAGACGAAAATTGTATTGCCTTTCTGGATATCAATCCACTGGTGCTGGGACATACACTCGTAGTTCCGAAGAAGGAAGTGGATTATATTTTTGAACTTGATGATACCACCCTTTCGACACTGCATCTTTTTGCCAAAAGGGTAGCAATGGCGATAGAAAAGGTAGTTCCATGCATGCGTATAGGCGTTTCGGTAGTTGGATTGGAAGTTCCTCATACGCATGTTCATCTTATCCCGATGAACAGCGCCGACGATTTGAATTTTACGCGGCCGAAACTAAAGCCAGCCCAGGAAGAGTTGAAGTCTATCGCCGATCAGATCCGTAACGCATTCTCTGCGTAGCTGTGTCGCAGTACGTGACGCCATTCAATTATTTCCTGTCTTCTTTTAAAAATCTTTCCGCAGTGCTCATTGCAATGGCACTCGTTTGCAATTCTGTTTCAAACGGATGAGAATGAGTTGTAACAGAATTATATTTTGATTGAGTGTTTGTTCATTCATTAAAATATCAATTACTGCGCTTTGAATCGGTATTTTATTTCGGTAAGTTCGATGGCCGACCTAAACCTGTGAGCTAATGCCTACTGGTATTTTGTCCATGCGATTTGATGCATGCACGTTTACGAACGTGTTTTGTTGCCTGTCACTCCGTCAATCCGGGATTGTCTCCTTCTGTGATGATACTGCATCTATCGTTGGTGCTTTATCTATCGGTGATACGACGTTCATCACGGATACATTTATCGCCGGTACATCATCATCCGACCTACACGCCTACCTCATAACCTAAACCAACTAATACTCATGCAGACCCACTACCATTCTCCTTAGTCTCTGCCCATAACCTGGGCATCATCAAAATGTAATTGTTCGCAGTACCGGCACCGACCGGATTCGAAGATCCCACACTTCATTCATGAGGTGGTGCGGATTTGTATTGTTTGCTACTGCCGTTGCCGTCATTGAAAAATGAACGGAAGGGGAGTGCATTGTCTAAACTCTAACAAACCATCATGAAAATGAATTGGTCTTTACTTAAAACAACTTCATTCGTAATCGGTATTGTGCCTTATCGCTGCGACAAGCCGCAAACGCACAGCTTAAAACAGTCACCGGAAAAGTCACGACCTCTACCGACGGACAAGCTATCGCGGGCTTGAATGTTTTTGTAAAGGGAAATACCGCCAGGGGTACTGTTACAAATGAAAAGGGTATTTATCTCACTGGAGGCTACCGGATCGGATATCCTTGTGTTTAGTTTTATTGGTCTTCAAACGCAGGAGATATCCGTAGGCAACTCGACCACACTCGATGTGAAGATGGCTGAATCCTATAGCGAATTGGGCGAACTTGTAGTTACAGGTACCCGTAACGTTGGCCGTACAGTCCTGGAGTCAACGGTTCCTGTTGATGTGATCTCCATCGCCGACATCATGGGCGACATGCCGCAGATGGACCTGGCACAGATGCTCGCTGTTGTAGCGCCAAGCTTCAATGCCGTGCGGTCACAGGGTGGTGACCTCGACTCACACGTCGATCCGGTCCAGTTGAGAAACATGGCCCCGAATCAAATACTTGTACTGATCAACGGCAAGCGACGGCATACATCAGCGTTGCTCATCACCGGCACCGCAGTAGGAAGTCCTTCTCACCTCTGTGGACATGATGACCATTCCTGCGTCTGCCATCGAGAAGGTGGAGATCCTTCGTGATGGCGCTGCGGCGCAATACGGATCCGATGCAGTTGCCGGCGTAGTCAACATCATTCTTAAGAAAGAGTACCGGCAAGCTGACGGGTAGCCTTACCGGTGGAGGTTATCTGAACTCAGGCAATGGACTCGATGCTTCATGTACAACTGTTAACGGCCAGCCTGCCGCTCTCACCGAATCCGGCAAGCCTGATGGATTGAATTACCAGCTCGATGCAAACTATGGGTTTTGATATTGGGTCGAAGGGATTCTTCAACGTATCGGGACAGGTATCGCAAAGGCGTAACACACTGCGTCCTTTTATCAACGATTGGGGTTTCTATGATGATACTTATCTTCTCAATCAGCGAACTGATAAGAATGGCAATCCCGGTAATAACTAACCCGGAGCTTATCGACGCTCAGGCGTCAGGCAACGAGTCGCTGGCAGCATCTCTGTCGACCATGGATGGCCTTATGCGAGACACGGGGCCTCGAGCGTGAAGACTTCGCAGTATATGCCGGTATGCCAGCCATCACGTTGGGAAGCATGTTCTACAACGCTGGCTACGATCTGAATGAGAATACAACGATCTATGCTTTTGGTGGTGCCTCTTATAAATTCCTGGAAGGATTTTCCTGCTACTTCAGACGACCATCACAAACCGACCGCTTCAATTACCTGCTGTATCCTAATGGATTCAGACCTCAGATGACGTCAAACACCGCGGACATCTCAACGACTATCGGAGTACGCAGTAAAGTCGGCGAATTCAACGTTGACTTCAGCAATACATTTGGCAAGAGCAGAATGCGTATCGGTATGGCCAATACATTTAATGCATCACTCGGTGCCCTCTCGCCGGTGAACATGTTCCTCGGTGTTCATCAGTTTACCCAGAACAGCACTAACCTCGATTTCTCAAGATCATTTCCCGACGTGTTGCACGGTTTGAACATTGCCTTCGGAGCTGAAATGCGCATCGAGAATTATGCAATAGAAAAAGGCCAGGAGGAGTCCTACACATACGGTGATGCCGGCGTGCTCACAGTTATCGAGGATGGCTTTTTGATCGGTCCCGACGGCATGCCATTACAGGATGCCAGCAGCGCGCCTATCGTGGATGAGAATGGAAACCCTCTGACAGTTTATTCAGGCCAGGAGGTTACCGTAAAATCATTGTCAGCGAACTGCCAGTGCTTCGCAGGCTTTGGTCCCAAGAATGAACGCGACGAATTCAGAACGACGATGGGCGCCTACCTCGATGCAGAGCTCGACGTAACCGAAAAGTTACTGGTAACAGGTGCTGTGCGATTTGAGAACTATTCTGACTTTGGCGCTGTCTCCATCGGTAAGGTTTCAGCACGCTACAGCATCACCGACAAACTTTCATTGCGCGGTTCTGCGGCTACGGGCTTTCGTGCACCATCGCTCCAGGAGCTGAACTATACGCATACGGCCACAGCATTCGTACCCGATCAAAATGGCATACCCCAGCCGTTGGATGTCACAACGTATCCAACTAACAGTACGGCTGCCCGTGTATTGGGAATCAAACAGCTGAAACAGGAAGAGTCACGTACATACTCACTGGGTCTGACGTTTCAACCACTCGTAGGATTTGAGATCACGGCCGATGCCTACCAGATCGATGTCGACGATCGCATCTTCCGCACCAGCTATTTTAATGCTAGTGAAGTCGGAAACAACTACGACGAAGTAATCGGTGGAGGAGAAGCTCAATTCTTTGTCAACGGTGCCGATGTACGCACACGTGGCATCGAACTCGTCGGCAGCTATGCGATGAGTCTTACAGCGAACTCGGGTCTTACTTTCAACCTGGCCGCCATCTTTGCGCAAAATGAGATCGTCAATCGCAAGCCGCTCGATCTTAACGTTGAGAACCTTACACCGGATGAACTGGTCGACAAATATCTCAGCCGCGATGTAGTTGGTCAGTTCGAGACAGGTACACCTCGTCAGAAGTTCATCGGTTCGATCACTTATCAAAAGGGAAAGTTTTCAACGATGTTCCGCGGCACATACTTTGGATCAGTAACTGAGTTATCAGTGTCGAGCGATGATCAGGGTAACTACTACGATCAGAAGTTTACGCCCCAGTGGATCTTTGATCTGAGCTTTAATTACAACCTCTCGAAGAACATTAAGCTTTCAGTTGGAGGTAGCAATATTTTCGACAACTATCCGGATGTACTGCGTTCTGAGAACCAGGGATTCTACCTGTATTCAAACAATCAGCAGGGATCCAATGGAGCCTACTATTACGGTCGTCTCATGTTTAACTTCTAATCGGATCGACTCATGAAAATCAATATCATCATGCGCGCACTTATTATTATCGCAGCACTGGCAATCGCCGGTCTCCTGTCATCCTGCGAGCAGGAATACTTTGAGCCCAATACAAGCGCTATGCCGGGTGGCGGTACGGTTACCACCTATAAAGCTTATACGCTGGGTTCGGCCGATCCAGGTGGCGTCAACATCCATGGCCGTATCGTTTTCTTCAAATACAGCTCGACTGTGACCCTGGTGCAGATGGGGTTGTACAACACCGATCCTGAAACAGAGTACGCCTCTGAAATATACAGCGGCGCGCTCGTCGATGGTTCGACCACCGTAAGCAAGGCATTGGACAACGTTAATGGCGAATCCGGTGGATTTGCAACCTACAAGTATTTCACAATTAAAGACGAGACATTCTTCGACGGGCTAAGCGCCTATGATGCTAATGTAAGAGTGAAGCTTGGCAATGCTGTAGTTGCTGCGGGCGACATTGGTTTGAATGCAGCGCCGGTGGAAGAAGCAGAGTGAGCTTGAACTTTGAATGAGGAAAGTGTGAGAGCGACGAATTTCACTCTCACACTTTCATACTATCTCTATTTATAGAAGTAAGGATCAAGCACCATAACCTCGACTATAGCGCCAACTGGCAAGCCGGTCTTCTCGGCCGACTTACGAATAGCTTCAGGCGAAGGTGCATCGTATATGCAGTAGCTTTTCTTTTTGTCGGGCGTTACATAGGAGTGTACCCACGTTACATTGTCTTCCAGATTCTTTGATACAACGGTAAGACAAAGTTTACTTCCTTCTTCGTTAATGGGTACCATCAACCCGTTGGGAAAGGAGCGCTCAACCATATATCTCTTCATGGTTATCGTTTTTGTTGTTCCTGTTGACTGCGCCATAGAGCGCGTCACAGAGAGGGAGGTCATCAGCGCGATGACAGCAATCAGACTGATCGTTTTCATTTTTTTAGTTTTTATTGTTATTGATGTTTGTGCTCGCAGCTGTTGGCGGCGCTGGTGAGCGTCGTCTGGTTGCTGCGTTGCACGATACAAAGGTGGAGAAGAGCGCATGGCCACAAATCGGGACCATTCCCTATATTCCCTTTTTGTATTCCCTAATTTGTGCAGTTAACTAGTGAATCAGGGCGCATCAGTTGCTTCGTTGTGCGGGTGAGAATATTGAGTCACTCTCCCGGATTTTACATTATCAGGGTCGGGCTATAGGTTCTCATCGGATAAATATGCTTCTTAGGTGGCAAATCCCAGGCCCCCTAAACTTATGTGCAGATCCCGAGCCCCCAGGCAGTTGCCGCGTTTGCTGGTCTGCGCTTTCTTTATTTCACTTGTCTTGATGGGTAGTTCCATCTGTGCTCAGATTCCGGCACAGACCACGATCGATGTGTCTTACCTTTCCGCGCCCGATGGCATGGCATCGGCGATCGTGCACAGCGTTTTCCAGGACAGTTATGGGTTCATGTGGTTTTCCACCAACAACGGGTTGCAGAAGTATGATGGTTATGGGTTCCAAACTTATAAGCACGTCCTCAATCAACCGACCTCCATCGTCAACAATGTTGTATTTCATGTTTCGGAAGACAGTAACCATAACCTATGGGTGTCACACGGCGCTGGAGTTTCCGTTCTTGATCGTAAGACGGGATTATTCAAAAACTACGAGTTCGCCAGAGAGTTTAATCTCATAGCAGGGTTTGATGCGTTGGTTTATACCACCTTTCGCGACTCTCAGGGAAGGCTTTGGGCGGGAACCCGAGATATCGAATTAGCGCAATATGACCAGGCGACCGATGTATGGAAGTCTGCAGTCTCTGATGTCCCGCAGCTAGATCCACGCGCGGTGCACTCTGGTCTCACGCTTGCCATCGCCGAAGATTCGAAGGGAGGAATCTGGTCTTCATCAACTGCATTTGGACTCATGCATATGCCGGCTGGGGCGAAGGGATTTAGAAAGGTAATGTTAAAAGAGACCCCACGTCCGGCTGGATATAATACCGTAGAAAATGTAATCACAGCTCTTTACATCGATGAACATGACGTGGTATGGATAGCGAGCCGGAATGGTTTGTATAAATATTATCCTGAAACCGGAGATTTAAAAACCATTAAGTCCTATACAGAGTCGATGTTGGACAACAACAGTCTTGTTAACAATATTGTGCGTGATCCTTCGGGCAATGTCTGGGTCGTAAACAACTGGCATGGTATGCTGAAATTTCCGAATGGCTCCGACGCTTATGAAGAAATCGCAATTGCGGGGCTGCTTAGGTTTCCTGGACGTGGATGGAATCTTACCATCACAAGCCTGGTAGTTGATAAGAGCGGCATCTTTTGGTTCGGTTCATTGGAAAACGGAGTTCTTAAGCATGATCAGGTAAACAAATCATTTTCGGTCTTTGTTCATGAAGAAAACAATCCGGCAAGCATCAGTGCCAACAGCATTTTTGGCATGGCTGCGTCAGCGACGAAACCGGGTGTGATCTATGTTGGTATTCGGGGAACCGGACTAAATGTTTATGACCCGTCCACACGTGTATTTCAAAAGATCCCTTTGAAATTTGTTAATGACCGTTTCGGCGGCTCGGTGAGAGGACTCACAGAAGGGAGTGATGGCAGTGTATGGCTGGGAACCTTTGGAGATGGCCTTATCAGGTTAGACAAGGACTATCGTGAAATCGTCCGTTATGGTTATGACCCGAAGTCTCCATCTTCTATTTCCGGGAATGTGATTCGCGTAATCCGCGAAGACAAAGACCACCGACTCTGGGTTGGTACAAACAGCGGACTTTGCATCTTAGACCCTGCTACCGGAAATTTTGAAAGGATCGTGGCCAGAGACGCAAAGCATTACCCGACCTCATTATTGGCCTCGCTCGATAAATTAGTCGTCAGCGAAGCGTTGATTGGAAAGATCGATCAGGTAAAAAACATTGAGGACAAGACACTCAAAATTGACATCCCTGAAGCGGGTACTTACGTCGTTGTTGCAACTGGTGAAGCAGACTATCTCGGCCCGGCCGACCTTGGCTGGATTGAGACCCTTCAGCACGATACACTGTGGTCGTTCCCCACTTTTGAAAATTCACGCCATGCTGGCGGTTCACTCAAAAATAGAGTGGCAGTTGCACCCATCAAGCTTGAGACAGGTTCCTACTTGTTGCGCTATACGTCTGATGACAGTCATTCATATGACAACTGGAACGAATCACCTCCCGATCAGATTGGTCTCTATGGGATCGCTTTATTAAAGATACGCGATGAAAGTATTCTGACTTCCATTGATCAGTCACTGGCTCCAGGAGAGAATGAAGTGATGATTGGAAACAGTAATATTCAGGATGTAGAAATAACCGATAAATACATATGGGTTAGCACTACGGGTACCGGCGTCAGTAGAATTGACCTCGCGGCAAAAAAAGCTGAAAGCTTCGTCTACAAATCTGACGATGTCAACTCACTGGCAAGCAATCAGGTTAACGACATTTTTCGGGACAAACGTGGGAATATCTGGCTGGCGACCCAAAACGGACTCAGTAAGTTTGACGACCAGAAGCACACATTTACAAATTATAGTGAGCTCGATGGACTTCCGGCAAATATAGTCAGTGGTATTCTCGAAGGTGACAACGACGAGCTTTGGGTGGCTACGCAAAATGGCATCTCCCAAATGGTGCCTAACGAAAAGCTTGGAAAAGTTACGTTCATCAACTACAATTCCACGGATGGCCTGGGCGGTGATTTATTTCTGACCCTTACGGCCGCCAAAGGTTCAGACGGCAGATTTTATTTTGGCGGCGATCATGGACTCACAACTTTTACAAGTATTGCAGCGAACAAAACTCCCCCCATCGTAGTGTTTTCTAATTTGTTGGTGTCAAACAAATCGGTGCTTGCACCCGACGACGAGGTTCATTTGACCGGTGGCCTGGAAAATGCAACGCGCCTTGAAGTCCCCTACAACAAAGACAACCTGAGCTTTGAATTTGCTGCATTACACTTTGCCAATCCAAAAAAGAATCAGTACGCCCACATGCTCAAGGGCTATGACAAAGACTGGGTATACGACAACCGGAACTTTGCCTCGTATACAAACCTCGATCCGGGCGAGTACGATTTCATGGTTCGCGCTTCCAATGCGTATGGCATATGGAATGAAGAAGGCAAGTCGATTCACATCACCATTCATCCTCCCTGGTGGCAGACCTGGTGGGCTTACGTGAGCTACTGCCTCACGTTTATCGGCGTTGTTTATGTTGGTGACAAGGGAATACGAAGCAGCATCAAGGCAAGGGAACGGGAGCGAAGCAGGCAGAAAGAATTGAAGCAGGCACGCGAGATTGAAAAAGCATATACACACCTGAAGGAGACACAGGCACAACTTGTTCAATCAGAGAAGATGGCGAGCCTGGGTGCGCTCACTGCGGGTATCGCCCATGAGATCCAGAACCCGTTGAACTTTGTAAATAACTTTTCAGAGATCAACAGAGAACTGCTCGAGGAGATGAACGAAGAAATCGCTTCGGGCAACTTCGATCACGTGAAAGAGCTGGCACAAAACATCGCAGATAACGAGTCGAAAATAAGTTACCACGGCAGACGGGCAGATGCTATCGTGAAAGGAATGCTGCAGCATTCAAGAACAAGCTCAGGAACAAAAGAGCCAACGGATATCAACGCGATAGCCGACGAATACCTGCGTCTTGCTTATCACGGCTTAAGGGCAAAAGACAAATCCTTCAACGCCAGTATGAAGACTGAATTTGATCCTGCTGTGGGTAAAATAAATGTTGTATCGCAGGATTTGGGACGAGTTATCCTCAACCTGATTACCAATGCATTCTATGTCGTTGCAGAGAAGAGGTCGGAGTTGAATGGCCAGCTTGTCAACGGCATTAAGTATGAGCCAACGGTGACGGTAAGCACGCACAAGGTGTCCGACAACGTCGAGATACGCGTGAGCGACAACGGTACAGGTATCCCACAGTCGGTACTGGACAAGATCTTTCAGCCATTCTTTACAACGAAGCCCTCAGGCAAAGGCACGGGCCTTGGATTGAGCATGAGCTACGAGATTGTCACCAAAGGACATGGAGGCGAACTTAAGGTGGAAACGAAAATGGGAGAGGGCACTACATTCATCATTGTACTACCAAACGTTTTAATAAATGAAAATACTCGTGGTTGACGACGAGCAGGACGTCAAGGTTTTGTTTGAGCAACGCTTCAGAAAGGAAATTCGTGATAAACGCGTGGAGTTTGCCTTTGCCTTCTCGGGCGAGGACGCTCTTGAATTACTGCAGCGCTGGAATCACGAGGCATTGTTGATATTATCCGACATTAATATGCCTGGCATGAGCGGATTGCAATTGCTCGTCGAGGTAAAGAGGACTTACATGAAGCCGCCTCCTGTTGTGATGATGATTACCGCCTATGGCGATGCCGAAAATTTTAACATGGCTAAGTCGCTGGGTGCTGATGATTTTCTGACAAAGCCCGTTGATTTTACTCTCTTAAAGGAAAAGCTAAACCTTAATAGTTGATGACGAAGATTTTGGTGGCCGATGACGAGACAGACCTCGAATCTCTCATCAGACAGAAGTTCAGGCGGCAGATTCGCGAGTCGCATTATGAGTTTGTATTCGCGACCAACGGCGTTGATGCACTGAAGAAGATCGAAGAGCATCCTGATATTGCCCTTGTGCTCAGCGATATTAATATGCCGGAGATGGACGGCCTTACTTTGCTGTCGAAGCTGAATGAGCTTTCACCGCTCAGCAAGACGGTGATCGTATCTGCTTATGGCGACATGGAAAACATCCGTACGGCTATGAATCGCGGTGCATTCGACTTTGTCACCAAGCCCGTAAACTTCGAGGACCTTGAGGTGACCATGGAAAAGACCATCAGGCATGTGAACCAGATCAAATCGACCTTGCAGGCGATCAGAGAGAATAACATTCTGAAGATGTATGTTGATCAGAATGTACTTCACTTCATGGGTAGCCGCGAGTATGAAGCCTCTGTTTCAGCAAATGAAACGATCGATGCCACGGTGGTCTTCATAGACATATGTGGCTTTACAGCCATCAGCGAGCGTGAGCCGGCCGATACTGTGGTGCGCATGCTGAATGGCTACTTCGATGTAATGGTTAAGGAGATCATCGCGCAGAGCGGCATTGTGGATAAGTTCATGGGCGATTGTGTGATGGCGGTATTCAAAGGTGATTATCACTTGGATCGTGCTATCGACGCGAGCCTGAACATCCGGGATAAGATCAACACATTACCCAGCCAGCTATCCTTCTCGCCAAAGGTTGCCATCGGTATCAACAGCGGCGAAGCAATCAGCGGAAACATTGGCGCCATATCATTGCGCAGACTTGATTATACGGTTGTAGGCGACATGGTTAATACAGCTCAACGGCTGCAATCTGTCGCAGGTGAAGGACAGATCGTTATCACGGAAGATGCCTACAACAAAATCAAAAACTCTTTCGACTGTCAGTCGCTGGGTGAAATCAAACTGAAGAACAAAGCAGCAGCTTTGACATTATACGAAGTCATGAGCTGAGGTCATAAATGATAAAACTCTCGCAGCAACGGCGTACCAATTGCTGCGAGAGTTTTGTCATTTAGAAGACCTTACGCGCAGATTCCTTAATTCCGTCAGGTAGATCCACGTCGATTAATTCCTTAAGATGAGTATGGCCTACATCAGGAGCACAAGCGCCAGTGCTGCGAAGTTTCCTTTCTGAAAGGTAACACCATCAGTGTATCCGTTGTTGCCGTTACCTTCCTGCCAGCAGTAGTGAGCGCTGAGCTTACATGATTTTTTATTGAGGTACCAGTTCACACCGGCATCAAACTGACGGTCGGTTCCTGAAAACTGTGCTCCATCATCACCATGGAATGCCATAGCCATGAACATCGGCTCAAGGAAATACTTCTTGCCAATTACGATATTGTATCCCGCCCGGATGTGACCTGTTTGAGAGTTGAAGTCACCCGCTTCGGTGTGACGTTCCAGGATGCTCCACTCTCCGTCGAGATTCAAGCCCTGGTAGTTCAACAGAACATCAAATCCGATTGCAGTATTTGATTTGAAGATATCGGTGTGGCCCTGCTGCGTAGCATAACCACCAAACGTGATACCCTTGCGCTTGCTGTAATAATTGTTTGCGTCGTAGTTGATCGAATACGTTTTTGTTTCGGGGTCGCCAATCGTCACCGTCAGGCGCTCAACAGTGAGTGGGCTCCAGTAGTATCCTGATGTCTCAGGACCTGCATCGGTAGCCGTACTGGTATTGTTGAAGATACCAACGTTGTATCCGAGTGTTATCGTCCCTTTGCGCTTCATACCACCAAGATTTAAACCCACAGCGCGTCCGTAATTCTTTCCGTCGATGTGCTGACGGATGTAGGTCTGTGAAGGTGACTTGTCGAGTGAGTTCACAAGAAGGTCACCTGTGATACACTCGCGGCTGATCTGCGGTTGAAAGTATCCGGTCGTCGCGTACAGCAATTCGTTTTGTGTGAGCTGCCAGCTTACATACGCATCAAGTATACCAAGAGTCCCCGTATTGGTGCTTCCTCGCACTGCGCTGAACTTATCTTTTCCAAGATTGTCATACTGTACAGTAACATTATAGCTAAGCTTCTTATACGGTTTGCCTTTAAATCCAAAACGTGCACGACGGATGAGGAAGCCAAGACGATCCTCAACGGGCTCGAGAGGACCATTGGTAACCTTCCTGGTTTTCTCTCCCATTGAATAAGTTCCCCAAAGTTGCAATTGAGCAGTGGGCTGAACAAACTTGAACAAGCTGTCAGGTTTCATCCAGTAGCTTTCCTGTGCGTGGGCTTGCGATGAGATAAGGATACAAGCCGCCAGGATGATTTTAATTTTAGAGCTCATCCTTATGCATTTTGGGGTTCATGACCATTGATTGCCACCTTGTGCCCATTCATGTGACCGGCAGGAATGTCTTTTGTACTTAACAAAGGCCAGTTCATTTTACTTGCCTGACGATTGTATAGATCAATAGCCATCGCCTCATTCGTAATATGATAACGAGCTCCGATATATTTTGTGATCTGCCCATTCTCGTCCTGTACAGGTACGATGGTTGCATCAACCCAGTAGTGCGTACCGTCTTTTGCCCGGTTCTTAATGATGCCTCTGAAGACACGACCTGCCTTAATGGTTTCCCAGAATAACTTGAACAGCTCCTTCGGCATGTCCGGATGACGGAAGATGTTATGAGGTTTGCCGATAAGTTCTTCACGATGGTACTTCGATACTTCGCACAGCTTATCATTGACAAGCTTTATCGTTCCAAAAGGATCAGCTTCAGACAGAATCGTTGTGAGTCCAAATACGCGTTCACGCTCGAGGATCTGATCCTGCAGCGATTTACTTTCATTCATCTGGCGACCCATCTGCTCCTGCGTAGCTGACAGCTCTTCCATGTTCTGACGCATCTCTTCTTCCTGCGCCTTCATTTCTTCGGCCATCTGCTGACTCTGCTGCAGCAACGTCTTCGTGTGTTCATTCACCTGCACGGTTGCAATGGTGCTGGCGATACTCTCGGCCACTTTTTCAATGAACGATATTTCGTGTCCTTCAAATGTTTTGAAAGAAGCAAGTTCAAGGACTCCAAATACAGCCTGATCTGTGAGCAGTGGAACGAGGATGATGGTTCGCGGAAGCGAATGACCAAGGCCCGAGGTGATCTGCACATAATTCTCCGGCACTTCGCGGAGGTGAATGGTTTGACGTTCCATCACACACTGTCCTGCAAGTCCTTCTCCAAAGTTTACCTTCCGGTTAATAAACTTCTTTTTGTTGTAGGCATACGCAGCAACGAGTTCAAGTTCTTCGTTCTCTGCATCCGACACGATGAATAAAGCTCCCTGATTTACTTTGAGATACTTCACGAGTTCTTTCAGCACTTCATCTGCAAGAACTTTTGTGTCGTTGTTATTTCTCCGAAGTACATCACCCATCTTGGCAAGACCTTCGTTTGCCCAGTCGCGAAGACTTTTCTCGCGCTCTGCTTTTTTGAGGCTATCGCGCATCACGATGAGCTCGGTACCCAGAATATCGTCCTTACTTAGAGGTTCGAACTTCTGATCGAGATCACCTTTACCAATCTCACGGGCGAAAGATGTATATGTTCTGAGTCCGTCGACAAGCTGGTTCAATGATACGGTCATATCACCGACTTCATCCTTGCGCGTGGAATCGATACGTTCAACCTGCAATCCAAGTGACAGTTGCTTGAGCTTGTCCTTTATATTAACGAGTGCATCCGATAGATGCTTGCTGAAGTAGAACGCGGCAATCATGCCAACTGTGAGTACTACTATAGCAAGGGTAATAAAAAACAGAATGATGCTGGTGATCTGAGCTTTCAGGGATTCTTCCTTGGCGAGAATAGCTGCCTCGATCTGATCGGTGTAGAAACCCGTTGAGATTACCCAGCCGAGCGGTTTATATAATCTTGAGTAGGAGATCTTGTTGAAGACTTCCTGCGTGCCTGGCTTGCGCATCACATATTCAACATATGCTTCACCATTGGCATTTGAAAGTTCGGCTCTTACCTGATATATGTTTTTGCTGTTGTGTCGCTCAACATTGTATTTGGGATCGTCCAGCATCTTCCCATTCAACTCAGGCTTTTCGGCATGCATCAGCATAGTAGGGTAGGGTAGTTTATTATCCGTTACCCAGAAATAGCCTTCGCCTTTGTCGAATCGCACTCTTGATAATTCATCAAGCGTGACACGCATGGCATCGGTCGTCATCGAGGCTGAGTCTCTTTTGGTCTGATGACTTACTTCCACAATACCATAAGCAATGTCTGTGATGTGTTTCAGATAGAGCTTCAGTTTATTTAGCTCATCTGTACGAAATTGTTCAATATCAGCTCTCGCCTTTGTCTGAATGCGATAAATTGATACAAAACCTACAAGCGCTGGTGGCACGATCAGTGCCAGGGTGATCATGAGGGTGATCTGTTGTTTGAGATTGAGATTGAGTTTCTTTTTCATAGTCTGCACGGGGCTCCAACAGAATAAATATAGACCGGTACCTGCGCAAAACTCTTTGCCCTTAGCGCCCTGAAGCGATATTGTCGATGGGTTGCAGTAAACAAACAGCACCGACTGATTTGATGCGCTGAATGGAGCTAAAAGAACCTTTATCCGACGACAACAGACTATTATATATAAAGAGATCAGTGAGACATTAGCCGCTCTTCTTACTCATCGGGATGACGTCTTAGGTATTCAACAAGGCGTGTTCGGGTTTATCGCAACTGGTCAGAAATCGTTTGTGCTGCCATACCCTTTTTGGGTGTTGAATCAGGAACTCACCTTTTTAGGTAGCGTGTCTTCGTGTGTAAGATTTTGGAGGGTTACGTGAATTGCACTGCTTCCGCAATCAACGTTCTTTTAAAAACTGATTTTTGTCAGGTGTTTAAGTTTCACAACAACGCTGATTTCCGAATGGCGCTTTTATTCGCAACCTCAGCTGCTGCTTGATGCAAACGTACACCATCTCCAAAACCCACTTTGCAATTCGTTGCTGTTCGTTAGAGTTCGTTGCAGTTGTTCCGATCCAAGGGCTCGGTTGTTTAAGCCTTCCGGCCTTTGGCTGGCCTGTAGGTGGCCTATAGGTGGCCTATAGGCGGCCTTCTCTCAACTGCACTGACTGGATCTGACTCTGACTCCCGTTCATCTTATTCATCAAAAAAGGACCGGGCATGACAACATACCCGGTCCTTGAATGATCTTTAGACTCAATGGTCCGAACAATGTTTTTATTTCTGTAACACCATTACGCCGTTCATCATCACAGGTGTCTCTTCTTTTCCTTCTACGCTGTAGACCTTTTGAACACCTTCCACCACTTCGATCTTATCTACAACTGTGAAGTATTCATACCTCCCGCTTGACTGGTCAAAACAAAGTACCTGTTCTTCAGTGTTGATCAATCCCATCGCCTTATCACCAGTATTGGTCCTCATCGGGTGATTCGGCGTTGCCTTTAGCGTACGGGCCGATAAACGAACATGCACACTGCCATGTTCATCAGTTTCCGTTGCACGAATGAGCGTGAGCCTTGTTAATGCATAATTCTTCGCCTCATGTTCGATAACCCTATCAACCGTAACAACGCTCGACTGGTTAGTCGATGCATCAACCGTCATGATCCTGTCGCCAGCATTAAGTGTCGATAGCAACTTCGTTGCGCCATCACTCAGGGTGACTTCCTGATCTCCGGGAAAACAAATGTCATTGCCGTAAGTAGCGGATTCTTTAGCGAGATCTTTGCCCTGGTTGAGACCCTTGTATACCTGATAGCCCATTTCCTTTGAAAGAACATAACTAAGCTTCAGTACAAAGTTCTTTTCAATCTTATCAATGGCGTGAATGTCTTCAAAGTATTTCTCCCACACCTTAGAATCTGCCGTGAAGTTTGGCAGCAACGCCCTATAGAGCGTATTCTTTTCGTTCGTGTAGAAGATCAGAATGCCGAGTTGTTGCATTCCTTCTTTTGCTATGAAGTTATAAAGATCAATGCGCTTCTTTAACCCATCATCACCGGTGATGAAGTAAGGCTTCCGCATTTCATAGCGATCGAGGATATAGGTGTTCTCGAACTTTGCATAGGTTTCTTCGTCAAGATTCTTGATGCTAAACGTTTTTGCTTTCTCATACTCTTCCATTTTCAACGGACGTGGATTAGGCACATCCTGCGCGAAGGCAACAATGGAAGAAAGAGAAGCAATCAGAAATAACGCAAAGTGTTTTCTAAAAAGGTGAATCATCAGAATAGGGTTAATGAATAATACAATGACGGACCCTGAGCATGTCAGACGACCCGTTACTCAGCATGCTCGTGCTTAAGATATCTGCTTGAAGGCTTGCGCGAAGCTTTCCATTTCTTCCATGGTGCCAATGCTAACGCGACACCAGTCTTTGCCTGCAAACTTCCAGGGCCGTACACCAACATCGCGCTTCATCATCTCCTCAACAAACCTTTCTGCATCCATATTCACAGGGAACATGACGAAGTTTGTTGTGGATGGGATGTAGCTGTAGCCTTCCTTCTTCAGCACGCTGTAGAGATACTCCTTCGAAGCTAATGTTTTCTTAAGTGCACCTGCGAGGAAGTCAGTCTCCTGATAGGCAGCAAGTGCTGCTGCCCCGGATGTCGCAGAAATACACTCAAAGCCAGCGGTGAAGGGCTCGAGCGCAGTGATAAATTCTTCCTGCCCGATTACATATCCAACGCGAAGTCCCGCAAATCCATACAGTTTTGAAAAGGTTCTTGCTACGACTACATTCTGGCCTTTCTTAACGCAATCAACAAGAGTCATTCCTTTGGGATCAGCCGTGTAGTCAATGTACGCTTCATCAACAAACACAAGCACCTTCTTGGAAACGCGTTCACAGAACGCCTTGAGCTTTGCGGTATCAACCTGCGTGCCGGTAGGATTGTTCGGATTGCAGACATATACCATCACCGTCTTGTCGTTGATGCGCTTCTCCATTTCATCGAGGTCAAGCTTGTGCTCGCTTGTGAGTGGAACTTTGACCCAATCGATCGACTTCAATGCGGTTGCTTTTTCTGGCAGATCCTCGTAAGTAGGATCACCTGTAATAATATTGCCTCCCTGCTTTGCGAAGTAAAGCGCTGTACCATGCAGCAACGGTGAAGAACCGGCGCCTAGCTTGATCTGCTCAGGCTTTATTCCCTCATGAGCGGCGATCTTGGCCTGCAGGGCGAACATGGTGGTGAAGGGGTACTGATAAGACTTGCCGAGCGCCTCCATAACGGCCTTCTTCGCCTTTTCAGATGGACCGAAAGGATTCTCGTTTGCAAACAGGCGTGTCTTTGGATTCGGAAACTCCCTGATAAGCACCTCTTCGCGAATGGTCGAAGAGTAGGATGGGCTTGCACTGGTCCCCGCAGTCGCGCGATTAAACACACTTGGAATAAGCGATGCTCCGCCGGCCAGCATTGCGCTGGTCTTGATCCAATGGCGTCTGTTCATGTGGTGGTTCATATTGAGTGATAGGGTTGATTACTTTTTCTGGGCTGGGTACTCCAGGTTTGCTCCTGTAGCGCGGGCGTGTACCGAAGTTACAGCTTTACGCGCAGATTCAAATGCCCCCGCCATCCATGCATTCAGGTAGGTGGTGTGCTCTCCGGCGAAATACACATTCTCGTCAGGTTTCTCGAACGCCTTGTACACGCTGTTGCGGGTCTCGCTCGTATATACGGCCCATCCACCCAGACTGTAAGGCGTGAGATGCCAGCTCACCGAAAACGACGTTTCAAACTCTTTTCCGTACTGTGGATGAATCAGAGTGCCTTTATCCAGGGCAAGCTTCTCACGATCCTTTATACTAAGCGCGCCGGTGCGCATAGCCTTCTCGTTAAAGTTGTAGTACCCGATCAATACGCCCTTCTTCGACAGGTAGTCATTCGACGGATAAAAGATCTGGGTGATCTCGTTGTTGGTATGCGTAATGCCACCGTAAATATTCTCATCTTCTTCCCAGAACCGCCTCCTGAACTGCAAGCCTATCTTACCCGTCGCGATATACGAAGCAAAGTCGATCGCTCTACTGACATTAGACGAAAAATTGTGATCGATGTTGCTCAATACGGGCAGTGGCGCCGTACAAATGCAGTAATCACCCGTAACCGATTTGGTTCCTGCCTTCGTCTTATAGGTAACCTCAACACCGGTTGACGTATTCTTGATGGAAGATACTTCTGCTCCGAAGATGGGCCTGGTAGTAAGCTTTTGATCCAGCGCCTTTGCAATGTTGTCCATACCGCCTTTGGCCTGCAGCATGGTCATCTGTAATTCATATGTATATTCCGGTACGTGATAAAAGTCGGGATCCAACAGTCCTGAATGTATGATGTCCTGGAATGTATGAGCGTCTCCGATTTTTCCGGGTCGGTCGCCTGCGCCAGGCGCTTCAACATAACCGCGACGTGCCGAAACTTTGTATAGCTTGTCGATATCCAGCCCTCCTTCAGCTCTGAGAAACTCTACCACTTTTTCGGTATCTTCTTTACTCATGCCTGCGTCGAGCTTGCCCTGATCGATCGCCTTAGCCAGCAGCTCTGTCGTGTATCCACGTACATCATTGTGAATTTCACGCGCCCGGATTTTCTTGTTAGACAGCGGACCGTTTCCTTCGGCATAGAAGTATGTGCTCTCGTTGATGTTATTGTAAACTTCAAGAGGCACGTTCAGCTCGCGGCAATAGTGTAAGGTAAGTTCGTGATGATGAGGGATACGGGAAGGTCCTGCATTAAAGTAGAGTCCGTCATCAAACGCAGCAGTTTGTTGAGGATTCTTAAGCTCAGTGTTAGTTGAGTTCTTTCGAACGCTCCAGCATCGCCCCCCTGCTCTTTCACGTGCTTCGAGCAACGTATAAGTGTACCCCAGTTTAGCCAGTTCGTATGCGGATGCAAGACCAGATAGTCCGGCTCCAATGATGATTACATGCCTGGACTTGGCGAGGCCGGTAAGCTCGAAGGCATGAGCGGGAGCAGCGGGGATCATGCCCAATGATAACATCGCAGGATAAGCGAGCGCCGACTTTTGAAGAAAGCTTCGCCTTGTTATAGAGTCCAAGGGTTTAAGTTTAGGTTAGCAAACACTTTAATATAGTTGCTTTGTTGAAGTATGAAAAGATAAAAGGGGCGTAACTGCCAAGTAAATTTACGGTAACGATTGTAAAAGAACGAGAATTCGATTGGCGGTTAAACTCGTTTATTGAGCTTAAGGTCAAAAGGTATTAACTTACACGTATGAAGATGATTTCAGGATACTTTAGAATGCTTTTTTTAATGTCGTGCATGAGCCTCATGGCGGCAACCTGTAGCCGGGATTCGGAAGAAGAGGCCTGCGCTGAGCATGAGGTGGAGGACTGCATGTGTACGATGGAATATAAGCCGGTATGCGGCTGCAATAAGAAGACCTACGGAAACGCATGTGATGCCTCCTGCCACGGCATCGACGACTACACTGACGGCGCGTGCCCTGAGAAATCGGAGGAAAGCTGATAGTGCGGCCTCCAACTTTTACATTTTACATTTATCGTTTTACATTTTGCGGTTAGTTCCCCGCGTGGCGACGTTGGTTTGTTGCCGCTGATTTGATGACTTTCAGATGACCAGCACGGCAGGAGGGATGATTGATGTTGCTGACTGGTCATACGGACTGCCTTAGCGCTTTTTTATAGCATCTTCTGCTCTGCTATGAAAAAAGGCAGCGGAGGTAGCTAAGGCCGCAGCTTTCCACCGCAGAGGCGCGGTGACGCAGAGTTTCGCAAAGATTTTTTTTAATCAGTGAGCATAGTAGGGGTTGTGCGAACAGTGAGCGTTTGCGTGGTGCTTCTGGGGTGCTGAAACTTCTGAAAATGAAAGGCAGCAGAGGTAGCTAAGGCCGCAGCTTTCCACCGCAGAGGCGCGGTGATGCAGAGTTTCGCAAAGATTTTTTTTAATCAGTGAGTATAGTAGGGGTTGTGCGAACAGTGAGCGTTTGCGTGGTTGCTTCTGGGGTACTGAAACTTCTGAAAATGAAAGGCAGCGGAGGTAGCTAAGGCCGCAGCTTTCCACCGCAGAGGCGCGGTGACGCAGAGTTTCGCAAAGATTTTATTATCAGTGTGTATAGTCAAGGTTGTGCTGATATTGAAAGTTTTTATCTATGGCTTGATGGGTTGTTATCATATTTCGTTATAGCCATCAGAAAGCACTGACCATCCTTTTAAATCCCTGCTTCAGTAAGGGTACATGAAAGTTAATTATGAAGCCAAGTCGTTTGTCTGCAAGCTTGAGATAGCTTAATAATTGTGCTTCGTACAAAGCATTGTAACCTTCCTCTGCCTTTAGCTCAATGATAATTTCTCTTTCAACGAGAAGGTCAATGCGGAAAATCTTGTCCAGTTCTTGCGACTTGTAATAGAGTTTTACAGGCACTTCTTCATCGACACAGATATTTCGTGAACGCAATTCCGAAATCAGACAGTGCTTATAGATGCTTTCCAGCAGTCCGGGCCCCATTTGCCGATGCACTTCGATAGAACTTGCCAAGATGGCACCTGATATTATATTTAATTTCTCTCTTCGTCGCTCGATTTCAATATCCATAGTCAAAGAATCTATTGTGAATCAAAGCTAACTTCTCTCTATTACTCTTTAGCATCATGCTGTAAAGGCTTTCCTTACAAAATTCTGGTGCAAACTTAGCTTGCAGAATGGCATTACAATTTTCCAGAACGAGCTGCTGCTTTTTTTCGAAGTAGGTCATCACATACGCACCATGATTGAATCCTTTCGTGTTAAGCACAACCTTACGATGCGCACTGATAAAAAAATCTTTGCGAAACTCTGCGCCACCGCGCCTCTGCGGTGGAAAGCTGCGTCTCAGCTACCTCTGCCGCCTTTCATTTTCAGAAGTATCAGAACCCCCCTCCGAAGCACCATACAAACGCTCACTTGACGCACAACCTTACGATGCGCACTGATAAAAAAATCTTTGCGAAACTCTGCGCCACCGCGCCTCTGCGGTGGAAAGCTGCGTCTCAGCTACCTCTGCCGCCTTTCATTTTCAGAAGTTTCAGAAAACCCCTCCGAAGCACCATACAAACCCTAACTGTTCGCACAACCAGACAACCTCGATCCCAGGCACCACACAAACTCTTACTACAAGCACAACCATGACAGGTGGTTAACAAAAAAAAGGCCGCCTCTTCAGACAGCCTCATAATTTCATGTCACTGTATCTTAGAATACTATTCCAGCGCCTTCACGCCAGGCAGTTCCTTACCTTCAAAGTACTCAAGCAACGCGCCACCACCAGTCGATACGTAGCTCACTTTATCACTGAATCCCAACTGAGCCACAGCCGCAGCAGAGTCGCCACCACCAATAAGCGAAAAGCCTCCATTCTCAGTTGCTTTCACTACCGCCTGAGCAATTGCACGCGTACCCGCAGCAAACTTATCCATCTCGAATACACCCATTGGACCATTCCAAAGTATAGTCTTCGATGCCTCAACCGTTTTGCTGAATACAGCAACCGCCTGAGGGCCGATATCAAGACCCATCCAACCGTCTTTGATCGCGTGGTTATTGGCAACTTCCGAATTGGCATCAGGTGCAAACTTGTCTGCTATAACGGAGTCTATCGGCAACAGGAAATCAACACCCTTCGCCTTAGCTTTCTGGATAAGCTCTTTCGCCAGATCAAGTTTATCTTCTTCAACAAGCGACTTGCCTACGTTTCCTCCAATCGCTTTGAAAAACGTGTAGGCCATACCGCCACCGATGATCAGGTTATCTACTTTATCAAGTAGGTTTTCAATGATCAGGATCTTGTCGCTGATCTTCGCGCCACCCATAATCGCCGTGAATGGTTTTGCAGCACGCTTCATCACGTTGTCTGCATTCTTCAATTCAGCAGCCATTACATAGCCGGCGCATTTTTCTTTAAAGAACTGTGCAACGATGGTGGTAGACGCATGAGCCCGATGAGCAGTACCGAACGCGTCGTTCACATAAACATCTCCATGTTTGGAAAGTTTTTCAGCAAATGCGACATCGCCTTTCTCCTCCTGCTTATAGAAGCGAAGATTTTCAAGTAACAATACTTCGCCTGGCTTCAATGCACCACTCAGCTTGTAGCTTTCTTCACCGATGCAATCATTGGCAAACTTTACCTTAACGCCGAGAAGCTCTTCCGTCTTACTGATCGTATGCTTAAGGGAATACTTTTCTTCAGGACCTTCCTTAGGACGACCCAGGTGGGACATCAGCACGCAGCTTCCGCCATCGGCCAGGATCTTCTTCAGTGTCGGTATCGTTGCGCGGATGCGATTGTCGTCCGTCACTTTAAAGGCTTTTGTCCAGGGGAACGTTGAAGTCGACCCTGATGAGGGCCCGTTTGCCGCTAAACTTAATGTCGTCAATTGTCTTCATTGTTTGGGTTTGGTTGTTTGATCGCTGAAAGTTAGGAAACTGTCGTCCGATTGACCTAGTGAAAATCCAGTCTTTTCCGTCGGCGTCAGTCACCAAAGCAGATGCTCATACCTTTCGCGGCTTTTACCATATAGGAATCTGATTGACCCCGTTGTAATCCTGTGTTGCCTCATCGAGGGTAACCGATGTCACGTGGTTGTTCCTGAAGGCGACCATTCTTCCGAATTCGTGGTTCAGAACCATTTCAAACGCTTTCACTCCGAACAACGTCGCCAGTACCCGGTCGTAAGCCATCGGACTTCCGCCGCGTTGTACGTGTCCGAGCACGGTCTCACTGATGTCGGCAGTGCATCCCGCCGCCTTGAGTTGCCGCGAGAGTTCATAGGCAACCCCGCCGAGACTTACGTGCTCCGATCCTTTGTCTCCCTCTGCGGATGTTAAACTTGAAGCTAATGCATGTGCGCCCTCTGCGATGACGATATTCGCGAATCCTTTGCCCGCCTGAATAACGTTCTGCAATACGCGCACCACTTTCAATGTGATGTCGTAAGGAATTTCGGGAATAAGACAGATCTCGGCTCCACCGGCAATGGCGCGTGTGAAGAGCGATCCATCCGGCGTCGCGTCCCATCACTTCCATGATCATTACACGGTGATGGCTTTCCGCAGTAGTGACCAGTTTGTCAAAACTGTCGGTGGCTATCTGTACGGCAGTCTGAAAACCAAATGTCATGTCAGTGGCACAAAGATCGTTGTCGATAGTCTTGGGTACACCGATGATGTTGACGCCCTTCTCGTAGAGTACTTTCGAGATGTGTCTGTGAGCCATCACCACCAATGTTGATCACTGCATCGAATTCAAGATGACGTTAAGCCTCGACACTAAGCTCGTCGGAACGGTCTTCGTATGTTATGGTTCCATCGGCCGAGCGAACAGGGAATTTGATCGGGATTGTCTTTGTTGGTCGTCTTCAGAATGGTTCCGCCTTGTCACGTGAATACCTGCAGCGACGTTGTTGGTGATTTCAACAATGTGTTTCGGCTCCTTCAGGATGCCATTGAATGCCTCGATGCTTCCATAAACAGTCCAGTCTTTTTCGATCCTGGCGCGTTTGGCTACGCCCCTGATAACAGCATTGAGTCCGGGGCAATCGCCTCCACCGGTTAAAATGAGTAGTTTCTTTGGCATACTATTTCTTTCGTTAATACGTCACGCATGCTTACGTCTGCTTAAGGCACGCGTCTAATCCAAAGATATAACAAGTTCAACAATATGTTGGTCGATGGCAGACGATCCGCATCACTCATTCATGAATGAAGCAATCACACTCATGACTGCAGCAGTTGTATGGGTCCATATTTCTTTATAGGTCGCATTCACCTGCATGGGCATGTAAGGCTCATCATCGTTCTCGAATGTTTCAATCCCGACCGGTACAGCACCAACGACATCGCCGGCATAAGCACCGTAGAGAGGAGGGTAGTCGTATCCATCGCCATATATGGTACTCATGGCAAAGGGATTATAGCCCACGATGTACTCCAGTTGCCGTGTGGCGATTTCACGAAGTCGCGGTTGATTCAATGTGTTGGCGAGGAGGAATGCTGCCTTTGCCTTCGACAGGTGTATGGCGTGAAATCCTCTGAACTGATAAGCGACGGGAAAACGGCGAAGGTAAAACTTATCTGAAAGCTTGATGCCATTTTTGACCTGCGCATTGTATTCTTCCATAGAGGGCATCCCAACGCGATCTCCCTCGTGGTAAATGCCCGCGAATTCCGCATTGTTAAGTTCATATACCGCTGCAGGCAGAATGCCGTATGGGTGGATCTGCGTACTTACCGTCATGAGATAGTCTGCGTATGCTTCACAGGCGGCCTTCCATCGTGCGGCATCGGGATGTCCTGGTGAATCTTTCAACAACATCGTTAATCCCTGGATGAGCAGATGTTCATTGCTTTGATGGAAGTATTCAAGGATTCTCTTATGACTTCGTGACTCATAGAAAAATCCACGTAAGGGCACTGACCAATCGGCGCGCTTTTCTGTTTGCTGACAGTCCATCACCACGCGCGCATAAGCCGCTGCATAATCAAGGTATTGTTTGTCGTGTGTAAGGCGATAGAGATGCATGGCAGATACCGTTGCTAGGGCATGCGACTCGGCCTCGTTTCTTTCAGACACGGCGGTACCCAGCATCTCACTCGCAAACCTGAAGTCTTCAATGGCAGCGTTACGACACCACAGCGAGAAAACTGGGTCGGTCTGTGCAAAGTGAGGGGCCCCTGCTGCACAATATGCGGCAGAGAAGAAATTATCGGATGGCCTGTTGGTCGCTTTGCCTTCCATGTCGTCTTTGGTGCCGGTGATGTTGTCGGACCAGATGCCGATGATGAGTCCACCGCTGCGATAGCCATCACCGAATCGCGTTTCGAGCACCCAGTTCAGTCCCCATCGCGCTTCTGCGAGAAGGCGGTCATGGAGCCCGGGCTGCGATTTAGCTACGACGTCCGATAGTTCAAGCATGGCGAGCCCGCCGCGTGCAGTGTTACCCAGCCCCTGCGTTAGATCTGCTGCATCATGCCAGCCTCCGCTGATGCTCACACGTCTGCCATCGGGATGTACCAGCGTCACGTCCTTGTGACACTCCTGGTGTATGCCGGGCTGATCGTATCCACAGCGCTCTGAATAAAAGAAGTTCAGGGTATGCCAGGCAGTGGCAAGGAATGCATCATTGCCAATAGCAAACGACTGTGTTTTGCGGCCATCAATGCTTAGCGTGTAATAGCCTGGGGTTTTCAAAGTGCTGAAGTCAAGCTGCACGAATCCGTTATCTAATGCCCTTCCTTTTCCTTTGAATGCTGATTTTTTTGTTGATGCGTTAAGCACCTCGAAGTCGGTGCTTTTTACATTCTGTACAAGCGCCTGCTTGGTCGCATCGCTGCGGTAACCACTGTGACTGTAAGCGATGGCATCCTTTCGCAGGTTGAAGCCGCGCGTGTTCTCCACATCAACGGTCTCGAGGCGCATATCGTCAACGAAAAGTTTCATTCGCTGTGATGCACCCTTGGGAGAACCTGTCAGCATGATGTTGACGGAAAAGCCCGTAACAGAGTCACGATAGAGGTCGGGGATCTCCCAGACAATCCGCTGCCAACGGTTGGGATATACGGTGACGAAGTGCTGACCCTCGAATCGCCCCGGCACAGGCATCACATGCGTTCCCTGATTGTACAAAGTACAACCAACGAACACATTGTAAAATCCTGGTGCATCTGCATATACCCACACAGAAAACCGATTGTACTCAGTCAGGTTCTCGCCCTTCAGCGGCCGGATCACCTCCGCACTCGCGTAACTCCGGTTTGTCGGATTCTTCGTCCCCAGCGATGTTGGTGTTTCAATCACAACGCTTCCCTTCCCGGATATTGTGCGCCTAGGGTCAACTGTAAGTTTTCCCGGGCCGGTTAACTTCAGCGCGTTGAAGTCTGAAGCTAGCGGCAGGTCGCGCGTCTTCTTCACGGGCTTCTTCAACCAGCGGTTCATACCTCCCAGAGTCGAATCCTCTTTCATGATTCGGCTCAGGTTTGCACTTTGGCTTAACTGCTTTCGCAGCAGATCCTGTGCGTGTGTGTTCGTTGAACAAATAAGGGTTGCAGCAATCAGCAGCACTATGCTGATGGATCGGCCACTTAGACCGTGTTGGAGAGGGAGGTGCATACGCATCGATACGTGTTTCAGGCCGGCAATTACGCAGTAATAGCGACTCCCACAACAAGTATTACTCCACAGATGCTGCTCTGGTGAGGCGATCATTTATTGCGCGACCTATTCCTTCATCAGGGACGCGTTCTGCAAAAACAATTTCTACCGGAAACTCGTCTACCTTGCGCAGCGCGGAAAACAAGTTTCTCGCTGCCTCGTGAAGTGAACCTTCGCTTGACAAAACAATCTGATGCGGAGTATGATAATCTGTCCTGAAACTGATCACAGCTACTTTGGTTTTATCCGAGTCTCTCAGCAGCGCTGGAACATCTCCGAGTATCACACGCTTTCCGGGTGCATAATGACTCTTCAGTTGCCCCGGCGCTCTGGGATTGGAAGTTGAATGTGCGCGGGTCTTCAATGGGCCGACTACATCCATGATCGCTTCCAGTGGCAAACCACCAAAGCGATAGATAACGGGATGGCTATCTTCAAATCCGACAATGGTAGATTCTATTCCAATGTCGCACGATCCGCCATCCAGTATGTAGGCGATCCGGTCACCTAACTGCTGGTCTACATGCTGCGCGGTAGTCGGACTCACGTATCCAAATGGATTCGCGCTCGGTGCCGCCAACGGAAAGTCCAATACTTTCAACAAGCTTCGCGTGAGCGCATGATCGGGGCATCTTATCCCTACCGTATCAAGGCCTGCACTGGTAAGATCAGGAACGTTGTCTTTTTTTGGCAGCACGAGGGTGAGTGGCCCTGGCCAGAATTTGGTTGCGAGCTGGCTGGCATCCTCTGGTACTTCCGATGCATAGGAGGGCACCACCTCAAATGATGGCACATGGATGATAAGAGGATCGAAGTGCGGACGGTTCTTGGCCTCGAAGATCTTTGCAACGGCATCGCTATTGAGTGCATTCGCCGCAAGGCCATAAACCGTTTCAGTTGGAATGGCCACGAGTTCACCTGCTCTCAGGAGCGATGCTGCTTTTTCAATATCAGTTCCTATTTCCGCCATGCCGCGAAGGTATATTCAAATAGTGGTATCGCCGTTTTCATGAACGCAAAATCGCTACATTCGTCCCTGTTTTGAACAGGTATTATGAATAACAAGGTGCGTTCAACCATTCGTGTTATCGCCATTGTGCTGGTACTCTTGTGCGTGGTCATGCAGTTGCATTGGGTAATCATACCGGCGGTAACTCCAGGCTATCGCTTTTGGGCAGTCACCATTGCATTCGGCATGATCCTCCTCACCTCAAAGTAGGCGCGCCATCTTTTGCGCCATGCGCATCATCGATGAGTTTCCATTGGTTATGCGTTCCAGATCCTCCAGTCTTACCCAGCTAAGCGCATGCGATTCAGCAGTGACGATTAAAGGCAGGTGCTTGCTGGCCCTGAACAGATAACGAATATCATAGTGATAATGCTCCGGCATGTTGCTGCGCTCCGGAATGACATGGATGTCCAGATCGAAAATTCCATTGCTGGCCAGTACAATCTCGGTAAGACCCGTTTCTTCTTCGGCCTCCCTCGACGCAACACGAATCACATCCTCGTCTCCATCGGCATGACCACCCGGTTGCAACCAGCGGTCAAGCTTCGCATGGTGGGTCAGCAGTACCTCGGTTCCGGTCTCGTTGGTGATCCAGGCCGAACCTGTGATATGGCCGGGGAGGTGGGTTCGCTGAAAGGCATCAGGGTGACGGAGTAGCTGGATGAAGCGATCAACAAACTGTTGCTCAGCATGATCGTAGCCCGAATAGGTCTTAAGTTCTGTGATCAGTTGATTGCGATCCACCAGGGTCTGATTTTGTTGTGAAGACTTTTGCCGGTCGAACGGCATTAATTGGATTTCCGCAATAATACCATTTTGTGTTATTCAGTCAACAATATAAATTGACCAACAAAAACAGACATCCATGCGCGCAGTTGCCATTTGTATCGTTGCCACTCTTCTTCTTCAGACCTCTGCTTTTGCGCAGGAAAAGTGGGTGAATTTGTTCAATGGTAAAGACTTGTCAGGCTGGCATCAGCTGAATGGCAAAGCAAAATACGAAGTAGTTAAGGGCGAGATCGTGGGGACTACGGTTTTTAAGGAACCGAACTCGTTTCTCGTTACCGACAAAGACTACGGAGATTTCATTCTGGAACTTGAATTCAAGCTGGATGCCGCCATGAATTCTGGTATTCAGTTCAGAAGCGAAAGCAAGGCCGACTATCGTGATGGCCGTGTACATGGCTACCAAATGGAAATCGACCCAAGCACCCGTGCCTGGACAGGCGGCATCTACGATGAAGCCCGTCGCGACTGGCTGTACACGCTCGAATACAACACGCAGGCCAAGCCAGCGTACAAGCAGGGCCAGTGGAACAAGGCGCGCATTGAATGCATCGGACCCGTTATGCGGATATGGATCAATGGCATTCCAACCGCCAATCTCGTTGACGATCTTACGCCGAAAGGATTTATAGCCCTACAGGTCCACGCGATAGAAAAGCCGGAAGCCGCCGGTCAAACAATCCGGTGGAAGAACATCCGCATTCAAACTGAAGGACTCAAACCATCGCCCTCAGATAATATCTTTGTCATCAACCTCCAGCCGAACGTTCTGTCAGAACAAGAAAAGAAAAACAACTGGAGCCTGCTGTGGGACGGACAAACAACCAAAGGCTGGCGCGGGGCATATAAAGATCAGTTCCCAACGAAAGGATGGAGCATTAAGGATGGCGCACTGATCGTACAGAAATCGCAGGGTGCCGAATCTGAAAATGGTGGTGATATTGTTACCGATGGTGAGTACGGCGCTTTCGACCTGCAGTTCGAATTCAAACTGTCCGAGGGAGCCAATAGTGGTGTGAAGTACTTTGTAACAGAATCAGAGGCGAACAAGGGCTCGGCAATCGGTCTCGAATATCAGGTACTGGACGATGAAAAACATCCCGATGCCAAGGAAGGCGTGGTGGGCAACAGAACGCTCGGATCGCTTTATGATCTCATACCCTCATTGAAAATCAAGCGCGGACAGCATGCAATAGGAGAGTGGAATTCAGGAAGGATCATCGTCTTCCCCGACAATCGTGTAGAGCATTGGCTCAATGGATATAAGGTTGTCGAATATCAACGCGGTTCTCCGACGTATAGCGCGCTCGTTGCGCGAAGCAAATATGCCAAATGGGAGAACTTCGGCATGGCGAACAAGGGACACATTCTGCTCCAGGACCATGGTAATGAAGTAGCCTTCAGAAGCATCAAAATCAAGTCGCTGGATTGATGCAGCGACTAAAGTAGTGGCCGGTGATCGATCGCCGGAACATCACAGCAACTTACCAACAGAGTAATATTTCCTATGACAAAACTTTTTGACCTGAGTGGCAGGACTGCCGTAATAACGGGAGGAACAGGCGTGCTCGGAAGCTCAATGGCCCTCGGACTCGCTTACGCCGGGGCCAATATCGTAGTGATAGGTCGTAAGCAGGCCTCTGGCGATTCAGTAGTAAAAAGCATTGAGGCCATAGGAGGAAAAGCGCGATTCGTATCAGCCGATGTTCTGGATGAAGCTCAACTTATCAAAGCACGCCAGGAAATACTAAGCGCATTCGGAACGATCGACATCCTGATCAATGCGGCCGGCGGCAATATGCCTGGCGCTGTTATAACTCCTGATCAGAAGTTCTTCGACCTGAACATAGATGAATTCGATCGCGTCGTTGATCTCAATCTGAAGGGCACAGTTTTGCCAACGAAGATATTGACGCAGGATATGGCCAGTCGTGGCAAAGGTGTTATCATCAATATCGCGTCCATGGCGTCGATCAAACCGATCACACGAGTTGTAGGTTACTCAGCAGCAAAGGCAGCGGTCGATAACTTCACTAAATGGCTGGCCGTTGAGATGGCACGTAAATACGGTGAGGGTATACGCGTGAATGCTATCGCCCCTGGCTTCTTTATCACCGAGCAGAATCGCGCCTTGTTAACGAACGGCGATGGCTCATATACAGCACGTGGAGAGCAGGCAATTAAACAAACTCCATTCGCACGCTTCGGTGTGGCCGACGAACTCATTGGCACTTTGGTCTGGCTATGCGCCGACGCTTCAGCTTTTGTTACTGGCGTAACCATTCCAGTCGACGGCGGCTTCAGTGCATTCTTCGGCGTCTAGGTCTGGTAACTCCAGCATTAACTCATACTCAGTACTCAGGACTCAATACTCAGGATTACCAGCATGAATGTGATAAATGGACTCGAACAGACCTGGCGTTGGTTTGGACCCAACGATCCTGTAAGTCTTAGAGACATCCGACAGGCAGGTGCTACCGGAATCGTTACGTCATTGCATCAGATTCCAAATGGCGAAACATGGTCGATACATGATATACTTGTCAGGAAGTCTGTGATAGAATATGCAGGACTGGTTTGGTCAGTCGTCGAGAGCATTCCTGTGCATTGGTCGATCAAGTGTCACGCACCAGGATATCGCCAATACATCGACAACTACAAGCAGAGTATTCGCAACCTGGCGGCCTGTAACATCAGAACCGTTTGCTACAACTTCATGCCAGTGCTTGACTGGACACGTACGGATCTTCGACGCGTGATGCCTGATGGTTCACTGGCATTGAGGTTCGATGCGATCGATCTCGCCGCATTTGATATGTTTATTCTGAAGAGGCCGAATGCGTCATCAGGATATTCTTCAGATAATATTGCTAAGGCGGAGGCGCGCTTCAAAGCAATGACTGAAACTCAGAAGTCGCAGTTGCAAAGTAATATTCTGGCTGGACTACCAGGCTCTGAGGAGGGCTATGATCTGAAGTTATTTCAACAGGCACTGGATACGTATCGGGAAGTTGACGATGCTGCACTCAGACGCAATCTCTACGAGTTCGTTTCGGAGATCGCTCCCGTCGCGCACGAAGTTGGTGTGAACTTATCTATTCATCCTGACGATCCTCCATTTCCTTTATTTGGTCTCCCTCGTGTCGTGAGCACAGAAAGCGACGTCAGACAATTATTTGCCGCCTGCAACGTACCGGCTAATGGTATTTGTTTCTGCACCGGCTCATATGGGGTACGGGCCGATAACGATCTGCCCGGCATGGTGGAACGCCTCGGTGAGCGCATACATTTTGTTCACCTGCGCAACACAACACGCGAACCGGATGGAAGCTTTTATGAGGCAAATCACCTGGAAGGTGATGCCGACATGTATAGCGTCATGAAAGCGCTCGTGCTGCAACAACAAAAAAGGTCGAAGCCAATTCCATTTCGTCCCGATCACGGGCACGTCATGTTGGACGATCTGAACCGGAAGACTAATCCCGGATATTCAGCCATAGGCCGACTCCGTGGTTTAGCAGAGCTGCGCGGCCTCGAACTAGGAATACGAACAATGATGTCCAGATAATTATACAGTTTAGGAATCTGAAAAAAGTTATGAAAACGGAAAAGCCCTTCTTCATCAGTGAAAACTTCCTCCTGCGTTCAAAGCATGCGGTTCGGTTCTATCACGAATATGCGACGCGAATGCCGATCATTGATTATCACAATCACCTTTCACCTAAGGACATTGCCGAGAATCGTAAGTTCAAAAACCTGACTGAAGCATGGCTCGAAGGTGATCATTACAAGTGGAGAGCCATGCGGTCCAACGGTGTGCCTGAGCGTTATTGCACGGGCGATGCATCGCCTGAAGAAAAGTTTATGAAGTGGGCAGAGACCGTTCCTTACACCATGCGCAATCCGCTTTATCACTGGACGCATCTCGAGCTGAAAAACTACTTCGGCATCAACGAACTGCTGGACAAAAATTCGGCTCAGCGCATCTATGAACATTGCTCAAACCAGCTCAATCAGGACAGCCACTCGGTTCAGTCACTGCTGAAAATGCAGAACGTCGAGTTGCTGTGTACCACTGATGATCCGACGGATACGCTCGAGTATCATAAAACATTCGCCAAACAGAGTGCAGGCTTTAAGATGTTTCCGACGTTCCGACCTGATAAATCATTTGCTGCGCATGATCCCGGCATCTACAGAGAATATCTTCAGAAGTTGTCTGCCGCCGCAGGTGTTTCTATCAACACATTCGATGATCTGATGACAGCCCTGCAAAAGCGAATCGACTTCTTCGAATCGCTGGGTTGCCGTGCAGCAGATCATGGCCTGGAGTCTTTGTTCTTTCATCCCGATGGAGAGAAGCATGCTCCGGCATTATTCATCAGACTAATAGCTGGAGAAACGCTGGACGCTATAGAAACAATAATGTTCAAGAGCGCCGTCCTTACTGGCCTTTGCAGAATGTATCACAGCCGCGGTTGGGTGCAACAGTTTCACCTGGGCGCACAGAGAAACAACAGCTCACGCATGCTGAGGGAACTTGGTCCCGACACGGGCTTCGATTCCATTGGTGAATATCCGCAGGGCTTGTTCATGGCTAAGTTCTTCGATAACCTCGACAGCACAAACCAGCTCGCGAGAACAATCATTTACAACCTCAACCCGGCAGACAATGAATTGTTTGCCACCATGACAGGAAACTTTAATGATGGTTCTGTTCCCGGCAAGATGCAGTTCGGCTCTGGCTGGTGGTTCCTCGATCAGAAAGATGGCATGGAAAAACAAATGAACGCGCTGTCAAATATGGGACTGATCTCCCGCTTCGTTGGCATGGTCACCGACTCGCGAAGCTTCCTGTCCTTTCCCCGCCACGAATACTTCCGACGTATCCTGTGCAATTTATTCGGAGCCGACGTTGAAAACGGTGAGCTTCCGGATAGTGAGCATATTCAGAAAATCATTGAGGGAATCTGTTTTCAGAATGCGAAGAGCTATTTTGAGTTCCGGTAGGAGTAGCAATTGACAATTGACAATTGACAATTGACAATTGATAATTGATAATTGTGGAGCCCCTGTCGGGGGCTTTTTTTATAAGTTTTATAGATCATAAGCTTTGTAGACGTACATCTGAGGGTTAACAACATAATCTGACTATTATTCGGAAAGATTATGTCTCCGTTTGTAGAGCGTACTTAGGAATCTGTATCTGCGCTTATTTGCTGTTGCCGAATCCATCTACTCAAATCCAACTGAACAACTACCAAAAAAAAGCCCCCGACAGGGGCTCCATAATTATCAATTGTCAATTGTAAATTATCAATTCCTATCCCTTGAGCACGCGCCTGGCTCGCCGTTTAAGCTCCTCCAAGTCAATGATCGGAACCTCCGTCTCCTTCGCTTCCTCGTCCCAGCGGCGCATGAGGATACTTTCGTCAAAGATGTCGTCGTTCTCGAAGGCATGAGCTTCTTCGGCTGACATTCTCCCGCCCTGAAACTCCAGCGTCTTGCGGCTGGCTTCGCTTAAGGCATCGAAGTACTCCGGATACTTGAAGGTGAGATAACGCTTAGCCTGGACGTGACTCTCAATCAGCCGGGCAACACGCTCAGGGAATCCCTTGTCTCGTATATAGTCGGCGCCGATCTTTTCGTGACTCTTTACGCCGAAACCGCCCATGCTGTTTTCTGCCCGCTGCATTACACAGATGTGGCCAATGTCATGAAAGAAGGCCGCAAGTACAATCTCATCATCACAACCGCGTGCGATGGCAAGCTGTGCAGACTGCGACATATGCTCAAGTTGTGATACAGGTTCGCCTATGTAATCGGCATCACCGAACTTTTCATAGAGCCCGAAGACCTCGTCGATCACGGAATCAATATCAGTGGGGTTGTGGTTCATGGTCAAGGATAATAGACGGTAGAACTTTGATCAACCGCAAAAGTACAGCGGCTGAACTTCCTACAATGTACGCAGCATTACATTACTTCTGCGTGAAGATTATTCTTACGACCATAAACAAAGTTTCACAATATGGCTTTGCGATTTACGATTGGATCGTCCAATTTGGGCAAAAAGTGACTACTATGAACGTGAAACTCGTGGTTTTCGACCTCGCTGGTACAACCGTAAAAGACGACAGAAATGTGCACAAGGTATTGCAGAAAGCTTTGGCCGTGCATGGCGTCACGGTATCACTGGAGGATTGCAATGATGTAATGGGACTTCCCAAGCCCATTGCCATTCGCGATCTGCTCGAGCGTCGATACGAAGGATCACGTCCTGTCACTTCCGCCTGGATTAATGAAATTCACACTCGTTTCGTAAGTGAAATGATCCTCTTCTACAAAACCGATCCTTCGGTGGGAGAGAAAGAGGGAGTGTCAGATACCTTCAGAAAACTCAAAGCGCACAACATGAAAGTCGTGGTCGACACTGGATTCGATCGGCAGATTACCGATCCGTTGTTGGAGCGATTGGGCTGGAAGAGCGAGGCATTGATTGATGGCAGCGTAACCAGCGATGAAGTCGAAAGAGGACGCCCATATCCTGACCTGATATTCCGCGCGATGGAACTCACCAACGTGAAGGATGCCAGTGAGGTGGTGAAAGTTGGCGACACGATTTCAGATGTTCATGAAGGACAAGCAGCCGGCTGCGGAATGGTTGTCGGTGTTACCACCGGAGCATTCTCACGCGAAGTCTTACAGGAAGCAAAACCAACTCATCTTATTGAGCAGCTTCCACAATTACTCGATATCCTGGAGATCTAGGATCGTGTAATATTATCACAGCTTTTACTTTACTATAATATTATCTGAGTGTTAAATTCGTGTTACCATAAAGTAACATGAATTGAAGACACTTTCTCTGCTCTTGTTGTTGTTTGCCGCGCATTGGCTCCCCGCACAGGATGTAAAATGGAACGAGGGATCAGTAGTTCTTGCCTCGGGTGATGTGATCACAGGCCAGGTAAGTATGATGGCAGGCCGGAATGTTGTTCTCGTAAAACGTTCAGACGTTGAGTCGTCCCTCCAGAAGGGAGTTACAAGTATTGAACGTCGTGGTGCCGACGTACTTGCCGCACACAAGGTTCAATCTGTTTTCTATTACGATAAGCAGGCTAATATTAATCGTCGTTTCATTGCGCGTGGGTCGGAGTACAGTGTCCCGGTAATTCAGCTCTATGAAGTAGTACTGCAGGGAAGCATTGACGTGCTGCGTCGTCCGCGGTCACTTTCAAACTCACCTGACGACGGAGATTTTGATTATTACGTTAGCAATGCAGGTGTGATCGCGCCTCTCTGGAAATTCTACAAGGAAGTATTCCCGGGGCTTGATGACATCTCGCGGCAGCATCTCACCGCCTTCATCAAAGCCAATGGACTTCGCCACGCGGATGAAGCAAATTTGATCAGGGTTATTGGCTATTACAACCAGTTAATCAGATCCGGAGAGACCGTTGCCCGCTACTAGCGGCTGCCGGCTACGCACATCGGCCCAGCTACTTACTATTTATTCATTCACCTTTACTAACTGCCGATGTCGTATATGAAAATAGATCATCGACGCCGTCATCAGCGCAGTCCCGGCAAATGATATTAAATATCCTGACGAGATAAAGAAGTCCACCCACGACAAGTCTGCGTAACCAAACTCTTTAAAGAACAGAACGCCCACGCTTCCAAGGTATCCAAACGAATCAGCGAGGTAGATGAGGAAACCTACGGTTCCTACATAATGAAACGCAGCGAGCAGTCGATCGAAAAAAATACTGTTGAAGGGTACGTATCCCAGATAAAGTCCAAGACCGATCGCGATCATCCACGCAGGAGCGGATATCATCTGATGCTGAAAAAGAAAAGTGCTGACGCCGGTTAGCAACATGCCCAGAATGATGATCAGGTGATTCACCATAAAGGCGCGCTGGTTATTCTTGATGATCATCAGACTTCCCATCACAGCAAGCACAATAATCGATACGGGTATCTCCGTCGTGGTGAAGATCTCGGGTGAGTTGCCATACCCTAATGTCTTCCATACCTCAGCAGAGAAGTTATCGCGGAAGTCGCGAAACACTGTGAGCAGGATGTAAGAAAGCGTGAAGAATATGATTCCAGGGAGAAATGTGACGATGAATTTCTTGCGTTCTTTACCATTCATCGGTTGACGCTTTGTCCGCAGGGCTACGTCGAGTGCCGTTGGAGGAGGAACCTTATCAAGAAGATAGAGGAATATCAGAAGCGGTAGGGTGAACACGCAGGCAGTAACAAACGGCATCCACGTTTCCGATACGCCCCAGTCGCGCATGATGAATCCGCCTACCGATTTGGCAAGTCCTGCAGAAAAGATAAAGCTCACCGATAATCCTGCGCCCAGCACTTCCGTAAATCGGCGACCTTCGAGATATCCAAACACCATTCCCCACACGAGCCCGAGAGGAAAACCATTTGTGAACAAAAAGATGATGTTGTAAGGCGCTGGAACAAGTCCGAACAACAACCACGAAAGTCCCGCAATGGATACAGTTATGAGTATGCCCGTTGCACGCGATGTAGCCTTGAGTTCAGAGATCACTTTAATTCCAACGAACTTCGCTGCGGCGTAACCGATCACCTGAAAAGTCACGAGCCATACTTTGTAACTGATTCCCAGGTATTCAATGCCCTCAAACGTGGCAACGGCGAACGTTTTCCGAAAGGCATATACGCTGGTGTAAAGCGAGAATGCCATGATGGTAGTGAAGAGCGCGAACCAGAATCCGTTTGTTTTTTCGAGCCACGTGGTGACGGGCGACTTATGCGCTGATGCCATGAGCGTTAAAGGAAACAGGCTGCCACTTGCCTTTGAGTAGAATGTTCAGATGTTTATAGCCGATGTCCAGCAGCAGTGTTGCAACCTCATCGAAGCGGCTCGTAATGTCGGACATATGATGCGCGTCCGAGCTTAACGTGACGGGTATACGCTTTGCATGCAAACGCTCAAGTATCCACGGGCTTGGATATGGAGTGGTAGATTTCTTTTGATACAATCCCCGGGTATTCACTTCAACGATGGAACCGCTGGCTGCAATTACATCAATCGTACGGTCGATCTCCTCTACGTACCAGGCGTCGTGCTCTGAATAGAATTTGTTACCGACATTCTGGATCTTGATCTTGTCGAGGTGACCGACGACGTCGGGTGCCGATGTTTGCACCATCTGACGGGTGAGATCATAATAACGTCTGATCACCGCCTCAATGTCATTGTTGAAAATGGCTTTCAGTCCGTCCAGGAACAGGGTGTGCAGGCCGTCGATCTCCCAGGGACGGCCGTCAGGAAATGCATCGATGAAATGAATGGAGCCGACCGTATAGTCGAGACGTTGTGCGAAGTCGCGTGGCGAGATGATGCCAGGTATGAAGTCTACCTCGAGTCCCTGGTATAGTTCAATGTCCGACGTAGTGCGCTTCAGCAATTCCGTCTCAGCAAGATAATTCTCCAGCCGCTCCGCTTTCATGCACCAAACACAATCGAAAGGGACGGGTGCGTGCGATGAAAATCCAATAGCGGGCATTCCCTCTGCTCGTGCCGCCGCGACGTATTCCGGGAGTGTTCCCTTGCCATCGCAGTAGTGACTGTGCATATGAAAATTCGCCCACATAATTCTGGAAAGTTGAATGCTTAAGGTTGGAATAAAAAGGCGAATTCGCAACCTTAATAAAATCTTAACGGAAACTCAGAGAACTACGCGCTTTCGATTTGGATCTTGCGCCGGTTCTTTAATTGGAAGACAAAAGCCATGTAACCTGGCATTACAATGCTGTAGTGCTGGCTCTGATACTGGTGAGTTTAAACAAAATAGAATTCTCCCCTTGCTTGTCCGTTATATATCGCTTCTTTGTGTAGTCGAAGTCGGCAGGTTATAATGCCAGGCATAATGAATATCGAATATGGATCGTTCAGTTGATATAGCCATCGTCGGTGGTGGCATCGTTGGCCTTGCGCATGCCTACATGGCGCTGCGCAAAGGTTATCGCGTTGTACTTTTTGAGAGAGAACAGTTCGCCGTCGGTGCATCGGTTCGAAACTTCGGACTTGTTTGGCCCATAGGACAGGAGCCGGGCGTGATGTTCGATCGGGCTATGCGCAGCAGAAGGCACTGGCAGGAGATGGCAGATAGCGCAGGGTTCTGGATCAACAACAATCGTTCACTTCATTTGGCTTATCATGAAGATGAATGGGATGTGCTGGAGGAATTCATGAAGATTTATAAAGATGAGGCATACGAATGCTCCCTGCTGCCTGCAACGAAGGTTGCGTCTATATCATCGGTCGTAAAAACTGAGGGCCTGATCGGGGGCCTGCTGAGCGAAACGGAATCTACCGTGTATGCGCGTGAGGCGATACGAACAATACCGTATTATCTCGTCGAACGATATGGACTTGTACTTCGCTTCGGTCATGTGGTCACAGAGATCTCCTTGCCGACTGTGAAAACAGCGCGCGAAACCTGGCAGGCACAGCGTGTGTACGTATGCAGTGGCGCCGACTTCGAGACGCTATATCCCCTACATTTCGACAAGCACCAGGTGACCAAATGTAAACTGCAGATGCTGAAAGCCGTGCCGGACCGTCCGGTTAGTATAGGGCCCACGTTGTGCGCCGGACTTACTCTTCGGCACTACGCAGCCTTCTCGAAATGCAAGTCGCTTCCAGCACTCGACAAAAGATATGACGAATTGTCCGAGACCTATAAGAGGCATGGTATTCATGTTCTGCTGGGGCAGAATGCAGCCGGTGAACTCATCATTGGTGACTCGCATCACTACAGCATGACCGTTGAACCGTTCGACCTTGAGCCTGTTACCGATGCCATACTCGACTACCTTTCCAGCTTCACACAATTTGGCAAACTAACCATAACGGAACGCTGGAACGGTGTTTATCCGAAACTTCCCGGAGCCACCGAACTGGTGCTTCAGCCAGAACCAAATGTCACTGTGGTTACCTGCCTCAGCGGCGCCGGAATGACCCTCAGTTTCGGCCTCGCGGAAGAACACCTTGCTCAATTGTAAGTTCACCGGAGCCTGAAGCCTTCGCCTTGCCGATCCGGGTAGTGCTATTTATCTTCCCGACGCTATGAAGAAATGGATGCTTCTATTCGCGTCAGCCATCGTTGTTATCAATGTTTGGGCGCAACAACCGGCTGCACCAAAATCGACTGCACCGAAATCACCGGTGCAAAAGCCGGCGGCGCAGCCATCTCCGGTTAAGCAACCGGCAGTTGAAACTCCGAAGACCAAAGCAAAGAAGACTCTCGCGACGCTTACGTTGGAGCGAAAGATAGCTCAGCTTATGTGTGTCGAGATTTCCGGTGACCCAAGCGCCGACGACCCGCGCATGACGCAATGGATGGCCCTTGTGAAGGATCATGGCATTGGAGGATTCGTTGTCTATGGAGGTTCGGCCCGCACGGCGGCAACAACTATCAACAAGCTTCAGGAAGCTTCATCTATACCGTTGTTGATCTCAACGGATTTCGAAGGGGGAGCCGGGCAACAATTTAAAGGAGCGAGCGAGTTTCCACCAAACATGGCATTTGCTGCGACGCGAAATGAAAATCTGATGAATCAGGCCGCACAGGTTATGGCGATGGAGGGAAGGGCCATTGGTATTCATCTTTCTTATACACCAGTGGTTGACATCACCGTTGCTCCGGACAATCCGCAGGAGAGTGGACGCTCTTTTGGTGGTGATCTCTCGCTGCTCAATACGATGGTGAAGGCTTACGTATCAGGTTATCACAAGCAGGGAATGCTGGTTACGGCCAAGCACTTTCCCGGAAGAGGAGATATGAAGGGAGGACCCGACTATCCGTCATTTACTACCTTAAACAAAGATCTGGCACAACTCGAGAAGCAGGAGTTCAGCGCGTTTAGCCACGCCGTTGCTGCCGGAGTAGACTTTATCATGACGGAGCACATAGCTGTTCCCGCCGTTTCGGGCACCATGCAACCGGCAAGCGTTGAGCCCAAACTTGTTAAAGGCATCATCCGCGACAAACTGAATTTCAAAGGAATGATCACCACCGACGATTTGTGGTATGACCACGTTATATCCCGCTTTGGACAGGATGAGATTGCAGTTATGGCGATCGAAGCTGGCCACGACATTGTGTTGAAACCAAAGGATCCGGTGTCCGCCTTGAAGGCGATCACTGACGCAGTTAAGGGTGGGCGCATCCCTCAGGCTCAGATCGACTCTTCTGTTTCCAGACTCCTGGTGAAAAAATATGCCATGGGGCTCGATGATAAAAAGACGGTTGACGTTGAGAAGCTTTCGGGTGTAGTCGGTACTGCAGAGCATCTTAAACTTGTTCAGGAGGTCGCCGATCGTTCGGTTACCATGCTACGGAACAACGGGATACTGCCTCTGAAGGCAATCAATCCGGCGAAGATGATTCACATCAGTGTTCAAAAGAGTAAAGAGCAACCTAACGTTGATCAGTTGAAAGAGGTGCTGAACAGGGCATTTGCCGGTGTAAAGCATTTTAGCATCGTACCGGGCCAGGATATGAAAGTATATGGAGATCTGCTGAAGGCGGCATCAGAGGCTGAAGTAGTGGTCATCTCACTATTTGTTCAACGCGATCGTCACGTTGATCCCGCGCCATTGTCACGCGAAGTTGCTTCCATGTTGGATGGCATGTCAGCAGCAGTTCCGGGTAAGGTAGTCGTGATGTCGTTCGGCAACCCTTATCTGATCAATAAGTTGCCACATGCACCATCTTTCGTTCTTGGCTACGGTGAGGGTGGCTTCTACGGTAATCAGGTGGTGTATTTCAATTCACTTGTGTCTCTCTTAAAAGGAGAGCTGAAACCCACAGGCAAACTTCCAGTAACGATCTCTCCGGAACTGCCCATCGGCTTCGGCTTACAATACAAGAACTAGATTTAACCGTTTTGTTAAGGCTATATCGGCAATACCAGGCGCTCACTAATGATTAATAACTGCTCAGGTATTGAGTAGTCACTCTCATTCCTCATTCCTCATACTCACGACTCAGGACTCGAGACTCAAGACTGTTCCATGTTGTGACTCATTAAATTCACATGAAGCCAGGGCTAACCGCGCGTGAATCTTAATTCGTCCGCAATCGCTGTACCATCGAAAGTTGTTCACTACACTTTCACACGCCAATCCAAACTTAATAGTTGGGTAATGTGATTCTAAACCCACCGTCAAGTCGAATCGCAACCTTCGTGCCCGGATAACAACTGCAATGCGCCCCATTTGCAGCGGTGATCCACAACCCAACTATTCCCTAACACTAAACAATCTATGAGAACACTTTTACTCATTGGTCTTCGCAGGCTGAACACAGTTTGGCGAGCGACGGCCACGCTTATCCTCGTCATGGTGTCGTACATGACGCTGGCGCAAAGCAATGTGACCGGCGTGGTCACTTCAGGTGAAGACGGCACACCGCTTCCGGGTGTTAACGTGCTGGTTAAAGGCACGAACTCAGGTACCATCACGGATGCCGACGGAAAGTATAGCCTGGCCGTTGGCGATCCAAACGCGACCCTTGTATTTTCATTTGTCGGTTATCAGGCAACAGAAATTGCGTTGGCAGGCAAAAGCAGCGCCGACATTATTCTTAAAACAGATGCTGCACAGCTTTCAGAAGTTGTCGTTACAGCGCTGGGTATCGAGCGCGATAAATCCAAGCTCGGTTATGCCGTGCAGGATGTGAAAGGCTCCGACCTCGTGAAGGTTCGCGACCCCAACCCTGTGAATAACCTCGCCGGAAAAGTCGCCGGTCTTACCGTCGCCGGTAGTCCTGAATTGTTGGGCAAGCCAACACTGTTTCTTCGCGGCGTAAAAGATCCGCTGTTCGTTGTTGACGGAGTACCAATCCAGTCCGACACCTGGAACATCAGCCCAGATGATATTGAATCCATCACGGTATTGAAAGGTCCTACCGCTTCAGCGCTTTACGGATCACGCGGACAATTCGGTGCTATTCAGATCACAACCAAGAAAGGTACTGCGTCAGGTCGTGGCATCTCCTTTGATTTTAACTCATCAACTCTCGTTGATAATGGATTCATCGCCGTACCGAAAGTTCAGAATGAATACGGACCTGGCGACCACGGTCGCTATGCTTTCGCCGATGGAAAAGGTGGTGGTCTCTACGACTCCGACTATGATATCTGGGGACCTAAGTTCGAAGGACAGCTCATTCCTCAATACGATGGTGAGTACACACCTAATACTGAGTATACAACAAACTTCCCCGGTGGTGCGACGTTCACCGGCAACGTGAAGCCTACGCCGTGGACAGCCCGTGGTACGGACAACCTTCAGCGTTTTCTGCGTCCCGGTGTTACAACGGTTAACAGTATCGGTGTTGCAGCGTCAGGCGAGAACTACGATCTGCGCTTCTCAACGACCTACTCGTATCAGCAGGGTATCGTTCCTAATACTCAGCTGAGCTCCAACAACTTCAACATTAGCGCAGGTGTGGATCTTACCAAGAAGTTGAGATTTGAATCAAACATCAACTACAACTATCAGTACACGGATAATATTCCCGATGTGAATTACGGACCAAACAGTTTGATCTATAACATGATCATTTGGGGAGGTGCTGACTGGGATGTGAATGATATGCGCAACTACTGGCAGAAGGGTAAGGAAGGTACTCAGCAGATCTACGCTGACTATACCCGTTACAACAACCCATGGTTCATGGCAGAAGAGTGGATGCGTAGCCACTATAAGAACGACGTATATGGCTACATGAAACTCAACTACGAGATATTGCCAGGCCTTTCGTTGATGGGTAGAACACAGATCAACTCGTATGAAGTTCTCAGAACAGAGAAGTTTCCCTACTCGGCCACTTCTTACGATCGCGAACAGGCTAAAGGCGACTATCGTGAAGACAAACGCAAGCTGATGGAAAACAACACGGACTTCATGCTCACTTATGCGAAGGACGTTACACCGACGTTCCACCTCAATGCATCATTGGGTGGAAACCTGAGAACGTTCAGCTACCGGTCGAGCTATGCTACGACAGATTATCTGAACGTTCCAGGCTGGTACAACCTGGCCAACTCACTAAACCCTGTGAAGTCGTACAACTTCTACGCGCCGATGCAGGTATTGAGTGGTTATGGTTATGTAGATATGTCGTACCGCGACTTCCTCAACTTCTCCATAACTGGCCGTGTTGATAAGCACTCTGCGCTTCCTCAGAACAAGAACACTTACTTCTATCCGTCGGCTTCAGCCAGTGTGGTGTTGACAGAAGCATTTAAGCTTCCTGCAATATTCTCATACCTCACTGTTCGCGGATCATGGGCGAAGGTTGGTAGCGCGGAACCACTTACTCAAAAAGAGATAGGTCCGATTCCATCAGTATCTATGTCAGGCAACCCACTCGGTTATGGTAGCACTTACAACTCACCATACGACGGTCCTAACTATCAGAACTCGCCGGTGTACAGCACATCGCTTCGCTACAACTTTACGCCATGCTGCAGCATACACTAACAAGATTACAAACAACAATCTTGAACCTAGCTTCAGCTCAGCATGGGAGACCGGCCTGGACGTAAAAGTTCTCGAGGGTCGCGTAGGATTGGATCTTACTTACTTCGAAAGTCTTGATGGACCGGGTATCTATGAACTTCCGATTTCAGAAGCCTCCGGTTACACAAGTGCGCTGGTGAATGGTATCAAAACCCAACGCCGCGGATGGGAAGCGATCATTAAGGCTACACCGTTCTCCAATCCACAGGGATTCAGCTGGGATGTTACCGTTAACTGGTCGACTTATCGCGAATACATCAAGGAAGTTTATCCGGGCAGCAACATCAACTACATCGATAACTTCAGACAAGTTGGTGAACGTATCGATCAGTTCTGGGGTACCGGCCTTGTGCGCACCGATGATGGCGAGATCGTGAACACATCTGACGGTCGTCCTATTCCTTTGACATCACTCAATGGTAACTCGAGAACATTCCTGGGCTATACTAATCCTGACTGGACCTGGGGTATCAACAACCGACTAAGCTACAAGAACGTATCGCTTAGCTTCCTGTTTGACGGACGCGTCGGCGGTGTGATTGCCGACTACATTCAGCAGCAAACATTCCGTGGTGGTCGTCATATCGAAACTGTTCAGGGTGAAATGGGTGAAGCAAGATATCAGGACTACATCGGTGTGAAGTCGTTGGTTGGCCCTGGTGTTCAGGTTACCAGCGGGACTCCTGTTGTTGACAATGAAGGTCACATCACCAACATGAATGAGCTCACGTTCGCTCCTAACGCGACACCAACCTTCCTTCAGGATTGGATCAGCCGTAACTACAATACTAACGAGCAGAATATTATCAGCCGGACCTTTACCAAACTTCGCGAAGTATCGCTCACTTATAATTTCCCTGCGAGCGTCCTCCAAAAGAGTTTTATCAAGCGCGCAAGCGTTTCGCTCATTGGCCGTAACCTGCTCTACTTCGCGGAGAAGAAGGACATCGACATTGAACAGTATGGTAACTATCTTACACCAGGTTCCGGATTGCAGACTCCGTCCATGCGCAGGTATGGTATCAACATCAACTTTACTTTTAAAAGGTACGCCTAAAGGAAATTAATATGAACTATAAAAAAATCTTTGCTCTAGTCCTCGTCATTGACGGGCTTACAGCCTGCAAGGATTTTGAAGAACTTGAGATCGAACCCAATCTTCCGACAGAGGTTCCGGCCTCGATCTGTTGAATGGTGTGCTCAATGATCTTTTTGAAGATGCATGGACCATTGGATCAACGTCAGAATCAGTACTGGTGCTGTAATTATAATTATTATGGAACCAATGAATACTGGGCTTCAGCGACACTCAGTTACATGATGTTCAAGAATGTTGACAAGATGGAAGAAGAGGCATTGCGTGTGGGTGCTGCAGAAGTCAATCCTTATTCTGCTCTTGCCAAATTTCTTCGCGCCATATTCTTCATTCGCATGTCTCAACGGGTCGGCGATATTCCTGTTCACGGAAGCATTGCAAGGTCTTGAAAATCCTGCTCCGGCATACGATTCTCAAAAAGATGTTTACGTTCAGATACCTGCAGTGGCTGGAGGAGGCCAATTGTGATCTCGCATCACTGATCGCTGGAAATGATAATTCTCTTGCTGGTGATATTTACTTTGATAATGATCTTGAAAAGTGGCAAAAGGCAATTAATACTCTTAAGATCCGGGTTCTGTTGAGCCTTAGCAAAAAGACCGGCGACTCACAACTTGGTGTTCCTCAAAAGTTTGCTGAAACATTCGCGAATCCATCGAAGTATCCTCTGATGGCAAGTATCGGTGATAACATGGAGTATCGTTTCAACGGTACGTCTAACCTTTACAATACAAATCCCGGCAGCAGAGGATTTGACAAAGGCAGATACAACATGGCACAAACTGTGATCAAGACGCTGACCGATCTTAAAGATCCACGCGTGTATCTTTTTGCAAATCCTGCCGAGAAGAAGATCTCGGGCGGTATGGATCCCAAAGATTCAATGCATTTGTTGGCGCACCTTCAGGCGAGAGTCTTGATGATATGACTTTCAAGGCAGGTAATGGAGAGTATTCGTTTGCAAATCAGAAGAGGTACTATACTACGTTTACGGGTCCTGAGCCTACGATTCAAATCGGTTATCCTGAGCTGTGCTTCAACATCGCGGAAGGCTTGAACCGTGGTTGGGCTACCGGCAGCGCTGAAGAGTGGTACAACAAAGGTGTTGTGGCATCCATGAGATTCTTTGGACTTGAAGATGGAACAACCGTTGAGATTACTGAGCCAGATGCAGATGATGTTTTGGCAACCGTTACAATATCGGTAACCAACTATCTTACGCAGACCGGAGTAAAGTACGCGGGCAACACTAACGATGGTTTAAAACAGATCATCACACAGAAGTATCTGGCGTTCTTCCAGAATTCTGGTCAGGAAGCTTACTTCAACTATCGTCGTACTGGTTTCCCTGCGTTCAACGAAGGACCTGGAACAGGCAATGGTGGTCACATTCCGCGCCGCTGGTTGTATCCGCTTTCTGAAGCGACAAACAATACAGCCAACTATAACGATGCACTTACGCGACAGTTCGGCTCGACGGTAGACGACCTGGATAGCGAACTCTGGCTGGAAAAGTAACCAGGGAATACGGGCCGCAGACAACACGATCAAAGTTGCTGCGGCCCGTTTCTTTTCGCCTTCCCGGTCTAGATGTGTATCTGTAATTGGTTACCTGCTTTCGAATCATATCCACCTGCACTTGATGTCCGCCATCACTTGCGCAGGCTGCAACTCAAACTTGTTATCAACGCTCATGCCGGTAACTCTGATTATATTAAATTCATAAGACTTAACTTATTTAACATACTACTTATGCGCAGAATATTAATTCTGGCTTTTTGCCTTTTTACAATCCCGTCGTTCGCACAAAAGAATAAGACTCAGAATGTCATTCTGGTTACGCTGGATGGCATGCGCTGGCAGGAAGTCTTTGGTGGTGCCGACTCTGCTTACATGAAACAACAGCAGCATCTGAAAGATGGTGCGTTGAAGGAGAAGTACTGGCGTAACGATGCGCAGGCGAGGAGAGAGGCACTGTTTCCTTTCCTCTGGACAACGGTGGTAAAGCAGGGTCAGCTCTATGGTAATCGCCAGCTGGGTAGTCTGGTAAATGTCACAAACAATCAATGGTTCTCATATCCTGGCTACAACGAGATATTGACAGGAAGAGCCGACGATGCGCGGATTAACTCAAATGATAAATTCTATAATCCGAATCAGAATGTATTGGAGTTCATTCAGAGCAAGCCTGGCTTCTCGGGTAAGGTAGCTGCATTTACTTCGTGGGATGTATTTCCGTATATCATCAACGATAAGCGCAACAATATTATGGTCAGTGCAGGTCAGCAGGCAGCAACAAGGTCACCGAACGACACTGAAAAGGTTTTAAATAAACTGATGAGCTCAGTGCCTAATCCATTAGGTGAAGTGAGACTGGATGCCTTCACATTTTATTATGGCCTGGAATACATGAAGAAAAATAAACCGCGGGTCATGTACTTTGCATTCGATGAGACTGACGACTTTGCTCACGGTGGTGAGTATGGCGCTTACCTGAATTCGGCTCACGCAACAGACGGTTATCTTTCAGAGTTATGGAACTTCGTGCAAAGCGATCCCGCTTATAAAGGAACGACAACGCTTATCGTAACTGTCGACCACGGCCGGGGAGCAACTACGGAGGATTGGAAGCATCACGGTATCAAGGTTCCTGGTGCAGACCAGATCTGGCTGGCCATGATTGGTCCGGATAGCCAGGCCGTTGGCGAAGTGAAATCAGGCCAGATTTATCAAAAGCAGGTAGCGCAGACTATTGCGTCGCTGCTTGGCTTCAACTTCAAATCGGAACCGGGACAGGGAGACGAAATAGCAATTAAGAATTAAGAATTAAGAATGAAGAATTGGCTGCCACCCTTGCGGGTAGGCGTGGCCACGGCCTTTGGCCGTGAATTCGACGGCGTTCAGCCGACAGCTAATTCTTAATTCTTCATTCTTAATTCTTAATTTTCCATATCTTCAGGAGTGACCTAGCTCCTCCTCCATGTTAAAATTTGCCTTCCTTCTCCTCGTTGTTCCGGCAGTGCTGCTTAGCGCTTGTCAGCCTTCAACAAAAGCGTCCGAAACATCGGACCAGCTCGAGCACCGGGTTGATAGTCTCGTGAAACCCTATATCGACAGCACACGTGTAGCCGGTATCGCTATCGGTATATTCAAGGACCACAAGCCGCTTTTGCTGAAGAGCTATGGTTACGCTGACCTGGAACTTAATGTGAAGCTACCGGTCGACGCCTCGTTCGAGATCGGTTCCGTAACCAAACAATTTACGGCGGCAGCGATCATGCAATTGTCGGAGGAGAAAAAACTTTCACTGGACGACGACTTTACAAAGTACGTCCAGTTTAACACGCGGGGTAGAAAAGTTACCATCCGGCAACTGCTCAGTCATACGTCGGGGATAAAGGGTTACACAGAACTTCCCAGCTTCGGGTTGCTGGCCACGCAGAAGCTGAAGCGCGATACGCTACTGCGCATGGTCGAAAAGGAGTCGTTCGACTTTGAACCAGGTGAAGCGCTCATCTATAACAATACAGCATTTTTCATTCTTGGGCTGGTGATCGAAAAAGTGAGTGGCCAGTCATATGAAGATTATGTGGCAAAAAATCTGTTTGCCAAAGCGGGTATGTCCAATACCTACTATTGCAATGAGAGAAAGATTACAAGGAACAGGGCGCATGGTTATGATGGGGGAGAGTCTGGTCTGGTACGCGCTGCTTACCTGGATCACACCTGGCCTTATTCAGCAGGCTCCTTGTGCTCCACAGTCGAAGATTTAGAGAAATGGAATGATGCGCTGCATCACGGAAAGATTCTTAGCGACGCAGCCTATAAAGAATTCATCACGCCCGTATCGCTTAACGACGGCACAGTGACGCATTATGCCAAAGGTGTTACTGTTACTCAGTGGAAGGGCAGGCGTCTGATTGAACACGGTGGCGGGATCTTCGGCTTCCTCTCACAGAATAGTTATTTTCCTGATGAGAATTTATCGATTGTTGTACTGATTAATTCTACAACGGTTGGCCCACGCGGAATTGCTGATGAGCTGGCCGCATTCGTGTTTGGACCTCACCCACAGGATGAACTGAAACGATTTGAAGGTTCTCTTTCAAAATACAAGGGGTCATTTGCCGGCCGCGGCCGCGGTAGCGACGTTACAATTACAATTAGCGATAATGATACGACGTTGCTGGTAGCCATGGATGGCGGCAAGCCCAATAAGCTGCGTTACGTAAAGGACAACGAGTGGACCGACGAACAGGCAAGTTTCATCTTCGACGGAGACGAAAAATCGGTAACGGGCTTAAGGGTGGATCAGACGTATGGTTATCTTCGGTTGAAGAGGAGGTAGTCATAAGCAATGAGTAGTTCTATGTTTAATGAAAACTTTAGTAACTATTCAAAGTGCGGTATTCCATAAACTGGATGTTGTGTTCAACCCGAATGTTGCGCTCTGCCACCTGTTTTGCTTTAATTGAATTCCGTAATCACAGTCATTGTCTGATTTCGTGCGAAGCTGTTTCGAAAACGGGCAGACGTTTTTTGAATAACTCCTTGTAGCATTGGTAAAACATAGTCGCAACGACTGAATGATCATGTGGCACAGGCTTTGGATCTGAATTCAAAAACCCATGTTATGCCAACCGTTAGGAAGATCATATTCAGAGTTGTGTTGCCTGCTATGCTCACGCTCTTAGTTCTTATAGGATACACGTCCTCCAGGCGACCAAGAGGCTGTGGATTTGATCGTGACAAATTCACCATTGGTACAGTAAACTACGGACCATTCGTCGAATACATTCCGCAGACAGGACATATTGAAGTCGATAGCATTACAAAACATCCGCATGTATGGGTGGACATTGATGAATTGTATTTTCCCCGGATCTCAACTGGTTTGAATGCGACAACGACGTTCAACAACAGAGATTATAAGCTGAAGATAGATGAGATCAATCCCGTTGTTGCCAATGGCCGTTTTCGTGTACGGTTGGAATTCAACTCCGGAGATTCTATTAAGGTCCAAAACCTCAGCCTCAGATTACGGATTCAACTTGCCGACACATCAATGCAAATCCTGCTTCCGGTAGGTGGATTCTACAAAGACACCGGAGGCAATTGGGTGTATGTAATGTAAGGTGATACCAAGGCGTCCCGCAGAAATGTCGTTCTCGGCCGAAAGATGGGAAGTGAATATTTCGAAGTGCTCAAAGGACTTACGCCGGGCGAGCGGGTCATTACGTCGTCATATGAAAATTATGGAGATAAGAACGTCCTCGATGCAGATGATTTGAAAGGCACAGACAAAAGAGGATGGTTTGCAAAATTGGTGCGCTCGTATTGAATAACTAATCAGTAATCAGTAATGAGTAATGAGTAATGAGTAATGAGTAAAGATTAGTCAGTTCTCCGGTGTAAACAACCACGACCACAGGTCGTGCCAGCCAATTCTTAATTCTTAACTCTTAATTCTTAATTAATTATTGTACTTGCTCATCGTCCCCGCTATCCCCACCGTGCAGTACGACAAAATCATCTCATTCGCGCGCCCTATTACTTCTGGTAATTGTTTGAACTCTTCCTGACTGAAATTACTGAGCACATAATCTACCTGTCTCCCCTTCGCGTAATTATCCCCAACGCCAACGCGCAGCCGTGCATAGTCCTGACCGTTGAGTAACTCTTCGATGTTCTTAAGTCCGTTGTGTCCAGCCGAGCTGCCTTTGCCACGCATGCGCAGACTGCCAAATGGCAATGCAATTTCATCAACGACAACGAGCAGATTCTCTTTACTGATCTTCAGTTCCTGCATCCAGTAAGCAATCGCTTTACCACTGAGATTCATGTACGTGGTTGGTTTGATCAAATGAATAGACCTTCCCTTATGCCTGATTTCAGTATACATCGCGAGACGTTCGGTAGTGAAGTCTGTCTTGTGCATGTCTGCCAGCTGGTCGAGTACCAGGAAGCCCGCGTTGTGTCGTGTTAGTTCATATTCAGGACCAATGTTCCCCAGTCCGGCTATCAGGTATTTCATCTGGATCTGCTTTCAACTTGCAATATAATTAAACAAAAGAGGCTGCCCTTTTTGGACAGCCTCTCGTTATTGATAAGGGACAAGGATTATTTCTTGCCTTCTTCTTTCTTAGCAGGCTCAGCCTTCTTTGCATCACCAGCAGCAGGTGCAGCACCTTCAGCAGGAGTTGCAGCAGCAGCTTCTTCAGCAGCAAGCTTGGCAGCGCGCGGAACTTCAACAACAGCAACAGATGCCTGTTTAGGATCCATGAACTCAAGGCCCTGATATTTGATATCAGAAACTTTGATAGCGTGGTGGAAGTCGAGTTCAGTAACATCTACATCGATGTGATCAGGCATATCCTTAGGGAAGCCCAATACTTTCAATGAAGAACGCTTCTGAACAAGTGTTCCGCCTTTAGATACACCCGGTGCCTGACCAACAAGACGGGCAGGGATGTTCATTTTGATCTTCCGGTCTTCTGAGATGCGGAGGAAGTCAGCGTGCAAAATAACTTCACTTACAGGATGGAATTGAACCTCCTGAAGGATTGCCTGGCATTCTTCGCCTTCGATGTTCAAATGAACAAAGTGAGCTTCGTTCGTGTAAACGACTTCGCGGAAAAGAATCATTGGCGCGTAAAAGTGGATCTGGTTGTCGCCTCCGTAAAGTACGCATGGAACATTTCCATCGTCGCGAAGGGTCTGTGAACCAGTCTTACCGAGATTTGCTCTTCGATACCCTATAATCTCAATAGTTTTCATAATTGTTTATTGATTTATTAAATGATTACAACTTAATGAACAGCGAACTGATCGATTCGTTATCGTGAATCTTTCGTATCGCCTTAGCGTACAAAGTAGAAACAGTAAGTACCTTGATCTTCGATGCTTGCTGCTTCAAAGGAATGGTGTCACTTACTGCTACTTCTTCAAGAACTGAGTTCTCAATATTTTCATAAGCCTTGCCGGAGAGTACAGCATGAGTACATACTGCACGTACCGACTTGGCGCCTTTCTCTTTTAACAATGAAGCAGCCTTGCAAATCGTTCCTGCGGTATCGATGAGGTCATCGACCAGCACTACATCCTTGCCTTCTACTTCTCCGATCAGACGCATCGACTCGATCTTGTTCGCCTCTTTACGGAACTTATCGCAGACTGCGAGCTCGGCATCGAAATATTTCGCGAACTGACGTGCACGCTTGATTCCTCCAACATCAGGAGAAGCAAACATGATATCAGGCAGGCTCAATGATTTCAGGTAAGGAACGAAGATGTACGATCCGTCAAGGTGGTCAACCGGGATGTCGAAGAATCCCTGGATCTGATCAGCATGTAGGTCGCACGCCATGATACGGGTAGCGCCCGCTGCTGAAATCAAATTTGCGATCAGTTTTGCTGCGATAGCAACCCGAGGTTTGTCTTTCCTGTCCTGACGCGCATATCCAAAGTAAGGGATAACTACGTTGATACTGGAAGCGCTGGCGCGTTTTGCCGCGTCTACCATCAGGAGCAACTCCATCAGGTTATCGGCAGGGGCGAAGGTCGACTGGATCAGGAATACCTCATGACCACGCACAGACTCAGCAATGAAAGGTGACATCTCACCGTCACTGAACTGCTGATAATTCACTTCCCCTAAAGGCTCGCCATACGCGTTGGCGATCTTTTCTGCGAGGTAAGCAGTTGCCCGTCCACTGAAAATCTTAACAGACATGTTCTTAAGGTTATCCTCCTTTTCGCATTACAGACGCCAAAGCAGCATTCCGTAACTAACGAAAGAATCCCGCATTGCGGGATTCTTATTCAGTTGTCCGACCAGGGCTCGAACCTGGACTTTCCTGAATCAAAATCAGGCGTGTTGCCAGTTACACCATCGGACAAAATTCCCACTTGCGGTGGGGGCAACCATTTTGGGCTTGCAAATGTAGAACTTTCCTTGAAAAATCTGAACGTCCGGGCCTGTTTTATGGCAAAATGAAGAAGAAACACCGCATTCGTTTGCGTTGAAAATTTATACCCTGAAAGACCATTAAATACCGATGGATTCCGGCGCAGTTCTAACAGATTAAAATACAACACCTTCCAGGGCCAGAACACATTCAAGGGCCAGAACGACAACCCATTCCTGATCGATCGCTACTCTTAGGGATTGTTTTTAGAGTTCATATCGCGATTGTTCCCGGATTCGATAAGCAATTCATGACTGAATGGCATGGAGAAACCGGTCGAACTGGAATCAAAATCAGAGAGTTGACTTAGAAAGTATAGGAAAGTATAGAACCTGTATAGAGGAATATAGAGCGAGTATAGAGAAAGTATAGAGCAGCTATAGAAGCACTATAGGAGATCTATAGAGAAAACCCTGCTCCATAATCGCGCCTTGAGATTTCTTAAAAACCAGCTGTGTCAGAATGGCGGCTACAACATGTTAAAACAAAATGGGCGCTCTCGCAGAGAACGCCCATCAATTTCTTATCAATGCTTTATCGGATTACATATCCTTTTCGGCAGCCGTAGCAGTTGCGCCTTCCATAAAGCCTTCTGCCCAGAAGCGATATTTATCGAGGATGGAAATCACGGCGTTCCGCAGGTGACGGGTATTATTAAAGTCGATTGAACCATACTGCGTCGTTGCATATCCCTGCCAGATCGAACGGTTCTGACGGCGATCGTAGAACTGAATCAGAAGAGTACCTGTATTGAGGTTGAACTTTTGCTGATCGTATGTGACGTTCTCGTTTTGTGTCTTCACCCATTCTTCAATATCAGGCTGCGAATAACCATTGAACTTAAGACTGTCCTGAAACATCTTGAAGCCAATAATCAAATGCGGCTTGTTCGGATTCTGACGATATCCAAGGAACTTCATTCGCGCGATGATTGATTTCTCAATCACCTCGTTTGTCATGGTCGAGTCTGCAGGACCTGCAGGTCGCATGATATCGTAAGTGCGATACTTCTTGAAGTTACCCTTGTAACTGTAATCATATTCAACAGGTAATTCTTTGTATCCAAGACAGGATGCAAAAAGAATAGCGAGGAGGAGGATAGGGTACAATCGTTTCATGCCATCAACATTTACCGAGATGAATATAGAACTATTCACTCGTTGGAACAAACTGTGATGACAACCTTTTGTTTCAAATAATCACGAATGCTTCTGAACCCACGTTCTGGCGTTGACGAACGGTTCGATCCATGGAGAAATGGAATCCGCCTTTCGCTCTCGTGGATAAAATCCCCAGTTCCAGGGAAACAGCGAGCGCTCCAGGTGAGGCATAATCGCGAGGTGACGTCCATCGTGAGAGGCAAGAGCCGCTACTGCAAAATCCGATTCGTTCGGGTTGCCGGGGTATTCCGACTGCGAGTAAACGGCTGCAACCTGAAACTGAGACCTGTCCTCTGGCAGCGAGAATCTTCCTTCGCCATGTGCCACCCATACGCCAAGACGGCTTCCCGCCATGGATTGCAACAGCACTGAATTATTTTGAGGGATCGTTACATTCAAAAATGTCGATTCGAATTTACGCGAACCATTGTGATGCATATGTGGATGGTTAGTCCACTTCGGATAGAGCAATCCGAGCTCCATCATGAGCTGACAGCCATTGCAGACACCGAGACTCAACGTGTCGGGACGCTTGTAGAAATTATCCAAAGCTTCCTTGGCACGGGGATTATAAAGGAAAGCACCTGCCCAACCTTTCGCTGAACCTAATACATCAGAGTTTGAAAAACCTCCGACAAAGACGATCATGTTTACGTCGCTAAAATCTTCGCGGCCGGCAACCAAATCCGTCATATGTACGTCCTTCACATCAAAACCTGCGAGATATAAGGCGTAGGCCATCTCACGATCGCCGTTGACACCTTTCTCACGCACGATCGCAGCTTTGATTCCAGACGGCTTACGACGATGCTGGTCAATACCAAACGTGCTAAACTTTCCATCAAACTTTGCTGGAAACACATACTCCAGCGCCTGATGTTTATAGTTCACATAACGTTTTTCTGCATGAACAGCAGAACGTTGTTTTGCATCGAGCAGATACGAAGTCTTGTACCATATATCGCGAAGCTTGTCGATATCGAAGCTCAACGACTTCCCTGCGTGATTCAATTCAACCGAACGCTCGCCTGTGATCTTTCCTAAATTAAGGAAGGGAACGCCTGCAGCACTCAGCGCCTGCGCTACAACTTTCTCATCCCTGACCTGAACAAGCACAGCAGGATTCTCACTGAAGAGAACCTTCACCAGGTCCTTACCGAGACCGTCGACATTAAGCGACAGTCCAACGTTTGGTTCAGCGAAGCAAAGTTCAAGCAACGCTGTGATCAATCCACCCGCGGAGATGTCATGACCCGCGAGTATCTGATTTGTTGAAATCAATTGCTGCAGTGCGGTAAAAGCTTTCGCGAAATGTGCAGCATCGTTTACGGATGGAACATCACCACCAATATGATTGACAATCTGGCTCAGCGCGCTGCCGCCGAGTTTAAGTGTATCTTTTGAAAAGTCGATGTAGAGAAGCGATGTTCCAACGGCCGGGGCCAGCACAGGGGATACGGTCCTGGTAATGTCTCCGGCTTCCGCCACAGCTGAGATGATCACGGTTCCGGGTGAATAAACCACTTCATTGTCCGGATATTTCTGTGTCATAGACAATGAGTCCTTGCCTGTAGGGATATTGATACCCAACGATATGGCTAATTCACTCACGGCCTCAACAGCTTTATAAAGTCTGGCGTCTTCTCCCTTGTTCTTTGATGGCCACATCCAGTTTGCACTGAGTGAAACACCCTTGAGACCATGCGTGAGGGGAGTCCATACTAGATTAGTAAGCGACTCTGCTATTGCCAGCCGGCTGCCTGCAACGGGGTCGATAAGCGCAGGAACAGGAGCATGTCCTATTGCCGTCGCTATACCTTTGTTGCTGACGAAATCGAGTGCCATCACCGCTACATTATTCAGCGGTAGTTGCAGTGGTCCTACAGTTTGTTGTGCAGCCACCTTGCCGGTTACTGATCTGTCCACTTTGTTAGTCAGCCAATCCTTACATGCAACAGATTCAAGCTGCAGTACCTGTTCAAGATACTGGTGAACCTTTGCCTCATCATATGCGCCTTCTTTGAAAGCAACAATTACGCTGGTATCCGTAATAACCGTTTTGGGCGACGAGCCAAAGAGGTCATCCATGTTTAGATCGACCGGACTCCTGCCGTGCCCATTCTGCGCGAATACGAGTTTGTGATCACCAGTTGCCTGACCGACGACATACATCGGTGCACGTTCCCTTTCAGATACCTTCTTCAGCGTCTCGAGCGCGCCATCACCAATGGCGAGGCCCATGCGCTCCTGTGATTCATTGCTGATGATCTCTTTTGCCGACAAGGTTGGATCGCCAACAGGCAACTTGCCAACCTCGATTGATCCTCCGGTTTCTTCAAGCAATTCGGAGAGGCAGTTCAAATGTCCGCCTGCACCGTGGTCGTGAATCGAAACAATAGGGTTGATGTCTGACTCAGCCATAGCTCGTATGGCATTCATCACACGCTTCTGCATTTCTGGATTGGAACGCTGAATGGCGTTGAGCTCGATGGCATTGCCATATTCCCCGGTGGCAACCGATGATACGGCACCACCACCCATTCCTATCCGATAGTTATCGCCTCCCAGCAGCACGATCTTGTCGCCGGGTTGTAAATGTTCCTTCTTGCTGTCCTTCTCTTTTCCAAAGCCGACGCCGCCGGCGAGCATGATCACCTTGTCGAATCCAAACTTCTTCCCGCCTTCAAAGTGTTCGAATGTCAGTACACTTCCGCAGATGAGCGGCTGCCCAAACTTGTTTCCGAAATCTGACGCTCCATCAGATGCTTTGATGAGGATCTCCTCGGGAGATTGATACAACCACTTTCTTGCTGGCAGTCCTTTTTCCCAGCTGCGTCCGTCGTCGAGACGTGGGTATGATGTTATGTATACCGCTGTGCCGGCCAATGGAAGGGAACCCTTACCTCCGGCCAGGCGATCGCGGATTTCTCCACCTGAGCCTGTAGCCGCACCGTTGAACGGTTCAACGGTGGTGGGGAAGTTGTGCGTTTCCGCCTTTACTGAAATCACGGAGTCAATATCCTGTACCTCAAAGAAATCGGCCACATCCTGACGCGCCGGCGCAAACTGTTCGATGCGCGGACCCTTAATGAAGGCAACGTTGTCCTTATACGCAGAGATAAGAAAATTAGGATTCTCCTTCGAGGTCTTCTTGATCAACTGGAACAACGTAAGTTCCTGCTCTTTGCCGTCGATGACGAACGTTCCGTTGAAGATCTTATGGCGGCAGTGCTCTGAGTTGACCTGCGAAAATCCGAACACCTCACTGTCGGTGAGTTTGCGTCCCCTGTTCTTCGCTACGTTTTCCAGATATGATATTTCTTCGGCGCTCAAAGCGAGGCCGTTTTGTTTGCTGTACGATGCGATGTCGTCAACTTCTACAATAGGTTCGGGCGTGTGATGGATCGTGAAGATATCCTGATCCAGTGTGCTGTAGTACACCTGAAGCATCCGGTCATATTTCACATCCGGACGGGGCACAATTTCAAATTCTTCAATGCGTCGGATACCGGGTATACCCATCGTTTGGGTGATCTCCACGGCGTTCGTGCTCCATGGCGTGATCATCTCCTTCCGGGGGCCGATAAAATGCCCGTCAACCTGCTTTTCTGTGAGCATTTCTGCGGTGTGAAAGAGCCAGGTCAGCTTGTGAATATCTTTGGTCTCAAGTGGCTTCTCTACATCAACTGCGTAAATGGTGTTTGCCTTTGAGCGGAAGAATATGATCATGGTAGAAGTGTCGGATTTGAGGCCACAAAAATACTCGATTTTTGCGCTTATGACGGGCTTGACTTCAAATTCTGACTAACAAAATCAGACGCCTTACGAATTGTTTTTTGACCGAAGGGAGATGCGCACGAGAGCTTCGTTCAGTACCCTGCGATGGTTTGAATCGATAATCTCCAAATGCGCGGATTTCAAACGCTTGAGGAAGGATCGTACAGTTGCTTCGGGCACCATGCGGTCGCTTGTGGCCAGGAATACTGTCAACGGGATTGCTGATGAATTAACGATCTGTCGCAGTTCTTTCGGATCGAAACGAAGCTGCCGAAAACACGTCCACGTCTTTAGCACGCGAAGCCTCTTCGCGTCGTTGTCGAGCTGGTGTTCAACAAAGCGCAGGGTTGTCGGGTCCATAGCACCCAGGCGGCCTCCGAGCTGCAGCAGCCGTTGTAGTGTTGCTGGTTTCTTCATCAGTTGACTGAAGATATTTCTCCCTAACCTGGTGCCGGTGGCCAGTGAGAACCAGGGGCTTCCCACAAGTCCGTCGGGGGCAGCGAGAAAACATTCAGTTACCTGTTTTGGAAATAATTCAACGACGGCAATCGCGAATCGCGCGCCGATGCTGTAACCAAACACGGCCATCTTGTCTACCTGTTCTGTTTCGCAGAAAGACCTGATGAGCTGTTGCCAATTGTTTTTGGAAATGGCGTCTTCGCTGTTCCAAACGCTTTGACCATGAAAGAAAAGGTCAAAAGAATAGACGCGATAAGCACGGGTTATGGTATCAGGAAGTTGTCTGAATATGGAGCGGTCCTGTCCGGCGCCATGAAACATTAGCAACGCGCGCGACCCTTGTCCCTGAACGTCGTACGAAAGCACGGCGTTGCCGAGTTGGATCGCGCGCGAATACATTACAGTGACCAGCCAGCCCGGTACTCTCTCTTCACAAACTTATTTGCTTCTTCGAAGTTGGTGATCTTCATGTTTTTAGCATCCCACAGCAGCTTCTTCCGGCCATTGTGCTTTCCTTTTTCGTCCTTCATGGCATAAGAACGGAGTGCAAGGTTGCCCATAAGAATTGCTTCGGTCATCGGACCTGCATATTCGAAAGGTGAGCTGAGCTGCATCTTGCCGTAGCCTTTCATGCAGGCCTCGACCCATTGCGTATAGTGACCGGCTTCCGCTCCGGCGATGCGTGGTATAGTTTGTGGTGGCAGCGAGTCTTTCATTCGTGCTGTGGGCAGAAGGACAGGCGAGAGGTTGTAGTTACCCATCAGCTTGCCTTTTGTTCCTTCGAGGATATAGCCTCCGTCGGTATCGCCGAGGTTTTCATCAGGTAACAGTTCGGCGGGACGTTGAGGCAGGAGTCCTCCGTCCATCCAGGTGAATTGGATGTCGCCCTTGCCATCTTTGCGAGGGAACTTAAAATGGATGATGGAACTTGCAGGACAGCTATCAGCATAGTCTGCTTCTTTGAAGAAGTCGGCCCAGGCTGTTGTGGTACTGCACTCAACTTCGGTCGGATAATCTATGGGCAATATTCGGAAAGGGGCGTCCATGATGTGACAGGCCATGTCACCTAAAGCTCCTGTTCCAAACGGCCACCATCCCCGCCAGTTGAAAGGGAGATAAGCAGGATTATAGTCAATAAAAGGGGCAGGTCCGAGCCAGAGATCCCAGTCCAGTTCTTTAGGCACCTCAAACTTTCCTTTTGGTGTCGGAATACCTTGAGGCCATACGGGGCGATTCGTCCAGGTCTTCACCGCTGTTACATCGCCGATCAGTCCTGCATCGACCATTTCTTTCGCGCGGCGCACATGGTCGGCGGAAGCGTACTGGTTGCCCATCTGCGTGACGACCTGATATTTCTTTGCGGCTTCCGTAAGCGTGCGCGCTTCGTGAATAGTATAAGTTAATGGCTTCTGCACGTAGACATGCTTCTTGCGCTGCATGGCTGCGACAGCTGCAACGGCATGGGTATGATCGGGGGTCGAAACAGACACAGCGTCAATTCCCTTCGCCTCCTTGTCGAGCATGGTGCGGAAGTCTTTGTAGATCTTCGCATTCGGGAAATTCTTTTTTGATTCTCCCATCTGACGCTCGTCAACGTCGCAGAGGAATACGATCCTGGCATTGGGACTCTTCGCGAATCCGGTAAGATCACTCGTTCCTTTTCCGCCTACGCCAATCCCGGCAATGTATACGGTATCGCTGGGCGCAATATGACCCTTTCCACCCAATACAAAGCGGGGCACAATTGTGAATGCCGCGGCCGCCATTCCGGCTTGTCCCATGAACTTGCGCCGGGAAATAGATTGCTCCATAAAAAATAGTCTTTAGTCCTGAGTCTTTGGTCCTGAGTAAAGTATGTAGTAGTTTTTAGTCTTGAGCGGTAAAGTCCTTAGTAGTCAGGGAATGGTACCAAATACTTTCAATACTCAAGACCAAACTCACGACTCAGGACTCACGACTCAGGACTACTTACGCCAGTTTCCAGCCTGACCTATACTCTCTCTTGACAAACTGATTCGCTTCATCAAAGTTTGTCACCTTCATATTCTTGCTGTCCCAAACCAACTTAATGTTACGTCCTGGATAGTCGAATTGATCAGGCTTGTCCTTCTTAGGATGGCGAATGTCGTAGCTGCGGATGGCCAGGTTGCCCATGAGCAATGCCTCGGTCAACGGACCGGCTATCTCAAACGGAGAGCTAACCTCCATCTTTCCGTACCCTGCCAGGCAGGCCTCTACCCACTGTGCGTAGTGACCGTCGGCGCCACCAGGTACACGTTTGATGCTTTGAGGAACAGTTACTTCTTTATTGCGCGATGTTGGCAGCAGGCTCGGATTGATGCCGTACGTGCCGCACATCATTTTTCCTTTCGAACCGATGAATATTACGCCGTTGCCGCCGTCGCCCATAATTTCATTAGGGCCGAGCTCTTCAGGACGAGGAGGCTGAATGCCACCGTCCATCCAGTGCATCTTTACATTGGGTTTTCCCTGCTGACCAGGGAAAGTAAGTATTGAATACGAGGAAGGAGGACAGCTGTCGGGGAAGTAGCCACGCTTGAATTCGTCAACGTATACGCTACCTACACTTGCCGTTACATCGAGAGGTGAACCGAGTCCGAGTACACGGAACGGAGGCTCCACCAGGTGGCAACCCATATCGCCTAAGGCGCCTGTTCCATAGTCCCACCAGCCGCGCCAGTTGAACGGAACGAGTTTTTCAACGTAGTCCCTATACGGCGCTGTGTTGAGCCACAGATCCCAGTCAAGTTCTTTAGGCACTGTAGCCTTGTTGTCTGACCACGGAATGCCCTGTGGCCATACGGGGCGATTCGTCCATACATACACTTCACTCACGTCGCCAATCAGTCCGGCTTTATACCATTCCATCAGTTGACGCACGCCGTCGCCCGAAGAACCCTGGTTCCCCATCTGCGTTACGACTTTGTATTTCCTGGCTGCCTCTGTCAGCACCCGTGCTTCATAGATGTCATGAGTTAGGGGCTTCTGCACATAAACGTGCTTGCCAAGTTGCATGGCTGCAAGCGCCTGTACAGCGTGAGCATGGTCCGGTGTTGACACAGATACAGCATCGATATGCTTCTGCTCTTTCTCAAGCATCTGCCGGTAATCTTTGAAGTACTTTGCCTTCGGGAAGTTCTTCACCGACTCCGCAGCACGCCGATCATCCACATCGCACAAGTACGCTATCTCTGCTTTTCCGCTTTTGGCAAAATTGGCAATGTCGCTTTGGCCTTTTCCACCCGCACCAATACCTGCAACGTACAGCTTATCACTGGGTGCACGGTAACCTGCTCCACCGAGTACGAACCGTGGTACAATGGTGAAAGCCGCAGCCGCCACTCCAGCCTGTTTCATAAAATTACGACGAGACGCCATGTTGTTTGTTGATTTGTTGATCTGTTGATTGACTTATTTAAGCACGGCGCATAGTGCGGCCGTTATCCTGATAATTCTCAATTCCCTTAATTCAATTCTTAATTCTTAACTCTTAATTCTTAATTAGATATTCTGTTTCTTCAGTTCATCAAGGATATACTCCGATGTGCGCATAGACAGTGCCATGATCGTCCACGTCGGGTTCTTGTCTGCCTGAGAAACAAAAGGACCGCCATCCACGACAAACAAATTCTTGCACTCGTGCGACTGACTGTAGCCATTCAATGCCGATGTTTTTGGATTGTCGCCCATGCGTGTCGTTCCCACTTCGTGAATGATACGACCAGGAGCAGCGAGTCCATAATTATTATGAGGACCATCGTTGTCGCCTGAGGTAACGACGCCACCCATCTTATGAATAAGCTCGCGGAAAGTGTCTTTCATGTGCTTCGCCTGCTTGATCTCAAAGTCACTCCACTTGTAGTGAAAGCGCAGTACGGGGATACCAAACTTATCGACAGTGTTCGGATCGATCTCGCAGTAATTGTCCTCGCGGGCAACAGCTTCACCTCGTCCCGACATGCCAACAGTTGCTCCGTAGAAGTAACGATAATCATCCTTCAGCGAAGCACCATATCCACCCGCCTCTTTCGTCTTACCATCGCTGCCTGCGTATTTGCCATTCGTATTCTGCATGCCGAATCCAAATCCGTAACCAGGCATGTTCATACCTCCGCCATATTCAATATGATATCCACGGGGAAAGTCAAGCTTCTTGTTGTCTAACCACCATGGTGTATAAACGTGCATACCACCAACACCGTCTTCATTGTATCTTTTTCTGCCGACGAGGTGGGGGAGGATTCCGCCCATCGATGCGCCGGTTGAATCATGCAGATATTTGCCTACCACATTCGAACCATTAGCCACACCGTTGGGATACTTCGATGACTTTGAGTTCAGCAAGATCCGGGCGGACTCGCAGGAGCTCGCTCCAAGCATCACCACCTTTGCATTCACAGTGTATTCCTGCAGGTCCTGACGATTAACAAACGAAACTCCGGTTGCCTTACCCTCGGAATCCACGAGCACTTCACGCACCATTGATTCAGGGATGATATCGACATTGCCTGTTTCGATGGCGGGTTTCACGAGGACAGACGACGATGAGAAGTCGGCGTGAACGGTACATCCGCGATTACACTGGCGGCAATAGAAACACTGTCCGCGCTGATCGTTGATCTTCTGTGTGAGAATTGAAAGTCTGGCTGGAATTACGGGTATGTTCAGTTCACCACCAGCCTTCTGGATAAACAACTCATGCAGACGTGGCTTAGGTGGTGGAAGGAAGATACTATCGGGATCGTTCGGAAGATTCTCCTTCGATCCAAAGACGCCAACAAGTTTATCAACCTTGTCATAGAACGGCGCCACGTCTTCATAGCTGATGGGCCAGTTTTCACCGAGGCCATCGATGCTTTTGCGTTTAAAATCCTTGGGACCGAAACGCAGTGATATACGTCCCCAGTGATTGGTGCGTCCGCCTACCATACGGGAGCGGAACCAGTCGAACTCCGTATTGTCTTTTCGGGTATAGGGTTCACCTTCGATCTCCCATCCGCCATAGGCGGCATCGAAATCGCCGAAGTTCCGGTAGGGGGAAGAAGCACCGCGTCGCAGTGATTCCCAAGGCCACTTCAGTTGGGTAACGTTTTTGGCGGGATCGTACAGAGGTCCTGCTTCGAGTAGAACGACTTTCACGCCGGCCTTAGCCAGCACATATGCCGCCATTCCACCACCTGCTCCGGATCCTACGATACACACATCATATGACTTAGGGGTTTTCTTGATTTGGAAATCTGCCATAGTATCGGGGTAACAAGGCCGTAAAATAGGATTTTATGCGATATCCAGCCCTGAAATCGATTGAGAAGAAATCGAAATTTATGTTAGCGGTGTGACGGCTTGGTTATTTGTCATGAGCGTCGCGACGGGGTACGGGGTCGTACCCATGCGTTCCCCAGGGATGACAGCGGCTAATGCGTTTCATGCCTAGCCAGATGCCTTTAACGACTCCCCATTCTTCAATTGCCTGAATGGTATAATGCGAACAACTTGGGGTATGACGACAGGAAGCCCCCAGCATCGGCGACAGGGTCCACTGATAAATTCGTATTGGCAGTATGAAGAGCTTCTTGATAAGTTGCACCGTATATTAAATCTGGTGATCTAAATTCAGCAAATAATATCTCAAAATCCGTCAATTACATCAGCGGGATATTCGATGCCGTTATTGATTACCGCGTTTTTTGTCTCCCAACAGTGAACGTACAGTGAACCTACAAGGAATCAGCTTTCTCCCAACCCGCGACCGGCTCTGAACCGATGTTGTACCGGCTCTCTACCGGCTCTCTACCAGCTCTGTACCGGCTTCCTACCTACGTTGTTCGGGCTTTGTACCGGCTCTCTACCGGTTTTTCCAGGCTAATCCACACTGTAGGTCATCTCCCCATTCTTGCCATCCATGAGCTGCACTCCGCGTGCCTTAAGCTCATCGCGGATCTTATCAGACAAGGCAAAGTTCTTGTCCTGACGCGCCTTCTTCCGCAGGTCAATCAACACACCAATAACACCTTCAAGCAACGCATCGTTCTGTGTTTCCTCTTCTTTCAGTCCTAATGCATCTTCCATGAATGCGATGTAGAACTTTTTGAACCGATCAAAGTCTTCCGCAGAAACGCTTGAAAGGGGAGTGTTGCCCGACTTGAAGTCGTTGATGCGCGAGGTCATGTCAAATAATACCGCGAGCGCTTTTGCCGTATTAAAGTCGTCGCTCAGGTGATTAAATAACGCATCGACCTGACCGTTCAGAGTTTCTGATAATTTTGCATCCGGCGATGTAACGTTACCGCTATGCGTCAGCTTCTTAACAATGGCAAGAGCGGAGGCGAGGCGCTTGAATCCTTTCTCGGCTGCCTGCAATGCATCGTTCGAAAAATCGAGCGTGCTGGAGTAATGCGACTGAAGCATGAAGAACCTCACCGTCATCGGACCATAACCTTTGTCGAGTAGCTGGTGGCTTCCCGCGAAGAGTTCTCTCGGAAGAAAAGAGTTGCCCAGGGATTTGCTCATTTTTTGTCCGTTCACCGTGAGCATGTTTGTATGCATCCAATAATTCACGGGTGATTTTTCATTCGCGCCAACGGCCTGTGCGATCTCGCATTCATGGTGAGGGAATTTCAAGTCCATTCCTCCACCGTGTATGTCGAAAGTCTCTCCAAGATATTTTGTACTCATTACCGTACACTCAATATGCCATCCCGGAAATCCGTCTCCCCACGGTGAAGGCCAGCGCATAATGTGATAAGGCGAAGCTTTCTTCCAGATTGCAAAGTCAATCTTGTTTCGCTTCTCATCCTGACTGTCAAGTTTGCGTCCGCTCTCGAGAAGTTCTTCGATCACGCGTCCGCTGAGAATACCGTAGTGATGCTGCTTATCATACTTCGTTACGTCGAAGTATACTGAGCCATTGACTTCGTATGCGAGTCCTTTGTCCAGCAGCTTCTTTACGATTTCGATTTGCTCAACGATGTGTCCGGTAGCTGATGGCTCAATGCTCGGAGGCAGAATATTGAACTGCCTCATCACTTCGTGAAATCCTTCAGTGTAATGCTTCACCACTTCCATGGGTTCGAGCTGTTCGAGGCGTGCCTTCTTGGCGATTTTGTCTTCGCCTTCGTCGGCATCGTTCTCGAGGTGCCCGACATCGGTGATGTTCCGGACATAACGAACCTTATAGCCCAGGAACCTGAGGTAGCGGGTGACGATGTCGAACATCATGAACGTTCGGACGTTGCCGAGGTGAACGTCATTGTATACCGTTGGACCACACACATAGATACCGACATGGCCCGGGTTCACGGAAGTGAATCTTTCCTTTTGTCCACTAAGTGAGTTGGTAATATGGAGCGGATAAGTATCGAAGTAGTTCATTATGGGGTGGAAAATGGGCCGAAAATACGACTAATAACGGAAAATGAAGGGGGGAAGGTTGAGAATGAAAATGGCCATTTTGGGGTATTGCGGGCCGAAACATTTGTTGCGACATCGGTTGCGAAGGGTTAAAAAATGTGGCGAACGGTAATTAGGAAACGATAACGTAAACGTTTGTGTAAACGTTTGTGAAAATAAATGGACAACTATTTCGATTGCGATGCAACTTTTTTCTACCTTCGAATAATGCACTCCCCAAACTGACCGCAGAATCAATTTGACGGGGTGCAGAAACTTCATAACCAATATTTAAACCCAAACGATGATTTATGAAAAAACTCTACGGAAGCTTGAGTTTGTCATTAGCAGTCTTGCTAATGCTAGCTTCGGTGGCGGTCGCCCAGGACAGGACGGTGACCGGAACCGTAAGCGATGAGACGGGGGCAGGAATGCCCGGAGTGAACGTTCTGGTGAAAGGAACTACCAACGGAACGGTGACAGATGTGGAAGGCAAGTATTCAATTAGCGCGCCTTCAAATTCCACGCTTGTAATTACATTCGTGGGCTACAAAACTACGGAGGTTGCGGTCGGAGAACGTACCAAGATCGACGTTGCACTTGAAGTGGACCTGACTTCACTCGATGAAGTCGTCGTTACAGGTTACGGTATCGATAAGCGACGCGAGATCGCCGGTGCCGTTTCCATCGTAAAGACAAAGGATCTCACGGTAACTCCAACTGGTAACGTAGAACAACTTCTGCAAGGTCGCGTTCCCGGTGTTACTGTAATCCAAAACGGTCAGCCTGGCTCGACTGCCCAGATCCGCGTTCGTGGATTTGGATCCCTCGGTCCTGCTGGTTCTAACAACCCTCTTTACATTGTGGACGGCGTGCCTACTCAGGACGTCGGCTTCCTTAACCCGGATGACATTGAAACTACAACGGTATTGAAAGACGCCGCTTCTGCTTCCATCTACGGAGCGCGTGCTGCTGCCGGTGTGATCGTGTACACTACTAAGAAAGGTAAGAAGGGACAAAAGCTTAACGTAACATACGATGGTATGTTCGGTTTCACCCAGCCTGGTAAAGGTACCAAGATGATGAATCCTACGGATTTCGCTGACTGGACCTGGAAGGCTCAGTACAACACAGAAGACGCTAACGCTGCAGCAGCTAATCGTCCTGTTGATTATGCTACTGCTCTTTCGAAATTCAATCACCCTCAATTCGGCGGTGGACTTCAGCCTGTAATGCCTACTTATCTTATGGTAGGTAGCCAGTCCGGCGCTGCTATCACTGGTCCTGTTGATCTCGAAGCTGAAAAACTGAAATATAACGTTGACCCACGCAAAGGTGCAGCGTATCAGGTAATCGCAGCTAACCAGCAAGGAACTGACTGGTATGATGAATTGACCTCTACTGCTCCGCTTCAGCGCTCTACAATCGGCGTTAGCGGTGGTGGTGAAGCATCGCGCTTCTACATCGGTCTTTCTGCTCAGAACCAGGATGGTACTATGATCAACCAGAAATTTGAACGCTACGCATTCCGCGCAAACTCTGAGTTCGACATTCTTCCTAACCTCCGCATAGGAGAAAACATGCAGTTTACTTACCGCTCAATCCTCGGTCTGCAAGGGGATGATGGTGGTTCAGGTATCGCCGACGACGAAAACGATTACCTCGCTGCATTCCGTATGCCTAGCATCATTCCTGTACACGACGTGTATGGCGGATACGCAGGTACTGCTGCAAAAGGTTTCAACAACCCACGCAACCCTGTGGCTAACCGCGAAGGACTTAACAACAACAAAGCCTTCAACGCGTTTGGTTTCGGTAACATTTACTTGGAATTGGACATCATCCCAGGCTTGACTGCACGTACAAGCATCGGTGGTAACTACTCTAACTACTTCAACAAAGGCTTTACCCGCTGGCAATACGAGAACTCTGAAAACAACTCAGCGTTCGGATTTAACCAGGGTCAGGGATATCGCTTCGGCTGGACGTTCACTAACACCCTTACTTATAAGAAGGCGTTCGGTGATCACAACGTAGAAGTATTGTTGGGCCAGGAAGCTCTTAATACCGGCAAAGGCTGGGATTACTCACAACAAGGTAACAACCCATTCTCATGGGATCCTAACTTCGTGAACATGACGCAGGTGACAACAACACCTCCAAACAGTACACAAACTCTTGGTGTGAACTTCTCTTCACTCTTCGGACAAGTCAAATACACATTCAAGGAAAAGTATATCATCGGTGGTGTACTTCGTCGTGACGGATCTTCACGCTTCGGTGAAAACAATCGTTACGGTGTGTTCCCTGCCAGCATCTGCAGCATGGAGAATTTCTGCTGAACCTTTCATGCAAAACGTACGCTGGGTGACAGATTTGAAGATCCGCGGTGGTTACGGTACAATGGGTAACTCTAACCCTGTTGATCCTAACAACCAATACACACTCTTCGGTGGTAACATGGGTGCATCTTCTTACGACATCAACGGTTCTAACAGCAGTGCAACTGTTGGTTACTACAGAACCCGTATCGGTAACGCAGACGCTAAGTGGGAAACTTCAGTTACCTCTAACATCGGTTTCGACGCCTTGTTCTTCGATGGTAAACTGGACGTAGTACTCGATTTCTGGAGAAAAGATACACGCGATCTGCTCCTTCAGGTACCTATCACTTCTGTAGTAGGTTACCGTGCAGCAGCTCCTTCAGTTAACATTGCTGAAATGCGCAACCAGGGTATTGACATTGGTTTAACTACCAAGGGCAATATCAACACTCAGTGGAGCTATGAAGTGAACGTAAACGGTAGCTTCCTCCAAAACGAACTTACTGGCCTGCCTCCAGGACAGCAGTACATCACGACGATTAACCCTGGCTACCGCGGTATCAACCCGATCCGCAATGGTCTCGGTCACTCGATCTCTTCTTTCTACGGTTACAAGGTGGATGGACTGTGGCAGAGCAACGAGGAAGTTAAGACAGCGAACGCTCTTGACGGAGATGCATCAACTGAATTTCAGTCTGGAGCAGCTGCAGGTCGTTTCAAGTACAAGGATCTCAATGGCGATGGCAAAATCACTTCTGATGACAGAACCTTTATCGGAAGCCCTGTTCCCAAGTTCACTGGTGGTTTTAACTTTACCATCCGCTACGGAAACTTTGACTTCTATGCTTACTTCTACACTTCACTCGGTAACAAGATCTTCAACGTTTCCAGGTGGTTCACAGACTTCTACCCTTCATTCCAGGGTGCTGGTATCGCGGAACGCGTGAAGGATTCATGGACACCTCAGAACACAGGTGCAACAATCCCTGTGTTTGAAAGTGCTTCAAACTTCAGCACAAACACTCAGTCTAACTCTTTCTATGTGGAAGATGGCTCATACCTGCGCCTCCAGAACATCACACTTGGTTACAACCTGCCTTCAGCGTTGTTGAACAAGTGGAAGATGACCAAGTTGCGCGTGTTTGTTTCTACGAACAACGTAGCCACAATTACAGGTTACGACGGTTTGGATCCTTCAGTTGGTGGTAACGTGGATACTCAGTACGGTATTGACCTGGGTAACGCGCCACTCGACAAGAGCTTCACAGCAGGTATTAACCTTGGATTTTAATCTGGATAATTGCGAAAGAGACTATGAAAAAGATATTTAGAAATAAATTTATATGGAGCACGATGGTCATGGCATCAGCAATGTATGCCTGCTCAGACAGCTTCCTGGACGTTCCGCCTACTGGTTCGCTTGATGCGAACCTGTTGAACAGCTCACGTGGCGTTGAAAGCGCCATGATCGCTGCTTATTCTCAGGTTAACGGTCGCGATAACCGCATGGGTAGTCCTTCAAACTGGGTTTGGGGAAGTATCCGCGGTGGTGAAGCGAACAAGGGTACTGACCCTGGTGACTTCTCTGACATCAACCCAATCCAGCGTTATGAGTACCTCAGCACGCAGGGTGTGATCAATGATAAGTATAACGCTAACTATGAACTGGTAGCTCGTACCAACGCTATCCTGAAGATCCTGTTGGAACCAGCATCAGATATTACGCCTGCAATGGTAACTGCTTATTCAGCTCAGGCTAAATTCCTGCGCGCTCACGCGTACTTCGAATTAGCCAGAGGTTTTGATAAGACTCCTTACGTAGACGAAAATATCGACCTTGCTACGGGAGCTGGTGATGTTCAAAACACGACATCGCTTTGGGCTGGCATCGAGGCTGACATGAAGTACGCCTATGACAACCTTCCTGAAACACAGTCTGCAGTAGGTAAGGTGAACAAGTGGGCAGCTGCTGCTTACCTGGCTAAGATCTATATGTATCAGCAGAAGTTCACGGAAGCTAAAGCTCTTTATGACCTTATCATTCCTGCAGCTTCTGGCGGAACAGGATCTGGTAAGACTTCTAATGGCAAGGCTTATGGACTCGTGCCTGTATATCCTAACATCTTCAAGGCATCTAACGATAACCACGAAGAATCTGTATGGGCATATCAGGCTGCGGCGAACACTGGTAGTGTGAACAACGCTAACCCTGAGTTTGACCTTAACTGGCCATACAACACAGGTGCTGATGGCCCTGGTAACTGCTGCTCATTCTTCCAGCCTACGTTCGAAATGGGTAACTCATTCCGTACTTCAGCTGGTCTTCCTTTGCTCGATGATGGCGCAGGTGCATACGATCCTGCATACAACCTCCCGGCAAACGAACTGAAGACTGACATGGGTCTTGAGTCTAAGGATGCTTTCACTCCTGATGCCGGTCCTGTAGATCCACGCCTCGACCACTCTATCGGCCGTCGCGGTATCCCTTATCTTGACTGGCAGGATATGCCTGGTAAAGCCTGGATTCGTAACCAGCCAAATGCTGGTCCTTACCAGACTAAGAAGTATGCTTACTATAAGGCTGACAAAGGTAGCTTGCAGGACAACAGCTCATGGACTCCTGGGTACACGGCGATTAACTACACGATCATCCGTTTTGCAGATGTTCTGTTGATGGCTGCTGAGGCTGAGATCGAAGTGGGTAGCCCTGCTCGTGCTAAGGAACTTGTGAACTACGTTCGCACACGTGCTTCAAATCCTGCTGGATTCGTTCAGAAAGGTGGAGCTCCTGCTGCCAACTACGTGATCAACACTTATACAGACACCTGGGCAAAAGACGATGCAACCCGCGAGAAGGTTCGTTTCGAAAGAAAGCTTGAACTCTCTGGCGAAGGACATCGTTTCTATGACCTGATGCGCTGGAGCGGTCTTTATGGCGGTACAGCTTCTGATTACGGCAAGAAAGTACTTAATGCTTACCTGGCATATGAAATACCTAAGATCCCTTCAGGTGCGATCCTCGGTGCTACTTTCGACGACAAGGACAAATGGCTTCCTATTCCTCAGGGCCAGATCGACTTGAAGCCCGGAGTATTAACACAGAACCCTGGCTACTAAGTCATAATCGTTCTGATATTTAAAAATAAGGCCAATGAAAATTGGCCTTATTTTTTTTACCTGTACGCAGAGGGTGTTATACCAGACAGTATACCAAAGTGATCCGCAAACGAAGATCTATCACTTGATAATTTGAGTTTGTTTTTTTTTTTTGCCATGCTGCAGGCAGAACGATAGTATACCACTTACAACGCGGCTTTACTCTTTAACCAGCAATTGTATATCATCAAAGCTAACCTGTCCCGTGGTACCGGGCATCATTACGCTGAAGACCACTACAAAGGCTGTCTGCGTAGACAGGCAAGGAATAATCAGATCTTCAGTGTGATTGATTAATTCTCCAGACGCAGGGTTGTCTTCCGTGGTCAAGAACTGGGTTTGCTTCGTGACCGCACCTGCATTAGTGATTTCATTTTCGTAGACGCGAACTGCTATAGCGGCACCATTTCCTGTGAGACCGGCCGAGTTCATTTTTACCCGCAACGTAACTTCGGCGCAGTGTGGAATTTCAGGATCCAGAAATTGCCGGTACCAATAACCCGTTTCGGTGGTGGCATTACTTGAGCAAATGATTTGTGGCGACTGATTCAATGTGCCTGTGTATCGACCGTTAGACGAATAGAAATACCAATCAGGATCTGCATTGGAGAATTTGTAATACTGAGGATCTGTCTTAAAGTCCTTGCTATAGACGATGCACTTGCCGGTCGCCGCGAGCTGATCGAATAACTCGTCTACGTAATACTTGCGTTTGTCGGTATCTCTTAATTTGTATTGTGGGACATTCTCATTCATGATCGACATCATTTCCCCGCTGCAGTCCATCTCGTTGTCATGGTTTCGATTCAACACTGCGTGACCAAGCTCATGAAACACAAGAATCTCCCTGTCATCGTCAGATAGCTCCTTCCACCGGCAGCTTTTTGAGATTTCAATCCGACGCTTACCTGTCCCGTTGTAATTCGAATACCCCCAGCCACAATAGATTTTTGAACTCTTATTGATGACGTCCACATATTCGGCCTCAACGATGGAGTGATCAAAATTCCAACCTCGTGTACGTGCTTCCTCTATAAATCGCGCGACGTATATATGAAGGTCAGGATAGTCAACATGGTCGTCTTCGTCGTCGCAGGTAAACAGAAGGAGGCTGGAGAAAATAACGAAGGTGAGATGCCTGGCTTTCATGGTCAAATGATTTACACACAACTGTTTTGTTCCGATCAGCCACCAGCAGTATTCGCATTCGCTACCCGTGTGAGGTGGTAAATGGCTGATCTTAACCTATCACAATATAACAAATTTGCCGCAGCGCCAGCTGCCTTTCTCAGTGCTTGGTGATATACACAAACCCAGTGCGCACAGAAATCCTACAGAATCCAATGGGTAATTCACAGCGCCGCTCAAGGGTTGCGTTGCAACATGTATTGAAATAACCCACAACGATGCAATCGCATAAATTGCTGCTACATCATAACAAGTGCTGGCCACGAGTTCGAAAGTGTCAGAATTGTTACTGAGTTTCCTGAAGCATTTAACGTTGATAAGCATTTCGGGTCTGCCTTCCTTTTCTACATTCATATTCAGAGTATTCAAAGTTTTACATTTTGCGGTTAAACCCTCCTGCAAAGATCGACCAGCGCGATCTAACCAGCACCACTCATTTGCTATCAATTCCCTTGAATTTCGAGTGTTAAACATGTATATTATAATGACGTACCACAACGGCCGCCATGGTGATCTCTACGAAACTGGCGATATGGCTTCTGGCTTCGGCACTGTTTCTTGTTATTGTAACATTGTCAATAACACAATTCAGGAATGTTCGCAGCCGGTCCATGGAACGCCTGATAGAGCACACGCACAGTGTCATCGAAACCACGCAGACATTGCTGGCCAGTCTCAATGCAGCAGAAGCTTCTCAGCGCAATATCCTGCTGGCAGTCGATAATTCATTACATACGATTCAATACCGTAAGCTTGTGTCGGAACTCGACTCAACGGCAGCAGTTCTGTTGGTGCTTGCGCGTGATAACACGGCGCAACTCAGCGTGCTTAACGAGCAAATTCTTCCCTTAATTGAGACACAAAAAGATAAGTGGAAGTATGAAATCTCACGCGGTGACCCGGCACCCGCGCAAAACATAGCGACTCTGAATCAATCTTCAAGAAACATCCTGCTCAACAGCATTCATGCCAGAACACAACAATTTATCAGGACGGAGCAGCATCTGCTTTCCTCGCGACAGGAGCTGCTGCGCGATCAATATGCAATGACTGACGTTATCCGCTGGATCTGTCTCTTTGGAATTGGTGTAATATGCATTGCGTCTATCGGTGTAGTTAAACATCAGCGCGAGACAAACAATAGATTGCTTTCCGAGCTCGCCAGTGCCAACTCCGGATTGGAATTGAAAGTGCATGACCGAACAACGGAATTAACGCAAAGGAATAAGATGCTGAGCGAAAGTCTTGAACAGATCGTGATATTGACTCAGTACATCGAACAAAGTAATACCCGCCTCGCCGAGTCACTTCAGGAGGTACAGTTTCTCTATGAGCACGCTCCCTGTGGATATCATACGGTAGACAAGAATGGCCTGATCATTAAGATGAACAAGACAGAGCTGGACTGGTTGGGTTACACCGAGGATGAGGTGCTGGGAAAAATGATGGTTACTCAGTTGATGACACCTTCATCAGTAGAGGCACGGCTCCTCGCTATTGAAGAACTTAAGAAACACGGTCGGCTTGAATGTCTCGAGTTTGAACTGATGCGAAAGGATGGAACAACGTTTCCGGTATTATTAAATACGATAGCATATTTTGACGAGGACGGAAACTTTGTAAAGAATCGTTCTACGCTTTTTAACATAAGCGACCGGAAATCACTGGAACAAAGTCTGCGCATGGCCGTACAGGATCTGCAGGATTTGAATGATCAGAAGAATAGATTTTTGGGAATGGCGACGCATGATCTCAGAAACCCGATCAGCTCTGTTAATGGCCTCGTGGGATTGATAAAGATGTCCGGCAATCTTAACGACGACCAGAAAACATATCTCACCATGGCAGAGGCATCCCTCCGCCGAATGCAGGATCTCGTAACACGACTGCTTGACCTGAACAGCTTTGAAAGGGCTGAGATCAAAGTTCACAATGAACGCGTTGATGTTACCAAGATGATTGCTTCTATCGCCGCAACCTACACGGCGGCAGCGGAGAGAAAGCAAATAGAATTGCTCGTGGAGGTAGATGAAGCGGTAACAAGTTTTATGTCCGACGGCACACTCCTGAGTCAGATGCTTGACAATCTGGTATCGAACGCCATTAAATTTTCAAGAGCTGGTAATAAGGTGCATCTCCGCGCGTTCCGTGTAGATCCTATCGGTATCCAGTTTGAGGTACAGGATGAGGGACCAGGACTCACACAAGAAGACATCAGCAAGTTGTTTGGTGCGTTTCAGCGACTGAGTGCGAGACCTACAGGAGGGGAGTCCTCTACCGGCCTCGGACTTTCAATCGTAAAAGCGCTGTCGGAAATACTGAATACCTCAGTCGAGGTCACCAGTACCCCTGGGGTTGGAACGAAGTTTTGGTTCCTTGTTCCTGACGGCGTCCAGGTCAAACAACGGGTGGAAACCCGGTACCCTTAGAAGATTGGTACACCTCGCACGATTCCACAGTCTCCCTCGATCCCCAGGTTTCATTTGAGGCAAATTCATATTAAACTCCCCTGGCTTTTAGGTGCCACACCTGTTCATTGTGTGAAGATGACCATGAGGATTCAACTGAGCTTGTCCTTAGCGCAAGTGTCAGTCAAGTCCAGGGGTAGTGTACGGCGAGTCCACGGCAAGCTTAACAAAAGTCTACAGAAAGTACGGAGAGAGTGTACAGCCGCTCTAACAAAAGTGTGGAGCGGGCTTAGAGAACGTCTACAGCGGCATAAGTAAAAGCTTACAGCCGCTCTAGTGATGGCAGAAGGAAGAAGTGTATTGAACCATCACGTATTAACCGTAAACTGTAAGACCCTAAATTTAAAAATAAAAGAGGAACTGTAACCGGCCCAAAATTTCCAGCGTCCAAGATGCAACCTTTGCGGGTAGCACTGGTATCTAAACGATAGAGACCGGGACGGCGCGTCACTTTTACATTTTACATTTAGAGTTTTGCATTTTGCGGTTAAGCCTCCGCTGGCTATCAATTTGCAATGTAAGCAACCGTCTTACAATGAGGCCAACATAAAATACATGACTAATGTTCAGAAATTACTTCACCATCGCCTGGAGAAACCTCATCAAAACAAAGGGCTATTCATTTATCAACATCGGTGGTCTTGCCCTGGGTATGGCCGTTGCCATGATCATCGGTCTATGGGTAAATGATGAATTGACATTCAACAGGTACCACGGCAACTATGACCACATCGCGCAGGTCATGAAAGCTGGCACGTTTCAGGGCAAGCACTATATGGGCCAGGACTATCTGCAGTATCCTATGCTTCACGAGCTGCAGACAACCTATGGTGCTAACTTTAAGTACGTCGTTCCCCGGCAGGGAAGATATGAAGCGATTTTGTCTATTGATGATAAGAAGATCTCGAAGGCAGGAACGAACATCGGCGAAGATGCTCCCGAAATGTTTACCTGGAAGATGTTATATGGTACTCGTTCCGGATTAAAAGATATTGAGTCAATCATGATCTCAGAGTCAACAGCAGATGCGTTGTTCGGAGATGGTGATCCTGTCGGAAAGACAGTGAGGATTGACAACGAGAAAGATGTAAAGATATCTGGCGTGTACGAGGATTTTCCCAGGAACTCGGCTTTGTACGGTCTGCAGTTCGCTCGTCCATGGGAAGCGTATGTCCTGAACAACCCCTGGGTTAAGGATCAGGGATGGCAGAATCATTTCTTTCAGATCTACGTGCAGATTCAGCCGACAGCCGACTTTGCCAGCGTGGATGCCAATATCAAAGACCTTGAACTGAATGCAACACGCAACCTCGACTACATGAAGGATTGGTTAAAATTCAATCCAGAGGTTCATGTGAATCCCATGAGCAAATGGCACTTGTATTCAAATTACAAGGAGGGCACACTTCAAAACGGACCCATTCAACTCGTCTGGTTCATCGGATCGATCGGTGTGTTCGTGCTATTGCTTGCCTGTATTAACTTCATGAACCTTAGTACTGCGCGCTCTGAGAAGAGAGCTAAAGAAGTTGGCGTTCGCAAAACTCTTGGATCCCAGCGCAAACAACTCATCGCACAGTTCTTTGCAGAGTCGTTTCTCGTCGTCATCATTTCATTTTGTCTGGCACTACTGATCGTATTTGTCGCTCTTCCCTGGTTTAACACGATCTCACAAAAGGCGATGCAGCTTCCGTGGCAAACGGCAAGGTTCTGGATTGTCTGCGCTTCGTTCATTTTTATCACCGGAATGCTGGCAGGCAGCTATCCTGCATTGTATCTGTCATCGTTCAATCCTTTGAAGATAATGAAGGGCTCCTTCCGCGCGGGCCGTTTTGCATCGATACCTCGCAAAGCTCTCGTTGTATTGCAGTTCAGCGTTTCCATTATGCTCATCGCCTCTACCGGTATTATCTATCATCAGCTCATGTTTGTAAAGGATCGTCCGGTGGGATACTCAAGAGAAGGTTTGCTCATGATGCAGAAGAAAGGCAAGGAGTTCTATGATAAGTTTGAAACGCTTCGCAGTGAACTCAAGGGATCGGGAGCGGTCGTGGAAATTGCAGATGCCGGTGGACCTATCACCTCAACCTGGTCGGGTAATGGTGGCTTCAGCTGGAAAGGATACGATCCGTCAGCCGATAATGATTTCGCGACATTGAATGTTTCGGCAGACTTCGGAACTACTGTGGGATGGGAAGTGATCGATGGCAGGACTTTCTCACGGGACATGGCAAGTGATTCTTCTGCTATCATTATCAATGAAGCGGCTGCTAAACAGATGAAGCTGGAGAGTCCTGTAGGCGAAACTGTGCATTGGACAAACCTGGCGTGGAACATGGATAAAGACTTTCACATCATCGGCGTTATCCATGATATGGTCATGAATTCTCCATTCGAACCTGTGAGACCCGCTATCTATCTTAACATGGGCGGTTCGGGTTGGATGTACGTGCGTATCAATCCCGATATGAGCACTGCAGAAGCGCTACCCAAAATAGAGGCAACATTTAAGAATGTGATCCCGGGCGCTCCCTTTGACTATAAATTTGCAACTCAGGAATTTGCAAACAAGTTCTCAACGGAAGACAATATCGGCAGGCTGGCCGTTGTGTTTACGACGCTTGCTATTATTATCAGTTGCCTTGGCCTGTTTGGGCTGGCGTCATTCGTAGCCGAACAGCGTACAAAAGAAATTGGTATCCGAAAGGTATTGGGTGCAACAGTTCCGAATCTATGGCGAATGCTGTCCAGCGAATTCCTCGTCTTGATAATCGTGTCTTGCGTTATCGCCGTGCCGATCTCGTATTATTTACTGAATAAAGGGATAAGCGGGTATGACTACCGCACTGATATTGCGTGGTGGATTTTTGCTGCTGCGTCGGGCGGTGCATTGTTCATAACTCTGGCGACGGTGAGCTTTCAATCGGTTAAGGCTGCATTGGCTAATCCGGTGAATTGTCTGAGAACGGAGTAATAAACCAGATGCACTTAATGGAGATGGTCAGGCAAACTACCAATTCCTTCTACATTTTACATTTAGAATTTTACATTTAGAGTTTTACATTTTGCGGTTACGTTGAAATGCAATACCGTGAAGCTAAGCTGAACGATAGTCGACGTTTACTTTTTACTTTGTGATTTGGTGTTCACATCGGGGTATAACCGCAAAATGTAAAACTCTAAATGTAAAATGTAAAAGTGAAGTTTCTGGGAACGGGCGCATGGCCCAGGGGTTGGTCAGGTTTATCCGATTACGAACTGATTGATCGGAGGATAGTACTGCGTGCGCTTCCAGTCAATTGTCAGAATATTCCTGATCAACGTAGTCAGCTCATTGAAAGAGCTGGGCTTAAGAGCGTATAGATTTGCTCCCTCGCGAAAACAGTAGTCGATGTCCTGATCCTGCCTGATCGCGGTGTACATGATGATGGGAAGTAAATCAAACTTTTTGTTTGAGCGGATTTCCTTCAGGCATTGTCTGCCGTCGCGGCAAGGCATCGAGATATCAAGAAAGAGGAGGTCGGGTGAATCCTCATCCAGGACCTTGATCAGCACGTCTCCATTTTCGGCACGGGAGATCTTAATGGTAAGACGATTGTGAAGAATGGCCTCCCTGATGAAGCCATAGTCGTCGTCGTCGTCTTCCGCTATTAAAATACTCTTGATTGAATCCTGGATGTCGTCATCGGTCATGGTGTAAAGCTACAAACTATCCGCATATTATTGTCCCGTTTGTTGACGCGTTGCTCCGACCATCCCAATACCAGATTTGATTTGTCAGGCTTCGGCTGTTGGGTTGAATTATTAATTATCTTGTGCCAACTCCCCAAAAGTCTTTTCCTGCTGGGGCCAGACCTTATGCGCTTGACAATCGTTCTAATTGATGATGATTCCGACGATATTGAACTCATGCAGGAAGCGATCGCCGAGGTGGATCCCCACGCTGTCTGTATGCCCTTTACCCGTCCGGATGAGGCGATCAAAGCACTTGTCGGCACCCGCCTCACTTTTGTTCCGAATCATATTTTCATCGATCATAACATGCCCGAGATGACGGGACTGGAATGCGTCAAGGTTCTTCGAAGCATGAAGGAGTTCGACTTGTGCAGCATCACCGTCATTTCAACCAGCATGGATGAGATGGATGCCAAACTATTCTCCTCTGCCGGCGCCAACTTCACTTTCCAAAAGCCGGTTAGTCTTAAGGGTTACTTCAACCTGCTGAGGATCGTCTTCGAACTGGATGCGGTTTAATGCAGTTCAACTAGATGCCGTGCACGCGGTCGCATCGCGACTAACTTTTACATTTTGCATTTAGAGTTTTACATTTTGCGGTTAGACTCTGCCGTCGATTGCAGTTGATTCTTCGCAGCGTTGCTCATTCCTACCCTTTCCGCGACAGCTACTGCCATCCCCATCATCATCATGCCGTAGAATGCATCTTCTATCGGTATCGTGCCAATCCTAACGCCAAGGTTATGCGCAGCATTATAGATCACGACTGGTTCTTCAGTAAACGCGCCCGTCAGAATGCCATTCACAATGAAGAACGGTATCAGTAGTATCAGCCATGCGACATAGAATCTTCCCATGTAGTCTGAACGTGTCATAACGCTTTGAAGGATTAGAAAAAGAGCCAGCAGTACGAAAGTCGTCACCGTGTAAAGCTTGTAGTACAGGGCAGCTCCAGTGACCATCAGTAGTGAGGCCAGTGTCGTGCCAATCACCTTTTGATGGTGATACAACACATCATTTCTTACGAGGTGGCTGAGGGCAAAATAAGTAAACATGCATGCATATGGAATGCAGATAAAAAACAGCACTTCCTCAATTGGCAGCGAGCCAACGTACACCCCGGTGATGTAGCGTTCATTGAAACTCCAGATGCCCAGGCGGGTAAATAGTTCATCCCATGCGATGAAGAACAACGCGGTGGCAATCAACCCGATTCCAACCGGCTTCCACTGTCTGTAAAACGGAGCCCGCGGATAAAAGCTCGCGGCCAATGGAATGGCTACGACTGCCAGATCAATGGTGAGATATAGGTACCTGGTGTTCAAGTCTGTCAGTTCTATTGCGTTTCCTGTCGCGATTGACGCATTCGAAAATTCTTTGGTGTATACTTTCGGGGAACGATGAGAAATCCGAACGCCTCGCATCCGTCACGGGTATGGCGCCCGTGGTGGGTGTAATGCGCATTGATCATTCGCTGCAGGTAGCGGCTCTTTCTTCCAAGGCGCAGCCGCACCCGCTGATGAACAATGACATCGTGAAAGATGAAATAGAACAACCCATAACAGAATATCCCGATTGCAACGCAGATGAGATACGGGCTGTATCTTACCAGCGTGGCGTAATAGAAGAGAGCGATGGACGGGACACTGAAGACCAGCGCGAAGAGGTCGTTGCGCTCCAACTTGTGCTGGTGAACGGTGTGATGAGAGCGGTGCCAGCTCCAGAGGAAACCGTGCATAACGAAGCGATGTGTGAACCAGGCCACAAATTCCCATGAGAGAAACGTTCCAATGACGATACCTATGTAAGCTAAAATCTTCATTCAGTTTTTAGGAATCAAATGAGCCTCAGCTGATGCTTAAGCGCCGCGTAGGCCAGCAGTTGCAGCTTCTGAAGCGCATCAATGCGGATTCGGGTGTTCAGGATCAACCGGCTTGGCGTATTGCGGATCTTGTTGAACAACGCCTGATAATAACAATAGGCAACATACACCCCAAGCCTCGACGAACGTGGAAGAAGTAATATTCCCTTCAGCGCCTGATCAAAGTCGTCGCGAATGTCTGCTTCTATCCTCCGCTTTTGTGCTTCGTTGAAATCAGTGATTTCTACGTTTGGGAAATAGGTGCGGCCCAGCTGCACATAGTCTGCACGTATGTCGCGCAGAAAATTGATCTTTTGAAAGGCCGCGCCGAGTCGCATAGCGTACGGCTTAAGTTTATCAAATAGTTCGGGTGCGTCGGCGGTGAACACCCGCAGGCACATGAGCCCCACAACTTCCGCCGACCCCAAAATGTAATCATCAAACTGTGCCTGGTTATAAGAGATCTTCTTCAGGTCCATTTCCATACTGAGCAAAAAACGGTCGATGAGAGCATACTCGATATGGCAACGTCGTACCACTTCCTGAAAGCTGTTGAGAATGGGATTGAGACTTATTCCGTCTTTCAAAGCAATCAATGTTTCTGTCCTGAGCCTCTCCAGCAGTTTGGCCCTGTCAAAGCCATGAAAACTGTCAACGATCTCGTCTGCTAACCGCACGTAGCCATAGATCGCATATATCGGATTCCTCAGGGAAGGAGCGAGACATTTGATGCCGATGGTAAACGATGTGCTGTAGGTTCGCGTCGTCACCTCGCTGCATCTGATGGAAACCTGGTCAAATAATTCTTTCATCGCATTACGTTCGATTGTGTTGTTTGCAGAAGCTGAGTTGCCGCCAATTGCCCCGAGATCAGTGCAGGTGGCACGCCTGGTCCTGGCACAGTCAGCTGTCCTGTGTAAAACAGATTGGGAACCTTTTTGTTTATGATTGAGGGTTTTAAATGTGCGGTCTGCTTCAGTGTATTCGCCAGCCCATAAGCATTGCCTTTGAATGCAAAGTAGTCTGAGGTGAAATTTGAATGCGCATAGCTCCTGCGATAGATAATGGACGAGATGTCGATATCGCAGTGTCGCTGCATGCGATTCATCACATGATGAAAGTAGTGATGTCGGATCTCCTGAGAGTCACTAAGACCATTAGCAACCGGGATTAGCACGAAGACATTTTCTTTTCCATCCGGAGCGACCGATGGATCAGTCTTCGAAGGACAACAAACATAAAATTGTGGCGCCGATGGCCACGCGGGCTCATCGTAGATCTGTGAAGCGTGCTTGTCGAACCCGGTGTCGAAGAAAAGGTTGTGATGACGCAGTCCCTCCACTTTACGATTTATGCCGAGGTAATAGATCAGGCACGAGGGGGCAAACGTTCGACTATTCCAGTATTTGGCCTGGTAACGTCTCTTTTCGGCAGGCAACAGATGTTGTTCAAAATGATGGTAATCGCCTGACACCATGACGTAGTCGCAGGCCAGGCGCCCGCTCGTAATACCGAGAGCGCGTATGCCCTGATCGTTAAACTCTACTGCTTTAACCTCGCTGTCATACAAAAAACGAACGCCAAGCGAACGGGCCAGATGTTCGATCCCCTTCACGACCTGAAACATTCCACCCATAGGGTACCACGTGCCGAGAGACATATCGGCGTAGTTCATCAAACTATACAGCGCCGGAGTATCTGAAGGCTTCGCGCCCAGGAACAGGACGGGAAATTCAATGAGCTGACGCAACTGACTGCTTTTAAAATGAGTGTTGGCGATCGTACGCATAGACTTGAAAAGATCCATGCTGAACACATGCTTCAATAGCTGCAGCTTACAAAGCTCGCGCAGAGAGAGGCCGGGCAAGTACACCATCTCGTGCATTGCTATCTGATATTTCGTACGCGCCTCTTGCAGAAGTTTCTCCAGCACAGCAGCGCTTCCCGGCTCTATAGATTCAAACAGATGTTTCAGTTCCTGCAGGTCGGCCGGAATGTCTCGTTGTATTCCGTCAGGATAGATTACCTGGTAAGAAGGATCCAGTCGGCGGAGTGCATAGAAGTCAGCGGCCTGTTTGTCGAAACGCTGAAAGAAGTTTTCAAAAACATCCGGCATCCAATACCAGCTTGGCCCCATGTCGAAGAAAAATCCGTTCGCTTCAAAGCTTCTCGCCCGGCCTCCGGGAATGTTATGACGTTCAACAACGGTAACATCCATGCCGGCCTGAGCCAGCACGCAGGCAGCAGATAATCCGGAAAAACCGGCACCGATGACAGCTACCCTGGGCATCTATCTGGCGAGGATATCTCTCAATACAAGCCTTGCATGATGGATCCTGTTCTTCACCGTTCCAATGGGAATCTCAAGTGTTTCCGCGATTTCGTGATACTTGTATCCGGTTATGCTCATCTCAAGCGGAGCACGCAGATCGTCACGCAGCGTGTTCACGCGAGTCAGTATCTCATTCATCTCCATCAACACGGAAGGTTTGTTTGAAGTATGATCGTCAGCAATTCGCGAAAGACGACGACCAGCTGCTTCATCGTGTGAAAACGTGACGCGCTTCTTCTCGTGGTAGTGGCTAATGAAAATGTTGCGCATGATCGTATAGAGCCATCCTTTAAGGTTCACATCATGCTGATACCGGTGACGATATGTCAGTGCCTTGAGCATTGTGTCCTGCACGAGGTCATCGCATTCATCGCGATCGCGGGTAAAACGGCGCGAAAAACCCCATAGCGCCGGCAGTACTGCACCCAGTGCCTCGTTAAACTGTGAGGAGTTCATGTTTAACAATTTGTTAAATTTGTTAAACAAATATAGGGATGGATGCTCCTTATTCTACTGAATGGTGTTTAATATTTTTTGTAAAGTGTTAAACAAAAGTTTGCGAAGTAACCGCAAAATGTAAAACTCTAAATGTAAAATGTAAAAGTGGGTCTGATTAATTTTGTTTTGCGGTGAGGTGCGCCTTCAGGTCACCAGCACTCGCGATAGATATGATGTTTCTGGGCATCTTGCCCACCGCTGCAAGTTGGATACCTGATACGAGAATGGTGCAGCGGGGAAAGTCGCGGCTTAACAGCGACAGATACTTCGTCACCTCTTTCGACATGGGTGAGGTGATGCAAGTGATGAGCAATTGAGCTTTGTGCTGAGCAACTATTGTAGCCAGATCTTTGTGTGGGACACTTTGCCCGAGATAGTAGGAACGATAGCCGTACTTTCTGGCAAGGTAATGACTGAAGAGGAGGGCAATCTCATGCAACTCGCCCTCGGGGAGAAAGAGAATGACGACTCGGGCCTCCGGACCTGGAAAGGGGAGGCCATCAACGGCGACAAACAGTTTCTGACGGATAAGATTAGAAATGAAATGCTCGTGAGCTGGCGTAATGTTTTCTGTTTGCCATAGAATGCCAATCTTGTGAAGAAACGGGTAAACAACACTTGTTATTGTTTCTTCAAAGCCCATCTGGATGATGAGCGTATTGAGGATCTTTTCGAAACGCGCTTCATCGATATCGATCATAGCGACTATCATCTGGTCGATGTGCACGGTTGAGTCAACCCCCGATTGTCCAATCGCCCTTACCTGCGCATTCATGTCTGCCGACGTCAACCCGGCGATCTGCGAGATACGCATACCATTATTGTTCAGCACCGACACGTTGATGATCTTCTTCAGATCGTCGTCAGAATAGAACCGGATGTTGGTGTCCGTACGAGAGGGCTTCACGATGCTGTGCCGCTTTTCCCAAATGCGGATCGTATGAGCTTTTACTCCTGATAATCTTTCAAGATCCTTGATCGTGTACTTGCCCATTCGTTGCCCTTGGTTCGTCGCGTCAGCGTGATGCCAGCAGGCGTGAAGATAACAAATGCCCGGGATCTGAGCACCCGGCCTCCGTGCACCATCAGCTGCTTGTTTTTTTGTTAAAGCTCGCGGAAGGGTAAATTGTTCTGAATGCAGTGAAGTTTTTTTTACAAGCAAGGAAGGCGCCTGGACGTTACCTCATCGGGCGTGAACCGCAAAATGTAAAACTCTGAATGTAAAATGTAAAAGTTTGTACTTTACGGCATGAAGAAGATAGGCTTTTTGTCATTTGGCCACTGGTCCAACCACCAGGGCTACGCTACGCGTACAGCAGCCGATACGTTGCTTCAGTCAATCGATCTGGCGGTTGCATGTGAAGAAATGGGACTGGATGGCGCGTACTTCCGTGTGCATCACTTTGCTGCGCAGTTAGGATCACCGTTTCCTTTGTTGTCGGCCATCGGCGCGAAAACAAAAAAGATAGAAATCGGAACCGGTGTCATCGACATGCGCTATGAAAATCCGCTCTATATGGTCGAGGATGCAGGTGCAGCCGATCTGATATCAGGCGGCAGACTCCAGTTGGGTATCAGCCGGGGATCACCAGAACAGGTAATCGATGGATGGCGTTACTTTGGTTACGAACCCGCTGCAGGAGAAACCGATGCAGAGATGGGACGCCGTAAGGCATTGGAATTTCTTGATAAGCTTAAAGGTGTAGGTTTCGCTAAACCTAATCCCAATCCCATGTTCCCAAATCCGCCGGGTCTGTTAAGGGTCGAACCACACGCTGAAGGATTGCGTGACCGGATTTGGTGGGGTGCTGCTTCTAATGCTACCGCTGTTTGGGCTGCGGAGAAGGGAATGCATCTGCAAAGTTCTACGCTGAAATTCGATGAGAGTGGCAAACCATTTCATGTTCAGCAGGCAGAGCAGATAAGATTGTACAAAGAAGCCTGGAAAAAGGCCGGACACAAGCGTGAGCCTCGTGTTTCTGTGAGTCGTTCCATCTTTGCTTTAGTTACTGATCAGGACAAGCACTACTTCGGACAGGAGACGAGACGCACGGATCAAATCGGTTACATCGAAGCAGACAAGCGAGCAATCTTTGGAAGGAGCTATGCGGCCGAACCGGATCAACTCATCAAAGAACTAGCTGGCGACGAGGCCATACAGGAGGCAGATACACTGCTTCTTACTATACCCAATACACTGGGAGTGGAGTACAATGTGCACGTGCTGTCGTCTATTTTAAAGCATGTTGCCCCGGGTTTAGGCTGGCGCTAAATAAACACGTTCACTTTACATTTTACATTTAGAGTATTTAGAGTTTTACATTTTGCGGTTTGGCGTACTATGGGTAGCGCTGAGAGTTGAAGGTAGAAATGCTCATAGTTGACAGCGCTCATTTCAATTTGGCAGGTTTGCTTTTCAGACTTTAACCGCAAAATGTAAAACTCTGAATTAATAGTGTCCGGTAAAATGAATACTTTTGTTCATGATGTTTTTGTTGTGGTAAACTAAAACTATCATAAAAAGGCAGGGTCAGCAATGACCTTGCCTTCATTTTACCGGACACTATTAACTCTGAATGTAAAATGTAAAAGTTATGGGCCACGCCTATGTCTCCGCGTCCCCAATCAGCTTCTCGGGCGCATTCGAGGGATCAATCAACTGATGCGGCGTAAGCCCGGTAAAGTACTTGTAGTCCTTTGCCAGGTGCTGGTAGTCGTGGTAGCCGAATTTAACAGCAACCGACAGCCAGTCCAATTCCGGAATTCTGTTTTTCATTCGAAAGGTCTGATCAAAGCGTACCACGCGAAAGTATTCTTTCGGCGTGATCCCTGTCCGCTCGATAAACTTACGATCAAACTGACGATAACTCAGGCATGCTTTATCGGCCATCGAGTCTATGGATGGAATCTTCAATGTGAGAAAGTCATTGAGCACATGATCTATCCGGTGCACATCCACTTTCATTTTCCTGGATTCGGCAATCAGATACTTTTCAACCAACGAGATCATGGCGTTGTAATCTGAAGAGCATGCTAACTTCTCGTTAAGGTGGTTGACTTCTTTTGAAAAGAGTCGGTCCGCATCGATCACAATATTCGTCAACTCATTCGAAGCGATTCCGAACCAGCGGAGAATAGTCCATGGCTGGAAGACAACCTGCAGGGCGAGCACTTCATTTGGTACAACTCGATAATGCGTTGAGGTTTGTTGTCCCAGGAATATAGGTCTAAGCGACGTAAAGCTTTTGCTGCCTCTTCCCGTATGATAGAGTTTGAAAAGTCCCCGGAGTGTAAACTGCAGGCAGTGTTCAGGTCGCGGCGTGTAGGCCTTGTCGGGGATAGAAATGCCCCTGGGAAACTTAAAGTGAACCAGCCTATACAGGCGGATATCTTTGGTCAGCTCAGCACAGGGAAAGATTTCGTTAAGGAGCATTCTTATTTGTTAGGGTAGCTCAGGTTGGTCTCACTCTTAATCTGATCATTGCCTTGACTATGATCTAAAGTTTATCGTAGTCTTCATCGGATCACAGCCTCACGGTGACTACAACCTCAAGTTAATCAATCCGTGCTTACTAAAGATGTCATATTTTTACCAATCCCATCAGCTGCGACATCACTACGTTTGATCAACAATCAACAATATCATTATGAACCGTAAACAATTCATTGCTGCTGGTATGGTGGCCTTACCGTTGACTCAAACGATTGCTTCCGACGATCCCAAAAAGCCGTTTGTAGTTCCGGCCAACAAGAACAAATACAATGGGGTGTCCTATTTTCGTGGAGAGAATCTGAATAACCTAAAGATCTCGAAGAAAGACACCGACGGAGCCATTAGCTTGTATGAGTACGTTGGTGTTGCTAAGATTGGTCCACCGTTGCATCTGCATTTCAAACAAGACGAGATTTTTTATATCGCCGAGGGTGAGTACCGTTTTGTCGTTGGAAAAGTAACGCACGTGCTGCATGCCGGTGACTCCATATTTCTTCCCAGAAATATTGCCCACACGTGGATCCAGCTTTCTGATGCTGGTAGAATGATATACATGCTGAATCCTGCGGGTAAGTTTGAAGAGTTTTTTGATACACTTAATAATATCAAGGGACCTGCAAGCCCGGAGGAACTGGACAAGATTTCCCTGGCACATGACATCAGGAATATTGGTCCGCCGCTGAGCTTGTGAGTTGTACAGCCAAAACTTTTACATTTTACATTTAGAGTTTTACATTTTGCGGTTGAGCGCGAAATGGATAGCGCTGAAAGTTGAAAGTAAAAAACGCTCACAGTTGACAGCGCGCATTTCAATTTGACAGGTTTGCCTTTCAAACTTTAACCGCAAAATGTAAAACTCTAAATGTAAAATGTAAAAGTAGTTGTTGGTTCTTACCGCTACTTCTTCAGCGACTCCATATCGATAACAAACCGGTACTTCACATCTCCCCTCAACAGTCGGTCATACGCTTCATTGACCTGCTGAATCCTGATCATCTCAATATCAGAGACGATGTTGTGCTGTCCACAGAAGTCCAGCATCTCCTGCGTTTCCTGTATTCCGCCTATGGACGATCCTGCAAAGCTTTTCCGTCCGGCGACCAGGCTAAAAGCTGCTATCGGTAGCGGGTGCTCTGGCAGGCCAACGATAGCCAGTGAGCCGTCGCGCTTCAAAAGTTGTAAGTAAGCATTGATGTCGTGCAAGGCGCTTACGCAATCGAGGATGAAGTGAAGCGTTCCGGCATTTTGTTTCATCTGCTCGAGATCATTGGAAAGGACAACCTCATCGGCGCCAAGTCTTTTCGCGTCTTCAATCTTCGACTTTGAAGTTGTAATTACGACAACATGTGCGCCCATGGCCTTTGCCAGTTTAACGCCCATATGTCCCAGGCCGCCAATGCCAACTATTCCCACCTTTTTACCCGGACCAACACTCCAATGTTTTAGAGGAGACCAGGTGGTGATGCCGGCGCACAGTAGGGGAGCCGTTGCCGCAAGATCGAGATTCGCAGGGACATGCAAAACATACTTCTCATCCACAACCACACTTTGAGAGTAGCCGCCAAAGGTATGACCGCCGAGATGTTTGTCGGGAGAATTATAAGTATACGTGGCGCCCTTCTCACAATATTGCTCCATGCCTTCCCGGCACGACTCGCACTCGCGGCATGAGTCTACCATGCAGCCGACAGCTGCGAGATCACCTTGCTTGAATTTTGTGACCTGATTGCCAACTCTCACGACTCTTCCAACAATCTCGTGTCCCGGTACGACAGGATACACCGAACTATGCCATTCGTTTCGTGCCTGGTGAAGATCGGAGTGACAAATGCCGCAGTAGAGGATTTCTATTTCAACGTCATTGACCGCTGTTTGCCGTCGGGGAATATTCAATAGTTTGAGGGGGGCTGAGGCTGCCTCAGTGCCATATGCTTTCACTGTCGATGTGTTCATGATTTTACTTTTGGTTGATTGGTTAATGTGTTTCAGATTATCTCAAAGGAGCGATCTCTCGCAGTACGCATTTGTTTTGGGAATCTGATTTGAATTACTTACACAAAGGTGGATTGCTGCCAACTAGTCTGGATAATGAAAATCAAACCAATCATTAAGATTTTCAAACCTTGCTTCGGTGCCTGAGCGGCAAAATGCACTCATTTTGATCTGTCTGTACTCCCTCGACGCGAGGTTTGGATGTCGTTTGCGATGGATCTTTTCCAGTCCGGCGGACCGACCCCGGCCTTTAAATGTTTGATTTTCTTAATTAGTTGTTTGAATTTCATAATGTCCCGTGGCGATCTCCTGAATAGTTTTGTACCATGGATTGCATCTGTTCCCACGGTGCGGCGGATGTTTTAAAGACTCGGCGAACAAGGGTCAGTTTCGGATCTCACTGCGATATAAGTCCATGGAAGAAGCGAACAATAAACACAATTAAGATGGAGACGAAAGTAACCGATCGTTCAGTTTCAGCATTTAACAGCGAGCTTAAACTCAAAGGATTTAATGCGTTCCAAATAGAAGACGATTCACAAGGTGTGCGCACCTACAGTCGTAAAGACTTTTACAAGATATGCCTGACGACCGGCGTAAGCATTGTAAACTACGCCGATCGCAGTTACGACATCAACGGCACAATTCTATTCTTCGCCAATCCTAACGTCCCTTATTCATGGGAAACCATCTCACGGACATACATTGGTTATACATGTCTGTTTTCAGAGGACTTCTACAAACCTTCCGATCGGACGGAAAGCCTGCAGCATTCGCCTCTGTTTAAGATAGGCGGCACACCGATCTTTCATATCTTGGAAGAGAAACGCGAATTTCTCAATGGTATCTTTCGAAATATGATAGCCGAGCAAAGTACCGACTATGCTTTCAAGGATGATCTCATTAGAAACTATATTAATCTTGTTATTCATGAAGCGTTGAAGCTTCAGCCTTCGGGGGAGTTTGATCATGTGAAGAATGCGGCTCACAGAATAACAAACGTCTTTCTTGAGTTGCTGGAAAGACAATTTCCGATCGAGGGCACCAGTCGCCCGCTCCAATTGCGTACGGCTCAGGACTACGCCAGTAATTTGAATTTGCATGTGAACTATCTCAACAGAGCAGTGAAGGAGATAACAGGAAAGTCGACGACAACTCATATCAGCGAACGGATTGTGAGCGAAGCCCGTGCTCTGCTGCTGCATACGAACTGGAATGTTGCCGACATAGCTTATGCGCTGGGGTTTGAGTATCCTACTTATTTCAATAATTTTTTCAAGAGGATTACAGGGACAAATCCAATGTCGCTTCGACCTGCTGCGGTTTAAACAAAGTCTAATATCATGTCAGGAGAGATGGATATTTTTCAACGGATGCTTTCTGGTGGTATTATCCGGAATGACGAAATGGGTGATGCATGGGAAGTAGTATTTCGAGCACAGCGACTATCACCTGCATTGAACGCGTCGACAACGATTGACGAAATGCGGGAACGACTGAGTGAACTTATCGGGAGAAAGATTGATAAGAGCACCACTGTATTCGTACCCTTCTACACAAACTTTGGGAAGCATATTGCGCTGGGTAAAAATGTGTTCATCAATCATGCCTGCACGTTTCTCGATCTTGGGGGCATAACGATTGAGGACGATGTGCAGATCGGACCAAAAGTGAACCTCATTACAGAGAATCATCCAGTGGATCCAAAGCAACGCAAGTACCTTGACCTGAAGTCAATATTGATTAAGAGAAATGCGTGGATAGGAGCGGGGGCAACCATTCTACCTGGAGTTACAATTGGTGAGAACTCTATTGTTGCTGCAGGTGCGGTGGTGCACAGAGATGTACCAGATAGTACTGTAGTTGGCGGTGTACCGGCTAAGATCATCAGGTCCATTCAATAAAGCGTTAGCTCAGCATTTCCCAAACCTCTTAACTTCTACATTTTACATTTAGAGTTTTGCATTTTGCAGTTAACCTCGAAGTGAATCCCTGAAAAGTAGAATGCGCCGTAACACTAATGGCTAATGACCACTTCTACATTTTACATTTAGAGTGATTTAGAGTTTTAAATTTTGCGGTTAACATCCAGGCACGACGTTAAAAGCAATCCCCACCTCATTCATTCCTGCTGCCTGTCGATACCTTAGCATTAGGAACAACACCACAAATCATACAATTCCTGCAGCCACTGGTAAGGGCGTTCCGTATAATATTTACTTTATTTTGCGAAATTGTTAGGCCCTGATTGTTCATCGATAAGCCGTTTGCAGCAGTGAACTGCTTCTCATGAGCCGAAAACCAATAAAAGACCCAATGCTGCCCCGAGTCCTGCTGCGAGCAACGCTTAAACTGATAGCGGCGATCACATGGGTGATGTCCGTGATTCTCCTTTCCTGCTCACCGGGTTCTGCGCAGGATGTCAAGGTCATCCTCACAGGCAATACAGCTGACTTAAAGAACGCCGAGCATCTGTTCGACGTGATGGAAAAGTACTGTGCGAATGAATTATCTCCCGTTCTTTGGGTGTTGAACGGTGATGTTTTTCCTTCTGAAAGCAGCGATGCCGAGGTGACCCAATGGCAATCAAAAGCGTTCGCATTACTCGATCGATTTCCAACGCTACAGATCGTCATTAATCAGGGTGACCGCGACTGGGGCGACTCAGGCAAGAGCGGTTGGAAGAAAATCCAGGCACTCGAGAAGCTGCTTCAGCGTAACAAACATGAACGCTTCCGCTTGTTCATTGAGCACGGATGTCCCGGGCCCTGGACGTTTTCATTCTCTCCATTGCTCGAGGTGGTGGTAATTAATTCTCAGTGGTGGAATCATCCATTCGACAAGCCAACGCCTTTCACCAATACCTGCCAGATCGCCGACACGGGCATCTTCATTGAAGAACTCGAGAATATACTGGATGAAGCCAGAGACAAAAACATCATGGTCCTGTCGCACTTCCCGCTCGAGTCCCTGGGCAACTACGGCGGTCGATTCCCTGCTTCGTCACATCTTCTTCCTCCCATTGCTGGCGGCGCAATAGTTGGCTTTCATCAGAACGTGGGGACAAGAAAGGACATCGGCAATATTAAATTCGAACCGTTTCGTCACAAGCTCGACGGAGTCATGCATAACTATTCATCACTGGTGTTTGCTTCTGCGCACGAACTGAATCATTCGATCATGAAGGCCGGCGACAACTTCTACGTCAATAGTGGAGCTATGGACGACGGACGTTACGTTGCTTCAAATAAACGCGCTCTGTTTACATCATCACAGCCAGGACTTATCGAGATTACTTATAAAGAGACCGGTGATGTGAGTTACCAGTTCTATTCCGGATCTGATTCTGAGATGAAAGGGAAGAACGGAGTACTTATCCACTCTCCCTGCCAGGATATCGCACAACCGAAGAATACCAGCTACAGCCCCTGCGCTATGCAAAGTGCTGAACACGGTACAAACATTAAACCACCTAACCCTGTAACAGCTGTAGCGGGTAGCCATTACGCGAGCAGCAGTTTCAAACAGCGTTGGCTCGGCAAGCACTATCGCGCTTCCTGGACGATTCCAGTCAAAGTTCCATATCTCGACATGGATACCACCTTCGGGGGATTGGTAGTAAACGGTAAAGGCGGGGGACGGCAGACGACTTCCCTAAAACTCTCCGGCCACGACGGCAGAGAATACGTCTTCCGTTCGGTCGACAAGGATCCATCTAAAGCGTTACCCGTAGAATTGCGCGGCACGATCATATCTGAAGTGCTGCGTGACCAGACCAGCACCCAGCAGCCCTACAGCGCACTGGCAGTAGCCTACTGGTTGGAGCAACTCAATATCCTTCATGCCACGCCTACGCTATACGTTCTGCCGGACGACAATGCTTTAGGCGTGTTCAGAAAAGATTACGCAAACCTTTTTGGAATGCTGGAGGTGCGACCGACTGACAAGATTGATAAAGACAAGATCTTCGGTCGCGCAAAGGACATCGAGAAGAGTTTCAAGATGTTCGACAGGCTATATCGCGATCACGACAACCGCGTTGATAAATCAGAGTTTGTACGTGCACGCATGTTCGATCTGTGGATCGGCGACTGGAGCAAACACGAAGACAACTGGAAGTGGGCCGGCTACAAAGACAAGCAGGGAGAAGTCTACAGACCGATTCCCCGAGACCGTGATCACGCCTTTTCGCGATGGGATGGAATCATTCCGTGGCTTGGTGACAGGGAGTGGGCCATGCCCAATGGCGAGAACTTCGATGTCAGGATCAAAGGCCTCCGCAGTCTGATGTGGCAGGCACGCCATCTCGACCGCTTTGTAACGAGCGACGTCACCAAAGAGCAATGGATCAACGCAGCGAAAGAGATTCAGACATCCATCGACAGCAAAGACATTGAGGATGGTGTTCGCAAGATGCCCGTGGAAATCTACAGTCCTGACGGAAGCGAAATCGAGACCAAACTGAAGGCGCGGATCAGGGACCTGCCCATCTATGCTGAACGGTACTATAACATGCTTTCACAAGAAGTCGATGTTGTCGGATCGAACAAGAAGGAATACTTCCTCGCCGTAAGAAATGCTGATGGGTCAGTGGGTGTCACTGTGTACGATCTGGATAACGATGGGAAGCCCGACACGTCCAGGGTTTATTTTCAACGCACCTTCTACGCGCAAGAAACCAAAGAGATCCGCTTGTTCGGCTTGCAGGACGACGATACGTTTGTCATCGAAGGTAACGCTGATAAATCAATCCTTATTCGTGTCATCGGTGATGCCGGCCACGATATGATCACAGATAACTCATCAGTGAAGAAGGGAAACGCGAAGACGCTGGTCTATGAGAAAGGCGACGATTCGGCAATCCGATTGGGTACAGAAGGAAAAATGATGAAGCCCAAAGAAGAAGAGTTTTATCATTACGACCGTACAGCGTTCAAGTACAACACCTATCTTCCAATCGCACTCATCTCTTATAACCCGTTCACCGGCTTCGCTATTCAGGGTGGAGTTACCTTTACGCAACAACGTTTTGCCAAGCCTGACTTCAGCGCGAAGCACCGAATCAAGGCGTCTGTCAGCACGTCGGGTAACTATGAAGTCAGCTATGGAAATCAGTTCCGATATCTCGTTGGAAAGTGGGATGGGATCTCTGAGGTGGTGGTATCGCGTCCACTAAACTACAACTACTTCTTCGGAATAGGCAACAATACAGAGAATGACCAGGAGCGTTCAAGCAACTACTACCGCGCGCAGTACAATATGGCCTCAGTGTCGGCTGGACTTACCCGTTCATTCTGGGGGCAAAGCCGGGTGGCGATCGTGGCCAGCTACGAAATGGATGAAGCCATCAGGCGAGAGAACAGTTACCTCTATGACAATCCCGATGTGTTCGGAATCGACAAACTCAACCTCGTCTTTCTAAAGGGAACGCTGGATCTGGACTTCCGCGACCGGACTGCCCTTCCTGAGCATGGGTTCAGGCTATTCTTCAACGAGTACGCAGGACATGTATCGGGCACTAACGACAAACTTGCTTCCGTCACAGAACTACACGTAGAGAATTACGTTTCTACGTATTCGAAGAATCCATTTACACTAGGCCTCCAGTTGGGTGGTGGCATCACCGACGGACAACTGCCGTTCTACAAGCTCTTTTCAATCGGACAAACCAACAACCTCAACGGTTTCAAACGCAACAGGTTCACCGGACAGTCAAAGGCGTTCCTGAATACCGAAGTGAGATGGCAGCTCACCGAAACGCGAAATACCTTCATTCCACTCAAAGTAGGTTTGCGCGGTTTCTACGACTTAGCTCGCGTGTGGGCCGATTCAGACGATAGTTCAGCCGACATCTGGCATTACGGATACGGCGGAGGATTTTATATCACGCCGTTCCGCGAGCAGCTTTCGTTCAATGTCACGGCCGGACACTCAAAGGAAGAATCACTGTTGATCGCTGTTTCGGTCGGGAGCTTCTTTAGGTGAATGCGAACTCTTCAGGCATAACCTCCATTAGTGGACTATCCGGTTCAGTCCGCAAACGTCAAAGCGACACACGCGAACATTTTGCCTTTGCCCAGCCTCTCGCCCGGCTACGTGTCTGCGTATAGGTTAACCGTTATGACAACCGTGAGACGCTACGTACTGTTCGGGTGTATTTTCCCCGGCAACTATCGGAGGACTCAAAAATTCCCTAACTTATACCAAATGCAAAGCGTCTATGAAATGGATATTGATTCTTGTTGCCCTGGTTTCCGGTACTATCGTGCGTGCACAACTCACCGAGTACACTACCTCTAACAAAGGCTGGACTCCATACAGCGAGCTGAACTCGTTGGGTTTCTCCAGGGCAAGTCTGCAATACATTGTCAATGATACCGACACGACATTTCTTCTTCTCATGTGGGACCAGCGTCCTGAATTGAAAAGCTATTTCTCCGTTAAGTTTAGGAGTGAGGGCAACACGCTACATAACCTCCACGAGATTTTGTTGTCGTTTTTTGAGAAAGACAATTGGAAGAATAAAGACTATATCCGTGTTTTCAGTCTCGGAGATGACAAAGTATCAGTTTACAAATCAGCGATGATTGAATCAAAGGCTATTGTTTTCTCCACGGACAAGGGAAGAATTCAATTCACCAAAAGGGAAGTCGAGAAGCTGTTCGGTAAGAAGTGAAGGCTGTAAATCTTTTCATCCTTGTTGCCTGGTGTATTTAAGATATGTGGCCGTGATGTTCGTGCCTCCTGATTCTGTATTCATAATCTTTTTGCGTAATCCGACCCTTCACTGCGTGCGTCTCAGGTGCATATCAGTGGGGCACTTTTACATTTTACATTTAGAGTAATTTAGAGTTTTACATTTTGCGGTTATACTTCCGGGTAGCACCAAGGTCAGGCTAACCACTCGCAGGCTTTCTTTTTGCATAGCCTAAAGTAGCGCCATTCGCTACCGTACTATGAACAACGTCTTATTTTCAAGGATTCTCGTCACCTCCTGTTGCCTCACCCTGATTTTAGCATGCGCCCGCAATCCAGTCACCGGAAAGAAGCAACTTGTCCTGATGTCACAGGCGCAGGAGATCGCCATGGGCAAGGCGTCGGACCCGGAAGTTGTTGCTTCTTTTGGATTGTACAACGATCCGGCGTTGCAAAAATTCCTCACTACCAAAGGCCAGGCGATGGCTGCCATATCGCATCGGCCCAAGCTTGCCTACGAATTTAAGATCGTCGATTCGCCCGTCGTTAATGCGTTCGCGCTTCCCGGTGGCTACGTTTATTTCACGCGGGGAATCATGGCGCACTTCAACAATGAAGCAGAACTTGCCGGAGTACTCGGACACGAGATTGGGCATATCACCGCGCGGCATTCCGTCATTCAGCAACGCAATGCTACACTTGGACAAATCGGATTAATTGCCGGCGTGGTACTCGTTCCCGAACTTGCGCAGTTCGGCGATCAGCTTTCTACAGGGTTGCAGCTTGCGCTCATGAGCTTTGGAAGAGATGCAGAGCGCCAGTCGGACAAGCTTGGCGTTGAGTATTCCACCCGCATCGGCTATGATGCGTCTGAGATGGCCGGGTTCTTTTCGACGCTTGAACGACAACAGGCTGCTTCAGGTCAGGGGGAGATCCCTGAGTTCTTGTCAACGCATCCCTCGCCCACAGAGCGTCACGCCACGGTTGCCAGGCTTGCAGAAGAATGGAAGACGAAACTGAAAGTGACGTCGCCATTGGTTAACCGAGACAGCTATCTGAGAAGGCTCGAGGGTATGGCGTTCGGTGAAGATCCAAGGCAAGGCTTTGTTGAAGATGGAGTATTCTATCATCCCGAAATGAAGTTCCTGTTTCCGGCACCGGCATCGTGGCAATTGCAGAACGCGCCCGACAATGTGCAGATGGCCCCTAAGGATGGTGGTGCCATGATGATCTTTTCCTTGTCCGCAGGCAAGTCGCTAGAAGCTGCCGCGGCTGATAACGTTCAGAGATACAGCCTCACCGTTGTGGACTCGAAAAAGGAAACTATCAACGGACTTCCGGGCGCGCTGATCGTGGCAGATCAAAAGCAGGAGCAGGGTACCCTGCGGGTATTGTTGGCATTGATTGAATACGAGGGTCGCATTTACAACATGATGGGTATTTCTGAGTTATCAAAGTTTGATGGTTACCAGAATACTTTTATATCGACCGTAAGAGGTTTCAAAGAATTAAGAGACCCTGACAAGCTGAACAGAAAGCCCGACGTGCTGAGGATAAAAGCAGTGCCCCAAAACATGACTGTAGAGTCGGCCTTGCGGCACTTCGAAATGTCGGAAAAAAGATTTGAAGAGCTTGCCATATTAAACGGGATGAACCTTAAAGATCAGCTGAAGAAGGGAACGCTGCTGAAAATAGTTGGCAGGTAAGAGCGCATTGGAATTTACCCTTTGGCATTACAAGGAAATCTTGCCATCTTGACTCGTTATTGCCAGTGATTTCCCCCAATGAAAGACTTGACTAACATGCTCGCATCTCGTTGCTTAGGCCTGATGCTGTTATTATCCATCGGCTGTGCTAAAAAGACGCCCGACACGCTTTTCGTACTGCACGACGCAGACGATACGGGCATCGACTTCTCTAATACGGTTGAGGAATCTGACAGCTTCAACATCCTCACCTACGATTATATCTACAACGGCGGGGGAGTGGGCGTAGCTGACTTCAACAACGATGGTCTCCAGGACCTGTTCTTCACCGGGAACCAGGTTCCAAACCGGCTGTACATCAACAAAGGCAAATTCAGATTCGAAGACATCACCGACAAAGCTAATGTGAACGTACCGAAGCGCTGGAACGAGGGCGTCGCTGTAGTGGATATCAATAATGACGGCTGGATGGACATGTACGTTTGTGCTACTACCAACAACGATCCATCCCTGAGACGGAACATGCTGTTCGTGAACCAGGGTGCTGATGATTCCGGAGTGCCAACGTTCAAGGAGGAAGCTGCCAAATACAAGATCGACTTCAACGGTCACAGCGTGATGGCCGCGTTCTTTGACTACGATCACGACGATGACCTGGATCTTTATATCCTCGTCAATCAAAGACTCACGAATGTTCCCACAAACTACCGCGAGAAGATCATCGATGGTTCAGCACAGAACAACGACAAACTTTATCGCAACGACGGCAACGGAAGCTTTACGGATGTCACCATAGAGGCGGGAATCGTGCATGAAGGATTCGGACTTGGATTGGCTATCAGTGACATTAATCTCGATGGATATCCCGACATCTATGTGTCAAACGACTACCTCTCCAACGACATCCTCTACATTAATAATCGAAATGGAACGTTCACCAATCAGTCGCGTGAGTTGATAGGACACTCAAGCATGTTCTCCATGGGAAATGATGCCGCCGATCTGAACAACGATGGGTTGCCAGACATCATTACGCTCGACATGCTGCCGGAAACCAACACACGCAAGAAGACCACAATTGGTAACAAGAGCTATCTGACCTATATAAACAACGAGAAGTTCGGTTACGAATACCAATATGTACGTAACATGGTGCAGATCAATAACGGAGCGAATAAAGGCATTCGTTTCAGTGAGGTCGGTCAGCTTTCGGGGGTATATCAGACGGAGTGGAGTTGGTCGCCGCTTGCTGCTGACTTCGACAACGATGGTAACAAAGACATCCTGATCACCAACGGATTTCCTAAGGACATTACCGATAAAGACTTCGCGAACTACCGGGCCGACGTTGGTAACGTAGCCAGCAACCGGGCGTTGATCGATTCAATTCCGGTAATCAGAATTCCGAGCTATGCTTACCATAATAACGGCGACCTGACATTCACCGACGTTACGACGAAGTGGGGCTTAGGTAAACCTTCGTTTTCGAACGGGGCAGTGTTCGCGGACCTCGATAATGATGGTGATCTCGACTATGTCGTGAATAATATCAACGATAAGGCTTTTGTGTATGAGAATACTCTGTTGCCCGCGGCTGAGAAGGATACCCTGAAAGCGCACTATGTACGTCTGAAGCTGCAGGGCACGCCGACCAATATCCAGGCCGTTGGAGCAAAGGTTACATTGTATCAGCCTCAGGGCAAAAAGCAATATTCTGACTACTCGGTATACAGAGGATTCCTTTCTTCAGTCGAACCCTTTGTTCAGTTTGGTCTTGGCGCATCGACAGCAATCGATTCACTGGTCGTCGACTGGCCGGATGGTAGCCACCAGATTGTAATGGATGTGAAAGCAGACCAGACAACGACTATTGCCTATAAAAAACTTCCGCCTGCTCATACAGCGCCGGCTGATGCAAACCTTGCGCTTTTTCAGGGAGTAAAAGATCTGTTCAAGCCACCTTTTGTTCATCGCGAAGAAGATAAGATCGATTACAACCTGCAACGAACCATTCCCCATAAGTTCAGCCAGTCGGGGCCTTCAATTTCGGTCGGCGATGCAAACAATGATGGACTCGAGGACGTGATCATTGGTGGTTCGTCGATGCATCAGACATCGCTGTACATTCAGCAACGCGATGGGTCGTTTGTTTTCAAAACTGGTGCAATCAACTCCGACGCCAAAAAGGAGGAAGACATGGGCTCGTTGTTGTTCGACGCTGACAACGACGGCGACCTTGATTTATATGTTGTGAGTGGAAGCATGGAGGCGCAGGATTCAACGGGCTATCAGGACAGACTCTATCGCAACAATGGAAAGGGATCATTCACGCCCGACGCAAATGCAATTCCGAAGGAAACTTCGAGTGGTTCTTGTGTACGCGCCGCCGACTTCGATGGTGACGGTGATCTTGACCTGTTCGTAGGAGGACGCGTCGTGCCGGGTCAGTATCCCATGCCTCCGAAAAGCCTTTTGTTGCGTAACGACAAGGGAACGTTCGTGAATGTGATCAAAGAGTCGGCATCTGAACTGGAGAAGGCCGGCATGATAACGGATGCCCTGTGGTCTGATTTCAACAGCGATGGCAAACCCGATCTGATCGTTGCCGGCGAGTTCATGGCAATTCAATTCTTTGAGAATACTGGTGGAGTACTAAAGCGTTTACAAAGCACCGGAATTGAAAACGAATCTGGTTGGTGGAACAGTCTTGCCGGAGGCGACTTTGATAACGACGGTGACATTGATTACATCGCTGGTAATCTTGGTAACAACAACAACTTTCAGGTGAAGCACGATCGGCCTCTTAAAGTCTTTGCCAAGGATTTTGATGGCAATGGCAGCGTCGATCCGGTGCTTGCGTGTTATCAGAGAGAATCGATGTCAGCCGTTGCGCGCAACCTTTATCCCATTCACTTCTGGGATGAACTCAATCAGCAGAGTCCAAAGTTCAGGAACAAGTATAGCCGCTATGAGCATTACAGTCTCGCAACGATCGAGCAGTTGCTGTCCCCAGACGATCTGAAAGGGGCATTGATCCTCGAAGCGAACAACATGAGCTCGAGTTTCGTCGAGAACCTTGGTAACGGCAAGTTTGCAATGAAATCATTGCCAACGCTCGTACAGGTTGCGCCTATAAATGGAATGCAAATCACGGATGTAAATTCCGATGGCAACCTTGATCTTGTTCTTGTGGGCAATGATTATGGTAATGAAGTATTCGCCGGTCGTTACGATGCGCTCACGGGTCTGTTGCTGCTTGGCGATGGCAAGCAGGGATTTACGCCGGTGCCGTCTGCCACGAGTGGCTTTTATACGCCTGGCGATGCTAAGTCCCTGGTGAGCTTGTACACTTCTAACGGCGGCGAGCTGTGGCTTGCCTCTCAAAATAAGGATAGCCTTAAGGTATTTGAATCGACGCGACTGCCTACCGATGAAGTGATCGTGTTGAATCGCGACGAGGTGTATGGCGACATAACATTTGCAGATGGAAGAAAGCAGCGCATTGAGTTTTACTACGGCTCCGGTTTCATGTCCCAGTCGTCGCGGATGTACCGTATGCCTGCGATGGTTAAAGAGATCGTTCTGTACAATGCAAAGGGCGTGTCGCGTAAGCTCAGTCCGGTGAAGGTGTAGTGCTGGAGCTACTTTTACATTTTTCATTCAGAGTTTTACATTTTGCGGTTATGTAGCGCTGTCCGTTCAATCCAACGCCCTAAGTCTTACCACTTCCTTCCGTTTGCTCTTCCGTTCGACATTAGACTGTCGCGTCGCGTTGTTTTTTTTACTAAGTTACTTTCCAACCTAAACCTCCTATGAGAAAGACTTTCCTTGCCATCGCTGCCCTATTGCTCTGGCAGTTCTCCCTGGCACAAACCAACTTATCGCCTGAAAAGATCGCCAAGCTCAAAGATGAGGTCGTTCGCGAAGTCGAGAAACAGGCTACGCTTGCTCAGCAGATCAACGACATGCTGTTCAGTTTTGCCGAGCTCGGATTCCAGGAATACGAAACGCAGAATTATCTCACGGGCCTCCTGGAAAAAAATGGTTTTAAGATTCAGAAAGGTATCGCTAACATCCCCACAGCCTGGACGGCAACGTGGGGTAATGGCAAGCCTTTGATCGCGTTGGGTTCCGATGTGGATTGTATTCCGAAAGCGTCACAGAAGCCAGGTGTTGCTTACTGGGACCCTATAGTTCAGGGCGCACCGGGTCACGGCGAGGGGCACAACTCCGGACAAGCACTTAACATTGTAACAGTCCTGGTCGTGAAGAAGATCATGGAGCGCGAGAAGATCAGCGGCACATTGATGCTTTGGCCTGGTATTGCAGAGGAGCAGTTGGGTACGAAGGCGTATTACATACGAGATGGATACTTCAAGGACGTGGATGCCTGCATCTTCACGCACGTAGGCAGCAATCTTTTTGTATCATACGGTGATGCGGGCTACACCGGACTTGTCTCAGTGAAGTTTACATTTGAAGGAGCGGCCGCACATGCTGCGGGTGCACCCTGGAGAGGGCGCAGTGCATTGGATGCTGTTGAGCTGATGAACGTAGGATGGAACTTCAAGCGCGAGCATCTTCCCCTCACACAACGGTCGCACTACGTGATACCTGATGGTGGTGATCAACCCAACGTCGTTCCCTCGAAAGCATCCGTGTGGTATTATTTTCGTGAAAGAACCTACCCCGACATCAAGAAACTCTTCGATACAGGCGTAAAGATGGCGGAAGGTGCTTCGTTGATGACAGACACTAAATTCAGCTATGAGATCCTGGGATCTGCATGGCCCGGCCACTTTAACAAGCCGATGGCCGCCGCGATGTATGAGAACATCAGGAAGGTGGGCCTTCCCGAATGGTCGTCGGACGATCAGCTCCTTGCCAAGGCTACGCAGATAGAAATGCAGTCAAAGAAAACGGAAGGACTTGCCGTTAAACTGGATACGATTGGCATCCCAGACGATGCAAAACCTGGATTGGTTGGAGAGAATGTTATTCCGTTACGCGGCGGTAGCGACGACATCGCCGATATCTCCTGGTCAGTTCCTACAATAGTGTTGCAGTATCCATCAAACATTCCTGGCCTGCCGGGGCACCACTGGTCAAACGCGATTTCCATGGCAACACCGATTGCGCATAAGGGTATCGTTGCGGGCGCCAAAGCCGAAGGACTCACCCTCATCGATCTCTTTACTTCAGCCGACTTATTGAAGCAATCGTGGGCCTACTACAAAGACGTTCAAACGAAAGAAATAAAATACACGCCTTTGATCGGTCCGAACGACAAGCCTGCTGTGTATCTCAACCGGGAGATCATGGCCACGTTCAAGCCACTGCTGCAGAAGACCTACTATAACCCTGCAAAATACAAGACGTACCTTGAGCAGCTTGGCATAGCCTATCCAACAGTGCGTCAGGACCAGCGAGATGCTATTGGCAAAATGGCAGGATCAAAATAAAGGACAACGGGTTCGCTGCTATTCACTAATATTGCCGTCGAAAGTACAAGAGCGTATGTTCACGGGCATTATCGAAACCATGGGTAAGGTCGTCGCCATCGACCGTAACGCAAACACTATATTTCACATCGACAGTGAGTTGGGCCCGACTTTGAAGGTGGACCAAAGCCTGTCGCACAACGGGGTGTGCCTCACGGTCATTGGCGTTGAAGGCAACCGCCATAGGGTAGAGGCAATTGACGAGACGCTGCAGAAGTCGAATCTGGGCCAGCTCGCTGCAGGCGACATGGTGAATCTGGAGCGATGCATGCTGAACAACGGACGGTTCGATGGCCACATCGTACAGGGCCACGTGGATCAGGTCGGAAAGGTAAAATCAATCACTGACGTCGACGGCAGCTGGCTATATGTGATTTCCTATGATGAAAAACTGGGTAATGTTACCGTCGAGAAGGGTTCTATTTCTGTTAACGGAGTGAGCCTTACCTGCTTCAATTCAAAGAATGGCGAATTCACAGTGGCCATTATTCCATACACGCACGAACACACGACATTTGGCAGCCTTCGGACAGGAGATACCGTCAATCTTGAATTCGATATTATTGGCAAATACGTGAAGCGATTGTTGGGACGCGACTGACCGAAAGTCACTGCGATGTGCTACATTCGTTCACGACAATCTGGCTGGCGCCCCATGCCAGCAATTCTATTTTAACGCATCGTTAGTTAATTGTTAACCATAAAACTCTCTGTTTATGATAGACCAATTAGTGAAACTAGTGCAGCAGAATGCAGGAGACGCAATTGTTAAGAACAATGCGATCCCCAATCAGTTCAACAGTGCCGCTATTGAAAGCGTAGCTCAGCAGATATTCAGCGGACTTCAGGGCGGTGCCGCTCAGGGCAGCGCTCAACAGGTGACGTCGTTGTTCAATGGCGCAAGCGTAAGCTCGCTCGCGAACAACCCGATGGTTACTCAAATGATTTCCAAGGTTGCTGGTGAGTTTGCCGCTAAGTTCGGCGTGTCTCCTCAGGCGGCACAATCGATCGCCGCTGGTCTCATTCCGCAGGTGATGAATCAGTTCGTCAACAAGACCAACGATCCAAATGACAACGACTTCAATCTTCAGGACGTGTTAAGTGGATTGAGCGGTAAGGGCGGCATGAACCTCGGCGACGTTGTTGGGCAGGGCGGACTTGGCAACGTGCTGGGTAAAATTCTTGGCTAAGGAACTCGCTATTTACGCGCATACCGTACGTTGAGAAGGGCTTAAACTCATTATGTTGATGCCTTCTCAACGTCTTATGCGTGTGTAACCGACAACTTGAATGCCCCGTTGCCGTCTTGGCCGCATTTCTCATCAATTCGGTAAATACAGAATTTTAAGATTCCTGCTTCCAAGAGAGAGGATTCTGATACTACACTTTTTCTGTTCTTGCTTTATCAATGGATCGTGTAGCAAGTGCGTACAGCCAATACGTTAAAACACCGAAGATGCTCCCCAGCGCTGCTCCCGTTAGAATGTCTCCAGGATAATGCACACCCAGGTAGATGCGTGAATAGCTCACTACTGCTGCCCAGAGAAAAAACCATCTTGTCCAGGGTTTCCTGATGATCAGCGCTAAAAGCACAGCAACGCAGAATGTATTGGCTGCATGGCTCGATGGAAAACCATAGTGCCCGCCCCGGTATCCGTCGACAGTATGCACTAGTTTTTCTATGTCGGGATTCCACGTAGGACGGGGGCGTTCAACGATGGGCTTCAGCAACGAACTGGTGAATTGATCCGACATCGTTATCCCCACAGCGATACAAAGAACGGCAATCATAGCGTGCGCTCTGGGTAGTTTGATCAGTTGATACAGCATGATTGCATACAACGGTATCCAGATCAGGTTGCCGGAACACCACATCATCAAAGGGTCGAGCCATGATGCATGCAATTCGTTAAGCGCCAGGAAAGCGCGTTCGTCTAAGTGACCAATAGATTCAATCATTCGAGAAGGGAAACAATGGCAGCTTTCTCGTTTTCCTGACGAAGCCATTCATACGCATCTTCACCCGAGGCGAAGAACCTGTATTCAGCTCCCATAGCTTCGATCTTCTCGTTGAGGCGCGTGTTATATTCGCGCACGAGCAATTCGTCCGTGTCACCCAACACCGTGGCTATACGCTTCAGTCCGTTCCGGATAGCGTGTGGCATGATACTTTCAAGCATCCATTGTTGATCGGTCTGCTCTATATTTCCCTGTCTCGTCATGTCCGACAGGTAATTAGGTGTATTGTAAGTTCTTACGAAATCAAGGCACTTCCTGAATACGCTGCGGTATTCGTCGCTGTTCACGGCACGTAACCAGTTAACTCCTGTGGCATTGATCTTTGCATCGTAAAATATCTCGGCGTGAGCTTCCTGGTAAAGGATCTGCCGCTCGATATTAGCGGGTTTACGCAATCGTATCTTGAACCTGGTGAACCGGTTCACTTCACTCTCCACATCGATAGTTCCACTCAACGATTCGCACTGCAGCTTCACGAGATAAAGACCCAGACCTTTTCCCTCGGTGTGAAAATGGAATCGCTTGTATAACCTGAACAGGTGATCCTTGTTATGGTTGAGATCAATACCCAGTCCGTTGTCTTCTATTTCGAGGAAGTAATAATCATCATTCTCATGTGACTTGATGTGAATGACCGGGTTTCTGTCATTCGACCGGTATCGGATTGCGTTGCTGATGAGGTTGTAAAGGATACTGCTCACCATTGGTTTGATGGAGTAGATATGCGAACATCCGCCGAAGTTCGTCTTGATCTCAACGTGTTGTTCTTCAATCTCGTTGCGCAGCACCTGAGAGATGTCGTACACTTCAGCGAGCAGATCGATTCGCTGCCGGATGCGGAATATGTCGTGACGAATGTCGATAATCTTGCTGAGGTCTTTGATGATTTGGTCAAGCTGCTTGGTGGCAGTCATGAGATGAGAGAAGACATCCTTGTCCAGCTCATGAATTCTATTGGGATCGATCAGATTGATAAGTCCCAGCAGACTGGCTACTGGTCCGCGAAGGTTGTGCGACACGGTGTAGGAGAATTGCCGCAGCTCATTGTTGTGTTTAATCAGTTCCGAGTTGGTCTCGGTAAGCTTGGCGTTCTTATCGATCAGTTCGGATTCCAGTGATTGATTCCGGCTGAACAGCTGCTTCCGTTGCTCATCAATCAATCGATTGGCTTCGATCAACTGGCTCTGACTCTGATGTACGATATCGCTTTGCGCCTGAATCTCAACGCTCTGTGCTTCGATCTCGGAGTTGCGTTCCATGAGGATCCGGTTTGCAAGAGCCAGGTCTTCAATTAGCTCTACATTCTTGTCTTCCTGATTGTCGCTGATATAACGGAGAAAGCCAAGACTTGCTGTGATGATTCCAAACGCGATGAAGACAACGACGTTGGTGAAATAGTAATTGAAGACGCGCAGCTTGTCCTGCTGATAGGGTACATCAAACCAGATGTGTAACGGATCATGAAGCATGAGGACGATCAATCCCAATGCTGACGATGCAAATAATGCCGCGCGTTCATGAAAAGAGAATACTACCCATGGGATCACGCACGAAGCCAGGATCACCATCCGAAACGTAAAGTAGTCGAGCTCAGCTTGCTGATCGTAATACTGACGTTTGGAGTAAATAGAAAGGGCGGTAATGAGGATAGCCGGTCCAATGCTTAACCACACGCGGCTGACATAGATCCATCCGATCTGGTTGAAGAGTATGATGACGACAGCACTGAATCCAGTGAGGGGAATGAGATAGGTGAGGGGATACCAGCCGTACCACAAGTAGTACATGAGGGCGACCACCAGGCTCATCAGGAAGAAAATAATGGCAATAGCATTTGCCAGCTGTAATCCTCGTTGCGCTGATGAAGTGGAAGTGTAACTAACTCCAGTATTGACTAGCCTGTGCAGTAATTGCATGGGTCATCTGCATTCTGTTCCAATCGTACCTAACCCCACAAATGTACACAATATTGGCCTGTCTCAGGAAGGGCGTTATAGTCAACAAGTTACATACAACCATCGCGCTATTTGCAATGGATTTGCAAAGTGAACTAACGGTCCTAACTTTTTTTCTCAGCGCTAAAAAACATCCCTTCGTTGGGTTTGGCTTCTACAATAGTAAAACAAATAGTCTTGTCGCCAACTGTAATTTCTAAGGTATGTTCATCAACCACCTGAGCGCGTTCAACATTGTCAATTTTCGTTTCGTTGCGAAAAATGGCTTCCAGCAACGCCAGCATTTCGAGATTTTTCTCCATGTTCGTAATAATAATGGGGTCGCTATTTTAGAGAATATTGTCTAATTTTATGAGACAATCATCTAAAATTTTTATGCCGGCCATTTTTAACGTCATGGGGATCAACGACCGACTGTCGGCATTCTTTAAGGCTGCAAACTTGAAAGTCTCACGCGTTGAGGTTGAATGCGGCTTTTCTAACAACTCTTTGGGCATGGCGCTGCGTGAGAACCGTTCCATCGGTTCCGATCGACTGGAAATCATACTGTCCACCTACAAAGTACTGTCAGCTGAATGGCTGATGACCGGAAGAGGTAGTATGACAGCCACGACTCCGGAGCCCGAGTTAATCGAATCCCAAAAGCGAACAATCATCTCTCTGGAAAAGACAGTTGCTACTCAAGACTTACTGATCGAAGAGCTTAAGACACAGCTCGACGAATGTAGGAAGAGGACAAAAGTCCAATAGTATATTTATACTAATCGACTTTCGTTTTTGAGTTAATTCGACAGATTTCGGTCTTGTAGTTTTACAACGCATGTAGTCACGCAAATACTTTTTACTAAACTGTCTTCCCCATTCTTCATCAAGCCATGAAACATGCAGAACTAAGTCCAGAGAGACAGCAACAAATTATCATTGACTTCCAGGAAATCGGTATGAATCCTGCCGCGTTCGGAGCCTATTTAAGAGAAAAGGTCGACGAAGACCGTGACCTACATGCGGTGCATAAACAAATGATGTCCAAGGAAGAATTCTTCGAGCGAAAAGCTTTGTTGGTCTCGGTAGAATATCTGTCAGTCATCCTCACTAAACAAAAATAAATATGGCGTGGTTAAAAGAAGGCGGGTCATTCATCTCTCACGAAGAAGCTGATGCAATGATTGACCGTTATCAACAGGCGAGCCCTGGCACTATCAAGTCGATCTATTTCGACAAGGCAAAGATTCTGCGGTTACTCGATCGTGTTACGGCTGAAGGTGTAAGTGTATTCTTCGCGAAGAATGAAGACGGATCCAACACGGTGGCATTGAAGGCAATTGATGGAGAAGGTAACATTCTCAAGGATGTTGCTGTTCTTGAGGTGGGCACTCCTTGCCCGCCGTACTGTCCAAAATGAAGTATCTCTTTACATTATCGATGACCATTATAGTGCCGGTAGTAATCGGCACTATATATTGGCGTAAGATGCCGTCTTACGCCAGGTTATTCGTGTGCTTTCTATATCTGAGCTTCGTTGTTGAGGTAGGCGCTCTCATCCTGGCGATTGTATTCAAAAACAACATGCCAGCTTATTACTTTTTTGTAATGGCTGGGGCTCCTTTGATTGGTTATGCTTATGCCCGGTTGCTAGGCAAACGAGATGTGTTTAAACTTTCATTCCTGGTTCCATTGATTGCAATTGGTGAAGGGTTGATACTGGGATTTGATTATTTCAATAGCTATTCGTTGACAGTCTTTAACGCGCTGATCATCATAGCAACGTTGTACACGTTCAGCAGGATTGTCATAGGTGAGACTGATGAACAAGTGTTTTGGCTTAATGGAGCTTTATTCTTCTATGCAGTGAGCTCGTCTGTTGTGTTTTTCTCGGCAAAGTATCTGCAATCTCACGACATGGCATTGATGCAGAAGTTATTTTCAGTACATTCGTACATCAACGCCTCCATTAACCTCTGCTTCGGCATTTCTCTATGGATTCTGTCAAGATCGTATTCGTCAGTGCGGTCGTAATTCCAACGATCGTGACTGTCGCTGTCATGGGCATCACCTGGTACACCCGACGAAAGATTAAGGAAAAGCAAGAGGCGAACGATCGGATGGAGCAACGTTATCTGAAAGTCATCGATCGGCAGGATCAGCTCCTCGATGAATATCGAAAGGACTACTAATTTAATTGCCTTTTCTTAGGTCTTCTTATTGTGGTTACGACCCGAAGATCTTCCTCCTCAAAATCAATAGTCACCCATTCCACGCCTTTATTTAAAATCAGCACATCGTTATCGGGCATGACTTTATACTTAATCGCCAACAGATCTGTATGTTCTACACCACGTTCAGTCTTTATTAGTTTTTCAAATAGACTTCCTTTCTGAATAAGCTTTATCTTCCATCCGCATCCATAACTCATTGACACGAGTGTTTCATCGGAAAATGAAACTTTAATATCTTGGCCAGCATAGTAATCTGCTTCCCATTCGATTGCTCCGACGACTTCTATTAAATCATCGGAGTGACCATGTAAAACTGTTTTCATATTGCGAGCTTGGTTCCCGTCGGTTGTTGTAACATCTGCACACGCTCCCAATCAGCATTCACTCCATTCAGATCCACGCGGGCGTAGGTCTTCATCGTGATGGCCATTGAAGTGTGGCCCATCATCCTGGAGATAATAGCCATGTTGAAACCCATATGCACCATCCTGGTGCCGAAGAGATGGCGGCCGGTGTGCGTACCTATTTCGTCTGGAGGTGTTGGGACTTCATAATAACGCATCAGCGCTTTGATCTTCCGGTTGAACGTCTCGTAGCTGCAACCAGGTGTAGCGTCGTAATTAAGCTTCTCCAGAAGCTTCTCAGTCTGCTCAAACAACGGGACAATAGCGAGCTCACCGTTCTTTGCGCGATTGTATATCAGGCTGCGAGATCCGTTCATATCGTTCCGTATCGATAGCTTCACATCACGCATGTCCGCCAGGTCAGCATAAGCCAGCCCGGTGAATGCTTGCAGCAGGAACAACAGTCGTGGACGTGAAAGATCATACGAGTTGATACCATTGGTACCAGTGAGATCTTCGTCCTCCTTAATGTGCTTAGGTGATACAGGAAAGTTCTCGATCTTATGGAGATACTCCTTCGGGATCTTCCACATTAAAGCTTCAGTGATTATTGCATCAGCTCGCACTTGACCATCTTTAAGAAGTCCCGTCCATTGATGTTGGGAAGAGACGTCTACCTCAATCTCTTTCATTTGGAATGCATGAGAGAGAACGGCCTTTAACTTTCCGAGGTATTGAGTAGCGGTTCCTTTTGAGTACACCTGACCTTTCGTCTTTGATCTGGCTTTTGCTAGGTAATGCTCAAAGGCATAGATGAATCCTGAATCAACCGTCCGTATCGGATAGGTTTGTTCTGTTTCCATCCCCTTCTTAATGCGCAGAAAGTCCTTCAATGCAACTTGAGCAGTGGTGTATGTCTTCGCTGAATTGGGCTCAAGAGTCTTATCAGCAACGTATTGATCGAAGTATTGCACCAGGCAAATGATAGGCTTCGGAAGGGGAGGCGGTTCCGGCTTTGCACGATATTTTGCTTTGATCTCAGCAGCGGATGGATATTCGTTATGCTTGCACAGTTCGAGATATATTGCCTCAACTTTGTTAAGTCCTTCACGAGCTAGCAGGTTCCTCCTTGCATGGTCATCACCAGAATACCAGGCATCACCCTTCGCGTTAGGATCGAATTCGTCTCCAAAAACTTGTCCCAGGTATAATTTTTCAGTCTGTATTCTGTCATTGGAATATTTAACCTTAACCTGAATGTAGGCGTCGTTGCGTCCTGTTCTTTTCTCGAGGCGAAGTCTGGTGTATAAATGCTGTAGTGCCATAAAGGGATATGTTTTCTTAAAGTTAAAATTTTGCCGGAGGGTGGTCAGCTCCTCCGGCAGTGGCTTCACCAAGGGTATAAACCATTAAGTACCCTTTTGACCGCCGTTATCTTAATATTGTATCAGGACCGATGTGCGGGTAGAGCACATTGATCATATCGCTTTCTGACTTCCCATAAAAGATGACCACATCATGATCGGTAAGTCCCAACTCTTTCAAGTTAAACTTTATTGGAAGATCCTGCTTTAGTTTCTGAATGTTAGTTTCGCTAAGTCCAAGGACTATTGTTTTATCCTTCAGTGCCTTTATCATATGGTATAAGTTTAGTCGTTGCCTTCAAATACAATGGATGCTTCGGTGTTCCATTTTGATTGCGACCGAAGCACATTGCTTTCGGAAATTGTTTGATGATCACCTTCGATCTATACTCTGCCATTGGAAATTGTCCCCAGCAGAAAACGATCGTCGGGTATTGCATTGATCGCTGAAGACCATTGTGCACTTTTGAGATATAGAAGTCATTCTCCTTCACTGGATCTGGTGTTGTGCGAAGATCTTCCGGGTTAGGAGAGATCAACGCAAACAGGTTCATCATATAGAAGCCAGCAAAGCCATTATTCTTCATTATCCGAATGAGGGACGCGATCGTTGGATCATCGTCGTATGCGTTGGCTGTCGACGGATTAAGCCCGAAGCACATAGCCTTCGGCCCCGTCTCTGACCATCCGCGATAAAGCCAGTAGCGGTATTTACCACAATCGGAGAAAATGGCATTGGACTGGCTAACTTCAGCTTCTTTAAGTTTCAGTTTCATAAGTCCAATTTTAAAGTTTCGGTATCCTTATAGGGTAGCATTTTAAATGCTGTATCACCGCGATAACCACGCTGTAATTCAAACACACAGGTCTGGATCCGGGCGAAGGAAAACGTCTTTCGGGGAAGAGCTGTGACGCTCTTCATCCCGTACTCCATCAATAGCCTTAATCGAACGTCACTGTCACTGATGGTAAACCATGGCATCAATGCAATCACATTATCGGACCAGTGCAGCAATTCGCGGAGGAACCAATAACCCATCTTCATCCCGCTATGTCGCACCTCCTCCGGTGCATTATCAATAAAACAGAACTTTGAGCTAAATGGCGGGTTCATTACGATGCAGTCATAGCGTTGCTTCTTCAGGAGGAAGAAATCACTCGGCGCTGTGACATCATAGTCGCGGGCTTTAAGTTCTCGCAGAATATTACCGACACCTGGTGTTGGCTCGAGTACAGTTCGAACACCCGCCGGAATCATCTCACACATATATTTCGCTACATCCGGCGGGGTTTGAAACTGAGTTTTGTATAGAGCAGGATTATCTTCTTTAAGCGCTGTGGTATATAAATGTTTGTGCATTACGCTGCCTGTCTCTTTTCGTAGTACGATCTAAATGCTGAGCTCGCAGCAGCAACGATCGCTTCAGCCACTGGAGGAGGAACAGAATTGCCGATGAACTTCTTCTGGTGCGTTTTGCTTCCAGCCAAATAGTAATCTTTCGGGAAGCCTTGTATCTGGAGTAGCTCTGGAACATGTAGCATGCGCATCATGATATCAACGATGCCATACTCGGCCATGAATTCCTTAATCTTGATCATCATCGGACTATCAGTGTCATATATGGCAATAGCCACCACGTTACCAGGTTCAACAGTCACAATATGAGGAGGTGCCTTATCCATCCTTGCGATCAACGTGAATGCTGGATCTTCAATACTGCCGCCTTTGCTCGTAAACTGAGGATTGAGTAGATACTGCTTTGTCGTCACCAAGTTAACCTTCGGGTTGGTAAGGAGCGCTCCCATCGGTTGATTCAAGTCAGTACCTGTGTCGTTCTTCAGCTCCCGATTGATAAACTGAGTGTTCACCAGTGCATAGGTGTCCTTGGTGCCCATGGACGCTGCGGGCATCTCAATTGATCCGTACTCACCACCATTGCTGAAGTACAGCGATAGAAACTTCGCGTTGACAAATGAAGTCTGTGGTTTTGTAGTAAGTGTAGGCCCGGGCTCTTCGATGCTTTTGACCTTATCATTTACCTCACCCGAAAAATTCTTCACCAGGAAGGCCTGCACGAGATCCATATTCGCGGAAGTCGTGATCGTTGGACCAGGTTCATTAAGTGAGTTGTTCTTGTGCTGTGGCTTCCCGGAGAAGCGTTTAGTAATGAATTGAGCTTTCACTAGGTTAAGGTTGCCACCGCTGCCTGTGATTGTCCGTGACGGCTCGTCAATTGAAGTGATCTTCGATTTAGGATTACCACCGAAACGCTGGCTGAAGAATGTATCATGTTTACCATTAGCAACAAACTTGACCAGCCCGGCATAGATCCGGGAGAGTGTTGCTTCTACCAATGGCTTCTTCCGATTAAAAATACTTTCACCGTGGTCATCGAGATTTAGCGCGTGCTTCACCGCTACCCACGGTTTTAGGTCACTTCCAAAGATTCCGAACTTCGCAGGATCTTTTGCGTGTGTTGCTTCAGGCCAGACGATAGGCAGACCAGTGCGCGCGAATTGTGCGAAGTACCTTGAGCGCTTTGTCATCGCTCCAAAGTCAGCCGCATTCAATACACGATGATCGTAGTCGTATCCATACGAGCAGATCTTTTTCTTCCACCGTTGAAAGTCTTTGCCATTATCCCGGGACACAGGTTTGCCATTCTCATCAAGAGGACCCCACGACAGGAACTCAACCACGTTCTCTACGAAGATATAGTCCAGGTTTAGAGCTTCCACATACCGGTAAATCGCTTCAGGGAGTGTGCGTGAGTCAGCATTCTTCGGTTTGCCACCTTTTGCCTTGCTGTAGTTCGTGCATTCAGCGCTCACCCACAACGCAGTGGCTGCATGTGGGTATTTCTTCCTGTTGTATTCAACGAGCTGTTGCATCGGGAGCATTGCGACCTTGCGCACATCCTCCACGTAATGCAATACATGCTTGTGATTTAAGCCATGGGATTGAATTGCAACAGGGTCATGGTTTACTCCAACGATTACCTTTGCGGCTTTCTTACCGAATGCTTTCGCACGTTCAATTCCAGTGGTCACGCCTCCGGCACCACAGAATAAGTCTATGAAAATGATCATCTAAAATGGTTTAATGGTTTGTGAAGGAGGCAGGAGTCGAACCTGCACGAGAGTTGAAGTCTTGGTTTTCCGGGCCTACAGGGCTGAGCCTACGTTCACGACGTAGCGGCTTACATATACCTTCCAGTCTATCATAGTGTCCACTGCGGTCATATCCGGTAATTGCGTTCTCCCTGTTATCCACTCAGCTCAAATGCCTACGTATCACATTTGAACAGCGTCTTCCAGTTTCGCCACTCCTCCAGTGTCAGTTACTTTTTTACCTTCGGCTTTTGTTGAAACTTTGCTACGATGGAACTGATTAGATCTTCAGCTTTTGATAGGCTGCGTTCTGCAATGATGTCAAATGCCGTTAAGCGCATCTTGGATCGCTCACCGTCGGTGACTCTCCATTCGTTGTGTTGTACGCGTATACGACCGTCATATTCGACAGAGCAACCTTTACCATCAACAATTGCGTCGACCTCATGATAGAGTTTCTCGCGTTTCTTTTCTAATTGCTCAATTTCGCCTGTAAGTTTCCTCATCGCAGTCACCCGCTTGTCGCTCTCAAATTTCTTAGCATAGGCTTCTATTTCAGCCCTGCGGGCCTTTTCAATTTCATCGGCAGCAGCTGACACTGCGGGAGCAGCATGCTTATTATTCAGTTTAGTCATAAATGGGGTTAGATTAAAATGGTTATCTTTGGTATATGAAATACCTGGTCCCAGTCATATTCCTCATTTCAATGCTTGCCCTTGGCTGCAATGATCCAATTGAGGAAGAAGAATACGGCTGGGACACAGTATATGTGCCTTCGAAAGCTATCGTGATCGATACGCTCACATATTCAGAAGGCAATGGGCCTTACGTATCGCTCGATACGGTGCCGAATTAATTCGTATACACGCAGCCTGATTGGAAATTAAATCCTACAGTCATACCTCCACCGGAACTATAGTAAGAGGTATTCCAATTCGTGCATGACATTAAATGCACTCTTGACTGCCAATAGGTAGCGCCTGGAGGGCATCCTGTAGACTTCCATAGGATTCGCACCAATGAGCTCAACTGCATCTCTGTTGCTCCACAAGCTGGAGGAGGAGGGCCAACAGGCACCCAAACATCGAAGTATTGAGCCGGAGCACCGCGATCTATTGTGTTCCACGTACTGCCACCGTTGTAAGAATATTTCAATGGAGTCAGTCCTCTATTCTCAACACGGATAGTCATCGTCATTCCGTTCGTTCCAACCCCCATCACGACATTTGGATCATAAGTTGGACCGATTACCGATGCGCGATCGGGAAAGAATCGATACGTTACATCTGCGGTGCTGGCGCTGGGGATAAGGGTATTATAGAAGTCATACTTCCATGCGTACGGCCGGTTACACGCCGTGCCATTGCTTGGCATCCTGCTCAAATCAGGCTTGGCATCTGGATCCGGGATAAACTCACTGAACTGAATAGGCCCATACGGTCCTTCAGGTTTAGCAGGTTCCTCACTGCACGATAAAGCGCATAGGATAAGGACAAAGAATAACAATCTTTGAATTTTCATATGAAATTGGTTTAAGGGTTTGTTTTACTCGAACTCAGATGCGCATGTACAGACCGTTGCAGTCTGGCGCATAAGCAGGAAGATCTTTCCACTGCGTTGGTCACGCTTCCGTTGAATGCCGGCGACGCTCAACTCGCACCACCGTATGTTGAAAGTGTCATGATCGACAACGTTTCTCCCACACACGCATTCAAAGTGAATCTGGACCGGCTTTGAGGTTATCGGTCTGGGCATGGTTGAATTAAAAATTTAGGCTTGGATGGAATAGGATTCAATGTGCTTCGCATGCCATTCGACAATCCATTTCAGGATACTTTCTCGCTCGTCGCCTTCAGTATTTGTGAAATCCACCCAGTCCACAAGCTCACCTCGCACCACGCGCGTAACGTTGGCGTTGTCTGGGTGGTGTACTACCAGGTGGTTCTGGACTATACAGGCGTCGAGTGTCTTGTCTGAAGGGTAGGGAACCCCGGGAATGCTCGGGCACTCCAGAGGTTCCTTTAACATTACCAGAATCATACGGTACAAAGGGATTGATAACCTTGAAACCATTTCGCGATCTCATCAGAGAAAGCCGGGTATTTCTTTGTGAAGTATTCCACATCCAACTTCACCTTTTCAATCGGGAGAAGGCCCTTATAGAATCCACACCGTAGGTCAAACCAGAAATAAAAAAGGGCGTACGGGACGCCCTTTGAAATGATATGTTCGGACTCTAACCGAATGTCGAGATCGGCACCCACAAGAAACGGCGCCTGTCTGAGGTTGTTAATTACTGTCGCCATGTTATTTGAAAAGGTTAGTTTGATCGTTACGAAAGAACAGAGGTGTATCTGTGTGGCCCTTCTGAAGGGAACGCGGTGTTCTATTGATCTTCACAGGCTGTTGCCTGACGATATCAGACAATTGCGCCACTTGTAAGGCGTTGAGTTTAGGCTTCTTCATTTGAATTATGGTTTATACCCTCGTGGGTTTCGGTCACTCAGACCTCATCAGTAAACCTGTAGGCATAAAAAAAGCCCGGCACACGTGTAGTTGTTATCCACGTGCCCGGGCTACGGGTTTGGGCTCCCGTTTTTCCTCCTCAGAAAAGATCTGTCGTCAGAAACCTATCAGGTTTAAGACTTTATTGATATTGTTCTTTAGTATCTCCGCGTCATTCAAGAGCTCACAATCATTTACTAACATCGTTGTCCCGTCTAAAATCGTGACGTATACACCGAAGAAGTCCGGCGTCTGGTCTTTACTTGCCTCCTCTACTTCGTCATCACCCACGTAGACGCAAGGCCTTACAATCGCCTCAACGCGATGCATTTGTTTCAAAGCATGTTCAGAGATGGTTGCAATTGACTGAAGACGTTCACCGGTCGGCTCTGGTCGCTTCGTGGTGTTAAGAATCATTTGAATCGTTGCTTTCATAATCTTATGGTTTATACTCCCCTATACCTTAAGGGAGTTTCGACTATTGAAGTCTCGTCAGTAAACCTTTAGTTAGCCCGGGCGTATGAATGGACTTTTTCACGCTCAAGGGAATAGGCCGCGATGGCCTTTCGAATGATATTGACATTAACACCCGTTTCCGGGTCGAACTGTTTTCGAATGTGGTGAACAATCGAATAGACATCGTGGAGGTCCAACACTATACCAATCTTCGCCGCCTCTCTATGAATGTCTGAAGCCCTCCAGAGCTTACAGAAAATAAACCCTTCCGTTACCGCGCTTCCTGAAATGGATTCGTACAATCCAAGCTCAATCATTCTCTGGACCGCGCGCTCACGTTTCATCAATCGGTCTTTACGCCATTGATAGGCGAGCTTCGCCATATGAGCAACACTGAGTAGTATAATTCCAAGGGCTAACCAAAGCCCGGTATTAAATTCTGGTTTCATCGGGAGGTGCGTTTAATGGATTTTGAAACTGAAATGAAGATCACCGCGAGGGTGAGGATGGCCAGTGAATTAACAAGGGCGGGAACGCCCTCGATACCAAGGCCAATAAGAGTAGGGGCGAACAAAGCCGCCTCTGATAGCATTTTCATAATTCTAAGGGGGTTTAAATGAAATGAGCCCGGATTGCTCCGAGCTCGTATTATGAATTTTATAATGAATTGGGAGGTTTGTTAGTCCCACCACCAGATAAAGGTCAATGAACAAACGCCGCCCTCGTAGTCGACGCGCTCCATACGAATGGAGTCGGCCTTAATAAGCTCACCAGCTGCCTGCCAGACGATTTTATAGAAGTCGATATATTGCTTCAACTCTGGACTTTTGTCTGAAACGCATTTAAAATGCATCCTGATATAGTCACTTTCAATCTCCCACGTGTGGTTGCTCATACCATTGTTCGGATTGTTACGCCTATAGAACTTAGGAACGGCGTTCTCAAGCTTTTCAATAGCCTGTTCTACCTTACTGTGGTTGAAGTTATTCCATGAGCCTACGCCCGTGATATAACCCTGAAGCTTTCTCCAGTCCATTGTAAGACTACCAGAAAAACCAAGCTTTCGTTGGGTCTCAAAGATCTCTACACCCTGTTTGAAATAATTATCCTTTGTCAGGCGAAGAAACAACTCATGTCTGGAGTTAAACAGGAAACGAGCCTTTACAAAGATGTCGTTAACCGTCTCCGGTGTAATGTCCGGATATTTCCATACCGGATCTTTCACCACCTGAAATACAGAACGATCTATATTTCTGTAAGTGTGGGGAGAGTCAAGGTCAATAATAATACACCAGGTCATTGAAACCCGGGCTTCGTATTCATACTCTAAGAATTGCTCGTTTGTAATCTCATCGTTAAAACGTCCATTAACGATAGGGTAAAGCCTTTCAATATTTGTTGTCATTGTGATTTCTCGTTTAAAAGTTTCAGTTCGAATTCCAGTTGATCAAGCTTCTGAACACGCCAACGAAGCTCATTCTGATTCCATCGCGTTGGTGATGTCTCAACCCTTCGTGTCCAGAAGGCAACCTCAGAACGCTTAGCCTCAATCTTCTTCGTTAACTCTTCAGCGTTCATCCTATTGGTGTTTAGCCTCCTCTATAGAGTGCTTATACAGACTATCGTGGGCTCTCATTCGGATACGGAAGTCAAGGGAATCGGACTTAGTCTTTGCCCGCTGTAACTCTTCAAACCTTTTGAACGGTTCAACCTTTACCCGACATGATGACAAACACGCCATCATGACGATCAATAACAAAATAGATTTCATGGTTTTTGTTTTTAGTGAACGTTCCAACTGATTACTAACCAGTCGGAACCGCTTGTCTTTTACATCCTAATCACTCTAGTAAGAACTATCTCATCTTACCTCGAACTCCAGTTAGCTTAGATCAAATCTTTGTGTCGACTATACCACTTGCGTATAATGGAGTGTGTATTTATCCTGCTCGTTAACAGTCTGTTACATCTAGAAACGCGTAACAATTACAATACAGAGAGTGAGAACATATCATTTGAAGCGTTTCCATCAAATGATATACAATAGTATAGCAATTCATATCACTATACAACTGTATAGTAGAATATATTTTTTGATATAGTCAGATTGAAGTGTTTTCCCGAGAAAACGCGCCATTTTCGCGGTTTTTGGAAGTAATGATATAATCAATAACTTTACAACGGTATAGTTGATTTATATCAAATGATAGATGTAGAGAAGATAGAGAAGGCATTGGAAGGCTTTCAGTCAATAGCCAACTTCGCCCGCGATTACCAGACAAGGAGAGGAACGAAGGGAGTAACGCGCGCCTATATCTATCAACAACGGGATAAAGAGAGAAACGACCCGGGCGTAACAGGCCTTGAGTTTATAGAGGTCGATGGAAGTCTGTTTGTTCGTCGTAAAGACTATGTCGACCCTCGGAAGCTCGTAACAACGTGACCACGTCAAGGCCCGACCACACCCCAGCCTGACCCCTACATTTACCTTGATTGTGTTTACAACTTTGTGCAGGATTGCACAAAGCATGGGCAATAAATGGTCATTGATCAACATATTCACACGCGTATTTCCCCACAATAGGGTAAGCGAGCCTGATTTACATGTCCGTGACATATTACACATATGAATATGTCAGCCTGATTTCAGGTTTTGGACCAAGTCATCCCGGACACCAGGTTGGTGTGGGTAGGCCCTCAGACGCGATCTGCGAGGGGGAGGGGGTTCAAAAATCGCGTTCCCCCGATCGCCCGGCCCCGGGGGTGAAAATACCAGTTGATGGCCTCACCTCGCCATACCCGGTTTTCACCTGAAGTACCGGTACTTTGTCACTCCTCGACACAGGGTGTTTTGCCGGGAAAACGCTTCATTTTCGCGGTTTTTGGTTGGCCTGTAAAGTCGGTCATTAATATTGGTACTGAAGCAGCGGATCTTTTAATGGAGAACTTTAGCAGCTCATCTTACAAATAAGTCATTGAAGGAGCGTTGTTTTTCTTCTGGCATCGAGACGAATAGCTTCGGGCATTGATGATGGAATAGCGAATCCACCATAACTGGATTGAGACCGTAAATACATTTATCCCCCGAAAACCAAAATGGCTTTAACAGGTTTTGGTTTTCATTTATCGTCTACATTTGTGGGGAGGACACGGTGCTAACTGACACCGGGAAAAAGTTGGCCCAACTTTTTTAGTTCAGAAAGGACAGATCTGGCGCATATTTTCCAGATTTGTTTAGTATCGAATTTTACCTGGTGTTGGTTTGTAAAGTTTTTTCACAGTCCTTTGTATAGTACCGGCGGTTAAGGCGCTGGATTGACGGAGAGAAGAGATCGGAGTTACGGTGGACTCTGATGGCTATAAAAAGAGAAAGGCCCTGGTAGGGCCTGTAATCTCTTGATGACATTTACTCGTGGTTGCCGCCCGGGTAGATAGGTAGGTAAAAAGCACCGATGTATATGCCGGGTATGAGAAAAGGTCTCATTAGCCTCGGATCAATACTCTAACCTTCCTGGAGCCAGGGTTCGGTCATCTCCGTTCTCTGGCTTCTTAATTTCTGATTGGTGCCGATGGTCTTGGTCTTACAAGAGTTCCTAACGGTTACTAACCAGTTACTAAGTAGGTACAAAGTAGATACAAAGAAGCTACATATCAAAAATCTTTGAGGTCGACGGAAGGGTCATTTACGGACGGAAACGGGTAAAAACGCGGTTTCCAGAATCCAACAATGATTTTTGTATCCAAAAAATACCCAATATTTTTGTCAGGTTTTTCCGCTCAATTTTGTTCGCAATTCAGGAACAGGGAAAATTCTACGACTTTTTCTCTGGTGCTGGCGGCTTGGCCCTGACGAATTTCCCGGGTTGTTTTTCCACCCACACTTCTGAGCCCATTTGCCGGGCGATCTGGTGGCAGTAGTGGAGAGCTGTATCGAGGTCTGGGTAGAGCTTCTGGACAATGGTACCGGGGAAGGAGTAACCCCACTTGCCTCCGTATGGGCTGATCAGGATGTCTTTTGCTGCCGGCATGTCCAGCAAAGATAGGGATCAGTTGACTTTTGTGACGCTTCCGGTTTCGGAGTTGACAATGAACCTGTCGCCGGCATAGACGTCGTGGAAGGTCTGTCCGCGGTCGAAGGAGATGCGGGTAGGGTATTGGAGGTTGCTGGTGATTGTTAACGGTCCTGAGATGGTGCTGGAGATCTTGAACTTGGTGGCCTGCTTCTTTTTGAAAAGGAGGAATACAGGGGAGAAGAGGCTGGCGATGAATCCTGTTCGTGTCATGTTATAAGCGTTTGCGTTTCTTCTTTGCCGGATCCACCAATAGTAATTCTTTCGCCCGGGCGTGCAGATGGTTCATGCCGTCGTCGACGAAGGTACGGTTCAGCGTGATCATCTGCCGCTTGGATGCCCTGGTGAATTCAATGATGAAGCCATCGCCCGCGGGGATGATGGTGAACTGATGGCCTTCGACTATGCGCTGGCGTTTGACATATAGGTCGATGTTGCTTATGCGTTGCTCGTCGGTCATACGGGTTCCATCATTTTTATCGCTCTCTCCCACAGTTCGGAGAGTGGCCTGTCGCAGAAGTTGTTGAAGGTGTAGGCGATGTCACCTTCTTTCCCGGGTTTTGGCCTGAATTGTTTGTCGTCCTGGAGCGAGTATGTTTTGGATGGCACGCCTGCCTCGTCCTTCCATACTCGGATTACGAGTATCCCGCCGTCTGGGTAGTCCTGGTGGTAGAGGTTGAAGAGCGTGAGCATGGGCGAAGATACACTCACGCGTCGAACTATTGGATTGCCATACCCATCGCGACAACCGTCTAAGAAGGATGCGAATTGTTCATCTTTAACGAATAGCACGCCGTTCTCTTTGTATAGCGTTAAATAATACGACTTCTCAGCGTTCTCGAACACTCGTTTGAATGCGCTCTCGACGGCGAGCTCGATGTGGTCGTCCATGGCAAGCTTTGCCTCGTGTATCCTCAGAGTGAAATCAATCCCGTTGATGACAAGGCGTGGTTTGGGTATGCAGAGGAATTCTTCCGTCCCGGTCGCGGGATTTATTTTCCCTGTAGGAAAGAAGTCGAAGAGCGCCTTCATGCGGTCTATCGTTGCTCCGGGATATGTACTTCCGCTCATGGTAGTAGTTCAGGGTTTTGATACTTATTCCCTTTGACTTCAATATCTGTGCTGGTCTCGCGGTTAGAGTAGTGGTTGCTCCGGATCTCCAGACGCTCTACAGCAAACCAGTCAAAGTCTACGACAGCACAAAGGTTGATGTGGGTATAAAGCTGTTCGGGTTCTATGAGCTTTTGCAGCTGGAGAGATATTGTAAATGTTCTGGTGACGACCTCATAGATAGCCTCCACATTGTAGTCCTTGCATTTGAATTTTATAAGTAACAGGTCACCGACGTAGATCTCCGTGCCATTTTTATCCTTCATGCCAGTGAACTGCATCAACGTTTCATGCGAGTTGCCGTCAGCTTCATCCCATGCAATAAAGCTCACATACCATGCGTGATCGGTAACTACGATGTCGTGATGCATTTGCTTGAAGGTTGCATCCCACCCTCTAAACTTAATTTCTCTCATGGCAATAGTTCTGGGTTTTGATAAATATTCCCGCATAGGAAAAATCTGCGATCGGCAGTGTCTTCGAGTGTGTAGGTCCAGAACGATGGTTCGTCAAGCGCCTCGATGCCTTTGTTCAGATAAGCCGGGTATTCGTCCACCCGTAGCGTTGCGAACATGCACCATTCCTGCACCCAGACGATCACCAGGTAATAGATGTGGTCGCTGTCAACGAGATCAAGTATATCCTCCTCCACACGGAAGATGTCGCCTTCGTAGATCTCCGTGCCGTTCTTGTCTTTCCTCCCGGTGTATTGCATTAAGATGAAGTTCTTGTAGGCTTCATAAAACTCCTGCCTACCATTGACGAAGCATTCAGCGATGACGCCACCAAACGTATGTCCATCATTCGAGCCTTTAAGGTTCGTGACCATTCCCATCACGTTTGGACCGGGAAACCATACACGGAATTTTAACTCTCTCATGGTTAATCCTCCTCTGCGTAGCTACGTCTCGTTTTAAGTCCCTCGTAAACAATCGATGGCCATCCGTCTGATACTTCCACGAAACGAATGAGCAGGTAGATGTCATTGATATATTCGTTATCAGTATTGACCTCGAACGCCTGTAATTGCCACAATCGATTTACTGCCGGCCACCAATAGGCGCTTCTCATGAATGAGACGAGTCCTTTGTGATGAGACTTCATCCGAAATTCCCGCTCTTGTTCTTGCATCTCTGACCAAACATTAAAGTGTTGGTCGGCTTATTCGTAAGGATGTCTGTGGCTTCTCCCGGCAGAAGTTTCACGTGTTCATACTTGAACCCATGATTGTTACCCAGGTGGAGTAGCTCTCCATCGATGACCATCTTGATCATCTCGCGGAATTCTCCGAGCGCATGCTCGAGAGTTTGATCGTGCCTTCGCATAATTATTGGGGTTAAGAAGGTAAGTGCCCGAGATTGTCCGAAAAGAATGACAATGACAGAAACGGAGTCTCGGGCTAGCCTACCATGTCGTTATACGATCGTGCCGTATGATTGCTTAACAGACACTACGCAGTTGCGATATGAGTCATCACTCGTGCCATGTCCGCTTGCTTCGACGTCGATCAGTATTGAACTAACCTTGTTGAAGTTTTGCTCAACAAGCCCGGTTAAGTGAGGCAATGCAGCGTCGAACTCTTTCTTGCTTTGACCTTCAAGTTGTTCGCTGTGTTTTTTGAGGGCGGCTACCACATTGGCAGGCGCACCGATGAACTTAATTGACCAGCTCATATTTTATTAATTGGATTAAAGTGTTTCAATGTCAAGTGTGTGTAATGGGTTCAATGGAGAACAGAAGAAGCGACTGGCGATCTTCATCTGCTTAGGACTGATACCTGGCTTTGGCTTCGGTCCTCCACACGCCCAATCGAGATAGTCATGCTCGTAACGAGCTGCCGCCTTCTTACCTTTTCTGAACCTGCTCATTGCGTTGCTGTTTGTTCTTCAAGTCCTTCCATGTATTGTGAATGTGGATGTCAACACTTGTCGGCATCCATAGGATCATGATGCCGAATACTTTGCGCTTCAGAAACCAGTTGTTTCGCCTGGCGTATCCTATGCGTTTAAGGAGCGGGTAAGGTTGTATCTTCTCCATTCCTTTGTTTTTTATACCATACGACGCCGGCATAAAATCCAGCATGCTTATCATCGTTGTAAAACTTCCTCGTCCCATCAAATGGAACCTGAAACGCATACCTCTCAGCGGCAGTATTCACCTCTTCTTCAGTAGGCACATGCAGCACGATATCGAGTCGTCCTCCAATTCGACAGCCATGCTCTTTGTGAGGTGAGTTAGGATCAGCAGGAACCCCTACTTGATCTAAGCGATCATGGACGTACTTCTTGAATGCAGCGAGCTTGTCCAGTTCCTCACGGAGATTATTAATTACTTCCTTGTCATGTTGTATTCGTCCGGAGTATAGATCGACACATTTATTCGAGGTGTGTAAATCATTTTTCAATTGTTCCACATCTTTAGCCAAGGCGGACTGAATCTTAGCGGCATTCACAAAATTGTTCACATCTTGCAGAGCCTTCGCCTCACTATCGGCATATATCCGACATCTTATGGTGTTGGCATTCCAGACCGTTGCCATCCATACTCCTTTTGCGTTTGGTAATGGTGTCGGTCCAATTACTGTAAATGTCTCTTGCTCTTTGATGTCACGAGCTTCAATTGATGTCGGCGAAACCGGGGCATTAGACAGTTCGGGCATGTCGTATTCTTCTTCAGATCCCTCTGTGAATCCGTGTGCGCTATTTGTTTCGTTGCTCATGCTTCAGACGTTTTTTGATTTGAAAGTGAAGGACTATCTCATACCCGATGAGGACGATCGCGAGCGGTGCAACGAAGATCATGATCTCACCGATCGGAGCTCCGAAGCAATAAGCTATCGCTGGAATGGGGATGAGGACAATGAGGTAGATGAGAATGCGCCACATCATATTATCTCTTCTTTAGTTTGAACCTTACAATTGAGAACACCACGCTGAGCACGATATATGCACCGGCGCTTATCCAGAATGGCCACGGCGATTGCAGCGCAATGGCTATCGATAGGAAGAATTTGCAGAAGAACTGCATGAGGTGATATCCGTCGGTGAACATGACGAAGATTGAACTAGCTCCCGGGAATCGCTCGACATACTCCATGTCGGCGATGTATCTGTAGTAGAAATTGTCCGGCGCTTTCTGCCGTGGTTCCTTATACTTCATATCATCCGACTCACGTCCCCAGTAGTCGTGAGTATTCTTTGACCACTTCAGTTTGTCGTGGATCTGTAGCTGTGAGATCGAGTAGCATGCCCAGGCAATTGCAATGGATAGGAGTGAGAGTAGTGTTATCATATACCAAAGTATTTTTGTCCTTCATCGTAAGCATGGTTGAGTTCAGCCATTGCGTTGTGATCTCCTCCGCGATCGGGATGCAGCCGGACAGCCATGCTCTTGTAAATTGTTTTCATTGACTCTGCCTTCTCAGGCGTTCGGGACGGAAGTTCTTGCCAATGGAAATATTGATACCATTTCTTTCCCTGAGGCGGAAGAGCCTTAAATCCAGTGAATGACCGTTTGATGAAGTCACTGACACCATGGCGCTCAATCGCCCGAATGGATTCAACAGTGCGCGCAACAGCGCTGACATTGCATTCGACTGAATCCCATTGATCACAGCAAAGCACTACCGGCTCACCGTTATGCTTGAAGTAAACAGCGACACCCACGTCATTGATCTGCGAGCGCATGTAGTCCGCACGTGGTAAGCCATCGTTACGCAGCGGGATGTTGGAGGATATCACAACATCATTGATATTGATCGATCGCTTTCCCTGCATCTTCCGGATCTCCTCGTAAACAGCATCAACCGCCCTGGTGAGTGTAGGCTTCTGAAACTTTGGACGACCGCGATGAAGCCCATAACGAGGGTAGTCCATTGGCCAGTCAAGTGGGTAGCTTTGTGGCATGACTATCAGATGTTATTAGTGTGCCGACTTACAACGTCTCCAAATCCAATAGCATGGAGTATCTCGTTCAATGCGAGGCGAGTATTGTAATGAAGGTTAAACGTTGGATAGTTCTTCATCAACCATTCACCTGTTGGAGTGCCATATGTTACGCCGGCGCCCAACCAATCTGCTACCATTTCAGCAACATAGATGTGAGGCATTTCAAGTGCCGCGGTCTCGCCTTTGCGATCAACACTGAACCAATGCTCAGGATGGTGAGGATTGTTCATTTTATGATGATGCCATGCTGAATCAAATAATGCCTTGGACGATGGTCGTGGATTATTAAAATCATGCATTGCATAACCGAAGGCCTCCTGATTACAGAACTTTGAAATGTCGTGCAGCCAAAGGTTGTCTTTGAACTGCTCCTCAGGAATGTCGAGGTTCAACCGGTCTTCGAGCTTCGGCAATAGCCTCATGCCTGCCTCGTACACTGCGATCTTGTGAGGTATCACCCTTGTTATGAAGAACTGCTCCACTCCAAAGAAGTACATATCGTCGTGGTAAGCGTAGTCGTCGATTGTGAATCGGCTATAAACGATCTCAGTGAATTCATCGAGATCTCCGCCGACGGCATCAGTGAATAATTTGAACACATTCTGCTTGAATGCTTCTTTGGTTTGGGTACTCTTTCTATACAGCATGTTTTGGATAATAGCGGTCTTTTAACATTTCAGGCACTTTACGGAAGTGAACCAGCTCAGCACCTGCGTGTATCATTTCGTTGAGGCGACCGGACCTTACATCGTAGTGAGGTTGATATCGCCCACGTTTATTTTCAAACCAGCAACGTTTAATACCAACCTTTGCAGCAAATGCATGTAGCTCTTCAACGCTATCTGCAAAGAGGTGACTCCAGCCTCGTGTGTGCGGTGGAAGATCGATGTAAACCATCATGGTTGAGGGTTAAGCTTATCCCAATCCTCCTGCGGCATTGGCTCTGGTGTTGGTGCAAGGAAAAGATCGAGGAACCACATAGCCGCTTTGTTCGCAATCTCATGGACCTGCTTTCTCATCTCTGGAGTAGTCTCAGGAAACTGTTGCATATAGCAGTCGACGAATGGCATTGCTATGTTTGATTGATAGGCGAAGTACCAGGAGTTTCCTCCCTTGCCTTCCTTTTCAACTGACTCACGAAGCGCATTAATTAACATCCGAGCAGGTCCGCCTTCAATTATGTTTCCATATCTGTGATGCAGCTCCATGATCAATAGGTCAGGGTCTTTGTCCGGTTGCGCAGGAATACTTAGAAGCCAGTCTTTGCCCCGGCTTTCACATAGCTTAGTGATCCATGACTTTACTGCAGCCAGTAATTCTTCATCGGAGAGAGTGCAATCCATTTTTCTCATCTGCCTGTTGTATTATTAACCTTCCTTTAATCCTATTATCAATTGCCCAGTTGAATGCACGACGCGTCAAGGTCTTGCATGCTTTATCAGCCTTCAGCATCCACATAAAATTGTCGTCTGCTTTCAGCTTCCTGATCTTATCCCAGATGGCGAGATCTGTTCTTTTCAGCTCACCACTCAGAAGTCGAACGGGCCTGCCGCTCATTATCAGTATTTCCTCTTCGTATGTCCACTCTTTTTTTCTGAAGAATCCTAGTTTGTATCCGCGCTTGCGAACAGCATGGAATTTGCGGCCAGTTAATACTGATATCTTGTGAATGTTCGGCCAGTGGATCGTCAGCAATTCCTCTTCTTCAGGCGACCAATCAGGACCGCGCAGTCCTTTATGTTGCGTGACCGCAGTCATTTAAACATGAACCAATCGATATTACCACCGGAGCCATTCGTACGTTGAGATCCCGTGCAGGTTATGTAGATGTCAATAATGCCGGTATACTTCAGATCGATCGTCATTTCCAGATTCACAAAACTGCTCCATCCACCGGTTGCTGGTAGGTATACCGTTGCAAATGGCGTTGCTGTTATGGAGCCGATGCGGAATTCAACTTGACCAGGTGCAGTGTCACCCATCGCGTAACGGTAGACCAGTTTGGTCCGATCGCGCTTAAGATCAATTCCCGCATATTTTATCCAGTCGACCTTATCAACATAGTTGACTATTCCATTGATATTGGTGACTCCCTGTTGTGCGGCGAAGCTTTCTGCTTGAATCAGTATCGAGTCAATGGGAATAGCTTGGATGACATACTTAAAGCCAGGCTGTGCCAGCAGTGTATACATCTGCTCAGTAGCCGTGAGGTTGGAGATGGTCGTTGAGGTTCTTATCGTCGGCGACTTAATGTCCGACCAAAGGCGTATCTCCTGCCCGGAGACAGCGAGCACAGCAGCAAATAGGAGTAGGGTTAGAGCGAGTCGTTTCATTGATGTTTGAGTTTAAGATTGGTTATACTTCAGCTTTAGGATACCACGTAAGTGCTTCACTGGTTATCTCAACCTTAACAGAAGTCTCTGGTCCTTCGATGTCAAGATCCTCTCTATCCTCGTACAAAAACCGCTTCCTTGGTTGACCGTTAAGCGTTTCAAGAATAAGACACGCCTGCGAAACGATGACTCGCTCTATTTTGAAGAGCTGCTCTCTGTATCCAACCATCCGACCTACGACGGATTCTACATTGTGCGGATACCAATCCCATTTATCTTCCATGGCAATGATCCAATTATTCGCCAGCTCATAACCTCGTTGATAGGAGCGGCAGAAGTCTTCGAAAATTTGAACATCATTCAGATGGACAGTTACCTTACCGCCCTTCCGTATCTCGCTACCGCTGTAGTGCGAGTCCTTGAGGTAGTTCGACTCTTCAATAGTGATTTTGAACGGGACGCGATGTCCATCAAAACCAACAACACGTCCGCCTTCATAGCGTGCATATACATTGTTGTCTCGTCGAGAGTGAGGATACTCACCCATTATTAACTCGACGTTCTCATTACCTATTTTGAGTGTTTGAAAGGCCTTCTCGTCTTTTCTATTGCCTACGCCCCAGTTTTCCATAATTAGTATCGGAGTTTTGTGAAGTGAATGATCTTGCCAGAATAGTTCGATGGGAACCAGGTGAAGAAATGCTCCAGGCTGTTGAAGCCGTCATTGATAGCGAGCTGCTCCAACTTTTCAGTCGGACGAAGGAACTTGCCATCAATCAGTATTGTCCGCATGCGGCCAAACGACGTATCGTTGCCTTTCTCGTCCAGGCTGATCTTCTTGGTATCCATGATCTGGATGCGCTGAGTGCTTACCGCCCGGGAGATGAGGAAGTTGTCACGTGCTGCAGTACGGTTACCGTACACGTGATGCACTAGCATATTGCCACGCCACCGATCTTTCTCATCGTCGCGGATGGAATGGATCTTCGGCTTGATGCTAGTGATACCAAGTACAGCTAAGGTCAAAGGCATTTTGATGTACGGCATATTGACGTCAATCATCAGGCCTTGAGCCGCTGCGATAAGCAGCTTTTCTTTGAAATATGTTTGTGTTCCGTCCGTGAACTTTGATTTGTATCCGAGTGTCATTTCTTCCTCCTTCCTGCTATGTCCTGGCGCGTGAGCTCACGAGCTTTCTGTAATACGAACTTCGGTCCCTCTATCTGAATGTTTCGCCCGCGGATCTTTGGCCATGCAGCAGTGAGCTCATCAATGGTATCGATATGCATCACGTCCATTGGCTCCGGTGTTTCGAGGATTTCATTCAGCTGGCGCTTAAACTCCTTCTTACTGATATCCTTCTTCGGTGGCTCCTTCGGTTGGCGTTTCTTCGTCTTTGGAGTACCGAGCCACTCATCGATTTTTGCTATGCGTACACGGGTATCGTCGATCAACTTCTGATCGCGCATTTCCTTTCGGATGGTGAATTGCTGAGCAATGACTGCCTCCAGTTTCTTCCTCCTGGTCTCAAGCTTCTTCTTATCCGCTGACGTCATACCATTTTGATTTTGGTCAGTGCAACCTGTCTCTCGATATGCTTATGCACACGATACTCAGCTAGCACGTCGAGATTGCAGTAGTCTTTGATCTCTGTGATCTTGCCGGCGTAGAACGCTGTCATCACCATACTGCCATCGAGGCCACCCTTCGGGCTTTCAATCCCGAGGGCGTAACAGAGAGTGATCAGTGACGCGTATGACTTCAAGTCGGTACCGCGCCATAGCTCCATTGTATCCAGTAGCGGTACGTTCCATGGTTTGAGATCACCAGTATTCAGCAGCTCGGGAATCTCCATGCGATGCTTTATGTAGCGCTTCCGCATAAACGGATAGTCGAACACCTTACCATTGTGTGCACACAGGAGAGAAGGCTTAATTTTTATGAGCACAGCAGCAAAGGCAGCGAGTATTTCAATCTCTTCGCCAGTAAAACCCTTGATGAAGAAATAGTCTCCCTCCGGATCCAGTATCTCTGTGCCTAAACTGATGCATACTATTTTCGAAAACTCCGCATGAAACGAAGCTTCAGCTGGATAGCATGTAGCAAAGTCCGGATAGGTCCCGTTCTTTATCATGTAACCGAACTTCTTCTCAAAGGCTTGCTTCCCGAGGTCGGGCAGCTCGTCATATGTTTCGTATTCTGGGGCAGACTCTAAGTCAACGTATCCAATCATTACTAATGGGGTTAAAGAGCCCGGGAGTTCCGCTTTGCTCCCGGGCGTGTGTTAATCTTTTGGCGCTCGTTTGTTTGTAAGTCGGCTTAAGGCATTCCTGCCGTAGGTCCCTATAACCTTGGATCGTAGGTCTTATCCGAAATCAACTTTTCAATTGAATCGGGCCATTCGCTTGTGCCGCTTGCCAACACGGCCGTGAGCTCCTCAAGGCGCATAACCGCCATTTATTATTTGCCTACATCACGGAGATGTTCAGCTCCATAGATGAAGAAGAATATCAAACCAAATACTACCGCTGGAAGCACGTTAAGCTTTCCAGTGCATACCGAGTCACCGACACTCCACACCATTCCCAGCAGGAAGCAGAGCACTCCAAATGCGGGGATGTAGTCTTTGTCATGTGTTTCCACGTCAATGAAATATGACCTTGCTGTCGGTTGTCGGGAATTGGTATTCGATCAATGCCTGGTGAAAGTCAAAATCAACCTTGGTGCGGAACACCCGGATCTTATTGATCACTCGCTCGATACCATCCTTTGTGTGGATGTATTCAGCCTGAGCTTCCGCATAAACATCGCATGACCGTTGACATTGGCTCGTCAACACCACGAAGTGTGAGAACTCCAGACGGTCACCAATGGCCAGGTCTGGATCGATATCATACTTCTGTTGTACCAAAAGCTTACGAAGGAATTGATCGTGCTGATCGCCCGACACGAGGTCTCTGAAACCTTCTTCGTTATAGCATTTGATATATAAATTGTTCACTCAACAAATGTAATCGGAACTATACATTTGTCAAGTAAACCTGTGAAGAAAAAATAAAAATGCCTAGTTTTACCTCTGTGAGAATACTTCGCGAGCATATAATAGTTAAAGTCGACAGTGTATTTGTTGATGAGACACGATATAGAGGAGTTGATGGAATGCCTATTTTGATCAATACTCTATTCGAGCCGGAGAAGCATGTGCGCTGCTGGGGTATTGTAACATCTGTTCCTGAAGAGTTGTATGTACAGCCATTGGTGGCAGATCCGGTTGGAAGGCCAGGCTATCACGATTCATTTGTAGGGGAGTGGAAGACCACGCAGGATATCGAGCTCGAGATCCGCGATGGTGACAAAGCATACTTCCATTACAACTGTCTCTTGCCTGATAACCTTAATGAGCACCAATACAATCACCTGCACCTTATGAGCAAAAAGGATGAGCAGGGAAAGTTGTGGCATTACTTCCGAGTGAAGTATGACCAGGTGTTTGCGACTGTCCGCTATGAGCCGCTAAATCTCGCGGTGAAGCCCTTCGATTGGGAAGATGAAGCTAAGCTCTCTAAGATGTCGATCACTCGTGAGAAGAAGGTTCCCGAAGCTTTGTACGGCTATACAGAGAAGGGTATTGATCACATCTACCGTAAGAAGGTGGTGATGATCGGTTCGTATGTCTTCGTGCAACCAGACTTCGAAACATGGGACGATATTTCCATCCCGACACCAGAAACATTGAACGGTAAGGTATTGGTCAATCCCGACGGAACACCGCGGATGAAGCCAAAGGACCAATGGATTGTTACGAAGTCAATGCCTCGCGAACGATACCTCCGCGGATGGGTGCGACATGCTGGCACTCCGTTGAAAGGAGACAAACCGATAGTGAGAGAGGGGATGTATGTCTACTTCCAACGCCATGCCGACACGAAGGTAGATTTCGAAGGAGTGTCTTATTTCAGAATGCGGCAACGCCACATCATGAGTGTGGACCCGGCAAAATACTCTCTATGTCTCAATTAAGCACAATGAAGAGGTTCCTCCTCGTTGGCACGCTCTTGCTAGGTCTTGCGGCGTGCTTCTGTGATTTGTCGGCTTCCACAAAAGCGAAAACCGATGACATCATTTCATATAATGATGATTCAGGTGTTTCACGTGAAACAGTTGTAAAAACCGCATTTACTGATGAATCGATTGTATCAATTCAGAAGGATGCGATTATAACATCGAATGTAATCGATTATCTGGAGGCAGTCCAGAACGATACATACCTGGAGCGATCAGCAGAGTGGATTCGGGCAAATAACATCGATACAGATAGTCGATGGTACTACGAGCCTCTCCTTTGCTAACTAACTACTCAGCCTTATTCAGTCCCGGGGCCGGTGCTCCGGGATTTTTTTGTCTTATGTTCAACCAATAATAATCATTTTATATGTCAAAAGAATTGGAAGTGGTTCTCACTGATCTCAGAAAAAAAGTATCAGTTGTTGAATTTCACATAGCAGGTTCGCCTAGGAGACGTGCATGTAGTGTGGCTTACACAAAAGTACAGGAGTGTTTCATGTGGCTAGGGAAGGTTAAAGGAATTCTCGGTATCGCATCACCGTATCCGAAAAGCTTCGATAAGTCGAGCTCGATAATTGAGCCCCGTGCAGATATGGGAACGATGAGTGCGTATGAAGGGTGGATTAATCCCAGCTCTTCAACAAAAAGAGAAGCCGAAATTTCAAACACAAAGTTGTTACGCCTTGTTCTTCATGACATCGAGACAGAATTGCGGAGCCTTTCTGAATACAATCCTGAAAATAAGATGTTTCAGCTCGCAGTTCAAAATGCGTACACATACTGCGCCGAAGCGACGATGTGGTTAGGCATGGTTCTTAATGAAATCTTTCGGGAAGATCGTGTTTTAAGTCCTGTAACACCGCTTCCTCCTCCACATGACGTATCTGGTACCGGCACAGATGAGGTGAAGCCAGTGACAGAAGGAAGTGGATCAAATCCGAATGAAAGTGAAACGGTAACAACGTCACAGGAAGGAGCAGACAATGGAGAGTAAGAGTCGAGCGATAGGCAATGTAAGCCTCGGTAATGCAACGGAGCTTGATCCTGCAAAATCAACACTACCCCTGATTCTTCTCGGAGATCGCGTGTTGATAGATCCTATAGCCCCCGATCAATATCTGTCCGAGGCTGCGAAGATCTCCAGGCCTGTCGACTTCAAAGACCCTTATTCACGAGGAGTGATCATGAACATTGGTGGCAGCGAGTACGGCCAAGAAATCCCTGCTTCATTGAAGCCAGGTGTGAAGGTAAACTACTACCATCAATCAGCGATCGATTTTGAAATTGACAAGAAGAAGTACCATATGGTGCGTGCCTCTGACATCTTCATGATAATATGAGTATACCCCAGCAGGAGCGTTTTTCGAGGCTTCAATTTCCTGTCCATAAAATAGCGGCCAAGACTGCGTTAGAGCTTTTCGAAGCTCTGCCGGGATTGCGCCGCTATTTTCAAAAGTTCAGGGACTCTGTTGCACGAGTCAGGGTAAAGGATGATGATGGAACAGAGCGGGTTATAAACGTTCGCTACTTGGGAGATAGCTATCGAGGTGTTGACCAGGAAGACCTCGTGCGCACAATTAAATACATCGTATTTGTGTACGATGCCGACAGTGATCTGATCACGGAATACCAGGGAGATCACAAGCTTCTTAAAGACGCTGCAGCGAAAGAGGCAGGCTTTAAGCGGAAGAAGGATGGCGAATGGCCACCTCACGTTCAAGATATCCTCGACTTCAAGGAAACGCAAGTTGTGGATTGGATACTTGACTACATGAAGGTAAAGCGGAATTCGATCTATAAGGAGATCGTCTTCATCGAGCAGGAGCTTGAGTCGCTTTATCGCAGTAGAGCAGATAACCTCATTAGTGGTCGGGTTGACAACAGCCTGATGTCAAACATTAAGGTAAGGTTAGAAGAAAAAGATAAGTTGTACCAGAGATTCTACGCGGATCATTTAGAGCTCAAAAAAGCCACTCAGGATGATTTATACCCCGTCACGCCTGAGAATGTATTCAAGGTATTGAAGATATCGCCTGAAGTCTGGAAAGTCCGTCAACCGAAGGATGTACCTAAAGACACCGGGGTCCACCAGGTATCTGATTAAAGATCAGTACGAGGTTTGGATACCCAAGCTTCCCGATCGTCACTTCATTCTTAACAGCGACCTCAAAAGGTCTGATCAGTTTTGGAGACGTACCCCACTACCGAAGTTCTATGAAGAGCGCCGGCTGGAGGAGGCATATCACCAGGACAGAGAGCAGGGCCTTGTTGATTCAGGTGAGCTGAAGCAAGTTTCCTTCCGGGATCCAGTGCTGGAGAATTACCGTCGCCAAGAATGGTTTAAGCGCACATTTGGTGTGTTCTTCATGAACAACGGTGTGCCTATCTACCTCACTGGTAAACATTACTTCTACCTGCAATGGTGTAAGATGGATCACCCGGAGAACGATGGATATCCATTATTCTACCTTCCGCAGATCGATCGCTTTTACTTCAGAGACCTCTGCTGGGAAGATCCATATTCATACGGTTATCTGATGATTGGCCCCCGGGGATTTGGTAAAACCTCAGAAGAGTCTGCATTCATGATTGAAACGATGACGCGACCGGGGCACAACCGGCATGCTGCCATTCAATCAAAGACTGAGGACGATGCGAAGATTACAATCTTCCAGGAGAAGATGGTCCCGATGTTCAACAACCTGCCGGACTTCTTTAAACCTCAATATTCGCACGGTTCAGCTCCCACGGAGAAAATGACATTCCGCCGTCTGGCGAAGAAGGGTATACAGTCACAAACGATCAAGCATGGTGACGACTATGAGCTCGGAAACACTATCCTTTGTTACCCTCCGCATAACAAAGCGCTCGACGGTAAAACTCTCTCACTTGTCATTAACGACGAGATTGGAAAGCTTAAGCCAGACGTATCCATGGACGCGTACACTAGGCATGCCGTTAATTATCGATGCGTCTTTCGTAACCAGCAGAAGCGAGGGATTATAGCAGCGACGACCACCGTTGAAGAGATGGATCAGGGCGGTGATGAGTGCTATGAGATCTGGGAAGAAAGCGACCCTACTAAACGCGATGGCAACGGTAATACAGTATCGAAAATCTATCGACTATTCGTCAGCGCGGTAGAAACGCAGACTGACCTTGCTGATAAGTTCGGGGTGATCCCGCGTGAGGCTGCTTATGCGAAGATCATGAATGAGCGCGAACCGGTGAAGGAGGACAACGCAAAGCTCACGCTGCTCATGCGTAAGAACCCGACCACTGTCGAGGAGGCGTTCCTACGTGATCAGACCAAATGCCAGTACGATGTAATGATTCTCTCCAAGAGGATCTCCGAGCTTGAACGAATGAAGAATAAGCCCGGGCGAAAGTATAGCCTTGAATGGGTGAACGGAAAGATTGATGGTGATGTAGAGCTGGTCGAGTATAAGGATGGACCGCTCACGCTATACTACGATCCAGATGTGATGTGGAGCAAAAGCCGGAAGCTTCTGAATGCATGCGAGTCATTCATTGATGACAACAACAAACGCATATGGCTCCCGGTAAACAATGACCTCTTCCGCTCCGCGACTGACCCTATCCGATTCGTGAAGTCCGACGACAAGCGGGCATCTCAGATGGCTGCCCACGGAATGATGCGGTACATTCCAGACCTCGACCATGGGAAGGAGCTCAAGGACTGGATCTCCAACAATATCATGTGGGAGTATCTCAATCGCGATACCGATCCGGAGAATGATTATGAGAACGTGATAAAGCTCATGCGCTACTTCGGCCATAGCATTATGCCTGAAAACAACGCTGGTGACTTTGTGAAGCACCTCTTCTCCCGCGGCTATCAACGATTCGTGATTGTACGGAAGAACTTCGATGCGTCGGTGTTGATCAATAAGTTCTCGAAGAACAGCCTTAACGCCGACCAGGCAGTACACTCCAATACTGAAGTGATCGAGTCATACGTACGACGTACCGCGGCTTTCATTCGTCGCCATGGCCATCGTATAAACAGCCTGGCGTTATTGAAGCAACTGCTCGAGTTTGATCCGAAGAAGCCGACCAAGTACGACTTAGCTGTTTCCTTCGGCTATGCCATCATTTCACTGGAGGCAGATCTCGATGAGTATGACATGTCTGAGAAGCAAGCTCAGCAAGCCGTTGACCTGTTCACCCGGTTTGATGTCAGCGGTAATACGTCTCGAATCATACAGCCAACGACGTCTGGTGATGATGAGGATACGGCTGATTTTGAAAACCCGCTATACTGGCAACAGATGATGAGCAGGTAATGGAAGTTTTTGGGGTAAATGCCACAGCGCTACCCCGCTAGTTTTGATTGTTAAAGTCTTTTTTGTCGTGATATGACAGAGATTTCGCCTCGTAATTATACCCCATCGACTGGATACCCGAGTGAATTTGTGCCGCAGGCCAAGAAAGTAACTAGGGAATGGTGCCGGCAAAATGTTGAAGCTCATCACTATGAAGGCGTAAAGCCTGGTGAACGACCGCAGATCAGGCCAAATCCAACCTTTGCTCGCATGCGGGGCTATGGTAAGGGAAGGCAAAGCATCAACCAGTACAAAGAAGCACTCAGCTTCGCCAGTGACATTAACAAGAAGAAGAACATCAACACTTCTTATCGCAATGTCAACTTCGGTATTCTTAAGGTTGTTCCAAAGATCCGTGGTGTGCTGGTCAACAAGATGGTCAACCAACGCATGGAGATGCGCTGTCGCGCGATCGATCCGACTGGAATCTCTCAGCGACGTGCCTACAAAAGCAAGCTGCTTGAGTTCATCATCAACAAGGAAGCTATTGAAGCATTCGAGCAATTCACGAAGCTCGGGCTCGAACGGCCGGTACCACCTGGTGAAGAGCCACCGATGAACATCAATGAAGTGGATGCCTATGTCGACATGAATCCTCGCGACATGGCATGCATGGAGGTGCTCGATTTTATCAAACAGACTTTTTATGAAAACGACTGGGACCAACAATCTTCAGAGATCGCTGGTGACATCGTTGACACCAGAATAGGAGGGACCGTCCAGTATATCGACGTTGATAACAAGATCAAATTTCGCCGGCTGGATCCGGAAAGAGTGATCACCAATCCATGCATTACTCCGGACTTCCGCGACTTAAAACGGTTTGGTGAGTATGTTGAAATGACTGTTGGTGACCTGAAGAAGGAGACACGCGGCATGTGGCCTGAAGAGGAGTACCAGCGTATTGCCAATCTGTACACTGATGACAGGTACAAAACTTCCACGGCGGCGTCAATGACGACCGATGGATATTCGTATTCATACGATCCGGAGAAGATCATTGTCTTGAAAGAGATGTGGTATTCAATTGACGATGAGACGTACGTCCAGTATAAGAACGATGCCGGCAATGGCCGCACAAAACAATATTCCAATTCGTGGGTTCCATTCAAAGGCGATGCTCGTGTCAATGATGGCAAAGGCCTGAGTGATGCAGAGTATAACAAGGCATTTGAAGGTAAGAAGGAGATCATTCGTCGGCAGGTGAAGAATGTTTATCGGTGCTCATGGGTTGTTGGTACCGAGTTGTGCTATGAGTTCGGTCTTCTCCCGAACATGCTACGCAGCGCGTCCAACGCTGCCGACACTATTATGCCAGTGACGCTGGTTAGCACCGAGCAGTCAACCATGGAGATGATCGAGGAGCCGGCAGATCAGGTACAGTTGAACTGGCTGCAATTCCAGAACCACGTGAGTGCATCGAAGCCTCCTGGTATAGCCATAGAGTTGCATTCACTCGCGGGCCTTAGCCGAAATAAAGGAGGGGTGAAGTTTGATCCGAAGGAAGCCATTCAGCAATATGCCGAGTCCGGTAACCTGGTTTACAGCGGTCGTGATCAGCATGGCAACCCCTTGCAGCAGATGCCCTTCCAGGAGCTGACCAATGGCCTGTCAACTGGGGCAGCTGATCACTTCGCTCTGATTCTCCAGTTTGTAGATCTCATTAAGAACATGGTCGGGTTGAATGCTCTCACTGAAGGGCAGACGCCTGCAGAACGTACAGGCAAAACCGTAGCAGAACTTTCTTGGGGAGCGTCAGACAATGCGCTCTCGCATTTGATGCGAGCTCTCAGGCAAGTGTATGAGCGTACGGCACGCAATTGCTTCTACCTCCTCCAGAATAATATCCAGCGCATGGATCCGGAGCAGTTTGCTGACACACTTGGAGCCGAAAGCTACAGGTACTTCATGCTGAATCGCGACCTGGCTCTTCGTGATATGGGTATCACAATGGAAGAAGGCCCGGATGATGCAGTACGCGAGAAAGTTTCCATCCTGCTCCAGAAGATGGTTGACAATGGGGAGATACCTGGTGAAGACGCGGTGATGATCGAAATGGTGGAAAACCCTTACCGTCAGGTCCAGATGATCAAGAAGCATCGCCTCGAGATTCAGAAGTCTAAGGCCGCTGATCAGGAACGACTGGTTCGTGCACAAGGGGAGGAGAACACTAAGACCGCGATGGCCACCGAGCAGGCCAAGCAGCAAACCACACAGATGACTACTGAAGCTCAGATGCAGCTTCAAACTCAGAAGGCAGCTGATGAAGAACGTCTGTTGGATAAGAAGGCAATGTATGATCTTATGCTTAAACGCATGGAGATATCAGCTGACTTAACTCAATCCGATAAAGAATTGCAGAACAGCGTGCTCGAGAAGCTCATCGATGGACAGGTGAAGATCAAAGTCGCTCAGGCAAAACCGAAACCAAAACCCGCAGCTAAAAAGTAATCTTATGATAACGAAAGATCCTGTAAACCTTGCACAAGCTCACGGCACGCAAGCAATCGGAGCAGCACAAACAGATATTGCATTTACTGTTGTTGCCAGTGGTGGTACCGGGCTGTTGAATATCACAGCAGCAAACCACAACATGAAGAAAGGAACAATGTTCTACATCAATGGCGGTGCTTATGCCGGATATTACCGAGTGAAAAAAGTTATTTCTTCCAGTGTTATCCAGGTGGAAGGAACGTTTGGTTCGACAGCAACGGGCACGCTACTGCGCAAAGCTGCTATCGATGGCTTTGGCTTCTATGCTGACACAGTTCCCCTGACGATCGCCGAGCTGGTGCCAACTTCTCCGACATTTGATGTCACTGCATTTATCGCGACGCCATTTGTGGCCGGACGATTCTATGCATGTGACTTTAAGAAATTACGTATAACCGCTGGAGACGCCACGGTGATCCGTAAGCCTTCGCCTGCTCAACTTGCATATACGAACAGGTGAGATGCATTAAGTCGCAAAGTAGAAAAGCCCGGGTTTCCCTCGGGCTTTTTTATTTCTACACAACGGCGTTGGCAAAAACGCTTACTACTTTCCGCGGTCAGTAGCAGTGATCCACTTGCCAGCAGTGTCAACGCAGACGAAGTGAACGCGATCGCCAGCTGCTATACTGAGTACAGTATTAACAAGTTGCGCGTTGATAAACTCGCCTACGGCAGGGAATACCTTGGCCGCATCACCAGACGCATCGTTGTTTAAGACAACCACCACTTTACCTACAGTTGCTGCAGGAAGCACTACCGCTTCAGTAGCAGCGGCGCCGATAGTTGTGATTTCATTGAAGTACTTGGTCAATGCGACACCGTTACCTTGTGCGGTACCAGCTGCTGTGATCGCCAGGGCAATTTGCTGCTTAACCAACACATCGGTTGAGGCCGGATTGCGCTGAGCTTCGATTTGCATAGACTTCTCGTACACGAAGTAAGTCTTGGTACGATTACCGAGCGTCTCAACGACCTTGGTGAGTCTGCTTGCCTTTGTCGGCATGCTGATTTGGATTGCGTCCTCCTGGAGGTACACTACTCGTGGTGTAGACAGTGTCTGACCATCGATAACTTTTGCTGTGAGTGCTATTACACGTCCCATGCTGATTTTGTTTTAGTGAAACAATAATTGACAGCATCAAAGGTCGAGGGACGACCCTGCGGGATTTACCTTAAAAAGTTGTTGTGAATGCCGAGTTGAATCATGCGGGTAGCAAGTGTGCCGTCATAAACGAGAACACCATTGATCACCGATGAATATCGAGTGATACCTTCTTTGGCCATATGGTTGAACCAATCCTCTTCTCTTCTGTTATGTCCAACTCTAAGTGGAACTTTCCTTCCTCTGTACCTCATACTCTGCTTAGTGGTTCAGATCTTTTCGTTCAGAACAGGGATAGTTCGCCTTACGAACCATCCCGATTTCTGCTTGAGCGGACGAGTCCCCCCGACAGATCCCGATGTGAAACGCCGTGTCCATCGGTTTGGAAAATTACTCTTGGGTATGCGGTCCCCGTGGCGACATGCTTTTTTCCTTTGGGCTGCAATCGGCCGTTTGTCGCGCCTCCCGGTACGGCCATTCATTCTACTTCCGCCGACGTGGAGGTACCCGTCCAGAAGAAGAATCCCTCTGGTTTGCTTTCGGTCCAAGCTGAGTGTTGCATTCACAACACTTCAGCTTCTACCAAAGAGGCTTCCCAAAGGTGGGTCTCCCGGACACACGCAATGACACAGATGCAATCAAGTGAGGAGGAAGCCTCAGTATCTTTTACGCTTCTGAAATCATTACTTATTGTCCGGGAGCTCAAACATGCTAAACGGTTATTACAATTCCAACATTTGATATACTTTTATATCAAATGATTTAATCCCCTTCACATGGATGGACCAAAACCCAAGAGAAAGATTGTAGGAATGAAGGTCATCAGGAAGCCTGGTGCCGTAGTTCAGCAAGGCAAGCCCGCGACGGCCGACATCGGCTTTGAGAGAGAGAAGGTAAAGACTACCTATACTCCGACGACAATTGAGACCGGACACAAAGCTTATGGCAAACCTGGTGGCGGTACGAACAAGGAAATGCGTGCACTCATTGCAGATGCTCAATCAAAACGTCGAGACGTTACTGACTACAGCAGCAAAGGTCTTCACTACAAAGCGGGTACTACAACCGTTGAGAGAACTCCTGAGAAATTCTCTACGGACATCAAAGTGACACCGAAGATCCAGAAGGTTGCATTCGACAGTAAACCCGTGTACGAGAAGCCAGCATCCTCCCGCATGAAGCCATTGAAGGCGGCAGCTGTTACTTTAGGCGGATCAACAAAAGGTGATCACCCAGCAACGAAGGGTGGTATCGGTCATACGAAGAAAGTGAGAATCACAAGCGTCCGAAAGGGCAGAGTGCCGAGCGGCAAATAGTCAATACGTTCTTATGACAGTGTAGAATGCCTTCGGGACATACTCTACACTGTTCTTTTTTACAATCGTGTCTGCGGGCATTTCATACACTGAGATACATACTTCCTTCGCAGACTTATCCATCAAGATCTTTTTGTGCGGCTCCGATAGCATGAACTGTGGGATAATCAGATCGGGATTACCGAGTATAGTGCTGATAGTCTCGCCTTTCTTCTTGGCACCACTATGAACAAAACTTTTGGGAAGCTTTGCGGCCCATCGATCACAGTCATCCTGGTATGATGCGTTGTATACCAGCGGTGCGCGATGTTTCGTTACGCGCATGGCATTGAGCTCATCAAACACCTGTTGCCGTACATCCTGCGAAAATGCAGATGTAGAGACAATTAGGAGGAAGAGCATCCTGATAACCATTAGTCAAATATATATCAATTAATATAACTTTCCTAGCCCAAATTATTTCTTCCAAGAAGAACGTATAGGGAGTGTTGAGACTGCGGTGTGTGGGTGATGCGAGCTTTGTCCGCGGCACGCGGATTTTGTACGATAATAGCCGGGATCTCGGTGTTGATGTATCTACGCAGCTTCTTCGCTATCGTCGTTCCTTCGCGTACCAGGATGGCTTTAGTCAGGTCGGCTGTCATGAGAATATCAAGTGGCCTTCTCGAGCGAATAATGTAATCGTCGCCAGCTTCCAGTGAGCTGTTCATAAGTATACGACGTCTGGTCCAGTTGTAATACTTCTTATGATCTCGATCCAACGCTTCATATAGCGCAAGCGAGCTGATCATGATTCTATTGTCGAGGGTGTGGAAGGGAATCACGAGCACCAATTAACTCAAAAAAAGCGGTAAGGGAAACGGATGCACGAAATATATCATTTGCTACATACATTTACAGCAATTGATATAACCCCGCATTATCCATGAAGTTAACAGAAACAGACGTTCAAAACATGAGCAATATGCTCATGACTGGACAAGCGCCACCGGCTCCAGCACCGGCCGCGCCTGCAACACCTGCAACGCCCGCTGATCCAGCAACTTCAACTCCACCGCCCGCACCAGCAGCCGCGGCACCTCCAGCCACTCCACCAACAGCACCAGCGTCTACTCCACCAGCACCACCGGCTTCTACTGATGAGCCAGGAGATGTGTACGAAGAGATTGATCTGGCAGAGTTAGGCTTTGAGTCAATGGATGGACTTCGCTCTCATCTAGCAAGGATGAAAGAGCTCGAGACAGAGAATTCAAGGTTAAGTGAATATAAAGCCGGACCGAAGTTCAAATCGGATCGTCACAAGTTATTGTACGAATTCGGAGCAGAGGTCGATGGTATGGAGTTCGATAGAGCTCGTCACTTGATTTCAATAGTGGGTACGGATCTCACCAAGATGTCTGATCAACAACTTAGGTTTGAGCATTTCCGAATCAAGCCCGAGAATAAAGGTTTCACTCAGGAAGAGTTACATACTTTATTCCAGGAAGATGATCGGAAGCTGTTTGGCGATCCTAATGATGCGGATAATCCCCAGACAGAGACTCAAAAGATCCGAGCACGCAACGCCACTAACCAGGCAAAAGAAGCACTCTCTCAAATGCAATCAAACTGGAAGACTGCAAGGACCGCAGAGCCTTCCGCAGAACAGGTTGCTGCAGAACGTGCTGATTACATTCAATTCCTTGAACAACAAACCGCAGACTTCGGTGGTATCCAACTTGACCTCGCGGCCGAGGATGAGAACGGAGAGAAGTTTGATGGTGAAGTGAGCTTCAAACTAAGCGACAAACAGTTGCCGGCAGTCATTCAAGCAATGGCAGATCCCCAAGAATGGTGGGAGTCATTGCTTCGTGAAGAAGGCATCATGTCGGAGGGGAACAAAGTTCCCGACTTTAAGAAGTTCGCAACGCTAGTTTCATTCATACAGAACAAGTATGAGATACTGAACAGCGTGTATCGACAAGGCCGCGAAGACCAAAAAGCTCATGGTCTTAAATCACAGCGGAACGTCTCTGATCCATCGAAGACAACACCTCCACCTCCAAGTGAGACAGTGAAGAAATCTGATCGACAGATGCAGAATGAAGCCGCTATGAAAGCAGTTGGGCTTGTTTAACCCGAATCCAATTTTTTAAACGCTAAATGGCAAACAACAGAGATTTTCCAGGAGCAGCAGCGATAGGTGCCTCCTATGAGATTTTCAACCCGTTGGATCTCTACCAAGACGAGATCTATCAGAAGACAATGAAGACCGTTCCTTACATGAGCTCACTCTCATGGCTTAAGAACATCAAGGGCAGGAGCGGCAAGCGCAAAGTAAAGCGCAGCGAGTATTCGTTCTATGAAGAAGGTCAGTTCATGAAGGCAGCTGCTACCATTGCAGCAATCACTCCTTCAGGTGGCAACTTCCTCATCACGCTGTCAGCAGCTGATCACACTAACGTAGGTGGTACTGGTAAGTCATCTTTCCCGGTTGCGCGTCAAACGGTGTTGTTCGCTGATGGTAAAACCACTGGCTATGTGAACAGTGTTGATCGATCAGTGGATAGTGCCCACGTTGTGACTGTAAAGAAACTCAATTCTGCACAGGACATCGGAACAGTTGCCCTTGTTGGTACGAAGATGATCTTCTACAGTAACGCGCAGACTGAACGTTCCAGCAAGACCGAAGCTCGTCAACCTCAGTGGGAAAAAATCACGAACAAGATGCAAATCGTTCGTGAGTACTATGACTCCACTGATCTTGAAATGCAGAACCAGGTATGGTTTGAAACTGAAGGTGGTAAGCGTTACATCTGGTACAAAGGTATCGAGGATACAGCTCAGCGTTTCGAATTCCAAAAGGAAACAGCGGTGCTGCTGACCCCTCAAGCTTCCGGGCTGACCGACGCTAACAGCAAGAGCGTACAGACGGCATTTGGTTTGATCCCTCAGATCGATGCTCAAGGCATCACACTGGAGTACTATCAGGAGCCTGACATGGCATCATTCGATGAGATGATGCTCGCACTTGACAACAACTACGCAGATAAGAAGTATATGATCGGCCACGGTATGAACCTCATGCTGAAGCTGAAAAACTTCCTCGTAGAGTTTGGAAAGAATGGTACTGGTAACCTTTCCTTCTCGCCATTCGATGGCGGGGAGCAACAGGCTATCAAACTGAACTTCAAGTCTTATTCTGTGGGCGCATATGAATTCTACTTCCAGCAGTGGGATATCTTCTCGCACAAGGATTCACTCGGTGCTGATGGACTTCCTTTCCGTCACATGGGTGTGTTCATTCCTGCGGGATACACTAAAGGTGGTGGACCTGACTCCGCGCCAGATGCACCAGCATACGAGCCATACATTCAGCTTGTAACTCCTTTCTGGGGCGTGCCTGTAAACAGCGGCATCGATAAGGGTGATTACCTGTTGTTTGAGAACGGAGCACTTGCAAATCAAGGCCCTACTAACGACGTGATGGAGCGCGGACAATCGTTCGTGACATACATCTCTTTGGAGATGCGTTGCCGTCACAAGTTCGCTAAGTGGGAACTCGCCTAAGCATTCAATAGAGAAGGGCAGCAATGCCCTTCTTTTTATCCTTTCACTATAACCCCAACATTTTATGAGTCATTCAATTTTAGAGATCATATCCAAAGACCTCGCGACTGAACTTGATCTGATGGACTATCCAACAGAAGCAGTTGAGTTTCGTCTCATCCGCGCCGGTATGATCGATCCCAGTTCTACGCGGAGCGTTGCTACACCAGCAGCCCATATTCTTCCAGGGAAGGATATGATAAAAGACAAGTACGATAAGAAGGTCAAGAACAAACTTATTCGAAACATTAGCGGGTACAAATCGCAGGATGTGGTCGGAGTAGGCACGACGCTTATCCCGGATGAGGAGTTTGTTCGGTTCGATTCAAATGGTAGCGTTTTCGTGCTGCCAGGTGAGCACGATCGGTGGCTGTTCATGAAGCTGCACAACAAGAACCGTGACAATCCTAATCGTAATCCTCTCAAGGCTCCGGTCTTTTACGAGGTAAATGAGAAGCGTGAGATCGCGATGCTGAACAATACTGCACTCTATCGTCACCTCGCTGCCAGTTTGATTTTCAATACTGAGCCAGATGATCTGTCCGAGATCGCAGACAAAGTGCAAAAGTATTTTCCTGAGCATGCTATCAACTCAACACTGGACTATGAGCCATTGCTCAGTGTCTTGGCAAGTATAGCTGAGACAACCCCAACGCACATGATACTCGCGGTGAAAGAGCCGCGGTCACTTGCAAGGCTTCTCGCGGAAGAAGCAGTGCACAGAAAGAAATTGGTGTTCGATGATAGCTCTGACAAGCTACAATGGAGATGGAGACGATCGGTAGGAGAGAAGGGAAAGCCAGCGATTGTAAACCTCGCACCTGGTAATACTCCAATGAAAGGTCTTGTTGACTACCTGACGTCAGAAGAAGGATCCGAACATTTTGCCGAGCTGAAGATGCTCGCTGAAGATTACTATCCGAAGCCTCGGTAGGATGCCCTGTGTAAGGGGTTACGCAGGACAAAAGGCCGCACTACTGGGGTGCGGCCAATTTTAAAAAGAAACGATTGTAACAATGCCTCTTGCAATTAAATCAGCAGTCACCATCAATCCGCTGGGCACGGAGGTGTACATCGAATTTCTCAATGCCACGGGAGTCTATGATGTAGATGATAACCCTGGAGGTTTCGGCACTCCGAACCCTTCACGCAACACCCTGGCTATGGTGCTTGTTGCTCAGCACAAGAAGGTAGCCGGTGATGTTGACGCAACGATACTGGCTTACAATGTAACGAGTGTCACTTCATTCACGGTGCTCATGTCGCAGGACGTGAATGGTGTCCTTAATTATGTAATCCTCGCCATTCCTCTTTTTGACGACGGAGCAAGCTATGACGATGGCGACATTGTGTATGACAATACAAACCCGTCAGAACCGGTAATTCAAAAGATGGTTGACGGTGATTGGGTCGAGATCACGGCAGATGAGGCTGTATCAGAGAGCTCGATTTCAAAGCTCGACGACTACTCTCTTCCAATTCCAGATGCTATAGCGTTTGCTGATAACCTCAAAGGCCAGAAGCTGCTCGCTCTTCGATCATTCATCTATGGAGAATGTCCAAAGGATGAAGAGTATGAGCCGACGCGCAACTCCTTTGAGTATGTAGATGGATTGATCAACAACGCAACAAATTCATTCTGCGCACAGGCCTACAATGAGGCGCAGATATTCATAGAAGAAGTCTTCACCTATAAAACGTACCTGGACGATCAACGATGAAGAAGGTACTAACGACGTCAGGGGGATGCGATTGCTGTGGCGATGGTCTCGGTAATATCAGTGGGCAGTCGGGCAATGGCTCAACTGCTGACATCATTGTTCGTCATAAGCTAGGAACTAAGATCGGTAATGTCATCAACGAGTATCAGGAGAATGGGAAAAAGATATACGAGCTCGATGATCTCGCGCTCACTGGTCCGAGTGTGACGTTTGCCAATGACGCACCAGGTCCTTATGAGATTGGCGTGACCGTGTCGCTGGTTACATTCAATGGTTCAATCGTGCAGGGCACGTACCCGATCGTAAGCAGGTCAATCACGCCAGATCCAGGTGGCCTCGATCTCAATGCTCCGTTTACTTTTCAGAAGTTAAATGTTAAGCGTACGACTCCCGGGCAGGCTGAGCTTCACACAGTGAATGCGGTTGATGATCAAGGACAGTCGAAGAGCATGTCAGCTTCTGTAGCCTTCAAACATTCATTCTATCAGGGTTCGAGTAATCTTGCGCTGCTCAACCAGACGCAGATAAAAGCCCTTGCTAATAAGACACTGAACGATTCAATCATTCAGCAATACGGTGGTGAGAAGAGTTATGTGATCTCCACCAACCCGAAGTATATCTACTGGTGCGGACCAGTTGGAACGCCCTCGGTAGCAGGAGCGATTCTTAACGGATTGACTCTTCCGCTGGTCGACCTCAGTCCAGTTGATATAACAAACACCAATGACGGATCTATCATCACTCCTTATTGGGTGAAGCGCACAGCGAACTTACTCGATCCCGGAACCTATAAAATCACTGTGAGCTGATGGGAGCATTCAATGACTTTATCACCGCAGCAAAAGGTTTAATGAATGGTATTGTTCCTTTCGGTGGAACGATGGCGCCAACTAATGAAGGTTTCCCTATTGCATTTGCACAGAATATTCGCGGCGGATTCTATGCATTGGAAAGTGTAGATCAGCTGGTGGATATTCCGTATGATAACCTTCAACTGAACATGGAGGTTGTTGTCGGTTCTCCGTCGCGAAAAAAATACTATTTAAAGCAACTGCCCCCGACAGACACTCGCGTCAGCGAGATACCTGGTTACACATTAAGTGATTATTGGGAGGAGGTAGTCGTGACTGGTGGTGAGGGCGATCCCGGGCCACAAGGATGGGCTCCTGTTATACTTCCGGAAGACGACGGCCCTCAACGTGTAGTACTTCGCCTTACTGATTGGATAGGAGGAGGAGGCACGAAACCACCGGTTCCCGATGCAAACAATTCTTATCTCGGTCCCAATGGGTACGTGGCTAAAAGCAATGCCACAAGTCTCAAAGGTCCCAAAGGTGACAATGGTGAAACCGTTGTAAACAACTTTCGACCTGAGTACTATGTAAACAGCGGATCCAGAAGCAACACCGCTCCATCAACGATCTTCGATCGTCCGGCTGGACAATTCTATCGGCCGGACCCAACACTCACTGTAGTTAACTCGCATACGGCCGCACGCAAATTTCACATTGTAGCTGAGATGCCAGTTTCCAATGACAGTGGTAGCGATTCATGGGCGGTTAGATTGTTAAAGCAGACTCCTTCTGGAGATGAATTACTGGACGAGAACTATTCACGACAGGACTATGTGAACGCGGCTCCGTATCAGTCCGTGCATAAAGTGATGTTGTTCGCTACGATCACGCTGGCGGCTGCTGAATCATGTTTGATAAAGGTCAGTCTTGCACAGACCAACGGTGTTGCCTCCAAGTATTCTCCACCATTCATTGAAGCGTTTGGATTATGATATTGACTGATAAAATATCGGACTTCATACCAAAGGCCTTTACTCAGCTGAGAAAAGAGCAGACCGAACTAATGTCTGAGTTCGATCGACCAGGGTATCAAAGCGAGAAGTCAGATTACCTCTTGTTGATCATTGGAGAATGCTTTGACTTTATTAGTCTTCTTCAGACTGATGGCTATGGAGGACTGACTGAGCGCGAGGTCAGTGACCTTATAGACTTTTTCTCCAAGCAGCTTGACTTGAATAAGGTGATAGCTGCTAACTATAGCAACTATTCAATGCCGATCGCGGCAGATGTTATCGTTACTCCTCCAGGTAACTACGCGACTGCAGCGGATCTTGCGGCAGAGATACAAGCACGTATTGCAGCTGACAATGCATTGTCTGCACGCATTGCTGTATTGGAGGCGAACGGAGGAGGTGGTGCAAGTTTTCCTGAAGGATTCTGGAACAATCTTGATAGCACATACGCGGTCGTATTTGATGATGATCCCCGCCTACATTCACACGCAAACAAGACATCGGTTCTCGATCAACTCACTGAAGGTGACTTAACAAACATTAAGGCACTGGTTGCTCATTTCCAGAGTGTCGGAGATCCCGGTGGACTACATGTGTCTGCTGCGGATCGCGCTCGCTGGGACGATGATGAGGTAGGTGGAGTGGGATCAACGAGCGTAGTGAAGGAGCAATACTTTACTGGTGACGGTACTGCCACATCATTTACAATTACAAACGGCACCCCGCAGCAAATCAACTTTGTGGCGGTCAATACAGCATTACAGCCACCTGGCTCGTATTCGTTCATTGGTGCTACTATCAATTTTGGATCACCTGTTCCTGACACTTGGAAAGTTCATGTATCGTACTTCGAAGGGCTGGCATTGGGCGAAGGCGGTGGAGCAGGCGTTTATGACCTTGCTTCACCTTCGACAGTGGCTGTAGGAGGTATGCCTGCCGGAACGAACATGTCTGGCCGTACCTGGCAGTCGCTTATAGAAGAGATGGCAGTTGATTATCTCCCGCCAGCATTCAGTTCATTTGATATTTCTGATATCGGTACACTGGCTGAAGTAGGTACGGTCATTGGGGGTAATCACGACTTTATTTGGAATACAACCAACTCGTTTAACGTTCAAGCGAACACAGTTCAGATTCGAGATGTCACGTCTAATACAGTCATAGCCTCTGGCTTGGCAAATGATGGAGCACAGACGGTAGATGTCGGTGTCATTGCCAACACAAGTCCTATTACTCGTCAATGGAGAGTTGAAGCGCAGAACACGTTACTCGCATCATTTAATTCCGGCAATAGAAATCTGAGTTCCATTTATCCATACTTCTGGGGCAAAGTATCAAGTTCAGGTGCAGCACCAGGAGTGAATCGTCCGACAGCGAATCAGGCGTTGATCAACTCAGGAACGAAGGTGGTGCAGGCCAGCAATGGTACTGTGACAATCAATTTCAATAGCACAAGTGATGACTATATCTGGTTTGCTATTCCAGCATCGATGGCATCGAAGCTTGCATGGTATGTAAGCGCATTGAACAACGGGCCTATTGGTGGTTCAGTCAGCCCGGGGGGAAACCTTTTTCCAGATCCATCGCTCGTTACTATCAACTCGCCGACAGCATTGTGGTCAGGCATTCAATACAAGATATATGTGTCGAACTATCAGTCGGCTATTAATGTGAACATGGAATTAAGAAACTCATAGCATGGCAGGCACGCGGCTAAACGATAACATCCGAGTAGAGGCAGGCAAGCCGATTGACGATCGATATCTCAATGGTGTAGTGCCCTATGCCAATGCTGCTGAGGCATGTTCACTGATTGTATTGAGTCGTAGGCATCCTGGTTTGACTGTTAAGATTGGTAATGATGAATACTGGTGGAAGAGTGGGATTCAAGATGTAGATCTTATTCTCAAAGCCACCGGTGGGGGTGGTGATTTATACAACATAGACGGAGGTACAGCAAGCAGCGTGTACGGACCTATTACAGGACTTGACGGCGGCACCGCATAATTTTTAAACAATGGCAGTTAGATTACAAGTTCGAAGAGACACAGCGGCTCAATGGCTGGCAGAGAATCCAGTATTAGCTGACGGCGAGCCAGGCTATGAGAAGGACACCGGAAAGCAGAAGTATGGTGATGGCGTTACCGCGTGGGACGCGTTGCCTTATTTTGCAGGTGACAGCAATATAGAGTGGGGAGCCATACCGGCAAGCCCTCCAGTTACCGATCAAACGGATTTGGTCGCATACATTGCTGGACAAATTTCATCCGCAGTAGCTGCTGCATTGCAAGGTCTGAAGTGGAAATCTCCTAGTGTCCGAGCAAGAACTACCGGAGCTCTTCCGAGTTATAGTGTTTCAGGTGGTAATACCATACTGACGGCAACAGCGAATGGAGCATTCCCAGCTCAGGATGGAATAACACTGTTGGTCAATGAACATTTATTGGTAGCAAATGAAGCCACTCAATCGCGTAACGGGATCTATGTACTGACGCAAGTTGGTAATGGATCGACACCATGGATATTGACACGGCGTTCGGATGCTGACACTGCAAGTAAACTGCAAGGCGCTGTTATTCGCGTCGACGAAGGAACAGGCAATGCGGACACCTCATGGATTCAGACAACAGATAACATCACTCTCGGCAGTTCGAACATTGTCTGGGGACCTTTTGGAACAAACGTACCCGATGCTGATGCTTCAGTAAAAGGCATAATGAAGAAGTATGGTACCGTTGGTTCGAACAGTGACGGAACGATCGATCAGGCTACGATTTCATCTGCACTAAATAACAAGTCAGACTCAAGCATAACAACTGCTTCGCACGCTGGAAGCTACGCATTAACGTCAACAGAACTTGCCGCAGTGAATGCAGGTCAGGCTCTGTTGGTTGAAGGCGATGCAAGTGGAGATTTGACTGTACCAACTAATGCATCTGTTGCATTTGGTATAGGAAAGATGATAGCTGTTAGAGGCTACAATAACGTAGTGGCCGCTGGGGGCGTGACAATTGTTGGTGATACTGGCACATTAGCATTATCAGCTGGACAAACCGGTGTGCTTGAAAAGACGGGAACTAATACATGGAGATTCCACAATGGCGGCGGTGGAGGTGTAGTAGCTGCGTGGACAGCATTGTTGGCTGGTACGGTCGAACGATCAACTCAAGCTGAAGCTGAAGATATCATAACGAAGGCTCTTGCTGGGTCTACTACTGGCTTGAGCGATAGCCGGACACCATCCGAGATCGGCTTCTATTACTTTTTATTGAAAATACAGGCTGTTGCCTCGTCCTTCTTGTCATGGTTGGGAATAGGTCCTGTGCGTGTCGCAGCGTCTATCAACGGATCAAATGTAATGGCTCTCGACGCAGGTAACGCTTATTATAAAAAGTGGGTTATGCCTGCGTCTGCGGGAGTGAGAAATTCAGCGTTCAGCATTACGATCTCTAATAAAAGTAATCTGGAAACTGGTCACATCATCGTGCCTGTTAATGGCACGTTCAGCATTACGATCACAGACAACGATATGATCGCAGTGACTACCGACTTTCGTTGGACTAACACTACTTCTCCTAATAAGCTCTTAGGAGTTAACACTGGAGCCACTGATAGGTATATAGAAATAGGCATCTCACGAGTTGACGCCTCGTTCTTTTTGGCGAGAATAACAGATTACTACCCTACATCATGAGTTTTTACTTACCATCAATTCGTGGAATGGGTAAGGCATTTTTTCTTACCGGAGCAATTGCCCCTCTTGGGAGCGCTGGAAGCTTTTCGACAACGACGAGCTATACTGTTACCCACAACACGAACCCCAGAAATCCGGGCAATCTCCTAATTGTTTCCTTTTACTCCGGTGGAAACAATGTAACAATCACGGCACCAGATGCCTCCTGGACGCGTATAGCTGGCGGGTATGGCGTCAATGGAACAATGTGGACCTTCTATAAGACCATTCAAGTCGGCGAGGCGTCGTCCTACATTTTCACTGGCAGCAGTAATGCGACGGGAGCTTGGTGTCTAAACGAGTTCACCGGCATTGATACAGATATCCCTCCGGTTGTAGTTCAATCAACAACAACTGGCAGCATCAATGAACTTACAATGAATCCATTGGTGATTGAAAAGCCTTCGTTCATATATACACTGGCTGGTAACCTGGGTACCACGGACTGGAACGTTTCTTCGCCTGGTACATACAACACTGGTACAGTTGAGCAAACGCGGGTCCGATGCAATTATCGCTATGCTCTCTCAGGTGGAGGTTCGGAGACAATAGTGATGCGACCAGCTAACTATCCTACAAATGGAAATACTGTTCGCGGCGAGGCATACATGTTTACTCTTAAAGTGACGAAATGAATTTGCTGTTTACACAAGTGTTGTCTAAAGGTAGTGGGGGTGGTGCGGCTGTGCCTGTGTCGTTCGACTCATTGTATGACTTTGTAAGTGCTGATCTTGGCGCGAACGATGCTTCTTGGAAGAACAAGAAATTGGTTGCTGTCCCTTCGAAGAATATTATTTATAATTCAAGTGGATTAATTCCTTCAGAGGGCTCATTCGGCAGCGGAGGGGCATCCATTACTCAGCATTTTGCAAACGGACCTAATTATTCAGGCAGCGCAGTTAAAATTGTCCTGTCTGCAACAGTTGGTGGTGAATCAACGGGTTCATTTTGGAAGCCATTTTTCAATCGGCAATTCAATGTCGGGGACTATATTTTCAGATGTAAAATGAAAACAGCCGTCCCTGGCGTCACTCAAAAAATACGATGGGGATTCAGCACCACGTCGCCGACCAACCTCCTGGATATTGATGACAACTGGCAGACAGTCTCAATGCCTTTCACGTCAGCAAGCAATGCGTTTAATTATTACATAGCTGTTGGATCTCAATTGAGTCTTGGGGGTCAGTCAATATTGGTAGACGAACTCCAATTGTATTCGACTGCAGACACAATTCCGAATTATACTGACGATGGAAATGACGGTCATATTAATAAACCATTCGGGGCACGGTATCCAATCACGAAGAACGGAAGCTTTGTAACAAACACGCCACTCGCTTTAATTAGTCCATCTTACCCAGACGCCAAGACGTGGAGTGAGATGACCTTCTTAATAGCACTAAGAGTGAATTCTGACGCTACTCAGATTATTCTTTCAACACTCGATGATAGCGGCCTTGGCACAACCACATCAACCCTCAACTACATACTCACCGCTGGTGAGATATCAGTGAGCGTAGCGGCTGAAAACAGGACCGGTAAGTTGACAAATCAAGGCTTTGTAGTCCTTGGTTTCTCATTCAACGGTAGTAGTAGCTATAGCTACGTAAATGAAGTCACGATCAGAATTAGCACAGGTAGAGCAGCATTTGCTGCACAGGTGATGTCCTTGCTTTGCAGACTTGCAACCAGCAGTCCCGTTCTAGGAGATGTCGCATTTGTGGACATCTGGGATACGCAAATGACAACATCACAGTGGGCGGCAAATGTAAGGAAAGCACGACTGCGCTTGGTGGAAATGGGTGCTTCAGCGGCTACACGGAACTGGTATATCGCTGAAGGTGATTCAATAACAGCATCATTCTCCAATCCGCAAGGCGAGTCGTATGCCTATCGTATGTCTCCTGAGCTATTCAACACAAGCGAGTACCTGGGAATACTAGATCTCGGTACCGGCGGACATACTCTGTCAATTGTTGAAAGTGAACTTTCTTATATGCTTGCTCGCATAGCGGAGGTGATTGCAGGCGGCGGCAAGGCGATCGTTTCTCTTTTAATTGGCCGCAACGATAATGGAACATTGATTTCAAACGGAGCGTGTGATGCTTATTGGGTTAGACTAAAAGCCTATTACGCTTCATGTCGCGCTGCCGGGGCAAAGGTGATTGCTATCTCGTGCTTACCATCTGGATTAAATGCAACCAATGGTGGGCCGTCTGGAAGCTGGGAAACTTACCGGAACTATTTGAATGGATTAATGAGGGCCGAGCCAAGCGCCTATGATGCTCTTGCTGACTTCGGCAATCCATCAGTAAGCATCATGGGCGACGTTGCCACTTGTGAAAATACAACTTACTACGAGCCCGGAGGCGTTCATCCATATCCAGGTGGCCATACAATCTTGGCAACTATTATAAAACCAGTGATACAAAGTTTACTGTAACACGCTGATGTCAATAGCAAAAGAACTTTCGATCGCTCAATTCCGAAATCACACTCCCGCGAGGTTGTTTGGTTTTGATGGTGATGGGGCGCCTGTGCTGGTCGGTCCATTTATGGGTGCGACTGCTGATGATCCAGGGCTTTGGGGATATGTTCCAGCTCCGCTTGAAGGTCAACAGGACTTTGTCCTGCACGGCGATGGAACATGGAAAGATCCTGCGGATACCATCTTTAACAACGCCTCCAGTGAATTTGATATACCAGCAACAGACGCCGATGGTGATCTGATGACTTCCGGATTGTATAATCCGATCGAAGGTAGGCTCGACGTTGGTAACTCAATTGATCGTCAGGGTAACCTGGTTGTTTATGCAAGTGCCGGCAGCATGACTGTCGATCGAGAAGACGCGTCGACGAATATAGTCCGACCGTTGTTCACTGGTCTTAGAAGATCATCTGGCACACCGGCCAATGGTATTGGCGCGTCGGTCGTACTTCAGGTTGAAAACTCAGCGGGCACGTTAAAGAATGGTAGCATAGAGCATACATTGGCAAATGCCATCGTTGGTAGCTCACGATCACTGTGGACGTTTCGTGGTGTCAATGCTGACGTCGATACGAGGATGTTTGCCATTACGGGCAATGGCGATATCGAGCTCGGAGATCCTGCTGGTTCAGCTGGAAAAAGAACGGTCTTCAGCAAAGGAACAAATACCAACCTCGAGTTTGATTCAGCTGGAGGTGTGCATTCATTCAGCGCGCTTGGAGTAGAACATCTTCGCTACACCATAGGCGGCGGTGGCTTCGACAGATTGCAACAGATGTATGCAGCAAAGCTTTACATCTCGGGTTATGATGCAACTGCATTAAACGCGCCTGGTTTTGACGTCGACATCTTCGGAGGCAATGGCAATGGCTCAGGTGCCGACGGTAGTGTTAATATTTACACCCAAGGTACAACAGGCAATCCATGGGTGCGTATAACCAGGCCGATGTTAAAAGCCGACAGCGCTGTTGCTGATCAGGGTGCAGGCTCTGCATACTTTGTATCATCATCTCGCTTTGCGTTCCTCACAGACCTTATCATAGGTAATGTGTCGCAAGGTGCGATTATCGCTCAGGATAAAATACAGCCCGCTCAAGCGCCTGCAACGGGACCTGTAACAGCTGGGTTTGACTATCGGCTGAAAGGCGGTAATGGGAACACGACTGCCGGTTTCTATTCGGATGGCGGAAATCTATTTGTCGAAGGTGGAGATGCAGGTCAAGGCATGCAGGCAGGAAGTGTTTTTGTCAGTGGAGGTATTCCTATTAGCGGCGGCAAGTATGGCAACCTTGGGTTGTTTACGTTGACAGCCAACTTTCAAACAGGCGAGCGTGTAGCTTATTGGGGCAATCGTGTTGCTGATCCTACAGATGCTCCTGTGGATGGAGTGTTCCTTCTTGCCAAGGACGTTGCAGGCTCTTCAGAGTTTTTTGTCCGGTCAGAGTCAGGGCCACTACTTAACATTTCTGGTCTTGCAGATCCACTTGAAATCTCGGGCACAACATTAACACTCGATGATGCATTGCATCGTGGGAAGGTTTTGTGGTGTAGTCACGCATCTGGATGCGTGGTGACCGTCCCCACATCGCTCAAGATAGGGTTCAACTGTGTGCTCGTGCAGGACAATACCAACGTGGTGTCATTGACTGGGCCAGCTTCGTTGAACGGTAAGACTGCAACTACCGGTCAGTATGATACGATTGCTCTCATGCATTACAAACCTTCAAACATCTATATCGGAATATGACGAAGGCATTGCAGTTGGCATTTGGAAGCAAGAGATCATTTCCTTATCCGGTACCTGATGGGCTTTACTATGTTCAGCAGACTGGAGGTAGTGACTCGAATCCGGGCTCATCTGCACAGCCTTTTCAAACTATTGGTGCAGCGGCTTCGGTGGTTGTGCCTGGTGATATTGTAATCATTAGAAATGGGACGTATAGGGAGACAGTTACTGTACCTGTCTCTGGCAATGCCAGCAATCGTATTTGGTTTGTGGCCGAGCTAGGACACACCCCTTACATCGTAGGTCTGGATTTGATCTCTGTCGGTGGATGGAGTGCTTACATGGGAGGACCGATATATAGAAAAGCGGTATCGCTTCCTGTTACTGGTTATGCTCCAGGGGGCATTTCAAATAACACCAGCATCTTGGCTAATCAGATATTCAGAGAAGGAGAGATGCAGACGGAATCCCGCTGGCCCAAAGGTGTTCAATCATCTGCTGATCTATTGACACTTTCATACGGATCAGGAGGTAACGATGCAAGTGGTACCAGGCGCAATGTTGCTCATTTCGGAAGTCAATCAGTTACGTACGGTGATGACCGTGATAAGTTCAATTGGGCTTTTATAAAGGATAATGCGCTGCTTACATCCAACGGATTCCCTGTGGTATCTGGTGGTTTGGTCGGGGCGACGATGGTTTCACTTGGTTGGTTTATATCGGAATCGAGGACTATCAACTATCACGTGAATCAAGAGATCCGCTGGAGTGGTGGAGACATTTGGAACACTTTTCCCGATCCACAGCCTGGCATCCAAGTAAGGAAGTCATATTACCTCACCAACCATCTCGGGTTGCTTACTCAAGACGGAGAGTTTCACTACGACGGAACCTATCTGTATTATCGTCAGCCAGGTGGAGGAGCTCCTACAGGTACATTCGAATTCAAGGCACGCAATTGGGGCTTCGATCTTAGAAGCCGCTCATATATAACTCTCAAAGGACTTTACTTCAAAGGCTGTGAGGTTGCAACAGGGAACACCAACACCACCAATTGCACAATAGATACTTGTCGTGGGTCGTATCTGAATCACAATGTCACTCATCCGATATGGAAGTTTCAGGGATACGGAATGTCTCAATACATGGGCACAAAGCTGCTCGGACCAAACAACCTTGTTAAGAATAGCGAATTTAATATAGCTGCTTCGCAATGCGTTTGGGTTGGTGCAGGTTGCCGAGTTGAAAACTGTCTCTTTGACTTCTTCGGCTACGATGGAATGTGGGGTGCAGGTGTAACGTTCTGGGGTGATGACGATGTGAACAATATCACCGTCACCAAGTGTACTATTCGAAATGCTGGTCGAGGATGTATCGACAATGGTTATGCTTTTGTCGAAGAAGAGGTTAAGGATACAATTGACAACGAGATCAGCTATAATAATCTATACAACTTTGGTAAGCTGAACCAGGATTGTGGTGCGTTTTATTCCTGGGGCTATCAAAACCTCGCTGGTCTGAAGTTCCATCATAATTGGATTCATGACTTGAAAGCTGTCCGTCCCCCCGTTGGGTTAACAGACGGTATCATGGCTGCCATTTATTTCGACATGGGTTCCGGTCCAACTGTTGGTCAAACGCCAAGTGAGATCCACCATAACGTCGTCTGGAATGTGGGCAATACACCAGGCTTTACCAGCACGGAATGCGCCGATGTTTATACGCTTCCGAGATACAAATATAGCACGAAAGGACCAGCCAAGTATTGGAACAATACGTTCGCTGGTGATCAAAAGAGCTATGTGACCTATCAGACTACCGTGGTTGATGAGATGCGTAACAACATCTTCAGGAAGGAATTTAATAACGCTTGGGGAGCTGCTGCGACCAACATAGCCAATTGTCTAATGCAAGCTACCAATCCGCTCTTTGTTGGTGGTTACACCGACGGAGATGGGCGTAGATTTCAGCTGCAATCCGGCTCCCCAGCGAGAGACCAAGGAATTGTTCGATCAGGAATCACAAATGGATTTGTAGGAGTGGCACCTGACATTGGTGCCTACGAGTATGGAGGCGAGGTGTGGACTGCAGGATATGTACCAGTGTAAAACAATTTAACCCCAACAATAATGAGTACTAAAACGAAAGCAGCAGTAAAGGAAAAGGAAATGACTATCTCAATGTATGAGGCTTATTTCCTCCAGGGAGACATTAACAGCTGCGCAAAGGCAGGCGTTGGAGCTGACACCTTCTTGAAGTTGATCGAACTGCTGTCGAGTCTTGAAGAGATCGGAGCGAAGCGATATAACGCGGTGAAGGCTGTCATGAATGCCTATGGCATCACCAAACCGGTGGCTAGCGCTCAAGGTGGTGTCGAGTGGGCATTTAAAGGTCATCCGAAAGAGCAGGAGATTGTTGAGAAGGTAAAGGCCGTCAACAATCAAAAGGTGACGCTGAAGCCGGTAAAGTTTATGTCTGCTGAGGAGCTGCACCAGTTCACTTCTCTGAAGCCCGACATGAAGCCGTTCACAATGGGGGAAATTCTCTCGCTATCTAAGGTTTTATTGGACAAGTAAATCATGGCAAAGTTCATTAAAGACATTCATGACCTGGTAAACTTCCTAGCAGGGAAGAACATTGCCAATCAGCAGCCGCCAGAGCGGATTGATAGGGTATTGTATGAGGTGTCGATCGATCTCTTTAATGGATACTATGATCACTACGTGAAGACTCAGAAGATCAGCGACTATCTTCTCCCTTTCAAGCGGACAAAGACGTTAACAGTTACCAATGGAGTAGGAGATCTGCCGGCTGACTACCAGCATGCGCGCGCGTTGCGGACTGAGGGAGGTAAGCAGATAGATCTCGTCGAAGATAAATTTTGGTCAGGCAGGTTGAACAGCAAGGTGGCGCCACCAGCAGTGTCGCCCATTGCCCGTATCGAGGTACCAGAAAGCGACGCGACCAAACGCATCCTTCAGGTAGTTCCTCACCAGGCTAAAGTGGTGTTGGAGTACTTCAAAGCACCAGCGAAGCCCGTGTACGTCTACACAAAGGAAGGTACCCGATACGTCTATGATGACACGACTTCGGTTGATATCGAATGGAGTCCATTGCTGTTCAACGACATCAAGAAGCGTGTATGCTCCGGACTTGGCATCAATCTGCGCGATCGTGATCTCACATTGTATAGCGAGAACCTGAAGAATAATGATCAATTGAAATGATTGAGACACTAGGAACCTTAACGGAATCGATCATTCGCGACCTGTCTGGTGGCGATATTCCCAGTGATAGCCCTTACAAACCGGAGTTTGTGGTCAGGCATATCTGTGACGCTATGCGCGAGGATCTCAAGATGGAGATCTTAAACCGTCGCGGTGGTATGGGAGGGAAGGAAGACGACCGGACTGCAGTGACTCAATATATCGCGACGCTTGGGCCAATCACCGTAAAGCAAGATAGCGCTACGGCTCGGACCTACATTGATCTGCCAGCGTACATGTCTCTGAAGTTCAACAAAGGTATCCATGCTATAAGCACAGAGAAAGGATCGCTGAAACGATTCATTCCTATCGCTAACCCAGGAGTGACTTCCCGTCTTCCGCATGGGGATCTCGAACGTGACAACTTTGGGTATTACTTGGAAGGTTTAAGGGCTTTCTTTATGCGCGATCTGATAAGGGAAAAGATCACGAAGCTACTGCTGAAAGTTGTTCAGCCAGCTCCGGAATCACTCGGGATGGATGATCCGTTGCCAATCCTGCCGGAAAATGTGGGCAGGATAAAGGAGATGGTGAAGGCGCGCATGGTGAATCGCATCCCGAATGATCGCTTGAATGACAACAATCCAAACTTGAGAGTGACGAATGCTTAACGATCCGAAGACCGACAAGAAAGCTGGGGAGTTCCTCAAGTTCTATACAGCGTCAGCAGCTGTTTACTCTGTGCTCGAAGATCTACAGTATGGAGAAGAGAGATTCAATCAGTTCCTGAAGTGGGCATTTGATGCTGTGAGGGAGCTGCACTTCGATGTTCTTCATGAGGTGCATGTTGATGAGTTCGAGATGACGCCATGGAAATCCCTTGAATTCCCTTGCGACATGGTCGGCTGGAGTAAGATCGGTTTCCGCTGCGGAGACGTAGTGAAGGTGTTCACGCAAGACAGTGGCATATCAAAATATTTCGATAAAGATTCAAAGGGAGTTCCTCAAGAGAATAAGTCGGGGGGGTGTCCCGACTTGGCCGATGCCGGATGTTCGGGTGACGATATCATTTTTTATTCCGATGACTTTTTTAGCACCGGCTATGGCCATTATTATGGCACGGCTTGCAATTACAATCATGCTGGGTATTTCAGTGTCGATTGGCGCAACCGTGTATTCAACTTCAGGAACACCGTCAACAACGTAAGCAAGATCTACCTGGAGTACATCACCGACGGTTTGAACCCAACAGGGAAGACTGTCATTCATCCATATGCCTTTAAAGCAGTGCAGGATTTTATCCACTGGAAGCGGAAGGAGTATGACGATCGTTTCAGTGAAAGCGAACGTGATCGCGCTCAGAAGCTGTATGAGAACGAGGTGGAAAAGGTTCTCATGCGCAATCTCACATTATCGATCGAAGACATTCAGGAGGCATTGCGTTCCGGATATCGCCAGACAATTAAGAACTGATGGCTGAAGTTGAAAAGTTTATACCGCGTAGAATCAACAAGGATGTGTCTCCGGAGACGCTGAACGGAACAGACCGTGGCTTTCTCCCTGGAGACCTGGTCGATGCTGTCAACTGCCGGTACTTCAACCATGGCGCCAACGGTGTCACGAAGAATCCCAAAGGCAATATCTCGAAGACATACGCGGAGCTACCAACCGTTGGTATTAACAAAGTCATCGGAGTCCTGGTGAATGAGCGAGACAATACGCTCATCTATTTCATTTGGAATGAAGGAGGCAACCATCGGATTGTTGAGTATACGTTCGACACTGAAGCATTTCAGACATTACTGTCTGGCTCCAGCTTGAACTTCGATAAAGACTTTTATATCTGTCAGGGCGGAGTGATCGATGACATCGTCATCTACAATGACAGGAAGAATGCAATACAGAACTTCAGCCTTTCACGTGCTCGTGCTGCAGGATATACTGCACCATACAATAAGCAGACGCTATCGCTGGCTGTGCCAGTACCAATGGTCCCATTGACCACGTCGCTGGAGGAAGACACTGCATTCAAGATCAATCGCATCACCGGTAATACGTGGCAGTTTACATACCGCTGGGTGTATAAGGATAAGCGGAAGAGCGCATTTGCTCCTCCAAGCAAGCTTGTATATCCAAACACTAAGGCGACGCCCGGGAAGACTCTGAACAATACAGTTCGGATGTATGCATACGTTCCACCTGAGCTTATCCCTGTGGTGAAGGCTGTAGAGATTGTCGCGCGTCTTGGCAACTCCGGTAACTACAATGTTTTTCGCGAGCTGTCTACGTGGGTGGCAAGTGATCCAACGCTTGGTAATAAGTTTGAAACGACATTCAACAATAGTGAGGGTATTATACCTGTCGCGCTTGCAGAGCAGACGAAGATGTATGATGCCATCCCCGATGTGTCTGAAGCAGTCGAGGTGATCGAGAATAGAGTGTTTACCGTTCTCAACAAGACTGGGCTGGAGTTCGATGCAAGCCTGCTCAACCTTACGCTTTCGCTCGAGAACTTCGTTCTCAGCACACATACATTGAAGCCAGCGCCTTACATCTGGAATGCGCGTGATACCTTCGTGAAGACCGGTGGTGTCTACAACGTAGGAGTAGTGCTGTTCGATACGTATGGCAAACCTACCTATGTTAAGGGAAGCAAGCAGATTAGCATTGACCTGGACTTTCCAGACTCAGGAGAGACAGCGAGAGTTGTTCGCCAGAAGATTAAGTTCAATCTACTTGCGAGCAACATCCCTTCAAAGTTTGCCCGATATTCGATTGTCATCTCGGAGAATCAGAATCATTCGACGTACTTCCAGTGCGTACCGAAGTATCATTTCTATTATCGTGACCTGGTGGAGGGTGAAGGCGACAACCAAAACGTTGGCTCGGACTATTACCATTGGAGAGGGAAGAAGTTTTACACCTATAATTACCTGTCGAGTGCGCTCGGTGGATCGATGCCGACGTACAAGGGCAAGCTGTACATACAGATCCCGTTGAACGTGCCATTGCTACCAGATGCTACGTGTTACGTTCGTTTCCCGAAGACATTCCCGGAGCGGATTTATCCAATCGAGGCTGTGTATGGCGACTTCATGGTCATCTCTCCGTCAAATGATCTGATCACGTACATTATTAATGCTCCCGCTGATGAGCTCGATGAGAACGTGGAGGTATTCCAGCTGAAGCAATCGGCGGATGAGCTGTACTTCGAGACACAGCATACTTATCCGATCGTTGGCGGGTCTATCAGTCAGCAGGGGGTAATCGATGGGGATACCTACAATCTCGGACCATTGGACGAAGTCGGACTAAGCAACATCGACTATCAGAACAGTGTCGGTCGTTATGCGAACAATGGTCACGTCTATACGCCAGGGTATGCCGGCATGCCAGTAGCCATCGATGACTACGTGGTATACCGCGTTGAATCTCCTTCAGGCATCCTGCGCAATGCACCGATATCACGGCCAACAACTGTATCGATCAAGCAGGACTGGAAGACCGTCTCTGAGAGCCAGACGACAGTTAATACAATCGACTACACGAAGACAGCACTTTCATTGGGCAGGCCGCATACACTTAACTCCAATGACGAGACGCTTGATCTATATACAACCTTCGGCTTCAGCGACGTTTATATTCAGCAGACGAATGTCAATGGTCTAAACAGCTTCAGCGCTACAAACCAATACCCATTGGCAATTGAACGCGGTCGCGTGCGATCAGCCAAGAAGGTCGGTAAAGTATTGCTCGCGATACACGAGCGTAAGGCATCTACCCTTTACATAGGTCAGGGATTCATCCGGCAGGGTGAAGGGTTCATTATTGCGAAGACTGATTCAGTTGTAGGTGATGATCGCGAGCTAGGCGAAGAGCTTGGAACAATCAATCCTGAATCAGTAGTTGAGTTTAACAACCAAGTATTCTTTTGGGATGCGTACACCGGATGCGTTGTGCGCTATACCAATGCCGGACTGTATCCGATATCGTGGAATGGCATGGAACAATACTTTGTTGCCAAAGGCCAGCAGCTCTTTGCATACCGCGACAAAATCCGGGTGACTATTGCACACGATCGGAAGTATAAAGAGCTGCTCGTTTCCTTCAGCGATGTATTGAATGATGCAGGCGCTGTGCTGGTTGCAGGTGAAACGTGGGCATTCAGTCTCAAAGATGAGACATGGAAGCAACGGTTTGAGTATCTACCAGAGCGTGCGATAGGTGTTAACCTGTCGTTGTTTTCATTCAAGGCCGGAAACTTGTGGTTACACGATGCCAATCCGGTTTGCAACAACTTCTATGGTCAGCAGTTCACCAGGAGGATGCGCTTTGTATGCAATCCTTTCCTTGGGAAGAATAAGCGATACCTGAACATTCACATCAAAGGTCCGATAGCTACAGATCCGACGGGAGAGACTGTTGTTGCCAGGTACTTGACCAACGAAGGGCAAGAAAGCTTCACGCCGGCATACGAGTTTGAGTTGGACAACGGGAAGAATGTCGCACCTGTGTTCAAAGACATTAACTCAGTAGTGGAGACGAATCAAATCGCCTTACGCAGCGGCGAAGACTTGGTGTCGAACTATATGGAATTTGAGGTAATGAATGATCGCACGGATGAAGCTCCATGCGCTCAGATAAACATCATTTATAAAACGGAGGACTTTTCAGTATGATACCCGCACTTGTCGCATTAGGAACAGCAGCGTACCAGTGGTACCAATCTGATCAACAGAAGAAGAAGGCGAAGAAGCTTAAGCCGAGCAACTATGTGCCGCCAGGTACAGAAGAGGCGTTGACCAATGCTCGCATGGATGCGACTGCTCAATCGCCAGGCTATGCGCGCGGACTGGAGAAGCTTCGTCAGAGCTCAGCAACCACCATCGCGAATGCCAAACGTGTTGGAGGTAATCCAGCGGCGATTCAGCAAGCTGTCGCCGACACTGATGCGCGCGAGAAGGAGGCGATCAAAGATCTTCAGGTTTCAGATGAGGCATTCCGTGCGTCAAACCGGAAGGACTTGAACCGACAGCTACAAATCAAAGCGGGCTATCAGAAAGACTCATATGACGCATACAACGCCAGTAAATCGGCACTCATCGGTGCATCGCAGCAAAACAAGTATAACGCAATTACCCAACTTGGCGAAGGTGTTATCAACTCTCTTCCTGATAGCGCTATTGCAGGCAAAACAGGTACAGCAACAACGCCGACGTCTGCGGCTGATGCTGCTCGATCATTATCAGGTGTTAACCTCGATAACATGACGGACGGACAAATACAGGAGCTCTATCGTCGGATGGGGATCTCTAAAGGTAAATCATTCATGACCGGCTACTGATATGGCAGAAACCCCGGAAGGCTTAGTATACAGAGGTCGAGAAGGTACCGGCGCTGCTCAGGTGTTTGGCACCGAAGGCAATCCAATGGCCGCGTTCTTTCGACGTCGACAAGATATCCAGCGTCAGCGTGCATTACAGGCAGAGCAGGATAAGCTTGCAAAGGATAAGCGCGATAAGAAGATGTGGGAGTTGATCAACGTTTCTCCCGAGAAAGCTTATGCGCCATTTAATGACCAGGTACTTGATGCTGCAAAGAGTCATCGTGCTAAGGTTGCTGGCTACCTTGAAAGAGGTGGTGATCCGGACGATCCACAGTTTCAGCTGAGTGTGAAACAAGGTTGGGATGAGATCAATGACCTCGCTCATCGCTCTAACTATGTGAAGGACGTTCTCCAGCAGACAAAGGATACCATTGAGAAGAATCCGTACCTCAACTATCAATACTATTTTCCTAAGATCAATGATCTATACATGGATCCGACCGGGAAGGCTTTGCCATTGGATAAGGTTGATGTCGAGAAGATCCGCAGTATCTACACCGATGACCCGGGCGGCTTCAATGATGTGAAGTATACCAAAGACTTCATGGACGGACTAAATGAGAACATGTCTTCGTACGTCACGCAGAAGGCGGTTAACAATGGCCTTCTAACCAACGACGTCGAAACGAAGTGGAAGGGAGACGTCTATACTCCAGATCCGAACTCGCCATTAGGTGTTGCCCTCGATGAAAGAGGTATGCCAAAGGTGAATGTATCTCAGCAGATGGCCAACAGTTTCCTCAATAGCGATACGGCAGCTCGTTACTACAACAATCTTGCAAAGGAGCAAGGGGTTGATGTGAACGATTTAATCAGGCAGCGCGTGAGCGGATTGAAAGTTGATCAGAAGCCATCATTTAGTCGTGAGCCTCGACCATGGCCGGATTATAGCGGACGTCTTAAGGAGGACGAGGTAAAGATTGCATCACGGATATTCGATCACATTGACAATATCTCCAATGCATTCTTCGACAAGGAAGGTAATCGCATTGACGTCGCTCGTCCAGCTGCGCGAGAAGCGGTCGGACACCTCAAAGGCCGTAAGCTATACGGTGGTACCGTGGAGGAGGTTGAACTGGTGCCAGGCACTAACAAACCCGGCAAGTCAACCATTCTCGGCAAGCCAGTGGAGAACAGCGCGAACGATAGGCTGGTGCTCAAGGTGTCTTCAGGTACGCGCGGTATAACTTCCGTTCACGAGATAGATCTCACAGATGAAGGAGGACCATCAACCCTTTGGAACAACTTCCAGGACAGCGGTTATATGGGCAAGAAGAACATTGCCTTTGATGCAGCAGCAGAGCAGCTCGGTATCAATGCTCCTGGATTGTACAAAGGCAGAGAGTATACAGGTCAACGTCAGCTTGCAGAGCAGGACAAGGTCAATAACTGGGTTGCCGGCAAAGACTTTGGTGACATGACCGGCCATACGTACAACGGTCAGCCTATTGTGGCGGTTAAACCGAACAAATCATGGACTGGATCTTTCAAAGGCGGATATGAATTGACACTTGGCAATGGTACCGTGGTCAACATTAAGCCAGACGACTATGATAAGTTGACGGCGATATATCGCTCCAAAGTTCCGGAGCAGGCAGAACAGCCAAAGAAGAAGACGACTGGAGTTAAATGGGATTGACATGGCAAAGCAGCAGATACAGCCTCAACAGCCAAAACTTAAAGTCCTTTACGATCAACTTGTAAAGGATAACTACGATGTTCCAACTGACTATGAATCGTTCGAACGGAACCTTAGCGATGACAAAAAGTCTCAGACCTTGTTTGAATCATTGCGAAAGGATAACTACGACGTGCCAGGCGAATACGATTCATTTGCGCGGAACCTATCAGTAGGTTCGTATTCAAAAAAAAAAGATTCAGTTGGCTCCAGCGTTTCATCAGCTACTGGTTCGCCTATATCCCCGGAACATAATTTCGTTGTTCCTACTCCTGATGCGAAAGATCTTCCCGAGATAGGTCGTAAGATGGCAGAGGCTTTCAACTCGAAGCCATTGCCACCAGGTGCGCCTACTCCGACAAACATCGCTCGGCGATATCTCGATGAACTTAACAATCCGGATCTAAACAAGGAGGACAACCCTCTCATAACAGCTGGCAAGACCGTTTGGAACCTTGCATCCAAACAGATACCGGCAGATGTTGCTGGTGCTGCATCGATGCTAACTGAAGGATTGTATCAAGCTGCCATTGCAGAGCAAGGTGGAGCAAGCTTAAAAAGCCCCACCGATATCAAGAATGAAACAACGGAGACTATTCGTAAAGACATTGTTGATTGGGCGATCGACAAGCGATTGAAGTCCGCGCAGGAGATGAAGAATCTTACAACGTCATTGGATCAGGTGCATGATCCGATCGATGCGCTCAACTGGATATCAGGTACTATTGCTGAATCCGCGGTGCAGATACCTGCGGCCGTTGCTACAGGAGGCGCGTCTTCCATTGGCCAGGAGGTTGGTTCCATATATCTCGATGGTGTGCAGCAAATCGCGGAGTCCCGTGGTATCACTCCAGCGCAAGTGCTTGAACAAGGTTTGGACGAACCAGCGTTTGCAGTTACATGGGGAACAACGGCTGGTCTACTCGATAGACTTGGCGCCGGCAAAGTGATGGGATCGTTCACCAAAGAGGCAATGAAGAAAGGACTTCGCGCTCGTGCCATGGAGATGGTGAAGACCGGAGCGATGGAAGGTTCTACCGAATATGCACAGACATTCCTTGAGCAGCTTGGATCTTCACAGGTTGGAGGTAAGTCATTCGGTGAAGCATGGGAAGAAGCGCAGACCAGTGATGCAGTTAGGAACCGTCTGGAAGCCCTTGCAAAAGGAGTTGTTGGTGGTGCGGGCATTCACGCCATTGGTAGTGCTATGTCTCGTCCTGAGCAAAGCATTCAAGCACCTGCCGGAGATCTCGGTGCTCAACCTGTATCAGCACCTGTTGAACAACCAGTTGCCGAACCGGTGACACAAAATGTCGCTCCTGAACCAGTAACTCCTGGGCCTGCGGTAAAAGTACCTCAAGAGCCTGAACCAGCACCCGTGGAAGCAGAAAAGCCTGCGGTAGAATTACCTCAGCAGTCGAAGACAGAGGAGGAAGAGAATCGCGAGGAGGTCATCAAAGAGTTCGAGCGCGTCAATAACAAGGTTGAGCATAAGGCAACACCGAAGGAGAAGATTATTGGCGAACATCTTGAGCGCTTCCCTAAAGAATCATTCCATCGCTGGGGTGATGCGAACTACGTTAAGGACACACCGGTCATTCGAATGATGTATCTCGGCAAGAATGGCCAGCCAATTGATGTGCAGGCGCGCGACATGTCTTTGATCATGAATCCGGAAGGCGATGGTACTGATATCACACCGCAGGACATTGTCGATTTTGTAATGAAGTTCCCCCGTGGTAAGAGAGAGTTTGCAGACTTAACGAAGGACGATGCTGACCAGGTAGCGGAGCAAATTATCGACGATAAGCCTGAATTCCTCACCAATCCGAACCTGCGCTATCCATTGGAGATGATTGACAAACATGGATTGTCGCCGGAAACACTGAACGATCCAGCGGTGCAGGAACTTATATCAAATGATTTTGTCTTCGACGATGCTGATCGGGAAAATATTCGTCTTATCTTTGAATATGCCAAAACAGAATCCGGACGTCAAAAGCTTGCTGAGCTCAGGGCTGAGCAAGACCAGCCAGCTGGTGAAAGCACTAGCGAAGGATCCGGCATTCCAGAAGTTCAAGGAGAACAAACTGAAGGAAAAGAAGAAGTAAGCGATGACCCTCCATTCCTCGATACACCTCAGTCAGAAAGCAATCAGTCTGTTCGCGTCGACACTCCCGCTGAACATGCGCTCCAAGGCAGCGGAGATACTTCGTCTGCGCCTCGCGCCCGCAAGAAAGCAACCATTCCGAACACCGAACGGAAGCTCCAGAAACTTTCCAGACAAATCAAGTCAGGAAAAGGTGACGCAAGCAGCGTAGCCAAGCATCAAAAACTTACCGAACGTCTTCAGCGTCTCAAGATGAAACGTTATGAAGGTGAGCAAGCAGGTGAAGCTTATAAAGAGCCGCCTCTCGGTGCGACTACACGCAAAAGCAACATTCCACGCATTCCTGTCTCTCCAATCTTCGGAGGACAAACGAAGTTGCTTCGTGATATCGTGCTTGATCTGAGCAAAGGCGTCAAGAATCAAATCTTCTACAGCAAGTCTCCGATCAAAGGCCGTCGTGCTGGTGGAAGTTATAACCCTGGCAATGCAGCAATAGCGTTGAAGTACAAGGGTAATCTCGATATAACAGCTCACGAGCTCGGACATGCATTGGATGATCAATTCGCGATCGTCAAAGGTATTCCATCACAGACACAAAAGGATATCAACAAAGAGTTGAAAGATCTTTCTGTATACGGAAGTCAGCCACCGAAGGGACATCCTAACCCACAGCGCTATCGTGCTGCGGAAGGTATGGCTGAATACATACGTGCTTACCTGGTGAACCCAGCGAAGACAGCAACGACTTTTCCCCACACTACAGCATGGTTCAATCAGACTGTGCCGAAGGAGACTCTCGATGAGATCAATAAGTTTGGTTCTGATATCAGGACGTACGCGGGATTGAGTGCGCACGATCAAATCATGTCGAACGTGCAGTTCGATGCAGAGAAGCAGAAGGGTGGACTGGCATCGTTCTTTAAACCATCGTCAGCAGATAAAACAAACTTCCGTGTGACTTGGATTGATCGTCTTGCGCACAAGATCACCAACGACAAAGTGTTCTTCAATAAAGCGGTTGACTTCCTGGAGCAACAGCAGGGACAGAAGTTGAATCCTGCACAAGATCCACGCATACTCGCCCGGGTGGTGGCTGGTTCAAATGAGAAGCTCGATAGCATCTTTGAGAAGGGACTGGTTAATAGTAAGAACAAACGTGTTGTTGATCTCCGGACCAATCGTCGTATGAACTTCGAATGGTTGCTACAGCCATTTGAGAATGCAGAAGCTGATGAGATCCGGAAGGAGCAGCAGGAAGCAATGTCCTACATGATAGCCGAGCGCACAATGGAGCTCGCCAATCGTTTCGGACGTGATAACATTCTCACTGGCGTTGGTGCTGGTATTTATCGCGATACCGACGTGGCAGCGCGGAGATTGATGGAACATGATGCGCAGTCGGATGACAAGAAAGCCCGTATCGAGGAGGCCGTACGCCGCTATCGTGCTTGGGCCGACCGGGTGCTTCGGTACATGGTAGACAAAGGTCGCATGAGCCAGGAGCAGTATGAAATGATTAAAGCTGACAACACGCAATACGTCGCATTGCAGCGCATACAGGAAACTGCACCAGGTGAGGAGGTAGTTTTCTATTCGGGAACAGGTACCGGGTCCGTTGGTTCGCGTAAACAGGTGATTAAATCTATCAAGGGTAGCAGCGCCTTGATCAAGAACCCGTATGAGTCATTGGTAGAAACAACCATCAAGGCTATCAAAGAAGCGGACAACAATGAAGTCATGCAGGCATTCCGAGAGCTCTTCACCTACAACAGGAGGATGGGCCAAGGAGACCCGAAGCATCTCGCTCAGATAGCGAGACCTGCAACCGCGAAGGATAAGAACACAGTGTCCGTGTTTGTCGATGGCAAACAGGAATACTGGCAGCTGGATGACGATGTGTATAAGTCAGTGAAGGGAATCATCGAAGGAGTGAAAGATCTTCCCGCGGGCATAACGCTTATCCCTCGCATGCTTCGTTGGAGTGTGACCAATTTCCCGGTGTTCGCTATCCGTAACAGGATACGAGACATTCAGCAGCGCATGATTGTCTCCGACACCAAAGGATTTAAAGGCTATGACATCTACTTTGACAAGAAGACAAAGCAGCTGACAAAGGACATGTTCGAACTCTTCGGTGGTGGCCAGGCAGGCTACTATTTGATGAACAAAGACTTTTACTACAAGAAGCTGGAAGAGGCAACAGCGGAACTGTCGAAGAAGAAAGACACGATCATCGTCAGTCCGGTCAAACTTGCAAAGGCTGCAGGTGACGGATACTCTTCATTGCTGAATGCCGCTGAACGTGCTACACGTCTGGAGGAATACCGGAGCGCCTACAAGCATGGCAAGTCAAAAGGGATGGACGACTACAATGCAATGATCTACGCTGCGTATAAGTCCCGGGATCTCCTCGACTTCTCAGTCGCTGGCGAATACCTGCGGATAATCAACCAGCTCATACCGTTCTCAAATGCAGCGGTCCAGGGCTTACGTAAGACGTTTAACAGCGCGGCAGAAGATCCGGGAGGGTTTGCTATGCGCTTCCTGCTTTATGCCGTTATACCCGCCCTATTGAATCGTATGCTGGTTCACTGGTGGGATAAGGATGAGGAGTACGAGAACTTCCCGAACTATCGTCGGGATCTCTTCTATAACTTCCCGATCGGTCCCGATATGTGGATCACTATTCCGAAGCCTTTCGAGATCGGAGTGCTGTCAACAGGTGCTGAACGCGTGCTCAGCAAATATGCATTTGATCAGAAGGGAGCGATGGATGGCTATTACTCGAGTATTGCACGATCAATCTGGCCGGTAGACGATGCAGCGATAGCTGGACCTTTCCGTTCGCTCGTGGAGGTGACTGCCAACTATGACTTCTTCCGTGATCAACATATCATTCCACCGGACCAGGTCGGTCTGAAGCTGGAGAACCGCGATACATCAAAGGCGTCGCGTCTCGGACAGGCATTGCAGGCCGTGACCGGAACAGATGCGCGCATGATGGATCACCTGGTTAAAAGCTCAGCCAGCTACTTCGGTGACTTTGCTGTGCGTCTCTCGGATCTCGGGCGTGAAGACAGTAGAAACAAGTTCTCATGGGCAAACATTGGTTTGCTTCGAAATGATCCGCTGTACGATAGCAAAGACGTCCAATGGGTGTTGACCTTCGTGAAGGAGAACGGAATCCACTGGAGCGATCCGCTGTATCAGGAGATGAATCAAATGATATCTACCTATTACGAGACTGGAGATAAGCAGGAGCGGTCGGAAATAGCGAAGTCGGTGAGGGAGTTTGCCCGGATGGTGAAGGAGGAGTATGAAACTAACGACTACTACCGGCGGGAGAACCAGGTGCTGGAGGAGTGATCATTTCAGCATATTCCGAATGTTCCGGATGATCATCAAGACGATGCCTCCGACTATGTAAACCCCGAGCACCATGCGAATGGCTTCGCCGTACGGCATCCAGTGTTTTAAAATTTCAGCAATAATGATAGGGACAACGATAAAGATGACCAGAAATACCAGCAGTGGGACAATCCTTTCCATACTCTTAAAATAAAGAATTTACTTTACAGTTGTATAGTTATATCAAATGATATACTTTTGATCTGTATCAAATGATGTAATGAGCAAGCCGGCACCCAGCATGCAGCTTTCTTTCTTTTTTCCGTTGGAGGAAAAGGCGAAGATCCAAGAACGTGCAAACAAAATCCCTTTAATCCTTAAGGATTTACAGAACATTCAACAGACTGTTCCTATCCTCATTCCTCACCAGGCGGAGAACACGCTGAAGACTGAACGTCGCTTCTTTACTCCAGCGGCAGAGCAGCTCGATGGCCTGAACAAAGGTATGATGTTTACAGATGGTACCGGTACTGGTAAAACGTTCGTAGGGCTTGGTATCATGAAGCGCTTCAAGCGGCAGATGATGGACGACATGCTCGTCGTGGTACCCACCGATGCAAAGGTGAAGGACTGGATTGACGATGCGAAGTTCTTTGGCTTGAACCTTCGTCAGCTGAAGGACACGAAGGACGGTGGTTTCACTGGATCGATGGTGATCACTACATATGCCAACTTCCGGGCTAACAGCGGACTGAAAGCCCGGGTGGACAAGAAGCCTTTTAACCTTGTCATTTATGACGAGTGTCACAAGCTGACATCCAATGAAAGTGGTAGCATGACAGAGGCTGAATTAGTTCACAAGCAGCTCACGTATGCTCCCGACGAAGCACGACTGAAAGCGATGACCATCTATGCAGATGCATTGCTTAAGGCGAAGAAGGATATCAATGGAAAGGAGAAGGAAGTACTGGATGCCATTGAGAGGAAGACGCAGGAGCTCATTGATGCAACAAAGGTTGTATTCCTTTCAGCAACACCGTTCTCCTATCATAAGAACCTCAGCTATGCCGATGGCTATCTGTTTGCTATTAAGCAAGGCCTGAAGGGAGATTACCAGGCGAAGCGTGATGCCAACAATCAATTCTTTGTCGACAACTTCGGATACCGCGTGATGTATCATAAGCTGACTGAACCCGATGCAAAGGTAGACCAGGGCATGCTCGAGCGTGCATTCCATACGAAGCTTCTGAAGGCTGGTGTTGTGTCATCAACAAGATTGAAGCTCGATCGTGATTACTCCCGGGAGTTTATACTGGTAGATGACAAGATGGGAATGATGATCGATGAAGGCTATCAAATAGCCACTGACAGCAACAGTTATCGTTTTCTTCCTGACGTGATACGCGAACGGTTCTCGTTCCTCTATGAGATGCAGATGCTTGAATGTATTAAGGCACGCAAGTCAGTGGATAGAATCCGAAAGCATTTGGAGCTCGGGCGCAAGGTGGTGGTCTTTCATTCATTCAACAACAGTCTCCCAGGTCATCCATTTGATTTGTCAGATAGGAAGCTCTGGGGCAGTGAGCACAAGCATCGTGGTGTCAACGCTGATATCATAGCATTCAACTCGAAGTATCCGCAGTATAAGGCACTGGATCTCTCCGGGCTGTCAAATCCGATCGATACGATTACCAAAGCATTCGGTGATAAAGTCGTGGTCTTCAATGGAACGGTAGCGGCAAAAGACCGCGTGAAGATTAAGAAGCTATTCAACCAGGACGACAGCGGGAAAGATGTGATAGTAGTGCAGATGGAGGCCGGTAAAGAAGGACTTTCTCTTCATGACACCACTGGGAAGAAAGCACGCGTACTGTTGAACCTTGCCCTTCCTACGAAACCAACGGATGCCATACAGTCGGAGGGACGTATATACCGAATAGGGCAGAAGACCGATGCTATTGTAGAGTATCCAGTCCTTCACCTGAACTTCGAGAAGATAACATTTGCGACAAAGATCAACGAGCGGGCAAAGACCGCGGAGAACCTTGCATTCGGAGAGCAGGCGCGTAACCTGAAGGATGCGTTCAAAGAAGGATACAAAACTCCGATTGTTGACGATCCACACTTAGGCCAGGGGACTGGTAGTCGGGATGCAGACTTCGTCTTTGACGAACTTGCTCCGTTCGAATTGGCAAAGAAACTTTACTTCAACCGAGGCAAAAGGAACGACCGAACGAAGTCAAGGGAGGGAACCGATTACTTTGCTACCCCTGAGCCTTTGGGTTATATGATGGCCTACTGGCTGTATCCCAACGGCGGTGATCATTTACTCGAGCCGTCTGCAGGGCATGGTGCCATTGCCAGGTTCTTTCCAGACAACACGAAGAACAAGTTCATTGAACCGAGCTATAGCCTTCGCGCGGATCTATCGATCAACTCAATGGGAGAGATCATCCCGACAAACTTTGAGGACATGAACATTGTCAACAAGTTTGACGCCATTGCAATGAATCCTCCATTTGGTACTGCCGGCATGATGGCACAAAAGCATTTGTGGAAGGCATGCACTCACCTGCGCGATGGTGGAAGAATCATCATCATCATCCCAGATGGTCCAGCGATGGACAATCGTATGGAGAAGTTTGGCCGTGATGACGATACTCGTGGCTGCTTCATCACCGCGGAAATGCGTCTTCCAGCTGTGACGTTTGAACGTGCCGGCACAACGGTATACACCAGGTTGCTGGTGATTGACAAGCAGACGAACATCAATGTATCTCGCAAGCTCCCGATTAAGATTGATCACGATCTGAGGGATAAGAACCTCGAGCAGCTCTTCGACTCCCTGGTTGATATCGACATGCCAATCAGATTGAAAGCCATGTCATCAACAACGTCAGATGGAGAGATCGTTGGAGAAGCGGTGGTTGCTCGCGTTGTTCCAAACATTCATACGAAGACCGGTCGCAAGCTTTGGACAGTGCAGGTGAATCGCAGGTTGTCACAGCTGCTGCATGATCGGATCACTGAGGAGTCAAAGCGCTATGGAGGTTACTATAGCAGCTATGACTTGAATGGCGCTATTGCAGGCTGGATCTTCTTCAATCCAGAAGGAGCAACCAGGCTTAACCTATACGTCAGCGGATTGTTCTCCAACGGAACGATCGAACACGAAGGACGGCGATTAACACCTCTACCCAAATGACAGTCAAAACAACTTACGATGTCGAATGGTACATCAAGAATAAGGCAGAACGAATCGAGTCAGCCACGCAGTATGAGGCACACCAATTCAAGCTGGATGCTGCAAAGTTTAAAGCTTTAGTTATCAAGGAGGCTCGGGAGAGGGCAGATAGTTACCACGATGGATATGGCGCTCAGGGTTTCATGCGGTGGCTGGCAAATATTATTCTGATATGTCGCCGTGGCTACGATCACATGACACAGAAGATCATTAAGCTCGAGCCCGAACACCAGGAGGAGGAAAGTATCGAAGCCGAACTTGGTACTAAAATCTCGGAGGCAATCAGTGAGGCATCTCATGCGGCTGAGGAGCTGGAAAAGCATTGCATAGCTGGTGATCACAAACAGCCGCTAAGCAATTTTTATAAAAGCAAGAACACGAAGGATGGCTATGACAGCAGCTGTAAAGATTGCCGCAAAAGGGCCATTGAAGCGCTTAAGAGTGGAACTAAAAGTAAATATTCACCAGTGACAACCATTAAACCAACAGCCGAAGAGAGATTAGCAACGGCGTTTGAAGGCAAGCCTGACCGCACAGCAAAAACCACGTTCTCGTCAGCACCAAGTAACGATGCCGCTTTTGATAATGAAGAGTTGGACATACTTATTGCCGATGTAACCGATGCATTACTTGATACCAACAAGCAGTTGGCAGATTTGGCCGAAGAGCAGATCAAGGTCACGGAAAAGTATAAGAAGCTGGAGAAATTGAAGGAGAAATTAGAAAGGCGGAGAAAGTAATGAACATCGACGAGCTGATTCACCAGCGTTCTCAATACCGGCTTGCTAAAGACTATCGGAAGCTGGACGAGACACGTGCCATTCTCGATAACGAGTTGGTGTTTGTCTTTGATGCGAAGGATGGCAGTCAGGAGATCTACTACCTGACAGAAAAGTTCTTTAGAAAGAAGCCGCCGGAGATGACAAACCGAAAGTACCTCGAGAGCCGTATTCAAGCCGATAGTCGAGCAGAGCGAGTACTCGATGCGTGGATAGTAACTACAAATGCAAGTCTAACACCCTCAACCTAAATGAGTAACGAGACCTACTATTACTTCAATGACATGATATCAAAACGTGAACAAAGGGCAAAGGAATTGTCTAAGCCTACCGAGCAGGACGAGCCGAAAGTGTCTGAGTTGAGAGCAGTGCTTGACATCCTACAAGAAAAAATAGATCAACTCCACGATGCAGGATTAAAAGCGTGCTGGAATAGTGTTTCTGAGTTTATTACCTCGTATGAATCCAGCGGGGCCGAGCTTACCGCCTTACGTGCTGAGCGAGATAAAGCCTATGACGAAGGTTTGAGGGCAGCTGATGAACATCTGAAATCTGAGAACGTAACATTACAAGGAGAAGTTGATAGACTGGAAAAACAGCACATTGAGTATGTCAAGCTAAATTCAGAACTGGCCGCTGAAGTTAATAGGCTCAACGCCGTGAAAGCAGAGAACGCCGAGATTAAACGTAAGGCAGCACAACGCTTCAATGAATTAACAAGTCAAGACGCTGAAATATTGAAGTTAAAAGAACAGCTTGCCTCCCTTCAGCATCCCGGTACAGCAGACATGCCAAAGAAATGTCCTTACTGTGGACCAGACGGTACACAATGGAATGGAGACGGTTCACGTATCTGCCCACATTGTAAAGGTGCAGGGGTCTGTTGATAAAATGTAAAGAGATATGAGAAGTTACATTGACATGATTCAGGAAGAATTAAACACGGTTGGAAGCCCACGCGCGCAGTTATGAATATCTGATGGAGTTGAAGGCTAAAAACATCGAATTGCATTCAAAAGTTGAGCAGGCAAAAACACTTCTAAGAGGACTGCTTCAGACACCCGGACTTGAAAGCCTCAACTCAATTCTCACGGCCAACTACAAAACAATTTCCGGTGAGGAATGGATTTCACCTAACGCTAACTGCCCTGATTGTCTGAGCATTTCGAAAACGATGACTTTTTAGGGTAAATGCCACAACGGAGGGTCCATAGGTTTGTGAACCATGGACATGAATCTCTCATACGGATCTGTGGCCGCGTTGTACGCTAAGCACTCCTACAAGTTCTACGACACCGGCAAGTACAACGTAAACATCTTCGGGATACGAAAGGACCTTAGAGTAGATCTCTTCAATGACATTATCGGTGTCGCTTACATCGACGAGAATGGAATCCAACAACTCAGAGCCTACACAGCAACTACTGATCCTGGAACCTACTGGCTTAAGAACAAGCTTGGAAACGTTAATGGAACTTTTATCCTACGACCCGGGAATTATCGTCATTGTTGGAGAATCGGACAGCATAAAGGACAGTACGAGGCTCTCGTTCAGGCAGAACCTCGAGTGTTTGCAGGTTGGAGAGATGGCAACTCCGACGGAGAGCTCGACATGTCAGGACCACTATATACCGACGTGCAAGGGCTTAACCTGCACACGACCTCACATCTCAAAGGCACGGCAGAGAAGGTGGGCGCATACAGCGCGGCGTGCCAGGTGATCAGGAATGTCTCTGACTTCGTGCAGCTCATGGATATCATCAAGAAGAGCTCTGCGCTCTACGGCAATTCCTTCAGCTATACTTTATTCACCGCGGAATGAAAGATCACCACTTTTACAATGACCCAGAGTTTTGGAAGTGGTTTATAAAACTGCTCTTCCTTATCGTCATAGCAATCCCCCGCATACATGATGCATGGTCTGAAGAAGCCAGGGAGATGCGTCGTGACATGAAGGGTTCGAATGGTAAGTGGGATTGGAAAGAAATATGGGAAGCGCACTCCCTTAGCACAGCAAAGGGATCGTGGCTTGCGTTGATGTTTATGCTTGTCCTGACGTCAATGGGGCAGGAGTTTGCAGTTGGTATATGGTTGCTGTTTGCTGGTGGCGTGGCTGGATCTACATCGTACGCTGCGTATCTCATCAACCTGAAAGAAAAACATGGCAAGTGATTTTAGACCCTATCTTGTGGACAGGCTTTTTGATCGGTTTGTCCGCTGGTGTGTTTCTGATGATCGTCCTGCTGCACCGACACAACGCGTACACTCAATACCTGAAGGAGACTTCCCGCAAGAACCTGGACGCCCTCGAGCTCAGCATGCGGGAAACAGAACGAGCGGCCCAACACCTCGCCGACACTAAAGAAGCTCTCAGTGAAACCTTTCACGACATATACCACACTGACATCTTTCCGGAAATCTGCCGATCGCAAGGGATATTCATTGTTGTAGAAACATTTGTTGATGAGGCGTTGATCAGAGAGCCGAACAATGAGAAGCTGCTGGAGGCAAAGAAGTGGTGTGTGAGCGGATACAACGAGATGGCTAAGCTAAAGCAACACTTCCAGTCGATCATTGAGAAACGACAACACTTTTTAAACTGATATGATAGATACCATCTTTGCCCTCTTCGATCGAATTACCAGCCAGTTGACACCAGGTGCCTTTGAAGGTGATGCATTGTATTTGATCTCAATGCTCATGATAACTATCGTTCACTTCCACTTCCGGAAGCAATGGGCAGAAGGATTGAAGGGAGACAACGGTTTATGGGAAGCTCCGGAGATGTTGTTGTACCTGTGCCTCTGGCTTATTCCTTCAATGATCTATGCAGACATCTTTCTCAAGCGACAGGCATCTGATATTGTATGGTATGCAGTTATGGCCTTTGTCTTCTATGCCTTCACCGGTCGTTTTGGATTGAACTGGCTGCTGGCATTCCGTGCAGGAGCTTCGGAAGTCAAAAGTACCACTACGGAAAAGAAAACTGAGGTTCGGGAAGAAACAACGAAGACTGAAGTCAAGTGAGAAGAATATATCTGATTGCCGCCATTGCAGCTGTTATAGGCTCCTTTCTCTCGGGATGGAGACTTGGTAAGCCGAAAGTCGATCCGTTGACTGAGCGAGCTATTAACAAGCGACTGGATAGCCTGGAGGTGAAGTTGAAGGAGAGCCAGGAGCGCGAGCTCGGTTGGATGCATATGCTTGCTGAAGAAACCACACGAGTTGGGAAGCTCGAAAGGTCGATCGCCAAACGAGACAGCGTAGAACGAATAAATAAATGGAACTATGAGAACAAGATTAAGAGGCTGCGGCGCTATAATGCTTCTCAGCTTGATAGTTTTTTTATCCATCGATACCCTCGCCCAGGAATCAGACTCGATACGGCGAATTCCCGTCTGGAGAGCGCGCATGATAGCCGAAGACTTAACGTCCTTCGATCAATTGAAATTCAGCTACCACGTGCTTTGGCTGGACTACCAGGACCTTCGCGAGATAAACTACTCAAACAATCGCTCCATGTACGCACAACGGATGCAGATGGCAGAGAAGGACGTGCAGATAAAGCTGCTCGATCAGAAGGTGACGACAGCACTACTGTTTCAACCATTGGCCAGAAAATACAAACGACAGCGCAATGGAGTCGCTGTCGTCGGTATAGTGGTTGTTGCAGGTCTTACCTACGTGTTGATTCAATCCTTAAAAGGGTAGATCTTCGTTCGAGCTTAGAGAGTTTCCGTTCGCATCGAATTGAACCAGGTCATCTTCTTTCAGATTCTCAACAGCATCACGTGAGCTCTGATCCATATGCTGCTGTGACTGTGCTGCTGGAGCAACTCCATAGCCCATCTTCCGGGCACGTTCCTTTACATACGGCTCCAGTTCAGTCCAATGCTTCATCAATAGGTCATTGACATCTAAATAAGACTTGAGCATCTTTCCGCGAACCTTTGGATCCGGGTATTGCTTTACCAGTGGCTTAATGTCTTTCTCATAATCAAAAGCCCATACAGTCTTCTGATCGTTGTTAGTGATGTAGATGTTAGCATTGTCGTTCCCTTGCTGATCCTTCTTAGCGTACAGCCGTATGCGCATGAAATCCCAATCTTTCGTACCGATCACTGTATTCATAAGGTTGCGCATCAACGAGGTATCAGCGCTGCCTTCAATCTTATACATTTCAGCTCCATCGACAAGGAGGAGGAAAATTGTTTCAACCCAGGCTCCGGAGTTCTTTGGATATTCGTATTTACCGTGACCAATCTCTACCAGGTGACCACTGACTGAAAATTCATCTGGTTGAGGGACCGTCTGACCTCCCTCGCGTTTCGAAACAGAGAAGTGAGGATAAACCTTCTTCTCTTTGTCCATTGCGCGTGGGCTGAGGTAAATGATTGAGGGGCGTGGTGGTTCTTTACTTCCAAGTGGCATAAGTGTTATGATTTAAAGGGTTTAAAAAAAGTTATTCGTCTGCAGGTCCGTCGAGGACTTCTTCATTCAATGGTTGTGATACAACAGCGGGAGCTATCTCGTCAAATGTGACTTTAGCCTTTGGAGCTTCCGGATCCTTGGTATAAACGACGGGTTCAGGATATGCACCGTGATTGATGAAATCTTCTGCTGCGGGACCATTGTTGATCGCCGTAGGCTTTTCAAGCAAATCAGACTTGTTTAGATCCAGCACGACCAGGTCATAGTCTTTCGACGCCGGGTTCTGCTTCGTTGCACGATATACTCGGATGTTATCCTCCTTTACATCGTACTCGAATTTGTACTCGTGATCAAATGTGTAGAAGGTGAACTTTGTCTTCTGCGATTGATCTGGGTTGTTACGTAGTGCTTCCTTCGCCAGGTCGATGAACATTGCCTTTGCTTCACGCAGGCGTTGCTCAATGAACTTTGCTTCGGTGACGATCTTTTGACCTAGCTTCTCGTGCAGCACCAAGTGCTTCGGAAGATATTTTACAAGCGTGGGACTGCCCTCCGCGGTGGTCCATGTTGTTCCTGATTGTTTCATTGTTATTTGATTAAGTCGATTCCTAAAATTTTAAGTCCAGCAGTCTCATACACCAGCTCCTCCAGTCTGTCCTTTTGCTCTTCAGTTAGCACCACGATAAATGAATGGTATCCTTCTTTGATGCGTGGGAACTGCTGTTCATTCGGGAACTGCTGATGCGGATGTTCGAATATTTCGTCCGGCCATTGCCAGGCATACGTAAGATCCTGCCGGGATATCGTATGGTATGCGCGCAGGTCAATCTTGTAATGATAACGCGGCGTATCATCGATTTCTATTGTCGGTCCCTGATCGAGGAATTGTCCATCCTCTTCTGACTGATTCTTCATAGTTCGCTTCGATATATTCGTGTCCGTCTCTTTTTACAGCGAGGAAGTAGTCAACGTCGATCAGCAGTGATATGCCGTTCACGCGTGCTTCTTCATCCGCATAGCCGACGCGTCCCCATTTGTGGTGCACGTCATCATCAACCGTTATCGGTCTTCCAGTGACCGGGCAAGTCGCTTCTATCTGCACCATCTTCTCCATGAAGAGCTTCTTCACCAGTGGATACATGCCGCTATTGTCGCGGGCATCACGGTTGCAGGTGCCACATAAGCCAGTGTCTTTGTTTTCTATCGGTACATCTCTTTCGCATGCTGTACAGCTCATAATAGTTTTAATTGAGAGGGTGACTTCGTTTTCACTTTCGGTTGCTCAACAGCACGAGGCCGGTAGTCATGATATCGCGGAGAGATGTAGACTTCATGTCCTGGTCCTCCACAGTTTATCGGTTGATCAATCGGGTACTGCTTGCCACATATGCACGTCCAGACTTTCAAGGGTCTTGAATTTTACACCACTCCTTGAATGTCACCGGTATGGTCTTCGTTGCCTCTACGGTATCACAGTAGATCCAGTAGCCGCCGAGTTGCTTCAGCTTTTGCTCGGTATATGGATCAAAGACTTTCAGCGAGGTTTTGATCTGGTTGATGGCAAACTTTGCCTGCTCCGATCCACGTATCTTTGCCTTCCAGTCGGTGAATCCAACAGCGGCCTGTATCTGCTTGCGTCCAGCGTCTTCTTTACTTCCGAGCATAGTTTTTAATCAATCCAGATTTCAGTACGTCCTTTCTTTGGTTCACACCAGTACTTCGTAGTGCGACCATCCCAGATGCCACTATCGGATTTGACGAGAGCATCCTGTACACACTTCTCCAGGTTGTCCCGATCGGGTTTCATGAGATGAGGTTTTCCCCAACGCTCTTTATCCTTCGTCTCGATGTAGAAGATCATATGCCAATCGCACTGAGGGAGATGGAAGCGCTTTGACCTGGCGTAGATTGCTACGGCTTGCTTGTAATCCTGAAAGCGACGTATACGCCTCTTCAGCTGTAGCTGAGTCGGAGTGAGCTTTAGATCATTAACAAACAGCAGCTTCATCGCCCTTGCAGTTGGCCGCATTGATGGCACAGGCTCAATAGGGATCGTTATGGCAAGAGTTTTCCCTACCATAGCGAGATCTCCTCATTGGTTGGGAAAGATGTTACGAGCATCATTCCTTGGTAGTCCTCGAGCTCTTCTACACGAGGCTCGGTGAGAGTCTGCAGCACACGACAATACAATCCGTGAGGAGTGCGTGACATCACATACACAGAAATGTTGCCTTCGAGAATGCCAATTGACCTGACGGGAATCATTTGGATATTCTGAGCGAATGAGAGTTTAACTGTTACATAGTATCTGTCAACAGACACGTAGTTGAACAGTGCGCGGAGGATCTTAGCAAAGAGACCTTTGCGAGCTGGGACAAGTTCCTTCTCAATGACGTGTGAGCCGGCAACTTTGATTTCAAGATTTTCCATAGGTTAAAAGGGTGTTTCATCTGGATTGTGTTGGGGTTCGATTCTATTGTCTGGATTGGGAGAGCGATCGAATAACTCTGCTTGTGGAATGATCTTAACGTCGTGTATGTATGGGCTATCAGCGTTAATAAAGCGTTGTACTTTAGGCTGGAATTGGACTGCGGGTTCTGCGAGTTCGCCGTTACGATGCTTGGCTATGATAAGCTTGGTTATACCTGGTGCGAAGGTTCCTCGTTCATCACCGGTGATCTTGTAGTATTCAGGTCTCCACACGAACATCACCATGTCTGCATCCTGCTCAATACTTCCTGATTCACGCAAGTCTGCTAGCTGAGGAATCTTCGGCAATGGACGTTTTTCGACGTCGCGAGACAACTGACTTAGGGCAATCACCGGGACATTCAATTCTTTCGCGATGGCTTTCAGTGTGCGCGATATTGAGGAGATCTCTTGTTCGCGATTGCTACCACCTTTGCTGACATACTCTCCACGCATAAGCTGGAGGTAGTCGATGATGATCAGCTCCACGCCGTGTACTTCTTTCATACGCCTGCAGCGTACGCGTAGGTCAAGGATAGAGAGGGCAGGGGTGTCGTCAATTAATATCGGTGCGTTGTAGAGTGGTGCGCTTTTATGCGCGAAACGAGTCCAATCGAGATCCGTGAAGTTCTTATTGCTGATGACGGTGAGAGGGATCTCAGTTTCAATTGAGACGAGTTTACCGGTGAGTTCATCGGTGGACATCTCGAGAGAGAATATTCCTACAGGCTTTTGAAATATTACTGCGGCATTTCGCGCACAATTGACTACCACCGTAGTTTTACCCATCGATGGCCTACCGGCGATAATGATTAAGTTGCCTGGTTGCCATCCATGTGTGACACGATCGAGAGATTCATAGCCCGAAGGAACACCAGTCATGTTGGATCCAGTGTTCTTATGGTTGCTGATAACAGTAACCAACTTATCGATAGCAACTTTGATCGGTGTCTCTGTTGCGCTGTGCAGGCTCTCAGCGATCTTCATCGGCGCGGACTTTAGGTAGTCCAGCAGCTTGAAGGAGTCTTCTGTATCCTCGTATGCGCGCTGATAGATCTCATGTGCAACCAAGATCATTGCGCGTTTAATCCGTTGCTCTATAAGCAAATGACAGTGATACGCGACGTTAGCAGAGTTCGAGACCTTCGTAGTTAATTCTGCCAGGTAAACAGCTCCTCCGACCAGTTCAAGCTTCTTTCCGTCCTTGCTAAGCTGCGAGCGAACGCTGCGCATATCGATCGGGTTGCCATCATTGGCAAGCGTCCTAAGAGCATTGAAGATGTCGCGGTGTTCCTCCTTGAAGAAGTCATCCTCTATGAGCTTCTCGAGCACGACAATTTGTGCCTGACGTTCCAATAGGGCAGCGCCAAGGACAGCAACTTCTATATCAGCCGCCTGTGGAACTGGCTTCATTAAGCTGTCATTGGACACTAGGTGGCCAGACTTGGAGGAAAGTCTAAGGGGTTCTGTTCTTTCTCCAAGCCATTTCTTTTCTGAATCTGTCTTCATCGGAATGTTGTACCGCTTATCCGCACGCCTTCTTCTGGCTTGGGGACAACCGTGGCGTTAACTTTTTTCTTGTGGTCTTCACGTGCAGCTTCGAGGTATCCCATGAATAGCGATGGACGGCAAAGAGTCTCGAGCGTCAGGAATTTCTCATGCTCGGTACCTGTCCATTCTTTCTTCTTGTATTCAAACACTGCGCGGAATTGTTTGACTCCTATTGGAGGGCTAAGGCGTTTGCCTTCTTTGATGCGACCGTTGATCGTGCGTATGCGTGAATCATTAAGTGAGGCTCTGCGTCCGAATACTTCATTGTATACATCTACAACCTCCTGCGCCCGTGCTCGACGATCTGTCGCTGACTCCTTCTCATCTTCAAAACCCCAGTCGCGAAGGAGAAATCCTTCATTTATCAGGTCTTGCAGAAATTCACGAGTCTTAGCGTGCTTCCAATGCCAACGTTTAGTCAGCAGGGCGATGAGAGTAGGGTCATTGGGGTTTACCTTCTCGTCACCAAGCAGTAGATCGATACGGGCTTCTGCCTCGGTAAATGCCCTGTCAGCAGGGTACCAATGCTCTTTCCGGATCGCAGAGTCTAACTTAATGTGCATGACTGTTAGTGGTTGACAGCCATCTTAACCTCGTGTGCGTCGATGTCCTCTTCAGCGCCCTCATCTTCCGACTCTTCAGCAGTCTTCGCTTTCGGCTTACGTCCGCGTTTAGGCTTCTCATCCGGTTGATCGAAGAGGTTCAGCTGTGAATCAGGAGCATGCTTGCCACCGATGTAGAGGTCGGTTTCCTGCATCGCTTCTTTCAGTGCTGCATCCAATGAACCAGCATAGAGATAGTTCGTATGGTCGCTGTGAAGCTTCGTGAATGGAGACACCAGGTTTAATATCTGGTTGTTCTCCAGCAGACGTTGACCAATGAGTGTTACACCTTCGTGCTCATCACTACCACCAATGGTATAGCCAGTGAGTTTGAACTTCTCTAGCAGCGCAGGGTTGTCTTCGATTTCAGTGAAACTGAATTGTTCGCAGAGGACAATAAGGTGAACCAGGAGGCCTTTGCCTTCAAATGGATCTCCTTCTTTGGCGATACCTTTAAAGGCGGTAAACAGGTCATCGTGAGCGCGACGGTTCTTACCGGAAGGGTTCAGCTCTCTCTCGTCGTTTTGATCGTCGGAGATATCGCTGTACGATACAGAGCAGTAGCGCGTGTCGTGGTCGAGACGGGCTTTCTTTAGTTTGCGTAGCATAGTGGATATTGTTTAAGGAAAAAATTGTTTTATGCTGGTTCGAGGTCGGCCTGTTTGATCCATGTACTATGGTGGCCACGTTTCGGATTCTTGTATGGCTCGGAGGTGAGGATTGCGTACAGCCCGGGCTCGATAGGAGTGTTGGTGATCATGAACTTTGCAGTCCCGGATGTGATCCCGAGGGATTTGAGAAGCTTGCGAGCGAGAACGGTGGATTGCATCAATGCTCGAGCTGGAAGGTGATCCTCCTTTGGTCGGTTCTTATAGCCGCGTACTGTCAGCCCTCCACCGGTGTTAGGTGTCACCGTTCGGAGATACCAGTCAGTTGGTCGCTCCTCATCCTGCTCAATTGTAACACGTGCCTCGAGTAGATTGAATTGCCTGGTGGCTTGCCTGGAGAAAGAGAACAAGCCGTTGCGCCAAGCGATGGCAACAAATGGTCCCATGTACTCGACGCGATCCGCTACGGTGTTTGCTCCGTTGTATTCCTTCAATTTCATGTTAATGGGGTTAATTTTCTGTTAAGCCTGGAGCGTTGATATCTTCTCGTTTTCCTTCGCTTTTTTGATCAGCAGGTTGAGGAAAGGGAAGTTTTTCACCCGACCTTTCATGATCAGGTAAGCACTTTGCCTTGAGAGCTTTATGCCGAGGTTATTCTTGCCTTCGCGGATCTCCCGGATTTCTTTTTCAGATAGCCAGGTCTTCAGGTATTCGTAATCAACCAGCTTAGTTGCAGTGGATTCGCTGATTTGCGAATCTGCCTCCCCCTGATTTTCGGGGGTAGGTTGCACCTGAATCTTTTGGTTCAACTGTCGATTCATATTATATTTGATTCAATTATTGACCGATATATATCATTTGATATACAATGTTATATCAACTGATTACATTTGTCAAGAGCCCAATCGAGCATAAAGTGCTCGTACATTCATGCATTTATTGAACATACCCCTATGGCAGAAACTGTAAATGAGCGCCTTGAGTCGCTTATAAAAATTCTCGGAACAACCAGAAATAATTTTGCTAAGACTATAGGATTTGCTGCAACTGTCGTCTACAACATTTGTAATGGTCGGAATGCACCATCATATGATCTGCTTCTATCAGTTGCTGAAAAGTATCCTTCTGTAAGTATGGAATGGCTCATAGCAGGACGAGGGACTCCGCTCGTTGCTGTCAGCGAGAAGGGGGCACCAGGTAAGGACATGCTCACACGTCTCCAGCTCCTCGAGGAGAAGCTCCAGAAGATGGAGAAGCCTGAGACTGCAAAGAAGAAGAAGTGATTCTATAAGAACTTATGGAAGGTCACGGCCGTCTCCAGGTCGAGACTCTCAGCGTAAATTTGTGTCGTAGTAACGTAGTGATGCCCGAGTGCATCCATCACCTTTGTGATTGGTACGCCGTTGTTAATTAATGCCGACGCGAACGTATGACGTGCGTAGTAGGTGGTAAGCTTGTCAGTATAGCCGATCTTCTTGGCGATTGTCCGTAGCGTATCGTTCGTCAACTTAATCCAGTTACAGATTGCATTAAACTGCTGCTCGGGATTCATTCTATCGTTGATCACTCCGAACAGGTATGGTGATGACTTGGCGCGGCGATCGAGTATCTCCTGCATGTGTTCGTTGATATGCACGGAGATCTCCTTCTGCACCCGGGCTGTGTACTTGGTTTTCACCCGGGCGAATGTGAGCACTCCGGATTGAATGTTCTCAGCCTGCAGGTAAGCCATATCACGGAAGTTCATTCCATGCGCATAGTAGGAGAAGAGGAGGAAGTCAAGTGCAGCACGTTGGTTTTTGCGTGTAACTGTAAGAGTCTTCAGCGCTCCCGTCACCAGGACGGGCATGGCCCGCTTCTTAGCTAATGTCTGGGTGCGGATCTGGAAATGCCCTTCACCTACAAACGGATCGACCAGGTCGGGCTGCTTTATCATCGTTCGCTTGAACATCGTTCGGAGACTACTGAAGTAGGAGGCAAGGGTGTTAAGGTGCTTGCCGTCAGCCAGTGCGTCGTATTCAACTTTCCGGAGCCAGTCGGGTGTTATCTCCTCTAGATGGATGTCTCGTTCTGCGTGCTTTAGAAAGAACGAGAGAGCTCGCTTGTATGCATTGGACGTACCGATACGTCCGGCATCATACTTCTCCTGAACAGCATCGTTGAATACCGAGCTTATAGCAGTGGTAGTTCTGCGAACACCGTGGACAATATCTTGGAAGCCTTCAGGTGTGACGTGAGTATGCTTATCCAGCAAGCTCTTTATGTGAGCTCGTACAGCAAAGATCTCCTCCTGTACTTCACGCAGCTTGCCTTTCGAGACACCTTTCGATACCGGTTCGAACTCTTCGATCGATAAGCTTTGATGAGTAGGGAAGTACTTCACCACGTAGCCGACGGTATTGTTGCGGACAACTCTCCAGGTGACGCGGATCTTTACAGGGTGCTTTTGATTCTTTAAAGTTGAACGGGTGTCGTGGTATAGGGAGATGGCTGCCATAAGTCGATTTGCAAAGTGCTTGCAAAGTAATCGACAAATAGAAGTAAATCAAATGACATAATTATGTCAAATGATATAATTGTGCTATACTTGTGCTGTAGGAGGAGTTCTGAGGGGAAAGCCTGTTATTTCGGTCAAAAACTACATTATTTCATTGTGCATCAAATGATCTAATGAAAAATGTACACAATATTGCACAGAAAGCAGGGCAAACGCCAGGGCACAACGTCCACTAACAGTTGTCACCGGGAGAAGGCTTTAAGAGGCGACCAATGCCAGCGACTTTAGGTCTTCGTAGTGGTCAGGACTTCTTTTGATGACGCTTCTGTAAGACGCCCAGTACGTCTTTCAGTTTGATGTTCTTCGCTGAAAGCAACACAAGGTAATGATAGAGCAGATCGGCAGCTTCACCCATAAAGAGCTCATCGTTATTGTCTTTTGCTTCGATAACAAGTTCAACCGCTTCTTCACCAACCTTTTGAGCGATCTTGTTGATGCCTGCCGTGAACAGCGTATTGGTGTATGAACCTTTTTGAGGATTGACCTTACGATCCTGAATAATTCCTTCCAGCGTGTTCAGATCCCAGGTGGCGTTTGATTCACCAAAACAGGTAGCCGCACCGGTATGACACACTGGTCCCGCGGGAATAGCCTTGATCAATAGGGTGTCCTGATCGCAGTCGAGCAACACATCGACGAGTGTTAAAAAGTTGCCGGATGATTCCCCTTTGGTCCAGAGTCGTTTCTTGCTGCGGCTGTAGAAGGTGACCTTCTTTTCAGCAATGGTTTTTTTGTAAGCTTCTTCGTTCATGAAGCCCAGCATAAGAACTGCCTGGGTCCGGGAGTCTTGCACGACACACGGTACGAGACCGTTTAGTTTGGAGAAGTTAATGGCGGATGAATTTAGCATGGTGCTATCGGATAGAAATGTGTTTTTCTTTCAGGAATAATTTAAGGCTGGGTATGGGTACTTCACCGAAGTGAAAGATGCTGGCCGCAAGCGCTGCGTCTGCTTTGCCGAGCACGAATGCATCAACGAAATGTCCCATGTTGCCGGCGCCTCCAGAGGCAATCACGGGTATGGTCAACAATTGATTTAGCTTAGCAAGTGAATCAATGGCAAATCCGTTCTTCGTTCCGTCGTGGTCCATACTGGTGAACAGGATCTCACCGGCGCCGCGCTCCTGCGCTTCCTTCGCCCAGGTGAAAAGCTTCTTGTCAGTGGGCTTCTTTCCGCCGTGCGTATGAACGGTCCACGCGTTATCAACTTTACGGGCGTCGATGGCGACAACAATGCATTGAGCACCAAAGGCCTTCGATAATTCGTCGATAAGTTCGGGTCGGCGTACAGCCGCCGAGTTGATACTTACTTTATCAGCGCCGGCTTCCAGCAGGGGAGCGACATCTTCTACGCTGCCAATGCCGCCACCCACGGTGAACGGAATGTTGATGTGACGTGCGATGTCTTTTACGAGTGCCGCGAATGTCTTGCGCTCTTCATTTGTCGCCGAAATGTCGAGAAACACCAGTTCGTCGGCTCCCTGCTCCGCATACGATGCGCCCAGCTCTACAGGATCGCCGGCATCCCGTATATTAACAAAGTTTACGCCCTTAACGGTACGGCCGTCCTTAATATCCAGGCATGGTATAATGCGTTTCGTAAGCATCTATATAGTAGCCAGTTGTTCTAAACTTATTTTTCCTTCGTAGATCGCCTTGCCGACGATCACTCCATCAACGCCGATAGTTTGCAATTCGCGAAGATCATCGATGGAGCTCACCCCGCCGCTCGCGATGACGTGCAACTGAGGGAAGCTCAGCAACAACACCTTGTACAGATCCACATTGGGACCGCTCAGCATTCCGTCAGTCGAAATATCCGTGCAGGTCACGTGCGCAATTCCTCGCTGTATGTAGTCACGCAGGAACGTGATGATGTTGATGGAAGAATCGTGCTGCCATCCGTTGATGGAGATCATTTCATTCTTGACATCGGCACTGAGTATAATCCGGTCGCGGCCGAATTGCTTTAGCCACTCCGTTATTTTTTCGGGCTGCTTCACTGCGATGCTTCCCAGATTCACCTGCTTCACGCCCAGCTTGATGAGACGTTCTATTTCTTCGGTGGTCTTGATACCGCCGCCAAAGTCTACCTGCAGGGCCGTCTGTGAGGTAATGGATTCAACTACGTGCCAGTTTACAACCTGTCCGCGCTTTGCTCCATCGAGATCGACAAGATGCAAGTGGGTTAACCCGGCTGCTTCAAAAGATTTCGCAACCTCTACAGGATTCTCGTTGTAAATCTTCTTTTGCGCGTAGTCGCCCTGTGTTAGTCGCACGCACTTACCGTCAATGATGTCGATAGCTGGAATGATTCTCATACACTTAGGAAATTTTGTAATATCACCTGTCCGGCCTCTGCCGACTTTTCAGGGTGAAACTGCACGGCATAGAAATTATTCTTATGCATGGCGGCACTGAAGGGTTGTATGTAGTCAGTAACAGCTGAAGTATAAGGATTCACTGGAACATAGAAGCTATGCACAAAATATGCGTAGGCCTGATCCAGTGTCTTGCTTAGCCACGAGTCGGTAAGCGTCATAGTGTTCCAACCCATGTGTGGTACCTTCATATCGCCCTGAGGTACAAATCGCCTTACCATTTCATCAAAGATACCAAGGCAATGCGCATCGTTCTCCTCCGACTGTGCACACATGAGCTGCATGCCGAGACATATTCCAAGCACGGGCTGTTTCAGGTTCTTGATCACTGCGTCAAGCTTGTGTTCCCGCAGGTAGGCCATCGTTGTACTGGCTTCTCCCACGCCGGGAAAGATTACCTTTTCAGCGGTGGTAATGGCTTCTACATCGTCTGTGATCTGAAAGTTCACACCCATGCGTTCGAGTGCAAACGACAGTGACTGGATGTTGCCGGCATTGTATTTAATAACTGCGATCTTCATTTATTCTTCAGCAATGTTTCAAACTACAGGACACCCTTCGTCGAAGGCAACTGATTCCCTTCCTTGCGTACGGCCATCTTGATCGACTTGGCAAATGCCTTGAATATGGCTTCTATCTTGTGATGTTCATTCACTCCCTCGGCCTTGATGTTGAGATTACACTTCGAAGTGTCAGAGAACGATTTGAAGAAATGATAGAACATCTCCGTCGGCATCTCGCCAATCTTTTCTCTTTTGAACTCTGCTTCCCAAACGAGCCAGGGTCTTCCTCCGAAGTCGATGGCGACTTGCGCGAGGCAGTCGTCCATAGGCAGGCAATAGCCATACCGTTCGATGCCGCGTTTGTCTCCTAGTGCTTTTCCAAAAGCTTCACCCAGTGCAAGCGCTGTGTCTTCTATGGTGTGATGTTCGTCAATGTGCAGGTCTCCCTTAACGCGGATCCCAATGTCGATACCGCCATGACGCGCAAGCTGATCGAGCATGTGGTCGAAGAAGCCCAGGCCTGTTGAGATGGCAGCAACTCCCTGACCGTCGAGATTCACGGTGATGTCAATGTCCGTCTCTTTTGTGGTGCGTTTCACTTCCGCCTTTCGGCGTGTAGCTGTTACCGTGGCGTGAATGTCGGACCAGTTCTTTGTGATCAATGCACAGGATGAAGTGAGTCCCGCCTGTTCAAGCTTCGTGATAAAACTGTCATCATTGAGAAGGATGCCTTTAGCACCGAGGTTTTTCGCCAGCTCCACATCTGTGATCCGGTCACCGATTACAAAGGAGTTTGCCAGGTCATACTCAGGAGTCATGTATTGCGTAAGCATGCCGGTTCCAGGCTTTCGCGTTGTTTTTTTATCGGCTGGGAACGACCGGTCGATGCAGACTTCGGAGAATCGGATGCCTTCATTCTCGAAGGCGCGTATCATCTTATTTTGAGCAGGCCAGAAGGTATTCTCGGGGAAGCGATCGGTGCCGAGCCCATCCTGGTTGGTAACGATGACCAGCTCATAGGATGTCTCCAGTACGATGCGGCGAAGCCAGTAGAATACACCAGGATAATATTCAAGCTTTTCTAGACTGTCGATCTGTTCGTCTGGTGGTTCGTTGATCAGCGTACCGTCACGATCGATAAATAAAACGCGCCTAAACATTTGTTGACTTGTTGATTTGTTGATTGATCTATTTTAAGCAGCGTCCATCTTTTTCGATGGATCTGGTCAGGGGTTAATTTGTTTTAACACATCGATCAGTTTGTCGTTTTCGCGTGGCGTGCCGACCGTGATACGCAGGCAATTGTCGCATAGCCTTACGTTCAGATCGGTCGCGTACGATGATGCCCAGGTTCATCAGACGCTTGTAAATACCTGGAGCGTCTGTTACCCTTACCAGCACGAAGTTCGCTTCCGATGGAAATACTTTTTGTGTGATGGCAAGCCCTTGTAAAGCGTCGATGAGTCGTGAGCGTTCTTTCAGGATCTCCTTTACCCAGCGTTCCTTCTGGTCCTTGTTCGACAGGGCCTCCAACGCCAGTTCCTGAGTTCTGATGTTTACGTTGTAGGGATACTTGATCTTGTTCAGGATAGTAATGATCTCCTTTGAGGCGAATGCCATTCCAAGTCTAAGCCCCGCCAGGCCCCAGGCCTTCGAGAAGGTTTGAAGGATCACAAGATTGGGATACTTCTCAAGTTCACGGATGAAGCCGGGTTCGGCGGTGAAGTCGATATAGGCCTCATCTACAACAACAATACCCTGAAATTGCTCCAGCAGCTGGAAGATTCGTCGCGCGGTTCAACAGGTTGGCTGATGGATTATTCGGACTGCAGAGGAAGATAAGTTTTAATTCCGGATCGTTCAATGATGGAAACTTTGACAAGTCAAGATCGAAGTTTTCATCAAGCGTAATCGACACGATGCGCACAGCGTTTACGTTGGCACATACGGAATACATTCCATAAGTAGGTTCGGTGATGATGATGCTGTCACGGTTCGGTTCGCAAAAGGCGCGGATCAAAAGGTCGATGGCCTCATCACTGCCGTTACCGAGAAAGATCTGTTCGGGAGCTATACCTTTGATAGGAGAGAGTGCGCGTTTAACTTCTGTTTGCAGCGGATCGGGATACCGGTTGTAGGGAGACGGATATGGATTTTCATTTGCATCGAGGAACACTTCCGCCTCGCCACTGAACTCATCGCGCGCAGACGAGTACGGTTTCATCCGGCGTACGTTGTCGCGAACGAGGGAGTTTACGTTGAATGTTGTATTGCTTGTCATAGCCGGTTAGTCCTGAGTAGTTAGTCCTGAGTGCTGAGTTTGGTCCTGAGTAGTTTAGTTTTTAGTATTGTCATTGTTCAGGGAGTCGAGGCGAACACGAACGGCCATCTTGTGACCGATGAGTTGTTCAGCTTCCGCCATAGTTTCCACTACTGGTCCGAGATTTCTAAGTGCCTTCTTTGGTGAGACGCTGATACGTGATGAACTTGCAAAAGCTTTCAAGGGATACGCCAGCGTATGACCTGGCATAACCATTGGTGGGCAGGGTATGATTGGTGCCCGATGCATAGTCGCCGATCGCCTCAGGTGAATAGTTGCCAAGAAACACCGAGCCAGCATTTGTAATCTTGTCGACCACCTGGTCTGCATCTGCGGTGTTGATAATGAGGTGCTCCGGCGCATATTCGTTCACAAACTCAATAGCGCGTTGCTGTTCGGGCAATACAACTACACGGCTGGACGCAAGCGCCTTTTCAGCAATGGTCTTGCGTGGCAACGTTGCAAGCTGTTGCTGGATAGCCGCCTGTATGGGAGCCACGAGTTGTTCGTCGTTCGTAACCAGAACCACCTGGCTATCTTCGCCATGTTCTGCCTGCGAGAGCAGATCGGCAGCAACAAAACTGGCATCAGCAGTCTTATCAGCCCAAACAAGTACCTCGGATGGGCCTGCGGGCATATCGATAGCGACGCCCTCTTCCATAGCCAACTGCTTTGCCTTGGTTACATATTGATTTCCTGGACCGAAGATCTTATAAACTTTCGGCACGGACTCCGTACCAAACGTCATCGCTGCAATAGCTTGCGCACCGCCAACCTTGAATACTTTCTTTACGCCTACATGACGAGCCGCGAACAGTATCGCAGCATTAACATTGCCGCTGGCATCAGGAGGAGTACAGAGTATCACCTCGCGACAACCTGCAAGTGATGCAGGAATGCCCAGCATCAGAACAGTTGAAAACAAAGGCGCCGATCCGCCCGGAATATAAATTCCGACGGTATCAATGGCTACAGCCTTCCTCCAGCAGAGTACACCAGATGTTGTCTCTGTTGACATCGTCTCGCGTCGCTGGGCAGCGTGAAACTTTCTGATGTTGGAGGCAGCAGTAGTGATCGCGTCCTTCAAAGACTGTGAGAGCCCCCGCTCGGCATTATCGAACTCTTCGTCCGTGACACGAAGACGTTTTACATCGGCCTTGTCATACTGCAGCGTCAATTCATGCAGCGCCTTGTCGCCAGAGGCTTTCACGCGGTTCATAACATTCCGGACCGAGCTCTCAAGGAAGTCAAGCGCCAACTGAGGACGAATGGAGATTTCGGACCAAATATTCTTGTCGGGATTGATGTATATCTTCATGGTTGAAAGCTTGGTAGTGGCTACACGATCATCTTTTCAATAGGGATCACAAGAATGCCCTCGGCCCCGAATGAACGCAGCAGATCGATCTTCTCCCAGAAATCATTTTCATCAACAACGGAATGAAGCGAACTCCATCCCGGTCTCGCAAGCGGAATGATGGTAGGACTCTTCATACCCGGAATGACGTCTGTAATAAGCTTGATCGCGTCATTGGGGCAGTTCATGAGAATGTACTTGTTGTTCTTCGCCTTCTTCACGGCTTCTATCCGGAACAGAAGTTTGTCAAGTATCTCTTTCTTCTCGCCGCTTAGCCCTGGCGTTGCAATGATCAGAGCTTCAGACTGCATTACCACCTCGACTTCCTTCAGGCCATTGCTCAACAATGTGCTTCCTGTACTAACAATATCACAGATGGCATCTGCCAGTCCGATACCTGGAGCGATTTCTACCGAGCCGCTGATCTCATGTATACCTGCCGATATGCCGTGCTTCTTCAAAAATCCCTTTACAATGTTAGGGTAAGTAGTTGCAATGTTCTTCCCGTCTAGTGATGGAATACCGCCATAAGTCTCCGCGCGTGGGATGGCAATGGAGAGACGGCACTTCGCGAAATCGAGACGCTTTACAATCTCATTGTTCTTCTGCTTCTCAACATAGATGTTCTCGCCTACGATCCCCACGTCAGCTACCCGGTCTTCTACGTACTGGGGAATGTCATCATCTCTTAAGAAAAGGATCTCTACAGGAAAGTTTCTCGCCTGAGTCTTAAGTTGGTCTTTTCCATTACTGAAGGAGAGACCGCTTTCCTTGAGCAGTTCCAGCGATCCTTCTTGAAGACGACCTGATTTCTGAATGGCTATTCTTAACATAGTTTTGTAGTTAAACAAAAAAGGCCTGCCACGTGGTGGCAAGCCTTTCTTATGAATATTCTTTCGAATCAGAACATAGCCTTGCCACTCATGGTGTTTCCATGATGATGGTGGTGGCTCAGAATGTTGCTGATTACTTTCATTTCTTTTTTGCGGCTGCTAAGAAATCAAATTGTTCACGTATCTCAAAATAATACCTCAGAAAATTGAATGGGATAATCAATGTAACCGTAGCTTTCACGATTCAACGGACTTTCCGGTCCACTATTGGTGGGCAGAAACCGATTGAAGATGCATTTGGTACCCGTACAACTGTTCGGGCAGGGCAGGACTCTCAATCGTGATCAATCTGTTTCGGATCACTTGAGAATCGGCCGGAACACTTGAGCGGGATGGTTGGCGAATTCAAAGCTCAGCGTTTATTTCGCATTAGATTATGAAGTACTTCCTGAATTTTCGGCTAACAGCGTTACTTGTTTTGTTATATCTAACTGGTTGTGGTGACAGCAAGGAGACCCGTATGCAGCGCTTCCTCGGGCAAAGCAATGCCATGCTGCGGGATCGGCAGCCCGAGAAAGCCGAGTACTACTTAAAAGAAGCGCTGAAGATCGATTCATGCTTCGCTGACGCCTGGAACAATTTGGGAACGCTTTACTTTTCCAAAAAGGAATACGATCTGGCGATGGAGCAATACGACCAGGCCATCCAATGCAAAGCGGATTACCTCACCGCTTATTTCAACAGAGCCAATACGGCCTATGAGCTGAAGGTATACTACAAAGCCCTTTCCGATATCGACAAGATCATTGGTGCTAAGCCGGACACAGCCGTCGCGTACTTCATGCGCGGGTTGAATCTTGCCCGCCTGCGCGATTTTAACGGGGCACGTCGGGCGTTTCGTGAAGCACAACGAAGAGATGCAAGCAATGCTGAAATAATTGTAAACCTGGGCACCGTGTATTACTATCAAAAGAATTACGACAGTGCGCGGATCGTGCTTTCCAGGGCAGCACAGATCGACAAGGGCGAGGCCAACATCTATAATACGCTGGCGATGATCCTTATCGAAAAGAAGCAGTACGACTCCGCTGCACGCATGATCGACAAGGCGCTTGCTATCAGACCCGACGACGCCTACTTCATCAACAATCGCGGATACCTCGCCCTGCTCACAAACCGGCTCGAAGAGGGCAGGACGGACATCGACAATAGCATCATCAGTGATCCCGACAACGCCTGGGCATACAGGAACAAAGGGCTGTATTACTTATTGAAGGGGAATCACGGGGAGGCTATCCGACTTCTGGAGAAATCGCATTCTATGGATGCGTTTGTGGAGCGTATCGATCTATATCTCGCAGATGCATATTTCGCTGCCGGTAAAAGTAAGCAAGCCTGTACTCATCTTGAGGAGGCAGTCAAACAGGGAGACGTGTCACCAACTGAAAAATCGCGGAGATGCCGGCAGCTATGACGCTATCCAATCTTGAGTCATTTCTGAAGGAGCGTCTGGCGACTCCGTTGCCGGGGGCGATGGCTCATGATTTGATGCGCGCACGCGCTGTTGATAAGACCATGCCCAACTTTACTCATCAGTTGCCGCCACGTCCGGGCGCTGTATTGATCCTGTTGTATGAAGACAACGGCAGCATTTGTTTTCCGATCATCAGAAGACAGGAGTACATCGGTGCGCATAGCGGACAGGTTAGCCTGCCGGGCGGTAAAACAGAGCTTGGCGAGACTGCCGTTGAAACCGCTCTAAGGGAAGCCGAAGAGGAAATAGGCGTGAATAGAAGTCTGCCCAGAGTGATTGGTCAGCTTAGCAGCTTCTTTGTCATCCCCAGCAACTTCATCATTACTCCAATAGTCGCTACGATCGATCACGTCCCGCGATATCGTCCCGACGCTTACGAAGTGGCGGCAGTGCTTACGGCCAACCTGAATTCGCTTCTTCCCGATGATGCTGTCAGTGAATCGGAGATCGTGGCTGCCGGACAGTTCAGAATGATGGCGCCGCATTTCATCCTGGATGGAGCAATGGTCTGGGGAGCAACTGCGATGATCCTGAATGAGTTCCGACAGGTCGTACGGGAATTCAAGTAGCAACGTCTTGTGGCGCTACAGTTCGCTGCCTCGCAATTCCTATCAAGTGGTCAAGGAAGATTATTTGGAATAATTCTAAATAACTGATATCATTGTGCTTTGCCGTAAGGCCTTTTGAACGGGAGTACACTGATGTTCAGGTTATTAAGTAATCAAAACGTGATTTGCCAGGGCCTGAAAGGCCGTGTACTATTCTGCTTGTTCGCAATTGGGCGACAATCATCAGATACGGCATTCGGTTCCTTAACGAGGGTGCAGCAATGAGTGTGGAGGCGTCACAGATAACGGTATTAATAGCGGACAATCAGCCACTCACGGCGGCAGGTATAGCGCATATTCTGGAGGACCGGAACGATGTAAGTGTGTTGGGTTTCGTTGGATCGGCCCACGAACTGCCCTCCCTGTTGAAGGAACATTCACCCACCGTGCTCATTGTCGACTATGACCTCGATGGGTATATCAGTCGTGACGACTTGGCTGAGATCAGGAATCACTCACCAGAAACCAACGTCCTTGTTATATCTTCTGGTAACAATAAAGCGGCGATACTGCAGGTCCTGCAGCTTGGTGTGATCGGATATGTTACCAAGCATTGCAGTCGCAAAGAGATCACACAGGCCATCAGTGCCGTGGCAAAGGGGGAGAAGTTTTATTGTAGTAAGATCCTTGATATCATAATGGAGAAGCACTTTTCTGCTTCACCTCCAGAGGTAACACCGTCATCACTCACCGCGCGCGAAACCGAAATACTCACATTGCTGGCGTCTGGTTATTCTACCCAGAAAGTTGCTGACGAGTTGCACCTGAGTCCGCATACGGTCCATACGCATCGTAAAAGTATCATCCGCAAGTTGAGTATTAAGTCACCGACGGAATTCGTGATCTACGCCCTTGACTTCGGGCTGATCAAAGCCAAGTGATTCCCTTTGATCAAGATTTTTGACGATTCGTCACAGCCTGCCTAATTATGCCAGAGCCATCGTTAACTTCGTTAGCGTAGCATACAATTGCGTCCAAACACTAACAATTTTCAATTATGAAGTGCAATTCGAATTTGTTGGGATTCCTTCTGGTGATAGGATTCTTCATTCTAACTGGCAACCGGCCATTTCAAACAAAGTTTGAGAAGATAACTGTCCAGGAATTCGAAATGATCGATGCCAACGGCGCACGCCGTGCTTCCATTAAAGTCGAGGACGAAGTTGTTCTCAGGTTAATGGATCAGGAGGGAACAATCCGGGTTAAAGTTGGAGCCAACCAACAAGGTTCCGGATTGGTGCTACTGGACAACCACACGGAACCAGGCGTTCATGTGCTGGCAAGGAATGACAAGACTTCTATAAAAGTTACGACGTCGGGTAAGTCGCGCGAGCTGTAGTTACTTCAGATCGTTGCACCTTAGCATTAAGGCTCTTCGCTGTATTTCTCTTCATTTGAACAGGTCAGAGAAGCGAGATATATAGCCGGATGCTTTTTAACTACGCACCTGCAAATACTTTCAATACTAATAACAAACCAGGACCTAGGACCAGGGACTCAAGACTGATGGTACCTTCCTACCCTCTTTAAGCTATAAGCACTTACCAAGCACAGGCTAGTTGTTCTTCCCCACTGCAAGCGAATCCAAAATGCCATTTACAGGCGATTGACGCAGGTAGCGGCACCGTTATACTTTTGTTTAGAATTAATCTAAACAATGATGCTGCTCAGAGTTCTTTTTTTAATCGCCAGTATCCACATTACAGGCTTATCAATATCTCGCGCGCAGGAACGGATCATCACTGCGGGAAGTGCACTCACTGAAACAGTTTGTGCGCTCGGCAACTGTGATCAGATCATCGCCTCCGACAGGACAAGTCTTTATCCGGCGAGCATCCAACAGTTGCCCTCGATAGGATACCGTACCGGGATCAGTGCAGAGGGTATCATCAGTCTAAAGCCCACCATGGTAATTGCAGAAAAGGAGTACGTGGATGACGCAGTCCTTGCCCAACTGCGTGCCACAAATATCAAGCTTGTCATTGTAGACCGAAAGCAGAATTGGGATGATTCGAAGAAGTTCATCCGGCAAATAGCCATTGCGTTGCACAAGGAAAATGAGGGCGAGAAACTCATCGCTGCGAACGAATCGCAGCTTGCTGATGCTGCCGCTCTTGTGAAGAAAGCAACCTCTGCGCCAAAAGTCCTGTGCGTCTATAACCGTGGAATCCTCAAGCAGGCGATGCTGCATGACCCGCTCGTCGGCGCCGTTTGCGACCCGGAAGAGGTCTGGCAGATGACCGACGAGATGCTGGTGGCGCAGGCGCAATGGCTCCCCCAGTACGCGAGCGAAATCCCGCTCTCCAAGGCACGGCTGGCGGATCACGACAAGTCGGGCACGCGCGTGAAGCTGCGTCGAACCGACGGCGCCGCCCGCGTGCACACCAAGACCGTCGAGGAAATGGCCGAGCAGAAGGAAACCGCCCGCAAAACCGCGCAGGCCGCGGACAAGGGCAAAATGACGGTCAACGCGTGAGCGATCGCGGAGACCGGTCCATCGAAGCCAGAGGCGTAAGGCCCAGTGTCTTCATCCGCGACGAGGACGCAGAACCTCACGGTCCTGGCTTGGGTAGTCGTGTCGAATCGGAATTTACTCCGCGACCACAACCACCTTCTCCAGCAGCACGTAGTTGCGGCCGCGGTACTCGGTCACCATGCCGGTCACGCGGAACTTCAGATCGCGACGTGTTTCCTTGAGCTGATCTTCCATCATCATCAGCTTCAGATTCGGCAGGACGACAACGGGCGGATCTTTCAGTGCCTGCCCGTCCGACTCGAACGCAAATTCCCATTGCTGCGGGTCGCTGGTTTTCGACAGGCGCCCGATGCGATCGACGATATAGCTGCCTTCGCGGAGCACGTTGAGCTTCGGCGCGTTCGGCGCCGTCGCCTGCGCCCGACGTCGCATCCGCGGCGGCGGGGGTGTTCAAAGGTTGCAGCGGACGGACATTGTTGTTCTTGTCCGGCGCGAGCATCTGGTTCAGCACGTCCTTCGCAGGCTCGACCGGCCGCGTGGTCTGCGCGTACGTGATCATGATCGACCCCCCGATCACCGCCGTCGCTGCAAGGGCATGTAGGTTTCGCATCATCGTCAATATATCGGCTCGAACCGGTTTCACACACCATTCTCAGGGCACGTACTGCACCTTGAGGCTTTGCCCCTTCCGAAACGCGTCGAAACCCTCGGCGAATCGCTCGAGCGGGAGCGTGTGACTGATCAGCGGGCTCACGTCGAGCGCGCCCGATGCCAGCAACGCGATTGCAGGCTCGAACGTGTAGCACAGCGCGAACGTCCCGACGATCGTCCAGTCGTTCTTGAAGACCCGGAACGGCTCGATCGGCACCGTCGCGCCCGCGCGCGCCACGCCGAACTGCAGAAATCGCCCGTACGGACGCAGATGATCGAACGCCCGTTCGATCACCGTCGGCACGCCCGTCGCGTCGGCGACGACCGCGAAACCATCGGGCGCGAGTGCCCGGAGCATCTCTGCCTGATCCGCGCCCGCGACGACCGTGTGCGTCGCTCCCAGCGTCTTGGCAAGTTCCAGCCGATGCGCCTGCTTATCGACCACGACCAGCCGCGACGCGCCGCGGAGTTTGAGCATCTGCATCAACACCAGCCCGATCGGACCGGCGCAGGAGCAGCACGTCGTCGCCGGGCTCCATGGGGAGGCGCTGCATCGCGTGCACGACGCAAGATAGAGGCTCGATGAACGCCGCCTGCGCGTCGTCGATGTCGTCGGGCACCGGGTACGCCAGTCGCGCCGGCGCCGCGACGTACTGCGCGAATCCGCCTTGCCGGGTGATCCCCACGCCTTGCCAGTTTTTGCACTGGTTGTTCTGACGTCGCCGGCAGAAGTCGCAGTGCCCGCAGTCGATGTTCGGGTCGACCGCCACGTGCACGCCAGTCTTGACGAAGTCCACGTCGCGACCGACTTCCACCACCTCCCCGACGAACTCGTGCCCCGGCACGAGCGGGAACTTCGACAGATACTCGTTCCGCCAGATGTGGACATCCGTCCCGCACAAGCCCGCCCGGGCGATCTTGACGATCACTTCATCGGGCGCACACGTCGGTTCCCCGACGTCGCTCACCGTGATCTGTTCCGGCGATGGGAAGATGACTGCGCGCATGGTTTCTGATCCTACGCGTCGCGAAGCGTCTACGGCGCGACGTCTTCCAGCGGATTCGACGGGCGCGTCGTCGAAGGTTGTGACGTGCCGGGAGTGCGCTGCGATACCCGCGATGAAGTCGCATCTTGCAGCGAAGGCGGGTTCGTTTCGCTGGTTGCCGGCTTTTGCTGCGACGGCTGTGAAGGCATCGGCACGGGGACGGGCGAGAGCACGTTGGTCGTCGTCCCCAGTTCGCTCGCGAGCGTGCGAATGCTCGACCGCAGCGCCTCGCCCGACTCCTGCGCGTGATCGAACCACTGTCGCGCCGTCTGCAACGCCGGGTAGTTGAGATCGTTCACGAGGTAGGTGTCCAGATCCTTCAGCTCCGACAAATACCTCGAGTACGCCGTGTTCACTTCGCTGTAGAGCTCGTCGATGCGCAGGTAGCGTTCGGCGCACCTCCTTGGCGCGCCTCCTCGCCTTTCTGCGCAGGTCCTGGTTCTGGATCGTCGCGAGTTCGCGTTGCCAGTTGCTGGTGAACTCGGTCGCCTGATCGTGCACCGTGCTCGTCTCGAGGCGAAGTCGATCCGCTTCGGCGAGGAGCACGGGGATCTGGTCGCGAAACGCGTTAAACGCCGGCCGGAGATCGCCCGAACCGCTCTTGAGCGCCGCGAGCTTGTCCTGCTGCTGCGCCACCTGCTTCTCGCCGGCGAGTAGCGCCGACTTGGCATCGAGCAGAGTATTGACCGCGTTGTCCGACCGATCCCGCGCCGGATCGCTCCGGCAACCGACGAGCGCGACAACGCCTACCACCAGTCCCAGCATACTGAATGTTCTGATCATCACAGATTCCCTCGTGAGAAGTCCTTCCATGCTACGCGACAACCGCGTTCGGACAATCCCGCAAATGCCTCTGGCTCGATGTTACAAAAGAGGCGTTTTTGAATTTGTAGCATCGTGTAGCACGGGCATCCGTTCACTTGCTGCGGACGGTCCACGCGCCGCTCGCACCGTACTCACGGCGCGGAATCCGCGTGCGCGGAGACGTCCTCCATATAGCCCGCGGCGCTTCGCGTTTGTCGGTCGAACTGCGCAGTGCGCCGCGAGTTGCTTAGGAAATCGACGAAAGATTTCCTGGATTTGCCTTTTGACGCGCTGCGCGGCAGCGCCCGACGCGCCGCGTACAATCGTGCGACAGGAGACGCCCGCGATGCTTCAGCCGATCATTGGGTTCGATCTGGATGACGAAGGGCACTGGCGTGCCAGGCTCGCGTGCGGGCACTATCAGCACGTTCGTCACGATCCGCCTCTGGTACGACGCGAATGGGTGCTCAGCGCCGAAGGGCGTGCCAGGCACATCGGGATGTCGCTGAACTGTCTGCGTTGCGACGCGGGTGAAGCACCGGCGTTCGAAGTGGGTAGCCCGGAACGGCTGTGACGGGCTAAAATGCGATCGGCATGGGCGATTCCCTTCCTAATCCGCGATCATCGCGGTTCCCGAACTACCGTCGGTACTGGATGGCGCTGTACCGGCGTCGCGTGGATGCGGCTGAGCGGTTGGTCGACCACGCGATGGTGCGCGGCGCCCGCCGATCGTATATATGCGGTTGTTCGAGCCCGCGCTGCGTCTCAGCGGCACGCTGTGGGCGCGCGGCGCGATCCAGGTGACGGACGAGCATTTCATCACGCATCACACCGTGCGCCTGATCCGTCGCGTACGACGAATCTTCGTGCCCGAGCAGACGTCCGGACCGCTTGCGCTGGCGACCGGGGTGGCGCAGGAAAGCCATCTCATCGGGCTTCGCATGGTCTGCGATTTCCTGCGCACCGCGAACTGGCGCATCGCGTGGCTGCCCTCGACCGACCGAGCGACGGTCGCGGATGAGGTGCGCCGCCTCCAGCCGCAAGCGGTGCTGATGAGCCTCGGACAGGACCGCGGCATCACGCCCGCCCAACGCCTCATCACCGACCTCCGCCGCCGCGATTACCGCGGGCTCGCCATCGTCGGGGGAAGAATCATCACCCAACGCCCGGAACTGGTCACCGAAATGGGCGCGGACCTGACGGCGCCGAACGGGGTGATGTTACTGCGTGAGTTGAAGAAGCGATCGATCGATCGTTAATCCTCGATAAAGCCCATGGGCCAGCACCATAGGCGTTCGCGGAGGCGCGAGTTCTATATCGCATCCACCTGGCTCGCGAGGTTCTTGAACGTCGTCGTCTTGTTGTCGAAGGTGAGCTTCACGGTGCCGGTGGGTCCGTTACGCTGCTTGGCGATGATGATCTCGGCGATGTTGTCGGGGATGAAATCGGGCTCGGTCTGGCGGTAGTAGTCTTCGCGGTGGAGCAGTGCGATGACGTCGGCGTCCTGCTCGATCGAGCCCGATTCGCGCAGGTCGCTCATGCGCGGGCGGTGTCCGTCGCGGCCTTCACTGGCGCGGTTGAGCTGGGAGAGCGCGATGACGGGCACATTCAGCTCGCGCGCCACCGCTTTGATCCCGCGCGAGATTTCGCTGATCTGCTGCTGACGCGACTCGGGTCCCGGATTGTCCATCAGCTGCATGTAGTCGATCATGACGGCTTTGATGTCGTGCTGCTGCTTGAGACGCCGGCACTTGGCGCGGAGTTCGAGCACGGTGAGCCCGGGCGCGTTATCCACCCAGATGGGCATCTTGTGCATCTCGTTGACCATCTGCGCGAGCCGGCGGAACTCGTTCGGATTCAGCAACCCCTTGCGGACGCGCCTGCGCATCGATCTGGGCACGCGAGCACATCATGCGCTGTGCCAACTGCTGCTTGCTCATTTCCAATGAGAACACCGCGCACGCATGCCCCGCAGCCGCCATCGCTTCGACGAGATTCATTGCAAATGCGGTGTTGTGGGTCACGACATAATCGTCCGTGACGTAAAGATGATCCGGATGGCTTACCGCGATGCACTGCGTCTGCGTAACGCGCGTCGGCGTGATGGACTGGATGTTGAGCCGGCGCCGGCGCATGCGCGGTTTGACTGTCAGCCGGTCGAGCTTGGCTTTGAGCAGTTCGAGCGATGAAGCGTCGGCGAACTGGATGTTGCAGACGTAGGAGAGCTGTCCGCACTTCTTTACGCCTTGGTGCGTGTACGTTGTCTTTTTCGGGAAGAACGAGGCGCTGCCGCCGAGTGAGCGGACGAGATCGACGACGTCCCTGGCGAGTTGCGGGCTGCAGGTGGCGAAGCGGATCACGCCGAACGATTCGACCCATCCGTCGGTGTCGAGCAGGCCGGCGAGAAGCGCAGCGCGACTCGCGTTGGGCGGTCAGGTAGCAGCCGGGGATGAACTTCTGCTCGGCGTTCTTGTCCCACAATCCGAGTTGCCGGAGTGCAGCGGTGAGCGGATTGGCGACAGCGCCTTGAACGCCCGCCTGTTTGCCGCCGGATTTCTGCACGATCCGGTAGTCATACGCGCCAGCGTGCGAGACGGTCATCGACGCGCCGATGCTCGATTGCACTTTCTCCAGAAGTTCGGCGCGGCGGTCGAGAAGCGGAGCGACGAACCCCCGAGCGAACCGTCGCCGATGAGGACGCCGAGCAGCCAGGGGTCGATCGGAAGCGCCTCGTCGGATCCGAATTCGCCGGAGAATGTCTCGATCCAGAGACGATTGCGATAACGTTTGCGCAACAGCATCTCCATGATCCTGCGCGGTGGTGAGCACGCGTGGTTTCTCCCATTGGCGGAAGTGGACGCGCCAAAGATGCTCTGCACAGCACTCGGTCGAGCGACCGTCCGCGAAGGTGAGGCGGTACACCTGTCGCTCGCCTTGCGGGAAGATGCCGGTGACGAACGAGGTCGCCCCGTCCACAGACGCGAGGGCGTCGCCGACGCGGAGATCGCCCATCGGTTTGAAGCCGGCCGCGGTGAGGACGCGGGAATCGAGCGGCTGGGCTTTGCCCATCGAGGGCCTCGCCGCGACGATGATCATTTCGCCGCCTTGCAGGCCGTTGAGCATGTCGTCGAGTTCGTAGAAGCCGGTGGGGAGGCCGCGGCGGCCTTCGCCTTCGAGGAGCTCGTAGACCTGCATCGCAATGTCGCCCAGCGCGGTCATGGCGCTGGAGATCTTCTTGTCGGCGATGTCGAAGACGCGTTTCTCGGCACGGTCGATGATCACATCGACGCTTTCGTGCGGCGCGTAGGCTTCGCGGATGGCATCGTTGCTGACGCTGATGAGCTGGCGCAGCAGGAACTTGTCGCGGACGATCTGGGCGTAGTGAAGCCCGTTGGCGGCGCTGGGAACGGTGTTGAGGACCTCGGCGAGATATGCGGTGCCGCCGATCTCTTCGAGCTGGCCGCGCTTGAGGAGTTCCTCGCGAAGGATGACCGCGTCGATGGGGCGGTTGGCTTCGTAGAGGTGGAGGATGATCGTGTAGATGATCTGGTGGTCGGCGAGGTAGAACGCATCCGGCACGATCATCGGCGCCGCTTGCCCGACGAGTTCCTTGTCGAGCATCAGCGATGCCAGCAGGCACTGCTCGGCCTCGATCGAGTGGGGAGGCAGCTTGTCGAACTGATCGGGCGTGGCGGGCAGGCGAAGGGGCTCGGACATCGGGACCATCCTTGGATCGGGAGCAGATTTTACCGCAAAGCCGACGCGAACAAAGGGCAAACAAACTTGCGATCGTGCATGTCGACCGGCGACGCATACCCGCACCGACTCAAATCGAGCGGATACCGCAGCGCCAGCGTTGAACGAATAAACCCGCGTCGCACAGCGGTCGCAGGGGAAGTCCTTTGTTCTCCCTGTGAGCCACCTCCGTGAACGCTGTGCGCCGCGGGCGTTTGGGACGAGCGTCCGAAGACGGCTCGTTGTCTGAGGCGGAGTGTAACCGGATCGCACGGGAGACGATCAAAACGTGCGGTTCGCGATAGGTTTTCCACCGGGTTTCAACGACGGGTGTTCAAGCGCAAGAAGAAAGCCCCGGCTGACAGCCGGGGCTTTGCGCGGTCGTTGGTTGTGACAACGCGATCAGGCCTGCTCGGCGCCTTCGGTTGGGCAGCGGCCTCTTCGGACTTCTGCTTGGCGTAGGCGTCGATGGCGCTCTTGCTGTCGGCGTCGGGGGCGACCCACACCTTCAGTTCGGTCGACAGGTCGTCGGCGAACTGCACCGTGACGGTGTACTTCTCGATGCGATCGAGCTTGCCGGGCAGGTTGATGTCGGACGCCTCGATGCCGCTGAAGCCCTGGGTCTCCAGCGCGTGAGCGATGTCGGCGGCGCCGACCGAGCCGAACAGGTGTCCCTGCTCGTTGGCGCGGCGTTCGAGGGTGACTTCGACGCCCGTCAGGCGCTGATCAGCGCTTCCTGCTCGGCGCGTTTTTCCTTCTCGAGGCGCTCGATTTCCTTCTTGCGCTCTTCGACCTTCTTCAGGTTGCCCTTGGTCGGTTCGACCGCGAGGCCCTTGGGAAGGAGGAAGTTGCGGGCGAAGCCCGGCTTGACGTCGACGACGTCCCCGACGCGGCCGACGTGACGGACGGATTCATTCAGAAGCACTTTGACGGTCTTGCTCATGGTTGTCCTCGTGAGAACAGTTAGCGGCTCGTTTCCCGCATCACGCGATGCAAGAGCGGCCGCAGCCATTGGTTCAGTAGTGGTTAGTGGTCAGTGATCGGTGGTCAGAAATGGCCGAACACCGACCACTGACCACTTCTGCTCTATTTCTAGAACGGGATATCATCCTCGGTAAATTGCTGTCCCTGCGAGTCGTCGTAGGGGGCTTGTTGTGGCGCTTGCTGGGGGGCGCGTTGCGGGCCGCGATTCTGCGGGGGACGGGCGGGGGCTTGACCGGGGTCGTATTCGCCGCCGCCTTGCTGACCGCCGCCGGCGCCGCCACGGTCGCCGAGGAACTGGAAGTTCTCGACGACGACGGACATCTTCGACCGCTTCCCGCCACCTTGCTTGTCTTCCCACTGGTCGAGTTTGAGCCGGCCTTCGACGTAGACCTGCTTACCCTTGGCCATGTACTGCTGGAAGATCTCGGCGCCTTTGGCGAAGACGGCGCAGTCGACGAAGGTCGTCTCTTCGCGCATTTCGCCCGACGCCGCTTTGAACTTGCGACCCACCGCGAGCCCGAACTCGCACACCGCGGTCTGGGACGGCAGGTACTTCAGCTGCGGGTCGCGGGTGAGGCGACCGATGAGGATGACTTTGTTTACGTCGGCCATGGTGCGTCCCTTGTAGGGTGGGCTTCAGCCCACCATTCCCGGTGGGCTGAAGCCCACCCTACACGATGCGGAAGCTCACGTGTTCGCCGGTTCCTCGTCGCGACGACGGAACCCGCCGCGATCGCCACCGCGGTCGCCGCCACGGAACCCGCCGCCACCGAAGCCGCCTTCGAAGCTGGGGCGGTCGCCGTACGTGGGCGGGGGCGCGATCGGCTGGGGCTCGACCTTCTCCATCTCGTCCTTGGTCAGGTGCGAGGCGTCGGTGATGAGCACACGCATGATGTCGTCCGAGAGGTTCACGTCACGGTTGACCTGCGCGATCGCCGGGCCGGGCGCGGTGAAGTACGCGAGGATGAAGAGCCCGCGCTTCTGCTTCTTGAGTTCGTAAGCGAGCTTGCGCTCGTCCCACTTCTTGATCACGATGACCTGTCCGCCGTGCGCTTCGATGATCGACTGCACGCGCTTGGTCGATGCTTCGACTTCCGCGTTGCCCGGGAACAGGAACATGCCTTCGTATTGGTCTTTCTTCGCCATAATTCACTTACTCCAGCCTGGGTTTGGTCGGCTTGGTGTCCGACCGCCTGTCTTAATAGTGGCCAGTGGCATGTGGTCAGTGGTCAGAAGTTCGCACTGCATGTCTGGCCACCGGTCACTGAACACTCATCACTTTTCATCCACATTAAACTGCGACATCGCTTTCTCGATGCCGCGGTCGACCCACGTCAGGATCGCGCCACACGCGCGGTCGAGAGCGGGGTTGATCTTTTCCTTCTGCTCCGCCGACCATCTGCCCAGGACGTAGTCGCGTCCGGGGACAAACTGAGGCGGCGGATCGATCCCGACGCGAAGGCGAGGGTACGCATTCGTGCCGAGCATCTTTTCGATGTCCTTCAGACCGTTATGCCCGCCGCTGCTGCCCGATCCGCGGAGGCGAATCTTGCCACAAGGCAGAGCCAGGTCGTCCAGGACCACCATCACGTCGCGGTGCGACAGCTGATAAAACGCCATCGCCTGCTGCACGCTCCGTCCCGACAGGTTCATGTACGTCGTCGGCTTGAGCAACAGCAGCTTTTCCTGGCCCGAACTGGTGACATCCACCAGCCCGTCGACCGAAAGGGCGTCGAACTTCGTCCGCGCCACCCGATCGAAATCGCCCGGGCGAACCCACCCGAGCTTCTCGGCGAGCCGGTCGACCACGTCGAACCCGACATTGTGCCGGGTGCCCACGTACTCCGAACCGGGATTGCCGAGACCGACGATCAGTTTCATGGTGGTCAGTGTTCAGTGACAAGTGATCAGCGTTTCTGACCACTGAGCACCGGCCACTCTCCACTCCATCCTTACTTCGCTTCTTCCGCCGGGGCTTCTTCCTTCTTGTCGCTGAGCACTTCGGGCTCGGTCGCGGCGCCTTCTTCAGCCGCGGGCAGTTCTTCCTGGATTTCCTCGACCTTGCAGACCACCTGCTCGGCGTCGGTCAGGACCTTGATCGAGCCCGCCAGCTTGATGTCGCTGACGTGCAGCTGCTCGTCCTTGCCCATGCGCGACGTCGACCGTGATCACGTCGGGGATTTCGGTCACCACGCACTCGATTTCCAGCTCGTTGAGGATCTGCTGGAGCACGGCGCCTTCCTTCTCACCCTTGGGCTCGCCTTTGAGCTCAATGGAGACGGTGATGGTCACGCGCTCGTTCAGATCGACGCGAGCGAAGTCGACGTGGAGCACTTCCTGCCCGAAGGCATCGTACTGCACGTCTTTGAGCAGCACCGACTCATTGGCGCCGCCGATGGTCAGGTTGAACAGGTGCGAGCCGTGCGCGATGTGGGACGCGATCTCCTTGCGGTTGATCTGCAGCGGGAGGACGTCCTGGTGGTGTCCGTACACGACCGCCGGGACGAGCCCGGTCTTGCGAAGCCGCTGGTTCGTGCGATCCGAGCGCGTCACGCTTGTCTGCTTTGATGGCGATGGGGGCTGACATTCCTTAACTCCTCAGTTGAGTGTCGAGTTGCGAGTGACGAATGTCGAATGATTCACTCGACACTCCGCACTCGACACTATTTACCACTTCCGTTGTTGTCTTCTTTGAACAATGCCGACACCGACTCGTCGCGGTGGATGCGGGCGATCGCTTCGCCGAACAGTTCGGCGACGCTCAATACCACAAGCCGGTCCTTGATCGCGTCGGCGCGGTTGCCGATCGGGATCGTGTCCGTCACCGCGATTTTGCTGAACGGCGCCTTCGCGAGGCGCTCCATGCGCCGGCGGGGCGAACACCGCGTGCGTCGCGGCGATGTAGATGTCCTTCACGCCGTTGTCTTTGAGGATCTTGCACGCCTCGGTGACGGTGCCGGCGGTGGTGATCATGTCGTCGACGATGAGGACGTTCTTGCCTTCGACGTCGCCGATGATGTGCTTGGCTTCCGTCTGCGACCCGCTCTTGCGGCGCTTGTCGATGATGCAGATCTCGCCGCCCATGATGTTGGCGTAAGCCTGGGCGCGCTTCACGTTGCCCACGTCGGGGGAGACGAAGACGCGGTTCGTGCTCTTGAGCGACTTGAACCACTTGCACATCACCGGGCTGGCGTTGAGATGATCGACGGGGATGTCGAAGAATCCCTGCACCTGGGCGGCGTGCAGATCGACGCTCACGACGCGGTCGGCGCCGGCGCGTTCCATCAGGTTCGCGACGAGTTTTGCGGTGATGGGGACGCGTCCCTCATCTTTGCGGTCCTGACGGGCGTAGCCAAAGTAGGGGACGACCGCGGTGACGCGTTTGGCGCTGGCGCGACGGAGGCAGTCGATCCAGATGAACAGCTCCATCAGGTGGGCGTTGGTCGGGAAGCAGGTCGGCTGGACGATGAAGCAGTCTCGGCCGCGCACGTCTTCCTCGACCTTGACGATGCACTCACCGTCGGGGAACAGCTCGGTGCGCCCGCGACCGATCGGGAGCTTGAGATAGTCGCAGATGTCCTGCGCCAGCTCCGGATTGCCCCGGCCGGTGAAGATCTTGATCTTGGACGAGTCGAGCGGGGTCGCCATGCTTGATACCATTGTGATTTCCGGTTGCCGAATGCCAATTTGCCGAATGGAAGAGGGGGAAAGACTAACCTGCCACACACCAATCGCAAATAATTCGATCGCGTGCGACGATTCGGCTCATTTCATTCAGAAATCGGAAATCGAAAACCGGCAATCGGAGGAGCTACCCGACCTGGATTCGAACCAGGACAAAGAGTACCAAAAACTCTTGTGCTACCGTTACACCATCGGGTAGTGGCTCGTGCCCGGTGAAACGACGGTTCAGCGGACGTTTCCGCCGATCCTCGGGTACCGGGATTGATTGCGAAGAAGCTCCGAAGGGGACCGGCCGCGGCACCGGCGCGTCGACTCAAGACGCAACCCACAGGCCCGAATCGGTTCAAACCGCGCGTCCGATTCGCTTCGTCTACCTTCGCGAGCTACACACCCACGCCTCTCGACGATCGCCTACCAGGCGGAAAAGACCGCCAAACAAACGAGGAGCCGCGTTTCGGCGAGCTCCTCGATTTGAGCCGAGCATTGTGCCGGATCCGATCAGCAATTGCAAGCCCGCGGACGACGCAGGAGCGTCAGCCCGCCGAGCGCCGCGATGAACGCGAGCGTGCTGGGTTCGGGGACCGCGACGGTGATCGAGAACGGCCCGCCACTGGTCAGGCTGACGGGCGTGATCGTCTGTCCAGACTGATAGAGGAACGTGGACGGGAATTCGCTGTTGAAGTTGACGGTGAACTGATCGCCGTCACTCAATCCGGAGGTATCGATGGTAAACCGGGCGAGAACGCCGTTCGGCGTCACCGGGCCGAAACCATCGATATTGAAGGCGGGGTAATAGAGGTCCTCGTAAGTCACGTACGTCGACCCGCTAGACGCGATTCCACCGCTCAAATCCAGATCGTCGAGCGCGAGCGGGGTCAGGGTGCTGTAGGTGAAATTCGGCTTCGGATTCGACAGGGCGTTCAACTCGATGTTGAGCGTCGCATCCGTGACTTGCGTGTCGCCGACCAGTCGGATGGTGAGCGTGGTGCTCGGGCTGATCGGGACCTGAGTTTCGTCGATCGAGAGCGACATCGCGGCCCACGAAGGGGCGGCGACCGCAACAACGGCGGCATCCACGCCAGCCGTGTGAGTTTGAGCAGATGCATTTCTAACCTCTCCTTAAGCGTCTCCGGACGGCCTGAATGCCGGAAACCAGTCGACTCCACATCTCAGACCGTAATCAGCGGTAACGAGCCCCGCGGCGTCTGGTAGGCCCGGACTAACGCCAGATCCACCAAATCTACCATGCCATTTCTGTCCAAATCATACAAGCTTGAAATTCCTACGGTTCCACGAGGGGTCTGATTGGCACGAATAAGCCCTAGGTCAACGAGGTCGACGTTGGTGTTCGCGGGCGAATCGCCGGTCTCGGCGACCACGTTGCCAAAATAGAAGGTGTCGGCGGCGGTGAGCCCGGTCTTGCTGGTAACCTTGGTGGTCAAGGTGCT
>JASGJX010000026.1:0-333769 GCA_049840655.1 Chryseolinea sp.
AACTACGTATTGCTAAGGTTAATAGGGAAACACGATAGAATCCGAACAGCACCTCACCGTTAAGTGATCCCAGCATGCGCGTACGATTTTGATCCTTGTCCTGAGTATCGACTGTGAAGATCGGGTTGTTAATGTCGCCAAACTCAGAGCTGATCTGTGACGTGCTATAAGTGCCATCGGGATTCTTCACCGGCAACCCCGGATGAAAACGAATCGCACTCCAAATCAAACCATCCTGCGCTGATAAAGTATTCGGCGCTGATTCTGTTTGGTTCACGATCTGCAGATTCTGACCGATCTTAAATCGCTTTCCAATCTTGTGATCAGAATTGATACGCATGCTATAGCGTTTGTAGAATGAGTTTTTGATATCCCCTGCTCATCGTAGTAGCCACCTGTGAGTGAGAACGAAGAGTTTTCGCCCCCTCCTGTCAGCGTCACGTCAAGGTTGTTGGTCTTACCCTGTCCGAGAAGCTGATCCTGCCAGTTCGTTTTCTGCGTCTGATACTGAGTGTCTTCCCAGATGGGATTGATCGCTAAACCGTCGTTTGTATAACGCTCGCGTTTCAGCATCGCCAGCGTGGGTGCATCCAACACATCCACGGTTTTAATCTTGTTTGATACGCCTGTATAGGCATTGACTGTAAAGTGCATAGGCTGAGAAAACTTACCGCGCTTTGTAGTCACAATAACAACACCATTGGCAGCACGTGTTCCATAGATCGCACTGGCAGAGGCATCTTTTAATATTTCAACTGATTCGATGTCGTTGGGGTTGACGTCGTTGATGTTAGTAGCCGGAACCCCATCAATAACAATCAAAGGATCGGCATCATTGATTGTACCAATACCGCGAACGCGGATAGACCCGGCGTTGCCCGGTGCGCCTCCGTTACGAACAATGTTTACACCCGACGCGCGTCCCTGTAAAGACTGCGTCGCTGACGCTACAGGAAGATTCTCGATGTCTGTGCCCTTCACTGACGCAATAGCACCGGTAACATCTTTCTTCTCCTGCGTACCATAGCCATGACGACCACTTCGTTCAAAGTCTGTGTGTCGGAGGCAAGTGTAATGCTTAAAGTGGTTTGCCCATTAAGAGGCACTTCCTGCGTAACATAACCAATGAATGAAAACACCAGAATATCATTGTTCGAGTCAACCGATATTGAAAACTTTCCATCCTGATCAGTAACTGCGCCACGCGTTGTACCTCGTACTACGACGTTCACGCCTGGCAGAGCTGTTCCGTCAGCTTCCGTTACGGTTCCGGTGACGATGGTCTCAGCCTGTGATACCAGGGTCATCGCGACACCTCCCTGGGATAGCCGTGCCGTAGACCCTGCATCCCGAACCAGCACGGGGCTCAGCGTATGCGCCTGGCCTGGTGGTATGAGGGTTATTTGTTTTTTCTTGATCTTGTACAAAATATCCGTTCCCATTAACAGGAAGTTCAGCACCTCTTCAATGCTGTCGCTCTGAATGGTGCCCGTAACTGTTTTGTTGCTAACGCGGAGCCGGCTATCGTTCATCACAAAATGATAATCGGTCTGCTTCTCAACTTCGCGAATCGCCGACTTTAGCGAAACATTCTTCAGATCAAGCATGATCACGGGGCGGGGCTGCATCGTGACTGCGGCTTGAACGGGGCCTGTCGCCAGAAGTCCCAACAGCACCATGCAGGTAAACAACTTACCGGTCAAGGTCTGCGGAGAACACCCGTTTAGTTTGTAGTGTTTCAACATAGTTACTTGGGTTAGGTCTTATTGATAGAGGATATAATCGTTAATCTCGCGGCGAACCTTAAAGCCCGACGACAATTGGATAAGCTCCAATACATCGTCAAATGATTCGTCACCTATGGTCATCGTCATGCGTTCCGAAGCCGACACTGTACTATCGAGTTCAATGTGAACGCGGAACCTGTTTTCGATCTTGTAAATAACTTCGTTGAGGGGCATGTTATCGAACGTCAGCACATCCTCTTTCCACGCTGTGAAATTCGTTGGATCAACTTTGTTCGTTAGCACCTTTTTCTTTCCTGCCTCGAGAACAACCTGGTCACCTGGTACGAGGCGGTAGATCTTTTTTGTCTCCTGCTACCTTCAATTCGATCGATCCTTCTTCCAGTGTGGCACGTGCTTGTGGATCGTCTTTATAGGCGCGAACGTTGAACCGCGTTCCCTTCACTGTAATGGTGAGCGATTCTGCATTAACGATAAAAGGTTTGGATCCTTTCTTTACTTCAAAGTATCCTTCACCGCGAAGCGTAACATTGCGTGAGACAAGACCGAAAGAGGCGGGATATTCCAGCGTACTGTTAGTATTGAGATAAACCACGGAACTGTCGGGTAAAACAATTCGGGTATTGCGTCCTGTTGAGTTCTTTACGAGGCTTGTTGGTAACGGTGCTTGTTCTGGCGTTGCCATCCTGTAGATTCCATATGATGCCAGCAGTAAGACGACTACAGAGGCAGCAATTCTCAATATCCACGTTAACCGAGAAGCCGCCGTTGATTCAGAACTTTCAAGTCGATGAGTGAGCTCATTCCATGCCTCTTCGGTTCGCTGATATCCTGCACGGTTAATCGTTACCGATGCCTGGTACGTAGCATTTACTTCGTCGAAATGTTTCTTGTTGTCGGGTGATGCATCGAGCCATTGGCCGAGTATGTCGAGGTCTTCGTGACTTGCTCTGCCTTCGAGTACGCGCAGCATTATTTCATCGATTCCAGGGGGTAGGTCAGGCCATGTCATACCTGTAATACAGCAAACCGATGTCGTACCCTTACAGACTCAGATAATAAATTTCAAAAACAGTAATCCAGCAATAGAAAGCCGGATAGGATGGCCAGGTGATGACGCAGCTCGAGGCGCAGTTTGCTCAGCGCCCGATACATCTGAGTTTCAACAGTCTTGATGGATATATTGAGTTTTGCTGCGATCTCATGATATCGCAGGCCTTCCATACGGCTCAACTCAAATACCCGCCTGCATTCCGTGGGAAGTGTGTTCAGGGCCTTGTCAAAGGCCGATTGCAGTTCATTCGCGAGAAGTATCTGGTGCGTGTTGTCGACGAACGAAAGTTCATTGGCATACAAACGAAGCATCAGTTCAGCCCGACGGTTTTGTACGGCCTTTGATTTCAGCAGGTTGAGGCTCCTGTTTTTTACCAGCGTGAAGAGGAAAGCATCCAGCGATTTGGTCTCGTCCAGTTTACTGCGGTGATTCCATAATGAAAGGAATACATCCTGCACGATTTCTTTTGAGTCGTCGTGATCGTGAAGAAACTTATTGGCGTAAGCGAACAATCGGGGGTAAAGGCGACGAAACAGCAATTCCAGACTCTTCGTATCTCCTTTCCTGATCCGTGCGATCAGTTCCGGATCCAGAGTCACCGATTTTGCGGGATGTGAGAACATTAGCGGATGGGCTTCCTGCCGCCAACTTCCGAATAAATATCAGAAGTTAAAAGCTGTCGCCAAAATGTTCACACTCCGCATATCTGGACTTAACGTGAAATGCGTTCTGCGCTATTGAAATCGAATACTGTTAAGAAAGTGCTTCTAATATTTACTGTTGCACAAACGGTTGCCAGGGTGACTATGCTTCATTATCTGCTCTTAGGTCTCCTGTATTGTGAACTGCGCTTCTTCTTGTATTGCTGCCTCTTACCGGGCTTATTATATGATGATTTCCGCTTCGACACCTGAGCCTGTTTCTTCTTTGCCTGTTTAGCAAAAGGCTCATAACGAAGCATCAGTTCATGACTACCGGAGTTTGTTCCGGAGAATTGTGAAATCGTCATGTCGTATGCGTAACCAAACTGAAGTTCGTCTTTTACCTGAAACTGTACCATTGCCACAATGGCGTCGGCGGTTCTGTACGATAGTCCCGCCCCTACTTTCTCCTGCCACCACGCGTTAACGTTGATGTCAAGTTCAAGAGGCGCACCATGAACGCCCTTCAGCAGCACGGATGGTTTAAGCGCCCAGTCTGGATTGAGATCGAATGTATAGCCAGTCGTTACAAAGAGGTGTCGGTTCTGCCGGTTCGGATAACTGGTAAAATCCAACGTAGGGCTATTCGTACCTGAGAGATTATTTTTGATCATCTTAGGAACGCCTGCGCCTACGAAGAACTTGCCTGTATAATAGTAGGCTCCGAAACCGAAGTTGGGAAACAGACTTGTCGTCGAGTATCCGAATGCTGCATCAATTTGTCCCGGCGTATAAGATGTTTCGACAGAGCTATAGTCAGCTTTGAACTGATTGATTCCTGCCTGTAGCCCAAGCGATAGTTTGCCGTCGTTGGCAAAACGAATGTGATAGGCATAGATCAGGTTTAGCATCAGGTTATTGGAGATACCGATCTTATCCTGCACGAGGTTCATTCCCAGCGCCATCTTTTCGTTTCGGATCGGCGCATCAGCGCTGAAGGTGAATGTAGTTGGAGCTCCCTCGATACCCATCCACTGCTTCCTGTACATGGCCGTCATCGACGGCGTGCCGCGCACGCCTGCGAAGGCAGGATTGACTGATAAGCCGTTGAACATATACTGCGAGTACATAGGGTCCTGTTGTGCGTGCAGCGTCGAGACTGCAGCAACAAAGGACATAGTAACCAGCGAGCGTAAAAGTGTTTTCATATTCTCAAAAAATCTGGTTCTCGTTAGCGCTTCAGGGTAAATGATTTGGTTTGCTGGAACTCGCCAATCACAACCTTATAGAAATACGTGCCGTCCGGGAGATCCTTGCCGATCGTTACGCCGTGAGTGGATATACCCTGCCAGTCGTTCTGGTAGGCGTCGTTGCTATACACGATGTTACCCCATCTGTTGAAGATCTGCAGATGAACTGATTCCGGACCGGTATAAGTGATGACGAAACTATCGTTGACGTTGTCGCCATTAGGTGAGAAACCTTCCGGTACGAAGATCACCCCAGCCAGCGGATCGGTTACTGTAATGGTCAAAGTAGTAGTAGCACAGAGACCTGGCAACGGATCACCACTGTCACAGACTTCAATCACTACCTTGTCTTCGCCAGTGAAATTCTTGTCTGGCGTGTATGTGAAGTTACCCTCATTGTCGATAACGATCGATCCATGTTCCGGAGCGGTTACAGGCGTTGTGTTCACAACCAGCTTCGTGCTGTCAGGGTCGTAGTCGCCTGTGATGAGCGAGCCAGTAGTCACGGCGTTGCGATCACCAGTTATCACATCGTCAGACAGTACAGGCGCATCGTTCACCGGAGTGATGGTGAAGATCAGTTCAGTATTTGTACATGCGGGAACAGGGCTTGTATCGCAGACCGAGACCTGTACAGTATCCTGTCCGTGATAATTCTCATCAGGCGTGTAGGTGAACTTGCCGTCCGATTGAATTACGATTTGTCCATGCGCAGGACCGTTCAGTGGCGTGGTCGTCACTTTTAAAGGAAGGCCTTCAGGGTCTGCGTCTGTTGGTGCAAGTACTGAGCCGGTGGAATTGGTATCCTCAGCCGTTGTTGGTCGCTTCGTGCTTACGATCGGAGCCTGGTTGGTAACTACCGTTATCGTGAGCGTTACGTTCGCGCAGGAAGCTGGTAATGGCAATCCTGAGTCACATACTTCGACGATCACCTGATCGGTGCCTGTATATGTTGCGTCAGCTATGTAGATGAACGTTCCGTCGGGCTTGATAGTGATCGTCCCGTGAGCCGGGCCTGAGAGCGGCGTTGTATTGATCACCAGGGACGTTCCATCCGGGTCGATAGCGCCGGTGAGGAAGTTATCGGTCGCTCCCCTGCCCTGTGTAACGATGAGTGTCTTCGCAGGAAGAACAGGAGCATCGTTTACCGGCGTAACTGTTACCGTGATAGCGATTGTATTTGAGGTGGCACCACCATTGTCCTGAACGGTGTATGACACGGTAGCCGTTCCGTTGTAATTGACCTTGGGAACAAATGTGAGGTTACCGGAATTATCAGCAGTCCAGAGACCTGCACTGGTCGTTATGGTCTTCTGAATGCCGGCAGTTGCAAGGTCCAGATCCAAAGTTGAGGCAACGATCGTTCCGTCAACGTCCGTATCGTTCGTGGTAGGATTAAACGTTACTCCCAGGTCCTCTCCGGTGTTGATAGCATCAGCTACAGCAACAGGACTGTCGTTCACGGAGATGACGGTCACCGTGATGGTGCCAGGCTGTGACACGGCACCGGTATCGTCGTTCACCGTATACGTGATCGAGGCGACGCCATTGAAGTTGAGCGCGGGTGTGAACGTAACGTTGCCGGCGTTATCAGCGCTCCAGATTCCTTCGGTCCTGGCAACGCTATGCTGTATCCCGGCCATTGCAGGATCAAGGTCGAGTGTCGAAGTAACTACAGTTCCATCAACGTCTGAGTCGTTGGCCGTGGCATTAAACGTAATGGCGGTGTCCTCGTTTGTCGACTGACTGTCGGAACCGATTTGCACGAGATCGTTTACCGGGTTAACGGTTACGGTAACCGTGCCTGGATCAGATACTGCGCCGCCGTTGTCCTTCACGGTGTAAGTGATGGACGCTGAGCCAAAGTAATTTGGCGCCGGAGTAAATGTGAGCTTACCAGTTGCATCGACACTCCATATACCCTCGGCGGTAGTTATCGAAGCATCGATAGCAGGTGTAGTTGGGTTAAGGTCCACTGTAGATACGTCAACAGTTCCGTCGATGTCAGTGTCATTAGCAACAACATTGAACGTGAGCGCTGTGTCTTCATTGGTATTGGGAGCGTCGGCTACGGCAACTGGCTTGTCATTCACAGAGTTCACCGTGATCACGAACGTCTGGGTGAGACTGTTATCACCACCGTTAGATGTTCCACCGTTGTCGGTTAGCGTAACCGTGATTGTAGCAGTACCGAATGCGTTTGGCGCAGGTGTGTAGGTCAGATTACCCAACGCATCGATGGATGGCTGAACGTTGAACAGTGCGTTGTTGTCATTCGTTGTGGCGAAGCCGAGCGTCTGTGAAGATTCGTTCGCAGGTCCTGCTGAAATAGAGCCAGCCCACGTGTTGACGGTCTGCGGCCCTGCGTCTTCATCAACAACCTGATCGGTACCCTTCACGAACGACGGCTCATCGTTCACAGAGTTTACAGTGATGGTGAAGGTTTGTGTGGCAAACGTATCATCGCCTCCGTACGCAGTGCCGCCGTTATCCGTGAGCACAATCGATACTGTTGCAATTCCAAAAGCGTTTGGTGCGAGGGTGTAAGTAAGATCACCCGTCGACGCATTGATGGCAGGTTGTACGCTGAAGAGAGAATTGTTGTTGTTCGTCAGCGCGAACGTGAGCACCTGCGTGTTTTCACTCGCGTCGCCTTTGTTGATCGACTTAGCCCACGCTGCAACATTTACCGGTGCTGCATCTTCATTCAACATCTGATCCACTCCTTTAACGAAACTTGGCTCGTCGTTCACGCTGTTGATGGTGATGATGAATGTTTGCGTTGAAGAGTTATCACCGCCGTTTGCTGTGCCTCCATCATCAGAAAGTACAACGGTGACTACTGCTACACCAGAAGCACCCGCTGCTGGTGTGTAAGTCAGCGTTCCAGTGGCCGCGTTAATTGCAGGCTGTACTGTGAAGAGTGAATTGTTGTCGTTCGTTGTTGCAAAACTTAATACCTGTGAGCTTTCGTTGGCCGCGCCTTTGTTGAGTGAAGTAGCCCAGCCAACGACAGTCTGTGCACCTGCATCTTCGTTGATCGTTTGATCAAGACCTTTCACAAATGTCGGCTCGTCGTTCACGGCATTCACCGTGATCGTGAAAGTTTGAGTAGCAAAAGTATCATCGCCGCTGTTAGCTGTACCACCGTTATCGGTAAGGACTATCGATACTGTAGCTACTCCATTCGCATTAGCTGCAAGTGTGTAAGTAAGGTCGCCAGTAGTGGCGTTAATTGCAGGCTGTACACTGAACAGAGAGTTGTTGTTATTGGTAAGGGCGAAGGTCAGGACCTGCGCGCTTTCATTTGCATCACCTTTGCTGATCGACTTGGCCCAGGCTAAAACGGTAACCGGAGCTGCGTCTTCATTCACCGTCTGATCCGTGCCTTTTACAAAGCTCGGCTCATCGTTCACGCTGTTGATGGTTATGGTAAATGTTTGCGTTGAAGTGTTATCGCCGCCGTTAGCCGTGCCTCCATCGTCAGAAAGTACAACAGTGACTACTGCTACACCCGAAGCACCAGCTGCCGGTGTATAAGTCAGCGTTCCAGTGGCCGCGTTAATTGCAGGCTGTACTGTGAAGAGTGAATTGTTGTCGTTCGTTGTTGCAAAACTTAATACCTGTGAGCTTTCATTGGCTGCGCCTTTGTTGAGTGAAGTAGCCCAGCCAACGACAGTCTGTGCACCTGCATCTTCGTTGATAGTCTGATCGAGGCCTTTCACAAATGTTGGCTCGTCGTTAACCGAATTTACCGTGATCGTGAAAGTTTGAGTAGCAAAAGTATCATCACCGCCGTTTGCTGTACCACCGTTATCGGTCAGGACTATCGATATTGTTGCTACTCCATTCGCATTAGCTGCAAGTGTGTAGGTAAGGTCGCCAGTAGTGGCGTTAATTGCAGGCTGAACACTGAACAGAGAGTTGTTGTTATTGGTAAGGGTGAACGTCAGGATCTGAGCGCTTTCATTTGCATCACCTTTGCTGATCGACTTAGCCCAGGCCAAAGCAGTAACCGGAGCAGCGTCTTCATTCACCGTCTGATCCGTGCCTTTTACAAAGCTCGGCTCATCGTTCACACTGTTGATCGTGATCGTGAATGTTTGCGTTGAAGAGTTATCGCCGCCGTTAGCCGTGCCTCCATCGTCAGAAAGTACAACGGTGACTACTGCGACACCCGAAGCACCAGCTGCCGGCGTGTAAGTCAATGTTCCTGTTGTTGCATTAATGGCCGGCTGTACGGAGAAGAGGGCATTGTTGTCGTTGCTCGTAGTGAAGGTTAATACCTGTGAGCTCTCGTTAGCAGCCCCTTTGTTGAGGGAGGTAGCCCAGCCAACGACAGTCTGTGCACCTGCATCTTCGTTGATCGTATGATCAAGACCTTTCACAAATGTTGGCTCGTCGTTAACCGAATTCACCGTGATCGTGAAAGTTTGAGTAGCAAAAGTATCATCGCCACCGTTAGCTGTGCCACCGTTATCCGTGAGCACAATCGACACGGTCGCTACACCAAAAGCGTTTGGTGCGAGTGTGTAAGTAAGATCGCCTGTATTGGAATTGATCGAAGGTTGCACGCTGAAGAGCGAGTTGTTATTATTCGTCAGCGTGAACGTCAGGATCTGCGCACTTTCATTGGCGTCGCCTTTGCTGATCGACTTGGCCCATGCTAAAACGGTAACCGGAGCAGCGTCTTCATTCACCGTCTGATCCGTGCCTTTTACAAAGCTCGGCTCATCGTTCACACTGTTGATCGTGATCGTGAATGTCTGAGTCGAGGAGTTATCACCGCCGTTAGCCGTGCCTCCATCGTCAGTCAATACTACCGTAACTATTGCGACACCCGACGCTCCCGCTGCCGGTGTGTAAGTCAGCGTTCCAGTGGCCGCGTTAATTGCAGGCTGTACTGTGAAGAGTGAATTGCTGTCGTTCGTTGTTGCAAAACTTAATACCTGTGAGCTTTCGTTGGCCGCGCCTTTGTTGAGTGAAGTAGCCCAGCCAACGACAGTCTGTGCACCTGCATCTTCGTTGATCGTTTGATCAAGACCTTTCACAAATGTTGGCTCGTCGTTCACGGCATTCACCGTGATCGTGAAAGTTTGAGTAGCAAAAGTATCATCGCCGCCGTTTGCTGTACCACCGTTATCCGTGAGCACAATCGAGACAGTCGCCACACCAAAAGCGTTTGGTGCGAGTGTGTAAGTAAGATCGCCTGTATTGGAATTGATCGAAGGTTGCACGCTGAAGAGCGAGCTGTTATTATTCGTCAGCGTGAAAGTCAGGATCTGCGCACTTTCATTGGCGTCGCCTTTGCTGATCGACTTGGCCCAGGCTAAAACGGTAACCGGAGCAGCGTCTTCATTCACCGTCTGATCCGTGCCTTTTACAAAGCTTGGCTCGTCGTTCACGCTGTTGATGGTTATGGTAAATGTTTGCGTTGAAGTGTTATCGCCGCCGTTAGCCGTGCCTCCATCGTCAGAAAGTACAACAGTGACTACTGCTACACCCGAAGCACCCGCTGCTGGTGTATAAGTCAGCGTTCCGGTGGCCGCGTTAATTGCAGGCTGCACTGTGAACAATGAGTTGTTATCGTTCGTTGTTGCAAAACTTAATACCTGTGAGCTTTCGTTGGCTGCGCCTTTGTTGAGTGAAGTAGCCCACCCAACGACAGTCTGTGCACCTGCATCTTCGTTGATAGTTTGATCGAGGCCTTTCACAAATGTTGGTTCGTCATTAACCGCATTCACCGTGATCGTGAAAGTTTGTGTGGCAAAAGTATCATCGCCGCCGTTTGTTGTGCCACCGTTATCCGTGAGCACAATCGACACGGTCGCTACACCAAAGGCATTGGCTGCAAGTGTGTAAGTAAGGTCGCCAGTAGTGGCGTTAATTGCAGGCTGTACACTGAACAGAGAGTTGTTGTTATTGGTAAGGGCGAAGGTCATGATCTGCGCGCTTTCATTTGCATCACCTTTGCTGATCGACTTGGCCCAGGCTAAAACGGTAACCGGAGCAGCGTCTTCATTCACCGTCTGATCCGTGCCTTTTACAAAGCTCGGCTCATCATTCACACTGTTGATCGTGATCGTGAATGTCTGAGTCGAGGAGTTATCGCCGCCGTTAGCCGTGCCTCCATCGTCAGAAAGTACAACAGTGACTACTGCTACACCCGAAGCACCCGCTGCTGGTGTATAAGTCAGCGTTCCGGTGGCCGCGTTAATTGCAGGCTGTACTGTGAAGAGTGAATTATTGTCGTTCGTTGTTGCAAAACTTAATACCTGTGAGCTCTCGTTAGCTGCACCTTTATTCAACGAAGTAGCCCATCCGTTTATAGTCTGCGCACCAGCATCTTCGTTGATCGTCTGATCGAGGCCTTTCACAAATGTTGGTTCGTCATTAACCGCATTCACCGTGATCGTGAAAGTTTGAGTAGCAAAAGTATCATCGCCGCCGTTTGCTGTACCACCGTTATCGGTAAGGACTATCGATACTGTAGCTACTCCATTCGCATTAGCTGCAAGTGTGTAGGTAAGGTCGCCAGTAGTGGCGTTAATTGCAGGCTGTACACTGAACAGAGAGTTGTTGTTATTGGTAAGGGCGAAGGTCAGGACCTGCGCGCTTTCATTCGCATCGCCCTTACTGATGGATTTCGCCCAGGCCGCAACAGTGACAGGTGCCGCATCCTCATTCACCGTCTGGTCAGCTCCTTTCGCAAAGCTCGGCTCATCATTCACACTGTTGATCGTGATTGTAAATGTCTGAGTCGACGAGTTATCACCACCATTAGCTGTACCGCCGTCATCCGATAACACGACGGTAACCGTAGCGACACCCGAAGCACCAGCCGCTGGCGTGTAAGTCAATGTACCTGTAGCTGAATTGATAGAGGGTTGCACCGTAAATAGTGCGTTGTTATTGTTTGTCAGTGTGAACGTCAGGGTCTGCGCGCTTTCGTTGGCTGCACCCTTGTTCAGGGACGTAGCCCAGCCGTTGACGGTCTGCGCACCGGCATCTTCATTGATTACCTGATCCAAACCCTTAACAAATGTTGGCTCGTCATTTACCGAATTTACGGTGATGGTGAATGTCTGCGTAGTGAACGTGTCATCACCACCATTCGATGTTCCGCCATTATCGGTAAGCACGACCGAAACGGTTGCTATCCCATTGCCATTGGAAGCCAGTGTGTAGGTAAGGTCGCCCGTTGCTGCGTCGATCGCTGGCTGCGTGCTAAAGAGTGCCGTATTGTTGTTAGACAGCGTGAAGGTCAGTGCCTGCGAGCTTTCGTTCGCCGGGCCTTTACTCAGCGACGTCGCCCAGGCATTCAAGGTCTGAGCTCCGGCGTCTTCATTGACAGTCTGATCGAGGCCTTTTACAAACGAAGGCTCATCGTTTACTGCATTAACTGTTATGTTGAAGGTTTGAGTGGCAAACGTATCGTCGCCACCGTTCGCAGTTCCTCCATTGTCAGATAGGACTATCGATACGATGGCTACTCCATTCGCGTTTGCTGCAAGTGCATAAGTAAGATCACCTGTTGTTGCGTTAATAGCAGGTTGTACGGTGAACAGCGAATTGTTATTGTTCGTCAGTGTGAAGGTCAGCACCTGCGCACCTTCACTCGCATCGCCTTTGCTGATCGACTTCGCCCACGCCGCCACGGTTACCGGTGCAGCATCTTCATTTACGGTCTGGTCTGTTCCTTTTACAAAACTCGGTTCATCATTCACACTGTTAATGGTGATGATGAATGTCTGAGTTGAAGAATTGTCACCCCCGTTAGCCGTACCTCCATCATCAGAAAGTACCACCGTTACATTGGCAACACCTGAAGCTCCTGCCGTTGGTGTATACGTCAAAGTTCCAGTCGCGGTGTTTATGGATGGCTGAACAGAGAACAATGCATTATTGTCGTTGGTCAGTGCGAACGAAAGTGTCTGTGCGCTTTCATTTGCTGCGCCCTTATTCAATGAAGTAGCCCAACCATTTACCGTTTGTGCACCTGCATCTTCGTTGATGGTCTGATCGAGGCCTTTCACGAACGTAGGCTCATCGTTTACTGCGTTAACGGTGATGGTGAACGTCTGTGTAGTAAAGGTATCATCTCCGCCGTTCGCAGTTCCACCGTTGTCGGTCAGAACGATCGAAACAGTAGCAACGCCATTCGCGTTTGCCGCAAGTGTATAGGTAAGATCACCCGTAGTTGCATTGATCGCAGGCTGTACGCTGAAGAGTGAGTTGTTGTTGTTCGTGACTGCGAAGGTCAGGACCTGCGCACTTTCGTTTGCGTCGCCTTTGCTGATCGACTTCGCCCAGGCTGCTACGGCTACCGGTGCAGCATCTTCATTCACGGTCTGATCCGTTCCTTTCACGAAGCTCGGCTCATCGTTCACACTATTAATGGTAATGATGAACGTTTGAGTCGAAGAGTTATCACCGCCGTTAGCTGTGCCTCCGTCGTCGGAAAGTACCACCGTTACATTGGCAACACCTGAAGCTCCTGCCGTTGGAGTGTATGCTAATGTTCCCGTCGCCGCATTGATAGAAGGCTGAACAGAGAACAATGTATTGTTGTCGTTGGTCAGTGCGAATGAAAGTACCTGTGCGCTTTCATTTGCCGCGCCCTTATTCAATGAAGAAGCCCAACCGTTTACAGTTTGTGCACCGGCATCTTCATTGATGGTCTGATCGGCACCTTTTACAAATGTTGGCTCATCGTTAACTGCATTCACTGTAATCGTGAATGTTTGAGTAGCAAATGTATCATCTCCGCCGTTCGCCGTTCCACCGTTGTCGGTCAGAACGATCGAAACAGTAGCAACGCCATTCGCGTTCGCTGCGAGTGTATAGGTAAGATCACCTGTAACTGCATTGATCGTCGGCTGTGCACTAAAGAGTGCGTTGTTATTGTTCGTTAGTGTGAAAGTAAGTACCTGCGCGCTTTCGTTTGCATCACCTTTACTGATCGACTTTGCCCATGCTGCCGCTGTTACCGGCGCTGCATCTTCGTTCACGGTTTGATCCGTTCCTTTCACGAAGCTCGGTTCGTCGTTTACACTGTTAACAGTGATGATAAACGTCTGAGTAGAAGAGTTATCGCCACCGTTCGCCGTTCCGCCATCATCTGAAAGTATCACGGTTACATTAGCGACGCCTGATGCTCCCGCAGTTGGCGTATAGGTCAGAGTTCCGGTTGCTGCATTGATAGTAGGTTGGACAGAAAACAGCGCGTTGTTGTCGTTGGTGAGCGCGAACGTAAGCGTCTGTGCGCTTTCATTAGCTGCTCCTTTGTTCAGCGATGTAGCCCAGCCGTTTACTGTCTGAGCTCCCGCATCTTCGTTTACAGTTTGATCGAGGCCTTTTACAAATGTTGGCTCATCGTTCACCGCATTCACAGTGATCGTGAATGTCTGCGTCGCGAAGGTATCATCTCCACCATTCGCTGTTCCTCCGTTGTCAGTCAGAACGATCGAAACGGTAGCAACTCCATTGGCATTGGCCGCAAGTGTATAAGTAAGATCACCCGTTGCGGCATTGATCGCCGGCTGGACGCTGAACAGCGCATTGTTATTGTTCGTCAGTGTGAAAGTAAGTACCTGCGCGCTTTCGTTCGCGTCGCCTTTACTGATCGATTTCGCCCATGCTGTCGCGGTCACCGGCGCTACATCTTCGTTTACGGTTTGATCCGTTCCTTTCACGAAGCTCGGTTCGTCGTTTACACTATTGATCGTGATTGTCAGCGTTCGGTCTACACAGGCAGCTGGTAGCGGTGTACCATTGTCGCATACCTGGAATGTGATGGTTTCCGTGCCGCTATAGCCTGCATTAGGAGTATAAGTATAGGTGCCGTTCGCGTTCAGCACTATCGATCCATTCACCGGGGCAAGGACAGGCGTGATATTCACGCTGAGTGCCGTACCATCGGGATCTACATCAGTTGCCTGGGTCACGTCACCCGTAAGGACAACGTCCTCGTTAGTCGAAGCCGTTTTATTCGAAACATCAGGTGGCACGTTGCACTTCACTACAACACCCGTCTGGTTGACCACACAAAGTGTTGTCGTGGCCCGCACGTAAACGGTATAAATATTGTTCGCGAGGCCCGTGAAATTAGCCGACGACTGATACGTGGTTCCGTTGATGGAATACTCCAGCGTACCTGCAGCAATAGTTGCCGAGATAGCAATGCTGCCATTGCCGGCCACGCCACTGCAACCAGGAGTCACTGAAGAGATCACGGGATTCGGATTCACTGTCGCCGTCACCGTAGCGCGGATACTTGAACAGGTTCCGTTGTCGAACTCAACGTAGTAGCTGGTGGTCGAGGATATCGAAGGCGTCGTATAAGTCGACGATGCTGCAGCTGCATCAGTTTTCAGCAGCGTTCCACCAGAGGCGGCACTGTACCATCTGAATGTACCGGAAGATGCCGATGTCGCAGTGAGTACGACTGTTCCAGACCCACACACCTGGCCGTTGGTTACGGTAGGGGTCGAGGGACGAGTCAGTACACTCGCAACGATGAGGGTACGCGTACTGGTACAGGTTCCATTGTCGAACTCTACATAATAGTTTGTATTGGCAGAAATAGAAGGGGTCGTATAGCTTGACGAGGCAGTTGTCGGATAGGTTGCCAGCAGTGTGCCTCCGGAGCTTGCATCATACCATCTGAATGTTCCTGTCGACGACGCAGAAGCAGACAAAACAACGATACCGCTACCACAAGACGATCCTGCCACGCCGGTTGGGGCGGCCGGAACGGTATTGATCGTGGCACTGACCGCGACGCGTGGCGTGCTGGTACATGAACCATTGTCAAACTCAACATAATATGTCGTAGTTGCCGACAGCGAAGGAGTCGTGAAGCTGCTGGTCGTGCTTGTCGTCGTTGTCTGAAGTGCACTTCCACCGCTGAGACCTGCGTACCACCTGAACGTACCTGATGTTGCCGAGGTAGCGACGAGTGTAACCGTACCGTTGCCGCATCGCGATACGGCCGGGGCCGTAGGCTGGGACGGAATAGTATTAATGGTCGCCGTCACCGCTGCCCGCGCACTGCTCACGCATGTACCGTTGTCGAACTCGACATAATACGTCGCGCTTGAAGTGAGGGACGGTGTGTTATAAGTCGATGTTGTAGCGGCAGTGTTGGTCTGTAACAATGTTCCACCCGTCGATGCTGTATACCAGCGGAACGTACCCGACGATGCACTGCTTGAGCTTAACGCAACAGAACCGGGCCCGCACAGTGAGGCTCCTGTTACGGTCGGAGCTGCAGGCGCCGTTCCGGAGTTTCTCGTAGCCGTCACCTGCGTTCTTCCGCTGGTACAGCCTCCGTTGTCGAACTCCACCCAATAGTTTGTGGTTGATGATATACTCGGAGTTATGTAGGTAGAAAGCGTTGTTGTATTATCAGTTTGTAATAGTGTACCTCCGGAGTTGGAACTGTACCAACGGAACGTACCGGTCGATGCGCTCGATGCTGCGATGGTAACGGTTCCGTTTCCACATCGCGAACCGTTGATGGCCGTCGGGTTGGCAGGCGTTGGATAAACAGTTGCCACTACGGGAAAGCGCGCGCTCGTACACGAAGGACTTCCGGTCGTGATGGATACGTAAACCGTCTTTGTAGCAGAGATGTTTCCTGTGTTATACGTGTCCGTAAGACCCGTTGCTGTTCTGAGCGATGTTCCTCCGGAAGCTGCATCCCACCAGGTAAATGTTCCCGAGGTGAGCGACGATACTAAGAGATCTACAGAACCCGAACCGCAGCGGCTCGCATCGGTTGTTGTCAGATCGTTCACGATAGAAGCACGCACCACTGTTCTTGGGAACGACACGCACGTACCATTGTCGAATTCCACATAATAATCGGTGGTGTTATTGAGGAACGGCGTTGTGTACGAAGAGCTAGTCGCCGACGATGTAGTTGACAACGCTGTTCCTCCTGTTGATGTCGCATACCAGCGGAATGTACCACTCGATCCTGTCGATGCGCTTAGGGCTACCGTGCCAGGGCTACAGGAGATTCCGTTTGTCGCCGTCACCGCTGCCGCTGTACCCTTTGTAGCAGTCACGGCAGTCCGTGCGCTGGTGCAGGCTGGTGATGTGGTGGCGAAGGTAACGTAATAAGTTGTGGTGGCCGTGATCGAAACCGAGTAGCTCGACACGGTACCGGTACTGGAAAAAAGTGACGGACCGCCGGAAGAATTAGCATACCAGTTGAACGTTCCACTAACCGGTGATGAAGCTCCTATGGCAACGACGCCATCACCACAACGACTTGCAGGTATTACCGTTGGCGTCACTCCAACGTACGCGGTAACCTGCACGCGCGGGGATGTACAGGTACCATTAGTGAACTCGACGTAGTAGCTGGTGGTAGTCGCGAGACTTGCAATGCTGTAGGTAGAGCTCGTGACTCCCGCATTGGTCTGAAGCAATGTCCCACCACTGGCTGCCGAATACCAGCGGAACGTACCTGACGAAGCGTACGAAGCCGATACCGACGTCGCGCCAGTGGTACAGATGGTACTGTTCGATACGGTCGGTGCACTGATGCCCGAACTGATCGTGGCGTTCACTGCCGTACGTGACGATGTACAGGCGCCGTTTGTGAATTCCACATAGTACGTAGTGTTGGCACTGATGGAAGGAGTCGTATAAGTGCTCGACGTCACACTGCCTTGTGTAGCGAGCAACAGTCCGCCGCTTGCAGCATCGTACCAGTTGAATGTTCCTGATGAGCCTGCCGATGCAGTTAGCGTTGCCGTTGATCCACCACACGTGGTGCCGTCTGTTACGGTCACTACCGGAGGAGAAGAAACGGTTGCTGTTACTGTGGCACGCGACGTAGTACACGTCCCGTTGTCGAACTCAACATAGTAGTTTGTGGTAGTTGAGATGCTGGGTGTTGTGTAGCTTGAGGTCGTTGCGGCTGTTGTCGTTTGAAGCAGCGTTCCACCCGAAGTCGCAGTGTACCAGCGGAACGTTCCCGTCGAACCATACGACGCCTGAAGGGTTACTGCACCTGTATTGCATCGCGAAGCGGATGTAACGGTTGGCGTCGATCCTGCCGATATAACGGTAGCTGTTACGGTCTTACGTGGCGTTGTGGTACAAACACCGTTGTCGAACTCTACATAATACGTTGTCGTGGCAGCTATCGATGGCGTGTTATAAGTGCTGCTGGTAGCTGATGATGTTGTCTGTAAAAGCGTGCCACCTGTTACGGCGGTATACCAACGAAACGTTCCTGTCGAAGAAGCTGTGGCACTGACGGAAACAGTGCCTGTTCCGCAGCGTGAACCATTCGCGACCGACAGGGCATTCGTTGCGTAGAGATAGTTTGGTTTTGTTCCACCACCTTGTGAGAAGTCGTCGGCCCATGAAGAGTTGCCGTCTGTATTCTCGCCCGCTGCGCCTGTGGTTGATGTCAGTGTACAGTCACCATCGTCGTCGGTATCACGCCAGTCACGAATCGCGTCGCCATCGGTGTCCTGTAACGGTGTAGTAGATCCTGTTCCGCCAAGACCAGTAACGGTCACGTTGGCAGACGTGGAGAGATCGTATCCGTCGAGGAGCCCGTCGCCATCAGAGTCGCCTGTAACAGGTAGTGCAGGCACGGGAATACCGTCGGAGTTTGAATCGTTGCCTTCGATATTATCAGGCACTCCATCATTGTCGGAGTCGGCGTCGAGATAGTCGGGAAGATCGGCGCCATCGGTGTTTACCAACACCAGCGGCGTTGTATCATACACGTTGGCAATGCCATCGCCGTCCGTATCCGAGTTAACGGGTGCAACATACGCAGCGGTCGTCTGCGCCTCCACGTTGTCGGTAATGCCGTCGTTATCACTGTCGATGTCCAGGAAGTTTCGTTTGCTGTCGCCGTCGCTGTCGGGTACAGTGAGTGGCGTACTTCCAGAAGCATTTGTTCCGCTTAAAGCGAGATTATTTGTAGTTGGATCAACACTGTTAGCATATCCGTCCTTGTCAGTGTCTGCAAATCCGTCGATGATACCATCGCCATTCGCATCGGTACCTCCCGCTTCGACAACATCGGTAATGCCGTCACCATCCGAGTCGCGATCGCGGAACGATTTGCGTGTGTCACCGTCGAGATCGCCGGAAACAAGTCCTGCACCTAGTGCATCTGACAAACCGTTGCCATCCGCGTCGACGAATCCATCGACGATACCGTCCTTGTTTGCATCGTTACCTCCTGCCTCCAGGCAGTCGGTAATTCCATCATTATCAGAATCGAGATCAAGGAAATCGGGAACACCATCGAGGTCGAAGTCGAAGTAGTCGTTCACGCCATCGCAGTTCGCATCAAGATAAGGCGTGAAGCTTGGGTCTACATAGTTTGGAATGTTGTCGTTGTCGGCATCCGCAGAAGGATCGACGCCACCAGCACCCTCGTTGATGTCTGTAATGCCGTCGTTATCTTCATCGATATCGGCAGTGCCATCAGCAACGCCGTCGTTATCGCCGTCGATCACGCAGGTGAGTGTATAAGGGATGAAGTAAGGTGATACCGGTACGTCGTTCTGACCCGAGGCACCCAGCGTACCGCCGTTGGGCGGGAACTCGGTTACTGAAGCGGAGCTTGATGTTCCGTTCGTTCCATATACATAGGTATAAGTATTCGTGAGTCCGCAGGTACCAACACCGCTTGTGGGTACGCCGATAAAACCACCGCCGCCACCACCAGCACATCCTTCCGATTCATCGCCGCCGATCAGCTGATTACCACCAGCTCCACCGTTAGCATTTAGTGTCTGTCCTGTAAAGCCGAAAGCTTTGATCACGATGGCGCCACCACCACCGCCACCACCAGGGGCGTCGTTGTGATTCGGCGTCGTGTTGTAACCGTTCTGTCCCGCAGCGGTGATGCTACCCGTACCGTTGATGGTATAGGCAATGACGTAAACTATACCACCACCATCACCACCGTCGTTCGACGCGTTGTTGTTACCATCACCGGCACCACCGCCACCACCGAAGAAGATACGACTCTCTACAAGCGACGAAAGAGGTCTCCCTCCCCTGCCACCCACAGCGTCGCGCTGGTCACCTCCCCATGCGGCATCGCCGGGAGGATTCACAAATGCGTTGGCGTTGCTGGCTCCATATGTATAACCACCGCGACCACCACCCGATGAGTTCGTGAGCGCGTTGCCATTGGAAATAAAGTCTGGATCCAGTGACCATGCGGGCAGGTACAAAGGATTCGGATCCATCACGCCGGCACCTGTCCAGGTATGACCGTTGTCGCCATTCGCACCACCACCACCGGCTGCGTTGTGACCGTTACCACCACCGCCACCGTTGGCTGGTGCGCCACGACCATAACGACCTCCCATACCGGATGCATCGTAGTCGGCCTGATAACCTGCAATACCTTCTCCTTTTTCTGCGCCGCGATCCGGATTCGGTGACCGGTACAACGTTACCACCGTCGCGTCTGCCGTTGATGTAAGGTTATCGCGCTTACCGCCGCGAAAGCCGAATGCCTCTGCGGATAGTGTACCGTTGTTAGTAAGCGTGCCTTTAACATGGAGAACAAGCATACCGCCGCGCGTGCCCGTCCACTTGAGGGGAATCACAGATGCGCCGGCGTTGATCGTGAGGTTTGTGTATTGGGGTACCTTGACGACCTGGGCCTTTCCTGTCGCCGTATATGACTGCTTGAATGTACAGCCTACTGTAATCGTATTGGAAGTAACGGAGGCGACATACGCAAACTCGTAGCGTCCCGAGCTGTTATAGTTGGAAACAGAACCGTAGTTGTTATCGTCAGTGGTCTGGATCGAGGCGCCCTGCGCCTGGTAGAGCATGATGAGATCGCCTGCTGCGAGGCCGCCCAGCTCAGTAGCTACGTTGGTAACCGTGACAGCACTTGTTCCCGCTGCCACATCCGCTGTGATCGCGCTATAGCCGTTTAATACGGTGTTAGTACCCGTAACGGTGAGAGCCCCATCCTTTCCAGGTTGCGAAAATCCCTGAAAGCAGCACGCGATCAACGCCGCGATCGCAGTAAAACGAAGTATCATTAGACCAAAAAATACCCGGCAAAAAAAGCACTATGCCTACCGTTGTTTCTCGCTATCCAAGGAAAAAGATCTCATCGGATTGGGCTGACGCAAGACATCTGTGCGGAGTACACTTAAAACAACACGAAGTACCCCCAAAAGAATGGTCAAAACCTACGCTTCGGACATGCTTCCTTACATCTAACAGTATTGCGCACTCCCACCTTTAAATCCATCGGCCCTGGGGAGATTAGTGCCCGCTAATTCGAAAAAGAAAGATCAGTTACCCTGGTTACCTGCCCTTTTCACTATCGAAAAGATGGTTCCTGATGGATACGAAACACTGGGATAATGTGTCATCCAAAGAAAATTGCGCAAGAGTTTTCGAAGAGAAAGAAAGGGAATGCTCACAAAGATCGATGGCCGGAGCGTTTCAATACATTCACCCCGGGAGCGCCGTGCGTCCGTGCGGAAGATAAGGTACTTAGAATCTTACAACGACAGGCCGAGAGTGACAACAACGGCGATCCTATACGCATCTATAAAAAAGACAATCCGCATCGTGGTCTGCACGTCGCTGTATTCGCAGGTGCTTACGGGAATCGCCTCATGAGTGCGAATGTCCGGGAGCGGAGGCGCAGGAACTCCAAACCGACAAGGCGCCTTTGTTGATTCTGCGCTTTAAGGGTCTGTAAAAAACGCAGGACGGATGGATGCGCCAGTAGATTTTTAACAGTGCGTGTTTGAAAACGAAGAGCTTTGGTTTGCAGGTTGTAGGCTCTTCGATCCTTTTGTTCAGGGAGCTCAAATAGAACTTTGGAAGTTTAGCAAATACCATCCTATGCAGAAATAAGAAATTCCGCCGGACAACATCGCCCGACGGAACATTCTATCGTCACTGTTTACATGCGACCGACTTCTACTTCGGCATCAGCACGTAGTCGATCACGTGAATCACACCATTACTTTGGTACACGTCTTTGGTCGTCACCATCGCAGCTCCACCCTTCTCATCCCAGATCTTCAGTGCATTCCCCTCCATGTTTGCCCAGATCTTTCCACCAGCTACAGTGGTGAACTCGGCCTTTCCTCCACCTGCCTTGATGCGTTTGGCAATCTCCTTCGAATCAATCTTTCCAGGCACCACATGATACGTAAGCACTCCGGTCAACATGGACTTGTTCTCGGGCTTCAACAGGTTGTCCACTGTACCTGCCGGCAAAGCATTGAATGCTTCGTTCGTCGGAGCAAACACGGTAAAAGGTCCCTTGCCTTTCAGCGTAGGCACAAGTCCTGCGGCCTTCACAGCGGCAACGAGCGTGGTGTGGTCCTTAGAGTTCATGGCGTTATCGACGATATCCTTCGACGGATACATCGGTGCGCCACCGACTTCCACAGTTTTTTCAGATTGCGACATGGCATGCATTGACGCCATCATACAACATGCGAACAATAGTGTTCTGCTAATGAGGTTTTTCATGATCGTGAGATTTGGTTTTTTAGACTTTGCTCTCACTTACGACATGATTGTGATGGGTGGATTTTACAATGCAGAATATTTTTTTGAGGAGATGAGGCCAATGTTTGTTGCGTTCGTGGACACAAAGTGAGCGGCTGGATTTTACTCGACGGTAATATCGGGCGGGCGTGCTCGCTTCTACAGCGCATCTGTCAAAACAGGTCACCTGGATTTATCCGTAAAATAAGGCCGCTCACTTTGTGTCTACTTCCTTACAAACTTTGGGGCCTCGCATCGTCATAGATTTTTGACCACGTAGCCGCTTCATTGCATTCGCGGTGGTGTCAGCGCAAGCGCTGGATGAAGTGAGTGAACGAGGAGACCTCTTTCGGCCCTGTTCAACAGAAGTGGACAGCACGTAATGCGGCCGCTTTGTCGTTATTGACTCAGTGGACTCACTCAACTAATGACTCAACTTAACATCAAACAAATATTCCACCTGATACTTCGATGCGTTGCGCGTTCACCCACTTGGCATCATCACCACAGAGGAAGGCAACTACGCCGCCGATATCATCTGCCTCTCCAACCCGACCCAGAACTGTAAGATTAGAGATCATTGAGTTGAGTTCTTTGTTGTCGCGTACAATTCCTCCGCCGAAGTCAGTGGCGATGGCACCAGGACCAACAACGTTGACGCGGATACGACGCTCACCTAGCTCTTTCGCCTGGTAGCGTGTCAATGTTTCTATCGCACCTTTCATGGTACCGTATGCTGAGTAGCCGGGGAATGAAAAGCGTGCGAGACCCGAAGAGATGTTCACGATGCTTCCTCCATCATTAATGAACGGAAGCAGCTTCTGCGTGAGGAAATACGGAGCCTTCAGGTGGATGTCGACCATGCTGTCGAATTGTTCAACGGTCGTATCGGAGAACGGAACATGAAGTCCTGTGCCTGCATTGTTCACGAGTGCGTCGAGGCCATCGGCGTTGAACTTCTTCTGTAATGCAGATTTCACGTCTGATGCAAAGGAGTCGAAGAAAGATGCGTTGCTCACGTCGAGTTTCAATGCATAACCCCTGCTGCCTTCAGCCTCGATCGCTGCAACTACCGCGTTGGCGTCGTCGATCTTGCTGTGATAGGTGATAATAACGTCGAAGTTTTTTTCGGCGAGACGCAAGGCCATATCTTTTCCCAGGCCACGGCTACCGCCGGTAACAAGAGCAATTTTTCTTTGTGCCATAACTTGATTTGTTTATGAAACAAAGTTGGCAGCTTCTGTCGCCCCGGCCGTTGCGCGGATCAATCAGGTGTTTGCAAATTTCAAACTGCCGCGAAAAGCAGCTGGAGAGGTACTGGTGTGTTTCTTAAAAAAGTTAGAAAAATGAGCAACTTCTTCGAATCCGAGACAATAAGCGATCTCCGAAATCGTCCATGAAGTTTGCCTCAATAACATTCGGGCTTCCTGGAGCACACGCGCTGCGATCACTTCGGTCGTCGTCTTGCCTGTGGTTTCTTTCAATACCTTATTCAGGTGATTGACATGTAGCGCCAGCTGATCGGCGAAGTCGCTCGCAGTTTTTAATTGCATGCTCTGGTGCGACTGTTCAATTGGAAATTGTCGTTCCAGCAATTCTACAAACAGCGTAAAGATGCGCGTGGATGCATTGGCCGAAAGTGTGCTTGTCGGAAAGGGCTTCAGCTTCTGACCAGCATGAATCAGTTCGATGACATAGTTACGAAGCAAATCATACTTGAAAGCATAGTCGCTGCCGATCTCATCGTGCATCTTTTTAAAGATGGCCTCCACCTCTGCGTATTGCCGTTCCGTTAACGAGAACACAAAATCACTCTGCGGAGAGAAGATGGGAAGCTCATCAAGAGCCATTCCGCTGTTAGCCCTTGTAATAAAGTTGCTGGTAAACACGCAGAAGTGTCCTGACTGATTGGCATCAAGAGCCTGATACCTGTAGGGGATCTTAGGCGTCGCGAAGAGCACGGCGTACTGATCGACCTCCATCCCCTTGTCGGCGTACTCGACGCGGTTCTTTCCATTGATGAGACTGATCTTATAGTAATTACGACGGTTGTACGGCATCGGTGCTTTTCCGTTGCACGTATTATACATGTCGGCGATATTGAAAACATTAAAGTGACCGACATCGAGATGATGCTGATCGGTGAGGAAATGATTGAGATCGGGGCATTCGCCGCCGAATACCTCTTTGTAGAAATTACGGATGGAGACAGTGGTCATGGTTTAGAGGGGAAACGCTTTTGACGAAGGATGCAGTTCAAAAGCAACAATTCCCCGCGACAAGTGGTTCGCGGGAGCATGGAAGATTAAGAGGATCAGCCAGTTGTAGATTTTCCTGGCCGGGAACGGATAGTTGCTACTGCGGCACAATTCGCAGAATAGCATCCGGCGTATTGGTTAACAAAAACAGCGATCCGTCGGGCGCCATGGTAACATCGCGCACGCGACCATAACCCTTCAGCAGGATCTCCTGCTCTTTCACTTTGTCGCCATCAATTACCAATCGGCGGAGCTCTTCAAACTTAAGTGCACCGACGAGGAGATTGTTCTTCCACGCAGGAAACATCTGGCCATCGACGAAATCAATTGCACTAACGGCAATGGAAGGCGTCCAGTAGGTGATGGGTTGTTCCATCCCGTCGTGGTGAGTTTCATCTGATACTTTGCTGCCGTCGTAGTCGATTCCGTACGTGATCACAGGCCAACCGTAGTTTGAATTTTTCTTCAGGATGTTCAGTTCATCGCCGCCCTGAGGTCCATGCTCTGTCTCATAGATAACATTCGTCCCGGGATGCTGCGCAAATCCCTGTGCATTGCGATTTCCCCAGCTATAGATCGCTTGCAAGTATCTTTTATGTCCATAGAAGGGATTGTCTTTGGGAATCGTTCCATCGCGGTTGATGCGAAAGACCTTGCCTTCCGGGCGGGTAAGAATCTGTGAGTCATTGGCGCGACTCATATCGCCGATGGAAAAATAAAGATAACCGTCTTTGTCGATGAGGAATCTGCATCCCCAGCGTGTACCGCCCGTTACCGCGAGTGAGTCGTGTACCTGGAAGAGTGTTTGCTCATCGTGCCAGCGATGGTCTGTGATTTTTCCGCGCACCACCTTCGTCATGCCTGTAGCCAGTTTATCGGGACTATTTGCTTTGTTCGAACTGAAAGAAAGATACACCCATCTATTGTTTGCATAATCAGGATCCACGGCAACATCCATAAAACCACCCCATGCATCGGATGCATAACTGAAAGGAATCCCGCTGATCTTTTCTGCATCCAGTTTATTGTCGACAAACCATCTGATGTTGCCCTTATTCTCGGTCACTAAGGCGTGAGTGTTGTCGATGAAGGCGATGCCCCAGGGCTTCTCGATTCCTTCAGTTACGAGTGGTTCGATCCTAAGCTTATACAATTGTGTGGTGAGACTTAAGTCCTTCTCTCCACGCGCGATAAGTTCAGGTTTGGTTTGCACTATTGTGATGTAGGTGGCTACGGAGTTAATATCATCATCGGATAATGATTCAGACCACCCGATCATCTCCGTGCCCGGAACGCCGCGTTGAATAGTGTTTACGATGGAGTCCAAAGAGCTGCCGTGTTTAAAAGTAGTATTGCGCAGTGCGGGTGCAATACTTCCCTGCAGCTCGCGTCCATGGCAACCTGCGCAATGATCATTGAACACTTCAGCTCCCTGAACGATCACACTGTCATCCGCCATCGGTGTGGTTTCAGGCGAGCGTTTATTGGAGCATGACGAAGTACACATCAAAGCAGCAATAGCGACAATGCCGAGGTAACCGTATGGATTTCGAATGAAGGGAAAGCTCATAGGTGCAGAATTAAGTTATCGATGCGATATGCACGCCGGTATCCTAGATCAAAAATAGCATTTGATTTGGACGCGGTTGGTGCCGCCCATCAATAAGAATCGATGTGAACTTGCCCAGGGTGTGACGGTAACCAGTTCATCACTTTCGGGGAGTCTGTTTGTCTCTCAGTTTGATCACCTCTTCGATGGGCAACGCCTTGATGACGCGGCCTTCCTTGCCCGTCATGGTTTCGGCCTTAAATAATGAATTGATGATAGCTTCTTCCGTGGCTTCGATCGCGGCGGCGAACAGCGGTGTCATTTCGTCGTTCATGAGAACGGGCATCTGGATCGTGGGCGTCGTGTAATTATGAGGAACACGGACAGAGGCAGCTGTTGAAAAGGCAATCACATAATCGCCGCTGCCGTTTGAGGCAATACCGCCGGCACGTGCAAGCCCCATGAACGCGCGTTTCGCCAGGCGCTGCAGGTTGCGTGCGTCAAGAGGCGCATCCGTTGCCACGATGATCATGCAAGAGCCATCGCTCGTTTCTTTAGTAAGGTCGTGCATGTGCAACGCCTCTCCTACTGGTATGCCATCGATCTGCAATACGCCTCCAAAGTTAGTTTGTACCAGCACACCCACCGTGTATCCGCCCGACTTCACAGACAACACCCGCGAGGAGGTACCGATCCCTCCCTTCCACTCGAAACAGATCGTGCCCGTTCCCGCACCGACATTGCCCTCTGCAACGGGGCCGCTGGACGCTGACTGAATTGCTCTCAAAACGTCTTCCTTCGTCACGTGCCGCCCCCGAATGTCATTCAGGTAGCCGTCGTTCGTCTCACCAACGACTGCGTTGACGGACTGCACGGTTTTGTTCCCGGGTTGAGAAATCGTGTATTCGATGAGCGCATCCATGGCTGTCGATACGTTCAGCGTGTTTGTCAACACGATAGGCGTCTCGAGTGTGCCGAGTTCCATCATCTGGGTCGTACCGGATAACTTTCCAAAGCCGTTACCTACAAAGACTCCGGCTGGTACCTTCTGCTGGAAGATGTTGCCATCGTAAGGAAGGATAGCTGTTACACCGGTGTGAACGTCGTCGTGGTTGAGGGTTGTATGACCGACCAGAACACCCTTCACATCTGTGATCGCATTGTTCGTGCCGGGCTTCATCACCCCGATCGTTATGCCGTAGTCACGAGCGCGCAGGCGAGCGTTGGTTTGAGCGTAGAGCGCGACAGATAGTGTGAGTGATAGTGTGAGAACCAATAGAATTAACCTCATAACAGCAAAGCTTATGAGGAAAGGTAAAATTTATCAGGGTGATTTCAACCTTAACTAAATGCGATACACTCATTTTGCAGTGATTGACAATATTCAACCCGCAAATCAATGGCAGGGGGTGGAAGCAAAGGGCGCAGTTTCACCTCCGCACCGCCTTCCAACTTTTGCATTTTACATTTAGTATTTTACATTTTGCGGTTTAGGCTCCTTTGGATACCTCACCAGACACCCCTAAAAAGCAAACCTCGTCAAGTTATAACGAGGTCGCTTCTCTTTCAGAATTTCCGAATACTGACTACGGCTTGAAGACTAAGCTAGTGTGCTACTTCTTCTACCAGTTCAGCGACCTGGATGTTGGCGATCAGCTTTATGTCTTCACCCAGCCCTAAGCCTCCGGTATCGGTAAGTTTGTTCCAGGTCATTCCGAACTCCATGCGATTGATCGTGCCGGTAACTTCAAAGCCATGCTTGATCACGCCGTGACCATTATTTTCAGATCCGCCGTATTCAACGTTCAGTTCGACAGGCTTAGTGACGCCTTTCAAAGTCAGGTTGCCAGTCATTTTATAGTCGCTGCCACTTTTCTTCAAGAAAGAAGTTGAATCGAAAACGATTTTGGGATGAGCTTCTGCAGAAAAAGAAGTCACCGGCCTGCAGATGTTCATCGCGCTGAGTTTGATTGGTGTCAATGCTTTTGACATCGATTTCGAAATGCACTTTCGCATTATCGAAACCCGCTCCGTTTGTAACGGCATGTCCTTCGAACTTTCTGAATGAACCGGTTACGGTTGAAATCACGAGGTGCTTGATCTTAAACAGCACTTCTGAATGCATTGGGTCTATTACCCATGTAATTGAATTTTTCATGTTGCTCTCTTTTTGATTACAGAACAAAACTACCGTACTTTACTATCCAAAGTATAGTAGTTACCCTGAGGTAAGTAGTTACCCCGAGGTAAGTCATCAACGCAATCGATATGAATCAGAAAGATCATGTATGCCAGCAGAAGCTTAAAATGTCGCGCGACGCGCTGGAAGTAATTCAGGGTAAGTGGAGACTGCCTATTGTGCTGGCACTAACGTTTGGCAACAAGCGCTTCGGAGAGATTCAACGGGATATAGTTGATATATCACCGAAGATGCTTTCGCAGGAACTGAAGGCACTGGAGGAAAATAAGATCATCACGCGTACGCTTTATGATAGTATGCCGGTCACGGTAGAGTATTCATTGACACCGCTGGGGAAATCAATGAAGAAGATGCTTGATGAGATATTGGCATGGGGCAGTCATTTTCGGAAGGAGATTTTGGGGAAGGAATAGCTTTGATCGTCAGCAGCCAGCCGTGGCCGCTTCAAGGCCACTTAGATACCGCTTAGATACCGCTTAACTTCAACAAAGTCAGTGTAAGGTCACGGTAAGGTCAGTGTAAGGTCGCGGTAAGGTCGTCGTTACGGCCGTTCAGAAAAGCATCCAAATGCCGCAATTTCGTAGAACACCAGTATCTGCAGGTAAATTCCACCACCTGACACAAAAACACTTATTGCCGCCATCTATCCTTTACTTCCCTATTCGGCCGAACAATAGAATCTCTCAGAAAAATAGAATACTCCTTCCATTTATCCAGCATAGGACCCGTGTTTACTTTCTTCGTTCTATCCATACAAGTAATCACCAAACTCCAACCATCAAGCATGTCAACATAACTTTCAGTTCCAGTCTCGGCAAATAGGTTATCGAGAGTCTTTATCATTTCATCCAACTTGTCGGCCTGCATGGTGAAAGCCATCCCATCAAAGAACACCTTTGGTCGCGGCCCTGAGTGATCGACGGCATTATAGAGCGCGTTCAATGAATCAGTTTTGTAGAACATCGCATTGTACCTCTTTTTGGAATTTCGATCTATCATTAATGTATACTCTCCAGCATTTCCGTGCTCCTCGGAAAAAACGATTAAGCCGTTGTCGTTTTCTTGAAAAATGTCCCCATGATCGAGTGGACACCAAATATTGGCCTGATAGTTGGCGGTCTCTTCGGATGTTTCCCTTAAATCAGTCTTAGTGCAGGAAGCCGATGCAAGTAACGGCAACAGGAATACACAAAATTGACGCATAATTTATTTCATAATGGTTCTGACACTATAACGATCATTGAAGCGCGAAATTGAATCGCGTATGGAAACAAACAACCATTGCCTGGGACATCTGGGATTGGTACAACGGCCCGACACGCTCCTGACTTGCTAAATCGGTTACTTTTTCCGGCATCGGCAGATCTATGCCTTGACTAGCTATTTGATACAATCTCGTCTGTCTAGCAAAGTCCTTTGACTGAAGTTTGCCAGCGTTTATATTTAGTTTCCTAAACACCCCGTTAGCATTGCCATGAAGCACTTTCTCATTCTTCTGTTCATCAGTGTGATTTCTCACAACTCATTTTGCCAGGAAACCACAGTCCAGTATTTCGATAAGAAGTGGGTTGAAATGCCTTCTGCTGAAGGAGCGGCTTATTTCCGTACTATAGAAGAGAAAGAACCGGGTATCATCGTGCGCGACTATTACGCCGATACCAAAAAAGAACAAATGGTTGCGGAGTGTTCCGCCTATAAGCCATACCCAGTCTACAATGGCACGAAGACGTTTTACTACAAGAATGGCAAAATCAGATCGACGTCTCAATGGGTAGATAACAAGCAGCGTGGCACAAGCCTCGAATATTATGACAACGGGAACCCGAAAAGCCAATCGGAGGCAACGGAAAATGGGGAGCTCTACAAGTTTTATTTATCGAAGGACGGAACTGACCTGCTGAGCAACGGTTCCGCTATTGTACCAGTTAACGAGGATAACGCCAGGGTATCCACCTTTATGGAAATCGGCAACTACAAAGTGATCGCCCGATTTGATGTCGACGAAAAAAGTGACACCACTTATGTCGTCTCAGAGAAGCAGGCTGAATATAAAACGGGAATGGAAGGCTTAGTTAAAGATTTGCAGAAGAATGTAAAGTATCCTCCGGGCGCGCGGCGATCAGGAGTCGAAGGCACTGTATTCGTCGCCTTTAAAGTAGACAAAAAAGGCCAGGCCAAAGATATCAACGTCTGGAAAGGAATAAGTGCGGATTGTGACCAGGAAGCAATTCGGGTAGTCGAGTTGTTGGCGGAGAACTGGAAACCGGCAACTCACCACGGCAAACCCGTTGCTACACGTTTTGTTCTGCCGGTCAAGTACAAACTGGCCGGGAAACCAGTTAAAAAATAATTTCTGTACGGCTACATAATTTTGGCGAACAAATAACTGCGCATGTTCAAGCTGAAAAGCCTGTTAGTTCTGATATTCTTAGCTTTTCCAGGCGCCGCTTTCTCACAGTTGCTAATGATAAGTGACCTGCAGGAACTGTGCGATACACCCTCATATGAAGACTACCTGGTGTTTAAAAAAGGAGGATGGGAACGCCTGAACGTCGTATGTCAATTCCCCTTTGACACAGGTTACAAAGTGGAATACTGGCGTAATGAATATCTTGATCTTTCCGTCACAACCAGCGATGGCCATAGGTCCATTTTGGTTTCCACTCTATCAAGGGAGTTCTATGAAGAAATCCGTGAAAGCCTGCAGCTGTATAAAATGAAGAAGCGGCTTGTCGGATACTCTGATGGCGAATACCGAATGCAAATCTACAGCGTAGCCCGAGAGTACGGGCCGGGCTTTTACTATAAAATAACTATGGAGCGGCTGTGATTAAGATTCCCTGGCGAGGGCCGCATAGGTGTTGTTCGATTCGTGCTGCTCGCAAAAAGGGGCTTAACCGCAAAATGTAAAACAATAAATGTAAAATGTAAAAGTCTGTGTTAATGGACCCTTGTTGATCAAAGTAATGCCCGCCATTTTGCGGCTACTCGTTGGCGAGATTCTTGACTGGATTTTCGATTGCTGTTCTAATGACCTGAGACATGATTATCGACATCCCCATGAGGAACAACCCAACGAAGCTCAGCAGTGGAATCACTATACCGACCTGAATCCGGTTAGCGAAATTCATAAGGAACAGTTCTGATCCAATCCAGGCGATTGGAATAGCGATACATCCAGCGATGAGTAGCAACGATGCAAAACCTTTCGACAAAATGAACAACAGATGACGCACGTTGGCGCCTATTACTTTTCTGATGCTTATCTCCTTCCGCCTTGTCTCGACATTATATACAACCAAACCAAGCAGCCCCAGACAAGTAATCGATATTGCCATAAAAGTTATTAAGCCCAACATACTGACCGATCCCATCTCACCGTATCGTTGTTCATGCTGCTCCTTCAACCAAAACACATCGGGCAAGGCGTCTGGCGAAATTCGTTTTAGCATTTGCCTGACATTGGTCTCTGTGTTTGCGCGTGCTTCTTTGTCGACAATCATATTAACTATTCTACAGGAATTTATCCGATGCCTCAACACCAGGGGTCGATGCGAGATACCAACTCCTTCACTATAAAAATTCTGAATCACAGCTGAAATACTAACTTTTATTGAATCGTCCAGCACGACCTGCTCGCCGATAGCCTCGTGTATATCCTTAAATCCAAATAGACTGGCTGCCGCCTCGTTGACTATAATTTCCTGTTCGTGAGCCGGCTCGATTGCGCCGAAATTCTTTCCATATAAGATTTTCAAATTGGAAACATTCACAACGCCTTCGTCGACGAAGAAGTAATTTATATTAAACGGGGACTTCTCTCCTGCTTGTACCTCTACCCTTCCCGTTGCGTGTCGTCCAAAATTATCAGACACAGCGGCAACAGCCCTAACTCCATTGAGTCTGGCAACTTCTGACTTAAGCACAGGGTAGTCTTTCCGGTTTACGGATACGCTGAGCACGTCATCCATCCTGAAGCCCGGGTCAACACTTTCCATGAATAAAAACTGTGAATGGAATACGGTCATAAAAATGAGTATGACCAGTGAGATGGTGAATTGAAAGACAATTAACCCTTTTCTCAACGACATTGAGCCCATGATTTTCTCCGTCGTCAGCTTGCGCAACATCTGTATTGCTTTGAATGAGGAGAGCATCAGCGCTGGCAACAAGCCACCCAACACTCCGACGAAGGTGGTAAACGCGAGGACACAAATAACTTCCGTTATGTCAAGTGTTCCCTCAGGCCAGTTAAAGATGCCTGCATCGTAGAGTATGCCTTCAATGATTCTGCCAAATCCCAGTGCCAGGTATGAAACCACAAGCGCTTCGGTGATTTGTTGTGCAAATACCTGTTTTCTACTTGCCCCGTTAATTTTCCGGATGCCAATTTCTTTGGTTCGTGATAACGACCGTGCCAGCGTAAGGTTGGTATAATTAAAGCATGCTGCAATTACGATGATCAGCCCAACCGCTATTTCAGCCATCAGTTTACCCCAGGTTGAAGGGGATCCTATATCGTTCCCAATATCATCCGAACCAGGCGTGACAGATGTGAGGGATTGAGTTTCAAATAAAAGTGTCCCATCGTTTGAAGAACTGTTGATCTTTTTGCTAATGGATTCCAGAACTGTTTTTAACTGCGAGATATGAGCGTTCTCACCGAGAAGTACATAAGTGTAGGCCGTTTGAAATGAGTTCCAGCTGTTGAGATTCCTCGGTAGCACATTGACATTCTGCAGGATTCCAATTGTTGCTTCCGAAAGGAAAACATCAAATTGAATATGCGTACCATGCTCCGGCTGTTTAATTACGCCCGCTACGACAAAAGACCCAAGTGTTTCAAAGTTCAACGTTTGGCCTACCGGATCAGTCGCACCAAAAAACTTCGTTGCAGCTTCACTGGATACAATAGCCGACCTCGCCTCAGAGAGAGCGGTTTTACGCCCGCCTGACTGTAGTGTGAGCCCCATTGTCGATAGAAATGAATTGTCGGTAAAGCAGGTAGATACGGCTATTTTCTTACCGGCTGCTGAGGCCTCCTCCCTGACACATGGGTATACGCGTACAACTTTTTCAATGCCCAACCGCCCTTCAAGAGATTCTTTCAGAGGCAAAGGAGTACTCGCCAGCGTCCAGTTTCCTTTTTCGCCAGATCGAATGTGAGATAATATTCTATAAACGTGATGCCTGTTGGGATTAAATGTTTCATAACGTAAGACGCCGATTACATGCCGTAAAATCACAAGTCCCAAAGCAATGCTAAGGCTCAGACCAAATACGTTGATAAACGAAAACAATCTATGGCGCAGGATGGACCGCCAGGCAACCAGGAAATAGCTTCGAATCATATTGGAATGAGCATTGAAAATATCATTCCAAAATAACTATTCGCTATCAGCAATTTTTAAAGCATTGTATGAGAGGCGAGTCCCACATGTGAACACTCATGATCGCTAGTGGACAGAGAAGAATTAGTGGTTTAATATAAAATGTAGAATAGGATTGAACCCACCACTCCCCCAGTCTTAATTCTTAATTCTTAGTTCCACACCGTACTCCGACGGCAACCGCCCAAACTCCTCTCTGAAACACTTCGTGAAGTACGACGGATTCGAGAATCCTACCTCGTAGGCTACCTGAGTTACCGGGCCCCAGTTCTTCTCCAACAGCTGGGCTGCACGCTGCAGCCGGATCTTACGAATCAACTCAACTACTGAAAGACCTGTTAACGCCGAGATCTTTCTGAACAGCTGCGATCTGCTAAGGCCGATATCATCGCTGAGCGATTCCACACCGAGTTGGGGGTCCGACAATCGCTCGAGCACAATGTTCTTAACGCGTTCGAGAAACTTCTCATCGTCCGACATGACTGCTACCGGCGGTGCAGTACTCATGAGGTCGGCGCGCAGCTTTTCGCGCAGCTTGTCCTGACGCGCGATGGCATTGCGCACTTTGAGTATAAGTTCCTGCTTGTTGAACGGTTTGGTGAGGTAATCGTCGGCACCACTTTTAAGTCCCTCCAGCTTGCTGTCCTCACTCGTTTTCGCCGTGAGTAAGATAAGCGGAATATGGCTCGTCACTATGCTAGCCTTGAGTTTGCGCGCCATAGAGATGCCATCCATTTCGGGCATCATCACGTCGCTGATGATCAGGCTGGGGATATCTGCCGTTGCACGCTCCAGTCCTTCCGCACCATTCTCCGCTTCCAGAAAGCGGTACTCATCCCCCATTGCGCTGATGATAAATGAACGGAGATCGGTATTATCTTCCACCACCAATATGGTGTATCGGTCTGCGTCGCTTTCGTCGTTTTGATGAGCATGGTTTTTGGCCGTACCGCTAGACCCGTTAACCGTTGAAGCAACGGTAGGGCTGATCTTAAGTTCATAGGATGGCGCAACCGTTGTGACGGGCAACGTGAGCTTGAATTCGGTGCCCCTGCCGAGTTTGCTGGATAGTTCAATCTGGCCGTGCATGAACGTCACGAGTTCCTTTACGAGCGACAGTCCTATTCCTGTGCCCACTTCTTTATGCGCTTCGCTCACCTGGTGAAATCGTACGAATACCTTTTGCTGCTGGTCATCGGCTATGCCAATTCCTGTATCGCGAACCGTTAGTTTGAGCTGATTGGATTCGACGCTGCCTGCTACATGGACCGACCCTCCGGCAAGAGTAAACTTGATGGCATTATTAACAAGATTGATCAGAATGGTTTCAAGTTTATCTCTGTCGAACATGGCATGACAGGAAGTGAGCGGTATTTCCACTGATAACGAAACGCCTTTCTGCCAGGCGAGCGACTCAAACGAACTAACAACTGCCCGCATAAAAGAGTGGATGTCGTCTTCGCGGAGATCAAGTCTCAGAATGCCAGCATCTACACGGGCCAGGTCAAGGATCTGATTGATGAGCTTCAACAATAAGTCCGCGTTGCGTTTGATGAGGCTGAGCTTATCTTTTGATTTTGCATCGAGGTGATTCGACTCCAGCATTTCCTGCACCGGACCATGAATAAGTGTAAGCGGCGTTCGGAATTCGTGGCTGATGTTGGCAAAGAAACTGTTCTTCACTTTGTCGACTTCTTTGGCCTTTTCAAGTTCCATATGTTCCAGCATCAGGTTTGACTTCAGGCGTTCCTGACTAATCACCACCCTGCGTGCTACAATTAATAATCCGATGCAGATCAATGAGTATCCGGCATACGCCCACCACGTCTTCCACCACGGCGGAAGCAACGTGATCGCTATTGCCTTCTCCGACAATGATCCACCTGATGTATAGGCCTTCACGCGATACGTGTAGTGACCTGGCGGAACAGAGAGATAAAGCGAGACATTGTCGCTTGATGTACGCCATACGTTGTCGAAGCCCTCCAGCATCGAATAGAACTGGTTGGATTCAGGATTTCGGTAATCGGGCATGGCAAATGTAAACGACAAGTTGTTCTGATCGTGAGGAAGCACGATGGCACCCGGCGACTGACTGTCGCGGATCACCTGTGGCGTCTCATCCCGGTTATTGACGTGGAAACCTGTCATGATGATCTCCTGCTTGTTCTCTTCGCGTGCGTACAGGTTCGGATCAATCTTGTAGTATCCCAGTTCGGTGCCCACCAAAATGTTTCCATTGCTTTGACGGAAGATGGAACCCGGTGTTATTGACCCCGGATGGATTCCATTCTGTACTCCGAATTCCCGGGCAAATGTTCTGGCTGAATCGATTCGCACCACAGAAGATGGACAGGCTATCCAAAGGTTTTGATGGATGTCTTCAATAACGCCGTATATCCGTTCCGTTGCGGCGTCTGAATTGAAACCCGCGGGTTCAAACTTGTCTGCCTGTTCATTAAGCCGGCACAGGCCATTCGAGGTTCCGCCCCAGAGTACACCTCTGTTGTCGCGAAACAGGTAGGTGCCCTTACCTCCCGGCAGATACCATTTAAACTTTCCACTATTTTTGTCGAACCGGCTGATCCCGTTGTCACCGGTACTTATCCACAGAAAATTCTTTTCATTCAACAAATAGATAGTGTGGTTGCTGGAAATAGAAGTGGTGTCATTTGCGACCGTATGATACACTCTCGTCGCACCAGACTTCAATTCATGGCGGATAAGGCCTGCTTCGATATTGGAGATCCATATCGTGCTGTCTTCGTCCAGTCGCATCGTTATGACAGGCGCCGGCGCGACACCAAAGTCCAGCTTATTATATTCTCCGTTGATTGTATTCAACCGGAATACTCCTTTGTACGTACCGACCAGGATTTCATGAGCTCCGATGGGAAGAAGGCTCATAATGGTTAGCCGTTCCTTGCCTTCAAGTACCGGATATTGTTTGAGAACCTCTCCGGTGCTTGTCAACAACATCAGGCCTGCACCCGTCGCGGCCCACAACGTGCCATCTTTATTCTCCAGAAATCGCGATTGGTATAAACCCTCTCTGTAAGGCTCGGGATTGACGAACGTGTGCGGAAATCGCTTTTGAACCGGGTCTGTCCTCATCAACTTGTTATGCTGATTAGCGATCCACAATACTCCATCACGTGATACAAATCCATTCCACGACGTGGTGTCGGAATATCCGTTACTATTATAATAGCGTAGCGTTTTCTTGTTGACTGGATCGTATCGCGTCAATCCACCCCACATACCACCAAACCACACTGCGCCTGAAGGGTCTTCCTCGAAGAACGTGATGATATCGGTGTCGCGATGCCACTGTGATTTGGATAACGGAGTTCTGCTTAGCTTATCCGGATGAACGGGGTCGTATGTATGACGTTGAAATTTTCCCGTAGTGCGATCCATAGTATGAAGACCATCCTGCGCGGTTCCCACCCAGAACGTTCCATGACTGTCTTCAAACATCGCGCTCACATTGTCGCAGATCAACGTCCTGACATCTTTGCTATCGTGATGAAATTGCGTGAACGTTCCATCTGCCTCGCGGCGGTTTAATCCGCCGAGCTCAGGTGTGGGATCAGCCCAGGGATAACCGGAGGTGGCGATCCACAGCACACCTTTTCTGTCTTCATATAAACCTGAGATGACATCGTCGCTGAGTGATTTCGGATTGCCGGGTTCATGGCGGTAGTGAATGAAGCCCGTGGAGCCCCTGTCCAGGCGATCGAGTCCACCTGAAGTTCCAACCCACAAGGTTCCGTTCCTGTCTTTCAACACGGCATTAACACTACCATCGCTCATGCTGGCGTTGTCACCCTCGATATGCTTAAAGTGCGTGAACACATTATTAATAGGATCAAAACGATCGAGTCCGCTATGGAATCCAATCCAGATCATTCCTTCGGGATCGGCGTATACCAGATTGAGTTCCACGCCAGCAAGTGAGTTTGGGTTCGTAAAGTCCTGCCGGTAGGCAGTCAGTTGTGTGCCATCGTAGCGGTAAAGGCACTTGGCCTCTTCTCCCGAAAACCACATCACACCTCGTGGGTCCTGCGTAACATTTCTGATTTTTCCCAGCGGCTTTCCATCGATACCCGGCACTTCGAAGAAAGTGAGCTGCCCATCCTGTGCATGCGAGAACAATGGGAGCATCAATATCAGGAGCAGCACGCGCCAGGCCTTAGGCACGAATGCTGATTTTAACGTCAGGTCTTTGAGATCCATAGTTATCAATACCCAGGGTTTTGTTTGAGGTAGCTGTTCTTGTCCATCTCTGTCTTCGGGATCGGAAAGAGCAGACGGAAATCTTCTGAGACATTTTTCTCAGGAACGCGCGCATCGGTAAAATGCCCGAAGCGGATCAAATCGTTTCGGCGATGTCCTTCCCAGGAAAGTTCGCGTGCACGCTCGGCGAGCAGACCATCCAAGGTCATTTCGGATTCTGCAAAGTCGGGCATGCCTGCGCGACTACGAATTGACGTGTTGCCATACCGTTGATTGATTGTTGCCAGCGCCAGCGCCGCGTTGCCCTGTCTCAATTGAGCTTCAGCCTTCATCAGGATAACGTCGGCGAGACGATACACGGCGAAGTCGTTCGACATAAACCAGCACGTTTTGTTGATCTCCCATTTTACACACCGGGCTCCGGCAATCTCAGCTTCCGGTGCACTTAAGTGGAAGCTCGTGATCACAGGGTTGAACGAGAGCGGAACCGGTGGGTTAGAACTGTCGAATTGGCGATGTGCCTCATCTTTAATCTGACCGGCATATTGCTGACCGATCAGGAACATTTGCTTCCTCTTATCAGCATCATCGAATAGGTTAACATATTCCGCCGTGCTGCAATAACCGTTAACACCGGAATCATCCAGGCCGAAGGTTTCGATACTTTTGTAATGCAACGTAAAGCCCTGAAGCACAAACGAGCCCAGCTTACCACGCTGATCGAACGGCAGGGAGAAAATATTCTCGCGTGAACCTTCATTGTCGATGGCAAAGTTGCTGAAGAAGTCTTCCTCCAATACATACTTTCCCGACGTGATTATGGCCTCGCATGCGTTGAGGCAATCGGCCCACCGGGCAGTGCCGGTGAATACTTCCGCATTCAGGTACAACTTGGCCAGCAGCGTGTAGGCCATCCATTGTGTGATTCTTCCGTATGTGGCCTGATTCACGTCGCCGCTCAGGTCGGGAATGCTCTCTGTTATTTCTTTTTCAACGTAGGTGAACACCTCTCCTCTTGTTCGCGTGGCAACTTCTGAAGCCTGCACGCCTGGATGTTCAATGATCGGCACGTTGCCGAACAAGTCTATTGCCTGGTAATAAAAAAATGCCCGCAGTGTCCGCATTTCTGCGACGAACACATCATGAGATTTACTTCGCGCCTTCATTTGCTCCAGTGATTCCAGGATCCGATTCACGGTACTGATTCCGGAAAATACATAGGCCCATCCATCTACCACGGGCCCGCTATTGGCCGTCCAGGTATGTTTCCACAATTCCTCCCACCGGCCTCCATCCGTCCAATTGCCGCTGCGCACTGGTAAAATAATTTCATCCGTTGACAACTCGTGCAGGTTATACACATTGGGAATATCAAAATAGGTTGGCGCATAATTTCGCAGCTGCACATACGCCTGCGCTACGCCCTGCCAGCACCTCTTCATCCGTCGCCCAAAAATTGTCCACCTTATCATAAACCGGAACGTCGAGGTCGGTGCATGCAATTGCAAAGACGAGAGCTAGCAGCATGCTTCGAATGACGGAGGGATTATTATGCGTTGTCATACGTTAGATATTTAAACTTAACATCTGAATTCACCTTAGGGTTGTCTGACCATCGAAGCACCACTGAGACCCGTACCTGCCGGTGCCTATCCCGATTATAGCCTTCGTGGTTCTTTATACCTCCGATAGTCTTGTTGGTTAAATACTTCCTCTTCAGTCTGGCGTTTCAAACGCCACCTCGCTAAAACGAGACATCAACACCAACCGTAAAACTCCTGGCCCTCGGATAATACGATGCGTCAATGTATCGCTGTGACCCTTCCACATTTACTTCCGGATCGATGCCTTTATACTTCGTCAGCAGCCAGAGATTGCGGCCTACCACATAAAACCTCAGCCGCGATATGCCCTTAATACCCGCCACGGTATAGCCAAGACTGGCATTTTCCAGTCGTACGAACGAGGCATCGTATAGCCAATGCGTTGAAATGTTCGGCGGATGTACGAAGCTGTTGATGAGCGCGTCTTTCACCACGTTTGAACCTGGCAGATATGCACTGGAAGCAAGATTGAGATAGCCATTAGCGAACACCCTTGCTCCCTGAACTCCGCGGAGGAATATTGTAAGGTCGAAGTGCCTGTACTGAAATGCATTCGTCAGCCCCCACTCATAATCGGGTGTAGGATCTATGTATATTCTGTCGCGGTCGGAGAATGATGTGCTGCTCCCTGTAACATTACCCTCATCGTCTCGATTCACAAACAATTCGTTTCCATTCCCGTCGAATCCGGCATGCTCCGGCAACCAGAATACTCCAATGGGATAACCTGTTTTGATCTCGGTAACCGGAGTCCACTGAAACGCCCCTCCTCCTGCCCAACCATAGTGACTATTGACGATGGTCAGATTAAATCCGTTGAAGTCACCCGTGAGTTTTGTGATTTTGTTTTTAACTGCACCGATGTTCGCCCGTGCGTTCCATCGAAAGTTACCGCGACTCATCACGGTAGCATTGACTGCCGCTTCAATACCTTTGTTAGTTGCATCTGCCGCGTTGGCATAGGCGCGGTTGGTCACGAATGGTGGTACTGGTATGTTGTAATCAAACAACATGTCGCTGGTCCTGTCACTGAATACATCGATCGTTCCGCTTACGCGGTTATTCCAGAAACCGAAGTCAACACCTACGTTAAAAGCCTTGCGCACCTCCCACTTCAGATTCGGATTTGCCTCGCGCGTAATGCCATAGCTCTGTCCGTAGGTTCCGTTCAGATAGTAGGCACCGGCCGGGCCATATAACGTTTGATAACTATTCGGCGCCAGCGTTTCCTGATTGCCCGTAAGACCGTAGCTGGCACGAAGCTTAAGATCCAACCCTGAAGTCCTCGCCATAAAACGTTCCTTGCTGATGCGCCATGCTACCGCGGCAGAAGGGAAGTTGCCCCATCGGCTGTTGGGACCAAACCTCGACGATCCGTCACGTCTGAAATTGATGGTGAGCAGGTAACGATCATTGTAATTGTAGAGGAGTCGGCCCAGGAACGAAATGATCCTCACTTCATTCTTGAAAGATGAAATGTCGCCGGTAGTACTGGCGCCTGATAAATTATCCGACAGCCACAAACCAGAGACTGCCTGCCCGAAAGCATTCACACTGAAACCATCGTTGAGGAAGTCGTTGTATTCGTATACACCTGTGAGACTCACGTGATGAGCACCGAACGTCTTGCTGAAATTGAAATGAAGATCTCCTGTATAGTTCCGTTTGGTTGCGTTTGACTTCGTTGCGAACGCCGGCTCAGGAACACCTATCCGACCGGGCCAGTCGCGACTGTACACATCCGAGGCGCTCGTGATCGCTGCCGTACCTCCTACTTTCAGGCTCGGAATAACTTCATAGTCTCCGCGGATTGACGATTGAAGAAAGTTTTGCTTCAGATTACTATGCAATTCCTGCAGGAGGAATACGGGATTTGGTGCAGTAGCTGGTGGTTGATAATAATTGCCTTCTTCGTCACGAACTGGCCATACCGGAAGAAAGTTTGATGCCCACGTAAAGACAGCAGCACCTCCCTGGCGAACCTGATTGGTTCCGGTCTGGTCGGGCAATAAGTCGCGGTCGATCATTGAAGTGTTGACACCAAAACTCACATCGAGTTTTCCATTTGCACTGGTGAGATCGGTATTGAGTCGTGTGGTAAGTACCTGCTTTCCGGTATTGATGACCAATCCCTGCTGATCGATATAGCCAACTGACCCGCGCGCTCTTACATGATCACTTCCGCCGGCAGCGCTAATGAGGTGGCTTTGCGTGTAAGCAGTACGCGTGATTTCTTTTTGCCAGTCCGTATCACCTCCGGCATCAAGATAACTTGCATTGGGTATGTTGGCTGTAGCCGAAAGCCACTGCTCACGGTTTAACACATCGAACCGACTTGAAATTTTCTCTACCGTTCCGAATCCGCTGTATTGAATCGTGGCATTGCCGGGCGTTCCTTTCTTCGTGGTCACCAGCAGCACTCCATTCGCACCTCTTGACCCATAGATGGCAGCCGCGGATGCATCTTTCAAAACGTTATACGATTCGATATCGTTGGGATTCAACGTCGCCATCGCTCTGTCGAAGTCATCGATGGCCACACCATCAATCACCACAAGCGGAGGTTGTCCCTCCAGCGATGTCGCTCCCCGTATGCGCACGTTAAAGTCTCCGTTCGGATCGCCTCCCGGTTGCGTGATTACGAGGCCGGGAATTTTTCCCTGCGCTTGCTGCAAGGCCGCGGTTGCGTTTCCTTTTACGAAGTCCCCTTCTGTGAGCTTGCTGACGGCGCCCGTCACATCACTCCTCGGAACGGAGCCATAACCCACGACAACAAGTTCGTCGAGCATTTTCACGGAAGGCTTCATTTGCAAAGAGAGTGTAGTCTCTTCGCCTATCTGGATCACGCGCGACTCATATCCAATAAATGAAAGCTGAAGCAGCTCACCAGAATTTGCAGCAATCACAAACCCTCCCGTTCCATCAGCGATAGTCTGCTGACTGGTGCCCACCACCATGACAGACGTGCCGGGCAGAGGTTCTCCCTGCTCGTCGGTAACACTGCCCACAACCGTCCTGGTCTGAGCTAAACACGACGGCCAAGCAAGACCGCAGATCACCAGCAAGAGCAATGCTTTCATGTCGATGTTGTTTAATTAAACAGGTAGATAACGATGACTCACTCAGATGCCGTGGACCTGCACGCTGGGTGCGTGAGGTTCCCGGCATCCATCAAAGTGATCGCATTAGTTCGTGTGGCTGTTTAAATCGCCCTTTGGTTCGTATCTATTTGTCGCTGAATCACGAGGTCAAGATGGTTTCATGTCACTTCGGACGCCCACCTCATTTGTTGCACACAACCAAAAATTTGTCGCACACCGCTTGTTTTGACACTTCCAGCAACATCGCCATATCCATTTCACGGTTCCTACTGCGGAATGCGGGAGTACCATTCGCTACAGTCATTCGGGTAATGGAATTTAACTTCTTGCCGCGACTTCTACCAGTCTTGAATCAATTGTATTAGTGAATGCATCAACCGGGATGGCTGTCGACCTCCGGCTCAACCACCTTTGAGCCATCATCAACAGTCTATCGCAATGTCTCAACACGAATTAGCGCACGACATATTTGTCAGCTACCGCCATAATGACAACAGAGATCCTTGTGGCAAGGAAGGATGGGTATCGGACTTCGTCAGCCACCTGGCCGCGGAACTTGAAACGATGGTGAAAGGAAAGGTATCCGTCTACTTTGACAGAAACTCAAGCGATGGATTACGCGAGCATCACCAGGTCGATGACTCACTCACCGGTCACCTGAAGTCACTCATCTTTATTCCTATTCTGTCGCGAACGTATTGCGATCCGGACTGCTACGCCTGGCAGAACGAATTTCTTGCCTTCCAACAGATGATTGGCAAAGACAACATCGGAAGGACCATTCGACTCTCCAATGGCAATGTTACCAGCCGCGTGCTCCCGATCTGCATTCACGACCTGGATCAGTCGGATCTCCGGCTCATCGAATCTCACCTCAAAGGAAAGCTGAGGTCCATCAATTTTGTCTTCAAGTCACCGGGAGTAAACAGACCCCTTCGCGCTCACGAAGAAGACCCGCTTAACAATGCCAACCATGTTCTGTACCGCGATCAGATCAACAAGGTGGCCAATGCCATCCATGAAATTATTGCGAGCGTAAGGAGCAGTGATGCGGCCGTTGTTTCGCGTGAAACAAAGAATCGAAATCCTTTGCTTGACAATCTGAACCTCAGCATGAATACCGTGAGATCCATCGCTGTCATGCCGTTGGTCTTTAGTTCTCACAATCCGGATGATGAATTTCTTTCGATGGGATTTGCAGAAGATCTCTTCTCATCATTAAAACAGATCCGGGCATTAAGGCCATCAATACAAGGTCTCAATGGAGCGAACGATGAAAGCCCATTGTCGGCAAGCTCTACGATGGCACTTACGGGGAACATGACGATTGAAGACCGACAGATATCCATTCATGTTCAGCTTGAACAAACCAAAACAGGCGTCACTGTGTGGCAAGGTCAATACCAATGCGATCGCGATAGTTTGTTTACCCTGAGACCTGTGATCGTGAGTCAGCTTTGTGAATCACTCTCTATAACATTAAAGCAGGCAGAACTTCAAACACTCCGGCACCATGCCGATGCCAGCGCTGCAGCACTGGAGCTTTATTGGAAGGGACGTTATCATTGGCGTAAGAGGGGAAATGACTTGTTGATCAGTCTCGAATGTTTTCAACAGGCGGCCGACCTCGCACCCGGATTCGCAGATGCTCACGCAGGCATTGCTAACGCCGCTGTCCTGCTTGGTCACTATGGAATCATTCCGTTGAAAGAATCGATAGCGAAATGTAAAGAGTCTGCCCTCAAGGCATTGAGCATTGATCCATCGGTGCTTGATGCCTACTATTCTCTGGCCTACATCTTATTGTGCTGTGAGCTCGGATGGCCGGAGTCGGAGCATACCTTCAGAAAGGTCTTCGGTATCAACTCAAAGATGCCTGCTGCGCGAAGCAAGTATAACGTCTGCCTCAATCAGATCTTATCTGCTTTTGAAGAAACGGAAGAAGAGCCGGTGCGTAGCATCCCCCATTTCCTGCAGGCCTATTCGCTGATGCAGAAAGGAAAATATGAAGAAGGATTAAAGGTTGCCCGGATGGCAGTTGACAAAGAGAGCGAGTCGTTTATGGCTCATCGTGCAGCCGGTCTCTGCTACCTGAAACTCGGTTACGAAAACGAAGCCATCGAGACATTAAAAGTTGCCGCTCAACTTTCCAATCGTCATCCATGGGTACTGTTTGATCTGATTGGCGCTTATGCCATGATGTCGAACAACGAAGAGGCACAATCTATCATGGAAGAAACGATGGAGTATGTCAACTCACTTCCAGCGAGGATCAATGACTTCTTCTTTCAGCCGACGTAGGGCAACAGCCAACATTAACTAACTGTTTTTACACTCCCATCATGACCAATCGAATACTGAACATTTCACATCACCAAATAATTAATAATATGAAGAAGCTGAAGATTATTTCCGCAATCATTATCCTCGGGATAATGCCGATCGCCTGCGAGGACGATGCAACAGAGACTTCACAGGGAACACAGACCTACTCCTCGGAGTTGGTGATCAAGTGGCTGAATATGCAGGCGAAGATGCTGCGCGTACCACTTCCCGCAGGCGTTGGTTCTCAACCCGCTGATCGCGCCCAGGCCTACAGTGGTATTTCACTTTATGAGTCTGTGGTACCAGGGATGCAAACTCATCATAGTTTACAAGGACAGCTGAAAGACTTTCCTTCGATGCCTGTGGTAGAACAGGATGCTCTGTATCATTGGGCAGTGTCGGGCAATGCTGCACTGGCTGAGATCAACCGGCTGCTATTTCCGGCTGCAACTGCTGCCAACAAGGCAAGCGTCGATAGTCTGGAGACTGCGATACATGCAGGATTTCAAAGCGACGCGAATGATGAAGTACTGCAGCGATCTGTTGAGTTTGGGAAAGCAATTGCAGCAGCCGTGTTCGAATGGGCAAAGAGCGATGGATCCGCGAACAGCAATCCTCCATACGTTCCGTCTGGTGCTGCGGGAACATGGGTAAGTACGCCGCCAAACTTCCCCGCTGCTGTAAATCCGTATGCGAGTCAGCGGCGATTACTGGTAACTGGTTCGAATGAGGGAACTACATTGGCGGCTCCTCCTGCTTACTCAACAGATCCAGGGTCGGAGTTTTATAAGATGGCGGAAGACGTTTACAACAAATCGCTCGCGCTCACACCGGAGCAAACGGCGATGGCTCTTTATCATCGCGATGCACCAGGCTATCCAGGTGGCGGCCATTTCGTTCCTATCCTGTCACAGGTTATTGCCAAGGCGAATCCAACTCTGGATGTGGCTGCTGAGGTATATGCGAAGGTTGGGATCGTGCAATGCGATGCAGGCAACATCTGCTTCATATACAAGTATTCCTTCAACCTCGTGAGGCCCATTACCTACATCAGGAATGTAATGGGCCATCCGACCTGGAACGCGCTGTTCAATACGCCAGGTCATCCGGAGTTTCCTTCAGCACACTCGACCATTAGCTCGGCCGTTGCAGAGGCTCTGACGAGCGTGTTCGGTGATAACTTCGCTTTCACGATAAATTCCTATGCGTATCTCGGATTCCCGGCGAGAAACTACACTTCGTTCCGTGCGATGTCCAAAGAGATGTCTGACAGCAGGGTGTTTGGCGGCATTCACTACCAGGCATCCTGCGATAAAGGAAGGGAGTTGGGAAAAAAGATTGCTGAGAATGTGTTGGCAAAGGTGCAGTTTTGATAGCTATGCGTACCCGCACTGTCTCTGCATTTCACTTTTACATTTTACATTCAGCGTTTTACATTTTGCGGTTCCTCGCCTCCCATTGATGTAGCCTGATTGATGTCCCTCATTTTGGTGCTTCTCCGTTGTTATTCGGAGGTTTAACCGCAAAATGTAAAACTCTAAATGTAAAATGTAAAAGTCTGATCGGCAGGCTGGGTCTGTGTTTTGAAAAGAAAGTCAGCAGAGGAAGGCAAAGGTCGCAGTTTTCCACCGCAGAGGCGGGGAGACGCAGAGTTTCGCAAAGATTTTGATTGTCCATGCATATAGTCGGGGGTCTGCTTTAACGAATAGTATATTGACTATATTCGGTTGTTGGTAGCAATTGCTGACTAGACCTTGGGAAAATATGACTTTCGACGATTTTGCAGAGCAATGTGTTGAACAATTGAAGGAACTGCAAACCAAATTTTCAAATGATTACGAAATAGAATCCTACGAAAGCTGGTTTTACAATCAAGCGACCGGACTGTTAACTTTTTCAACCGGTGAGAACGAACTGAACTTTAGGTACCTGGACATCGGAAGCTATTCGGAAAAATCCAACACCTGGAAATGGTCCTGGGATAATGAACACACTCTCGATAATGTTAAAGAGGGCGTTGACGTGATTAGAAAATTTGGTTCAGATCATGGCCATACAAAACTTACGATCGGATATTTTAAAAGTTCTGAGGTCGAAGCATGGGAATTTGTTGCAATTGGTGCCAGGTTATGTAATGGAATTGGAGTTTATCGACCGGAGAATAATGATGGCCTTAAAATGTTCTTTGTGGTTACCGAGCATATCGACAACGAAACGGCGGAGGATATCAAGGACAAATATGTCAAATGCAGCGAACACGAGTACAGACGAAGAGCTTTTGTTTGCCATCATTTAAACAAGGTAGACAAAGTAGGCTTTGAGGAATCCTTCGAAACGACAGAAGACATGGATCTGGGTGATGACGATGACTTTATGGCCTGGTGTAGTGAATGTGAAGCTGTAAGGCTACAAGAAGATGGATGGAATGCTACTTCATTACGGTTCGCGGACATGAGACTATATTGTGAGAAATGCTATTTTGAAATGAAGGAAGTGAATCTAGGATACAGATGAAAAAGTTGCAACCAACTCGGTCTATTCATGTCTTAAACGGCGATTCCCTCGCGTACAGTTTTCCCGATTCTCAAATCGAAGGAGAAAAAGTAGTGGTCAGAGAGGCACTCATTGACGGTGATCTGTCAGGCGATGATCAGCAACAGTTCTGGCGTGCAAGAGCCAGATACCTGGAAGTAACCGAAGCAGAGTATCAGTACAAAGTTGTTAGTGAGTTTGAAAAAATAATGAAAGCATCTGACAATTCAGAATTCAACCTGTGGTTTGAGTATGACTTGTTCTGCCAGGTGAATATGTGGTTTGTCATTTCAATCATCAATAGCCTTTCAATTAACAAAAAGGTATACGCCGTTTATACCACCCATCTGGACAGAAACAGTAAACACTTTTGGAATGGCTTTGGACCCGCTAATTCAAGTCAGCTTCAGGTTTGTTTTGCTGATAGAATTCTCTTAAGCGATGCTGACCTACAATCAGGACAGGAATTATGGGGTGCATATAAAGACAACAACTTTGACGAGTTATCTCGTCTTTCAGAGAATGAGTCTCGTGCCTTTCCATATTTGCAGGAGGTAGTCAAAGCGCACATTGCGCGTTTCCCCAAAGACGGAACAAAAGGAAGACCTGAAAAAGTTATTGAAGACATCACAAACAATCTCTCTACCGACTTTAACAACGTGCTTAAGGAATTCTGGAATCGCGAAAGCATTTATGGCTTTGGCGATACTCAGGTAAAAAGCCTGTACAATAAAGTGATGCACAACCTCTAGCAAAGTCCTGGTTTTAAGACCTCGAACTAAACGCTCTGTCTCCCTCATAGTTTCTGAACCAAATCTTAGTTTCGGCTACGAAAAGTCCTGATTCGCCTACGTTCCTAAAATCACATCCGTGGACCTTTGTGCTGTTAACAAACCAATAAAAGAACAATGGCACATCAAAAGGAAAACAATAAGGTATGGTTTATCACGGGCGCTTCGAGAGGATTCGGACGGGTATGGACTGAAGCCGCGCTTGAACGCGGTGATAAAGTAGCTGCTACAGCACGCGCTCTTGAAAGCATTGCGGACCTCAGGGAAAAGTTCAAAGATAATGTCCTCACTCTTCAACTTGACGTCACGAATCCTGAGCAGGTCAAAAAGGCGGTGACCCAGGCTCATGCATACTTCAAACGACTCGACACCGTCGTTAACAATGCCGCGTATTCATTGGTCGGCACGATAGAAGAATCTACAGCCGACGATGTTCGCGCGATGTACGAGACGAACATTTTTGGCACACTCGCAGTCATTCAGGCCGTGTTACCCATTATGCGTAAACAGGGTGGCGGACATATTCTGGGCGTATCGAGCAATCTTGGTCATGTATCATTGCCTGTCATCGGTTATTACAGTTCATCCAAATGGGCATTTGAAGCGATCCATGAAAGTCTGGCGATGGAAGTAAAGCAGTTTGGTATTAAGGTGACTATCATAGAACCCGGCGCATATGCAACAGAGTTTGGCAGTGCGCAGTCGTTGAAGTTTGCAGCGGGAATGGAGATCTACAATGACTATAAGTCGAAATTCTTTGACACCTTAAGAAACATGGAACGCGGCGATCCCAAGGCGACACCGCAGGCGCTCTTTAGAGTTGTCGATGCTGAGAATCCTCCCCTTCGATTCTTTTTAGGAAGTCATTCGCTGCCGGGCGTACGGTCGGCCTATGCTGATCGCCTTGCAACCTGGGAAGAATGGGAATCTGTGTCCAATGCAGCGCAGGGAACGGTTGCTGAACGTTATCAATGAGAATACTGTTTGTAAACTGAGTATCAACGTTATTCGTCAATCGTGCCCCGACCCGGGATCGTGAGTTGAGTAGACGACTAACGATCGGATAAGTCGGCAATGCGCTAAGCACATCTATACGGATTGAGAGCGATTGACGATTAACTATTTATCATAAAAGGATGAAAAAGGAAGAGAACCCGCCGCTCAAGTTTGAATCGATATCCGATGCTCATGAGGTTTTTGGGTTGCCAAAGCCCAAACATCCATTGATCACGGTCATCAATGGTGCGCATCATCAGCTCGATATGTATGGATTTCGTCAGAACCATGTATTAGGTTTTTATAAGATCTCCTACAAGCCGAAGCTGAGTGGTAAATTAAAATACGGTCAAAGCTATTACGACTTTGACGGCGGGGGCTTGTTATTCGCCGCTCCGGGGCAGATAATCGGAAGCAATGACAATGATGGCAGCGTTTGTTCTGCCTATACCCTGCTCATTCATCCCGATTTCCTGTTAGGCTCTACGTTATCCAAGGAAATCAGGAAATATGGGTTCTTCTCCTACTCTGCCAATGAGACGTTGCATTTGTCGGATGACGAACGAGATACGATCATCTCAATCTTCAGGATGATCGAAACCGAGCTGAACAGTCGTATAGATGAGTTTAGTCAGCACGTCGTCATAGCGCAGCTTGAGCTCCTGCTGAATTATTCCAACCGCTTCTATAAACGGCAGTTCATTACGCGGAAAGCAGTTAACAATGAACTGCTGGGCAAACTGGAGTTGCTGTTGGATGACTATTTCAATGATGAGAATGTTGCGGATAGTGGCCTGCCAACGGTTGGATACCTCGCGGATAAACTCAATCTCACGCCCGGATATTTGAGCGACATGCTTCGTTCCCTTACCGGTCAAAGCGCGCAGCAGCATATACACGACAAGTTGATAGAAAAAGCGAAAGAAAAACTGTCTACTACTACCTTGTCGGTTAGCGAAGTTGCCTACGCATTAGGCTTTGAACATGCGCAATCTTTCAGCAAGCTGTTCAAGACAAAAACGAATCTCTCGCCGATGGAATTCAGAAGAAGCTTCAATTAATCCTTATCCGAGGTCCAGTTGCCATCGAAAGGAAGTAGAATCGGTGGGTCTTCGATGCATTACATTGCTACAGCGGCTGCGGAAAAGAAAGGCAGCAGAGGAAGGCAAAGGTCGCAGTTTTCCACCGCAGAGGCGGAGAGACGCAGAGTTTCGCAAAGCTTTTTTAACAGTGCGCGTAGCCAGGGTTGTGCCTGGGTAAAATAAAGTCTAACTGTGACATCGATGGCTTGTCTGATTTCAGAGAGCACTTGAGCACCTTAGATCATCTGGCACCAATCAGACTATGCGCAGTGATAATATATCCCTGCGAAACTCCGCGTCTCTCCGTCTCTGCGGTGGAAAAGCTGCGCTCTCTGCTTCCTCCTTCGTCATGAACCACAACCAAACTTTCATTTGGAGCATAACCATGAACACCCCTGGCCACAAAAAGTCAATGCTCGAGGTGCATCGCCTGATCTGAAAGAAAGGCAGCAGAGGGAGGCAATGGTCGCAGTTTTCCACCGCAGAGACGGAGAGACGCAGAGTTTCGCAAAGCTTTTTTAACAGTGCGTATAGCCAGGGTTGTGCGTGGGTAAAATAGAGTTTATCTGTGACATCGATGCTTGTCTGATTTCAGAGAGCACTTGAGCACCTAGATCATCTGGCCGCATCAAACCATGCGCAGTGATAATATATCCCTGCGAAACTCCGCGTCTCTCCGCCTCTGCGGTGGAAAAGCTGCGCTCTCTGCTTCCTCCTCCGTCTTGAATCCAATCAAACTTTCATTTGGAGCAATAACCATGAAGGTCCCTGGCCACAAAAAGTCAATGCTCTAGGTGCATCTCCTGATCTGAAAGAAAGGCAGCAGAGGAAGGCAATGGTCGCAGTTTTCCACCGCAGAGGCGGAGAGACGCAGAGTTTCGCAAAGCTTTTTTAACAGTGCGCATAGCCAGGGTTGTGCGTGGGTAAAATAAAGTCTAAATGTGACATCGATGGCTTGTCTGATTTCAGAGAGCACTTGAGCACCTTAGATCATCTGGCACCACTCAGACTATGCGCAGTGATAATATATCCCTGCGAAACTCCGCGTCTCTCCGCCTCTGCGGTGGAAAAGCTGCGCTCTCTGCTTCCCCCTTCGTCATGAACCCAACCAAACTTTCATTTGGAGCATAACCATGAACACCCCTGGCCACAAAAAGTCAATGCTCTAGGTGCATCTCCTGATCTGAAAGAAAGGCAGCAGAGGAAGGCAATGGTCGCAGTTTTCCACCGCAGAGGCGGAGAGACGCAGAGTTTCGCAAAGCTTTTTTAACAGTGCGTATAGCCAGGGTTGTGCGTGGAGTAAAGCTAAGTTTAACTGTGCCAGCGATGTTTTGCGTTAGTTCCGAAGCGCAAATTGCAGCACCTCTTATCATCCAGCACTAATCAGATTATGCGCAGTGATAATATATCCCTGCGAAACTCTGCGCCTCTCCGCCTCTGCGGTGGAAAAGCTGCGCTCTCTGCTTCCTCCTCCGTCTTGAGTCCAACCAAACTTTCATTTGGAGCAATAACCATGAAGGTCCCTGGCCACAAAAGTCTGTGCCCTATGGGTTGCATCGCCTGACCTGGAAAAGAAAGGCAGCAGACGAATGCTAAACTCCGTTTCACGTACCTCGCCACTCAGGTTTCGTTGGTTTGGCAATTGACGGGCAGATTGAATGGCATTGATGTAATGCGAGCTAACGGCTACTATACTGCTCGATGTAACACAGCAAACGGTTGCTGAATTCTACCCTCATTTCACCACTTCAAAATACTTCATGGCAACAAACGATTGCTGCAATTAATCCATACACAACATCGTCTCCGTGCAGAACCTTTCCGTACACTTGCTTGCATTTGTTACAACAAAAGAGAGCATGAAGAAGAGTTTGTTTGCCTTGTTGCTGGGAGGACTTGGAATTGGAACGACGGAGTTTGTGATGATGGGACTACTTCCTGTGATCGCGCAGAACTTCGGCATCTCTATCCCACAGGCGGGGCACTTTATTTCGGCGTATGCCCTCGGAGTTGTGATCGGCGCACCAATACTCGTTATTTTCTCGGGCGGCATTCCACCGAAGAGACTGCTCATCATGCTGATGATCATGTTCACCGTGTTCAACGCGCTCTCGGGTCTGGCCACCGGCTACTATTCATTGCTCGCACTACGGCTTCTCTCCGGACTTCCGCATGGCGCCTTCTTTGGTGTCGGAGCTGTAGTCGCCAGCAGACTTGCCGAAAAAGGCAAAGAGGCTCAGGCGATTTCGATCATGTTCGCGGGACTCACCATCGCTAACCTCGCAGGCGTTCCACTGGGTACATTCCTCGGTAGTCATGTCAGCTGGCGTTATACATTCCTCCTGATAGGTGTTGTCGGTCTTGTTACTGTGCTGTCGCTGCAGTTGTGGATGCCGAAGCTGAGCGCTGCTAAGAAAGAAAATCTGGCGCAGCAGTTTAACTTCTTTAAGAGTCCGGAGTCGTGGCTGATCATCGCTACAATCGCTATCGGTACCGGCGGACTCTTCTGCTGGATCAGCTATATCTCTCCCCTGCTCACGGAAGTCTCGGGATTTTCTGCCAACAGCGTTCCGTATATCCTGGCCTTCGCGGGACTCGGCATGTGCATCGGCAATCTCGTCGGCGGCCGACTAGCCGACAAGTATTCGCCCACCCGTACAGCCTTCGCGTTGCTTATTGTCATGAGCTTTACGCTGATGCTCGTGGCCACGACGGCGGAGTATAAAATACTTTCCCTAACGATGACCTTCATTACAGGCGTGGTCGCCTTTACACTGGGATCACCCATACAGATGATGATGATCCAGTCGGCGCGCGGATCCGAGATGTTCGCCGCGGCAATAGCCCAGGCGTGTTTTAATATAGGCAATGCGTTGGGTGCCTACCTGGGTGGACTTCCTATTGATGCAGGCTTCTCTTACACATCAGCTGAATGGGTTGGCGTGGGCATGGCGCTTACGGGTGCAATCACGGCAGCGGCATTGCTGCAGTACAGGAAGGGCAGCGATATGGAGGTTGTGCCTTCTTAATTTATCCGATTATTTCTTTCGTTGCAGAAGTAGGCTCCTGAAAAATTGCACCCGAACTATAACGGTGGCAATTTTGAAAGGCGTTCAGCCTTAGCGTGACCTTGAGCTCAACAGGTCCGTTGACACAACGCGTTGATCTATGACAAATCGTACAATCAGTATTCTCGGATGTGGGTGGTTGGGAAAACAACTGGGGTCATCGCTTGTTGGAGACGGCTATGAAGTCCGGGGATCAACTACCAGGAATGAGAATGTGGCCGGAATCAGCAATGCCGGGATTACTCCGTTTGTATTTAGCCTGGACAACATTCCAGCTGACGCGCGTACCTTCTTCCATACTGATGTGCTCATCATCAGTCTGCCGCAGCGCATACGGGCAAACAAAGGCGAAGAATACATTCAACAAATCAACGAAGTGATCAACGAGGTGAAGCGCGGCAAGGTGAGCAACATCATCATGTTTAGCACCACCTCTGTTTATCCCGATCTCAATCGCATCGTCACTGAGGAAGATGCAGATCCGGCTCATCCGGTAGTGAGAGCTGAACGGATCGTACAGCACTCGGGAAAGCCAAACACTATTTTACGCTTCGGAGGATTGTTTGGTCCTGGAAGGGAACCTGGCAGATTCCTTGCCGGCAAGAAGGATGTGCCCGGAGCATTTGCACCGGTGAATCTGATACATGGCGACGACTGTGTCGGAATCATAAGGCGCATCATTGAACTCAACGCATGGGGCCACGTGCTGAGTGCCTGCGCGGATGATCATCCAACGAAAAAGGAATTCTACACGAAGGCCGCTATCGCACGAGGTCTCGAGCCTCCTGTTTTTTCAGATGCTATAGCGGACCACAAGATTGTGAGCAATGCTCATCTCAAAGCGGTCCTCCATTACGCATTGATTCATCGGTTGACGTAGCTGGATACGACTTGATCTTTATATCATTGTCGGCACGTCAGCCAGTGGGGCCAGTGTTTCAATTGACAGGTAACTGGCAATGAGATATACCAATCGCGATGTGATGAATGCAGCAATAAAAAAGAAAGGGAGCATTGCTGTCCCTTCCTTCAATTTGCATATTCCCTTCTCTCAGGTTATTTGTTTCGCGGATTAGTTCCGTCAGGACCTTTCATCGCTTTACCATCCTTGTCGAAGTAATAATTTTTAGTCGTCGTACCCGTGCCGGTGCTCAGGTAATAACCCTGGCCATTGTTCTGGCGATAGAGTTTTCCGCTTTCCCAACCTTTGTATTGGTCTTCCTGCAGCGTAGTCCGAAGTGATGAAGGCACATCGGATGACTTTACCTCCGAATAGTCTTTTACATTGAACTGATCGCTGGGTTGCTGATTAGGTGACTGCGGCTGCTGACTTTGCGACTGAGGCTGTTGTGCGGCACGTGTTGTATCCTGCTGTGCGAAGGCAGCTCCGGAAGCACTTACCATAAGTGCTGCGGTGAATAGATGTGTGAATTTCATGACTTGTTTTTTTTATCCTTACCCAAAAGGCATGCCTTGAAGTTGAAGAAGGGCCATCGCATAAGCCGGGCGTTGTATTGGGCTGCATCCAGGTGGTGACGACCAATTTTTGTGGTGGTTTGGGGAATAAGGAAACTTTGGTGCCGGGAATGTTCCACAAACTTTTAGGACCCGACGAAGAAATCCAGGATGGTGGAGGCAAGGGAGTTATAGAGTTTTGGTTGCGCGTTGATTTGGAAGGGTGTCACGATTGCTATAGTTGATTTTGATTGTCAACATTTCATAGGCAGGTTAATTCCGAGGCATGCGAGACTGCGGCTTTGCTTTCCCAGACTTTCAAATCGTGTTGATGTTCGTTGTAGGTTAGTTCGCAGGGCTTGACGAAGAAATCCAGGATGGTGGAGGCAAGGGAGTTATAGAGTTTTGGTCGCGCGTTGATTTGGAAGGGCGTCACGATTTGCTATAGTTGATTTTGATTGTCAGCATTTCATAGGTTGGTTAATTCCGAGGCAGGGAGACTGCGGCTTTGCTTTCCCAAACTTTAAAGTCGTTGTTATTCTGGTTGTGGTTTGGTGTGTAGTGCCCGACGAAGAAATCCAGGATGGTGGAGGCAAGGGAGTTATAGAGTTTTGGTCGCGCGTTGATTTGGAAGGGTGTCACGATTGCTATAGTTGATTTTGATAGTCAGCATTTCATAGGCAGGTTAATTCCGAGGCACGGGAGACTGCGGCTCTGCTTTCCCAGACTTTAAAGTCGTTTTTATTCTCGTTGTGGGTTGGTGTGTATTGCCCGACGAAGAAATCCAGGATGGTGGAGGCAAGGGAGTTATAGAGTTTTGGTCGCGCGTTGATTTGGAAGGGTGTCACGATTGCTAAAGTTGATTTTGATAGTCAGCATTTCATAGGCAGGTTAATTCCGAGGCATGTGAGACTGCCAATAAACTAATCATCACCGCGCCAGCAACTCATCAATAGTTGTTCGTAAATATTCCTCCTGTCGCTGCGGATCACTGAATGAGCCCGTCGACTTTTTCGAGATCCTCCCCTGCTTATCAATAAACAGGTGTGTGGGAAATGGAATGGTTTTCTTCAGTTCTTTACTGCCGAACGGAGCCTCATTGGCGATCAAATCAAAATCAATACTGCGGCGTATTTTATGTTTCTGAAGAAACTCTGACAGATCTTCTTCTTTATCCAGGAGGATGGAAATGAATACAAAATCCTGATTGCCGTTGTATACCGTATCAAGTTTGTTTAACACAGGAATCTCTGCCCAGCACGCTCCGCAGTGTATCGTCCAGATGTTCAGATATACAACTTTGCCATATAGTTTTTCATTGGTGAATGTCCTTCCGTCCCGGCTGACGAGATTAAACTCCGGCAACTCACTACCAACAATGCACGCATCAAATTCAGATTCCAATGACCGATACAGGCTATCCATCTTCTTATTATCCCTCTTCTGAGTTACAGCATCGAGCTGAATTTTGGACCACTTCGAACGAAACACTGCAGCACATTCATTAAAAGTCTGTGACTGTGATGAGAGGGCTGACAGAATAAACAACGAAAAACAAAGGAATGTTTTCATAAGAACAATGCTGCTAACGCGACCTGGAGATGATTAAAGATAGCTACATTTAACCAAGGTCAGGAGAGCATCGTTTGAACTTTTGATTCCTCCTGAGACACAACCAAAGCAGTTCCGCAAAAACACATGCACGTTAGCGAGCCCACGAAATTTCCACCCTCGTTCCACTCCGGGTACAGGATCGTGTAATACAGATGAAGCATCAACAACCAGATAAACAGGTTTAATGAAAGTAACAGCATAATCGTTCTTACTTTGAATCCGCTGAAAATACTTATTGCCGAACCCATCAGGGCCACGCCACCGATATACGTCCAGAATTGTGGAAAGGGAATATATTTGGGAACGATGTTGCTGATTCCTTCCAGATTGTTGTAGTGGCCTATTGCGAAATTGTATAGCATGATTGCAAAAAGATATTTACCAAGAGGTGCCAGCCTGGCCAGCCATTGCATCATCCGATTGTTATAGGTAGGTGAGTTTATAGTCGAGATCATCAGAAATCCACCGCTCAGTGCAATCATCTTGTTCGTGTCGACCCAGTATTGATTGAAAGAGCCGCTCGTTAAAGACCACGGCAGGTGGCCGACAACGAATAGCCCAAAGAACACGACTCCCAGGATCAAAGACACGGTACTGAACATCCGTCCGATTACTACCAGCCCACCCGCTGCGGTAAGTACTATTCCGGCTAAGTAACCAATAAAAGAAAACGTGGCAGGAAGGTCAGTAAGTTCCGGAAGAATGATGGGCCGAATTCCGGGGAAAAAAAAGTGCATGAGTCCGAGACCCGCTATGCCAACTCCAAAAAAAACGCGACCGATGGTCCGGTATATGTTCATGTGATTGTTTATTTAAGTGACTGTTCCAAATAATGAGCAAAGTCACGATGAGCCTCTTGTTAGCCGACGCAGTGACTTTTCGGTAAATAAGTGGTGACGCGCCGGGAATACATGAACACAAGCCCGGCAAAAGCCACCAAAGTCCGGCAAATGTGCATCCTTCACCAATTCTCCGCTGTCTTTGGAAAAGATTGAACTTGTTGACCTTGGGCGCGTTTAGCTCACCAGGGCTGAAGAAAGATTATTTATGATGGAGGACCACAGTTTAATAAAAGCCGGCATACTGAAGATTTTCAGCGATAACGGATTCACCGATCCTGACACCATGACGCAACGGGACTTCGATCACATCAGCGAACAACTGAGGCAGAAGTCGGGCATCCTGATCAGTGGAACGACTATCAAGCGACTCGCCTACGGAGAGTTCAGCAGACTTCCGCAGATAGCTACACTCAACGCGATCGCGACCTACTTTGATTACAAGAACTGGCAGGATTATAAGGCGGACAAAAACAGGAATGAGCGGGAGGAAGCGTCCGCACACGAGCCCCTAACAGAGCCACCCGCACATGAGCCAGTAGTGGCGTCATCGAAAAGAGCCGCCACGCTTTCGATCCTAAAATATTTGTCGATAATGCAAGGGTCAATTACTTCAGGATGTGCACAATCATAATCCGATATCGACATATTTCTGCCAACTGTCTGCGTAATACTCAAAGGATATTGATACAGATATTCATCATATTCTAACATGATGCTGTCGCCAGCTGGATGTTTTATTTTGGTGAGAAACCACGAGTTCACACGCCTAGCGTCGAAGGTCCGGCCGCAGCCTGTTCCTTCACTAGTGGTTTTTGTGGATTCGGTAGCTTCGAAGGTGAAACTCACACCATCCAGTGTTGTAATTTTGAAGTATCCTTTTGATTCGGAGTTTTCTAAGAGATGTTCAATGGAGATACTTTGATGCGGCATGATGATCTGCTCACCTTCCCTGGAGTACATGAATTTCCCTGTATGCCCCATGAAGTTGAACGAATAGAGATCCTGTTCTGAATCGAAACCATTTACAGGATCTGCCTTTTCGAGGTATCTAATACCTTCTACAGTGCTTGCGCCGATCTGTGCAGGATAAGGTTCTGGATTTGCCTCATCAGGCTGGTCTCTGACGATTTTGGTCACAACACCACCTGCGTTGAGGGACCACCCCAGGCCTACCCAGGTCGCAACCTGGTCTACTTTTATACCATTCGAACTATAGCTCAGGGAAAGGGGTAGAGAAAGGTTCTTCGTTGCATATGTGTAAATGGGGATATTGACACTGGCAGTCCCTGTGGCAAGGCCGATAGGTAGCAATCCGTATTTTCCGAGTTCCGCCGCGGTTGGTGCGGGGGGAAGCATGTTTTCGGAGCGCTCAACGATAGTTTGCTGGGCAATAGCAACCGAACTGAATACTATGAAGAATGTCTGAAGTGCGAACTTGAAAGATCTCATTGAACGGCCTTTATCTCTGCCATTAGTCCTGAGGGACAATTAAGGTCATCAAAAAATCGAAGAAAAGAACGAAAATTGCCGTGGCTTCTTAATTTCGACATGCTATGGGCCGCCGACAACCAACTAGACATGGTTAAGTGAAAATTACGCGAAGCGGCGATATTTTTTTATCAGAGGGTTTCGAAGTCCAGAAGTATTCTTCGTGGACCAAAGCCACTTAACCAATTTCTTGGGTGCCGGGCAGCCACTAGAATCGCAAAGGGATAATGCGGGTAATTTGATTCGGTTGCAAAAAGATGCCTTAAATGTCACTTAAACTACCAGTTGAAAGAGAACCGTGTCAGACATCGACGGCGATGCGCTCAAAAGATTGAAGCTCCTTGAAAAACTCTCTGCCGAAGACAAAAGCCACATCTTCGCACTATAGATGCTTTCTTCGCCAAGCATAAACTCAAAAACCTGCTGCAATAGATATCAACTCAGGAGCTGATTTTTTCTATACCTAAACCTGTCAAGGCACTAAAGAAAACTCCAGTTGCCCTCGGCATCTTTGAAGGTAACTTTCTCATTCCACTTTTTTGGACTATCCAGTACTAACTCCTGCTCAAGACTTGATTCATTCTCAAGGATAATCTCAAGAATAGCATCAGCATGGAAGAGATTGAAGCGCTCCCGGAAAAGGAGAAGGAAAAAATCCTTCGATTACATCGACCTGGTCATCCGCGATACTAAGATTAAAAATGCACATGCGAGTTGAACTAATTCTTAATCAAATCATCCAGTTGACAAACATATTCAATTTGAGATTCGTCAATGTCACCGTTAATGGCAGACTCATGTGGGATTCGATATATCTTTAAAATACTACTATCTTCTTTAATAAAGTATGGATCCCCAGAACCGCGGAGACAAATTCCCACAGGAATATATTTCTTTTTTATTGCCTCAATGCCAGGATAAAATCTAAACGCTTCCTCTAATTGCTCTTCTGGTGCCATCCATCGCATTTCTACGCCAAAGCCAGAAGCGTCGACTTTCTCCGACAATTCAAAATCGTTTCCGATAATTCCTTGTTTGGATAATAAACTCAAAAGGCTGTCTGGAATCAATGGGCCAAAATGTTCTTTCAGGCGCTCAACTTCATCGGCGGTTATTAGCCTTTTCATCGTAGGGCTTTCGCTAGAGGACCATCCATTATTACAAAAGTTGACCAACCAGGTTTATATCCTATTTCAAGCTTTGCCACAAGTGTGCGTCGAATATAGATATTGGCTTCCTTCACTTCCTTCTTATTCATTATCCAAGTAATAGATAAATCCATTGAGCTATTGATCGGTTGAATGGTCTTACTGGAATCAACATATGGTCGAGGGTTTAAGAAAGGCATATCCTCTTTTGACGACCAATCAACCCTATCAGGAGTATCTATCGTATTATATAACCAAACATCACCAACAATACTCGTACCCTCCATTAAATAAGCATAACATACTCTTCCATCATCTTCCACAATAACAGAATAATTATTATTGGAATGGCAAATTTTTTGTTCAAAGAAAGTGTCCATATCTAATTCAGTCAACCGTTCATCTATTATCAAACCGTCCGCTGTCCCATTCCTTTTTCCAATGTGCTTGTCTCTGCTTGTCAAATTCTTTCCTATCAATATTTGACGGTTGAGATCCTGTATTAGTGTGATTTCTCGAATAGTTTTCACCACCCCGGTGTTCGGTTCTAGTTTTTTCGTCAATTGGTCCATCCTTCGTCTGATCTCGATGATGGAGCTCAACCGGATGACCATCTTCACCGACTGGAGCTCTACCCCGTTCCGAAGGAGCTGATTTTATTTTCTCTTTAGGCAAGCGTTCACCACCTTGTAAGTGGTCGGACTTCATCAATTGATTCAATCCATTTATTGCTGTGCTCGCTCCATGAACGGCAGTCGCAGCTCCTAATGTTGCCACGCCAGCTCCAACGGCTGATACGACAACCGTTGGAGAACCAACAACGGCCGCCGTACCCCCAATAATCGTGGCGGCGCCCCCAACTACAAATTCAGCAACTCCATGCGCAACACTGACTGCATCACCAATTTTTTGACCAAAGCTATAAGCGTCTGAACGCCCTGTTTGTCTATCAATACCGTCAACTAGTGTCGTTTCTCCATCGACAGATTTGACATTAGTGGCATTTGATGCTATTGCATTTACAACCCCATTAGCAAAATCACCCACATCACCCCAGTCAGGCCACATACCATCTGGGTCAATAAACCTAATCGGATTATTGAAAGCATAAGTATATGGACTCAACCTTCTTCCCAGCTCACTCTTTGGATCTATCACACTCCATCTACCGATCAATGGATCATAGAATCTTGCCCCGTAGTCAAGCCACTCAAGTCCTAGTTCCCTCTGTCTTTCTTTATTGTTGTATTGGTACTTATTGTAAAGAGAATTTTCTCTTGAGTATTCATTGAAAGTGAGTCCAAACGGATAGTATACGTCATACTCAACACATCCTTCTTCTATTTTCTACACTTCAAAATAGATTCTGGATTGATCGACCTTAACTTCGCCCTGTATGCAAATCCAATTTCGAATTCTCCATTTGTGTTTTTTGCCGCAAGCCCAATGTCATCACCAACGCTCAATACATCACCCTCCTTCACAAATAGCTTGGAAAACCCACTATACGAAACGGCAGTGGTATCATTAAGCGCAACAATCACACTATTTCGATCAGACTGAACAAGAATTTTACGTACTGTACCAGGCAAAATCGATCGAACAGAATCATATTCCTGCGAAATAATTATTGCACTTTGCTCGGGATCGTGATGGGAAAATTTTTGCAAACTGAAGTCTTTAAACTCCGCATCTTTAATTGGGCATTCACAAGTCTGAGCCAAAACAATTCTCGTAGACAGTAAGCTAACTACTACCATTAATAAGTTCATAAATATTTGCTTTGTCATCCTAATTCGAGTTGAGTTCTTGCCTTGCCTTCTTGCCAACGGCATCTGCTTCTTTCTCGTGGCGTCTTTCGTCGTGTTGTTTAGATCTTCCCGCTCCCTTGTCCTTGTCATTTTTGGGATTTGTGAACTTTCCAGTCTTTGGGTCTTTCTTTCCTTTGGCAAAGTCAGCATAGTTTTGAAGTGTATGTTTGCCCTCGTGCGCCGCTACGTCCGTTAAAGCCGAACCAGTAACTTCTCCTACTGTCTCGGATATTACCTCATTCTCCTCCAGTAATTGTCCATCTATAATAACATGAGTTTCGTCCCAATCGCTTGTTTTATCATACTCCCCGGTCCGTTCGTTGAAAGAATAAGCAGACTCTTTCTCATTGTCACTAACGTTTTGGCCTTCTTTTACTTTACTATACATTTTACCAGTCACAGTTTCAGCTTGTGCACCCTGCCCACGAAGGCGTTGTTGAATCCCTTTGTCCGTTTTAGAATCTCCACTCGCAATGTGGAAGTATATTACCCTTTTCGAGCTCTCCATTTGCTTCCAAATCTTTGCACCTGTTTCTGTTTTTAGAAGAGTACTCTTAATTCGTTGTGTTGACTCAGAATTTGGGTTTCCGATTTCGTTGCCATCAGGATCAATAAAGATCACTGGATTATTTGCAGCATAGACGTAAGGAGAGTTTAGGATGTACTTCTCCGCCTTGTTGTCAATTACTCCCCATCTTCCAAGTTCGGGCTGATACATTCTTGCTCCGTAGTCGAGCCATCCTAGTCCAAGTTCATCTTGCAATTCCTTGCCGTTGTATTGGTACTGATTCTGTGTTGAGTTTTCTCGTGAATACGAGTTAAAAGTCAACCCAAACGGATAATAGTCCTCCAACTGCACAATAGAACTCTGCTCATGCTTCAGGTCATAGTCATCAAATCCAACCTGCAACTCATACGGCTCCTCATTCGAAAGAAACGTATACACATAGCCCGGCTGGCGTATGTTCACCTCTACCAGCAGTTCGTCGTGAGCACTCTTTACGGCACCAATTTGCCAGTATTCTTCGCCTAGCTGATCAAAGGCAAAATCAATTAAATGATAATTCTTGTCAAATACAAGAACGTTGAGGTACGCCTTAGGTCGATCATCATCGTCTCCAGGATGGTCTCCAGTCGCCAGTATGGCACCAATATCATTTAATGCTCCATAGGCCGTTGGGCCGTCAACAACACCAGCTGGCGCGAGACCGAAGGCGCTGGTCAAAGCTGTAGCAAATCCACTAAGTGCACTTGGCTGACCCGAGGCTCCCGTGTACTTGGCGTATACCTTCGCTGTAATCTTGTCTCCCGGCATCACTGAAAAACTTTTGGCGAGGCCAACCTGACCGTTGTATCCTCCATTCAACACAAGAACGCGATCATATGCCGTGCCTGCGTCGGTATGATCAAGCAGATCATTTACAGTCGAATTGTATCCACTAAAGTTATTTTGCTCCTCTGACTGCGTGGCTGTTTCCATGGAAGCAGTATAGGTGTTTGACTTTGGCGCGCTCGTGAACGTCACACGCACGTTACCAAGGTGGTCTTTTATCATGTACTGATACTCTGGAATACTATCGCTTAAAACGACTCGTCCTTCTTCATGATTGATAAATTGCAGTGTATCGTTCTCATAGAAGTATTCGCCTATGTAATCAGACTTCTTCTTCAATTCATTGTTTGCGTTATAAACTTCCTGACGTAGTTTGACGCCCACGGCATCGTAGTAATACCTGATGTATTCACCTGTATTCTTCTGAACCCTGGACGGCAGATTCAGGTGATTGTATGTAATCAGACTGATCCCCTTATTTAGATCAGAAATCATATTGCCGTTGGCATCATATAGATAGTCCGTACCCACAGCATTCCCATCTTTGAAGCCTTCTTCATCGTCCTGGCTGTCTGACACTGAAAGGAGCTGGTTACCTCTATACTGATATCCCAACGCATCCATCGATGATCCGTTCTTGCCACTACGAGAAAGGTGCATGATGTTGCCATTCAAATCGTAGTCGATGCCACGTTCGTCAAAAGAACTTGACGAGTTCCATTGCGTTGTCCGCTCTTGGTGATCGGCATCTTTGAGACGATTGAGAGCATCGTATGTGTATGCGTATCCGCGTTCGGTCGGCTCGAAAATCTCCAACTCAGCGTCGTTCAATCCAAGTCCTAGGTTCGTAGAGTATTTAACAGCGCTGATATTGCCGTTAAACTGGCCAGTGCCGCCAGTTAAACCAAATGCATTTTCATATCCCAGGTTCATTCCAAAAAAGTCCACAGGTCCACCATCCATCGAGTTGAGTTGACTATCACTATTATTTATACCTGTCAGCCAGCCACGAATGTTATATCGATAATCCACTTGCTGTCCTTTATTGTACCAATCATCTGTCAAGTGAAGCCGCTTGGTGATCAACTGGCCGAGTTCATTATATGAAGAGTTTGCAATGGGAATAAAAATGGGCTCCGACTCATGTCCGACAATAATGGTTTTGTGGTCCATGTGACTAATTCGCCCTGCAGCATCGTAGTACATCCGCCTTTGTACTGAGCTGACTTGACCGGAAGTTGTGCTATGATCGGTCTTCGTACGTAATACCTTTCCGACAAAGTCATAAACATGGGTCATCCTGTTCGTGCCGCCTTTTACGTTGTCGGTGATACTCTGAATGAGACGGTAGTTGTCGTCGTAATAGTTTATAGTCCAGTACCAGTCATTCGTTTCCAGGTTTTTCACTTTGGAACCCGTAACCTGACCTCTTACTCTATCAAAGTAATCAGTCTCCTGAATCATCCCATTTTCGTAGTCAGCAAGTTGTGCACTGTCATAACCATATCGACTTGAATTCAATGCATCGCGAAATGAGTAGTCATCGTAATAGGTTGCAGTCAGGTAAGAATTGACGATGGCCAAACGCGGGAAAGAATTATTGGTGTAGCCGTGTACTACCTGACCAATATCTTCAAACCAATTGTTTGTATTACCTGATGTTCCTATCGCATCATAGAATAGATTGACCTCGGATTGCATCCGCTCAATACTGGATGTATCGGACCAAATACCCGTGAGTACCGGGCGATTTAACGCATCGTACTTTGTAAACATCCACTCATCACGTTTTCGTTGCTCGCCATCCTGGGTTAAAACCAGGCGATCACGATCGTCGTACACCATGTAGATCCAGTCGGCACCAGGCACCTTCTTTTGCGTCATCCTCTTCCTGCTATCATACTTATATTGGAAAGCGAAGTTTTCCAGCACCTGGCTAAACGAATTCACTTGTGCAGCCGTAACAGTGACGTTAACTGCTTTAGTGTGATTTCCGTCGAGGGTATTGGCTGTGATCACTGCACCTCCCACTCCTGCCGCTGTTATAGCTCCTGTAATACTAACTGAAGCGATTGCAGGATTTGATGAAGACCATGACACCGAAATGTTAGTAGCATTGCTGGGCAGGACATTTGGAGTGATCTGAAGGATTTCTCCGACGGACAATATTGCGGATGCCGGTGCCACTGTTACATTTGTCGCTGCCACGTAAGGCGTGACGTCCATCATCGTAACATCGTCCAGCCAAACGTCGGAGATAACACCGTTAGCCAGATAAACTTTTAGGAAGAATTGGGAATCAGAGGAGATTGCGCCGCTATTGCTGGAATAGTCAACGGTAAATCGCTGTGCTGTGGTAGTGAGGTTGATCGCCTGGCTGAAATAAGTCGTAGTCGCTCCAGCCAAAACTAGAGTAACCTGGCGATTGCTTTCCGCTTTTGCCAGGAAAGTCATCCGGTAAGTCATTCCGTTTCGAAGGCGACGACCGAGTTGTTGTTTGAGTTGTAATGCAGGTCCCTCGTTGCTTGTGTTTTGGACGTCGACTCGAAGCGCATTGCTGCCAGACATCGACGCATTGGTCACCACCGAAATTCCCGCACCGAGTGGCGTGGTGGTGTCAACAAGTTGCCAGCCAGTCGTACCGCTATTGAATTCACCATTGGCAATGAAGTCACCAGCGGCAGGCAAAACGTATGTGTTCGTCACCGCAGCAAACCCACCGCTTACGGTTGTTCCGGTAATGGTAGTGAGTCCCTGAGAAACGGCTGTCACGACGCCGTTGGCGTCTACCGTAGCAATGGCAGTATTGGCACTTACCCAATTGACGTTCTTATTCGTGGCGTTGACCGGAGCGATAACTGGCGTAAGCTTCAATGTATTTCCTGCGGGAATGTTCACATTGGCGGGACCTGCTGTTATGCCGGTGACGGCTATTCCGGAAACATTCACTGTTGCGTTAGCGACTTTGCCGCCATTCTCTGTTTGAACAGTGATGGTTGCTGTACCCGTGGCAACAGCTGTTACCAAGCCCGTTGCATTCACCGTTGCAACGCTGGGGTTACTGGACGTCCAGGTGACCGTTTGGTTCGTCGCGTTGGACGGTGATATTGTCTTCGTTATTTGACTTGTTGAACCCATTGTAACGTTGAGTGTCGTCGGAGACACGCTCACGGAGGAAACCTGAGTTATGCCTGTAACATCCTCCACTAACACCTTGTCAATCCATACGTCATTCAAAGTGCCGATTCCCGCGTAAAAGGCAAAGTAGAATCCACCTTCGTTGTTCACGTTTGCGTCTGAGCACGTGAAATTCACACTAAACGTTTGAGCAGCAGTCGTGACTGCAACCGTGTTGTACGAGTAATTCATATTCGAAGACGATCCACAAAGCGTAGCTGTGAGATTGCGGTTCGCCTGCGATTTCGCCATGAATGAGATACGATAATTCTTGCCCACTTCAAGTCGTGCAGCGAGAGTTGTGAAAACCTGATAGCGCCAGATATCAACGTTTGTGTTGGCTATATCAACATAAAGGGCATTCGCACCGGAAAGAGATGCATTCTGAACAACGGAGGAGCTATTGGCAGGTGTGCCAGCCACATCGGTAATATACCAGTTGCTCATACCACTATCGAATTCCGGGTTTGCTATCATGTTAGCGCCAGCCCCAATGACTGTAATGGTACTGGTGCCGCTATACGCCCCGAGCGTAGAGGTCGCGGTGATGGTCGCCGTTCCTACTGACACTGCACGAACCAGACCACTTGAGCTTACCGTTGCTATCGCAGTATTAGATGAAGTCCAGTTGACCGTTTGATTGCTTCCGTTGTCGGGTAGCACCGCTTTGTTCAGTTGGGCTGCCTGTCCGACAGCCAGTTTAACATTCTGCGGAGCGACATTGACTGTCAACGGTACTTCACCGGTCGATGCACGTCTTACCTCTATGCCCGACATGCCAACACCACCCGTTAACACGATATTGATTGCCCCGTCACTTATGGTTCGTCTGAATGGACCGAGCTTTGACCATTCTCCCTTCAGTCCACTCGATGCATTGGAAACGATCGTGCTTCCTTCCAGTGTGATCGAGTACGGAGTTGGATTGCTGTCTTCCCATACATAGATGTACACATCGTAGAGGCCGTTCGGAACGGAAGTGAAATTCGCCGTGGCGTTACTGTGCAGCGAAGACCTGATCATCGTCGCGCGATTGGCGTCTGTCGACGGGGTCAGGGTAATTGACTGATCCGTATTTGTTGGACCCGTAGACGTAAAATTGGTCGTTGTACTTCCCTCCCAGGCATTTCCATCAATGGTAATGGCCGATCCAAACAAATCAACCGCGCGGTAAAATCCGTTTACAACGGTCAGGGTGAAGTCATCAGAGACACTTGTGTCGTTGTCTGTTGCCGTGACGCGAACGGTTATTGTTCCCAGATTCGCAGTGAGCGGCGTACCAGAGAATTTTCGCGTGGATGCATTGAATGTCAGCCATGAAGGCAAGGCACTGCCATTGCTCAGTGCAGCCGATAGCGTAAGGGTTGTCCCCGCATCCGGATCAGTAAACGCATTTGAAGCCAGCGTGTAGTTGAACGCTTCATTCACTACGGCCACGTGATCAGGAATGGCATTCGCCACGACCGGGGGAGCACTGCTCGACCATACCTCGATACCCGACACGTTTGCACTACCTCCCGTGGTGGCAATATTCAGCGTTCCGTCAGTTACGTTTCTGAGGAAAGGACCCAGCTTCGCCCACGCTCCCGCGCTGCCTGTGTTGTAATTCGTTACAGCTGCGGTTCCTTCGACGTTTATTGTGATTGTTTCAGGGCTGTTATCCTCCCAGACATAAATATAAACTTTGTAGTAACCCGACGGTACGGCACTCATGTTAGCCGTCACGTTGCCGTAAACTGACGAACGGATCATGGACGCCCGGGTTGCATCTGTGGCTGGGTTCAGGGTTACGGATTGATTGGCGAATGGCGTTCCTGTGAAGAAAAAGTTTGATGCGCCGGTGCTCGAAACCCAGCTGTTGCCATCCAGGGTCGTAGCAGAGCCGTTCATGTTGATCGCCCGATAAAAAGTCGTTACCAACACAGGTGGGGTTTCTATGGCGAATGCAGCCAATGCGTGATACGTCAAGACGCACGCGCACACAATGGATCGTTTGAGGGATGAGAATGCTTTCATTGGTAAAAGAGTAACGTGGTACGATCCTAATTTTGGCTTAGTGATATATATTGCTTATAACCTTCTGGTTGAAGCACGAACACAAGATTGTCGAGATCGTCGTATATGTAGTAGGTGCATGCCCATGCATCCTTATCATTCAACGATGGGTTCGCCATCGAAACTGCCTGCACTTTCTTGAGAATCACCTGACCTTGCTTGTTGGTGTACTCTCTAACCGCGTGGCCTTCCTCGTCAATTGTCACTTTAATACTGAGTTGATTGCTGCTATAGTAGCCTCCGGGTTCAACATAGCCTAATACTGGAACTGTGGCTGGTGCCGGCATTCCCTGGCTATTTATTTGCCAGACGATTATAAACTCTCCGTCGGTAGCGGAGACACTTGCGTTGTGAACATTTGAAAGATATTGATGTGTGACAGGCTTGTTGTATCCGCCAGGTGACCACGCGGCCCCGGGTCCGTAATCTTTAAGTGGACGATTCAGCGGTGATGGTTCAAAATCTGTTGTTGAAAACGGTATGCTATCCATTGCGATAGCTCCCCATTCAGAATTATAGAAATCTTTGGCTACTCCTTTATATTTGTTATCGGCAGTTAGAATGAACTGGTTACGTCTAATTTCACCATCGTTACCAGACGCAAATGGTAAGTATCTGTGCGACTGTCTGCCGAACTCATCGTAAGCGAAGGGAGTTACGAGGTCTTTCCCCTGCGGCGATCTTTGCGCTTGGACAGATTGAATGGGTCGACCAAGCCCGTCGTAGTAGGTGAAGTCTACGTTGATGTTTCCATAGTTCTGCCAGTTATCTCCAATTTCTACAAACTTAGCTAACGGTGTAATCGTCCTTACGTACGAAGGACTGGCATATTGAATATTGACGTTGACGGACGTTCCATATACATAAGCATATGGAACGAGATCATTCGTGATTAAACAAAGAAACGTTGATGACGGTCCGCCAAAATCCTTTTCGGTGATCGTAATTGTATGTCCCGAGGTTGATGTTGGATTTATTTGAACGCCATCGCGATACCACGCATAATTTGAAGGGGGAACCGTATTTCGATCGATGAGAGTGGTCAGTGTGATGCTGTCCCCTGGATTCATAGAATAATCTTCGACCCCACCAGCCCGTTCTTCGCCAAAACCAAAAAGACCTGAAAATACCGGCTTTATTCTTTGAACATCTGTGAAAGAAAACTTATTTCCAGATAAAAGAAACGTAGCAAAAGTCGGAATACTGGCGAGCCCTGGAGGTACTTCACCGCTTAGCTGATTATTCGAAATATTTAGCGTTGAAAGGTTTGACATTCTACTCAATGAGTCCGGGATTGACCCAGTGAGTTTGTTATTGGTTAAGTACAATACCTGTGCAAATTTCAACCTCCCCAGTTCTTGAGGGATAGCGCCAGAAAGTTGATTATCCTGAAGACCAATCGACGCAGCCTTAGTCATATTCCCGATTGCAGCGGGGATGGCGCCGGTTAATTGGTTGCTATTGATGTGGAAATACTGGACCTTCTTTAAGTTGCCAAACTGTGATGGAATGGATCCCGAAAGTTGATTGTTGTTAAGCAGAATAGCCCATAGCTCAGTGAGGTTGCCAATCGTGCTCGGAATAGGGCCGGTCAATTGATTGTTGTTGAAAAACAAGTAGATCAGCTTAGTACAGTTACCAATTGTGCTCGGGATCTCCCCCACCAGATGTGCCTCTGCGGCGACCAAACCCTGTAATTCGGTTAGGTTACCAATAGTTGCGGGTAGAGGGCCAGTGAGATTGTTGCCTCCGACATTGAGAAGACGAAGCCAAAGCAAATTACCAATGCTGGCAGGAATAGTTCCGCTTAGCGCGTTCCCAGGATATACCTGATATCCAGAAGCATTCGTATAATAGCTATAATCCAGAATGCCATCCATATCAAGATGCGTAACATGGCCATTGGCATCTGTTTGAACTCCATACCAACCAACGACACTTTGAACGACCGTCGGATTAGCACTTGCCCAACCCGTTTTGTTCGTCCAGTTAGGACCATCCATCTGTTGATAAAAGTCTATCAGCGCGGAATACTCAGACGCTGAAGGCAGTTGAGCCTGGACAGATATGACTACGCTAACCAACAAAGCAACCGCTACAATCTGTTTCATACTTAGGTATCTAACACGTCTTCCTCTAATAACATATTAACCGTTTTGGATTGTCCCAAACGCAAAGACGAGCCCTACGATCGTGTTGCCAACAGCAGGCCGGGAATCGAAGTAAATCGCTATCCCAAACCATAATGCAAACTGAGACGAATAGTCGCGTCGATTAATTTGTTCTGAAAGACTAAAAAGGTCATCAGCATCCTTTTGTTCTTTTCCTCCACGGATGTTTTTTTGGTTGAAATCCGAAAGAAATATTTGAACGATCTGATTACCTATCATTGGCTGTCGCTACTAAGACTTATGTAGGAGTGTATCCGCTTAAATACGCAAGAACAGTTACGTTATTGAATGAAGGCAATGAATCAATCTCTGGTTTGCTTAGCACTGTTATGCTGTGGTGTCCTTTCATCCAAGGCGCAGGGCGATTCACTATACAGACCATTTCGCGATTCAATCGGCACGCTACAATCGTCTTTAAAAGACCGGCTTGAAACTGGAACGGTTGCGCAAAGAATAGATCACATCCAGGATACGGCAAAACATTTTCAGCAACGCCTCGATACAGTCAAACAATGGATGTCCGGCGAGGTGTCCGCTCTCCAAAAAGAATTTACTGGGCGCGCAAGTAAGATCACACAACTGCAGCAAAAGCTTCAGTCAAGAGTGGATAGTCTTTCACGCTTGTCGTTGTCCGACAACAAGCTTACCTCACGCCTCGACAGTATTAATCAACGGCTGGGCAGTCTGCATCAGGAATTCGAATCAAAGATCTCCGCCACCAAAAATCAGGCAATGGACAAGCTTGGCAAAATCGAAGTGCCACCCGAGTGGCAAAGTCAGGTAAATGAACTGCAAACTTCCATATCGAAAATGGTTCCGGGTGAAGTATCCGGAAACTTGTCCTTTGACGTTCCAGGTATTGATGTTCTGACCAAAGGACTCCCATCATTGTCCAGTGTGGGAACATCAGGAATAACAGACGCCCTCAAAATCCCTAAAGGAATAGCCACTCCGGACAATCTTGCGATACCCAATACCAATATTCCGAACGTTAATGCTCCGCTACCAACAAACCTATCGATGCCCGGCACTGATCAGGTATCACAGCTTGCAAAAGTCTCCGACGTAACAGAACAATCACAGAAAGCACTCGGAGATCTTAATGCAATCAAAGCGCAACCAATCGACAAGATTGCCGAAAGCAAGATGACAAGCCTCGATGAAGTGAAAGAAATACAGAAGCGAGCAAAACTCGAAGGCGTGGAAGCCATACAATCTCCGGAAGCGTTAAAAGCGGAAATGAAACGACAGGCTCAGGCCGTCGCCGTGGACCATTTCAGCGACAAGCAGGCCGAGTTAAAAGCAGCCATGGAAAAAATCTCTAAGTACAAATTGAAGTACAATGAGATGAAAAGCATTACAGACCTGGCGAAAAAACCTTCGAATCCTTTGAAGGAAAAGAAATTCTATGAACGTCTCTTGCCAGGCGTGGGTTTTCAAATACTAAAAAAGAACAACGACATCCTCGTTGACTTCAATCCTTACGTCGGTTATAAAATAACGTCCAAGATTGTGGCAGGAGTTGGATGGAATCAACGGGCGGCATACAATTGGGATCAAAAATCATTTAGTCCTCAGAGCAGGATATATGGCCCACGACTATATGGAGAGTACAATCTCTCGAAAGGGTTTAGTCCGAGGCTCGAGGTCGAAGTGATGAATACGCTAGTACCACCGACGACCGTTAAGCAGGGAGATCCGTATGATCGCCAATGGGTGCCAGGGGCTTTCGCCGGGATCAAAAAACAGTATAAGATCTATAAGCAGCTGCGCGGTACGGCGACTGTTATGTTCCGATTGTACGACCCGAAGAGACAGAGTCCTTATGGGGATGTTGTGAATGCGAGGTTTGGGCTTGAGTATGTATTGAAGAAAAAGAAAGCAGCGGAGAAGAAGTTAGGTCCGCAAGCTCACTAATGGAACAACCTGATCAATTCCGCAAAGGTGTTGGTTCGATCGACCATTGCCTGTATCCCCGGAACATTATCAAGCTGCAACCAATACTTGTGGTGTTTAGAAACGTGCTGCATTATTTTAGCCTTCAGTTCGTCAAGTGTAATCGTTCCAGCCTGCGAAAATTCCAGATCCAGTTCCCAAACCCGCTGAAGATGTCGCAAGCAAATTCTCAGGGGAGCAACTCCCTTTATACTCGCGCCAGTCAATGTATAAACGTTGCCAAGCGAGTCTATCAAGGTCAGGTTAGAATAGAATTTCTCTCCTCCTTTAGAAACTATTCCGATGTCACGATCCTTCGCATAGATTGCCTTGTGTCCTTGCTTAAACACCATCACCGGATAGTTGTAATGAAATTGCATGATGATTCAGGGAAAGTTGACGTTGTCAGATGGACGTCTACAAAAGTTTAAAAATTACATGATACTATTTCGAATAATATTCGAGGCAAGGCAAGCTTAGACTTTGTAGCCATTTGTCATAATAATCCTTTTGTTCAGCAACGGTTCGTATTCTAGTGTACTCATTTGTTTCCTCAAAAACGTCGACCAGGTCCTTCCCTGCCAGCGGGTCTACCCATCGTCAGTATGTATGCCTTCCTGCCACTGCCCATTTGCCTGGACATTCTAGATGGGTACACGTCATACCGCGATCCGTTACAAATGACTGATCGGGCTTCTTGTTCAAGAATTATCCTTAGCCCTGTAAGGCATTCAAAATAATCGTCGCCTGATAAAGTGATCTCCTTTTCGTTATTAATAAATGTTAACGAAGATACTGAGAAACCGTCTGCATCAACAGAACGTTCCAACTTAACCCGCAGTGCTCGTTCGTTGCCCGACATATCAACGACCTTGAGTTCGATACTGTTGTCCACAAACACAAAATTAAAAGGATTTACAATTACCACCGTTTGGTTTTGCACCGGCTGACAATTTCGATGCTTCAATCATAATAATCGCTATCATCGACCACTATTTCGATCCCCTTAGGTTCAGGCCAGAAGCTCACATACTAATCGTCAACGTGTTGAACCCATGTCTGCCGGTCGTCCGGATGTAATAGGTCGTTGTACTTGTTATGTACACAAAGTTGGATTTATCTTTTTCCTTCAGGACACCGTCCGGAGCATCGAGCAGTGAGATGATGGTTTGTCCTGTGTAGACATTCATGCAAGTAAAATCGATTTCGACAGACCTACACGGTCCGGTGGCGCCTGCTGCCCACATCGGTCGCACGTCAGCACACTCGGATTTGTAAATTCCACTTGGATTTTCCTTACTCAACACAGCTTTGCTTTTTCCGAGGTAGCGGAAGGCTATGATCTTCTCCTGCGCCTGCCACGACATACTGATGAACAACGGGATTGCGGCTAATAAATATCTCATCATTCTAAAGTAGTAAATTTTTAAGCACGAATAATGCATACGTAAATCGCATACAAAAGCGTGTACCCGATCATTGCAGCATAAACCCTTCTTTGAGAACTTTATCAAACACTCAGGGTAAAATTCGAATGTTGTAACCGCGAGAAGGAATCTTACATTTCATAAATGGAATTATACTTTTCACACATTGATTCTCGGTCCTTAGAGTAATTATATTTCAGGCGTTCATATTCAAGTATGGTCCATGATGAGTTGGCACCGCAAGTGTTGCTCAGCCAATATTGCATGAAAGACTCATCTGTCAGAAGGCTTTTCAATACATGAGTTAAATTGGTTAACCTTTATGAGATAAAATAGGTCAGCGATCCCCCTGAAATTTGAGTAATGAGTATCGAAGGGCGGTTTTAGGACGTTCAAATTTGAGTCGTACCGCGTCCTAATCCAAAACCCTTCAACAAAGAAGACTTGTACTTCCTTATCCTTCAATCTGAAGGTACAAGTACTGTTGAGTTCAGGCAGAGGACATTGAAATTCTTTTGGAACGGACGTATTTAAAACTCGCGTAAAAAACGTATGAGGGTGTAGTATTGGACAGAATGAAAAAATTGAATCAATTGGTTCATCTTCGAAGCATTTAAGCGCAACTTTAAGTTCGCATTGGCTGTCTTTGCAAACCAAAAACTTGTATGTATAAACAATGTCAATTGGAGAATAGAGAGTGTCACGATGCTTCTTTGAGGGTTTTCTGAACTCAGCTTCTTTCCAAATGTAGCCGCTTACTTTAACAGTATCAAAACTTTGTGCCTTAACAACTCTCGCCCACATAACGGTAAAAAAAAGAACAAATAACAATACCACTTTCCTCATATCTACTGCAGCGCAGGCTATTTCTACAAGTATAACGATCTTCAAAAATACTCTACTTATTGTTTCTTTTTTTGTTCCACGCATAATCACCAACGACCCACACGATGTCCATTCATCCAGCATTTCGGACATCAATCGCATACCAACGCGTGTACCCTATCATTGCAGCATAAACCCTTCTCGGAGAACGTTATCAAAAACTCAAGTCAATTTTCCGACGATTGAGCCGCCATTTCCAACAGTTGTAACCTTTCGCATTGCCACCAGTAACCAGGAATGTTAAATTCCCTGTTAACCTGGTTGCCTATGTTACGCGGATATTTCAGCATTGCCCTGCGTGTGCTCGCCAAACGCAGACTCTATTCCCTCATCAACATCTTCGGCCTGAGTATCAGCATGAGCTGCTGCCTGCTCATTTACCTGTTTATCCAGGATGAAAAAAGCTTTGACGGATTCCACGCCAACAAGAATGTAATCTATCGCATCGAGGATAAAAAGTTCAACATCGACAACCCGACCGCTGCGGATCCATACATCAGTTCCGCTTCACTGCCCGCCGGCCTGAAGCAGGCGCTGGTGGACGAGATCCCTGAAGTGGTGCACGCTACCCGTTTCAATAGCGGCTACGGTTCAGTTCTTCGCTACGAAGACAACGTGTTTGCTGAGCGTGTTACGTATGTCGACCGCGATTTTTTCACCATGTTTTCATTTCCCTTGATTTCCGGCAATCATCAGAAGATCTTTCTTTCCAAAGATGAAGTTGTCGTGACGCCGTCGGTGGCGCGGAAGTATTTTGGTGATGCAGATCCCATTGGGAAAACGCTCCTCATCGGAAGCAATGATCCCAGGCCCTTTACGGTTACCGGTATCATCGCTGAGCCGCCCGTGAATTCAAGTTTTGAGTTCTCTATACTTCTTCCGCAGGAGAACAGGGGCAACTATGACAAACTGATGACGCTGTGGACCGATTCGAATAGTCCAACATTCGTACAGCTTGCCGCGGATACCGACCTGGGCAAGTTCAGACAAAATCTTACGGCAATCATGCGGAAGTTTCAGCCTGACCGGATCCAGCGCTGGGAGAAGGCAAGGAAAGAAGCGTCGTTTGAAATTCCGGATGATGTTACCATGGTGTCATTTGACTTTACTGCTCTCCCCGACCTTCACTGGAAAAAAGAAACAGAATGGTATAAGGTGAGCGATGCCGTTTATTCCGTCATCCTGGGTGCGATCGGCTTGCTCATCCTGGTGATCTCGTGCATTAATTATGTTTCGCTTTCGCTGACGATGACTTCAACCCGGCGAAAGGAAGTTGGCGTTCGTAAAGTTGCGGGCGCCACGATGCGCCAGCTGTTCAGTCAGTTCGTCACCGAGTCGGTACTGCTCATCTTTTGTTCGCTCATCATTGGCGTGCTGGTGGTGCTGCTGATCCTCCCCTCCTTCAACGAATTCATTGGCAGACACATCACCATTGAGAAAACCGACTTCGTAAGGTTCGTGTCTGTTGGGCTATTGCTTTGCGCGATCGGTGTGATCGCAGGACTGTACCCGGTGTCGCTGCTTTCCAGATTTCGTCCGGCACTGGTGCTGAAAGGAAGCACGCCGCGGATTCACACCGGCATCACGCGACCGCTGGTAGTATTTCAATTTGCATTGTCGTCTTCGCTGATCATTGCAGCGATCGTCATGAACAGGCAAATGCAATTTGTGGCAACGAAGGATCTCGGATACGATCATGAAGCTGTGCTTGTGCTGAGTACGCAGTCAGGATGGAACCAGAAGGCTAATGAAATGGTACAGCGCTTTCGGGTTGCCGCTCAATCCGAGAAAGATATTCTTTCTGTGTCGGGCACCAGCTCAACGTTCGACGGTGGAACGTGGAGCCATGACTTTACCTATAACGGTGATAAGCATACGGCCTTCCTATACGCAGCCGATCATGAGTACATCGAAACACTCGGGCTTCATCTTTTACAGGGAAGGAATTTCGATCCTTCGATCGCGTCGGACACCAACGCGGTGATCGTTAATGAGGCGATGGTCCGCGCGATGGGCTGGACGAATCCCCTGGACGAAACGTTAGTCTGGCGGAAAGAGGAAGGCGGGTCAGGAGACCGGATCATCGGAGTCGTGAAGGACTATCATTACCTCCCTTTGAATCACGCGATCAATCCGGTCATTCTTTCCATGAACAAAAAGAAAGTAGGATACTATGGCACCATGCACGTGAAGATCTCTTCCGAACAAATGCCCGATGCCCTGGCCGCAGTAGAACGCGTGTGGAAGAAGGTTGCTCCCGACAAGCCATTCAGCTATTCTTTCCTCAACGAGACAGTAGCGTTGCAATACAAGACCTACCGGCAATGGACGGACATGATGTCGATGGCGACGGTGCTCGCGATTGTGATTGCCTGCCTTGGATTGTTTGGACTCTCCGGCATTAACGCCATGAACCGTACCAAAGAGATTGGCGTGCGCAAGGTTCTCGGCGCAGGACTGAAAGATATTTTTATACTGATGAACAGGGAATATGCCGGGATGGGATTAATTGCCTTTACAGTATCGGTACCGTTGTGCGCATTCGCTATGAACAAATGGCTCTCGACGTTCTCGTTCCGTATCAACCTCGGCTGGCAGCTGTTTGCCGTCAGTATGTTCGCAGGTTTGGCTGTGACGCTGGTGGCCGTGAGCTATCACACCATCAAGACAGCGTTGATAGACCCCGCGAAGACGTTGAGGAATGAGTGATCAATTGCCTGAGCGTTAACTGCCGGGTTGCTGCTACGCTCCTCAACAAGTTCAGCGGGTTCGTCTTCCCTGGAGCAGATTTGCATCGCCGATCGTGGGCAGAATTTTGTGTCAAAAGTTGTGCCTTTAGAGAACTCGCAAAGCCATCTATTTTGCGATAAATCCAGGTATGGACACTCAATTAAACACCGGGTCAAAACTCATTCCTTTCATTTTCTCTCGTTTCAATTTCTCATAAGTCTGAATACCCACGATCGTAAGCGCATTCTTGCCGTTAGCAGAACCAAACAAAACATCGGTTTTGTAAAAACCGTCCTTTAGTGGATCCTCTACACCTTGCAGGTGAGTGGGTTCAAATCCAACAGTAAAGTCATATCGACCGCACGCACCACACTTTGTTCCAAACTCTGTGTTTGCTCTTAATATGTCAAACTTAAGCTCATTACTTATGGTGAATTGAAAGAAACCCGGCTGTCTTTCGAACTCCTTGAATACGATCATGGAGTAATTTTCACGCAAACAAAACTCCTTGAATCTCAAGCTTACAATGTTGCCTATATCATAAGGATGCGAAAAATCGAACACTTTCCTTCTAAGCCTGAAAAAGGGATTGTGAAATTCACTGTTCACGATAAATCCGCAAGCCGGACAAAGTGGAGGATCTTCATGGTCACCTGGAAGCATGAAACTGTCACTATCCTCACCTCGAATAATATATCCTATTGTCATTCCTCCTGTAACTGATGAAGAAAATCGTGAGCTGCGTTTGTAAACATTTTCCGCAGACCATTGTAAAAATGGGAAAGCGCATTCTCAATCCCTCTAGCAAATCTGTCTATGATAACTCTGCCTTGTTTACGTCGTGAATGACCGGTTGTCCTGCTTTAAGTCCGCGGCAACAGCAAACAATAGTGTCCTCAGAATCTTCAAGCAACTACTCCTCACTGCGTTCTTCCTTTTTCCGATAGTAGTACTGAAGTGCTTTTGCATTGCTTCCACAGTCTTCCATGCTGCACCAGCGACGCTTCCCGTTTTTTGAAGTGTCCACGAACAGCCATCCACACCTGGGACATTCCTTTATTCGTTCGGGTTTTCCCGAGAGCAACAAATCCTGCGCTGACTTCATGATGGGTGCCGTGATTCTCAGGAATTGACTTGTGTCAAAAGCCCATTGCTGCGAAAACTCTCCTGATTTCAATGCAATCACCAGGTGAGGAGTGTAACGAGCCATCACTTTATTAAAAGCATCGAGGTTAGTTTGGCTGACGCGCTGCTGCTGACTCAATGGAAAGAACAGATCATAGATGAGCGTTCTGAGCTGTATGGCCTGGGTGAAAAATTCTTTGGCGCTTTTCGGGCGCTCCGCAGCCTCTCTTTCCAAGGCAGTGTACGCAGGCGAATCGATTACCTTCGCTTTACGGGCCCAGTAAAGCAACTCCCCGAAGGATTTGACGAGGTCGCGCCCGGATCCGTCCTTCCGGTCGGGAACCGTATTCACGTAGTCAAGGCACAGCACCCCACCGTCAAGGCGCAGATCGTCGATCGCCGGAATCTTCATTTACAAAAATAGTCATTTCCAGTAAAACGTGTAAAGCTGGTAAAAAATACTTTACCATTAATTGCCTTTTAGGCAGTAATATGTAACATTACCATCAAATCTACTTTTAATGGTAAAGTTACTGACTATAGGTATCGCGCTGATTTTATTTTCAGAGAGCATCCGCGCACAAAGTCTCCAGGCAAATTTTCTGAAACCCATGCGCATCGAAGGCAACATTACAATCGACGGCAACCTGACCGAAGAATTTTGGGAAAGGGCAGTCCCATTAAGTGACTTCGTTCAGTGTCAACCGCAGATTGGCGGACCTCCCACGGAATCGACCACGCTCCGGTTCCTGTATGATGACGACTTTCTCTACGTGGGTGTTGAGGCCAGCGATGCCACACCCGAAAAGATTATTGGAACCGGACTCGAGCGGGACATCTATTATGGAAGCGACGACAACATCTCGCTCGTTCTTGACACGTATCACGATCAACGTCAGGGCATCCTGTTCTCCACCAATGTACTCAGCGCCAGATTCGACGAAGAGGTCCTTGACAACGGAAATTCCTTTAACGCCGCCTTCAATACGTTTTGGGACGTAAGATCCAACCGACATAAAAATGGATATACAGTCGAGTTCAGAATCCCCTTTTCATCGCTGCGTTTTCACTCTAAGGATTCTGTCGAGATGGGCATCAAAGTAATTCGGTACATCAAGCACAAGAATGAGCTTGCCATCTTTCCCAACTCCGACGCCTCCGTTGCCAACGCCGCCTGGCGGGTAAACAACGCGGCGACTATTGTGTTCGGGGGACTCAAAAGCAAGAAACCATTCTATCTTGCCCCTTATGTAAAAGGAACGTATCACGACTTCAAATCCTGGAACGGCGAAACAGGACGCATCGCAACAGACCGGAGCTTCATGCCCCGTAATTATTTTCATCATCGTGCTGCCGTTGACAAGGTGATCAGCAATATTGGGTTTGATGTCAAGTATGGTCTGTCGAAAAACTTTACCCTCGACCTTACCGTGAATACTGATTTCGCGCAGGCTGAAACGGATAACCGCGTTCTGAACTTTACCCGGTTTGCAGTAAACCTTCCCGAAAAAAGGACCTTCTTTCTCGAGTCTAAGGATTATCTCGGGTTCACTACCGGATCAGGCGTAATGCTCTTTAACTCCCGAACTATCGGTATTGAAAAGGGTCATATCGTTCCGATCATTGGCGGCGTGCGGCTCTCCGGAAAAGCTAAGCGATTACAGGTGGGGTTTCTCAATGTGCAGACTGCTGCGTTAGAACACCTGGCAATAGATCCGCAGAACTTCACTGTCGTACGTCTGCGCCAGGAGATCTGGGATAACGGAAGCTTTATAGGAGCAATTGCCACCAACCGTGTCTCTACACGCGGCGGAAGTTTCCAGAATCAGGCATTCGGGGTTGACGCACTTCGCCGCTTCCGCGACAATCTATGGACCCTCGGCGTCAATCTCGGTACAACAAACGACCATGAAAAGGGAATTGCAGCTTCAACCAGTATGGCCAACGTTGTGGTGAACAGGGTCTCGGCCCTGGGCTATAATCTTACTTCGTCGGTAGAATACGCAGGAAAAGACTTTAAACCTATGGCGGGATTCCGATTCGACTCGTCCTATGTAACTGCCAACATCAGCAACGGCTACATCTGGAAGTATAAGAACTCAGCAAGAATGAACCTGTATTGGATCACGCAACTCATTGACTACCGGTACAGGATCATCAATCACACTCAGGAGTCGATGATGACGGAAACAGAACTGGGCACTTCTTATAAGAACGGGATGAGCTTTGTTGTGGCACCTTTCTATGGACGCGAGTACCTGCCTTACAACTGGAATTTTGTGGAAGACGTGATCGTGCCCATCAATTATTACCGATATGGAGGAATAAGGGTACGGCTCGACAGCAGACAAACGGGACGCGTTAACTACTCGATAACCACGCGGTATACAGGTTTCTATTCGGGGACAAGGTTCAACCTGGTGGTCAGCGGCTATTACGCCATCAACAAAAACTTCCGTCTTACTGGCAGTTGGGAATTGAACGTATTTGAATTTCCCGTCCGTTATTCCCAAAGCGGTGTGTCTGACTTTCAATCAAATCTGGTAACGTGCGGCGTCGCCTTCACACAATCGATATTCTTCTCTGCGAAGGCCCTCATTCAATACGACGACATTTCAAAAACAGTGGGCGGTAACTTCCGGCTGCGTTTCAATCCGCGAGAGGGTACCGATCTTTACATCGTTTATAATCCAAGGCTTCATACCGCATTCCCAAACCTTGACAGGGCACTCGTTGATCAGCAGACACTGATCGTTAAGTTCACAAGGACGTTCCGGATATGAATCGCATAGTCAATACAAATGGTTGACTGGACTACAAGGTGGCAGTGATTGTTTCAGCAGTCGCGACGTTCTATTGCGCCTCGCATCGATATTCGCTTTGCGCATGCGCGTACAAATTACTCTCCCTGCCTCAATGAATCTACCGGGTTCGACCTTGTGGCGGTGAGCGTTCTGAAGCTGATGGTGATCAACGCAATGATAACCGAACCAGCACCTGCTATGAGAAATATGCCGAGGCTCAGCGCGATCCGATATTGAAACGCCTCCAGCCATTCACTCATCACGACGTAGGCAACAGGGATCGCTATCAGGAAGGCGATGAGTATCTGCTTGATGAAAGTTGAAGAAAGTAACACGAAGATGCCCGAGGGACTTGCGCCCAGGATCTTTCGGATCCCGATCTCCTTCACACGACGTTGGATGTTATACGCTGCGAGTCCCGAGACACCCAGGCACGCGACGAAAATGCTGACCGCTGCACCCATCTGAAAGATCATACTGGCGCGACGTTCGCTATCATAAAATGTCTGAAGTTGTTCATCCAGAAAATGAAATTCTATGGGAGAACGCAAATCGAACTGGTTGTGCACCGCTGTGGCTGCATCAACCGTTGCCTGGAGATCACCTGAGAACCTCACGGTGAAATAGTCAATACTTTGAATCGGATTGTTCCACGCACCAATCACCATAGGCTGGATCCGGGAATGCAGCGATTGAAAGTTAAAATCTTCCAACACACCAATGACTGTTACGGTCAGGTTGCCATCGCCTGTGCGCAGCGTGATTTGTTTACCAACAGGATCGTTCAGTGCAAGTGCCTTCACTGCCTGCTGATTTAATAAGACATGAGTTGAATCGTCTTTGCTGGTCTTCGTGAAATAACGGCCATCCGTCAAACGGAACTGATAGGTATCCAGCATGTCTTCATCGAATCCCATGAAATACATGTTCAGCGAATCAACGGAACCATTTGCCTGAGCATAGATCTGCGCAATGTTCTTCCACTCCCCGGGTACACGCGACGAGGTGGCCACGTTCGTTACGCCAGGGATCTTCATATATTCGGCCTTCAACGTTTCGAACTTTGTGCGGACAACACCGCTGTTGATGTCGATCACCATCATGTTGTTCTTGCGAAAACCAAGATCCGTCGACTGAATAAAGTTCATTTGTTTCCCCACGACAAGCGTTGAAATGATCATCGTAATGCTCAGCGCGAATTGAGTAACAACAAGAACCTGCCGCAACGTAGCATTTGATCCCGGAGTAACTCCTTTGCCACGAAGAGACGCCACAGGTTTAAGTCCGGCGAGGTACAGCGCGGGATAACACCCGGCGGCTATACCGATCGTTGCAGAGACGATGAGCAACGCAGGCAGGTATTCAGTAATCGTTGAAAGATTGATGTCGAAGTCGCGGCCGGTGATCTGATTAAAGAACGGATAGACCAGATCCATTACGCCGATGGAGATGAGCATGGCTGCCTGTGTAATACAAAGTGACTCGATCATGTATTGAATCACCAGCTGGCGTCGCTGCGCACCAGCTACCTTGCGCACTCCGATCTCGCGTGCTCGCGATATGGCTTTAGTCGTCGTCAGGTTGATGTAATTGACAGAGACGAGGAGCATGAGCAGCAGACCCATCGATGAGAAGATGTAGATGTACGACATGTTTCCGTATCGTGTGATCTTGTGTTCTTCTTTTACATCGTCCGAGTGAAGGTAAATATCAGTCAGCGGCTGGAGCTGCAGTTTGATATTCGGCTGAGCGGTGCCAAAGTGTGTTCGCTCAAAGGAGGCTAGTTTGTCTGTTATAGAAGCCCGGGACTGTTGGTTGTTTAATACAACATAGGTATAGGCTACTATCGGTGTTTTTAAATTGAAGGTCCAGTCATTCAGTCGTTCCTTCCAAAACGGTTCGTTGTAAGCGTTCGAGATCAGTACGTTGAAGAAGAGGTGGCTGTTTACCGGCGGTGTCTTAAACACGCCCGTAACTTTGAGGGGTCCCAGGTTTGATCGTTCAATCAATTGACCCACTATATCTGTCTTCCCAAAGTACTGGATCGCGCTGGCCTCACTGACGACAATAGAAGAAGGTTGATTTAGCGCAGTTGCTTTATCACCATAAAGAAATTCGTAGTCGAATACGCCGAAGATCGTCGAGTCGGCCATGTACCAATCACGCTCCATGAAATTCTCGCCGTTGATATTAAATACCACCTGTCCCATGAACCTGTAGAGCCTTACTGAGTTTTCTATCTCCGGTAATGCCTTTACCAACTCCGGTCCGACGGGAACAGCGGTTACGTTGTATCGTGCCGTGGTTGTCGGGTCACTGCTGTCGATAGTCATGACCCTGTAGGTCCGGTCAGCCTTGTTATGGAATTTGTCGAACGACAGCTCGTAGGAAACATACTTGAAGAGCATGCAGCTGAACGAGATCCCGACGATGAGTCCGGAGATGTTGAGGATGGTGTACCCTTTATTCTTGAACAGGAAACGGAGGGCGGATTTCAGGTAGTTGTTGAACACAGGTGTGGGTATTGAGGTTGGTCACGCAATAACGATGATCGTGCCATCTCGAAATCAGGCTAGATTGCAGGTATGACGTGTACGATGTGTTCAGTTTAGTACACGACGGACGGAATTAGCGGACAGTGTCCAAAAAGCCGATTGTGCCCCACAAATCAACTAGGGTCAGTGCTGGTGGCTGGAGGCAAGGGCGCAAAGGACTCCAAACCGCCAAGTCGCAAGGGCGCAGAGATGCGCAAAGATTTTTTTATCACTGCGCATAGTCATGCGCGTACTTTAATTTGATCATGAGCTAAAGACAGCGTGAATTATTGAAAGGCTCGACCATCATATGCGGACAATCTGGCACCTTAGCATACCAAAGCTGCACTTCGTCAGAAACGCACTGACAAATAACCCTTGCGCATCCTTGCGACCTTGCGACTTGGCGGTTTGGAGTCCTTAGCGCCCTCGCCTCCGTCAACCTGCTCTACCGAAGTTCTATTTACATTCCACAGCAAGTGCGATTTAGTAAGAAAACAAAGTGCTCCGCTCCCATCAATTACCAACTAACCAAAGTATGCGCAGAATCTTCCAGCAACTGCCGGGCCTTCAGCCATCACGTTAGCCATGAAGATTAAGCCAACTGAACACAACGAGGCTTCAAGGATGTACACAGCGGTTCTGTGACAACGTTACCTTACTGTGCGCCCGTCAAATGATTCTGCCGACCGACACCTTCGATTGCAGAATAATCATCCTGCTAAGCCTTAATGATCGTTCCCTCAAAGCGTTATGACCGAAATTGCGTACCTTTGATGTTCGCTTTGTGCCGAATGAAATTAAGGCCCCTCAGTGTCATCGTATTTCTGATCATCTCGTTCGGGGCAACTGCTCAGACGAAGCGAATTGAATTTCTACAGAAGGCAATCCAAAACTCCAGGTCCGACAACGAGTCGGCCGACCTGTATAATGAACTAGCAGAGAAAATTTCTGTCTACGACCTGGAGCGTGGATTCACTCATGCTCAAAAATCCCTCAAGCTGTCGACGGAAAACAAATACACCAAAGGCGTTGCCCGGGCATTAACTACCCTGGGAACATTCCATTATTATAAAGGCGACAATTCAACAGCACGCTCCTTCTACAGTCAAGCCCTGGCGGCCGCAGCAAATCAGCGTATCGATGACTACCCGATCAGAACCTATTTCAGACTTGCCATCCTTTATCGGCAGCAAGCTTATTTCGATACGGCTGCCCTGTATCTCGATAAAGCCGATGCTCTTTTACCGAAGGAAACAGGTGCGCTCCATGGCCAGGCATTTGCCATCCGTGGAATTCTCGCCAACCTCATGAATCGAAATGAAGAGGCGCTTGCACTTCTTAAAAAATCTATCGCGATCAGGAAGAGCCTGCCCGACTCTCTCCGACTGGCCGATACCTGGAGAAATCTCGGCGCTGTGTATACGGATGTATCCATGTATGATTCTGCTGAATACTGCTATCAGGAAGCATCAGCTGTTCTGGGCGACTCGAAAGATCCTGAGATTAATATGTTGCTAAATCTTAGCCGTGGCGAAACAAACTTCGAACGCGGAAATCACAAAGAGGCGGCTAAGAATTATAATGATGCCTTAAACAACGTCAAAACAAATACCTATAAACGATACTATTCTTACCTTCTTTTTAAGATTGGCGAACTCTACGAGAGCCAGGGTGAATACAATACGGCCTATGAATATCTCTTCGGAGCTCTAAACGAGTTCGAATCGATTAACGACCGCCAGGACATGGCCAAAGTTTACTCGCAGATTGGCTGGTGTTACAACTACCAGGAGAATTATACGCTGGCTCGTGAGAATGGAGAGAAAGCACTGACCATCGCCGGTGAAATAGGTGACTCATCCAGCATTGCTCAAAACCGGAATCTCATAGGCTATGCGTTGCTTAAGTCAAACAAATATGACGAGGCCCTCGTAAACCTTAACGAGGCCCTGCGAATAAGAAAAGCCATCAAACACTGGTGGGGTGTCACGTACACGCTCTACAACTCCGCATTGACCTACGAACAACTTGGTCAAAGGGATCAGGCCTTCAAACTTCTCAATGAATCTCTCGAGTTAAATGAAAGAATTGGCAACCAAAGCGGGATTGTCTTTGTGTGCAATGAAATCGGACTGCTCTACGCAAAAAACAAACAGTATGACAAAGCTGAACTGTATCTGAAACGAGCGCATGACCTGGCCAAAAAGATTTCTCTCTCGGCTCAGCTGGTTGCCAACTATAAGAACTACATCTTTCTATATGAGTCGAAAGGAGATTCGAGAAGTACCATTCAATACTTTAAGCGCTATGTCTCGCTAAAGGATAGTTTGGGTTCAGAGCTTGGTTCCAGCAGAATGGCAAAGGCTGATGCTATGTTTCAGCTTCAAAAGAAAGCTGGAGAGATTCAGCTAAAGAACAGAGAGAACGAACTGCAGCAGGAAAGGATCAGTGCTCAGGAGGGAGTCATCAGCATGCAACAGCTCGTATTAACTATCGTTGCAATTAGTTTGGTGGCACTGGCGATTTTGCTGGTTGTCATCTATCGACTCCTCCGTGCGAGAACGAGAGCCAGGGAAGTTCTCAGAAGGCAGAACAAGGAAATTTACGAACAGAAGGAGGAGATCCAGGCACAGTCGGAAGAACTGAGCGAATCGAATAGCCAGTTGATTTCGCTCAACTCCGAGCTCACAGAAAAAAATCACGAGATTGAAGTTCAATCTGAAAATATCTTAGAGGCGAACAGCAATCTTGAAAAGAGAGTTGAAGAAAGGACCCGTCAGCTGAATACCGCCTATAAAGAGTTAGAGACTTTCTTCTATAAGACGTCGCATGATTTCAGGAGGCCACTCACCGCCTATCTGGGATTGGCTGAGATCGCCAAAGTGAGTGTACAGGACAAACACGCGCTGGAATTATTCGAGAAAGTGAGAGAGACAACCCTGGGGCTGGACAACATGCTGGTCAAGCTTCAGTCCATCAGTAATATTGATTACGAAAGTCAGACTCATGAAATTTCAGTTCCTGAGCTGATTGATCAAAGTCTGAACAGATTTAAATCCGCGATTGAAGCCAGGGGAATTCGAATCTCCGTCGACAACCTGGCCGGCACCGTTCGAACCAACGCTCATTTGTGCAGAGTATTTATTGACAGTATCCTTGAGAATTCGATTGACTACAGCAGACCGGCAGAACCCTGCATCACCATACATACATCACAGAACGACAAGAGTATCAGCTTTACTTTTCAGGATAACGGCTCGGGGATTCCGCCAGGTATCCAGCACCGTATTTTTGAGATGTACTACCGCGGAAGTGACAACTCGAAAGGAAACGGACTGGGACTCTATATTGCCAAGCGTGCTGTTGAAAAGCTTGGGGGGACAATAAGCCTTGAGAGTAAAGTGAATGAGGGAACATCGTTTACCGTAGTGGTGCCTGTGGGGGATAGATGAGCGTGTTTGGTTTGGATAGAGATGGAGGTCGGGAGGTGGCGGGTTTTTCAGGGCGCAACAGTCAATTTTTTCCAGGACGAGGCATAACCGCAAAATGTAAAACTCTAAATGTAAAATGTAAAAGTTTAGTGGGTAATCAGCAGATAGGGCCCGTGGTTGTTGGGACGAGGCACAACCGCAAAATGTAAAACACTAAATGTAAAATGTAAAAGTAGTGGGTATCCAGCTGATAGAACCCGTGGTTGTTGGGACGAGGCATAACCGCAAAATGTAAAACTCTAAATGTAAAATGTAAAAGTTTAGTAGCTGGCCCCTGTTAAGGGCTGTCAATCCTACGACGTCAATACTCTGGTCATGCCCTGAAAGTTTGTTCTGGTCGCAGCCATTGCATCTCCCCATGCCGCAGCATTATCCTGCTCCACATAATAGTGCCTCAGACCAGCAGTTTCTGCATGAGCAAAAATACTTTTATAGTCAATCTCACCGAGGCCGATTGGCACAAGCGAACAAAGTGGCTTGCGCTGATTTGGTGTCAGCTTCGGATCAAGATTCTTCATACCTGTGGCGTCACTTGCGTGCCACAACTCAAACCGTCCCGGATGCTTCTTAATCAACTCGACGATATTCTGTCCGGCAATAGAAGCCCACGTGATATCAAGTTCCATAGCAACCAGCGATGGATCCGTCTCAGCAAGCAGAACATCATAGACCGTTTGCTTTCCATCAGCCAGTAGTTCGAATTCACCTGTGCCGTTGTGAACCAGGATCTTCATACCAAATTTCCCGGCGATCTTTCCATTCTCGTTATGACGTTGCGCAGTCATCTTCACTGATTCGGCCGTCGCGGGAGGAGGCGCAGGACGAGGAGTTGCTGATGCTGCGGAGCCTCCCTGCGCGCCTGCAGGTCTGTTAGCACCGGGCGCTGGTCTGATGGCAGTATACTTAATACCTATTGTTTGAAACCCTTCCAATTGTTTTTCAAGATCAGGGCCTGCAGTCGCGCTACCATGCGTACTTGGAACTCTAAGACCATATTTATCGAAGAGGTCACGATACTGTTTTGGCGATAACGTACCATAGTTGATGGGCTCAATATCTTTGAATCCGATCTCAGCCACTTTCGCAATCGTCCCTTCCATGTCGTTTAGCATCAGGTCACGCACGGTGTAAAGTTGCAAACCCATTTGCTTAGACCAGTCCCCGGGAATCGCATTTGTATTCAAAGGAACTGCATTCGCATTTAGTGGAGAAGCTATAGCATTAGCAACGTTGCCTGCCAGCCATGCGGCTCCACCAAAAGCAGCTACATGTTTAATAAATCCTCTTCTGCTTTCGACTTTATTAAGATTTCTGATTTTCATAAAGAGATTCTTAAGGAATAGGTTAGGGGCAAATCGTTGCCCCTAAAAAGAAACACCAGATCTGCGTGATTGGTACGATAAGTTTTGTCAGCGTGAGTTCAAAAATTCCAGAGTTGATTGTCAACTCCGGAATTTTATAACTGATTATAACCACTATTTAGTACCCCGGATTCTGAACATAAACTCCGTTAGTCAAATTGATCTGCTCCTGAGGAATAAACAAATACTCGTCTCTGCCGGCGGTAAATTCGGCCGCACCTAAGTAAGCATATCTGACCTTCTCATTTTGAAGGTAGGCGTTAAGCACAGAGGCAGCCTTTCCCCAACGTACTAAGTCATGGAAGCGTGGACTCTCCATAGCAAACTCAAGCCTCCTTTCAAACTCCAATGCTTTGATTGCATTTGCTTTATTCCACGGAAGATTGGCATCAGTGTACAGGTCAGCTCTATAATTTGAGAAGCCCTGCCCTGCTTTTGCATGACCCGCAGGATAAGTAACGGATACTTTATTATTAGCCCTGGATCTGATCCGGTTTATCAAATCTCTGGCTTCAAGCAGTCCACCACCTGAATTCAATTGAATAAGAGCTTCCGCTTTCATCAGTATTACGTCATTGAATTGAAGAACGTCCCAGTTATTGGCTGTGCCTATGAAAACATTTGACTTTCTTAAACAGCCACAACTGTAATGTTGTATTTCCTTCATCGTGACGTAATAACCGTAGATCGTTGGTGCCCGGGCCCACGCGGTGCTCGCTACAAAGCCGGGATCATATTTGAACGGGTGGCCGGGAATACCAACCGTATGATCAAGGCGTGGATCAAATGTATTAGGTGCCTGAAAGTCTGCCTCAACGGTAGCCCTGACTGTATTATTATCAAAGGTGTCAAATAATGGTAAGCCACTGGCAGGATCCGTTTGGAATGCATTAACCAGATTTCCACTCGGTTGATGAAAACCGCAGCAGCCATACTGTGATGCCAGGTTATAGTTCAAACCATGCTCAAAGTCTACCCTACCCGTTGTGGTTCCATCATCAGCAGAATACTGAATTGCGAAAATTGATTCCCTGTTGTTATCGTTACCATTGGTCCATTTGGTAGCAAAGTTCGGCACCAGATTATACGGGCCATTGTCAATAATATCCGCCGTAAGCGTAACTACCTCATTCAATTTATTCTGATCAATGCTTATTACGGCGTTGGTCTCATCCTGAACGTAGGCCTGGTACAATCTTACTTTGGCGAGATACGCTTTGGCGGCCCAGCGGTTTGGACGTCCAGGCTGTGACTGAATAAGCGGAAGGTTATCCACGCCGAACTGGAAATCTGCAGCAATCTTATCCCACAATTCATCATTTGTGTATTCACGGTTTGATACCAAATCCAGGTCATCTCCCACTACATCCGATTCAATGAAAGGAATATATTTCCAGATCCGCTTAGCGATAAACATAAAGTGCGCACGAATGAAAAGTAACTCCGCTCTGCGTCGCGTTCTGGCGTCTGGTACATTCGTTACTACATACTCATCATCAGTAAACAAGTCCAACTGCCTCAACGCAAGATTTGCTCTTGCAATCCCTTCATACAGGCGGCTCCACGTTGCTGCTCCGTATCCGCCGGTACCCGTGTTATTCAGATTATATTGTTCCAGCGCATTCAGGTTGCCCTGATCAGAGATACTTGATCCACCCTTGTGGCCATCATCTGAACGAACACTTCCCCATACGTAATCTGATACATAAGCATCGGTGTAGGTAGAATTTCCAAGGGCTGAATAGGCGGCTATTACCAGTTCTTCCGTCTTGGTTACGGTATTTAATGCATCCGGATTAATAACTCCGGGTGCCTGCACGTCCAGGAATGACTCGCTACACGAAGTAACCAGGGTCACTACCATTACGACGACAACTCTGGCTATTAGTTTATAGTTTTTCATAGCTCTATTACTTATTAAAATTTAAAATCTAACCCCAAAGTGAAGCGTATAGGTCTCGGATATGTAGTACCCGGAGTTTCAGGGTCGGGTCCGGTGAATGGTTTATTCATCCCTGTTCCACCGTTCTTATTGAAAAACAACAATGTGTTATCAGCAATTACATAGATCCTGGCAGCGGTGAGTTTCCATTTTGCCAGTGGCAATCTATAATCCAACTGAATGTCCTGAACTTTAAAATAATCACCGCGAACGCGCAGATAAGTCGAAGTCTTTGTTTCAGTATTGGCATCACCATTAGATGCAGCAGGTATGTCCGAGTTTGGATTTTGTGGGGTCCATGCGTTCAATAAGCGTGTGCCATGATTCACCCCTGTAAGCGTTCCGAAAAAATCAGTGATCCCGATGTTTCCGTCGTTGACATTAATAAATGCCACGCCACGTGTGAATATGCTTAAGGAGAATCTCTTATAACCAGCTGTCAGATTAATACCATAGGTGAATCCCGGCAGTGTGGTGCCCAGCCAGTCCTGGTCCAGGGGATCAATCTTGCCATCACCGTTGAGATCTTTATACTTGATTCTTCCTACACCCTTGCCTGCTTGCACAGCGTGAGCATCAACCTCTTCTTGTGTCTTAAACAATCCGTCGGCCACATAACCCAAAACAGAATTCATAGAATGTCCGATGATTGTTTTCTCAGCATTGCTCGGATAAGATCTTACTACCGTAGGCGGCAGGTAGGTTACTTTATCCATGAAGCGCGCTGCGTTGGCTTCGATACCATAGGTAAAATCACCCTTAGAATCGTTGTATGCGATCAGAAATTCGAAGCCCTGATTTTCTACCGTTGCTCCATTTACAGTCTTGGTAGCTCCTTCTCCCCGTACTGCTGACACAGGAGGTGTTATAAGTATGCCTGAAGTGTTGCGATGGAAGTAATCAAATGATCCTGTAATTTTCTGGTGAGCAAAACCGAAATCCACACCTGCGTTAAACTCATCGGTAGTCTCCCATTTCAAATCCGGATTTCCAGTTTGCGACAACACGTAGCCTGAAGGAAGTGTACCGGTATTGGCAGCGTTTATATCATATGCAGTTCCGGTAGGACGAGTAGAAGTCACGGTACCATAGTTGGTTCGGAAAAAAGTCAATGCTCCATAGTTTCCAAACTCCTGATTTCCTACCCTCCCATAACCAACTCTTAGCTTAAGATTTGAAACTATCGGCAACCCGTTTTGCATGAATGACTCTTTACTTATGGCCCAGCCTATTGATCCGGCAGGGAACAATCCGAACTGATTATTCCTACCAAATCGTGATGACCCGTCGTAACGGACAGTGGCATTCAGCAGGTACTTATCATTAAACGCATAACCCACCTGACCAAAATATGACACGAGCTGATTCTCCAGAATATTCTCCTGTGATGTAACTACGCCTGTACCAGAACTGATCGTATAATAATCCTGATCTTCTACCGCATAACCCAACCGTTGAACCTGAACGACTCTTGTTTGGTTTTTGACTGCTTCCATACCTGCCAGTAAATTCAATCGCGACTTTCCAAAACTCATCGCGTAGGTTACGGTATTAGACCATTGCCAGTTTGGGCGATGACGCTGTGCTACTGAATAGTTATTTTGCGTAGTCGTACGGAGAGGAATCCATATTGAAATGATGGCTCAATGTTAATATCATAGTTTTCAGTATAGTCAAGTCCGAAGCTTGACCTGAAAACGAGATTGTCAATCGGCGTGTACTCTGCATAGAGATTTCCGAATACCTGCAGGTCATGATTGATGTCCCATTTATTCAGATCAGCCAGTGCAACCGGATTCTGCCGATCACTAAATCCGCTGCCCGGAGGGCCTGCAAATGTTCCATCCAGCTTGCGCACCGGTAAAATAGGCTGCACGATATTAGTGAGGGCGATCACCGTTGAACCGCCCGGGCTTGTGCGCGCTGTACCTGCATCGTTCCATGTGGCCTGCGTACCATTATCAACACCGTTGGAGGGCCGTTCCCTGTTTTTTATAATCTGCAGATTCTCGCCGATCTTCAATTTGGCATCGAAAAAATTCATGGAGTTGTTGATCCGCGCATTGTAACGTTTGTATTCGTTGTTAATGGCGAGACCTGAGTTGGTATAATAACCAAAGCTTATTAAAGAACTACTTCTTGGTGTACCGGCAGTCAGTGTTACGGTATTTTGTGTGGTAACGGCCGGCCTGTATACTTCGTCCTGCCAGTCAGTATCCGCGGATGGAAGGTTCGGATCATTATTAAGAAAAGGCTTTGGGATCACCTGATCCAGTACCCGTACGCCATTGGCATCTGTGTGCTCAACAAAGTCATAAGTTGGGAGGCCTGTAACCGGCTTATCGGGCTGACCATTTCTGATGTTATCATTTACACTGGCTTGCCAAAGTACCTGGCCATACTCCATCGTGTTCATCATGTCGAGTCTCCTTGTATTATAAGAAAGAGACGCGCTTGAGTTGACGGTCACGCTGATATTATCCTTTCCCTGTTTGGTCGTTACGATGATTACACCGTTGGAAGCACGTGAACCATAAATGGATGCCGCGGAAGCATCCTTCAGCACTTGTATTGATTCAATGCTGGCCTGATCCATAAATTGAAAAGTATTTGGATCAGTAGTAGGTACACCATCTATGACGTAGAGCGGGCTGGTATTTCCCAACGTGTTGGCACCGCGGATATTCACCGATGCCGCCGCTCCACTTGGCGAACCGTTCACGGTGATGTATACTCCCGGAACTTTCCCCTGTATGTTCTGCAGCGCACTTCCCGATGGATTGTCTTTCGACTTCGACATATCAACCGAAGCTATAGCACCAGTTAAGTCAGACTTTCGTTGCGTCTGATAACCGGTTACCACTACCTCAGAAAGTGTTTCAACTGTGGGTTCCAATAACACATCGATATTTGTTCTTGTTCCCACTTCTGTTTCCTGAGTCGTGTAACCGATGAACGAGAACACCAACACTTCTGAAACAGAAGACACCTGAAGGGAATACTTTCCTTCTCCGTCAGTCATCGTTCCTTTCGAAGTTCCTTTCACCTGAATGCTGACGCCAGGTACCGCCTGGCCAGTTTCGTCTTTGATAGTTCCCGTGACAATCTTGCTCTGCTCCTGGGCAAAGCCCACGTCAGCGGCAAGAAGGCACAGCGTCAGGAGAAAGCCTGACAGGTACCGCCTGATCGTTAGTAAAGTTGATTTTTCCATAGTCTATGGGTTAATAAAGGGGTTGTGTTGCCTTGAGGGTCTTGTAGATATCCAGCTTTGAAGGAGTGATGAGGCTGCGTTCACCGTGGACGAGACACACAACTTCCTCATGAAGTTTGGCCTAGAAGTATCGTCCAACGGTTGGACTATCTGCAATAAGCTTCTTAATCTCGATCTGGTTGATAGGACCCGGCTTTGCGTAGAGCACTTTCCCACCGGGCTCGACTAAAAGGGTATACGGTGTTGTGCCGTTCCAATTTGGATCGATCGCTGCCATCAATTTGGCCTTGTCGCTAATGATGTAGTTCTGAGTAGAGCCTGCGTATTTCTGTTTCAGAATAGCCGACACTTCATCTCTTTTTGCAAGATCGTCCAGACTGATATTAATTAACTCCCAGGGTCTTCTACGGTACATTCTGTGCATGTCGGTGAACTGAGTAAACTGGTCCACGCTTGCCTTGCTTGTGGAACTCCAAATATTAATCAACCGAAGTTTCGTTCCCGGGTTTGCTTTCAGATCAGTCAGGACAGCATCGTCAAGGTCATTTAGTGTAACTACTTCGGTCGCCCATTTTGCCTCGTCTCTTGCTCTCCAGTCTGCCTTCTCCGCCCACTTAGTGGAACAACCAAATACCTTTGTTGTAGGTACTGCTACAGGTCTGCCTGCAAGAAGATCTTCGGTAGCATTGATCGCGTCATGTGTTGTTGGTGTTTTCTTAGGATTTTCAACATCATCAAAACGTCCCGAGTAACGGAGAACTCTATCCTTGTCAAAGATCATGATGTGCGGTGTGGCAATCGGTCCGTACGCCTTTGAGGTTACTTCTGTGTCTCCGTCATATAAATAAGGGAAGTTGAAGCCCTTATCTTTTGCTCGCCACTGCATCTCCTGGTATGAATCACCATAGTCGGTATAACCCAGTTCAGATAGTGATACCGATTTTGGATCGTTCGGCATGATGGCTACAACCGCCACGCCTTTCTTTGAATAATCACTGGTGAATTTCATCAGGCGGTCTTCATAAGCCTGCGCTGTAGGACAATGGTTACTCGTCCATGCAATAACCAGGATCTTTGAACTTTTGAATGAAGCCAAAGAATACTTTTTACCATCAATGCCAGTTAGGTTGAAGTCGATCGCTTTCGACCCAACAGCTAATGATGGATGTTTGCCGGCAGATTCCTGAAGAACTTTTGATGCTCCTTCTGCCGCTTGCCCGAGTGCGAGCGTCGTTGCAAAAAGCATCAGCATGCTACTTAAAAGACAGTGGCGTAAGAGACTTTTCATAGGCGTTTAGTTTAATAGTAGAAGATTTTGCCATTCAATCGAATGAACCAAAGTAGCATGGTCATTAAATAGTCACTAACGATTTCGAGTAGTTAGCTGTCTAAGAACGTATTTGTATTGAATCAGCAAGTAGTTGGAATCGGTTGTGATCGCAGTCTCTGATGATATTCATTGCATTCCGCATCAAAAGCAAAAGCTGAGTAGTTGTCTGCGCGTGATTCGAATCGTGGTGACATTCACGTTTCGTTGAACAGACAAATAATAATCCCCCTCTTATTAACTTTTTATCTTCTATCAACCGAGGTTATGAAACAAAAAAGCCCTGATGGATACCAGGGCTTTCTATTGGGCTCATAAGATTGTCAGAAGTATCTTCCGACGGTAGGATTGTCCGCGATCAGCTTTTTGATTTTATAAGGATCAATTGTGCCATCATGAGAGTAAATCAGTTTACCCCCTGGCTCAATCAACATTGTATAGGGAAGAGCACCGTTCCAATTAGGATCGATGGCTTCGATCAATTTGTATTTGTCTTCAAGGGAAAATATGTAGTTAGGAACAGAAGAGTATGATTCTTTAAGAAAATCAAGAGCACCTTCTTTCTTTGTCGGATCATCGGCGCTGATGCTGATAAACTGAAAGGGTCTTCTGCGATACATTCTATACATGTCAATAAACTCATGGTATTCTGCAACACATGGTCCGCACCACGTAGCCCAAACATTAATCAAAATCAATTTGTTGGTGTTGTTCTTCTTCAATTCCAGGATACCATCTACATCAATTTCAGAAATCGTTACTGGCTCTTTTGCCCATTGCGCTTCAGCCTTCGCTCTCCAGTCCGCTTTCTCAGCCCATTTCGTTGAACACCCAAATACTTTTGTTGTTGCAACTGTGACAGGCTTGCCGGCCAGCACTTCTTCTGTAGCGTTGATCAAATCATGTGTGGTTGGTGTCTTCGTGGGTTTTTCCACATCATCAAACCGTCCACTGTAAACAAGCTTTCTGTCCTTGTCAAAAACCATCAGGTGTGGCGTTGCCACAGGGCCATATGCTTTCGCAGCAGTTTCCGTATCGCCATCATATAAATAAGGGTAGTTGAAGCCTTTGTCTTTCGCACGCCATTGCATTTCTTCGTATGAGTCACCATAATCTGTGTAGCCTAATTCAGACAGCGACACCGATTTTGGATCGTTGGGCATGATGGCCACAACTGCTACTCCCTTCTTTGCATAATCTTTTGTGAACTTCATCAGGCGGTCTTCATAAGCCTGAGCGGTAGGGCAATGGTTACTCATCCACGCGATAACCAGAACCTTTGCACTTTTAAAGGATGCTAATGTATACTTCTTCCCATCAACACCTTTCAAATTGAAATCCGGGGCTGTTGCACCGATTTGCAATGTCGGATGCGCATCGGAAGCAGCTTGTGTTGGTCCTCCGGCGGGAGCCTGACCGTAATTCGCATGAACACCAAAAAGCACCAGCAAGGCGCTTAAGAGGTGGCGACGAAAAGGATTTTCCATAATTAACTATTTACTCGTGAGTTGTAATTTATACTATTCAATCACCAGTCAAAATATTACCAACTTTCAACCTCCGCTAGCGGCAGCGAGTAGTTGACGTCCTCTGCTGGTAGGTGCATGGGGTCGGTGAGTAATTAATCGCTTTGACATGTGAGGAATTCCTTCGAATGAGTTTCTAGATTTCAGAGAACAAAAAAAGGGGTTACTCTAACAGATCAACCCCATTCACTAAACACTCACTAAACTAATCTAACCTGCCAGTGTTCCACTTCCCAAAACTGCTAACATCCGTTTAGTGCGATCAGATAGCCAAATATGTTGCACTTTCTCTTTATCGATATGAATTCTGATTTGCCCACGAACCGCCATGTCCTCTTTTACCCTAAGTAACAAGAGATATGTGTTCCTCGGACAGGGATCAATTAACTTCATATTTGCCTTTTCCAACAATTGATCAAGTGTAACTCTTCCAGCCTTGTTCTCCATCAATATAAAAAGAATAAAATTTGCAATAATGTCATATTCTGAACTTGAGATGGTTTTGATTGACATACGTGTTCATCGTTTTATTTCAATATCCTCAATTCATAATTCAAGGTCTTCTCGTCGCGTTTCAACGCCGTCCATTCTTCTGTATACTTGATCTACGCCTCTAACGCAGCCTTGCAAAACTCAAAGCACCTGGCTATCTCCTTAACTACGTCAGATCCTTCCGGAATTTGATATTCTTGTTCAATGACCGCGGGGAATTTCCATTTGTTCTTTTTCATCAACTGCAGCATCTGAACGAGTGGTGTGTCGCCGGAGCCAAATGGCAAATTCGCCCCACCGTTTTCTTTTGACTTTCTGTCTTTTATATGCATGTTCCTGATACGATCATGCTTCGCTTCCAGCAATTCAATCGCGTTGTAGCCCGCCGCAACGTAGTGTCCAATGTCACAATTCAGGCTATTATACGGTGACTGGGAAAGAGCTGTGTCCCAAAGGGTGGGTGTTGCCTGAAGATGCTGATGATAACCCACATACACCTTATGTTTCCGGGCAATATCCGCAAGGCGTTTTGTTTGCGCCGGATCGGTTGGCAACTCAACTGTAACCGTATTGGTGCCTAATGCTTTTGCAGACCTCATTGCATAGTCCACTTCGGCATCAGAATTAGCAACACCGAGAGCGCTTGGCTTCCATGACACAATGCTGACTCCGGCATTCTTGTACATCTTTCTCAGCTGCTCAAACTTATCCATCGACACTGCGATGCGCCACTCAGCAAGTTTCTTTGCAAAGGCGGCATTTGCCGCCCGCATCTCCTCCCGCGCTTTTTTCTGCTCTTCTGTGAGCTCTGCTCCAGGCTGTGGCTGAGGAGTACCTGGTCCTCTACCCGCATTGGGATTGACCGGAGCTCCGGCAAAATTTTCCGCGACTGTGCCCATGAGCTCGACCGCACTGATGCCGGAATCAACACAATACTGAAGGACTTTCTCTGCACTTTGATCCGGCAGGTTTCTGTAGGAATAAGTTATTACTCCAATGGGAACTCCCTTGATTACCGAATCAGGCTTTCCCAGGTTTTTTATGATCGCCGGTGCGCCAATAACTTTGGTGCCGAGGGCAACACCTGCCGCGGTTGTCAGCGATGCTCCGATAAACTGTCTTCTTGAAAGACCTTTCATTTTTTTCATTAGTTGAAGTATCGTAGTAAACTATTGTTCAGTGAACACATCGAAGCAGCCGATGCGTTAAGCAAAACTTCTCGCACTCAAATATCTTTCCGCATCAAGTGCGGCCATGCATCCACTGCCGGCAGCCGTCACTGCCTGCCTATACGTTCTGTCCTGTACATCGCCCGATGCAAAAACGCCTTCGATATTGGTCTTCGATGTGCCGGGAATTGTTTTGATATATCCGGTCTCGTCGAGATCAATCCAATCTTTGAAGATCGCGCTGTTGGGCTGGTGACCTATTGCGACAAAAAAGGCCTTCACGTCTATCAGCCTTTCCACGCCAGTCACCAGGTTCCTGAGTCTTACAGACTCCACTTCGTTCTCCCCTATTACCTCTACTGTTTCAGAATTCCAGTGGATGTTGATATTCGGAGTGACTTTGATTCTGTCCTGCATGACTTTACTTGCTTTCATTCCGTTCTCACCTTTTCGAACTATCATGTGAACCTGCGAACACAGTTTGGACAGATACAAAGCCTCTTCGCATGCCGTATCGCCTGCGCCAACTATCGCTACGTCCCTGCCGCGAAAAAAAAATCCATCACAGACTGCGCAAGCGCTGACACCACTCCCATTCAATCGTTGTTCGCTCTCCAGGCCGAGCCACTTCGCGGATGCACCGGTGGATATAATTACCGTATCTGCATGAATCCATTTCAATTCATCAATCTGAACTTTGTGTACTGGCCCGCTGAAATCCACGGCTGTAACAAAACCGTACCGGACGTCTGCGCCCATTCGTATACTTTGTCTCTCGAAGTCCACCATCATCTCCGGCCCCTGAACACCGTCCGGATATCCCGGATAGTTTTCAACCTCAGTTGTAATTGTCAACTGGCCACCCGGCTGAAAACCCTGGTACAATACAGGTTTCATGTTTGCACGTGCAGCATATATAGCAGCCGTATAACCTGCCGGGCCTGACCCGATTATTAAACAATGTACTTTCTCTGGCTCGTGAGTTGTCATGTTCGCATCTTTCTTAACTATACTATTCTACGTGCAGGGATGTAACTCTCCCTGTGAAAGCAATTCCACCAAACTATTAAAGACAGGGCAGTGATGACTTTAATTGGCTGAGGCAACGACCGATCTGTCGAATGCATCTTTCGCACACATGAGCCAATCCAGATACTCCTTTACGTCCGGCGTATAGCCAATGGGGTTGTTAAGCAATACCTCGTCGTTATTCAGGATGACATAAAACGGCTGAGAGACCTGGCCAAAATTCTCCGCTTCAAAAGTCGTCCACTTGTCTCCGTGTGTGATGATATCCTTCCTGTTATTGTCTTTGGTTGTGTAGGTGATTCTCTCCTGGACAGGAAGTTTCTTTCTGTCGTCGACATAGAGCGACACCAGTATATAGTTCTCCCTGATGAAACTATTCACTTCAGGTTTGTTCCAGACGTTTTCCTCCATTTTGCGGCAGTTAACGCACGCCCAACCTGTAAAGTCGATGAGCAGGGGCTTCCGCAGAGAATCTGATAGTTTAACTGCACGATCATAGTCATTGATCACGTTTGCTTCCAACGCGGTATTGTCGGTTTCATCCCTCTCGTAGATGCTGTACGACAATGGCGGCGGAAACCCACTGAGCAGGTCGAGGTTTGTAATTTTTGACTGCGTTATTCCGGGAAGCAGGTAGAGCGAAAATAAGAGCGTAAGTGACCCAACCACTTTACGCCCAACACTTATCTTCTGGACTTTCGAATCGCCCGGGAATCGGAGGATACCGAATAAGTATGCCGACAGAGCAAGACAAATCAATAACCAGATCCCAATGAAGACCTCACGCTTCAAAATACCCCAATGCATCACAAGGTCTGCGTTGGACAAAAACTTAAAGGCCAAAGCGAGTTCAACAAAAGCCAGTACCTTCTTGACGGTACCAAGCCAGCCTCCGGATTTTGGAAGTGATTTTAACAGATCCGGAAATACAGCAAACAATCCAAACGGCAACCCCAGGGCTACACCAAATCCAGCTAGTCCGGATGTCAATTGCCATACCCCACCACCAATCGAACCAACGAGCAGCGATCCGAGGATGGGCCCCGTGCATGAAAATGAAACCAATGCCAGCGTGAGCGACATAAAAAAGATACCGCCAATATTTGACAGGTCGCTTTTTTCATCAGCCTTATTTGTGATCGAACTCGGCAGTGTAATTTCAAAGAGTCCGAAGAACGCCAGTGCGAAGAACAGGAACACAACGAAAAACAAAATATTGAGCCAGGCATTCGTTGAAATCGTATTGAATATTTCGGGGTTTACATTTCCGGCGATATGGAAAGGGACGCTCAGCAAAATATAAATCATGAAAATAAAGAACCCGTACAGTGTTCCATTCCTGATGGCAGCCTTACGGTTCTTCGAGCGGCTTGTGAAAAATGAAACGGTAAACGGAATCATTGGAAATACACAGGGCGTAAGCAACGCCACCAGTCCACCGGCGAATCCCAGAAGAAAAATCCCCCATAGACTACTCTCTTCCGTTTCCCGCTCTCCACAATCGCCAATCGGGTTTGCCAGGTCAATCGTCTCCAACCTGATCTTCGATTGTGAAGCCTGAAGCTGAAGACCGCCCTCCAGGGGTACTATAAACGAAAGTTCTACGGGATAAAATTCCTTATCGTTCGCAGCAAATATTGTAGCGACGCCTCTCAGGTTCGCAGGAATGATACTGTCAATCCTGATCCGTTGTACAAATAAAAACCCGCCTTCAAAGACAGTTGTCTCTTTGTTTTCGAAAATCGGATCTTTGATCTGTTTACCCGGATTTTCAAACGTCACTTTGTCCAGCGCGGATACATTTTCATATTCAAATTTCAGCGTAGGCTCAAGGCCTTCAACCGAACCTGACGAACCATAGATGTGCCACCCGGTGGGAACGGAACCTTTTACGGAAAGTTCGTATGATGAAGCATCTAACTTTCTTGAGCTGATTGATAGCGGAACTACCGGCTGACTCATCGCGAGCGCGCTGACTAATAAACATAAGGCAAGCAGTAAACCAGATTTAAGCAGATATGACATAGTCGTGGTCGTCTATTGCAATTTGATCTCAAAAGGTTGTTTCACTGGTGGTAAACATTTAGAATCATCACAAACCATGTACTCAATTGTGCCCCGTACATCGGTTTGAACTGCTCCCCGTGTTTTAACAGTTTGTACAAACTCCACCTTATCTGAAAAGTACTTGACATCCACTTTGAATGACTTATCGTAATTAGTCAACAGCTTCCCTGATTCCTTTACATCTCCATCAAAGACGACGATTGGGTTTGTCGCAAAGGTGATGTCTGTTGCCAGCGGTCCGCCCTTTGGGGTAAACTGAGAATAGATGTGCCAGGGTTTTGAGACTGAAGCCGAAAGGACCACCTCATAGACATTGTCTGCCTTCTTGCGACTTGAAAAAGACCATTTTACCGGGCTCTCCTTTTGAGCAAATGCAGCGAACGCCAGCAGCAGTAGCCCAAACGTGATCTTTATTGTTTTCATTTTCAGAGTTATGTTAATAGGGATTATTCACTTCTTGTCAAGCTGACTGCATCAAAAATATGCCAGCCACTGTCACGTGCCTAGCTGTATTGAGTAGTTGACAACCAGGATAAGTACTTGTATAGGGAAAAGACGTCGTTGGATTTACGAACTCAATTCAGGCGTCAAAAATGAATGAAAAGCATCATTGCGGAACCTACTAACGACTAAAAATACTAAAGACCAATACTCACGACTCAAGACTCAATACTCACGACTACTCCTAAAAGAGATTCAACAACGCCTCTTTCCTGCTGCGCGAAACATTTACCGTGGCGCCATCGCTCATGATCAGGTAGCCCCCTTCTCCACGGACATACCGCGATACCTCATTGATATTCACCATGAATGAATGGTGAACGCGGAGAAAATTACCGAACTCCCGAAGTTGTTCCTCCATTTCTTTCAGTGTTCGCGATGCGACAACTTTTTTCTTGTCTTTCAGAACAACGTGTGTGTAGTTATCGTCCGCTTCACAAAAAACGATCTGATCGATCGTCACCAGCTCAAAGCCCTCCATACTTGGAATAGCAACCTTACCAATGGCGCTGACTTTGTGCTGCAGTCGTCCGAACAATATTTCACACTGTTCCAGCGTGGGAGGTCGCTTTTGATACTGGACCTTATGTATGGCGGCGATCAATGCTTTGGGTTCAATCGGCTTAAGGAGGTAATCCAGCGCACCAAACTGTATGGCTTTAATCGCATACTGATCATAACTGGTGGTGAAGACAATTGCAAATGAGATCTGCCCAAGGTGCTCGAGAAGTTGAAAGCCATTTGTTCCCGGCATTTGAATGTCGAGAAACACAACGTCCGGATGTGTATTGTTAATTGCCTCCAGCGCCGTCTTTGCCGAACGACACTGACGAAGAATTTGTACGTCGGGACAATACTCCTGAAGCAGAATATTGAGTGTATCAAGGCAATGAGCCTCGTCGTCGATTAATATTGCCTTGATCATAACTTGACTGGTAATTTTACTATTACTTCAGTACCACAAGGTTCTCCGTAAGGATCAACCAGATCATTGATCGTCACTCCCTGGTCAAATGCGTTTTGCTCCTGCACGATGGCAATCCTATGAGCAGTAATGCCAAGTCCCATCGGTTTATGATTTGCGTTGTGCTCTTTCTCCAGTGCCTGAGCTTTGCCGCGACCGACGCCATCATCGGAGATCTTAAGGTAAAGCCACTCCCCTTCCACCCACACTTCAATTTCGAGGTGACCATTTTCTTCCTTGTGCATCAGCCCGTGCCAGATTGCGTTTTCGGCATAAGGCTGAATGAGCAGCGGAGGCACTTTCAGAGATTCTGTTTCATGATCATCGTGCACGATGATCTTGTACGAGAAATGATCATCAAATCTTAACGCCTCCAGACTCAGATACAGTTCCAGAGATTCCAATTCTTCCTGAATGGTGATCCATTCACTCTCTGAATTCTGAAGGATCATTCTGACGAGCCTCGAAAACTTGGTGAGGTACTCGGATGCCAGCAGCTTGTTATTCCGAAGGATAAAACGGTTGATCGAGTTCAATGAATTGAAAATGAAGTGGGGATTCATCTGCGTGCGGAGCAGCTGTATCTCCAGTTCTCCCAACTGCTTTTTGCTTTGCAGCTTCTGAATCTGCAGTTCATTTTCAAGGAGCTCCCTGCGGTTCTCTTCATTTCTCTTTTTCAGCAGAATATTTCTAACCAACACAATGGCGATGAAGATAATCGCCAATATTCCTATAAATAGAAATTCCTTTTGTTGTGCGGTTTGCTTGAGACTCTCCTCCTGCAATTGCTTCTGTTTACTTAGTAAATCAATTTTTAACCGCGCCTGCTGGCTATCATTCGACATCTTGTAGAACGCCAGGTTTCGCACGGACATATCGATGTCGATCGCGTTATTCAGTATCGTATAATTTTTCAGGTGCACATAGGCACTGTCGCGTTGATGTGAATCCTCGAATAATTGAAACAACAGATAGTGTGCGTCACGCAAGTATTGGCGCGCCCCTGACTCCTTAGCCATAGACTGCAGACTTCTCGAGTATGCTATCGCGGACTTAGAATCGCCGAGCGCTTTGTAGGTCTTACCCAACTGATGAAACACACGCATGATCCAGTTGCGGTCATTCGTTTCTTTGAAATAGGTAAGTGACGTATTCAGATAGTATAACGCCGAGTCATAATTCCCAAGCTCCAGGTAGAGCCCACCCATATGCGTGTATGCCTTTGACAACTTGTTCTTAGAATGATCGCGGATCTCTTTAATCAACACCCGGTAGTAGTACAACGCCGAATCATATTGATGCATCAGGTCATAAACCTCGCCAACCTTGAGGTAGTTATATACTCTGACGTTCGGGTTCACGATCCTGTTATAATACTCGAGCGCGGTCCTGTAGTCGCCAACGTCTGCTGACAGTTGTCCCAATGCTGTGTAGGCTCTTTCTTCATGATAATTCAGCGCCTTTACCGCATATTGAAATGACCGTTCGTAGTTTCCATATTCTTCCTCCGCCGTTGCCACCAGGCTATAGGAATACCCAAGACCTACAGAATCTCCCAGAATGGAAAAGAGCTCGATGGCCTTGTTAAACTCCTCGTTTGCCAAATCAAATTTGCCCTGCGCCCAGAACGCCTGACCCAGCACATTATGCGCTCTGGGGAGGCGTCCATTATCGTTGATTTTCTTAAACAGTGCTATTGCCGTCTTACAGTGAGATTCGACCGCAGTAAAGTCGCTCACCTGGTGCGCGGTGTGTGCCAGGTTAAGAAAGGCATTGCCCAGGCCGAGTGTGTAGTTTATTTTTTCTGATTCCTCAGCTGCCTGATTGGCAAGCAGGCGTGATGTGTCCGACAGACCATACTTTCTATAGAACTGACTAAGTGCATTGAGGGCATCCACGCGTTCGGTGTTACGCAGTGAAGGCAGTACTCTTTTTATACTATCGCCGTTGATGTTTTGGGCAAGAGAAATTCGGGTGCACAGAAACGTAACACAGAGGGAAAGAATCAGGAACCGGAAGCAGGAATGCACGGGTATGAGATATGAAATAAAGTTACGCATAATTCCCCCCGGGAATTTCCTTTCAAATAAAACCCAGAGCCGCGGCGATGATATTGAGCAGGTGACAATACGGGCGGGTAATCTGCGGCTTTGAGCGGGCCGTTGCGTTGATGAGAAGCGCAAAATTCATGCGTGGGATGGGACGCAAGTTTTGCATGCATTGAGGTTGCAATACACAGGTGGTCGCCGGGGACGATGCCCGGCAAGGGGAAGGGGCAAGCTTTTTTTTAGGGCGAGGGACGAGGCGTAACCGCAAAATGTAAAACTCTGAATGTAAAATGTAAAAGTTAGTGGGTATGCAGCTGATCGAGCGCGTGGTTGTTGGGAAGAGGCATAACCGCAAAATGTAAAACGATAAATGTAAAATGTAAAAGTTAGTCCTCGCCGACATCTACCTTTGTGCGACGCTCAAGTACCTAAAAATCATCTTGTACCTGGAAACAATGGAAAAATTCAAATTGAAAGAAGGCGAAGAGTACATCGCACTGAAAGATCTTGTCAAGTTGCTGGGCTGGGCAGATACAGGTGGCGAAGCTATGTCTCGCATCGACAACCAGGAAATAAACGTGAATGGAGCAATCGAAACTCAACGAAGGAAGAAAGTCAGAAGAGGCGACGTCGTAAAGTTCGGCGGTAGCCAGGCCCAGGTGGAATAGTGCATTGTGCATCAGACGCGGTAGGTAAGAATCACTCTTCCCGCCTTGCCCGGTTTTGCGTCGACGAACTCAAGTGGGTGCTTTCCGACAGTTTTGAAAAGCGGCTTGCCGCTGCCCACGATGATCGGATGAACGATCAGCCGCAGTTCGTCGATCAGGCCTGCATCCATGAGACTCGTGACGAGACCCGCGCCACCAACAACATACGTATTCTTTCCCGGTGTATTCTTCAAAGTCCTGATCCCGTCAAGATCTCTGACGATCCGCGCGTTGGGCCAGGAAACACTCCCAAGTGTGTTCGAAAGAATAACATGAGGAGTCCGGGCGGCGAGCTGCGCGTAAGCAATCTCATTGGCGGAGGGAAGCCGCTCTTCCTGAGACGGAACCTCCGGGCTGGATGGCATGCGCGAGGGATCCGTGTAGATTGATTCCCAATACTCGCCGTAGCCAGGATACATATGACCGCCAAGAAGAAACGTGTCAACGTCGTCGATGAGCTGGATTGCATCTGCCCACGTCTCCACCCATTCCGTTTTGCCATCAGAGTCCTCAATGAAGCCATCCAATGAGACCTGCATCGCTGAGATCATTTTCCGTGAAGTGCTAGCTGCCATGTTTTTCACCTGGTTATATAATTGTTCAAGTCCTTTTTATCAAACAAATGTATAGCCTCGTCGTTGTGTTATTAAGTGCTCAATTGGACTTCTTAGCGGGTTGATTTGGACAATGATTTTCTATCATTCATCAATGCGCACTTAATGAAACTCTTAACCACTATCGTTCCTGATTGACAGAGTAACACAACCCGTGTGTCCTGTGTATAATCGGAGCGCATATTTACAAGCGCCAGTCAGTATTGGAAAGATCAGGCCGAAACTCTGTATATTCCAGCTAAAATTGCCCCATAAGTGTTTGCTATTCGATAGATGAAGTCATTGAAAAAACTCCTGCGCATCATGATGCCCGTGCTGGCAATAATTTGTACGCTGTTATTTGCACCATGGCAAATTCTCTGGGGATGGATCGAGCCACTTCCTGCCTCCATTCAAGTTGAAGTAAACAAAGCCGCAGACGATGGACTTGATGGGATCATTGTCTATGTGAACCGACCAGGCAAACCCGCTGAGTTCTATTCTGCTGGCTGGAAGGATAAGAAGAATCACATAAAAGCAGACCCGCACGCATTGTTTAAGATCGCAAGTATAAGCAAGCTTTATCTCGCTGTCGCTACAGTTAAACTGGTGCAAGCCGGCACCTTGTCATTGAACGACACACTGACCAACCTGTTGCCTGAGCTTCGCGGCAGAATTGAAAACGCGGAGAGGATAACTCTAAGAATGCTGTTGCAGCATCGAAGTGGGATTCCAGATTGGATTGACGACAAAGCCTTTCCCTGGGGACAACCGCCAGCGGAAGTGAGCGACGTGTTGGCGCTGATACTGGACGATCCCGCAGAATTTAAACCCGATACGAAGTATAGCTACTCAAACACAAATTACCTTTTAATTGGAAAGATACTCGACAAGAAACTGGGTTACTCACATCAGCAATTCATCAGTAGAACAATTGCAACTCCACTCGGTCTGACTCATACCTTTGGCTCGCTGCGTGATGCAGATTCTTCTTCGGTCATGAGTGGATACGACACCCATTATACCGGAGATGTAAAAATGCTTGATTTCGTGTCACCGAGCGGGGCGATGGTCGCTTCCGCCGAAGATGTTGGAATATTCCTGCGTGCATTAAATGATGGATCACTATTGAATGCAGACGGGCAGAAACTTTATTCGACAGTTTACGAATATGAGCATACCGGACTACTACCTGGTTACCAAAGTATCGCACGCTATCACAAAGATATCGACACCATAGTTATCCAGTTTGTAAATACAAGTGGAGGAAACAACTGGACAAAGTCAGAGGTCCTTTATAAACGAATTGTCAGGATTCTTAGAAAAAATAAAACTGACGTGTAGCGCCTGTTACGGCAGATGCGCACAAAGTGTCATGTGTGGAAATAACGTAGCAGCAATCCAAAGTTCTGCGCTGACCGACTTCGAGGGCAATTTCTCCGATGGAATGAATGCAGTGATGCGTTGGGTAGGATCCTCACTATGGAACACCAGCGGTGTGCTTTTCGACTGATCGAGCTATAACTAAGACATTGTTTAACGAATAGTGGTCTGCGTCGAGGCAAAGCCTAAACTTTCAACGCTTCCCTGGTCCGTTTCTCCCACATGTCAAAAAGGTAGCTGGCATTGCCATCAAGCAACAGTAACGTGTTATCGTAAATTTCCTTTACCCACTCAATTGTAATGTTTTCTTTTTTCTTAATATAGTCGATCAAGTCGCTCAGTTCTTTTTCTGCGCCTTCTAAATTAGCGTATGCACAGGAATAGGCCACCGCTTCAAAATACCTTACAGTTACTTTCTTATCCTTCAAATAGTATCTGTAGAAGTCGGCAGAAGCATTAATCTTTGAAAAAAATCTTTTCTCTATTTCGTTGATCTCGTCGGCAAGTACTCTGCCCGATTCCTCCACAGTCTCCTCACTGTAGTCCCACCATTGTCGTTTAACAGTGGCATTCAGACCTAAACTGAAGCTAAAATAAACGTGATCAGAAGGAACAAAAAGCGGCTGGATAAATGCGATTGGTTCGAATTGGCTGGCTGAAAAAGACGAGCTATTAAAGTAGATTCCCTTTAACAAACCGTTCTCAGGTTCTTTATAAGCTAAATGATTCTTCAGATTCCATGCAGTCGAACTAATGTGCTGTTTCGTATAATTACTAAAAAGCTTTCGCTCTAAACTTGCTTTCATCTAATTGTAATATTCTGTCAAAAATTTGTTACGATTTGCATACAGAGGGAATTGTTTATTTGTCGCGGCCGACGTGCCGCCTGGCAACAATGTAGTGAATCAAGACAATATGGATCTTTGGTCGTTACCGTTGCGTTTGTGTTGTAAGCTGAGTGCAAAATGTTAGCAGCCTGATGAGATCAGCTCCTTTATTAAAGTCAACGTTGTTGTCGTTCAAATACTCTTTGACTGTTTTCTGATGATCATCAAAAAGTTTTCTGATCGACGAGGGAGTGGCCTTATATAATTTAGTGTCTTTATCGATGAAGTAGTAAGTCGCCTGGCTCGTGAAATTCTGTTTGGATGCCTCTCCATTTGTTGACCGGATATATGAATTGCCTGCAATGGTCGAGGTAGAGGATACCAGCAGATTACGAACCCCAAGCGATATAGTTGACTGATAAAGGATTTCGAGATAGCCTGTGTTATAGGCATGAAGGAACACATGATCCGCGACAGTAATCAATTTTAACTCACGCATTGGCTGCATTTCCAATGTATCACCCTTGCTGTTGATCATGTCCATTTGACCCGTGAAAAGATTATAGTTAAATCTCATTTGTCCATCGGGCGAAAAGTTGGTTGACAAGGTGATCTTTCCATATTGAAAGCTGGAAAATCTGTACGTGCTGTCTGGTCGTACGACGGTGGGAGGCGGTGGGCCGGCGGATGGGATCTGAGAGTATCCCGACGACTGACCTAAGCTCAAATGAAATTGCAGACAGAGGCAAACTAATCCGAACAACGGGGGAAAATGCATTTTCTAATGTAGGTAATTCAGGAGAGCAAAAGAAATCGATATAAACAATTGCTCCGGGGACGGCGCAAGGATTGCGCGATGCTCTTTGTAGGATAGGTTGGTAGGTCGCAACGGTTAAATCCAATTCGGGGAGGTACACGGAGGTTTTGAGGTTTGATGCGTGCTTTGATTTGGAAGTGCAGATCGATTACTACAGTAGCTTTTGATAATTCGAATTTCATAGCTAGGTTAATTCCGAGGCACGGGAGGCTGCGGCTTTGCTTGTGCGGACTTTAAATGGTTTGTTGCTCGTTGTAGCTAGACGGGCAGGACGTGACAGTTAAATCCAATTCGGGGAGGTACACGGAGGTTCTGAGGTTTGATGCGTGCTTTGATTTGGAAGGGCAGATCGATTACTATAGTAGCTTTTGATAGTTCCTATTTAATAGCGTGTTTAATTCCGAGGCACGGGAGGCTGCGGCTTTGCTTGTGCGGACTTTAAATCGTTTGTTGCTCGTTGTAGCGTAGACGGGCAGGACCTGACGGTTAAATCCAATTCGGGGAGGTACACGGAGGTTTTGAGGTTTGACGCGTTCTTTGATTTGGAAGTGCAGATCGATTACTACAGTAGCTTTTGATAGTTGCTATTTCATAGCGTGTTTAATTCCGAGGCACGGGAGGCTGCGGCTTTGCTTGTGCGGACTTTAAATGGTTTGTTGCTCGTTGTAGCGTGGATGGGCAGGTCGCGACGGTTAAATCCAATTCGGGGAGGTACACGGAGGTTTTGAGGTTTGATGCGTTCTTTGATTTGGAAGGGCAGATCGATTACTATAGTAGCTTTTGATAGTTCCTATTTAATAGCGTGTTTAATTCCGAGGCACGGGAGGCTGCTGCTTTGCTTGTGCGGACTTTAAATGGTTTGTTGCTCGTTGTAGCGTAGATGGGCAGGTCGCGACAGTTAAATCCAATTCGGGGAGGTACACGGAGGTTTTGAGGTTTGATGCGTTCTTTGATTTGGAGGAGTTATACGTTTGCTAAGGTTTCATTTTATGATTGGAGTTTCATAGCGTGGTTAATCCCGAGGCATGGGAGACTGTGACTTTGATTTCACAGACGTTAATTAGTGTCAGTTCATTTTTTAATATTTGTCCACGCTACAAGAACGAATGCTATCAACTCCACAAGCGTCCTTGCCACGTGGAATGACCACCACCTGTCGCGCAGCGTTGTCCAGTTTTCAGGCAGTGATTCCGGTGTCCAGTTCAGCATGTCGGCTTGTATGGGAATATTACCCAACCGTGTGATCACCATACAGGAAATAAAAAGAATTGCAGCGAGTAATAGGGCAACAAAAACAGGCTTGTTGTGTCGTTGAAGAAATGCAGATATGAGTGTATTCACAGTTGCAGCTATCACCAGCGTAATCATCAGCGTGTTGAGTGATCGAACCAGATTCTGCTGTTGCTCCAGATAGGTAGATGGCGAATAATCAGCCGGGTTAAATCCTGCCCAAATTCCAAAACTTGTTCCGGCCAGTAGTCCTGCAACTATGATATTGAGGAATCGCAGAGAAGGAAGCGTCGTACCGATCTCCATAAATAGTTATTTTCAGTTAATACAAATCAAGGGGCTATGCTGACATTACCGTTCTGGTTTCAATTGAAGCATATTCACTCACAAATTTTCTGTCGAACAACAGAATGCAAGCTGTCACAACAATGCCCGCAATAATCCCGGCCCAGCCTGCAATAGAACTATAAAGCTCATTTCTATCGGCCACGTATAAGATATACATCGCTCCTGTTGCATTCACCATTCCGTGCAACATGCAGGGACCTAAAATTGATTTTGTTTTTATTCTGACGTACGCAAATACCGGAGCTACGGAAAGTGTGAACAACGTCATCATAACAATGCCGATGTACGGATGATGCGGATAGTTGTGGCCCATGAGGATTACGGGCAAATGCCAGATTCCCCAAACCATCCCGATAAAGCAACTCGCTTTCAGAAAGCCCAAACTTTTTGTTTCGCTTAGCATTAATCCGCGCCAGCCGAACTCTTCGCCAAACATGAATGGCAAATTGATCGTTGATCCTCCTATGATGCCCTGAACAAGCATAACTATGAATAGAAGCTGAGGTGGAATTTCCGGGATCTCTACTTTTTCGATGTCAATTTTTGTGCTGGCGAGTTCCTTCAGCCGGAGATTAAAGCTGGCCTGCGAAAAATCAATCTGACCAAATTCCGGAATCAGGTGAGTGCTACCGAATAATCCGATAATGGCAAACGTGAGTAGTGTGAGCGCAAGGAAAATGAGCGGTGTAAATAATAGAATCCATTTGACAGCCTTCTTGTCAAACGTCCATCCGTATTCCTTAAAGCCTTTCTTATAAATGATTCGCTGAATAATAAATGTTGCCACGGCAGGTCCAGGCATGTAAAGCCCTGCAAGCAGAATCATTCCGATCGTACTATTCACGTCAACATCTGCCAGTGCCATGAATAGAGCGACTGTCCAACTGAACGCGAAGGAGAACAATATATACAGCCAGATTTTTTTCCAGTTCATATCAAAGGCGAATAACTGCAAGCACCACGACTTTGGCCGACCAATAACTGGGGCGCAGAAGCAAAGTTTGAGGATATGTCAAAATTAAAACTCCGGTGAGATTTTCATGCATCCGCCGTTATCCGGATTCGAAAAAAGCAGCGGGCATTCCTGTTGTTAGCCATGCCGTGATACCGGCCGCGTCAAATAATTATTAGGGGGCAATCATTAGCGGATTGAAAATAGTTCGCTGAAGGGAGGACTTGCTTTATCGTGTCTGAGGAATGTGAATCAAATGCATTACCTTACTCGTGACTAGCAAATCGCCCGGACGGCGTCATTGAATCTTCTCAATAAAACCCCCAGGATATGATCAAAAGTTACTTCAGGATCGGATGGAGAAATCTTGTGAAGAACAAGAGCTACTCAATCATCAACATCTTCGGGTTGGCGACAGGAATTGCGTGCTGCCTGCTGATCTCCCTGTATGTGATTCATGAGCTCAGCTACGATCGTTTCCACGAAAAAGCGGACCGTATTGTTCGAGCCACGATGGAGATGTCGCACGGCGGCAATGTTACCAGGGTAGCAGTTACCGGAACCAGAGTACTGCCTGAGTTTAAACGGGAATTCCCTGAAGTGGAGAATGGTGTCCGACTTTTCCCGGCAGGAGCCGTAGTATCACACGATGATAAGTTATTTCGTGAGCAGGGATTTGTCTATGCCGATTCCGGTTTTTTTGATGTGTTCACTTTTCATCTGCTGCAAGGCAACCCGCGCACGGCGCTTAGCAAACCCGACCAGGTCGTGCTTACTGCAAGCATGGCCAGAAAGTATTTTGGGGATGAGGCGCCGTTGGGTAAGACCTTACGAATAAACAATGCACAGGAATTTTTGATCACAGGTATAGTGGAAGACTGTCCTGCTAATTCACAAATCAAATTTGACATGCTCGCCTCCTGGAGTTCATTGACGGACCCGGTTTACACAACTGAAAGCTGGTTCGATGCTACTCACTATACTTACCTGCTGTTACACAAGCCTGAAATGTTTGACGCGCTGGCCACAAAAGTTGCTGCTCACTTTAAGGCCAGGGATGCTGAGAATAATTCGTCGGCGGGCAACTATCTCACTATACGCCTGCAGCCGCTTACCGACGTTCATCTGCGTGCTATTGTCGAAGGTGGACTTGAACCCGGAAGCGACTACCGTTATGTGTACATATTTTCCATCATTGCGCTGTTCATCCTGGCCATTGCTTCTGCGAACTATATAAACCTTACTACAGCAAGGGCATCTGACAGGGCTAAGGAGGTGGGACTGCGTAAAACTGTCGGAGCCGTCCGCAAGCAACTGATCAACCAGTTTATGAGTGAATCTTTTGTGCTTGCTGTCGTGGCACTAATCGTTGGCGTACTGCTGGCAGCGGCGTTTATGCCAGTATTCAGCACCGTTGCCGGTAGCCAGTTTACCTTTAGTCAGTTGCTGAGGCCCGAATATCTGATTGCTATCTCAGTTGTGCTGTTGCCTGTTAGTTTCATTGGAGGATTTTATCCAGCACTGGTTTTATCCCGGTTTACACCTGCCAGTGTATTGAAAGGAAATTTTAAAACGGGAACATCAGGTATTGAACTGCGCAAGAGTTTGATCGTGATTCAGCCTCGTAACGTTTAGCACCAAACAACGGACAAAAGAGATTGGGATCCGTAAAGTACTGGGTTCTTCATTGTATAGCCTTATGGTTCTTTTGTCCAAAGACTTTCTGAAGCTGATCATCGTAGCCACCCTTATTGCCGTCCCGTTAGCCTGGTGGGGCCTGGAGCAATGGTTGCATGGATTCGTTTATCGGGTTCCGGTAGGATGGCGCGAGTTTGTGCTGACCGCTATCATTGCCGTGGTGATCGCATTCCTAACAATCAGTGCTCAGGTCATCAAAGCGGCGTTGGTCAACCCTGTTAAGAGTTTGAGAAGTGAATAACTCAGGATTTGTGGTCAACATTGAAACTTAGTGCCGCTGGTGTAACTAATGTCAGTACACATGGGCTGAAACTGATCTGTTAATATGAAACTGATCTGTTAATTAATGAATGGTGGGCCACCTACGACAGTCAGCGCCGTATGTAAGAAAAGAAATCAAATCGTGAGGAAATTATAGCCAGGCGTTGTTAACTTGATTCCTCACATACCCCATACGTTGGTCAACATGAAACTTCAAATCTTCGGAAACTTAGTACTTGGTTTAGTACTCCTGTGTATTTCATCCTGCAACAACGACGACCCTTCGCCAGCAGATGGGCCTACGGACTTTTTCACGCTGGAGGCAGCTCAAAGTTTCTCTACTGCCGAGGATGAATACTGGGTACTGGCGAGCTCGAGCTCCGGAGAATGGATTGCATGGCATGAGTTTAAAAGCGGTGAAACCATAAAACTAAACGGCACTGTTCCTGACGATGGCACATTTACGGTCCACTTTCTTGCTGTTCCGAAATTATCGACCGGACAGAAACAGGTGAAGGTTCACACCTATGAGTCTGTTGCTACGGGATCGAAGTGGATACTGAAAGGAAGCTCTTCTGTGCCCAAAACCTATCCGCAGCTCACGGTTAATGTCACCAATTACACACCTTCCGCGAGCAGGACGTTCCCGAATCAGGCGTTGACAGTTTCATCGTCGACCGGTACAGGCGGATTGTCCGGCAGCATCACGGGATCAAATTATACTTACAATGTGGATATCGGGAAAAGTCCCTCCGACATCCTGGTGACGCTCTATAAAAACGATGGTCCATATTATGTGCGATATGACAATCTCGCTATTCCTGCGACGGTCAATATCGACGCTGCAACACAGGGTAAGATCGCGGACAGAACTTTCACGATGAATCTGCCGGAGAATGTTTATCACTTCATCTATTTGCAGGCCTTTAATCAGAACAGCCTGCCGTTTGAAATGAGCGGCATCTACAATGATAAAGGGTCGTCGCAGGAGAAGCTTGGGTATGATAACGGATATACTTCTTACAGAACCCAGGTGCAATGTTCAATTATTGGGAAGTCACGATACTTTTCAAAGGTTGGCAGCGCGATTATCGAGCAACCCTCAATGCCCGACTTCAGCATCACCGCCAGCCTTAAGTCATTAAGCGACTTTAACGCAGTTTCGAGTCTGTCTTACGATTATGCCCTCACGCGATTTGATTATTCCACACCACAGCTGGCGTACCTGCACCTGGTGACGCAGCCGAAAGGACAAAGCTCTATTGACTTTAAATTTCAGCCCTTCCCTCAGGAGTTGACCACAAAGTACCCGTTTCTGCCTTCGCCGACCCAGGTCAAGGCGCTAACGGTAACTGGTTATCAGCGCGAAGGAATTACCTATGAACAACTGCTGGAAGAGAATGCCAGTTCGGCCTTATATGGCGCCGGTAACCTGAACAATGTGTACATGTTCACACAGCAGATCAACTAGAGTACGCAGTTGAAAGGGTAGCTAATAACGGCTTGGCTATACGGAGACGCAGTGCACGTCGTTACCCGGGTTGTGCTTGTGGTGGATGGCAGAGGTCCCCTACTCCGGTCCCGCCGACAAATAAATCAACTCTCCGTCTACCTGCATCCTCATTACTTCAATCCGGTACACCTCATCGTCTTTTCGCACGCGTTCGGTGAACGCGTCAACGTATTCCCTGACGGACATGTTTTCATCGTAAGGTTCATTGAATTCAACGACAGTTCGTGGAGTGGATGGATTCCTATAGCACACAACAGCGTGTATCATCTTCATGAGTCAAGCTAACAAGTGGGTTAAGAAGCGCACGGGACAGCCATAAAACAGCTGGCCCACGCGTTGCAGACAGCAAGTTAAAAAAAAGAGCCCGGATTATCCGAGCTCATAGTTTTATCGTAAGGCATAACCTTTAGTACAATCTGTCGGTAACCCTGGACTTCGGCAGGCTTTCGAAACGCGAAATCCGCGCCCTTCCCCATCAGAAAATGTATATTCTCCGTTTCCATGTGGGTGGATAGCATGGCAATGACCACTTTATCCAGCGCCAATTCTTTTCGAAGCACCTGCAGGCACATATCTCCCGTGAGCTTCGGCATGTTAATGTCGATGAAGATAACGTCAGGAGGATTCTGTATGTCTGACAAAATAGTTTTTAATGCCTCTTCCGGGTCGCGGTAGCCAGTGCAGTTGACAGGCCCATAAAATTCTTCTATAGCCTCCTGCATGAGCTCCAGCTCGTCAGAGTCATCATCGATGAGAATCACTTTTTTCAAGACAAATACAGATGTAACAGCCTGAAGCTAGGAAAAAAGAATCGAAGGCTAACGGCCGTTCGAAATGTTAGAAAGAATCTAAATTGACTCATAACAACTGTGGAAGAAGTGCCACACTATCTGGGAGGCATTGGGCGCCGGAGAGGTACACGGAGTTTTGGAGGTTTGATGCGTGCGTTGATCTGAAAGCGTTGTGCGCTTGCTATGGGTTGCTTTGTATGTTCCAGTATTTCATAGCGTGGTTGATTCCGAGGCATTTGAAGTTGGCTAATTCTGAGACGGCAAGGTTGCCTTTTTCGTCTGAACAGCTTTTTCAATCAATGGATATGTAATCTCGCAAATCTTCCTATTATTGCATCGTCTATGGCAAAGACGACAGTTAAACCCAAACTGTATCACTATGTCTTTGCCAAATCAGGGAGATCAGGAGCCCGCATCATTTATCACCGCGTACGACTTTCCAGGTGGTCAGATTCAACGCGCTGTCGTTTACATCAATAACATGCCCCATCATGCGTATCGCTTGTACCGTGCGTATGGTTCCGAACAATGGTGGGCGCCGGTCAAATCCAATCCTGCGGAGGCTGCGGTGAAACTCGCATACGGTCGCGATAGCTTCGGAGGTCGCATGAAGACCGCGCAGGAAGTTTGGGATACGATGCTACCGTATCTGGATCCGATACCTCAGCTGGATGGTTAGTGCTCAAGTTCTATAGCTATTGGAGGAATATTGGATGATCAACATAATTCGCGGGTAGTCAGGAGGGACGTTCATCACTCGGAGACGAAAGCGCCTGAGAGAATGAATTTTAAGAGCTCGCTCTGGTATCAGCCCTCAGCACGCAAAGAATTCACCGGATTTGAATTTGCCGCCCGGATGGATTGATAGCCCACAGAAAGCATGGTCACCGCCAACATAAACAGTCCTGAAGAGAGATATAAAGTCAAATGGATGTCAGTGTGAAAGGAATAGCCAGCCAGGTACTTACTCACCCCGTACCAGGCTATTGGATATCCAATGATTAAACTAACAACAACGAGAAATGTAAAGTCACGGCAAAGCATCAGGGTGAGATTAAAGACGGAAGCGCCCATTACTTTCCTGATTCCAATTTCTCTGGTTCTTCTTTCCGCCGTAAACGAGGCGAGGCCAAATAATCCTAAGCATGAAATCAGGATGGCAATAAAAGTAAAGCTTAACGAAAGCTTACCGATCATACTTTCAGTTTCGTACTCCCTGTTAAAAACGTCATCAAGAAAGGTGTATTCAAACGGATAGTCGGGATTGTGTTTCTTAAACACCTTTTCGATCTGGCTGACTTGTTCAGAAACCGGAGTTTGTCCTGAAATTTTAATGAAATAGTGGGAGCCAATATTTTCAGAATACATAAAGATCATCGGCTCGATTCCGAAGCTCAGATTGTCGTTGTGAAAATCATCCGTAACGCCGACAATCGTTCCCTTTCCGTTCCACATTTCCAACGCTGTGCCTACTGCATTCTCTGCACTCAACCCCATAACTTCGGCGGCTTTACGGTTGATAATATAATTCGACGCATCGCCGCTGTCGATAAAGTTCCGCCCATGCTGGATGCTGATGTTCAGTGTCGGAATAAAGGCCTCATCACACCGATAGATCTTAAAACTGATGGAAGAGTTTTGAGGTTTTCCGGCCCATACCGGATCCGTTGTAGTAATGGGAACGGTGAAGATGTTATTTCCGCCAAAGGCCATGTTCTTCACCTGGGGCAATTGAAGAAGATCATTCCTGATCGCATGGTGATTCCTGACCATTCCTTCATTCTGATCCAGCACGATTACGTTCTCCTTGTCAAATCCCAGGTTCCGTTTGCTGATATAGGTTATCTGCTTGTACACGGCAATGCTTCCAATAACGAGCACGACAGACGTTGCAAATTGAACAACGACGAGCGCTTTGCGCAGGCTGGTCCCGGTAAGGCCCGATTGGCTATCTCCTTTCAGGACCTTCGCAGGATTAAATCGCGACAAAACAAATGATGGATAACTGCCGGCTAACAGTCCGCAGATCAGGGTAATCGTCAGCGTTCCTGAAGCAAGTATGGGATTGGTCAAATCCAGTTGAATCGATTTCCCGGTAACATTATTAAAAAAAGGAAGTACCAATTGAACCAACACCAGCGCGAACAACAGCGCAATGAATGACATCAGAACCGACTCTGAAATAAACTGAAAGACCAGCCCCGACTTCTGTGCACCAATTGATTTTCTAATGCCCACTTCCCTGCTCCTCGTCGCCGAGCGGGCAGTCGACAGGTTCATGAAGTTGATGCAGGCCATCACCAGAATCAGTATAGCAATGGCTGCAAAAAAGTAAATCTGCTGGATCCTTCCTCCACTGCTGACTCCATTTTCAAAACTGGAGTGAAGCCTCGACTTCGCGTATGGGAACAGGAATGCACTTGATGTACATTCCGGGCAGTTCTTTTTGATCAGGTCCGAAAGTTTATGATCTGCATTGCTGCTGTTTGGCTTTAACATTACCGCCGTGCGCAGACCGCCACTTTGCCAATTGCTTGTCCAGGGATTTTCTTTGAGGAAGAGTTCAAATGGAACTACAAAATCAAATTGCAGTGAGGAGTTAACTGGAATGTCCGCAAAGACGCTCGTAATGGTTAGCTCGTAAGCCTGACCTACAGACACTGATTTTCCAATCGGGTCTTCCTTCTGAAATAACCTGGTGGCCAGACGCTGCGAAATGGCCACGGACTTAACGTCTGTCAGTGGCTTTGCTGAGGAACCTTTCGCAATCGGAAAACTGAAAATATCGAACAACTCAGTATCGGCGTAGATCCCAGTCTCATGATAACTCCTTTCTCCATTCTTAATCAGCAATTCAGTTTCGAAGCTGTAGTGAGCTGCCTTGTCCACCTCGGGGATATCGCTCTCAATGGCTTCCTTCAATTTCGCGGGCGTCGCCGGATAAGTCTCAATCCTGCCATCGGGGTAAGTGTTGTTGACCAGAACACTGAAGATCCGTTCAGAATTTGCATGAAATCTATCGTATGACAGTTCATCCGTGATCCAAAGAAGAATGAGTGTGCTTGCAGCAATTCCGATCGTCAGGCCAAAAATATTAATGAAGGTGTAAACCTTGTGCCGCAGCATATTCCGAAGAGAGGCCTTAATAAAATTCGTAATCATCTAAACGAAGACGGGTTGGGTAGCCGGAAGGTATAATAATCGTACCAGAATCCATCTGGCAATTTGGATCAATCGACTGTGATTCGTACGCTGAACATGTTCTTTACCGGACATTGCTATACCGGATATGAACATCAGCAACATTCGCCAGGATTGGGAGACGTTCAACTGAAGACGTAGCTTCCGCCGTAACCCCACAGACATAATTCTATCGTACGCTCGTTACTGTCGACCATGTGCAGCGTGGTAGCCAGAAGTTCCCCGCTTAAAATCAAAGCCTGGAAGGAATGGCACCGAATCGTTAATTTGCTCACTTTGCAACCATGAGCTCTCCCATAGTATTCGATCGGGTTAAGTTCCGGCACAGTACGCCTTCGCTGGCGGTGAGCCTGGACCTGTCGCTGCCGGAGGGCCAGGTGACCGCAATTGTGGGACCGAGCGGAAGTGGTAAGTCGACCGCGCTGCAGCTCATCAATGGTTTGCTGCGGCCGGATAGCGGTACCGTTAGCGTTTTCGGAAAACCGATCGACTACCAGTCACTTCAGACACTTCGCCGGCGGATCGGCTACCTGGTTCAGGGCACGAGCCTCTTTCCACACCTTACCATTGAGCAGAACATAGCATTAACGGCGCGCATTCGCGGAGAAGCTGTCGAGTCGAAACGCATCGACAACCTGATGGGGCGCATGGGACTGCCCCTCACCTACCGGCAACGCCACCCGCACCAGCTCTCGGGTGGCGAACAACAACGGGCGGCAATCTGTATGGTGCTCTATGGCTCGCCATCGATCCTGCTCCTGGACGAGTCACTGGGCTCGTTGGATGCCATCACACGCATCGAGATCCAGCAACAACTGCTCGAGCTGCAGGCCGAAGCCCGTTTTACTACTGTGCTGATCACGCACGACATGACGGAGGCACTCCGGCTGGGAAATCAGCTGCTGGTGCTCAGTCATGGCAACGTCGAGGCTATGGGCACGGCGACAGAAGTTCAGCATTCCAGGAGTGAGCTCGTGCAGAAGCTCTTCCGGTATGCGGCGGTTCAACATCTTAAGCCCGGAAACGCATGAGCAGGATACGCGTCATTCTTTTTATAGCGTTGCTGTGCGTTCTGAATGCTTCCAGGGTGCAGGGCCAGACGGTGCGTGTTGGTGCCAAACATTTTACCGAGGGTTATCTGCTCAGTGAAATGATGGCCCTGTTACTAGAGCAGGAAGGCTTCACCGTAGAGCGCAAGTTCAACCTCGGTGGTACGATGGTTTGTTTCAGCGCGCTGCAGCACGACGAGATTGATATTTATCCGGAATATACCGGCACGCTGTCGGCCGAGATCCTGAAGCTGACTCAGCGGGTGCCTCTTGATACGCTGCAAAGGCTGATGGCACAACAGCAGCTCGGCGTGTCGGCGTCGTACGGATTTGAAAACAGGTATGCGCTCGTGATGTCGCGTGCCAAGGCGACGTCGATGAGCATTGCTAGCATTGGCGACATGAAGGAACAGTCGCTGCGCATCGGAGTGAGCTATGAATTCCTGAAGCGCCAGGATGGGTGGGAAAATCTTGCTGCAACGTATGGGCTGGACCAAAGAGCCTTTGGTATGGAGCACGGGCTCGCTTATGCTGCCGTGCGCGCGAATAAAATAGATGTAACGGATGCTTATTCCACTGACGGGGAAATCAACTACTACGATCTGATCGTACTCGAAGATGATCGTCACTACTTCCCCGACTACCATGCAGTATCGCTCTACCGGCAGTCGCTTCCTCCTGCTGCACTGCGCGCAGTGAATAAACTTGTGGGAAGCATCAGCGAGACCGAAATGCAAGCGCTGAATTCGGAAGTATTGTTTGATAAGCGTTCGTATGCCGCCGTTGCCTCTTCGTTTCTTGTTCGCAAGGGATTTATTACCGGTGAACGGAAAGCGGCTGAAGGAACATCGGTTGCCGATGTGCTGTCCAAGGTCCTCACCCACCTGAAGCTGACGCTGGTTGCGCTGTTGCTGTCGGTGGTAATAGCCCTGCCGTTGTCGGTTTTTGTTTACTGGAACGAGCGGTTGTCGCCCGCGGTGCTCTATACCGCAGGACTCCTGCAGACCATACCATCCATTGCGCTGCTGGCTGTGCTCATTCCCATTACCGGCATTGGCGTATTACCCGCGATCATTGCCCTGTTCCTGTACGGGCTCCTTCCCATTCTGCGCAGCACGGTAACGGGACTTCGGACCATTGATCCCGCGTTAAAGAAAGTGGCGGAAGGACTCGGCATGAGTGGCTGGCAAAAGCTCCGTTACGTGGAGTTACCGCTTGCAACGCCTGCGATACTGGCCGGCATCAGAACGGCCGCCGTGATCAATATCGGGACGGCTACGCTCGCCGCCTTCATCGGTGCCGGGGGCCTCGGTGAGTACATTGTCACCGGACTCGCTTTGAATAATTATGAACTGATTTTGACCGGAGCGATACCCGCAGCACTGCTGGCCATTTTGGTTGAGCTGGCCTTTGAGCTAACGCAAAGGCTACTGGTTCCGCGCTACATCACCCACCGGTGACGGACTCGAATCAGTGCCCATCGGATCGTAGTCACTCATCAGGCACAAAGCATCACTGCTCATCCCCATACTCTACAAAGTTCTCATCCGGATAACACCACAACCAGTACTCATCCTTCTCGGCCGACATGATCACCGGATGCCCGGTTTCATGGAAGTGTTTTGTGGCGTGCTTGTTCGGCGATGAATCACAGCACAAAGTAACGCCGCAGGTCTGGCAGGTGCGCAGATGAACCCACCGGCTCTTCGTCTTCACACATTCTTCACACTGATGTGCTTTCGGTTGAAGCAGTGTGTTCAACGAAGCAATATGCTGACAAGCTTCTCCTTTGAATTCCATGTTCAATAAATCTTAGTTCTCTGCGAGGTATTCGTGTACAAACTTGATGGCCATGGCTCCCTCTCCCACGGCTGATGCCACGCGGTTCATGGCACCCGAACGGACGTCGCCGGCGGCAAACACTCCCGGACAACAAGTCTCGAGCAGGAATGGCTCACGCTTCAGCTTCCACGTCTTGTGAAAGGTTTCGTACTTCAACAGGTCGCGACCCGTCTCGACAAATCCCTTGTCATCCTTGATGATATCGAGTCCGATCCAGTTCGTAACGGGACGCGCACCAATGAAGATAAACAGCGATGGCGTGTCCGCCTTCCGGGTCGTGTTGCTGTTCAGGTCCAGGATCTCTATGGCCTCCAGCTTGCCGTTGCCAAATGTCCTGGTCACGGCGCTGTAGGGAATAATTTCAATGTTGGGAGTCTTTTTGATCTGATCGATCAGGTACTGCGACATCGTTGAGCTGAGATCTTCCTTCCGGATAACGATGTGTACTTTGTTCGCGTAATGCGACAGATACATCGCACCCTGGCCTGCAGAGTTTCCACCGCCCACCACGTAAACGTCTTTCGACGAACAGGATTGCGCCTCCGTCATGGCCGCACCATAATATACGCCTGCACCCGTGAACTGCTCAACGTTCTCGGCCTCGAGCGTCCTATAATCGACACCCGTCGAGATCACCACGCTCCGCGAATTGATCGTGCTGCCGTCGGAGAGTTGAATGATCTTGTAGTTATTCATCAGCGCTATACTGACCACCTCCTGCGGAGATAAAAACTCGACGCCAAAGCGAGATGCCTGCGTGATCGCGCGACGTGACAGCTCAGAACCACTGAGTCCGTTCGGGAAGCCGAGATAGTTTTCAATGCGTGAGCTCGTGCCTGCCTGTCCGCCGGGAGCGCGCCTTTCAATGAGCGCGGTGGAAAGTCCTTCTGATCCACCATACACCGCGGCAGCCAGTCCCGACGGACCAGCACCGATGATGGTTACATCGTACATAGGTTTCGATGCCTTCGATCGCATACCCGTCTTCTCACCAACGGTACGGATATCCGGGTTGCACAAGAATGATCCGTCTTCAAAGAAAACTACGGGCAAATCCTTCTCTTCGATCTTGTTTACTTTCAGTCGTTCCTTTGCCTCTTCGTGCGACTCCACATCCAGCCACTGATAGGGAATCATATTGCCACTGAGGAAGTCCTTGATCTCGTGCGAGCGCGGCGACCATTGATAACCCACGATCCGGATGCCCTGGAACAGCGGTACATAATGACTATGCCACTCATCCAGCTGATCGTTCAGCACCGGATAAAGTTTCTCTTCGGGCGGATCCCAGGGCTTAGTCAGGTAATAATCTAACTGAACTTCATTGATCGCGCGAATGGCTGCCTCGGTATCCGAGTATGCCGTGATCAGCATACGTCGCGCGTCGGGAAAGAACGTACGCGCCTGGCACAGGAAGTCAACGCCGAGCATCTCGGGCATGCGCTGATCGGCGAGAAACAGCGCGACGGCCTCGCCTTTGTTCTTCAGGTCTTTCAGAACCTCCAACGCCTCGTTCGCCGACGTTGTACTTACAATTCTATAGTCGTTGCCATAGGCCGAACGCAGGTCGCGCACGATGGCACGCAATACCTGGATGTCGTCGTCAATAGCAAACAATATCGGTTTCTTCATCTGTTGATTCTCCTTCTAACTTAAACTCACAATTCCTCACCACAACCTCCGGTGAAACTTAAGCCTGATCAATGGGGATACAAACTTTGAACTCTGTACGTCCCGGCTGTGAACGTACTTCCACTTTACCATGATGCTGCTGGTGGACAATCTGTCGCACCATCTCCAGTCCAAGTCCGGTACCTTTTCCTACCGGCTTGGTCGTAAAGAATGAGTCGAATATTTTATCCTGGATCTCGTTGGGGATACCCGGTCCGTTGTCGATGATGCTGACCGCGATAAACTCACGATCACGATGGGCGTGGATCTCCAGTTCATTTCCCGAACGACCTTCCATCGCGTCGATGGCGTTATCGATAATGTTCGTCCACACCTGGTTCATCATACTCACATAGATGAGCGGCTGTGGCAGATCCTGTTGAAAGTCTTCGGTTACGCGAATGCCTGCGGTCTTCAGCTTGTGACTTAACAACGTCACGGTGTTACGTATCCCGGCCAGCAGATCGGCTCGTTCCTTTTCGACGCCGCGATCCATGTGTGTATAGGTCTTGATGGAAGACACCAAAGCATTGATTCGACCCGAGGCCTCTTCGATGTCGTTCACCAGCCTCTCCGTGGTAAGCATCTGGCAGATCCAGTTGATAATCGCCGGCACATCCTCGCTGCGCGCCAGTGTTGAAAGGAACTCCAGGTCGCTGGTGCCGAAGTTGTAGTCGGCCAGTGTTTCGGCCATCGCATACGCGTCAGCCATGCGCCGTTCGTCCATCCATCCGGCCAACTCATCCTCCCTCGACATCTTCTCCTGCAGCGATAATTTCTTTGCCGATGTGCTCGCCGCGATCTTCTGAAACAGCAGATCGTTCACCTGGTCAACCTCTTTATCGGAAGCCTTGATCCGGATCACCGCCTTAAAACGATCGGGCACATTGCGCAGGTGTTTCTTTAACTCATGCGCGCCGCGCACCACAGCGGCGGAAGGATTATTCAACTCATGGGCTATGCCTGCGGACAACTTTCCCAATGAAACCAGCTTGTCGGTGATCTGCTGCTGCTTCATTCCATAGCGCACGCGATCGGTCATGGAGTGCACGAGCGCTTCCGTGAGCTCGTGATGCTCGCGGATCATCTCGGGGAAATACTTTTTATGCAGCGTGAACGCTTTCATGTCGCCGGCGACAATCCCATACACGCTGGCGCCTTTCATGCGGGAGTATGGAAGCAGTCCTGTGATCTCCAGCGTCTCGACGGCGTCGAAGAATCGAAGACTTCCCGCCTGCTCCATGTAGATCTTGATTTGTCCCTGCAGGACGATGCGCATGCCATCGATCGAGTCGCCGGGTTTGAAGGCCTGGTCGCCGTCCTTCATGTCCATGACTTCACCCTTGGCGGCAAGCCATTCCAGGTGCTCGCGCGGCACAGCTTTTAGCTCGGGCACGGTCGACAAAACATCTACGAGGGATTCATTCATGATTCTGTTCCGGAAGTTTTAAAGATACAGAAATTGGACGCATCGGAAAGTGTACGACGTTGGGTGAATTGTCAAGTAGTTGTGGTGACTTTTGGACCGGAATCGATTGTATCCTGCGCGTTGATTCCGAGGCATGCGAGACTGCGAGTATGCTTTCCCAGACTTCTAATGTGGTGTTCATTGTAGGATGAGGTGCAGGTCCTGACGAAAAAATCCAGCGTGGGGAGGCAAGGGAGTTATAGAGTTTTTTGTGTTCGTTGATTTGGAAGTGTAGTACGTTTAATAACGGTTATTTTGACGGCGGGCTTTCCATAGTCTGGTTAATTCCGAGACAGATGAGACTGCGGCTTTGCTTTCCCAAACTTTAAAATAGTGTGTGTTCGTTGTAGGTGGTTTTGTGGGAGCTTGAAGAAAAATCCAGGGTGGGGAGGCAAGGGAGTTATAGAGTTTTTTGTGTTCGTTGATTTGGAAGTGTAGTACGTTTAATGACGGTTATTTTGACGGCGGGCTTTCCATAGTCTGGTTAATTTCGAGACAGATGAGACTGCGGCTTTGCTTTCCCAAACTAGAAACTTGAGTCCGGGAAAAGTTGCATGTTTGTGTCAGGCAAGTTGATGAACTGATAAAACGAAGTACCGACTTGTGAGTATTTTCTTTACATCAGGGAACAGCTACTGCGCCTTCTACCGGTTCAACAGGTTTGCCATATCTCTCGGCAAACTCTTTTGTGAATTAGTGCAGCTTTGGAGTCCACACAAACAGATGGGCCCCATTGAACGTTGCGCTGGTAGGTTGTCGTCCATCGAATAGTTCGGAGCACGATGGTGTTCGGGCTGTTTCCTGGTTGGGAAGCTTGACAACTTCATCTCCATGATCAGGTAGTAGAGAATAGTGACTTACAATAACATTCTGCATTCTATTAAAAAAAATGCGCCCCGTCTTATGGAAAGTCAGCAACTTGTGCATCCTTAAGAAAACCTCAACCGTGAAACCAGCTGAACCGATGCATCCCGTTACCGCAGTTCACATGAAACATGTTTTACTATTAGCACTCCTTTGCCTCCGGCTGTCCGGATTCTGCCAGGACCAATTTTCAGCACGACTATCGATCTCAGGCGGCGTCTCAGAACTGGGCATCTCACCATCCGAAGAGATCTGGGTCGCCACGAAAGCCGGCAATGTCTACTACACGAAACAGGTAGGAGAACTTTGGCATCTCGGGCCATTTGGTTCCATGGACGATTTTTCGATGTCCGTAGGAAACACATTTGAAAGAATCAATTTCTTCTCGCAGGACACGCTCATGATTTCCGGATTTATCCAGGAAGATGAAAGACAAGATTTTGTGCTTTGGTCAGGCAATCACGGCAAGACCTGGGAAAAAGTCGTCTTTGGACAGAGCAGCTGGCTGGATGCGGCCTGCATTAACGGGAACGGAAAGGCATGGATGAGTGGCAATTCACAACTGATCTACTACACGCAGGATAAGGGACGAACGTGGAAATCTTTCGACAAAGTAGAAGCATCCGGAAACCTTAGATTTAGCACCATTCACTTTGCAAAAGACGAAAAGACAGGCCTGTTCGGTTCGTTTTACAATGTCTTGTACCTGACCAAAGACAATTGCAAGAGCTGGGAAAAATTACCGACGCCATTATCACAGAACAAATACCAAAGACTGTCAAAGGGAGAGCGACCGGAGTTTAGAAAAGTCCGGCAGCTTGGAGAATATTTTATAGTTGACCAGCAGGGAAAAGTCTTCATCTCAAAGTCAGACAAAATTGACTGGCAAAGAATGAATGACATCATTGAGTTTGAGGTGACCGAATCGGGAAATCTGTATACGATCAACAAGCATGCAGAAATTCAGCTCCTTGACAGCCGATTAAATTCAATATGGAAAGCTCCACATAAAATGGAAGGTTACATAAGAGCCATCGGGGTAAAACATGAGAGTCTGTTTATTCTCACCGGCAGCGCTATCTATAAAATAAACCGCGGGAAATTCCTGAAGTCAGACCTCTATACCAATGAGGCATCCATTGCTGAGCCGTACGAAAAAGTTTATCACAGAGGACTCGTATATGGAGTTGAGGGATCAGATCTTCTCACCTACGACAATACAAAGAGGCGATGGATACGACTGGTGACTGCCGATTTTCCAATTGGCAACGCGACAAGTTTCAACAATCAACTCATCATCTCTGATGGAACGCTGAACAACTATTATTCAGTAGACCTCCAGACAAAGGCAGTGAACAAATTTGAGCTGCCAAAATCTCTTTTTGACCTGTCCGCAAATCCGATAGAAGAATTTCATATTGAGATTGGAAGTCAGGGCTGCTTTCACGCCGATAACAGGAGACGTTCTTACTTCAGAAAAGGAACAGCGTTTGAATTGAACAAGAATAAAAGCGAATCCGGATTTCTATCCAATGCGCCCTCCCGTATCTCCGAAGATCAGATCAATAAATGTGTGACCATCCTGGATGATTCCCGATTCAAAAAGGTAACGGTATCCGACCTTGGGTTAACAGACACGGACATAGGTTCGTTTAAGCACCTGGTTGACAATGAATCAAAGCGAATCAGGAAGAGCGGCGTGGACAGGTTCGACCACGAGAACCTTTATAACTTCCCCGGAGAAAATGCAGATTTTACTTTCTATCAAAAGGCGGCAGACTCAATAGCTTCGCTGTCCCCTGACCTACTTGACAAAGTGTTCTGGGGCGCATACGGCAACTGGAGCACCACGACAGAGTGGAGACGGATCATCTTCGTTTTTAAAGACAAAACAAAGCTGATCGTCCAGAACAGCGATGACAAACCCAATTACCTCTTCACACCGTGGACTGTCGACTATGAAGGCTTAAAGTTTCGGACAAATTCCATAACATTCGGACAAACCATCAGCGACCTCACTAGCGGAAGCTTCTTCGGGAAGACGGCGGGTGACAAGACGTACGCCATCTTCAAGATCACTGACTACCTGTATCGTGCCAAATTACAAAGTGCTGACTAGAACAACTCAGGACAGTTGACAAATGTCGCCGTCATTTGTGTTCACTCTATAATCTTTCCCGCTTTAAAACCTGAACGCGACACTCACAACGCCATTGCGTGGTTTTTGAGGATTTAATGTGGACCAACCGCCTCCGAAGTAATGCTTGTTCGTGATGTTATTAAGGTTGAATGCCACCCTGATGCGATCGTTGTCGTAAAAAACAGATCCATTAATCACCGTGTACGATGGCAATGTAAATTTGCCCGTCACCTCACTGTCGAGCGTATTGTTTTCGCTCGCATAGTTACCACCAAAGCCAAAACCCAATCCACGTACTACACCCGATGTGATTCGGTAAGTAATCCAGGCATTCACGAGGTTTTTCGGACCCGCCCAGAAAGGACGCTTGCCGTTCTCAAGCCAGATGTTGCCTTCATCCCCTTTCGTTACCTTGCTGTCGTTAGAACTGAATCCAACCAACAGGTTTAAACCGTTCACCGGGTTAGCTGTGATGTCGAACTCAACTCCTTTGCTTCGTACCGTTCCTCCCTGCGTGCTGAAACCATAGCCCGAGGGTGGTGAAAGTACCATGTCGCTAACCTGAATGTCGTAGTAGCTTACTGATCCCATCAGTCTGTCCGAGAACAGATCAGACTTTACACCGAACTCAAGTTGATTGGCATGTTCCGGTCTGAATGTTTGTGACCCCGCATAATCACCATTTTCGTCATACACAAGACCCGGCGCAACATTCCTGAATCCGTTCATAAAGTTTCCGAATATCGACAACTTGTCCTGGATCGGCTGATAGACGAATCCGAACTTCGGTGAGTACGCAGTCTGACTGTAGTCATCATCGTCTGTTGCAATATCGCCTTCCGTGTCAAAGTAATCCACGCGCAAACTCGCCATCACGAGAAGGGCCGGAGTAATGTTCAATACGTCAGAAACGTAGGCGCTATAAGACGCGTCGCGGTTATTAAGTATGTATGGTTCCTCAGCAGCCAACAGGTTGTCGATCGACGACTTCGACAAATACCGTGGCTGCACTCATCACCTGTATTCGGATCCACATAATTGATCGCACCTTGTGGCGTGACGTTATATACCCATGCCCATCCCGAACCACCGTACATCACGCTTCGCCTGAAAATATTCTTATACCGGCGACAATCCTGTTGCGCATAGACCCAAGCTTGAAATCACCCGTAAAGTTCTGCTGAACATCGGTGGTGGTCGTTTGTGACTGTTCGCTGGTGATGAACAAACCGAAATCACGGTTGCCATTCTGATTATCGTAGATGTAGCTGTAATACCCGTTTGATTTGGTTGAACTCCTTGACAGTACCGTTTGAGACGTCCAGTGATCCGAGAGCTTATAGATCATCTGAGCCTGCATGTTGTAGCTCGGATTCTTCATCGCCAGGTCATTGCTATAAAAAAGAAAGGTCAGTGTTATAATTCAGATCGTTGAGATCCTTGAACTGTAGCGGCGTCTCACGACCCAAAAAAAGCATCAAGGAGGCGTTGTTCGTTGTTCGAGCAGAGAATTCAGTAGAGATAGGAGAAATGATAGCTTTGAGTTGACTTTGTACGAAAGTACAGGAGCAATGAAAAAATGCGTTTTCGGAACCCGGCATCCTGGAAACTGTTTTCCGATTGATATGCAGTATTGACCCGCAAGGCAACGTATTGATTCACGGGTGCATTAATGTCGGCGGTGATTCGATTCAGACCAAAGCTGCCTGCGATGTCAACTGATTTCGCCTCCGAATGTCTCGTGTGGTTTCTTGGTCACCGTATTGATCAGTCCGCCGATAGACAATCGAACTGCCAAATGATCCTGATGGTCCCTTAATGACTTCGATCTTTTCAATATTTGAAAAGTAGGCTTCCCGTTTGTGAGACCTGGCATTCCATTGATAATAGTGGCCTGCGTTTCAAACCCGCGCAGTGAATAATAAGATCCACCGTCACCGCCACAGCCGGTCATTTCCCCAAAGCTTAAAAATCCCGGGCACGTTTTTCATGGCATCTTCGTAGTTGGTGACCACCTGTTCCTTCAACAATTGCGCTGAAACTGTACTGTATACCTGGGGATTCTCTATGTTCTTAAGAGGCATCTTCGAAACATAGACGCTCTCCGTGATTAACCGGTCAGACGTCACCACCACTTCCTGTAGCTGCTGGCTGTTTTCGTTGATAACAAAATCGATCGTCGTGTTTTTTCCTGTCTCCACCCCGACTGTCTGTCGTTGCGTGTCGATCCCGACAAAAGACACCACCAGCGTGTAGCTGCCGGGTGGAACATTCCTTATTTCGTAACGACCCCCCCTTCCCCGCAACGGCACCTCTATTGTCCCCTTCCAGTTTTATATTCACGAATTCAGCAGGATTGCCGTCTGATGTCTTAATCGTTCCGGAAATGATACCGTTGGATTGAGCCGTAGCTCCGTAAGACAGACAAAAATAAAATCAGAAAATAAAGTGCTTTCATTGCTGATCTCGATGATGGAGCACAAATATGTATGAGCAGAATAGAACTTCAAATTCTGTCCAATGCTTTCCATTCAAAATACCCTTTAGGGGTCATCTAATACCTTCATGAGGGTATAACATTGCGCCAGCATGATCGCCCGATCACTTCAGAACGTCTTCGTTAGTGATATCTGAGTTATGCACCTTCATTGCTTCCTGCATGAGATAGATATCTCTGAGATAATCTGTGCGTTTCAATACTGGAACAAGATGCATCTGGTGATGCCTTCGCGCCCTCAATCCCGGCAACAAGCATACATGGGCGATAACACGTTTACCCGTATGACATTACTATCTGTTAACGCTACATCTTACTGCAATGACACGTTCTGCATTTCTTGTTCGCTAACGCTCCAGGCCATCCAGCTATTACCAGGAGTACTATCCAGCGCGTGAAATTTCTGAGGCTTTACTGAAAGGATGTGAATCCCACCGGCTACTCCTGGGAAATTGTTTTAGGTTGTTTCAATCTTGCCGGTGCCGATGTTGTACTTCGTGTGGCCTGCTCAGCCGGTGGTGTATTTCGCAGGCGGGCAACAGCGTAGAACGACACCGCCGAAATCAGGATCCAGAGCACATCTACTACAAACAGATCGAGATGGCCGTTGCCAAGAGATCGCCAAAACCAGTTTTCCCGTCAATAACCCGTTCAGCAACGGTATCGCAAGACCGATGATACCTCCGGATAAGAGTGAGAATTTATTGGTCAGATAATTATTCGGTTTGAAAGTAAAGAACAACGAAAGCGGCCAGCCAAATTCCAAAGTAAACACTGAATAAAATGGTTTGTCTTGGATTCGTCAGGATCATGGGGTAAAAACCTGGTCACGATAAAACCGAGCGCGGTAACCGGATACATCGTAAGGCAAACCGACGGAAGATATGTCCTACGCGTTCATTGAAGCGCCGTTGTTTTGTCAGGGATATCTTTTCTGTTCCTCGCTTCCAGCCAGATCAGGATACCCGTTATGATGACGAAGCACGTGATCAGGCCGAGCACAAAACTGATGACCTTAATGCTATAGCCGCCATAGTTTCCGAAGTGCAGATAATACATCGCGCCTTTAACGCCGTCGAGATAACTTGTTCTGTCAAGAGGGTTCTTCACCTCTGCCATTTCACCCGTGGAGGCTTTGAAGATCGCGTGTCCGACGCCTGTGAATTTCACGGAGTGATCGAGCTCCCCTCCTACTTCAACATGCATTCCGTTGTCTCCATAGTTGAAGATGTGGACTTCGTTGATATTAAATTGCTGCCACAGGTCAGTTGTGCGTGTAACGAATCCGTTAACAGGAGGCACTGAAGCGAGCTTTTTGTTTTCAAATACAAAATGAGGCTCGCCATATCCCAGGTCGTCGTAAAGCTTTTCCTCATCGCCATCATACATCAAGAATAAACTTGGGATGACGAGCAATATATTGATCATAAAGAACGCGCCTGTGACTGCGTACACCACCTGAAAGGGAAGCCCGATCGTTCCGAGGACGGTGTGCGCGTCTGTCCATACCGTCTTCAATTTCTCGCGGGGACGGAACAGCCAAAAGTTGGGGATGATCTTTTTCCAATGCACCAGGATGCCGGTGAGAATGGCAAAAAGAAAAAACAACGACGTGAATCCAGAGAGATAATAACCGGCGGGATATGGGATCTGCGCAAAAAAATGAAGCCGATAGAGAAACTCGCCAAAAGAGTAAGAGTTCTCATATGTGTATGTCTGATACGTATCCGTGTCCAGATAAAAATAAGTGTCGTCCTTGCCTGCCAAGGTATCTTTAGAAGCCGACAGGCTTACAGAGACCCGTTTCTCTCCTTCGGGTTTGTAGAAGGCAATGTCACGGCCGTAGAGATGATGGCGTTTGGAAAGGGAATCGATGGCCGCGTCGACATCGAGATGAAAGCCATGTGCACCTGCCGGTTCAGCACGCTCCCACGCGATGATCTCTGAACGGAAGAATGAAAATGATCCGGCAAAGAAGATCACGTACAACAAAACGCTAATGACGATTCCCGTCACCGTATGCAGGTGAAATAAAATGTTGTACGGGCGCTTATCCATGGTGCATGAAGTTTTGGTTGAATGACTTGCCCAGTAAGGCAATCGTTGTGAACACAGCGGTGAGCACTAAATATAACAGCCAGATGCGCCAGCCGTTCCTCGCGAGGAAGGCCAGAGTCATAAACGCCACCCAGACAATGAAGCCCGAAAAGGTCGCCGTGATCAGAACATTCACGTGGTTGAACCACGATGCCAGTGCCAGATGAATGGACATCGATAACAGGTATCCTCCCACGATAGCGGCGGAGATCTTGGCAAAACGCTGCCATGGCGATGCGGTAAGATATTTTTCCTTTGCTGGCATTATTTGCGTCCTGTTTTTAATGGGCTCAGGATGACGATCAGGCTGGCGGTCGTCATGACCGAAACGAAGGCCAGAAAGATCCCTGCACCAAAGCCCTTCAAAGTGGTGATGAGAATGAAGGAAACCAAAAGCAGTACCCCTGCCGTTGGTGCTATCCACCGCGCTGGTTTCTGTAGCCAGACACTGAATGCGTCCCTTCTCAGCTCCGCCCTTTTCGAACTATTGTAAAGGGCATACAAGGACAGGGTTTGTATGAAGATCATGAGGACTGTCATGTTATTGCGTTCTCAATTGAGGTGTTTGAAGTGTTGCGTTCAAAATCTGCGAACAGGTTGCCACAGATACCTGACTTACATCACATCACGGTGTAAGGCTGACTCACAACCGGATATTGGTCTGAATCCTGAAGTTCGTCGGAGTACCGACATCGAACAGCCATTCGTTGAGATCGGGATAAAACGATCCGTTGCTGGCATACTTCAAGTTCGTCAGGTTATAGATATTAAAGCGGACAGAAAACTTTTCTTTCGTATACGACACCGCCGCGTCCAGCAGCGTGTAGGCCGGCAGATACATGTTGCCGTTTGTACTGTTCCATCCGGGCCACACACCACTTCGCTCTCCTGTATATTGCATGCCTGCTCCCAAACCCAACCCCTGAAGTACACCTTTGGAGATCGTATACTTCATCCAAAGGTTAGCCAGGTGGGCGGCCGTACCATTGTTACGCAAGCCTATCATCGATTCGTCGGCATCTTTGGTGATCCTTGCGTTCACGTACGAATAATTCGCCGTGACTACCAGGTCGGCGGCGACTTTACCCATCACATCAAAGTCGAATCCGGTACTTCGCACCTGGCCGGTCTTGAGATAAAATCCCGAATGCAACTGGTCCGTTGTGCCCACGTCGTTTTTACGAATATCATAGACGGCCATGTTAATCACCAGTTGTTTGTTCATGGGCATCGCTTTGATACCAATTTCGTTGTTGCTTCCCGTGAGCACAGGCAGGCGGCCGCCACCAAAGATAGCACCACGCTGAGGCAGAAAGCTTTCATCGTGAAGTGCGTAGATCGAGTAGGCATCATTGAAGAGGTAAGTGATTCCGAGCCGTGGAGTGAACTTAGTGTCCGTGATCTCATAGTCGGGATCGTCGGGTGTGTTCCAGTCCTGCCCCGTTGTGAGGCTGGTAAACCGGCCCGCGATCGTAAGCACCAGTTTGTCGTAGAGCTTAATGTGATCCTGAATGTACAATGCCATCCACCGGTTGCTTGACATCCAGCTGAACTTCTCGCCTTTGAACTGGAGCGAATCTTTCGGGAGATAATAGGTTGGGTTGTCAAGGCTTAACGGATATTTGTTTTCGCCCCAGGTTCCGCCATAGGTGCTTCCCTCGCCGCCGTCGCCGAAGTCGATGCCGATGAGGACCTTGTGTTCTATCCTGCTTCCCGTATTAAATCTTCCATCCATGAAGAGCTGTGTATTGATCAGCTTTCCCCACCAGTCCGTGAAAGAAGCGGCGCGATACAAGGTGTCCTTCGTTGGAGAAACGCCTTCGAGGCTGAGTGTAAATATCGTCCCAGTCCGTCGTCATGTAGGCGGCCTGCGCGTTGAATGTCCAGGCGTCGTTGATCTTGTGACGGAGATAGGACCGCATGTAGTTGTCTGCGCCGACGAACTTCCTGTTGTTCGGATCGTTGATCGCCAGATCAATGGGAATAGCCCAGAAGTCGCCATTGAGGGAAACCAACGAGTGGGTATTCTCCTGCGTCTAAGCGTTCACATAGTTATACTCAACGGTCAGGCTGGTGTTCTCGCTAAAGTCGTAGCGCAGGGCCGGTGCCACGAATACGCGGGTGAAGTCGCTGAAGTGAAAGTAGTCGTTGTTATTCTGAGCTCCAACGTTGAGTCTATACGTCAGCTTGCTTCCTTTCTTCATCTCTCCTCCCAGGTCGAGCGCTGTACGCATCATGTTATAGCTGCCCACGCCGAACGACACCTCTCCTGTACGTTCGCGTGTGGGTTGTTTGGTAACCGTGTTCACCAGTCCGCCGGGTTCTGAATTCGCGAGCATAAATCCTGCGGGACCTTTCACAAACTCGACGCGTTCGATCATGTTGGCATCTTCCTGGGCGTTCCACCAGATCGGGCCGCCCACGCCATTCCGAAACGTTCCGAAGGTGGCATTGGTGCCACGGATCTGGAGAGTCATGTCGAGGTTGCCACCATAGCTGCGCGTGATCCCCGAAGAGACACGGGCGATCTCTCCCTTCGACAGCATGCCCATATCCTGCAGCGTTTGTTTTGTTGCCACGTTGATGCTCTGAGGAACTTCAATAAGATCGGCGGTGATACGCAACGACTCGGAAGGTTTGCTCTCCACATAAACGCCCTCGCGCAGGCCGCTCACGACTACCTCATTCAGTTGCTGTTGCTTTTCCGAAAGCGTAATGTTGGCAACTTCAACATCCTGATCAGCGACGACAGCAATTGCCTGTACTACTGATTCATGCCCGACCAGGGACACGACTAGTGTGTAGTTGCCTTCGCGAACATGGTTGATTACATAAGTGCCTTCCGGATTGGTAGTGGTTCCATACCGCGTACCTTTCAATACGATGTTGGCGGCGGGGATTGGTTGCCCCTGACGGTCCAGCACCATTCCATGCAGTGCGCCGTGCTGGGCATAGGTTGTCCAGCTCATGAACATGAGGGTCATGAGTAAAATATGTTTCATAGGGTTTTTAAGTTAGGTCTTTGTGTAGGCCTTCCGTTGTTCGTGATCGTATCCCGGGGTAATGAAGATCAATGTTGAATAATCGAACACAACGAATGCCAACGCAGCAAATATGTACCGGCGATGTGACACCGCCGAATGAAAGGACCGCTATTTGATAATTTTACCTTTGGAAGGTGAAGCACTTACCCTGAGCGAGTCATCGTCTATCGCTAGTGGAGGGTATATCGGATCGCGTTTGCAAGCAGGTCGAGAGCATGCTGATAACCAACCCCTTTGCTCTATTGATAAGTATGAACGATTCCCTGCTTCAATGCCTCACGATATGCCTTCATTTCAAACTGATAAAGAAATGGTGACCGGTGCGCACCAATCGATCGTTGTTCGTCCAGCCGCTTCACTAATCCTAACGACATCATCTTTCGCAGAAAATTTCGTTGATCCAGCTTTTTGCCCAGCAGCGTTTCGTATAGCGAATGGATCTCCGGGAGCGTAAACTTTTTAGGCAGAAGATTGTATCCGATTGGCTGGTGATATAACTGAAGTCGTAACGTGTCCAGCGCTTTTTCAACGACTTCGTTATGACCAAACAGCAGCTTCGGCACCTCATTGATATTCACCCACTGATAGGCATTCGTGAAAAAATCAGTTGTCACTTTCACTTTGGAATAGTCCACCAGCGAGAAGTAACTGATCGACAACGTCCGTTGAAACAGCCAACTGTTCTCATTTGGCACGGCATGTTTTCCCTTAGCCTGGCTTGTAACGTTGGGTGTCTTCGCGCGATACGGCGAATCTCCAAATGTATAGAACTGTTGAAGGTAGATCTGGGTTAACCCGGTTCGCTCCTGTAAAATGCGGTTCACGGCTTCGCTGAGAGGCTCCTCACGTTTGATATATCCTCCCGGTAAGCCCCAACCCTCCAGCCCCTTCCACTTCAGGAGCAGGAGTTTCAATTGCTGATCATGGTACCGAAAATAACCGGGTCTATGGTTACATGGGGTAAGTAGTCCTTATGCCCGTGCTGAATAAAATTCTTAAGCTCGTCCTCTGAATCCATGGCTGCAAAATAAAAACAATCCGTCAATTTGACTAAATGAAATAAATCGACTTACCTTTATTCCGTCAATTTGACTAATTGACTATCCCGATCACCCAAAACCTCCATAGAGCCATGAAAAAAGATGTTACCAGTACCATCAGCCCGAAGGCCCTTTCCCTTAAATGTTTGCTGATCATAGTTTTTATGTCAGCCGGGAAGCTGGGTTTATGCCAGAGCCCCCGGTTTTCATTCTTTACCGAGTTACCGGCCGACGAGCTGAAGTCCCTCTTCGCAGACTCCTCTGTCATCTCCAACCTGCGAACACTGAACGCTTCTGTCCGGATGGGACTAATAGACTTTACTCCCGGGCGGGCTGAAGTAGTGCGCGCGCTGAACAAACAAAACATACCTGTCGTTGGCTGGCTGCTCTTACCTGAGGACGAGGGATACTGGTTTAACATGGAGAATGCAGATGCAGCAGCAATACGCTACGAGCAATTCAAAAAGTGGTCCCAGGAAAATGATCTCCGCTGGACCGGCATCGGCATCGATCTGGAAGCAAACATCGACGACATTAAACTGATGACCACTGATTTTCCGGCAGCGTTATGGCTGGCCTATCGCCGGTTATTCTCCTCGTCACGGTTGGAAAAAGCCCAGAGCGACTATCAACAAGTGTTATCACAGATTCAAGGTGACCATTATGAGGTAGAGAGTTACATCCTGCCTTTTATGTTAGACGAACGTGCCGCCGCCACAACATCCTTTCAAAAAGCTACGGGCATGCTCGATCTTCCCGCCACGACTGAAATTCCCATGGCCTATAGCAGTTTCTTTGGACCCAACGGCGCTGCCTTCATTCCGGTGTACGGTAAAGGTCTTAAAGCGCTGGCGATTGGAAGCACAGGCGGTGGCGTTAAAATTGAAGGAATGAAAGCGACGCCTCCAACCTTGTCGTGGGAGGATCTTGAACGAGATTTATTATTGGCCAGCAAGGTCGTCTCAGAAGTGCATATCTTCAGTCTTGAAGGTTGTGTTGAAAAAGGTTATTTGCCGAGATTGAAAGAAATAAATTACAACCAACCAGCGCCAGACATCTCATCGAACATTGCAGAGCTTGAACAAACACGAACGAAAGTGCAACGTATATTAAATGTCCTGGATCATCCTGTGCTCCTGACTACGGGAGCTATTGTGGTAGTGATCGGGTTGACAGTCCTGATCGCCTGGCTCGTTGTCGCGTTGATTCGCCTGGTGAAACGGTTCGCATTGAACAGATCAAAGATCACTGATATACAGCCTTAAATCTGAGAACCATGGTTCGATACATGATATCGGTTTGCCATCTGCGGATTCGCGCTTTGTGTTTGCTGCTTGTTATCTGCCCGAATTTAAACGCGCAGAACAAAACATCGCTGGTTGATACAGATCTTACGGCAGCGTTCACGACACGTGATTCAATATTCAGACAACCATACATCGACGTTGACGAGTGGAGGGATAAGCCCATGCGCCATCGATATGTACATGGCGGATTCAAAGGAACCGGAACAAAGTTTTCATTTTACTTTCCACCTCAGGATAATTACCGGGCAAGATTCTTCCAATACATAACCCCGTTTCCTGATCATGAAAACTTATCACAGGGAGCAGAGGGCGAAGCAGACAAGATAGGTTTCTCCGTTAGTCACGGAGCGTACTTTATTGAAACGAATGGAGGTGGTGCTATAGATTTTTCTAACATGACTGTAAACGATCCTACCATAGGCGCCTATCGTGCCAATGCCGCGAGTGCTCAATTCTCAAGAGTTGTGTCGCAGAAAATCTTCGGAGGTACCCGTGCATTTGGTTACGCATTCGGGGGAAGCGGAGGCGCTTACCGCACCGTGGGCGGTATTGAAAATACGGAGGGGGTATGGGACGGCGTCGTCCCTTACGTCTTAGGTTCTCCTATGGCGATTCCCAGCGTCTTTTCAGTAAGGATGCATGCTATGAGAATACTGCATAATAAGCTTCCCCAAATAGTCGACGCGGTTGAGCCTGGTGGTTCAGGCAATATGTATACGGGCCTGAACGAAGAAGAGGCAGCCGCCTTGAAAGAGGTGACGCAAATGGGATTCCCTCCGCGATCGTGGTATGGTTACAAACAAATGGGCGTTCATGGATTTTTGGTCCTGTACCAGGGCGTCGTGATGGCAGATGGTCAATATTTCCAAAACGATTTTTGGAACAAACCCGGATACCTCGGATATGCTGCACCCAAATCATTGTTGGAGGCGCGGATCCAGAAAACATCGACGATAAAGTCAGCCATCGCATTGGATGAAGCGATCAGGCTCGGCTTATCTGAACCTGTCTCGGATGCCGACCGCGGAAGCGCCGATAACGCGTGGAAAAGCATGGGCGGAAGCAACGCGGGAAAGCCCGTCGCATTTGTTTTGGAAGACGTGCTGCCCGATGTGAATTTCATGGGAGGCGACCTGATCATTAAAAGTGGCGACGCCGCCGGCAATATCTTGCAGATCGTTCTTGCCAAAGGAAATCATGTGGCATTGGCTCCGACCAATCCACTGCCGCTATTAATGAAGCTTAAAGCAGGTGACACAGTGCAGGTAGATAATTCGAATTTTCTGGCCTCTCAAACCTATCATCGCCACCAGGTACCGGGTCCCGAATACAAGGTATGGGATCAGTTCCGAGATGCTAACGGCAGGCCTATCTATCCACAACGCCCTATGCTGCTGGGTCCCTTGTTCACAAAGGCGGCTTCCGGAAGTTTACCCGTTGGTAAATTCAAAGGCAAGATGATCTTACTCGGCTCTCTGCTGGATCGCGAGGCGTTTCCATGGCAATGCGATTGGTACCGTCAACGGGTGAATGAACATTCGGGTGACGATGCGGACAAAAACTTCAGACTCTGGTATACGGAGAATGCGTTGCACGGTGACTTGTCGTCTCAGCTGGATGATGCCACCCATGCGGTAAGTTACCTGGGTGTTTTACAGCAAGCGTTGCTGGACTTGAGTGATTGGGTTGAACGAGGCGTAGCGCCACCAGCCAGCACAAGCTATTCCATTCGCGATGGACAGATTGAAATACCAAAGAAAGCTGCTGAGCGCGGAGGCATCCAGCCGGTTGTCACGGTCACTGTGAACAAACTGAATAAAATTGAAACGCGGGCAGGTAAAGCGATCACCATTGATGGGATGATTGAACTACCACCAGGTACGGGCGAAATCATATTAGCCGAGTGGGACTTCGATGGTTCGGGTGAGTTTCAGGAGAAAAGGACCCTGACTTCTGCAAAGGAACAGAAGGGAGTCGTCGCGGTAAGCACGACTCACACATTCACTAAACCAGGCACGTATTTCCCAACCTTACGGGTTACTTCACAACGCGTTGCCGATCCAACGTCTCCGTTTGCCCGGGTGAGAAATCTAGGACGGGTTAGAGTCGTGGTTAAATAGAGTCGTGGTTAAATAACGCTTCAAACATAACTCGCGCACTTCCGAAGTTCACGATCGCGAGTCGGTGATAATCTGTACTTTGTTGTCTGATCTATGTCCATGAGAATCGTCTCCGTTGTTATTACCTGTGTTGTACTGTTTAATCTGCTTTCGTTCACCTGTGATGGGCAGTCTATACGAAAAGAAAAAATCGCCGGCACCTGGGTTTGTACTAAAGTTTCTTTTTTGAAGGATGATGCGCTTGCTGATTCGACGACTCAGGAAGGATTGATGATCGTTACGTCTACCCGTGACGCATTCACGCATGCAAGTTTCACGTTTGGAGCGGACAGCGTGTTTCGTTTGAAATTTCCACCACAAGTTAAGAATCCCGTTACGCAGGAATTATCTGCACTAAATGGCAAAAAGTGGCATTGGGATGCGAAAAGTAAAATGGTTGACATCAGTCCCCGCGAAAATCTGATGAGTATTGCAATGCGGGAATTTAATGGGGTTACATTTTTTCTTCTTTACGAGACACCGATTGTGCTGGTCATGAGCAAGGTTGATCCGTAGTTACGCTGAGTGATCGCCGGATTTATACCAATCGCTACGTTGCAGAGCAGTTAGAAAACGGATTTCTTACCACCACTTGAGTGGAAGCTCGAGCTGGTCTACCGAACTAATAACCATATCAGGCCTGAACGCATAGTGACCCAGATTTTCTTTTCGCGCAATTCCAGACAACACCAGAATGGTTTTGTAACCTAACTGTATTCCGCCCTGGATGTCTGTTTCCATGGTATCACCAATGATAGTCGTCTCCGCAGCCTGGAGCCCCAGATATTTTCGGGCGCCCCGCATCATAACAGGATTAGGCTTGCCGACTACGAATGCTTTGCGTCCGGTAGCCTCCTCAATCATCGCAGTGGTGGCGGCTATGCTCAAATTATTCCAGCCTGGCTTCTTGGGCGAAGGGTCTCTGTTGGTCGTGATAAATTTAGCGCCAGCCAGAATCATATCTACCGCTCTCTGCACCATCTCCAGCGTAAAATTTCTTCCTTCACCTAATACGACAAACTCAGGATCAGAATTTACGAGCGTGATTCCGTTCTCCGTCAAACTGGTAATCAAACCTCCCTCGCCCAGTACGTAGGCCGTTGGATTACCCCCCTGATCTGCCAGGAATTTGCCCAACGCCATCGCGCTGGTATAGATGTGGCTTTCCGTTACGTTGATACCCAAACTTCTGAGCTTCCTTACCGCTTCGAGCTGCGTTCGCTGGCTGTTGTTGGTCATGAAGGCAAACGGAATTCCATCCTTCAAAAGGCGAGCTATGAACTTATCCGCGCCTTCGATCAATTTTTCGCCGCTGTAAATTACTCCGTCCATGTCGATCAGCAATCCATGATTCATATATTCATTGTTTTGGGATGAAGCAATTAACAACATCTGAGGTTCATCGGGCCAGTCTTGTCTGACAATTTTTTGACTGGCAAGCTTCTTACTGTGTGTTCGTACTTGTACTATTGACTAACCACCTATTTTTACATTTTACATTTATTATTTTACATTTTGCGGTTATGCCTCGTCCTGGAAAAAGTTGACACATCCAAGTCAACTGAATGAATTTAAAGAAACGTGTATCTTTCATCACCACAACACGATCGGGTTTTGAATTACTACAAAACATTTCAACCTCCTGCGAGTCTTGCCAAACTTATCCAGGTGATCGAGGTGTACGCCGCGAACTGGAAGGTTGCTGAGAACCTTCCTGCGCCCTTCATCACATGCCTGGGCAACACTGAACAATGTTTGTATTTCTATGTGCACGATCCGATCAGGGTTGTACCCGCGCCACACGTTGAGATTCCCGTGCCTGCCAGTAGTCATCACCGGACCGAAGTTCAAACCCGTTGGACTCCTCTTTGGCAGAGACCATTTGATGGTGAAGGTTTGTTTCCACCCGACCGGCACCTATAGGTTATTGGGCGTTGAAATGACAAAGACCATAAATCAGGGATTAGACGCGACAACATTCTGGGGTAATGCAGTTATTGATTTGCTCAACGATTTGAAAAGTGCTTCGTCGCCGGATGACATGGCTGCCCATGTTTATTCTTTTATTGAACGGAAGTTCGATGTAAGCTGCCGACCTGAAGAGGACATTGACGACGTGGCAATTGAAATGCTTGATCCGGCGAAAGACTATTCACTGCAACAATGGGCGGACCGGGCGTGTTTGAGTCTCCGCCAGTTTGAACGAAACTTCATCACACGGGTAGGCATCCCGCCCAAACTCTTCATCAGGATCGTCAGGTTTGAATATGCCATGCGTGTTAAGAATCTCGATGGCGAGAAAAGCTGGTCTGAGATAGCATTCGAATGTGGCTATACAGATTCGTCACACCTGCTGAGGGAGTTTAGGGAGTTTGCAGATTTCCCACCGAGTAAATTTTATCTCCAGCCCACCAGCGGCTATAGCGATTTCCCAACCGGCTAACAATGTCGTTTTTTTACTAAGCAGGGATAACTGATACTCCATAGGTTTGTTTGAAAGACAAGCTTATGGAAAACAAAACAATGCCACTCACTTCAAGGGATCACGCAGGCGTATACGTGCCACCGCCATTGATCTATGTATCGCTGTTTTTTGTTTCGATTCTATGTCAAAGAGCCATCCCTCTTCCTTATGGTTGGCTTAAGTCACCGGGTGCCCAGATCATCGGCGGTGTATTTATCATGTCTGGTATCACTTTTCTGCTGCCTTCGTTGTGGCGTTTTCTCGTCTCCAGAAACACATTGATCACGATTAAACCCGCGCATTCATTGCAGACTACGGGCATCTATTCTTTCAGCAGAAATCCGATGTACCTGGCGCTTCTCTGTTTGTATTTAGGTATTGCCATATTTAAAGGCAACCTGTGGACGATCGCGATGGTACCCGTCATCGTTGTTATTATACAAACCTATGTTATCAAAAAGGAAGAGCATTACCTCATTCGTGCATTTGGAAACGAGTATCTGGATTATATGAAACGAGTAAGGCGCTGGTTGTGACGAAATTCATGTATATGAACAAAGATTGATACCCGATGAAAATGTCATGAATGTCCCGACCGTGCATTCGCCTACACTCCTATTGTTTAATACTTCGCGATGGGTCCGGAAGGCTTCAACGGCATATCTACTGCTTCCGTGCAGTGCATTCAAGCAGATGTCATTTCATTTCGGAAGGATAGTTCCCGGATAACCGCAAAATGTAAAACTCTAAATGTAAAATGTAAAAGTTATCGCATTGGAAAGTGCATAACCTGCAGCGATGTCGGCGCCAGCTAACTAGCGATCGGGTAATCCCGCAGCCCACCCCAGCAACTTATCCTTAAGTCTTCTTGTCACGTCAGGATTTTGCTCTGCTATGTTTTTCGATTCCTGTTTATCCGCGGTCAGATCGTACAACTCTACCCGGCCGCCCTGCCTGTCGGTCAGTAGTTTCCATCCCTTTTCCCGTATAGCCAGCGAAGGGCTCCGATCATTTCCCGGTGGATAACGAAAACTCGTTTCATTCCTCCCGTACTCCCAGTAAAGCGTTGACTTTCTTTCTGCGGGCTTGCCGAGCAATACCCTGCTCACGTCCTCACCATCTGCATTATAACGCTTTGGGTATACGCCGCCGGACAACGCACACAGACCTGGAAACATATCCAGTGCGGAAATGACTGAAGTTGAATCGATTGTTCCCTCAGCGATAGTACCGGGCCACCGGATGATGAAAGGCATCCGGATTCCGCCTTCATACAATGACAACTTGGTTCCGCGACGACCGGCGGACCGGGCGTGATCAAAATCCGGCAGCGGGCCATTATCGCTGGTGAAGATCACGATCGTGTTGTTATCTATTCCAAGTGAAACGAGACCGTCAATTAACCGACCGATCTGTCTGTCGTATTCAGTTAGAACAGATACGAAGCTTTTTTCTTCATCAGGTCCCCCGGGATATTGTCCACGCGAGTCATCCCCTCCGACCCAAGGTGTATGCACATCATCAGGCCACAGACTTATGAAGCAGGGTTTGTTCTGATGCGCGCTCAGAAACTTTAAGGTCTGATCAACAAAGTAGGCGGTCCGGCTCCATCGCTTAACGCTGTCACTATTGCTCCAGATCCAATCCGTGCTTGTGATAACCGGATCCGGATCGGGACTTTCCCACGTGCTCTTGTACTCGTCGAAGCCATAGTTTGTAATGGAGGGCGCATCATCGACATCGCGTCCGCCGCCCATGTGCCACTTGCCGAAGTGTCCCGTGGCATAGCCTGCAGACTTCAGCGACCGCGCGAGAAACGGCGCTTCGGTTGAGAGGTAGTCGGCCTGTTCACACAGTTTGTTATCGGCCTTCTTCTGCAGGAAACTGGTGATGCGCCACCTTGCAGGTGACATTCCCGTCATCAATCCCACGCGCGATGGCGAACAGATCGGTGAGGCACTGTAGTAGTTTTCAAAGATCCTCCCCTGCGCGGCAAGGCGATCGATGTTTGGTGTGTTGTACTTTCCGCCCAGGCAACTTAAGTCTCCGTAGCCCATGTCGTCAGTAAGGATCACAATGATATTGGGTTGACGATTTTTTTGCGGCCCAATTTTTTGAGCGCCCGGCGTTTGACGAGCGTCAGTCTGTGCCGATGCCGGCCGGTTAAAAGCCAGGAGCAGCAAGGCAATTGCCATCGTGGTGCGCAGCATGTTGATGGCAGGACCAGGAATAGTTTTCAGGTATTTGAGCGGATGATTCAAGATTGTAAGCACAGGTTGTTCAGTATGCTATTTAGCACGTTCGTACTTAACACCCTTGCTAAATGCTATGGTTTCTTTTCCCCGTCTTACCTCCAGTTCGCCAATGCCCGGACCATTTTCAATTGCAACGGAATATCTAAGGTACCAGCTGTCACCCTCGTTGTGCATCCAGGGATCGCGCAGCTGATGAACCTTTCTGTTGTAAAGTCGGCTGATGGACTTTTCGATGGGCAGATTTTCTTATCTTCATTGCGGGAGTCCATCCGTTCACGACGATTACGTCGTCCGGATGGGCTTTTTATTTATCTGATCATAAAAACATCAACTGTTTTAGACATGAAGCTCATCAAACGATTCCTTCTAATAGCAGCAGCGCTACTGGTGATTGTTACAGAACTGGCAGCACAATCTCCCGGCGACTTCGACAACAATGCGATTACTACGCTGTCGCTTCAGTCACAATTTTCACCAAGATTCGTGTACTGCTTAATCGTCGGAAGGCAAAGCCTTTCCAATTCAGGCAAGTTCTCTATCGAGATAGAGTACGGCGACAACAAGGAGTTGGGAAAGGACAACAGGATCAAGGATGACGACGGAAAGGTCAAGGTATTTACGTCGATGGTTGATCCGCTGAACATGCTGGCGAAGGACGGATGGGAGTTTGTTCAGGCCTACTCGGTGATGGTCAATCAGCAAAATGTCTATCACTATGTTATGCGTCGTCCGGCGCAATGATCTTAGTACAAGCAAACCGAGACCTTGTAACTATGACTTCCCGCTACCCTCTAGTGATCAGACAACCAGATGACCCTGGGATAGGCGGCTAACCGGATCGTGTAGCTGGCCCCATAGGTGTTAAACGTCAAATCTCTGATACCATCGCCATCCTTCAGAACTATGTATTTTATATATGGCAGGTCACTAATAGTTGATTCTCTTTTTCGCGGTATCAATTGAAAGTATTGAACGCTGTCCTTTTTCTTCCTGTCGTACGTCTTCCCCATATAGACGACGAAGTCTGTTATTTATCTGCCCTTCATTCTTAAAACGACTTATCTGCATTGAACATCTGTTACGTCCGTAGCATAATAATCGCGAAACCTTGAAAACGTCACATTTACTCGATTGATAAAATCAGAACACTCGATTTACTCTAAACAATCTATATTCCGCTCTTTGCAAAAAGCTTCACAAACTCCGTAACCTTAATAGCTTCCAATCCCTGAGTGTGAAGCTCCAGTCCACCCAGGTAATGTGATACTAGCCTGTGCATAACAGCTGAGCCGCGCAGGCCGTCTAACGTGAATTCAAGTTCGAGAGCTGACCTATCGGAACGAAGATCTTCGAGGTCACCGGGCGAGAGGAGATCGTCAATTCCAATTTCCAACTCCAATGGCAAAGGTTCACCATGATCTATCAGCGGACCATCCTGTGAACCATGCTTCACGCGAATCTTCTCACCGTTCCGGATCACTACATAGCTGTACGACGTAGATGTACTGGCATAAGAAAGGCTTACAATATCCGATGAAGGAAATGCTTTAATGAAAGCCTCTTCTGTAGCGGAAAGGTCTGTACGCAGAAATTCCCAGGTAATGGGTCCGTTGACAAGAATAAGAACCTGACCATAACGCCCGATGAAGAGTCGGTCGGTAAAGAAATCGTACGTGACGTCGCACAGAGTAGCTGCGCTCCCATTCTGGCCATAGCTCTGATTTTCCGCGCGTATGTACGAACCGAGGTTTAACTTCGACAGCAAAAGCTCATCGTCTTGCTCGACAACATTTGTGATTAGCACTAAGGCAGGATTGTGGCTCATGGATCGGTGTCGTGTTTACGGATACAGATCACAACATAATCAAAAAACATGACTTGTGATTCGGCGTGTAATGAGTTCATTACTCTTGCGAACGAGAAGAGAATCAGCTGCTCACGGCTTCATCCTGACATCATTGTTATTGCAACCTCCACCGCCCTCTAAAACAAAAAAGTGCCCGTATCTTTTCACTGTGTTATTCTTTTGCTAACATGACAGTCGTATATTCTAAAGTTTATTCAGCCTTTCATGATCACTTAATTGAATCAGGATCTACGGAAAAAACTCCTTTCAAATTTGGAAGTTGCCAGAGCGAATGTCTCTAAGGTGAAAAGTCGTTACCCTCCTATCGCTAAAGCCATTGAGCTGTGTAATGAATTGGACCCGCAGCAAATGACCGACAAGCTAATGAAGGTAGTGCTCGGCCAGCGAAAATTTACCCGATGCGTCAGTGAATCTACAACGTCTATTTTCGCGCGTATGTAAGCGGCCAACATTGCTGGCACGTCTTTTATACCATAGTAACGAAACGATCAAGTGAGGACTAAACATAATAACTATGGAGACGAGTAAAATTGCACAGAAAGTTGGATCGAAGATCGACAATCTCAATCCTTATCGCGAAGAAGGGAAAGTTGCCAAAGCCATTGAATCGCAGACTTCACGCATACCGTCCGACGCGTTCTTGTGGGCGGCAGCGGGCATCGTGGCTACATCGCTGACCTTAAAATTATTGAAAAAGAACCACACTGCACTGTTCATTGGTCAGTGGGCTGCCCCCATTCTTTTGGGTGGGCTTTATAATAAGCTGGTCAAGATTCAGGGCCATGATCAGTTAAACGATGTTCCTGCCTGAAATTAGTCTGCAGGGACCGGTCACTCGTAAGTCAATCGCTTAAGAACAGACGACCCTGCAGCACAATTTTGTTCAGTTCCGTATTACTGCGTGCCCGCTGCGTGAATGACCAAAAAGGAAGAGACGGAGCTCAACGAAAAACACAACGCATCAATCCATGAGACGGGTGCTTATTTTTTGTCCTGATGTTTGATAGGCACCGGACTACTGTTTTTCTTCCGTTTGTTGGACTTGTCATCGTTCCCTGACGTTAAGTCTGTGCTGTGATCGGCATCAGATCCAAAATGACCCGCAGGACCTTTAGGCACTTGCCAATCGGGTGGGCGCGCGCTGGTTACCAAACATTATGTAGTACGTCAATTCCAGCCTTAATTCTTCGTGAAGAAAATGGCGTCGTTCTATCTGGTCAGAACCATCCGAGCGAAATCGAAGCGGAAACGAATTATTGACGCTGAGTGTCAGGTCAAGCAACAGCTGTCTGATATCATACTTGCCCTGCAGGGCGATCTCGCACAACATATCGTTCAATTCCGCGTCCGGCGAATTGAAGATTACATCCGCGATTTCTTCAATATTTGTTTTCCACGTTTTCATTGGTCTTGTTACGGATGATTTCAACTTAGGCACGCCAAACCTGTGCCACACAGTTACATGGTTTGGAATTGAATTGGTGTGACTCCGAAGGCAGCGGGAAGCAACATTCATTGCGAAATACTAATAATAGGAAATGCGCCGTTTAATGATCCGTAGCTCCCCTGAAAAAATGAGCGGCGTGAGTACGGGCGGAATAACAATGCTGTAAACCTGATCATAAATTTGTGTTTCAGACCAGCGCGCAAAAAAGTTGCCGTCACCCGGAACCGTTGACCAGTCGTTTGAAGTGCACTGCCATGGGGGAAAAAGTACTCATGTCCTGTACTAAATTACCGGGTGCTGTAGAAGACCTGCCTGTACAAATTGTGATCGGACCAGGAAGATACCTTTCTGAAAATCTGTGGTGATTTCGTCAACTTTTTTTTCAGGAAGAGGCGGAACCGCAAAATGTAAAACGATAAATGTAAAATGTAAAATTTGCAAGACGAAGAGTCGTAAGGCCGAGGTTCAATTTTCAAATTGCCCTGACTCTTCAACAACGGCCTTCAGAACCATTCCGAAGTACGCGCTGGCACTTCCCATTTCGAGTCTGGTTCAAAGTACTTCCAGAGCAGGGCCGAAACTTTTCGCAGCAGCACATATCCTTCGTTACCGGGTTCATAACGTTCATCCTGCTGATTCTTAGTGATGACGCAAAACACATAATCACCGTGCGGCGCATTCACCAGCACCACTTCAGATCGGGAGCGATCTACCGCACCCTGTTTGGAAGCCGCCTGAACATACGGCGGTATCTGCGATAGTGCCTCTGAATCGTAATAGATGTGGGTGAGATTCCGGTATATCCGCTCGCTCGCTCTCTGACTAATCACTTTGCCATTTCGTATACTCATCAGCAATGTTGCCATTTCGCGGGGGGTTGTCTGGCCCCATCCATAACTGCTGCGGGCTTCCTCGCGGCCTGGTGTACGTGAATTAACTCTTGTATGCACAAAGCCATGTTTGTCCAGCCATTCATTGATAACAGTCCCGGATCCAGCCAGTGACTGGCACCACAGGCTGGCGGTATTATCGCTGGTGGTAATCATCAGCATCAACACTTTACTCAACGCGATATTTTCTCCATCCTTAAACGAACCTAAAATATCTTCTCCCGCATAGAGCAGTGAATCGCGATATTTTAACGGTGCATGATAGTCGATTTCGCCTTTCTCTATCTTGTCGAATACACCGATCGTAATGGGTATTTTAATCATGCTGGCCGTCGGGAACAACGTATCGGCGTTGATTTCTACCGTAGTTCCTTTTTTCAGATGCCGGACATAGATTCCCACGTCGCCGTGCATACCCTTCGCCAACGCGCGAAGTTCAGCAGTAAGGTGCGCATCCTGCTTCTGGCCAAAGCTGCTAGTTTGAAGATTTACCAATATCGTGAATAGCAGCAACGGGATCAGCTTCGACGGGAAGAAAGGGGTATTATTGAGCATGGGGAACATAAAGTTTTTCCAATGAATCGAAATTTCTGCTTTCCCGCAAAGGACTCCTGCACATAACAACCGTTGCCCGCGGTGGCAACATTTCGTAACAACTACTATAGGGGCATGCAGCCGTTGAGTTGTCTTAAGCAAAACCTGATTTACCCCAACCTGTCAACCTGCCTCATGCTTATCTCATTCCACCGATTTTGGTCACTCCTGGCTATATCAAATTTTGTAACCCTTGCGCTGCACGCTCAGCCGACCGCGCAGACTATCCCTGAAAAAATTATCGAACAGAAATTGCCCGCCTGGTCGTCAGGGTCAAACGTCCATGTAGCTGTCCCAATGACGGAACGCGTTACTGATGCGCACCATTTGGTTTTCTTCCACGCACCAGACAAAAGCGGGCAGCATCAATTCACCCGAGACCTCCCGCTCAGGCCATTTGCATGCCGGCAAGCATTTATTGCCCCCCTGTTATTGACGGCAGCAGGATTGGCTACGCTAGCCGATGATAATGATGATAATTATGAGATTCAGGAAGAAAGGAACAGATATATACCCAATTTTCGCAATCACGCCGATGACTACCTGCAATACGCTCCTATTATAGCGGTGTACGGCCTGAACTTGCTTGGTGTAAAAGGTAAAAATGATTTCGCTAATCGTACGGCCATTTTAATTAAGTCTGAGCTGATGGTGGGCATTCTAACGTATTCCCTGAAACGAATGACAGCCATACCCAGACCGGATACCCGGGAACGAACGTCATTCCCTTCCGGCCACACCGCGCAGGCTTTTGCCGCAGCGACATTTATGGCCAAAGAGTATGGCCACAAAAGCGTATGGTACAGTATAGGAGCCTATACTGTGGCTACAGGCGTCGGGACAATGCGGGTGATGAATAACAGGCATTGGCTTTCTGACGTATTAGTTGGCGCAGGCATCGGAATACTATCGACCAATCTGGCGTACCTGACGCACCAGTACCGATGGGGAAAGAAAAGTAAAAGCGGTCAAACGAGTATAATGCCCTTTTATGACGGACAATCGGGAATGGTCAGCATTGTTCATCGGTTCCCCAATTGACTTGACTTTACCCTGGATGTGGGTCCGCATCAACGAACAGCCATATAGGTTTGAGTTGTCTTACGCCTAACTCAGCTCTTATCGAAGTTTGTAAAACTTCACCATGCTGAATCAATGGGATGATGGAAATTGAAGGCTACGCATAAGCACATGGCGAAATTTCGAAGTGCGTCCCTGCGCATTTTGTTGGCAGCCGCCTTTCTTAGTAGACCTTAATTGTGTCATGGCTAATCAAAAAAATTCCACGATGATTAAATATCCAGCGTCTGTTCTTTGAATCAAGCACGTATTTTTTTCGTCTCCACGGACTTATGTCCATTCTTTCCTTAAGAGAGTCGACCGAAGACCATGTCAATTCTGATCTCGAGTCGGCCAGTTCGTAAATCCGATAATCATAGTCAATTAGCCTGAGTTGTTGAAGTGGCTTTGAATAAAAGTCCCCTGGAAATATTGTCTTTGTTTCGAGCTCATACTTTCTCCAGGTCCTTCCCAAATCAGTCGATGAATAAAGTATACTTTTGTCCGCCTCGTGTATTCCCTGCCAACTGTACAGTCCCCATATCGTTTTGTTATTGTCAATGGTCAGCCTGGAAATTATCCCCGGGTCGGAAATTGATGTCCATGTGGCTCCTGCATTTGTAGTAATTATTATTCCGTTGAACCTGGTAGAAGCAATCAACGTGTCAGCATTTACGGGCAGCAGGTCATATGTCGATGATGGGATTCTTCTTCTTTCCTGTCCTCTATAAATGCTGTCCTCTTGTCTTTTTAGCTTTCTCGCCTCTTCACTATCTGACAGTATTCTTCTTCTGTCCGTGGTCTTTGAACAACTGACTATCAGCAGGAACATTAACCCACCCGGTATGATCTTTAGTGCTCTACTCATTTCAAACCAAATGGCAGCCAACGTTTGGCTATTGGCAGTGGCGTGGGAGTTCAAAGAATCGGAGATCAATGGATTTAACGTAATAGTCGCCTTGAATTTTCCTGGCGTTTGTCCCATCACATGAGAGTAATAAAAATGCTAGTGGAATAATTTGTTCTCGTTCCATCAGCAACACTTGCTGCTAACGTATATGTCTGAGCCGCTGCCGGTTCAAGATTGCCAAATTGTCCTGCGTTACAAAACATTTAAGGTGATAAAACTTACATCTTGAACTGGCCCGAAATGGATTGCACATTTTGTTGTGGGCCGTCTTTGCTTAAGACTAATTTTTGTTTCACAATTCTGTAATCTCCATTCCAACGTGTCGGCCTATCCTTGTGATAGAAGTCAACTGTGATTTTCCAGGGACCAACAATCAATCGCCCTGTGAACCGGGTACTGTCTTCCGGGTCGTCAATTATAAATTCTTGTGCGCTAATGATTAAATTTTTCTTTGGAGCTGTCAAAATCAAACTTTCGTTATAAGGTTGTTTAATGACTGACCGGGGATCACTTTCTAACCCCGTTCTCTTCGCGGTTAACGTAACTATGAATTGGTCGTGGTCAGATTTTATTGTCGCAGTATTATTGTTAAGAAGCGGTGGAATCAGTACGAATAGTATAGCAATACAAGCCGAGAGTATTATTGAGTATTTAGTTTTGTTCTTTCTTAGTCTTTTAAATTTTTCCCTTCCAGACACAACTAGAATCAAAAGATAGAAACCCACCAGCGACAAAGAGAACGTAAGAACGGTAGTCAAGAATAATTCGATCATAAAAAGTCCCTGTTATAGGAGTCTACAACGCCGATATATGCGCCTATTGGTGTCGAAAACTATAATTTAAATGGCGCATACATTTTGTTGTGGCGCGTTTTACTTTATCCATTCCTCATAGTTGGCAATAACCTTGTTGTCAACAGGATCAAATCGATATTTGATTTTTCTATTGATTTCGAGCGCCGTCCGCAAAGCAGTTGTATCAACGCTATTCTTGTTAATATATCCAATCAACTGAGTCCAATGCCGTATCGCGTCATATCTTTTCCGTTCATTCTTGTCTAACTTCTCGTATTCTGATACGCTTATTCGTTCATTAAAAAACAGCGGAATTGTTCCTAAATTGACCTCATCAGAGGTGGTTTTTATCCCACGAATGAGGACTTTGCAGGTAAGCCCGTCAGCGTAACTTATCAGTAAGGACACCTGCTCCATGTCGTTAACCACTAGTCGAAACTTACCATCGGAATCTGTCGATTGACTGGCCCCGGTTTCGAGGACTTTAATATTGCATCCTGACATCGGCTCTCCGTCAATCGAGACAATTCCCGTCAAAACGGTCTGTTCACTTGGACTGAACAATGAAAGTACAAAGATAAACGTCGCTAATCTCATGTCGTTAAAAAGCGTCACAACGCTTGTATATGAAATGTGCCGGCATATTTGATATAATTTGTTAAGCTGGCGTCTTCTACTGCCTCCAGGTGTCGAATGAACCTACCTTGATCCATTTGTCTCCAACCCTGCCAAGCCCAACATATCTTCCGTATCCACAACCTGAACAATTCAACTCGTACTCCACGATCGCAAACGTCTTACTTTTATTAACAAGTGGCACAAGAAATTGATATGACTTTTGCTCACCGCTCTCTTGAACCTGGCTATTGTAAGTCAGAATATCGCCAGGTAGTACATCTCGTTCCAAGACAATATCCTTGTTTTTCTGGATCTGATAAGCAACAAAAACTGAGTCATTTTCATTAAAACCCATAGTATCCATCATAGTTGACTTATATCGACCAAATACAAAGGGTTCTCCATCTACACTTCTCGGTGGCGGAGGAATATAACCAAGCTCTTTATGGTATTGTTGTCGGTAGTTGTATCGGTTAATGACATTTATATCCGTGGGAATAGTCCGATCAAGTGAATCTTGACGAATTGTTTCAACAATCAGATTCGATATTTCTTCGTTGTTCGGAATCTGAGTTGCTGCATTTTCACAGCCAGCCAATACAAAAAACACAAAAGAATTCTCCACATTTCGAGGTTCATCTTTACCATCCTTTTTTATGACAGCTAACGTTTGGCTATATGGCGTGGCGGCACACCAAAATAATCAAATTAAATAATCAAAGGTGCCGCCATGACTTATAGCTTGTGTTAGCGAACGTTCTATTCTCGTCTTGTCAAACCGAACGTGAATTGACTCTTTTCTCTCAATCACTCATTTTATTAGGATATCATATTTTCGTACTGGATTGTCTTAATGCCTTTAAAATGTTAAACACCATCATCCACATAGATGCGAATCCAACTAAATAGAGCAAGATGCTTAAACCCAAGAGTCCGGTTCCAGACATCCAACTTAAGGCGTAGAACGGCAGAAACAAATAGTTTATGCTCTCTGCCGCGACCTCAAAATAAAATCCGAACCCGAAATAAATAGCAGTGATGAGAAATGAAATGATTTTGTCTTTCATAGATGACACTTACAGCGCAATTGTCGTCTGTCTCTGGCGTTTCTATAATTCTAATATTAATGTTGGCTAACGTTCGTGCATAAGCAGTGGCGGGCTTTCGAAGCGCTTAACTGTCCCATGAAACGAAACGTAATCTGAAAAACTAAACTACAAATTTACACCGAACCCCGCCATTGATTATGCATTTTGTTAGCGGTTCGTCTTTTCTTTCACCTGGTTCTTTTAAATTTTAAGTAAAGAGATTTCTGAACTTCTCAAGAATTGTCAGAGGATAGCCAGCCCAAAGCAAACAAATCGCTATCTGAAACAACACAAATTCACGAAGACCACCTTTCCAATCTTTTGTAATGGTATAACATATGAGTGTGGTTAAAGAATGGATAAGTAGAAATATTGCGCCAACCTTGAACGTTTGAGGAAATAGTAAAAGCAGTCCGCCTATTCCTAAAAACAACGACAGCAACTGAATCCCTAACCGGGAAAAATTAGCTTTTACATAAAGTAAACCAGTTTCAGGTTTTTTTACCCATACGTACGAATTATAAATTGATGCCAGACTGGCAACTATTACCAGTATTGTGCTTATTATTTTTATCATGGTTTTATTGTGGAATTTGTTCTATTAAAATTTCATTTTCTGCTTTGTCGTAATAAGAGCAGGTCATCCTATCCATACAGATTGCCCATTTTTCAATGCCAAATGTTGCACATGTTTTAATGAAGCCCAGAAAATCCGTTTTACCCTGCTGATGAGCCAGTAGTTCCACCTTAAATTCTTTACTCTTTGCGGTTTCAGCAATTACTAATGGGCGATACTTTGCAGGAACTCTTGCCATATAGCCGTTACCTCCGTAATAGTCAATATGACCATCGGCTACATAGGTTTCGTAATGAGTAACCCCCAATGACTTGATTTCTTTGATATATGCAGGAAAGTCAGCGCCTGATTTTACTTTGCTGTGAGCAGCTTTGATTTGTTCCACCGTGAACATTTTATTTTGATTTTTAATTGTTATGCATTATTGCGATGCAAAAGTGCGGCGACTAAAAATCGTGTGATTGTAAAAAATCGTTTTTCTACAAGAAGCGTTTGAAATGTTCGGGCGTGTCGCCTGTAAACTGTTTGAAGTCTTTGATGAAATGAGCCTGGTCAAAGAAATTATTTTCGAAGCAAATTTCTGTCAATGATTTTGTTTCGTTCAGGTTGTCAAGAACTGTGTTAAAGCGAATAATGGAAGCAAACTTTTTTGGGGAAGTTCCCACAACTTTCCTAAAACGTTTCTCAAACGGGCTTTGGCTGATAGACAGTTTCTCGTTCAACTCTTTTATGCGGATAGTTCCTTTGGATTGATAAATCAGTTTTACCGCTTCAATAATCATTTTGTCTGCCTGAATATCTTTGAGCTCAGAGAGTAGAAACTGTTCAATAATTTTTATTCGTTGCTTGTCCGTAGAAACGGTGGCTAACTTTTCCTCTACTTCGCTCACCTTACGTTTCTCAAAAATGTCGTCTAGCGAAATGATTAAGTCAAAAAGCTCATTTGCAGGACGTGAAGAAAAATGTGTAAAACCTATATCACTAAAGTAAACGAGGATGGTTCCGATGTTATCTGAATTTTTAAAGACTTTATAGCCATCAGTAATCCCGCTAATTCCAGCCGATGTCATCTTGTTTATAGCCTTGTTTTTAATGGATGAAATTTGACCCTTATACTGAAACCCCATAACAAGTCCTGGGGACGGAAATACTTTGTATTCACTCTCCAAGTCCATCTCCGATACCACATAGTATTTTATGTAGTCCTTTAATTTGTCTGTTGGAAGGAGCTTGTCAAATTTCATTTACGCATGTCAGTAGTTATTTGCACTGTTGCTGCTAAAGCATGACCGCTAACGTCTAGCTATAAGGCGTGGCGGCACACCGAAATATAAAATTAAATATCAACCGTGCCGCCATGACTTATAGCTTTTGTTAGCGTACGTTTTTTCGACTCCACTCTTCAAGAGCTCTGTTAAAAAAGTCCCAAGTCCTGACACTGTCCGAGCTGACATAGACCTTAAACTTTGTTCCATCTCGTCTATGAACTTCCAGATATGACGCATATGTCAAGGACTTATACTTTGGATACCTCCATATAGTATCAATGTCCGCATAGAATGCATAGTCAATATTTGTCTTTGCAGAATCTCGTTTGTCAATCCAATAAGACGCTATTCTTTTGTCAGTGAAGAAATTTCCGGAAGTCTCTAGTCCATTAAATCCACCTCCTTGCGAATCAAACAAAATGATCCTTTCATCACCGTCAAGGATACCGAGTTTATTGATGAACTCCTTGTCCTGCAATGATAAGTCGTCACCCGTGTCTAAATGCTTGTCACATGACGAAACAACCAGTCCTGCAACTACCAATGTTAATCTGAATATGTAAGGTAGTGTCTTCATTAGAAAAAATGTACGGTAACGCTAGTATATGCCGCGTTGGTGTTTTCATTCAAAATTAACAACTAAACGCCAATGCGGCATATACATTGTTGTGCGCATTTTACAGCCGAAACTTAGTGCTATCGGCATAATATACTTTGTCGCTCAATTGATAATCGCTGCCCGTGAAATCCTGAATTGTTTCCATTACTAACTTTGTATCCTCCTCCTCCTTATTTGTTCGCCAACACGTTATCAGGTCTCGATCGGGGATAGAAAACTTGAAATCGCCATCGAACACTTCTCTCAGAACTTTAACATATTTACCCGACAGAATCCTTACAGCTGTAAAATTGTCATTCTCACTAGACCAGTAGGCCAATTTCCCTCCTTTGATTCGATATACCTTGATCTCACACTCATTAAATTCCACATCCAATTTTGCGACTGCGCTCGCTAGTAGAGTGTTGTGCTCAATCCCCAATTCTTTAAATTCCTCAATTTGCAAATAGGAATATCCGCCGGCGTTTCTTGTGACCAAGCCGATGCTTACCTCGTTTGTAAATGGAATACCAAAAACCTGGTGATCATTTGTCCAACTGCTTGGGAAAAATTGAGGAAGGTAGTTCATGGACGTTCAAGTCGAGCTTCTTTCATTCATTTAATACAGAATAATTGCGCGCAACGCTAGTATATGCCGCGTCGGCGTTTCTCTTTTAAGTTAACAACAAACGACAATGCGGCTTATACATTGTTGTGCGCTGGCCCATGCTATTTCTTACCAATACGCCCTTCAGCTGAAGTAATGTGAAGGTTCCCGCAATATGTCAATCTAAATGTCCGCCGGTTGACAATTTCATAACAATATTCACCACATGACAAATTTGTCTTTTCAAGTACTGAAATGGGGTCTGGCAACGGTCGTATTTTTATAGAGTCTGTGTCTTGCGGCTCACTACGTGTGCCAATCCTCTCTTCTATTCTCTGACCTTCATCTGCATTCAATCTAAACATGCAGTTGTCTGTCCACCATTCAATTCTGCCATTCGGATACTCATGTCCATCCTTTGTGATGAAGTAGAAATCGCCGGCAATCGTCAATGTGAAATCGGCTTTTTTATAAGCCTTCGTTTTATGCTTGAAGGAATATTGACCGTCCTCAAGTTTCCTGCATTCTTGACCAAAAGCAGTGAGGCCGACGAAAACTGCCATCGATATAAGCAAATATCTCACGTATTCTGTTGCTAGATTGTTAATTGTTCAATTGGCTTGCGCGCAACGTTCGCATATAAAGCGTGCCGGCGACCAAATTAATAATTAATCAAACTCTGCCGGCATGCTTTATACGCATTGTTGGCAGCCGTTTTTTAGTTGAACACATATTTGATCTGTGTCACGATTCTTGGTCTTTTCAATTCAACGTCTGTTAAAGCGTGAAACCTAATCTTAACAGGCAAATTACAGTCATCTACTTTTTGAAATTCTGCAACATACAACTCATCAGATGTACTGTGTCCAGAGGTTGAGTAGGCATGAATTATTAATTTGCCTTCAATTCTTTCAATTTCCCCTGATTTAGAATTTTTAATAATCACAATGTCTTTTAGGTAATGATTAAGATAAGGTTGCTTACTCTCAATTTTGATTCTTACTCCACCCTCAAGTTCTTCCTTTGTATCAGTCGAACTAAAAAACGGAAATGTTGTAACTCCAGTCAATTCCTGGGATGTTGAAGAATAATACAAGTCATAGTCCTTCTCTGTTCTCGGATATTCCCTTTTTACATTTCCTAAAGAGTCATAGGAGTATACAGTAGTCTTAATCTCGCGCTCCTTTACTTTTGAAATAGCACACTCTTCATACTCGAATAATGGTCTAATCGGTTCTGTCTTATTTAGCAAGTAGTCAGACGGAATGGAGTTTGTCAAGTCCATCTCTATCAATGTCTTCATAGCGGAGCTAATTTCTGAATATGGTTCGACTCTTGTGAAATAGTCCCAAAACTTAATTCCCTTTCCGACTACCTTCTTTCCCTCTGGCGTCTGGAAAACAACCATATGCTCAAATAAAGAACCACCAATATTTACCTTATCAATTGTTTTAAGAATCTCTTTCTCATAGCCCGTCCTATCAAAGAGACTTGACTGGGTTTCGTTCAGTATGTCGATTTGAAAATAGTTTTTTACTCTTTGTTTTCTTGGATTTCCCCTTAACACATAAACCCTATTAATCTTTTCTTTCTTATTTGTGGCTACAAAAACGTAAAGCGGATTATTGTGCAGGTAATCAGACAATAGTCCAAATTTCTCAGACGATGTCTTTTTGTCAAAGTCGGAATGCTGTCTAGCCAACTGTCTCATTGGGTCATTAAAGTAAACTTTGATATCGGCCCTATCTATTTTAAACTGATCCACTTCTTTAAATTGAGTGGGGTCAATTCCGTATGTCGTCACCGTCAACGATACCAAAAAAATCAAAAGTTGTGTCTTCTTCATTGTTCTATTTTGTCCAGAAAAAATGGCTGCCAACGTTTATGTATAAGCCGTGGCGCTAAGCAAAAATAAAAAAATGTCCTCCTTATTAGCGCCATGGATTATACATTTTGTTGTGTACCGTAGCCTTAGTTGTACATCTCTTTGTGAACACTTGTCACCACTGCAGAATCAAGGAAACTAAACTCTCCTGAAAATTGAAAGTCTGTCAAGTCTGATTTAATTGACCACTTCTTTTGTCCAACGTTTTTGAGTTCTATTTTCTCATCACTCTTAAGTTCATTTGTCCCGTAGTCGGGTGAGAATGCAATGATTTGTCTATACATCTTTGATGATCCAAGATTGTCAGGTCGTACTAAACTGTCCGTGGGGCTTAGTTGAATTAGCAGACTTCTTGTTGAATGCAGGTCTGTCAATTCTTGTCCTGGTTTAAAGATTGGTTTTCTCTCAAGGTCAAAAATAAGAACGTGATTGTCCCCGGTCATAATTTTTGATTCTTTGTCAACAACCGAAATTGTCTTGTTGGGCAGAACTTTAAAAGTTGTCACGTACTCCCAGCCGTCCAAATGTTCTCTTAAGTCGGGAGTTTTGGGTTCACAACTTACTGTTACAAGTCCGAGAAGTATGAGTATTCGAAGATTCATTTGTCCAAAGGCTATGGTACACAACGTCTGTGTATGTGCAGTTTTCATTTAAAAATAATTAATCAAATTTAAATTGCACACACTTTGTTGTAGGGCGTTTCTTATTTGCTCTCAAAGTTTCGCCAAATCGTGTTGAGTTGTTCAACTTGGTCCCGGGAGAAATATTGGTCGAAGAGTGCACAGTGAGCAAAGTATGCCATGCACTCACCAAACTTTAGATACTTTGATTGCGGTATCTCGTTATTCTTTAGGCATTTCCTCAAAATCTCGAGCCTTTCGATTTCATCTTTTTTTATCACCTGATCGATTATTGCCAACTCTCGTTCCGAGAACCGCTTCTTAACCGAATCGAGATCCCTCAATAGAATCCAATCTTTCCTTGCTGCCATTCCTATATCAACTCTTCGAAACCGCCCTTTTGCTATCGCAAATACTAATTCATCCCTTCTTTCGAAGTCGATATTTTGGCTTCTAAGTTCTGCCCAGAATGTTTCTACCTCAACACCGACGCTTTCTCGCCAAAAAGTCAGAATCCCGCTTGCAAGAGACTTCATTTGAGTCAACGTCAACTCATGGTCCAGTTGCTCACGACTTATTCTTGTGAAGTTTAAGAATGCTTCCTTTGTCGCAAAGTCCATTATACTGGAATGATTGACAACGTGGTCCTGAACTTGGATTAACTTCAGTACCTGGCTCTTGTAACGTAATCTATCATCCCTCATTTTATCGATACTCTTTCCAGAAATGCCCTACAACGCTAGTATATGCCGCGTTGGCGTTTTCTTTTAAAGCTAACCAGGAAACGGCAATGCGGCACATACATTGTTGTGCGGCGTGTGGCCGGCCCTTAGATCGGTTTCTTTCTGGGATCCTGTCTCACATCAAACAAAGAAAGAACAATCACTCGGTTCCCTTTTACCTATAGAAATCTCTCGTCTGATGCGTTAGTTGGAAACTTCGAATATCTTTCCGCTCAACAACGCCGATCTCAGGATAGTTACCAAGAAGTGTGAATAGATCGCTTACCTTTACTTCGAACGACTCGGCGACAGTTTTGCCCCACTCTTGCTCTATGTAGTCTCGAATTCGTGTATAGCTCTGGACCGCCCTACGGGAGAGAAAGACTTTCATTTCATCTTCTTCTTCACCTCTTCCCAGTCAATTAAATTCTCTTCATTCTCTGATTCCTCGTAGGCAAGCAATACTTCCTCTCGTTGGTCATCAGTTAGCTTCTCCCAAATCTTTCCGGTCTCTTGAGTAACGCGTTCTTCCAAGAAAGCATGAATTGCGTGCAACAGTCTTTCGTCTTCTATCCCTTCAAGAATCCGGTGCAGTTGTGATTTCAACTCGGCGGTACTCATAAATCAGACTTGTTTAACACAATTTACTCATTTTTCGGCCCATGACGCACAACGTCTAGCTATAAGGCGTGGCGGCATACCAAAATATCAAAATAAAAATCAACTGTGCCGCCATGACTTATAGCTTTCGTTAGCGGCTGGTCACTTCTTCAACCTTTTTAGTTTAAACTGTCACCAATTTTCAATTCCGTTTTGTCCTCGCACTTCTTCGTTCCAATTAAAATAATCCCGCCTTCTCCAATTTGTCCATAAATGTTCTTCGCTCCACCGGCATTCATAAAGTGAATTGATTTTAATTCACATTTCTTAAGCTTTAATTGAGATATGGAGTTTAAGTCCGTCCCCTTGTACAGATATCCATCAATCACGAGTGACGGGTTTGCATAATCGAATCCTTTTTTTCTATACTCCTCAATCGTCTTGTTTAAAAAATCCTTATCCGAATTAGAGTCAGCTAATTGATAAGACTTTGTCCCAGTGATGGCCTGTGAACAAGCAATTAATAGTCCAACTAAAATTATAACATATCTCATATCTGTCCTTTCTTGTGCCTTGCCGCTAACGTTCGCATATAAAGCGTGCCGGCAGACCAAATTAATAATTAATCATCAAACTCTGCCGGCATGATTTATATGCATTGTTAGCAGGCGTTTATTCCGCTTTGAAATCAAGCTTTGTTATTCGAATCATACCGTCCAATGGAACTATTTGTTCCTCATAGGCCGACTTCAGTTCGTTCCAATTTCTTGTGTATCGAATAACTTGTCCAGTTGGATAGAATTGATTGAGAATAAAAGAGAATTGATTGTCCTCCGGAATCACCAGAAACTTATTGTGCGCACTGTCAACTCTTATCACTGTCGCACCAACAATATCATCTAGATGTATTTCATACTCAGTAAATCTAGGAATCCGAATCCGTAAAATTGAAGTATCTCCTATAGCGAATCGTGGGATTTCTCCTGCACCATTGTCCAATTGAATGGTCGGCCTTTTTGTCTCCAATGTCTCTCTCCCAATGATATCCCCATCATAAACAGTGTCCTGTGGAATGTCGCCAGTCGTACGATTTTCAGTCGAGTTGGTACATCCTATGATAAGTATCGTGAATATTAATAGCGTAATCCGTCTCATAAATGCCTGCTAACGCTTAAATATGCGCCGTTGCAGTTTTCCTTTCAAAATTCACAACAGAACTGCAATCGCGCATATTTGTTGTTGGGCGCAGTTCTATTTCGCAATCGTATATCCTATTACTTCACGTCCAGTTTTTTCTCCGTTTGCAGTATATGTGGTCTTTACAGTTTTACGTTTCGATTTCCTTTCATAAAGCTCATATTCATCCTAAGTCACCTGATTCATCAAAATAGTCAACCCGCGTGTAAAACTGTGTCCCCAGAACGTACCAAAATTCATTTTCCTTGGTCCCATTTTGCCGGTATTCAATTATATGAGTCGGTTTTCCTGATATAAATTCACCTTCTGTCCGTTTCCGTCCATTTGGGTAAAAGTCAACTTCATGTCCGTCACACAATTTGTCGCAGTTGAAATAATTCCAGTAGCCAGATCCGTGAAGTACTCCATCCCATGTAAATTTTATCTTTGGAATATTCAATGTATCTGTCTGTTCAATTGAATTGTCAATAGAAATTGTTTGACTGAAGGTCGCAATTCTGTCGTCTGCCCAAGAATGGTGCGACGTCAACATGTACTTGCCTTTCGATGGAACAATTGCAATTCCATTTTTCGATTGAATGTCATGAACTGTGTCATCAAGGTTCAGAAGTTCAAATTCAAGGCAGTGAATAGAATTGTCGCAATCGCTTTGGAAATAGATACGTACCTTAATCTGTCCACACAACATTGTCTCGGAAAACAGAAAACATATAAAAAATACCACGAATCTCATCTGTCCAATAGAATTGAGCCCAACGTTTGTGCATATGACGTTGCCGGGTGTAGGAGCCAAAATGAATGACCGAAGGGAATGATTTTGGCGCTGTCAACCGTGACGAACGTTGTTTTGAAACCCAAAATACGAATTACTCTGAACCCCGGCAATGGCATATGCACGCTGTTGGGTGCCGTACCTTTCCGCCCCTATTTTTTTATAGTCCTAACTGAATCACTCCTTGTCAATACAAATTCTTTGTCTCGAAGTCTGTACGTCAAAGTTAATGAGTCAGTGATTACTTCGTATTTGTCTGTCTTGTCGTCAAGGTCGCCCAAATACTCTGTCACTCGTGTTTTCCTTACACTATCATCGTCAAGGAAAATAGATTTAATTCTTCTTTGTCCGTCTGGATAGTCTTCAAGGGCAGCTAACTCAAAAATAACTTTTGGTTTCAGTCCCAAGTCAACGAGTTTATAGGAGTAGGAATATTGGTCGTATTTGAATACACTTTTAATGATAACCAGGCACTTGTCTGTTAATATGTTCGGAACGGAATGATAGTACAAGTCAACGTATTCGTTTCTTGTTCTAAATTCCTTGATGTCCTTGAGGTACTTATTAAAGAAGTCGTCAGTTATTAGTCTGTCATTGCTTTTCTCAGGGTCTTTGTCCCAAGTTATTTCTTTCAGTCGTTTGTTAAAGTTCTTCCTTATAAGGTCACAGTCCGAGTAGGTCGTCATGTCGTTTGACTTGTCCTGTGTGTTAGTCTGTCCACAGAAACTAAAAAGTAAAAATGTCGGAAGTATTATTAGAAGTCTCATCTGTCAAAAAGGTATGGCACCCAACGCTTGTATATAAAACGTGCCGGCACTCCAATTTAATAATTAATCAACAAAAAGTGCCGGCATGTTTTATATACGTTGTTAGGCACAGTTCAATTCTGCACAATTAATGATAAAAGAAAATCCCAGTTCCGATTACTGAAGTCAAAATACTCAGCAACAATGTCAATAGCACAATTTTAAAAATCCTTTCTCTCCGATAGCGCCATTCTCCTTGTCAAAAAGGAAATTCCCGGCCGCTACGATAACGCACCCAAAAATTCCTATTACGGCGCCTCCGATTGTCCGTCCCAGAAAATATCTTGGAAGCTCGTCAAGTTGTTTATCAAAGGCCTCTTTACTACCTATAAAGAAAAACGCAGTCACGAATAGTATGAAAACTAGTAACGATCCGATTGTAATTATATTAAATAGTCTCGTCGCCATCTAAAATGAATTGTGCCTAACGTTTTGGCTATATGGTGTTGCCGGACTGGGAGCGTTAAAAAATGCAGCGAAGCGAAATGTTTAACGCGACCTTACGGCTCCATCCCACGTAACCAAAACGTATTTTAGAAAGATAATACATTCCGCTTACATCAGCCCGGCAATGCCATATAGCCCCTGTTGGCAGCTGACATTAATGCACACGCTTGATGATTAGTTCTCTTTAGTCATAGATTCCCTGTCATTTGTCACCACTGTTTTGTGCAATTCACGGATCAGCAACACAAAGACAATCAATGCTGTTGCATTTATACCAATTGTTTTAGCTATTAGTATCTCAATATTCAAACCCGATTTAATATAGAAGGAGAAGTCCTCTGTGTAGATACTGATTGTCCGAAGTCCAAAATAGAATATCAAAGTCACAAGTGCCCAATATTTACCTTTAACCATCTGATAACTTGTCCAATAGACAACGGCGTCAATAGCAATGAAGGCGAAAATTATCCAGTAGAACTCCTCATTAGTGTCGGCCTGAACGGCTGTGAAGATGTCATAGAACAATAGTATTGCTGTCCACACGAGGACTAACTTCTTAATTAAGTCTTTTGTAATGGTCAAAGTTCTATTATTAATGCTTGCTGCTAACGCTGGTATATGCCGCGTTGGCGTTTCATTTACAAGTTAACGACAAACGACAATGCGGCATATACAATGTTGGCGGCTGTTTACTTCTCACCTGAAGCTCAGATATCCAACTATCACCCTTATCAGTAGATAGACAATCGTTAAACTTGCAATTGCAGCAATGATCCCCACGGCTATCATCCAAAAGCCAACAACCGTGCTTCTTCTATCATTATAAAACTCATTAACTGGCGTAAGCTCAATCTCCATGGCAGAGCTCTTAACCAAGAGTTTATCCATACTATCAAATTTCTTTAGTTCTCCCGCTTTAATCTCGTACGAAAAATACTTATCGTCTGTTGTTTTACCGTAGATATGGTGTCCTACCTGCTGAACCTCAGATATGGCATATACTATTTGCTTTCCATTATTTTCTATGTACGCATACTCAGGTAGATCAATAAATCGTAGTTCACAATTGTCCCCCAATGGAACATAGAAGGAATCACCGATTCCAACGTCAACATTTTTAATCTCAGAGACTACAATTGATCCAAATAATGCGACAAAATAGAAAGTATAAAATGCAAAGAATGGCGAAAGTACCGCGGCAAAAACCTTCTGTTTCCTCCTCTCCTTGCTACTCAATAAAGTAGTAAGTAGGCCGGTTGGAATTGAAACAATCACACTTACGATACCTATTCCGACAAGATGCAGAAGAATTACAAACCCAATTCCCATTCTAATGAATTACACTACCATTTACCGTTCAACGCCTTGATTCGCAACTCTCATTAATAGCCGCCAACGTTTTGCTATAAGGCGGGCGGCACACCGAAATATAAAAATTAAATATCAACCGTGCCGCCATGACTTATAGCTTGTGTTGGCGGTAGTAGCAACATCTATAATTCATCATCATTGAGATGCCTAAAATGCTTTTCCATGCTTTCAATTTCATGGACTTGAAATTTTGCTATACCAAGTCCAAGAGGGAAATAAGGATGCGCATTGTCGATTCGGTAAAAGAAATCAATCACCTTAACGGACGAAGCTATTGTTTGGAAAATATTGTCACCAAGCATTTGACTGTATATACCAGGATCAAGTTTTGTCCCTCTATCGATTGTTTTCTGATGCACAATGTCGTTTCTAAGTACTTCGAGCCCTTTAAAGTCTGGCCAGAATGGTTGAGTCTTTATGTCGTCAGATTTTAAGATCATTGGCAAAATGACTCCTACCTTTTCACTCGTGCTCATCCATCTTTCGATGTTCTGTTTACTCCATGTCTCCTTGATGCCTCTTTCATTTGTTCTGTCGTATTGAAAGTCCTCTGGGATAACAGCATTTGCAAATCCTTCAATAGCGATGTAAGAAAAGATAGCACTAGTTTGTATTTCCTCGAGATAGTCAAAAAGTAATGGTTTTTGGTCAGCGTCAATATTTAAAACTTTACCCTCTGTTGAAAGTAACTGTTTAAGTTTAGCGTGTGCTCTACTTATTGATTTCTTCATTAGGCTAAGGGAAAGAGAAATATTGTTTGGAGGTGGATAGCTGATCTGCTTATGCAGATGTTTCGCCTTCTCACTTCTTGCCAAGAAATACGTCTTTTGATCCGCCTTTGAAAATAATTTTATTGACCGCTCGTCTCGTATGTCAGACTTGAACCAATTTTCATCACTAGGTCCACCAAATTTGAAGGAATGATTAAAGTTTTGATAGTGCTTATTCGGTTTTAGAACAGTTTCATGAAAGGAGTGGAGAATGTATCCAATAATTTCAAGACTCTCTTCTTTAGGGATGTCGATGCTGAAATCAACCTTTAATAGGATGATAGAATCGTCAGTAAGTCCTAGGTAAATAAACCCAGACAAGGTCTTATCCATTCTCGTGTCAACAAATGCTGGTGTTTCAAAACAAACAACATCTATCAGTATGCGAAATGTATCGTTGTCACTATAAGTTTTCTCGCGACAAAGACGCCACTTGATCGGTAAATTCCTTGTAACAGAATTAAAATAACGTTTTACACCTAACGCTCCCTTAGGTGTAATCATAAGGTCTGTAAAAATTCGAATTTTGTCTTCAGTCATTGTTTTGTGCCGAAGCTACTTAGCTATTACCGCCAACGCTTGTATATAAAACGTGCCGGCACTCCAAAATAATAAGTTTAAAATCAACCGTGCCGGCATGTTTTATATACGTTGTTGTGGGCTGGGCCGCATTCGCGAATACTTTCTAGTCGATTCCTACAGCAAACATGTCCAACTCTTTTAACACTGTCAGCGAGATAGCATCTACAACAAGGGTTTTATATTCCGTTCTGTATTTGAAATTGTCCCCTGTCGACTTTTGCAAAAATGAAATTTGCCAGCACATTTTATTTAATTCAGTGTCATATTTAAGTTCACTTATTAATGATTCTGTCTTGTATCCTTTGTCTGTCGCAAAATTTGTCGCTTCGGTTTTTACTGATTTTGAATTAGCAAAGTCTATAATTTTACCGTAGTCCGCCCTTGGCCAGTCTAAGGCTAATAGCTGTCCATAAGAATCTAAGCTAAGTTCGAAACAATAGGTCTTAATGTTAAGTCGCATGTCGCTCAGCTCAAAGTATAGTTGATACCTGGGGACGGCTCTCAGGTAGTCTGTCTGAGTAGTTGAGTCATTTGTCAGCCAGTTGTCAAGGTCTATAACTTGTCCTTTTACAAACTTAATGCTGCTAGCAAAATCTGTCATCGAGGTCTTCATTACCTCCCTCACTATGAACTGGATCTTAGTTGGTAGTTGTCCTAAGGAATTAATTTCAGTAGTCTCTGTCGGATACGAGGGTAGTCCGAAGAATGGCTGGTCAATGGGCATGTCGTTCTGGGCAAAAGATAGTTGTCCAACGAGAATTAACATTACTGTCCCGAATACCTTTTTCATTTTGTCAAATCTGTCCAGCGGCCTTGCCCACAACGCTAGTCTATGGCGCGTTGGCGTTTTCACTTCAAAATTAACAACAAAACGACAATGCGCCATATACATTGTTAGCAGCAGGGCGAGCCTGTCTAGTGATTCAATACAATTTCTTTTACCTGCCTGAATTTCCTTTTCCCTTTACAATATTTGTTTTTCATTTCAGGGAAGTCTATTAATTTGATTATCACTTTGGTCTGCCCTGATAATCGCTCAGCTCCCAACTGCCAGTTTTCAAATCCTATCATGTTAATCTCCAAGTTAAAGTCTGCTAAGTTCACTAAGTCAATTTCAAATTGACCACAAACATCAGACACTGCAGAGATTTGCATTCCCTTGACCTTCACAATACAATTCGGAATTGGTTCACCTTTCTTTGTTTGAATTTGCCCAATTAAAACATTAGTCTGTGCTCCAGAAGTAAAAGAGCCGATGATCAAAATCAATGGAAGAATTGCTTTCATCTTTATGAGTCTTGCTGCTAACGTTTGTGTTTATGACGGCTTGGGCTAGGAGGTTTTGTTAAATGACGAAGGAATGACAAAGCCGACCATCCACATTATCCGCCTACACAAATCTAATAAAGAAGCCGAAAGGAGTGAGGACACGAAATGCCCAAGCTGGCATAAACACTTTGTTGGCGGTAGTACCCTCACCCGTGTTCTATTATTGAATGTAGCGCTCTTAATGCATTGATGTTGTGTTGTCCCCAATGCGCATTGAAGGTAAATTTCAACTCCCAAAGTCCATGCTCTCTAGCATCAATTGTCCCTTGGTCATATGTCGTTAGGCAACTTTTGATGTCTCTGTAAATATCCCCTAGGTCGTCCACCAAGTCATCACACACCGGCTCTTTATCATTTTCATCCGTTGGGTCGAACGTGTCCCAGTAAAATCTCCCTGTGTTAATATTGTCCGAGAGTTTTTTAATGATTTTTTGTTGCTGGTCGTCAGTCACCCGATTATCAAATTCCTTATCGCTTGTCACTGAGACTTCGGGAATCTGAATTGCTGTCAGATAGAGTGAAGCAAGGATTCGTCTAGTTTTGATTTGAAACTCGAGTCCTTGTGAATTCTCATTCTCCACGAATGAACAATATTCTGCTGCTACTTTTAAAAAGTCCAACGTTTCTTGTCTTTCTATTGCTTGGTCAACTGTCATTTCTCAGTCTGTATGGGTATTACCGCCAACGCTTGTATATAAAACGTGCCGGCACTCCAATTTAATAATTAGCCAACAAAAAGTGCCGGCATGTTTTATATACTTTGTTAGCGGCACGTGCACGGTCAGGAAATCCACATTATCATTCCGTCTACTATGGTCCAGCGATTTTTCACTTTTTCAATAATTAAAAGCTCACCTTTGCCACAGAGTCCGCCACATCGAAAGCTATAGTAGAGGATTCCTTTTCGGCCGGATTTTTCTAAGAATACTTTTGAAAAGCTTACTACGCCTATCACGCATTTATTTTCATGATTCCTGATATCTGCCAGTGAAAGAACTCTTGAGGTACATAAATGAAAATCCTTTGGACTGATCCTCTCCTGCATACTATTTAAGCTATCTATTACCTGACCACCTTCGTCTGAAAATAGTCTAATCACTTTTTTTAGCTGTGTTGCATACGAACTTGTATCTCTCACGTAATAGGTCCAAGGATTAAATTCCCTTCTAAGAGTCGTATCAAGAAATACATTACAAAATTTCGCGGAATCATGAAATATTTCATTCTGCAGTTGAGTTACTTCTTCCTCTATTTTTGCTGTGTCAGGATTGTCGGAAGTAGACAATTTGAAGATCCGCTCTTCCTCCTGTCCCAAGTAAAAATTATAAAAATGTCGTTCAACTAATTCGTTTAAAACGTGGCTGTAGATTCTCACCTGTTCATCCGGTGAATCAAAATCGCAAGTTTTGTATTCAAGATTACACGAGGTAAGAACAATAAATCCGAATATAATAAGTCTCCTCCGTCTCATAACGCTGTCCATAGTGCATTGCCGCTAACGTGAGTGCATATTGCGTTGCGGGGTTAGGAGCGCTTGTTAAATGGCCAGCGGCCATGACAAGCGCGACCTGCTGCAAAATTGTCCCACGTGACCGAAATAAATTAAGAAACAGAACCTACAACGCAACACTGAACCCCCGCAATGAAATATGCACATTGTTGGGCGCAGTTATTCCTTACTCCGATTTTCATGCCACAACCTATATCTGTTGTCAATGACATTTTTGAGTTTGTCGTAGTTCTCCCAGGTGTCGGCCACATAAAACAAAGAACTCAATTTGTTGTCTGGGTCCAGAATCTCCAAATAGTCCGCGATATATTTCCCTTTCTCAAAATCAAAATAGGTCTCTGTAAATTTAATTGCGTCCATTTTAAGGCCTTCTGAGGTAAATACTCCGTCAAGATGCTCACGATAAAATGTTGTCGGGCTGACTTGTCTTAACCTTAATGCTTCTATGCCTCTTTTGTTTTCTTTTTCAAAGTCTTCTTCAAAAAGTCCTTTGTCCACTAGCCAGCAAATGAACAGTCCAGAATGAACATAACTCTGAAAGGAGTCCAGTTCCTTGGGGAATTCGTCATTGACGTGCCACTTAGCTTTATCAAATACAACGTCACGCGTTTCCAAGTCAGTGGGTGTTGGTGAGTCCTTATACCCCTTTGTCCGAAATTTGTCAGCTTGATTTTCTGCTTCCTTAATAGCCAGTTCATCTGTCCCCGCATTCAATGTAGAATTCCCAATTCCTGATTTCCCAACTTTGCCTGTAGTCTTTTTCAAGAACTTACCGTCAGTTTCAAGAAGAATAAAGTCAGTCGTTTTAATATTTTGCTTTGTGAGATATAACTTCATTGTCCGAGGAATAATTGCGCCCAACGTTTGGCTATATGGTGTTGCCGGTTGAGGAGCGTTAATAAATGGAGCGCAGCGGAATGTTTAACGCGACCTGCTCCGAAACTCTCCACGCCACCGAACGTTCTTTGAACGATAATACTTTCCGTTCAAACTTAACCCGGCAATGACATATAGCCCTTGTTGTAGGCAGTTTTTCAACTCCGCCCTTTAAAGTATCGTATCTGTTCTAATCTAGTCCTCGCGTGTTGCTCCGTATTGTCGTCACCATAGAAATTTTCAATGGAGGTGAAGTTCTCAAATCTAATCTCGCCTACATTGTCTCCGGTCGAAAGCAGATTGTACTCTCCGCATTGATTACATTGCGCGATGAACCAAGAATTTGTAATACCTTCTCGTAGCGAGACTATCTTCACGTTTAGGCTCAATTTGCATTTGGTACACTCAAATGATTTCGTATCAACAACGATTTCCTTCTTTTTCGTTAGTCCGATAATTGCCCCAAGTACCTTACCATATAGCCAGCCATTTAAATTCCCCGCGATATCTAGTCCCAGGATTGAACCAATGTTGTGAAACTCGTCAGCAATGAATTCTTTCTCCTCTGTGTCGTAATGACTCGTCTTAAATCTCTTAAGCCCTTTCGTGAGAGTTTTTCTTATTTGCTTTTCTTTCGCGTTTGATTTTAAGTCAGCCAAGAGCTCATCTAAACAGGTATCGGTCAAATGAGTCATTTTACTAACCTTGTCCGCGTCGGAAGGATTCAGTCCGCGTTTTGCCCAGTCAGATTCTGTAAACTTTTTCTTCTCTCTAAGTTTTGTCAGTCGCTCTATTGTCCCTTGATTGATCTCCATACTGTCCTGAAAAATTGCCTACAACGCTAGTATATGCCGCGTTGGCGTTTTCTTTTAAAGTTAACCAGGAAACGGCAATGCGGCATATACATTGTTGTGCGGCGTGTGGCCGGCCCTTAGATCGGTTTCTTTCTGGGATCCTGTCTCACATCAAACAAAGAAAGAACAATCACTCGGTTCTCCTTTACCCTATAGAAAACTCTCGTCTGATGCGTTAGTTGGAAACTTCGAATATCCTTCCGCTCAACAACGCCAATCTCAGGATAGTTAGCAAGAAGTGTGAATAGATCGTTTACCTTTACTTCGAACGACTCGGCGACAGATGTGCCCCACTCTTGCTCTATGTAGTCTCGAATTCGTGTATAGCTCTGGACCGCCCTACGGGAGAGAAAGACTTTCATTTCATCTTCTTCTTCACCTCTTCCCAGTCAATTAAATTCTCTTCATTCTCTGATTCCTCGTAGGCAAGCAATACTTCTTCTCGTTGGTCATCAGTTAGCTTCTCCCAAATCTTTCCGGTCTCTTGAGTAACGCGTTCTTCCAAGAAAGCATGGATTGCGTGCAACAGTCTTTCGTCTTCTATCCCTTCAAGAATATGGTGCAGTTTTGATTTCAGCTCGGCGGTACTCATAAATCAGACTTGTTTAACACAATTTACTTATTTTTCAGCCATGACGCACAACGTTTTGCTATAAGGCGTGGCGGCACACCGAAATATAAAACTTAAATATCAACCGTGCCGCCATGACTTATAGCTTTTGTTGGGCGCAGTTATTTACTTTACCGCTACTATTTCAATCCACTTGTCCCCGTTAATATTTTTCTCATCTGTGACAGTTATCTCAAATACGGCCTTACTTTTGGGAATCAATTCAGGGTCATTCTTTGAAAAGTCACCTGGGTAGCGATCAAAGTCAACCATATTTACAACTTCACCTTGATAAAGGTAAACAAGCACGTTTGTATTGTCTCCGTAGTCAATTCCCGTATACTTTATCGTTGAAAGATTGATGTCTAAATCGTCCTCAATCCTGTCCGGCACAGAATACGGTCTCAAGATCAAAAGACTGTCCCACTTGAAATCTGTTAGCTCTTTCATTATCAACCTGTCTGCACCTGAAAGTATTTTTGTCTTCATCCTTGCGTCCAGTGCTTTGTCACTCGGCATGTCAGTACATGATTGCAGTATCAACGTCAAAAGGAAAAGTATTGTGAATATTCTAATAAGTAAATAATTGCGCCCAACGTTTATGTATAAGTCGTGGCGCTGAGCAAAAATAAAACAATGTCCTCCTTATCAGCGCCATGGATTATACATTTTGTTGCCAGCCGTAATTCTTTCCACCCAACTTAATATATGTAAAGAAGTCCACCGTAAAAAAAACAAGAAACACAAAAAGTCCAATTGCAATACTTTCTAATACATCTTTTATTCCGAGTTCCATCGTCCCAAAAAAGAGTCCGAATGATAGTCCTGTAGCAATGGCGAGAATTAGTCCCAAGACAACTACGTTTTTAATTGTTAATTTATTCTTACTTGTCATCCAGTCAAATGAAGGCAGTACCAATCCAAATTGAACAATAACAACAAATAGATAGAATAGTCCGATTATTAAAAGGTCAGAGATTTCAAAATTTTCAAGCTCCCTTATTTCGTCCTGAGTCATTTGATTTTTAATTCCCCATAATTCGCTTTCGAGTCTCATCAATAGGTAGATGATCGTTGTCCCGGTCAAAGATGAAATTATGTGTCTTAAGATTTTATTCTTCACGGCTGTATCTCAACAGAATTATGGCTGGCAACGTCTAGCTATAAGGCGTGGCGGCACTCCAAAATAGTCAAAATAGATATCAACTGTGCCGCCATGACTTATAGCTGTTGTTGTAGGTAGGGCGGTTTCGTGAGAGCTTTAAATTAAGAGTCCTGTATTTGCTTAGACGTCAGATTGTCAAACGGGTCGTTGTCCGAGTTCCAAGTCTTGACGGAGTTGTCCAGCCGAAAGTTTTTAAACATTGTTGTCCTCCCAGCATTCCCCTCTATTTTTATCCACCATGGGACACGGCTCTTTTTCAAGAAGCCATGCAACTTTTTATCTGGGGTCTTCTGCCAATAATTAGTCTTAATGTACGGTCTAGCTCCGTCAGCCGGGTGGAATTCTTCTTGAAGAAAATTCTGCTCTTCCTTGTCGAGTTCCCTCACTGAACCATCATTTTCTACGTGAACGTATTTAAATCCTTTGACTGATAACCTCATTGGAAATGTCCGCCAAATAATTGTCCGAGCCAGGAATAAAAAAGCAATGATATATATGACTGGATGTATCTCCATTTATTGGCGTTAGGTTATTGTCGCCCTATTTAATTTCTTCTTTCCGTTTGTCCAACCGCCTTACCTACAACGTTTATGTTTATGCTGTCCGGGGAATAGGAGGGCAAAAAAATGTAGCGCAGCGAAATGTTTTGCCCGACCTGCTCTGAACTGTCCCCCGTGACCGAACTCCATTTCGAAACATAAACTTCAATTTACCACGAAACCTCCGCATTGCATAAACATTTTGTTAGGCGCTGGGCCCTTTAACTCATAATTAATTCAACAATTTTACGAACCTCCTTGCTTTCTAAATTTGATTCGTCCAATAGGTATGAATTCAGTCTTGTATTGCAAAAATCAATTGTCTCTGTCAGTCCTTTTGGAATAGATAAGTAGTGCTCAAGGTCTCCATTTTTTAGAATGAAAATGTTTTGGCTATAAAGTCCATCAATTTTCGTTTCCCAGTCTGGATTTCTTTGTTTGAACTCTGCCACTTCAGTACTTGTCTTTACTCGTTTTCCTTTGTCAGCGGGGTAACATGCATTAATTAAGTAGTCCAAGTCAAGTATTGCGTAAACCGAGAGTCCGAAGCTACCGAACAATTTACTCCACTCCGTGTAGCCTCCTTTTCCTCCCATATAAAGTACAGCTATAATTTGTTCAAGGTGAGGATATTTTTCAATGATTATTGATTTATAGAAATATCTGTCAGTGTCGCCTTCTACTAGTAGTACTTTCTTAGCAAAGAAGGCATAAGTTGACCTTGTGTTGTCAAGTATCTTTATCAAAGTCTTTTGGTCAGTAGTAAGGGTTGGCGATTTTATTTCTGTGAAGCCGTTACTCTCCAGTGAAAACCTTTTGACTTGATTAATTGTCGATGAGTTTATTAGAGCCTCTGAGTGCGTTACAAGTATATATTGGCAATTTTGTTCCTTGTTTAACTCACGAATTACTTGTAAGTACTCATTTTGAAATTGGTAGTGTAGGTGTATTTCAGGTTCATCTATTATTACTACACCGCCCTTTATATCTCCGCGCCCATATCCCTCAAAAACGAGATGTGTTATTGCTTTCTGTCCAGCACTTAGACTGTTTATGTCCGCTAGTTTTTTTTGCCTCCTTAGGTCGAAGAACTCAAACGTATATTGCCAAGTTCTCAAGTCCAGAAGTTTAATCTTGCACTCAAGGTTAATTAGTTTAAGTTTTTTGTTGATTGAAACTATAAACGGAAGCACGTTGGCCATTTGTTCGCATTCCTTCTCTGAGAGCTTGTCTGAAATTAAGCTAAAGTGTTTCTCAGCTACTCTTAATCTGACTAAGCTAAAAATACTTGGCTCAGATTGCTCATTGGCATTTAAACTTTTGGAATAATCTTGACTCCTTATTTGTTGTATCTGCTGAGATGGATGTTGGTCGCGTAACGAAATGGATGTGTTGAATGCATGATAATTTCTATAACTACTTATTAGCGTAAATGATTCATAAAGTTGAGGAACTGTTCCATCAGAATGCTCTAAGTTGTAAAGTTCTATTAGTTCTTTGTAAAAATTGTACTCTGTCAAATACTCGTACCCAAAATCTTGCGTACCACTTGTTAATGTGACAGCGAATTGATTGGTCTGTTTGTTAAGGGTTACATCCAAAGTATATTCTTCTTGAAAGTTGTCGGACGTGTTGATTGCCTTATTGGTGTAAGAAGTACCAGTTGTACTCAAACTAGGAATACTTGCCTTTAGACTCCGGATATTTTCTTTGTCAATGTCGTCTAACCGTACGGATATTCGGATTATTTGTGGTTGACTTTCAGTATTCCAATTTGGTTCAAGACGAAAGCCCGAATAGGACATGTTATTCGCTGGAGAAAGTATTTGTTTTCTATCGTTAAATTGAATGTTTGTCCGATTTGTGTATAAGTCTTGGTTTACATTGTATTGTTTGAATAACACCCTTTTGAATAAAAAATTAATGACCTCAAGTGCAGTGGATTTTCCTGCACCGTTCTCACCAATTATAATGTTCAAATTGTCTTCAAATGAAATTGCTGTCGCTGTCGAGATGTCCGCCACATGTCGAAAGCTCAATATATTCGATATTCTTAATGATGTTATTTTCATTTCTCAAATCTGTCCAAGGGCCTTGCGCCTAACGCTAGCATATGCCGCGTTGGCGTTTCGCTTTCAAAGTTAACAACAAACACCAATGGGGCATATACGTTGTTGTAGGCAGTTCTTTGATATTCAATCCTAGAATTACCTGGATGGTATTAGTACCGGTCGCGACGGCATCTCTATTCTATTCGAATTGCCGTTGCCGACACTTCACTTTTGTCCCTTCTCCGTCTTCCTTTTCCTTTTGACGGCTTTCTTCGTCAACGACTTCGTTGCCAGTTCGTCCAATATTGAACCAGCATCCTTTGCCATCTCATCTATTTCCCTTTTTGTCTTTCTCTTTACTTGAGAATGTGTGGCGTGGTAACTTCTTGACATATCTTTCTAGTCTAATTGCCTACAACGTTGACATATGCGCCGTTGCAGTTTGCCTTTCCATCTAACCAAAAACTGCCATGGCGTATATGTGGTGTTAGCGCCCGTGGCCGTCGCCCTGGTAGAATTCTCGGTTAGCTTTTAACGTTTGAATCTCACCGCTCCAATATGTCCCCTCATGGAGCGCATGCTTGTCTACTAGGCTAAATTGTCTTAATAGGTCATCTAGTTCTTCATCGGTGAAATTGGCATCGAGAAATGCATCTTCTCCTTTCGTCCGAATGAGTTTCTGTCCAAACTCTCTGTAGAGCGTGATAAAGCGAAGCAGATCCGTCACCGAGGAATTCATATACCTCTTCTCGAAACCACCCTCATGATCACAGACAACAATTTGGCTTTTGTTTCTGAGGTCTATGCAGATTGGATCACCAGATCCATCTGTCCCAATTTCGATCAAGAATTGTTCGTGGTGGTTCCCGGTACCGTAGATTTCAGCAATGCTGTCGCCATTGTGAATTCCGCCAAATATTAAGAATGGCGCCGCATCTTCAGGCAGGCCTACAATAGACAATATCTCAATTGTTTCGCTATCAACACCACGTCTCTGCAAGCCCTTCGCGTCGAACTTAAAGATGTGTTCCTTGTCCCATATTTCTATTAGTTCCTTTGCTGTCATTGTCTTTAGGCCATTCGCGCTAACGTTTATGTATGAGCCGTGGCGTTGAGCAAAAGTAAAAAAATGTCCTCGTTTTCAGCGCCATGGATTATACATTGTGTTGTAGCCAGTTTTATTTCATGTTCTCTGTTAAGTATATCCTGTATTTACTGTCGTTGGTCAATGGAAAATATGCCCTCATTGTCCCATTTTCTTTTTATTCTAACTATTATCAGACTAGCTCTGTCCTTGTCCGAGAATTTTGGGTGGTCCGACATTTCAGCTGTCCCTGTATAAGTTAGTTTTATTTTATTCTGTTTTCCTTAAACCTGGTAAACTGTCACTTCTTTACCCGCTATTGACTTTATCTCTTCTAGTCTTTGTTGAACGTCATAGCCTTTCTTGACTACAAATATTTCTGCGTCTTTATATTTATCAGTGTCCAACAAGTCTTGGCAAAATGCAACACTTGTCATTATTAATATTATTGTCGTCAGTGCTAGTCTTTTATTCATTGTCCTGTTAGTTTATAAAATTGGCTACAACGTCTAGCTATAAGGCGTGGCGGCACACCGAAATATAAAAATTAAACATCAACCGTGCCGCCATGACTTTTAGCTTTTGTTGGCAGCTGTAGGGCATCAACCGTCAATTTGCTTGTCCTTTTATTTCTTTTGGTCTTACGTTATAAAAAAGACTCCCTATTATTAGTCCGACGGAATAGAAGATTGATGCTTTAAATATCAATGTCCCTTTAATCAGTGAGAATGTCACAACTACTCCAAGGATGGCAAGTGTAATCAAAACTGCCTTGATTGCTAAATTTGACTTGTCGGTTTTAATTATTGCATTGTATGTCCATGCATACACTATAAATGTCGGAATTGAGAAGAGAATTCCAAATGATACAAATAGAACGTATACCCCAATTGCGTCATTCATCAATTTTGAATTGTCTATGGTGTCATAGACAATCATTATTGTCGGCCCAATGATTAATGATGTCAGCCAATGTTTAATTGGGTATCCTAATTTCACTTTTTATTTTACTGTTAGTCCAAGTTGTCCAGCCCCATTGCTGCCAACGCTTGTATATAAAACGTGCCGGCACTCCAAAATAATAAATTTAACATCAACCGTGCCGGCATGTTTTATATAAGTTGTTGTGGGCTGGGCCGCATTCGCGAATACTTTCTAGTCGATTCCTACAGCAAACATGTCCAACTCTTTTAACACTGTCAGCGAGATAGCTCTACAACAAGGGTTTTATATTCCCTTCTGTATTTGAAATTGTCCCCTGTCGACTTTTGCAAAAATGAAATTTGCCAGCACATTTTATTTAATTCAGTGTCATATTTAAGTTCACTTATTAATGACTCTGTCTTGTATCCTTTGTCTGTCGCAAAAATTTGTCGCTTCGGTTTTTACTGATTTTGAATTAGCAAAGTCTATAATTTTACCGTAGTCAGCCCTTGGCCAGTCTAAGGCTAATAGCTGTCCATAAGAATCTAAGCTAAGTTCGAAACAATAGGTCTTAATGTTAAGTCGCATGTCGCTCAGTTCAAAGTATAGTTGATACTTGGGGACGGCTCTCAGGTAGTCTGTCTGAGTAGTTGAGTCATTTGTCAGCCAGTTGTCAAGGTCTATAACTTGTCCTTTTACAAACTTAATGCTGCTAGCAAAATCTGTCATCGAGGTCTTAATTACCTCCATCACTATGAACTGGATTTTAGTTGGTAGTTGTCCTAAGGAATTAATTTCAGTCGTCTCTGTCGGATACGAGGATAGTCCGAAGAATGGCTGGTCAATGGTCATGTCGTTCTGGGCAAATGATAGTTGTCCAACGAGAATTAACATTACTGTCCCGAATACCTTTTTCATTTTGTCAAATCTGTCCAGCGGCCTTGCCCACAACGGGAGTGCATATTGCGTTGCGGGGTTAGGAGCGCTTGTTAAATGGCCATCGGCCATGACAAGTGCGACCTGCTGCGCTCTGTCCCACTTGGCAAAACTAAATTAAGAAACAAGAACTAGAACGCAACACTAAACCCCAGCAATGAAATATGCACAGTGTTGGGTGCTGTGGCCGCTTCACTTACTGTTGTCCTCAATGATTGGTGTCGGGCAACACTTTATTGTATCTCGCTTTAGTCCTTGTTTAAGTTTGTCTTTGTCCCACTTTATGTTCTCATAAGGTGTCCACTCGTAAAGTAAGTTGTATGCCGATGCATGAAGCCCAATTTGTTTTAAGTAGTTGAAATACTGTATTGATGTTTGGTCGTCAACTGGTCCCCGTGAAATTCTAATAAGGTTTACCACAGTGTCATTTACTAGTCTGTTGTCAATGGTCAATTCTTTATTGTAAAAGAGTCCGCTCTGTAATTCTTTCAGAATTTCAAAAACGATTGAGTCGTTCTTCTCTGCTTTTCTTCTCAACCAAAATTCTTTGTAGTACTTGTCAGCCGTCTCAATTGTCGGGTAACTTAAGATTAAGCTGTCAATGATGTCTCGACAAGTCTTTCCTCTCACACCCTCATTGAGTCCTGGAATCCAACAAGGTGCTTCGTTGAATTGTCCTTCTGAAAATATATCTCGATAGCCAAGTTTCTTAAACGTCTCGTGTGCGATTTTAATGTTCTCCGGTTTTCTAATCCAAGTGTCAGTCGTATAAGTCGGGTTGTAAGGGTCGTAAAAACTTAATTCTTTCTCAACGTAGTAAGAATTGTCAACCGTCTCAGTCGGTGTCCCGCATGATACAAGTATTAAAAGTCCTATGTTAATCAGTTGTCTCATTTGTCCAGCGGCCATTGCACCCAACGTTCGTGTATGTGACGTTGTGCGGATAGGAGCCAAAATGAATGACCGTAGGGAATGATTTTGGCGACCTGCTCCGTCACTGTCAACCGTGACCGAACGTTGTTTGAAACACAAACTACGAATTACTCTGAACCCCCACAATGGCACATACCCATTGTTGGCAGCAGTTATTTTTTCACCTTTTTTATGCCTGTCCTTAGTCCACTCTTGAGAAAGAACGACTCAAGCTTGTCCAATGTGTTGTCACAGATCTCCTTTTCAATTTCCACTCGCTTGTCGCTTGGTCGCATTCTGTTACACTCGAAACAGACTTCTATATAGCAGATCGCTTTACCATTGACATCAGTAAAAATGATCGCATTCCTTGGTAAGAAACACATCGCTGGAGTATACTCCGTCTCCCGCCAACGATAACAAGTATTAAATAGAATGTCAGCAACGGTGTCTATTTTTTCCTTTGGGATAGCAACGACATCATCCATTTCGTCAAACGCTATCTGCTCGCCTTTCAGTGGAAATCTCTTCGGCTCGTCTCCGAGGTTATCTTTGTCACCCTTTGAAGCATCGACCCCATATGAAACAAGAATAATCTTCTTCACCTGGTCAAAAGGAAATCTGGTATGAATATCCTGAACGCTGTACTTTTGAAGCTCGGGAAAGTCCTCACTTTGAGCACTTACTCTAATACAAACGCTCAGTAGTCCGATTATCAAAGCGACTTTCATCGTTGTCTTTAAGAAATTAGTCCACGCTGTCCAAAAAATAATTGCTGCCAACGCGAGTATATGCCGCGTTGGCGTTTTCATTCCAATTTAACCACGAAACGCAAATGCGGCATATACAATGTTAGCGGCAGTAACAATAATTGTTCAATAAATATCATTAGTCCACATTTCGTCCCTATACACCTCCAGTATTGATCGTTCAGGCGTAGCACTAGCAACAACGCGCAAAGGATACGCCGTTACGGTTTTAATAAAATTCTCTACAGCCTCTTTCATCTCCGATTTTAGCTTTGTACCTGTGTCGCCATAGTGATCTATCCAATTCGAATATATTTTTTTGTCCTGCACATCAAATACATCTACAAACCACTCAAATACATTGTGTGGAATAGTGATTACTATCGTTAGTTCCGTGTTCGGCCGAACGGTTAATCGCTGTTGAGTCTTGTCATCAAGAATGTCTTCGATGAAGTTAATCCTAAATTTTTGATCGAAATCCATCATCAATTATAGTATTACAATTGCCGCTAACGCTTACATATGCGCCGTCGCTGTTAACCTAAATATAAACAACAAACTGCAATGGCGTATATGTGGTGTTACCGGCACCTTTCTAGTTTGTAAAGTCTCTAATCGACACCAAAATCCAGTCGCCGTCGACTTTAACGAAATTGTAGTCGGTATAAATTCCATTGTCTACACCTCGAATCTCCAATTTCACCGTGTCTCCATAACTTTTAACTTTCTGGGTATATGCATCGATTGACCGAGATGCATACTCACCTTCATAATAAAAGCTCGAATACTTCCAATCTCCTCTATTCCATAACTGTTTCTCCAATGGCTTCTCCTCCTCAATCCAAAGTTTTACCTCCAATGGAAATTGAATTCGACTCAGTTGGAATACTGAATCAGTGCTAAATCGCTCAAAAAAGTCCTTGAAGTCACTTTGTGATATCGAGTCACTAGTTGTTTGAACTAGCGCTTGAAAGGTTGAATCGCTTGAACCTTCATTCTTCACAATTTCTTGACTACGGTTGCAGCCTAACGAAACAACACCTACCAATATCAAGACCCATTTCATTTCTTACTCTTCAGGTTGCCGGTAACGTTGGGCTATAAGGCGTGGCGGCACACCGAAATATAAAAATTAAATATCAACCGTGCCGCCATGACTTATAGCTTTTGTTAGCGGCTGGCATTTTCTTCTCCTCTCCATATCAAATTCCCATTTCTCTTTTTCAGATACATTTTTCTTGTTGTCAAATATCTGTCCCCAAAAAACAGGAACTTCTTATGTCTGCTCATTCCCTGTCCGCGTTTAATCAGTTGTCCGTTGACATTAAATTCATACAGTCTTCCATTTTTATAAAGGAGTCGACTTGGTCTTTTCCCATTGCTTGATAATGCTTTTACTATTGGGTCAACGTTGTCATCGGGGTCAAAGGTCAAGTGTATTAATTTCTTGTTCTCAATTCTGTATTTCCCTGTCCCTTTGTTATACATTAAATCTCCACTGAATTCGTATTTAAAAGTAGAGTCATTTTTCAATTGAATTCGTGTCACAAAGAACCCGATGTCTGCAACGTTACTTGAGTAGTAACCGATCAAACTCCGTTGTCCAAAGGTTGAGAGCGATATAATAGTCAGTAAAATTGTCCCGAATGTTTTCAATGGTCTACTTGTCTTTGAAAATGCTTGCCGCTAACGTGAGTGCATAAGCAGTGGCGGGTCTTCGAAGCGCTTTACTGTCCCACGACACCGAACGTGATTTGAGACCAAAACTACAAATTTACACTAAGCCCCGCCATTGATTATGCACAGTGTTAGCGGCTGGTGTTCCCTTCACTCAACCTGTCAATAATCTCGTTTTCGAAAATGCCCGTAAGTCGGCCTGCCTCTTCATGGTCAATGTCATGGATCTTAAGTTTCAAACCATAGTCAATTGCGCTAATGAGTTCTATTTCCGATCCCACATTCTTGTCCTTATGGCTGTGTCGTTTATAGATAAAATGAAAAACATACTCATTTGTGGCATCTTTAAAATTTAGGTCGCAATGATAGTCGCGACCTTCTTTCTCATTTCCTATGCTGTCTGTAAACGTGATTTTTAAATTTGTCTTTAGTTTGGAAATTTCTGTCAGTCGTACGTGCACTTCATTTTCAGTAAACCTAAATTGATAAGTCTTAATAGGGTCATATACCGCACTCATTTGTGTCGCTAGAAATATCACGTACACAAATGCCGCGACAGTCAACGCAATTAAAAACCATTTGAATTCTTTCATAAAATCTTTGTCCACCTTGTCCGGGAACACTTGCCGCTAACGTTGGTGCATATGACGTTGCCGGGTCTAGGAGGACTTAGCAATGACGATAGGAATGCTAAGGCCGACCCGCTCAATCTGTCCCACGTGACCAAACGTTGTTGCGTGTCCCAAACTACGAATTACCCAACTCCCCGGCAATGGCATATGCACGGTGTTGCCAGCTGTGGCGTTCACTCCACTCTCCTACCAAACAGTCCAATGGAAATGACCAAAGTCGACAAGACGAAGACCAAAGGAATCCCATAAAAAAGTCCCCGGATAATAAAACTAACTTCATCATCGAAGTCAAACTCTAACATCGATAAAAATGCTTTTAGTCCTCCGTAAGCCGTCGCTATCAACGTTATCAAAAATAGAACTCTTAGCAAATTGAACGTCGGTCCGGCCTTCACTTTCAGCGATGCATAACTTAGTTCAACAACAAATGCCACGATCACAACCCCAATCCAAATAATGTCCTCTTGCGGCGGGTCGAACTGATGTCCACTTGCACCATAAAGAAGCAAGTAAAACGGAATTGTCAATCCCAGAATTGTCATGTAGAATCTCTTGCAGATTCTCGAGTACCTGTCAATGTAACTCATCCCTGTACTAAGTTGTCAACTGTCCCACGCCATTGCTGGCAACGTTTGTGCATAAGCAGTGGCGGGAATAGGAGGCCTTGGCAAATGACGAAGGAATGCCAAAGCCGACTTCCACTACACTGTCCCATACAACCAAACATTACTTGAAAACCAAAACTATAAACTTAAACCGAGCCCCGCCATTGCTTATGCACTTTGTTGTGGGTCGTTTTTTTACCGATAGCCTATTTTAATTCTTGTTTTTAAGTCACCACTCTCCTCTATCAATTCGGTTAGTAGTCCCAAGTCGTTGTACTTTATTTCGTAGTTGTGTCCCATCCATTCAATATTTATTATTCTGTCTTTCGAGTCATACTTGTAATTCCAGTCCCCCATTGTTCCAGACCCGTTTACTGACATTGTGGTCACTCTGTTTTGTTCGTCATACATATAACATTTAACATTTCGAGGATAGATACTCATGTCACACTCCTTTTCCTTGATTGAGTCTTTATAAATCCCACCAGTCGGTAGATAATAAGGAATGTGAAATTGATCAGAGCAGTAATAGATATCGATTGTCGACTTACTCAAACTAATCACTGAGTCCTTAACCAATGTATCGGTTGCTACTTTCATTCCTGGGTTCTGATTGTCGTAGAGAACAACCGTCATTCTCAATTGGTCCTTATCACACGACCAAATTGTCACGACAAAGAGTCCAATTAGTGAAACAGAAAATACCTTTGACAAATCTTTCATAAAAAATGACCCACAACGCTAGTATATACCGCGTTGGCGTTTTCTTTTAAAGTTAACCAGGAAACGACAATGCGGCATATACGGTGTTAGCGGCTGTGCGCGCCGCCGGTTTATTATCTCAACGATCCAACAGCTTTGTAATATTTCTCTTTTTGAAATCATTGTTGATATCCGAATTGTCGAAAAAGTATCTGAATGCCATCACAGCTTCATCTAACGTCAATTCTTCCTCTTTATGAATCCATATTGGGCCTATTTTGCAATCAATTTTACTCCAAACCGCCCCTATGGCACTCGTTGCTTGACCCTTCCCCAAAACAAAATGTTTGAATCCTCCTTCCTCTATTTGTCGAAATTCTAATGTTACTGCAGTTTGTCCGCCCGCGCATTGTAAGTAGTCACCTGTGTTTGTTGTCAATATGGCAAAGCAGTTTGTTTCACTATCAATTTTCCTTATAGCATCTTCGATCTGCGTCCACGACGGATGCTCTATTTCCCTTCCATCATGTCCATTGTAAGTAGTAAACCTCATATCAAAATGTTCCGCGCGCATTGCCGCTAACGTTTGTGCATAAGCAGTGGCGGGTCTTCGAAGCGCTTCACTGTGCCACGACACAAAACGTATTTTGAAAAACTAAACTACAAATTTACACTGAACCCCGCCATTGATTATGCATTGTGTTAGCAGGCGTTTTACTCTACTCTAATAAACTTAATTAGTTCTCCCGGTATTTGTATTCTCTGTCCTAATGTGTCAACTGGACCCCGTTCAACAATTTGAAAAGTAACTGTATCCACGGTGAAGTCGGTGTCCATTTCTCCTTGTCCGCCATGTCCGCCATATCCTTCTATCTGGAAAATAAATTTATCAGATGGATATTGTCTGTAGTCAATTTGAAAATGCACCCTGTCACTTATTACTGTTTTATAAAAGAGCCATACTTTTTCTCGCTTCTTTTCTTTTTCAGTCCAGAGTCTAAATATTTCAACAGAATCAGCATGTTGCATTAATTTCAATTTTCTAGTCAACGGCCTATACTCTGTCAGGAAATAGCTATTCCTCTTCGACTCCTCAATTGTCCATGACTGGTCATAAATTACCTTATGCTGAAGCGCGTCACTTACAAAAGTCATTGCAGACAATACTATCGTCAGGAGAATTATAACTTTAAGAATTCGTTTATTCGTTCTGTCCATTTTCTTAAATGCCTGCTAACGTCAGTATATGCCGCGTTGGCGTTTGCCTTTAAAATATACAATAAACGCCAATGCGGCATATACGTTGTTAGCAGCTGGACGTTTTTATGAGAGAACCCTTTTAAGCTTGTCCGGGTCTTGTCGACTGTTCGAAATTGTGAGAATATGGATGTGAGTATCGCTTTCCTCGTAGATTACTAAGTAATCTTTTACAACTTTTATCTTTGCGTAGGTATCGTCTGTCACCTTGCCGATCTGGGGGAACTCAGCAATGATCTTAATTGACTCTTTAAATAGCTCGTTTAGTTTTTTACTATATGTGTTTGACTTATTTCGCTGTCTCCAATAATGCAGTAGTATCTCCTTCTTGTCTTTCTGTGCCCTACGCGACCAAATTACTTGTCTAGCCATTCGTCAATTTCTTTGTTGGACTGCTCATCTGACAAAAAATGTCCGTCCTTAATTTGCTGCCTTGCTTCAATGATGGCGCTTTTTTGATCACTGTTAAGCTTATACTTTTCAATGTCCTCGGTCTCTATTGTAAGCAACCTGTATGTTTCTTCGAGTAGGTCATTGTTATCGGTCTTTTGAATCTTCTTTTCAATTAGCCGTCTCCGCAGTTCTATAGTCGACATATACGTAATTGTTTGTCACAATTTACAAAACTTTCTCCAACTAAATCAGCCACACAACTTTCCAAAAACGGCTTGCTGCTAACGCTAGTATATGCCGCGTTGGTGTTTACATTTGAAGTTAACTAAAAAACGACAATGCGGCATATACGGTGTTAGCGGCAGTACTCATCCTCGAAGCATTATCTAATATTTTCAATTTGTTCTTAGTGGTCTGATCGTCTTGTAAATTGTCATCAAAATTATCAAGCCGACAAGCATTACTATTATTGTCAAGGTCCAATGAGTTATAGTGAATTTAGATATTCTGTCAGTCGGACTATTCTGGTTATAAGCGTAATAGCCCATGTCTTTGACGTAGCCATACATCCAGCTCCAATAGGGTATCATTCTCGTCAATAACAAAATTAGAACTATTGTAATGGATGCATTTACAATTCGATTGTTCGATTTCTTGTAAAGTGCCCTTAAGGCATATACTGAAATGAGGACTAACGACCAGATAAAAGCTATGTAAAAAGCTTTGGGAAAGACGTAGTAAGTATCATGTACCTGCAGGTCTAATGGTTTGCCATTAAGAAGTGTATTACCAAAAAGTACTAGGCCAATCGCCAAGGCACTGAACATTGTACCTAAAACCCACATCAATTCTTTTGTCAATCGTGTCATTGTGCCGAGTATTGCCGCTAACGCTAGTATATGCCGCGTTGGCGTTTGCCTTTCAATTTAATAACAAACAACGTCAATGCGGCATATACATTGTTATGGGCAAGTGCTACTTCTTTGCCATTCCTTCCTGCTTATAGATACTACTAACTCTATCGTTCTCGTCAAAATACAGAAGGAGATTCATCTCGCGACCATTGCTGTTTTGTCTAATAGGATAACTCATTATAAGGCCATTGCCTTCCTTATGACGTCCACTGTAGCCAGGCAGGCCCAACCATTTAAATATTTTTTCCTCTGTGTGTCCTTTAAAACTTAATTCATTAATTAACCATGTCCTGTTAGTGCTATCAAAACGATGATGAAGCTCTCGAAATCCGTTTTGACCCAATGAATCTGAGATCCACTGTGAGGAGAACCCCTCCATCAGAGAGTCCATTTCCTGAACAGATTTCATAGATCGATCATTCTGATGACATCCGATCAACACACAAGAAAGTATAATTGTTGTCAACGTAGATCTCATTATATTGCATTGCCCATAACGTTCGGCTATAAGGCGTGGCGGCACACCAAAATAATCAAATTAAATATCAACCGTGCCGCCATGACTTATAGCTTGTGTTGTGGGCTGTGCTTACTTTCCACCCACTATTGTTTCAAGTATTCCTGGTGATGTTTATATCCATTGTTCTCTGGCTTCTGTAAATCCAGCATTTGATCTAGCCCAGTGTCAAATGCTTGCCATTTATTTTTCTTACAAAATTCAATTAGATCATAGATTGCATTCTCTCCATATAGATGGAACAATGTATTGCTAAAAGGTTCGTCCGAATCGCCCAGACTAAATTCAATTGAGTAGTCATGCTTTTCAATTTTTCCCCAGCCATTGTCCCAGATAACGTCAGGGTAATTGGTCTCAATTAGTTTTTTGAATTCGACCTTAGTTCCAATGTCAACAAGAACAGTTTCGTCAATTTCCTCAACACTGTCCACCTTGCGATTAAGATTAAATACTATCACGTCCCAACTCATACTTTATTATTTAACGGATCTGTCCAAGTAAGCATTGCCCACAACACCCAAATATACGTATTGCGCATATAACCCTTTTATGAGGCTCTTCAGAAATCAATTCCCAACTTATCAATCGGACTCTTCAACTTCTCAATATTCTTCGTCGAAACGTGCGTATAGATCTCCGTCGTCCTGGACGACGAATGACCCAACAACGCCTGGATATACCGCAAGTCAGTCCCCTGCTCCAGCAGGTGCGTTGCGAATGAATGCCTCAGCGTATGAGGCGTAGCGTGCCGTCGTACACCCGCCGCGGCAACCGCATGCGCCACGATCTGCTGAACACTTTTTGCCGCATAGCGTCCTCCCGCTTGGCCTTCAAACAGATATTCTTTTGGTCTGTATACCTTAAAGTATTTTCTAAGTAACTGCAATGTGGTGTCGGAAAGTATGGTATTTCTGTCGCGGCGCCCCTTTGCCCCCTTGACAGAGACCATTCTCCGGTCACTGTGAATGTCCGACAATTTCAGATTCAGCAGCTCCGAAAGACGAAGTCCGCACGAGTAAACGGTCACCAAAATAGTCTTGTGCATCAAGTTATTAGTCGCCCCGATCATCCGTCGCACCTCCTCCTGACTCAGCACCTCAGGCAGCCGCATCTCCTTCAGCGGTCTGTCTATGGCATAAAAACGCTGCGGCATGTTCAATACCTGTTCATAATAGAATTTAATGGCATTGATCACCTGGTTCTGATACGAATGAGATTTTCCCGAGCGAACGATGAGATGCAGGTATTGCCTGATCTCCCGATCGCCCAGGTCGATCAGGGGCCGATCCGCATAGTGCTGTCTGAAACCAGCGAACAACGCTACGTAACTTCGGGCGGTGTGCAGACTGTAACGCTTGGTTTCCAGCAGGTCAAGGTATTCTGCCGGACACCCACCCTGGCCGCATTTACATCGCAGTTCAGTCAAATCAACATGTTCTGCACCTTTCCTGACAGGCTTACCTCTGAGAAAATATTTGCAATTGACGTAAGCAACGCCTCTGAACGTGTTAAAGATAGTGGTCAGGTTATCCTCTGTATTCACTACAAATACCATCTGATGCTCTTCGGACCACTGCGGAGTTGGTAACGTCTTCACGAGTGCGTGTATGACTTTATTGGGATAGAATTGCATGCCAATGGCCTTGCGACCATCAACAATGACATGCCGAAGCGTGATCACAGGTAACGTATTATTCATAAGGAATTCCGATGATGAATTACTTAGCCAATAAGAAAAATAGATTGTACTTGTAACTGAACTGATGCGGCTAGTTTCGGATAAATGCGAAGGGATACGCATATATGCGTATAGTTCCACATAGGTGCGCATGGATTCGCATGGATTCGCATGGATGCGACTCGATGTACATGCTGATCGGCTCCGTGCGTTCCTTCTATAACAGAACGCCTAAAACGCAAGCGGCTACAACAGAACTCAACCGACAACTCTTCAGACCAGAATAACCGTTATACACCGTAATATGAATGAAAAACTGTGCCCCCAATGCAACACTCCTCTGATCGGACGCATCGATAAAAAGTATTGCTCACACTACTGCCGCTCAGAAGCAAATCGTCAGAAGCAACGCATGGCGCGTCCCTTCAATTACTGTTAATGAAGTACTCTGGAGAAATCGTGAAATCTTACGTCAACTTTGGAACAGCCGTCCTACAATGATCACCCGCGAAGCACTAATTTCCAATGGCTTCAAAATCGAGCATGTCACCGGCCTCCATATCACCGCGCAGCAAAGGATCTATTTCCGGTGCTACGACTTCGGTTTCCACCCCAGCATCGTGTCCAACGTTCGAATGGCATTGATCGTGAAGATGGTCGCTTCCCAAATATGCGATCCCTGGAATATGTGTATCACCAAAAGTCCAACATCGCACAACCACGACAACGCATAGCGCAGAGACGGCGCTATAATCACTATTCAAAGAAAGGGTGTTAGACTTATTCAATTTTTTATCACTTTTCACATTCAGCGTTTTACAGATTACGTTTCTGGCGCTCTGCCTTGAAACAGGTGCCATAACCGCAAAATGTAAAACGCTAAATGTAAAATGTTAAAGTTATCAGCGATTTGTTCGCTGGTTATTTAGCAGCATCGCGCAGCGCTTTTACTCTATCATGTGATGCCCGCAGCTGCTGTTTCTGCTCAGTAAGCATTGTGCGCAAATAAGCTGGAATATTCTTTTCTGTCAGCGCGTCCTTATAAGCATTTTGAGCCGCGTCCTCACCGCGTTCACAATTTGCCAGTACCGTGTGACGATCGTGCCCCGTGAAAACAGCTTTCACATCCATCCACGCGCGGTATAACTTTCCGCTCGCGGTTGTTCCCTTTTCGTACTCACCACCCAGTGACTGCACTTCGCTGGCCAGACTTAACCGTAGTTTGCGGCTTTCATCAATCATCGAAGTAAAAAGGGGTCTCAGATCGCTGTCCTTATCCTCGGTTTCGTCGAGTGCTTTCTCGTAGCCTTCGATCCTGTCATTATTAATGGCGACGAGGTCGTTCAATATCTCAATCGTTTCTTTCGTGGTTGTTGTTGCTTCAGCCTTTTCCATAATTGTCTGTTTGTGTTTTGAAACTATTAACTCACCAGGCAGGACAATTAGCGTGCTAGGCCGAAACCGTCGAAACAGCATTCAATTAGGGTATGACATGTTACGAAACTTCCACAACCATAAGAAAAGTTTGCGCAGGGACGACTAATCGGAATCATCGAAAAAGTTTCATGTGGTGACTCCGAATCCGCAAATGCATGCAACGAAGTAAAACGTGCCCGTGCCCGTCTATCCTTACAGTCCGTTCGCGTAACATCGATATTAAAGTTTGGGAAAGTAAAGACGCAGTCTCATCTGTCTCGGAATTAACCAGACTATGAAAAAGTCCGCTATCAAAATAACCGTTATTAAACGTACTACCCTTCCAAACCAACGAACACAAAAAACTCTATAACTCCCTTGCCTCCCCACCGTGGATTTTCCTTAACGCTCCCACAAACCAACCTACAACGAACACACACTATTTAAAAGTTTGGGAAAGTAAAGACGCAGTCTCATCTGTCTCGGAATTAACCAGACTATGAAAAGCAGTGCTATCAAAATAACCATTATTAAACGTACTACCCTTCCAAATCAATGAACACAACAACTCTATAACTCCCTTGCCTCCCCACCGTGGATTTTCCTTAAAGCTCCCACGAATCAACCTACAACGAACACACACTATTTAAAAGTTTGGGAAAGCAAAGACGCAGTCTCATCTGTCTCGGAATTAACCAGACTATGAAAAGCAGTGTTATCAAAATAACCGTTATTAAACGTACTACCCTTCCAAATCAACGAACACAAAAAACTCCATAGCTCCCTTGCCTCCCCACCGTGGATTTGCCTTAAAGCTCCCACAAACCAACCTACAACGAACACACACTATTTAAAAGTTTGGGAAAGCAAAGACGCAGTCTCATCTGTCTCGGAATTAACCAGACTATGAAAAGCAGTGCTATCAAAATAACCGTTATTAAACGTACTACCCTTCCAAACCAACGAACACAAAAAACTCTATAACTCCCTTGCCTCCCCCACCGTGGATTTTCCTTAAAGCTCCCACAAACCAACCTACAACGAACACACACTATTTAAAAGTTTGGGAAAGTAAAGACGCAGTCTCATCTGTCTCGGAATTAACCAGACTATGAAAAGCAGTGCTATCGAAATAACCGTTATTAAACGTACTACCCTTCCAAATCAACGAACACAAAAAACTCTATAACTCCCTTGCCTCCCCCACCGTGGATTTTCCTTAAAGCTCCCACAAACCAACCTACAACGAACACACACTATTTAAAAGTTTGGGAAAGCAAAGACGCAGTCTCATCTGTCTCGGAATTAACCAGACTATGAAAAGCAGTGCTATCAAAATAACCGTTATTAAAGTACTTCCCTTCCAAATCAACGAACACAAAAAACTCTATAACTCCCTTGCCTCCCCCACCGTGGATTTTTTTCAAGCTCCCAAAAACCCACCTACACGCACAAACTTTATCTTGACGTTATAGTATATTCAGGATTCAGAAAGCTCGTATCAATGAAACGTTAAAACAATTAGCTATTCAGAATCTGTTCCTGAAGTCATACATCCTACACACCATGAATCAGAAAATAATGCACGTTTCCCTGGTCGTACATGATTACGATGAGGCCATCGAATTCTATACAAAAAAATTAAACTTCGAACTAGTTGAAGATACACGTCTCTCACCCCACAAGCGTTGGGTGCTGGTAAAACCAAAAGGCGAAGGACAAGCTGCGCTGCTTCTCGCCAGGGCAGGTAACGATGAACAGCGTAACGTCGTGGGCAATCAAACCGGCGGACGGGTGTTTCTCTTCTTAAGCACCGATGACTTTGATCGTGATTACGCCAACCTCCTTCAGAACAAGATCAACATTGTCAGACCACCTTCGAATGAAGAATATGGAAAGGTTGCCGTGTTCGAGGATCTCTACGGAAATAAATGGGATCTCATCGAGTACAGCACTGACGACAAATCCTTTTAGAAGCCTATAATACGTTTACCCATATGCCCCCGCTTCATTCGAAGATAATGGTGAAAATGTACATCACTAAATTCACTAACAGTACTGTAGCGTACAGGCCGTTTGTGCGTCCTTTATTTAATGAAAGCATAACAGTAAAGACAGACAGCGCAAGGAGCACCAATGATTTTTTGTCTACGCCAAGCACAAGTGGCAGGTCCATTACCGTACACAAGAGCACGACCGTAGGTATGCTGAGCCCGATGCTTGCAAGAGCGGAGCCCAAAGCAAGATTAATGCTTGTCTGATAGTGGTTACGTTGAGCGGCACGAATGGCAGCGATGCCTTCCGGCAACAGGATGACGGCAGCCACAGCAACTCCCACTAATGCCGTTGGTAAACCAGCGTCCGCTACAGCAACTTCAATGACGGGAGAAAGTCCTTTGGCCAAAAACACAACCACGCCCAGACACACAAGCAGCAAGCCTCCACTTATCAAAGTCTCTCTTTTTGTAACATTTTTTTTCGCGCCTGTTTGTTCAGCCAGAAAATACTCGCGGTGTCGTACTGTTTGCGTAAATATGAACGCTCCATATATAAACAAACAGCAAATACCAACAGCAATAAGCTGAGGAGCGCTGTAAGCCGGCATTGCGACACTTGTTGTAAAATTTGGCAATACCAGCGCAAGTACCAGAATGGATACCAAGCCGACCAAAGCAATCGTTACGCTTTTCACTTCAAAAACCTGTTCTTTAAATTTCAAGGCACCCACGAGCATACTAATGCCCAGTATGCCATTGAGAATAAGCATGACGGCTGCAAAAAGTGTGTCCCGGGCATAGGTGTCTGCTCCGACACCTCCTGTTACCATCAGGGATACGATGATCGAGGCTTCTAACACTGTTACCGCAAGAGCCAGAATAATAGTACCATAGGGCTCACCTACCCTGTGCGCTACCACTTCAGCGTGATGCACGGCCGAAAGCACACCAACAATCAAAACACCAACAGCCAAAAGGTTAATCAAAGGGCTGGTGCCAATCGGAGCAGCCAGATAAAAAACCAATGCAATAACCGGTGCCACATAAGTCCATTGGAATATCTGTCTCATAAGGTTTGAAGATCGGACCAGATATAGGGCAGACGTGGCACACGATCGCTTTTACTCCGGTATTTGAAAGATGAAAAACTTAAAGATACGGAATAAACTTAAACACAGAAGGCAGTATAAAAAACAACAGGTTCGAATTACTATGATAATGGAACGCAACTCCAGGATTATTTTACGCTGCCGTTCCGATATGGATCAATTAAAAACAGGTATCATTCTATTTCGCAGGCCATGGGGATTAGGATAGTATTGTGGCGTATTCAACAGTTTACTAAAGTTGAACTTTGCTGTAACCATTCGACAGTCGTGAGGTTTCCCATCTTGGTTAGTACCGCCTATGAAATTTTTCCTCTGGCTCCCGGCAATCTTCATCGTCTCTGCAGCGATCGCGCAATCACGGGATTTCCCGAAGGCTAAAGCGATCATTAATGAGTACGTCAACAACAAACAGTTTCCCTCCATTTCGATTGCCGTGGTGAAAGATGGAAAGATCATCTGGGAGGAAAGTTTCGGATATGCCGATAAAGAGGCGGGGCGTAAAGCAACCCCGCACACTCCCTATTACACGGCATCGATCACCAAGACGATGACGGCGACTGCGCTGATGAAAATGGCGGAGCAAAAAATGATCAGCATCGACAGCCCGGTTAATAAGTATCTGCGCCGAACGAAGATCAGCAGCTATCTATGGGATGCACATAAGGCCACGCTAAAAGCCGTGATGTCGCACACTTCCGGGATCACTACTTTTAATTTCTGGTGCCGCACCGACTCGCTGACGTGTGCCTCCCTGGACGACGAGGTGATGAAGCGGTACGCCATCATTTTATCTCCTCCCGGTCAATTTGATTATTCAAACCTGGGATACGGCGTGCTCGACAGAGTGATCCGTGATGTGTCCGGTATCAGCTACGCAGAATTTATGCACCGTGAGATCTTTCAGCCTTTGGGTTTGAAGAATACGTTCGTCGCCGGAAATCCTTTACCCCCAACCGTTGCAATCCGCTACGCCGGCAAGGTACCCGAACGTACCGAGTTTCCGTTTTCGCACCAGTATTCGGCAGGAGCTTCGACAGCCTACAGCTCTGTTCATGATCTTGCAACGTTTGCCATGCTGCACCTGAATGACCTGAAGAAAAACCGTGTTCTCTCCAGCCGTTCCGTGAAAGCGATGCAGGATACGGTGGCCCGGAACGGTGACGATCATTATGGTCTGGGCTGGTGGATCACCGACGATTATTACGGCTATAAAGGCTTACTGGCACAGGGCGGTACCTGGAATGCACAGGCCTGGATGCAACTGGTTCCATCCGAAGACATCGCCGTGGTAGTGGTTGGGAACTATGGCGATGGATCACCGTACCGGGCGATTATTAATGAGGTGCTTTCAACGCTGTTGCCGGAGTTCAAGGCAAACATGGTTACCAGCGACGCGAAGCCAAAGGCAGCGGCTGCGGCTGAATCCACACCTGAGCCGCCTTCTTCGAAATGGAGGGGTGTTTTGAAAACCTATCAAGGAGATGTGCCGGTGGCTTTCTATTACAACGGATCTGCTACCAGCTCTGCAGACCTGGATACCCTTCGAAATATTCCGCTGTCAAAGGTAAGCGTAAGTGGCGGCCAGTATTCTTACACGGTCAAAGGAGATCTTGGTCTCGAAGACCTGGGCAGACCTCCTTACAACTTAAACTTCTACCTAAGGCAAGACGGAGATAAACTTTATGGATCAGTCCAAACCAGCAGCGCTGTTCATCCCGACACGCCAACGCTATCATTTTGGGTAGAGATGAAAAGTCAGGAATGAAAAGTGGCATTAGCAATTCGTAAGAGACCTATTGTATTTATTAAAACAACTACGGCATGTTTAAAAGTTATTTTGTGATCGGTTGGCGAAACCTCGTGAGAAACAAGGCATTCTCACTCATCAATATTTCCGGGCTGGCGCTCGGCATGGCCTGCAGTCTAATCATCACCCTGTGGGTGCTCGACGAAAAAGGGATGGATGCTTTCCACGAGAATAACGATGATCTCTTTGTTGTCTTTCACCGCGGATACCACGATGGACTTATTGATGGAGGTTACGCGAACCCTGCGCCGCTTGCAGAAGAAATCAAAGTAGTCTATCCCGAAGTGAAAGAGGCATCCGCCCTTGGCCTGTCTCAACTCATAGCGTTTGAGGCAAACGACAAGACGATGAAACAAATGGGAAGTTTTGCTGGCCCCGAATTCTTTTCTGTATTCAGCTTTCCATTGCTGGCTGGCACCAAAGAGAGCGCGCTTAAAACCACGAGCGACATCGCCATCTCCCGGAAGATGGCGCAGGATTTTTTTGGCTCTGCCGAAGCAGCCTATGGGAAGTCCATTCGATATCAAAACAGGAAAGACCTGAGGATCTCGGCCGTCTTTGAAGATCTGCCTTCGAATACATCTATGAAGTTTGACTGCCTGATAAACTGGCAAACGTTTATGGACGAAAATGCCTGGGCAAAGAATTGGGGGAATAACTGTGCGCTGACGTATGTCGTGCTTCATCCGGGTACGGATGTCAGCTCATTCGAAAATAAGTTTCAGAATTTTCTTAACAGGCATGACGAAGCGCAGAATGAAACTTACAAAGTCAAACTTGGTTTGCAAAAGTACAGCGACCAGTACCTGCACGGTCAAATGGTAAATGGAGAGTTTGTTGGGGGACGAATTCAATATGTAAACCTGTTCAGCCTGATTGCGGTATTCATTGTACTGATTGCATGCATCAATTCGATGAACCTGACAACCGCATACTCCTTAAAACGCAGCAAGGAGATAGGCGTCAAAAAAGTCGTGGGAGCATTCAAGAGCGCCCTGGTGAACCAGTTCATTGGCGAAGCCATATTAACTACGCTCCTTTCTTTTGTCGCCGGACTGATCATCGTTCTCAGTATTCTTCCTGTCTTCAATAGCATCACACAAAAGCATATTCAAATTCCGGCAGGCCAGCCGTTGTTTTGGATCTCCCTCCATATAGCTGCTATTCTTATCGGATGCATTTCCGGGAGCTATCCCGCCTTTTACCAGTCTGCGTTCAGTCCGATAAAAGCGCTTCGGGGCGTATTGAGATTCGGCAGCGGCGCGCTCTGGTTCAGACGGGGACTTGTTGTCTTTCAGTTCGTGCTGTCTATTGTGCTGATCACCGGCACTATCGTCGTCTCCAGGCAAGTAGGCTATGTGCAGACGGTGAACCTGGGTTATGATCGTGAAAATCTGATTTACATCCCGCTTGAAGGGGAATTAGGCGCTAAGTATAAAGTATTCAAAGATCTGAGCCAGGACATCAGCGGTGTTAAGGCGATCAGTCGTGCAACGGAGAAGCCGACACGGGTAAATAACGGAACCGGCGGTGTAGAGTGGGAAGGTAAGAGCGCGAACTCGTTCCTGGAGTTTACACAGCTCGCCGTGGGTTATGATTTCGTAAAGACCATGGGCATGGAAATAGATAAGGGCCGTGACTTATCCCCTGAATTCAAATCCGACAGCGCCGGCTACATCGTTAACCAAGAGGCGCTCAAGTTGATGAACTATGATGATCCTATCGGAAAGCCATTGAGTTTATGGGACAAGCGTGGAAGCATCGTTGGAGTCGTGAAAGACTTTCATTTTACCTCCTTGCACACGAACATCGGTCCGCTCCTGCTTCGGCTTGGCGAAGAGACTACAGGCGGCTGGGCAATTATCAGAGTTGAAGCAGGCAGGACGAGGGAAGTCCTTGCCGGATTGGAAAAGATCGGTAAGGAACTCAATCCGAAATTTCCATTTACCTATCAGTTCGCCGACGAGGAATATCAGCTGTTATATGCCAATGAACAGGTGGTCAGTAAGCTCTCCAATGCCTTTGCGTTCCTGGCCATCGTTATTTCCTGCCTGGGCTTATTGGGACTAACCATGTTCACGACCGAAAAACGAAGCAAGGAAATCAGCATCCGAAAGACGTTGGGTGCTCCCCTGGTTTCGCTGTTTAATTTACTTTCGAAGGAGTTGTTTATGCTGATATTTGTTGCCATTGTCATAGCCTCACCGTTGGCGTGGTACGTGATGAATGACTGGCTGCAGGCGTACGCCTATAAGATTGAGCTCACCATATGGATCTTCATTTTCGCGGGACTGCTTGCTGTTTTGATCGCGCTGGTGACTATTGGTTTTCAAACCATGAAGGCTTTGCTTGTTAATCCTGTGAGGAGTTTACGATCTGAATGATTTGAGCTCTGGTCTTGCAGCAAAAAGTAAAGCCCGGACGTAGCCCTTGCTTTTAATATGAGGCTAATTAAAAAAAAGATTAGCCACGCGCGACAGGGAAGGAAGGATGTCGCTACATTACCCGAACCCCGGCAGCCAGACCAATCAACAATTACAAAGTTCAATTGATAAAGGGCCTATTCTGCAACAATGCCACACTAACCACCAATGAAATAATAATTCCTACAACGTGAAACCCAAAAATGATGATTGAAACTATTGTGTAATAAAAAGGGACAAGCCACACCAAATTCACAATTAAGAAAATCACCACGAGCGGCGTAACGATCCGAGCACTGCTGTACAAAAGCGTTCCCGGACTGGGCTCCTTCCGACTAAGCACGTAAAAAAAGATAGCGCTAAACAAAGCAAAACATCCGAGCAAAATATGCTTATGCATACTAGCGTTTGAAAAGTCCAACCTTCCATGATTGCCCGCAACAGGAAGCGCAACATTTTCGACAAATGCAATCGCAACAAATACGGTAACTAAGTTGATCAATCTAGTTCTCATTTAACAATCTCACATTTTTCTTTGACTTAATTGCTGCCTCAGTGATTTTGTGAAATCGCTCTACAGTCATTGATCAGACTCATAGGTCACATACCACCGTAATACATATCAACAATCTCTTTGGTTACAGGATCAAAATAAGCTTCGTCACCCAGATAGCAACATGTTAGCGAGACTTTGATCATGTTTTCTCCCTTGAACAAAGTTGTATCGACATTCCGAATGTGATACCGGCATGGCAGGTCAGAAAACTTGTCGGCTGCTTTCACAAATTCACATATCTTAAAAAGATAATCATTTGGGTCACTGTCATCGTGCTTGCACTCACATTCATGAATATCCAGTTGCTCTTTATTAAGGCAAAAAAGCGGCTCAATACATGAAATTGAAATTGGAATATAATTGTATCCAAATTGTACTGTCCTCCCCAGCACCTTTGCCTGAAAATTAGATTTGGGAACATTCTCAGATCCGACGTATTTAGAATCTACACTATAATTAACTTCTACAGGAGTGATCTTCAGCCGATAATGATTGTCTGGATAGCCTTCACCGTGATTTTCTATACTTAGCGTATCAAGCGTTCTCTTAAGAAACGAGTAATCCGGCAATGATGAAGCCTCTATAGCAACACCTGTACGCAAATTCTTAGTCTCGAAATCATCAAAACAGTTCTCGGAATTCATTGACACCACTGGAATAAATCTCCAATGCGCCGGATCATTGAATACAATAAAACCAGTTGCTTCCCGACCGTTGTTTGGCTCACGCGAACACATAGTCAGTAATAATGTCACAACAAAACAGGTAGCCATTTTCATTTTGCTGCTAGTTTTTTTTGCTCGGCCTGTTGTCTTTCTGAGTGGGGAATAAACTACCATTCGAAGCGTCGAAAATTGTTTGCACTGTATAGCAACCAACATAAATGACTTTCTTCACGCCACAAAATAGTCGATCATTTCGCAGTGTCCGCCGTAAAAGCAATCAAAATACATAGGTGTATTTTACTTTCGTCTCCTCGATAAACATTGCAGAATCGATTAGCGTAGAGCAATAGTACCGCATCCTGGTTTTGTTTCTAACACGATGCTCAATAACAGTGCTGCTATTATCGTATTGGTAAGTCCATGATTCAATTTCAATATTACCGTGCTCGGCATCAATCGTCGTCTTCGAAATCAGTCTCGACTGCGAATCATAGCCATACTTTGTAATTCCGCCGTCACGTTCACTCCAATGTGAAACAACATTGCCATTAGGTCCTATTTCATAGGTAATTTTGAATGTGGGACCGTTTGCATTCGTTGTGTCAACATCTACCTCTTCCCAGGCTAGTGAACTGAGAGGACGCCATGTCTGTACAAGTTCTCGATTTGATTTGAATGAATACGAGATCACGTAGTTTGAGGGAACATGTGTCCATTTGAGAATTTTCGTCGGCCAGCCTAGTGAATCAAATGCAGTACTAATGTCGCTTCCGGGTGAAACGACACGTGCCATGTTACCTTTCGCATCGAAATAAGTTGTATCCGCTACTGTTTCTGTTCCCTCATAGTTGGCAACCATCTTCTTAACTCCGCTATTCTTAAACATGTTGGCTATAGGATCTGGATAAGGCACGACCTGCGCCCCGTTGTTACAGCATATCAAAATCAAACCAGATAAAACAAATAAACAGGTCAGTTTCACTTCTGCAATATTAGAGTTGCAAACCAAGATTGATCAGGCTTATCCTCACGCTAAACTTACCAGCTCCATAGATCAATTCGATAATTGAGATTGAACACGTATCCCTCAATCATTTATTGTAAGTATACCGGTAATAAATCGTATCGCCGTCATTGTAGTCGATGGTTGAATCCCTCAGGCCACTTGATGAATAAAAATCCCTGTAGATAGTATCAGAACCGGCAACATAGGACATTGTTAACAGGCGACGCTCATCGTAAGAGTAAATCCATTCCCTGATAGAACTGTGTATTTCACTTGCTTCGATCTTAGTCTTTAGCCTTCCGGTCGCATCGTAATTGTAAGTGATACTTGTGTGAGCCTCTTCGTCGACCTCATCCAAGATTCGACCATCATCATCAATACTAAAAACAACTGTTCCTTGTAAAATCGGAGCTGGCAGGCTATCCACATCCCAGCGCACGCGCATGTACTCGAGGCGCTCTTGAACCAATTTGTGCTCCGACCTGTAAAAATATCGATACAAGTAGTTCTTGGGGGCATCATCGCGGATCATCAATCTCAAGACAAAATTTAGACTATCCATCTTGCTTTGCCTGATAACTCGCCCCGAAATGCCAAACGTTTTCAACTCGTTTTCTCTTTTATCAAACATCATACTCACTGAATTTGGGGCAATATTTTTGACAATTTCTTGGATTTGAGCTACGTTATTGGAACGTAAACCATCAAGGTAGGGATTTGGGTATTTGACGACATGGTCATTGCTACATTCAATAGTTACAAAAGCAACGATCAGAAGCACTGCGATTCTAACCAGCAATATCTGACCTCTCTCTCTCTCTCTACTTCTTTCCATAGTTGTCCTGCCTTTTCGTTCCATATCAGTAAACCTGGTTAAAGTACCTCAGGTATGTGCACTCCATTCAACTCAGCAACCGCCTCAACTGCAAGAGCACACGCGGAGCAAACTAATAATATACATAACGATGTCTATACTGCTGCAGCCGTATTCCATCTCCTTTAACAGAGGTGACCGAGCTTGAATCCAGCAATCCATTCAAAAAAAAGAATCGTCGTTCTACATCCCGACTATCCAATTCTTGTAATGTAAAACGCTGAAGCTGTCCATTGGTCGAATAAGCGTAGTCGGCTATCACTTCTAAATGAACTTCATCCTCGTTATTTCGACGCACTTCTGCCTCTTTTCGCGAAAGTTTGCCATGGGAGTATACGTACCTAACCGGGCCGAATCCATCATCAAATTCCTGAATAATCCGTCCGCTTTTGTCGAAGACAAAATGATCTACTTCATGCGGGAAAGAAGTCGTGTCATTTCTTAGTATCCAATCATTAGAGTTCAATTCCCGCCATATTTGAATCAATGTGTCTCCATGATTTGAGTACCGCACAGTATATTGTTTTGTGAAATCGGATCTTATCCACCTCCGAATAAGAAAATTATTCGAATCATAGGCTCTCTTTTCCTCTTGACCATATTTTTTTATCCTAACCAAGTTGCCTCGGCGATCAAACTCGATTGTGTCACTAAGCGGCGGCTCGGAAACGATGAACTTAATATTTTTGCCCCGAAATGCCTCAAGGTAAGGATCGCTGAATTCCGGAGGATAGATAGTCCTTCTGTTTGCCGCTGTTTGTTTGTTGTTACAGCTAAGGACTGCTATCACCAAAACCAAAAGAAAAGCATTAGTCGTTTGCATGTCATGACTTATTCATTTGAATCCTTAGAGTTCCATTTAATACCGGGGTATTGAAGAGTTGCCAAAGATCCGAGGCTTTGCGCGTCAACTCCTTGAGACGTTGTGACAATTATAAAAATGGACCATATCGCTAATTGCTTCGTTGCCTAATATAACGTGGCCAGTGGCTGAACTATCAATAGTAAACGTACCGATATTTTAACCGCATAACCAGTGTATTATGCTCCCGGTAATGACACGAATCCAATAGTCCTTCTGAAAAATAGAATTCATACTTCACTATCCGATCCGTTCAGTTTTCGATCTCTAATGAACTTGATCTTTCCGAGATCATCATACTTAAAATCTGCCACAGTTTCCATATGAAAATCTTCTTCGTTGTTTCTACGGATAAGAGTTTCCTTGCGAACAAGAATGTTTTTGTCGTAGATATAGTCCACTGGTCCAACGCCATCCGTAAATTCATGCGCAATTCGACCTGCCGGATCAAACACAAAGAGGTTAACGTCGCGCTGCCGTCCTGAGGTATCCTGATGTGAATCCCAATTACGAGAATTCAGTTCTCTCCACGACTGCACAAGCGTATCACCTAGCATTGAGTAACGAATATCATATTGCACCGTAACATCGGACCTTAGCCATCGACGCACAAGGAAATTGCTATCATTATAGGCCCTTCTCTCTTCCTCGCCATAGCGGCGTATTCTCTGTACATTACCCAGCCTGTCCAATTGAATTGTATCAGGAAATGGATCTGTAGCACGACCTAGCTTCTCAGAAATAACATATTTAATCCCTTTGTCTCGAAAAGACTCCAGGTAAGGGTCACTGAGCTCAGGCGGCAAAAATTGGACAGTTGTTCGGGTTCCATTCACGCTACATCCAACCAGGATAATTATATGAGTAATCAATGTAACAAGGCTTACATGTCTATTCATTTTCTTTGAGGTGACCAGTCCGATCGAACCTAGGTCACAATTAGTTAAACTTATATTGATATTTAACTACGAAATCTTTAACAACATCTTTGGTAGAGTCTGGCAGCCCATTGCTAAAATAGTGCACTAAAAGTTGCTTGCCATCAGGTGCTTCCCATCGTATCCGTTCGAGTTCCTCTGACTTGTAGTCATAATACCAAATCGATTTCACAACTTTTGTGGATGACTCCAAAATAGATTTCTTAACCAATAGACCATTGGTGTTGTACTCATTCCGCACGCGTTGATTTCCCGTCGAATCAATCTCCTCGGTTACGTTTCCAGTCTTTTCGTCTACTATCAGAGTTACTTTCTTAAAAAAAGTGACCTCTGCTGGGCTAACTATGGTATCGCCACTATATGTTTTCCATGATTGAATGAGGTTACCACTCCGGTCGTACGAATAGTCAAGCAGCGTTGTTTGATACACGTCTGGACCTTCATACATTGAAACCAAAAACAGCATGCTATCATATGTACTTCGCTCATGAATAAAATTCCCAATAGTTTCTATGGTTTGCCCGCCCGCTGTTAGCGTGATCGTCGTTTCCTGACCGAACGTACCTGGGATTATTACCTCTTTCACATGGTGTCTTCGGAACGCATCATACATGGGGTCTTGATATTTTGCCCGGATAGTGTCTCGTTTACAACCGACGAATATCAAAACTGCCCAGCAAAGGACTATTCTTGAAAGTTTCATGCGACCCTAAGTTCACCACAGCCTGATGAGAAATAAATAACTCAAGCAACCATTTTGCCAAGCTCTTTTTGTGAAGCACCCAGAATAAAAAATGAGCGGACCATCAGGTCGATAGAAACGGAGGGATCGCCTGATTCCATTTTTGCAACCCTGGATTGACTCGATTTGATCTTGCGTGCAAATTCCATTTGTGTCAGGTTCTTCGCCTTTCGCAGAGCTTGCAATTTCCTTCCCAAACTAATTTTGAGTTCAATTATTTTAATTTCCTCGGGCGACAAATCCACAAATTCCTGCACACTGCCTACTTTGAATCCTTTGGATTCGAGACGTTTTCTTTTCCCACTGTTCATGCTTATCGCGGATGCTCATTGCTGAAGTGAATATATGTCATTTTTGACATATCATAAAAAGGTAATGTGATAACAACATCGCATCTGACGATAACTGTAACGAGGTCAACTCACTTGTCTGAACATTTGCCCGCATCAGTAGAGATTTAATGACGTAAATGATAAACAATTACCGATACAACACCCTCACCGGCCCCAGCAGCCCCGAAGGCATCGCCGGCATATCCACAGCCGAATATGGCTTTTATTGTATATCCACAATATTGATGTCATAAAACTTCTTCCACTCCGGATGCTCGCGATCATATAAGCGCATGTAGTTTGCCGACAGGTTGTGCACCACGATCTCCAGCGAGTTCATCTCCTGCAGCGCCGATGCGGGAACCCTCAGACGAAAAGGCAGGCACCACGCCTTCCCTATCGGCTGCCCGTTCACCCGCACTTCGGCAACCTCTCTCACATCGCCCAGGTCGAGCATAAACTCTTTCGCCGACGCCATCTCCGGCGTCCGTTTAAAGTCCATCACATAGCGACCCGATCCATAGAAATACTGCGCGGTGTCGCTCAGCGATGTCCATGATCCCAGCTCCTTCAACTTATTTGTCTGACTGATCGACGGCATTCCCTTCTCAAACGAAAACGTCCACTCGCCTTTGATGGCCGACGTCTTCCATTCCTTCATCTCCGTTTGTTTGATGCCGGCATGGGGAATGAGGAAGATCGACTCACCCGGCTCAAGCTCGAGATAGACCTGCGAACCTTTTGCGTGTCGCCGCGACGGGGTGGCGTGCGCTTCGTTGATCATGGGATCGTAGACGTGAAAGTCTTTTGCACTTTCGGATACTTGTACCCATCCCTTCGAAAACTGATTCGACAGGTTGGCAACAAAATAGATCACTTCTCCTTTGCTGGTGCGCTTTCGGATGAACGACAACCCCTTCGCCGGAAACTCCTCACGCTTCGCTCCGAATCGTTCGATCTGCTGCAACAGCATCGATGAGGTTACCACACGCCCGGCATTGCCTCCCGCCTTGTTCTCCGCAGCAAAGAGTTTCGGTGAGGTCATCAGTCCCGAAGGATGTGAGGGCGTATGCTCAACAAATAAAATGCTCACGCCCGATCGCGCCAGCTCGTCGAGGCGCTGGAGCGTTCTCAACGGCATGTACTCAACCGGAGGAACGACGATGACTTTATACGACTGTTTTCCCGACCACGCCACACCGCGCTTCGCTGTGATCTTCATGAGCAGCGAGTCCGAGATGTAATCGAAGGTGTGCCCCGCGTCCGACAGCTGTTTGGCCACTGCACCAAAGGCAGAATGCTGCAGCCACTTCTCGGTGTGATGAACATCGAGCAGCTGCGTCGGATTGTTGCCGGCTGGCGTCTTCGCCCAGATGTCGTGGATGGGGAAGTACAGGAGGATGTCGTTATCAGGACTGCTCTCCTGGAGTCGCGTCTGACAGCGCGTAACCCAGCCGTTGAGCTCCTTCATATGCGCCCACAGGTGCGATTGCGTGCCGAAGTTCGTTGACGCGTAGAACAGCCAGCCGGGGAATCCCTCCTCTTCGGGCGTATAGGTGGACCCGTGATAGAAGATGTGGTTGATGCCTGCCGTGAATAGCTGATCGATCTGTGGCTTCACCTGCGACATCGAGACTTTGAAGTGATCGGCGAGCCAGGTGCCGGTCTCGGAGCTGACGAGCTTCCTGCCGGTGAGGTTTGCTGCTGACGACGCGAACTTCATGGCCAGCACATCGGGCGTTCCGAAGCGATCCACTTCGTAGTGATCGTCGACGCGCAGTTTGGGAATGGGAAAGCGGCTCGTGCCGAACGACTCCGTCTCGGGGATGTCGGCGAGCGCATAGAGATCGAGCAGGTTGCCGGGCGAGCCGTGTGCCTGGTTGCGCGTGAGATAGCGATGGTTCTTTGCCCAGCCGGTCCACAGGACAGTGAAACTATCGTGAAGCAGTTCCGACAAAGTTTGCTGATAGTCCATTCTGACGAGGCGGCCTTTGGCGCCTGACGCTGAATCGGTGAGGCTGGATACATGGTCCTCCAGCGCATATCCACGTCGTTGTTTGAACTCATGGAGAAAGTCCGCGGACCAGTTGGCGCCGTAGGCTTCGAAGGAGTCGTGGTAGAGCGCGCGCACGGGAAATGGAATGGTCTGAAGAACTTCAAAGGGTTTGAAGTAGTTGGCGACCGAAGCGCTGTCGTAATAATCGATGACGGGCCCCTCTCCTCCTGGTGCCGCCCGCTTGACTTGTTGTCCGGTTGCTGCGGTCGAAATGATGTTGTTGTTGATGACAAACTTCTTTGCCGCATATCGCGATGTAACGTGTTTCCCTCCGAACGGCCAGCCGGTGCCCATAGTTAAGTCCACACCGAGTCCGAGTTGTTGTGCCTGATCGGTGGTGTAGCTTAATAAGTTCAGCCACTCCTGGCTGAGGAATGGTTTGAACTTCGCCTCGGCGCCTTTCACTCCGTAAATCGGAATGATATGGACGCCTCCGATACCGGCTTCGGAGAATTGTAGGAGTTGCCTTTGGATGTTGACCGAGTCGACGGCGCTCCCCATCCACCACCAGTAGGTGCAGGGGCGGGAGGTGCTTCTATGTTTGTCCTGCGCAATAGACTTATCTGGCATCCCCAATAGAATGAGCAGTGTCCAAAGAAAAAATACAGAACGCCTCGAAGTCACAACATAGTGATCGATGCTAAACCCAGTGGTATCAACCTTCATCGTTAACTTCGTTAATCCCATCATTGCTTCTCGACACATAGTTGTTAACATTCGTAATCAATTGCTGCATCTCCTGCGCAATCAGTTCAATACATCTTTTATTCGATTCAGCGTCCATGCTTGCAAGCGAACTTAAGCCAATTACAGTACTGCCAGTATTTCGTACAGACATCTGAATTTTATCAAACCACATTTTCTTTTCTGTGTACAACCGTTGGGACTGATTGACAATCGTTTCAAGATCCTTCGTCCTATTCTTCACTCGCACTTCTAGATCAATGTTCCGACGTTTTTTTTCACGTATATTCTGCACCAATAGAATAATAAACCCCGCGAATAGTATTACCGTGGTAAAAGCCAAAATGGCAACTATGCGCTGTCTTGAAATGATTGCAGCATTGAGTTCCAGTTTTTCGTTCTGCGCTGCAATATTCGCATTCTTCTCTTCCTCAATGTGTTTTGCTACTATTCGCATAAGACGTGTCGTAACTTGGTCGTCATAAATACTATCTTTTAGTGCCATTTGCCGTCTCTGATATTCGGCAACTTTTTTATAGTTGCCCTTCTTTTCGAAAAGGGAGGAGAGTTCACTATAAATCATCATTTGCTCCATGCTGTATGGAACACCTTTACGTATTAATCCTTCTGCTAAATCAAGGTAATGCTCACTCTGTGATAGTTCCCCAGAACTTAAATAAAGCCTTGAAAGATAAACGATATTATCCAAGGCCAGACGATCGTCTTGTAGTTCAGTCGAAATTGCGTACGACATCTGAAAATTTCTTCTCGCATCTGCATAATGAGATTGTCTAAATGCAATTATCCCTTCACAAAACGAAGTATGTTGTATCACTTGTGGTGAACAATCTGGTTCGCAGCCATTAACAACATCTTTGATATACCTTCGTGACTCATCAAATCTACCCAAGAATGCATGGCACAATGCAATATTGAGCACTAGATTAGCCACATAGTCTCTGTCAATGTCAGTTGAATGAAAAATATCCAACGCCTGAAGATCATATTCAAGAGCTTTGTCATAGTCTGAAAGCCTATAGTACACAAGCCCAATATTGGACAAAGTTGATCCAATTTGGGACTTACTCCCATGCTTCCGCCTAATCTCCAACGCTTCAAAGTTGTGTTTCAGCGCTTCGTCAAATTGTGCTTTATGCAAAAGGCCAATGGCCAAACCATGAAGCAAATCTTGAAGTTCAGCATAGTACATCTTTCGCCTAACCATTGGAAGGACTGAAGCAATTATGTTGTTAGAAGAGTCAATCTCGCCCAACCGCCTAAAGGCAATTGCTTTTAACTGAATCCCTTTCACCATTTGCAAGGTATCACCGTGCTGTATGGCGCATTGTATAGATTTCTCCGAATATCGAAGCGCTTCAATAAAATCTACATCTACCAATTCATACCCTATTTGGTAAAAAACGACACACGTCTGTGTTCCAACAACATGTCCCAACTGCTTCTTTAATGAATCCACTATTTGCGCCCATGAGGAACCAGCGCTAAAGAAAAAAACAATAATTGTCAGGATAATCGTAAAACAATTTTTGAGTTTACACTTTTTCACATAATACAATTTCAATAGTTTCATGTCGCTAAAAGATTCGTTTCGTCACAAGGAATTAAATGCGTCCAAGTCTGTTTTCTATTCTATTTAAACCTAATACATATGTTAAGTGCAATGATTCAATCCACAGCTTATTATAAAAATCTCGAAGCAGAGATTTCCCGAAGTGCAACTGAAGCCTGCGATCACCTAATGAGCGAGATGGGGGCTGAAATCCACGACGACCTCGTACAAAAATTATCTACAATGAAATTGTACCTTGAACGCTTGGAAAGTTTTACCTGCCTCGATCCCGCACTCGAAGCTCTCCTTATCTCCATGCGGACAGAATATGACCATATCTCTCGTTCTATAAAGCGCATTTCAAGGCGACTCATGCCTGTCACTCTTGACGAAGATGCCCTCTCCATTTCAATTGAAAACCTTTGTAAAAACATGGAAAACCCGAGAAGCTCCACCATACGGTTTAAGCAGATCGGATTTGAACGCCCTATCGCCAAGATGCATCACGTTAATATTTTTCGAGTTGTACAGGAATTACTTCACAATGCACTTAAGCATTCATTTGCCTGGCACGTCTGGGTTACCCTAACGTGGAGATCAAACGCGCTTGAAATCGATGTTGAAGATGATGGTACCGGAGTCAACAACTTAACTGATGTCATATTACGTTTTAGACAGAAGCGCAATACACTTAAAATGAGAGGCGACATGATGGGCGCGTCCATTAACTACATGAAGGGAGAACATGGTCTAGTCGCTCATATTGAAGTTCCGATCCCGTCATCGTCCGCCCTATCCTAACTGAATGACAAATGATATCATAAAATACCATTTCTAAAAGCGTAGGCCATCAGCGCTGCAGTGTTGTGCACACCCACCTTTCTGATCAAGCGAATTCTATAAGTTTCAGCAGTAGATTCAGTCATTTTCAATGCTGGAGCGATTTCTTTCGTTGTAAGCCCATTTGCAATTGCCCTTAAGAGTTCTTGCTCGCCGAAACTTAGTACGACTGGAGGAATAGTATCCCATCGATGAGCGTTCACTTTAATCACATCGAGAATTCTTTCGGAAAAATAGCTTCCCATCTCTACGGCTCTTAAGATAGTTTTCACTAGTTCTTTGTACCCGTCAGGCTTGTATACGATACCGTGCACACCTGCCTGCAGAAGGTTCATTATTAGCTCCGATCCGTCTAATCCGGTCAAGATAATTACCTTTGGCGCCTTCTCTTGCTTCTTCAGGACTGCCAGAAGTTCTAGCCCATTCGTACTAACCAAACGATAATCGAGAATAACGAAATCGATGTTTCTGGATAGGAATTCTTCGAACGTATGTCGGTCTGAGGCTTCATAAATTACTTTTACGAACGATTCACGTTCAAGTAGAGCGCGAAGACCTTCTCGAACAACGGTTTCGTCTTCGACAATTAATAAGCTTAGTTTTTGCATGGTCATTAGTGATTAAGGTAACCTAAGATAGGCTAACCGTCTAAAAACTAAACATCTAGGTCACTCCGGAAATCCTGACAAAATGCAAAAACTTACGAATTTGACGAGAGATGTTCTTAGCTTACTGTAGATCCGGGGCTAACATCTTGAGCGGGTTGAAGTAATACTAGTTTTCCTCCCGCATCTTCCGCCATAAGTATCATTCCCTGCGACTCCATCCCCATCATCTTTCGTGGCGCCAGGTTAGCCACGAACATCACCTGCTTGCCCACCATCTGTTCAGGAGAATAATGCTGCGCAATACCACTCAGGATGGTGCGCTTGTCAAGTCCGCTTTCTACTGAAAGCTTCAACAATTTATTCGACTTCGGCATCTTCTCAGCAGCCACAATGGTTCCTATGCGCAGATCTAGCTTGGCAAAGTCATCATACGTGATTTCCGCCTTCAAAGGCGTAACCGGCTGCTTCGCCACCTCGATATCAGCCTGCTTCTGCTTGAGCCTCGAGAGCTGACGCTCTATCACATCGTCTTCAAACTTCTCGAACAACAGCGATGGAGTGCCCAGCACGTGTCCTATGTCGAGCAGGTCATGCCCAGCCTTCTGCCACTTGCTGGCAGAAAGATTCAACATCGTGTTGATCTTCGCCGCCGTAAACGGCAGGAACGGTTCGGCCACAATGCCGAGGTTGGCAACGATCTGTAATGCGATATTCAAGATCGTTCGAACGCGGTCCGGATCCGTTTTGTATAACTTCCATGGTTCCGTATCGGCCAGGTACTTGTTGCCTAAACGCGCGACGTCCATCAACCCCGCAGCCGCCTCACGGAAACGGAACTGCTCGATGGAAGACGCTATTGTACCTGGCAGCGCTGCCAGGCTCTTCAATACCTGCTTGTCGATGTCGTTCAGCTCCAGTCTGGCAGGAACCCGGTTGTCAAAATACTTTTGCGTGAGCACCAGTGCCCGGTTAACGAAGTTACCCAGGATGGCCACGAGCTCACTGTTATTCTTCGCCTGGAAGTCTTTCCACGTGAACTCACTGTCTTTCGTCTCGGGTAAGTTGGCGAGCAATGCGTAACGCAACACGTCAGGCTTGCCTGGAAAGTCTTCCAGGTATTCGTGCATTTCTATCGACCAGCCACGACTCGTAGACATCTTGTCCCCTTCGAGGTTCATGAACTCATTCGCCGGAACGTTATCCGGTACAACGTATTCACTATGCGCATGAAGCATCACGGGGAAGATGATACAATGAAACACGATGTTGTCTTTGCCTACAAAGTGAATGAGACGCGTATCATCATCCTGCCAGTACTTCTTCCAATCTTCCTTGTTAACTTTTCCAAAGTCGCGTTGCGGCTGGGAGTATTGCTTGTTGTCGGAACTCAGCTCGTCGAATAGGGCACGCGTTGCCGAGATGTATCCGATCGGTGCATCGAACCACACGTACAACACTTTACCGGCTGCATCAGGCAAAGGCACCTTGATCCCCCAGTCCAGGTCACGGGTCATTGCCCGCGGCAGCAGACCGGCTTCAATCCACGACTTGCACTGGCCGTATACATTGGTCTTCCAGTCGTCGGCGTGACCTTTCAGGATCCATTCTCGCAGCCATGGTTCATAATCCTGAAGTGGAAGATACCAATGCTTCGTTTCCTTGAGGATCGGCGGCTTACCTGAAAGTGTCGACCGCGGATTGATCAGTTCACGCGGACTCAACGTGCTTCCACACTTCTCGCACTGATCGCCGTACGCATTGGGATTACCACACTTCGGACAGGTACCGATGATATAACGATCAGCAAGGAAGACATTAGCTTCTTCGTCGAAGTATTGTTCGGAAACTTCTTCCGTTAATAAACCCTTGTTGTATAAGGTTAGGAAAAACTCCTGTGAAGTCTCGTGATGGATCTTTTCGCTCGTTCGGTGATAGATATCGAATGCGATTCCCAGGGCTGAGAAACAGTCGCGAATCTGCGCGTGATACTTATCGATGATGGCCTGTGGCGTAGTATTTTCTTTAAGCGCCTGATTAGGAATCGCCGTACCATGCTCATCGCTGCCACAAACAAATACCACATCGCGTTCCATCGAGCGCAGGTAGCGCACATAGACGTCGGAGGGTATGTAGGCTCCGGCGAGGTGACCGATGTGTTTGGGGCCGTTGGCGTAGGGCAAAGCCGCCGTGATGGTGTAGCGTTTATATTCCTTCATGATTTTTCAGCGCTGAATTGTCAGGACCGCAAAGATGATAATTGCGAAGCAGCTAAAAAAATTCCTGAAATGCTGAAAATCTGGCCGGAAGCGGCGAAATCCGCTTACCCGAGTCGTCGTTCGAAGCGTTCTACTTCGGCGAACGGTGTACGGGGGAAGATCACATAGAATTCCGTATAGCCATCCGGTGTCGTCAGTAAACCGACCCTGCCACCGATCTTTTCGGTGGCCGTCTTGGTGATGTAGAGTCCGATGCCGCCGGTCTCCGAGCGTTCGGAGGCGCGCGAAAACATCTGGAACAACTTCCCGGGACTGGCCTCGCTGATGCCTATGCCATTGTCGACCACACGCACCCTAGCCCCACCGTGGTCTATACTCGTGATCGTAACGTTGATAAAAGAATCAACGCGATCGGAGTCGTTGTAAAACTTGATCGCGTTATCGATGAGGTTTTCCAGAACAATGCGAACCAGCTCCTGATCGGATTCTATTTCAATATTATTGTCGATGGAGATATTGATAGCCAGATCCGGGGGAAGCCCCTTCTTCTTCTCCAGCATCATCACGTCATTAACAATTGATTTAAAGTCAACAGGTCGAACGGTAAGCTTGGAGTTGTTGATTTGGTTGATGATCACCAATCGGGTAAGTATAGAGTTCAATCGCTCCGCTGTCGCATCGAGTTTGCGCAGGTACTCAAGCGCTGTTGGATCCTGAACGTCCATGAGCGCCACGTTGCACATGCCCTTCAGACTTGCCAGCGGACCTCTGATGTCGTGCGATGTCTTGTAAATAAAATTATCGAGCTCATCATTCACCTGCTTTAATGATGTATTCACGCGGGCTAGGTCGATGGTCTTTTTGTCTACTTCGATATCGAGCTCGCGGTTCTTATATTCGAGCTCTTTATTTTGTCGCTGTATGATTTCCTTCGCTTCGTATAGTTTAGCGTTCACGCGTTTGATGTTCCGGTTACCAATCAGCAGTACGAGAACAAGCAGGCCTGTAAGCATGGCAATGAGTGTGACTGCCACGTTGAGATCACGCGTCTGCTGAATGATGACTTCCTTCGATGCAATGGTGGCGATGTTGCTCCTCTCTTCGTAGCTGGCCTGGATACGACCGATACTTGTCACCAGTTTTTGTCCGATCAGACTATCCGAGAATTGAATCAACTTCTTTTGAAAGACTGTTGCCTTTTCAAATTCCTTGGTTTCGGTATAAAGCTTAGAAAGGTGCCTGAACGATTCGATCTTAATTTGATTAAAATCACCAAGCGTTGCAATCGAATCGGCCTCGATAAGAACTGAGACAGATTTCTCGTACCTCTTCTGCTCCATATAAATGACCCCAAGATAGACCAGGTTCTCCCCCTGCCATCTCAGGTCGTTTGTACTTCTCGCCAGCTCGAGCGACTTTAGGAGATGTTTCTCTCCATCGGCCAGGTCGTGAAGCCAGTACGAAGCTTCACCCAAACCATATTCTCCGATCATTGTATTCTCCGTGCTGCAGTTGTCGCCGCAGATGGCCATTCCTTTTAGAGTATATTTCTTTGCTTCAGGATAATTCTTCAGGTGCAAGTAGCAAAGGCCCATATTCAGATACAGTAAATCCAAATACGCAAGATTATTAATCTCGATCTTAAGCGCCGCGCACTCCTCATAATACTTCAGCGCACTTTCATAGTTATGCATCTTGAAATAGACTAGACCGATGTTGTTAAGCGTAACGCTAATCTCGCTCTTTGTACCTTGAGCTTCGCGAAGAACCAGGGATTGCAAATGATAGTCCAGGGCCTTGTCATAGATGGCCATAAATGTATAGGTCACCGCGAGCCCGTTGAGGATCTTCTTTTGCTCTTCAACAATATTGTTCCTAACGGCAATAGGAAGTACTCTCATATACAATTCAATCGCCTCGTTAGGCCGGTTGAGTTTTCTCAGTGAATGGGCTTTTACTCTTCCCGCTTTAACAATGACTGCAGTGTCTCCAAACTGCCAGGCGAGCTCCAGCCCGCTCGTTGAATATTTCAATGCCTGCGCATCATCATTATCGAGGAACTGCCAGGCGATCTGAACCTCGGCCGCCATTTTCATCTTCGCATCTTTTGTGCTCTCAACTATGCGACGCAATGAATCAACTTCAGCCATGTCCTGCGCCGATGTTTGAAAACAGATCAACAGCAGTGCAAGAGCAACGCAGTGATTTATTGCTTTAAGAAAATAAGTTACACAAGTGCGTTCCAAAATTTCGTTACAAAAAAAAATCAATCGAATCACGCTTACTTTGAATTATCAAATCAACAACAACACAACACTAATTCAAATCAAAACCAAAAATCTAAAAACCTAAATACTATGAAAAAAGTTATCTACTCACTCCTCATCGCTTTTGCAGCTTCAATGGCGTTCACTGCTTGTACTGAAGAAGAAGTTGCTCCCACGACAGTAATGAACGGCGGTGGTGTAATTATTCCTGAGAAGTAATTGGCATATTCAATTCTTCTGCACAACTCTAAACACCCAATGGATTATTACAACTACTGTTATGATGTTTCGCAATTGGTCCTGCCGTCTAGGCAGACTACGGACGTATGCGCCTATATCCTAAGTAATTGTTATAACTCCCACACTTCACCTCAACTTCTATGAAAACTAAAATAACACTTCTAATCGCCACTGCCGCTATCGCAACGCTATCTTTTACGTTTGCCACAACGGCACGGGTAGACAAAAAACAAACGGCTGTTACCAAGATTGAGGATCAGTCAGCTCCCGCCGGTGGCTTCGCACTGGAAGAGAAGTAGTCGATCATTTTAACCGGAGTTATCAAACGGATACCCCGGAAAACAGGGGGTTGCTTACAACCCTACCCCTATGCCGCGTCTCCGTTGTTCCCGCCTGATCCAGGTGTCGGAACAACGATGAACCGGTATCTCCCACAAGAAATCCCAGGCCGCGGACAGTCAATCTTTTCAAACACCGCAGACTAAGGCCAACTAAACTATAGACAATTCAAATGTCTAAAAGCGCCGTCATACTTTAATGCGAAACAGCGCAACAATCTTATGTGAATAAAAAAAAGGGGCGAATCGGCCCCTTATCGTCTGGTTACTTTTACCGCACCTTTCAATACAGACCTGTGGAAGGGGGTAACGTTGAAAGCCATCAACTTTGCATACAACTTGTCGATTCTAACTTCACTTCAACGGTCAATTATGACTGTAATACTTGTTGAACATTGACACGTTTTGTGGCATTTTTTTCACAAACAATCCAAAATCTTACATCACTTTTTTCAGTGAAATCACGGGTTGCCTACTGCTTCTTTGTGAGCTTTCCGGGGTGTGAGCTGTAATATCTGAAACATCTCCTGGTCCCTGATATACCCCGGATTCGGGGTGGTCAGCAGCTTGTCTCCGGCGAAAATGCTGTTCGCTCCGGCGAGGAAACAGAGGGCCTGTTCCTCCAGGTTCATCCTCACGCGGCCTGCGGATAAACGCACCATCGCACGCGGCATAATGATGCGGGCGGTGGCAATCATGCGGATCATCTCCCACACGGAAACCTTGGGCTGGTCCTCTAGTGGCGTTCCTTCTACCGGCACGAGCGCGTTCACGGGCACGGACTCAGGGTGCTCGGGCAGTGTTGCCAGTGTGTGCAGCATTCCAACGCGATCGTCGGTCTTCTCTCCCATTCCTATAATGCCTCCTGAGCACACGCTGATCTTCGCGCCGCGCACGTGCTCCAGGGTATCGAGCCTGTCGCCGTAGTTGCGCGTGGTAATGATATCATTATAGAACTCCGCACTGGTGTCAAGGTTGTGATTGTAGGCATAGAGTCCTGCTTCTTTCAGTTTCTCTGCCTGCTGCGCGGTAAGCATGCCCAGGGTGCAGCACACTTCCATGCCCATAGAGCTCACGCCTTTCACCATGGAGATCACCTTATCGAAGTCGCGGTTGTCGCGCACCTCACGCCACGCAGCCCCCATACAGAAGCGCGTGCTTCCTGCTTCCTTCGCATCGGCCGCATGCTGCAGCACTTCATCCACTTCCATGAGCTTCTCTACTTTCACGTTGGTGTGATATCTCGCCGCCTGCGGACAATACGCGCAGTCCTCCGGGCATCCTCCTGTCTTCACGGATAATAGAGTGCACACCTGTACTTCTCCTGCTTCATGATAGCGGCGATGCATGGTGGCTGCCTCATAGATCAGGTCAAGTACGGGGCGGTTATAGATCGATGCAATCTCCTCGCGTGTCCAGTCGTTTCTGATTTCGTTCATGTTATGGTAGATCGGTCAATAGTTTTTAGGTCGTCGATTTAACGGTACCGCTGGGGTACGCGTGTGGGTGTTGAAGTGGGCGGATAACCGCAAAATGTAAAACTCTAAATGTAAAATGTAAAATGTAAAGGCGGCAGATGAGGTATGCTTCCCACACTGCCTCATCCGGAATGCTTCAAATCTGTCTAGTGAAAGTACAACGTATAGGGCATACGCGCCTGCGTTCCCTGGTACGACTTCACCTCTCTCAGCTGCTGATACAGGTAATAGTACTCACCGAGCTGTGCGCGGACTGCATTCTCCTCGTTGTCCTCCTCTATCTTTGTCGCGATCTGTTCGAGGAACGAAGGGGTATAGCGCGGATAGTAGCGCACCTTGTAGTCGTCCTGTACCTTCGCAGCGGTAGCAGCAACCTTAATGGCATCGTCGAAGGTTCCGATGATGTCCACGAGTCCTCTCTCCTTCGCCTGCTGTCCGGTCCATACGCGACCCGATGCTACGGCCTTGATGGCATCCTGTGTTGTCTTCCTTCCCTCGGCAGCCTTCTTCGTGAACGTATCGTACACTTCTTCGGTGCGTTGCTGCCAGATGCTTCGCTCTACTTCGTTAAGGGGTCTGCTGATGGTGATCAGCTCGCCGATCTCACCGGTCTTCAATTCTTCGCTGGTGATGCCGAGCTTGTTCCCGAGGAAACCGCTGGCGTCATACAGCACGCTGAACACACCGATGGATCCTGTAATGGTATGAGGCTGTGCAACGATGGTATCGCATCCCATGGCCATGTAATAACCGCCGGAAGCGGCGTAGTCAGACATAGAAGCGATGACGGGTTTTGATTTTGATGTCAGCGTAATTTCTCTCCACATCGCATCAGATGCGAGCGAGCTTCCTCCCGGCGAGTTGATGCGGATCACCACGGCCTTTACATCTTCGTCTTCACGCGCCTTACGAAGCTCCTTCGTAAACGTCTCTGACGCAATCACGCCGCGCGATGCATCGGCCTTGCCAGATACGATGGTTCCTTCCGCCACGATCACGGCAATCTCATTCTTCGACGTGCCGGTCTGCGTTACCGAGTTCTTATACTTGCTGTATTTCACGAGCTCGAGCTTATCAACGCCTGCGCGCTTCTTCACGATATCTTCAACCTGGTCGGCATACGCCAGCGAGTCGATGAGTCCAAGCTCTTTCGCCTGCGCGGGATTGTGCACGAGCATCTTGTCGGAGATCTCTTTCACACGTTCAACGGGGAGGTTACGCGCCGCAGCCACGCTGCCGATCACCTGGTCGTTGATCGATTCGATCAGCTCGGTCAACTGCAGTCTGTTCGGTTCGCTCATCTTCTCGAGCATGAATGGCTCTACTGCACTCTTGAACTCTCCCACCCTGAAGATCTCGGGTTTGATTTCGAGCTTGTCGAACAGGCGCTTGAAAAATGTAACGTCTATAGCGAGTCCGTTGAACTCGAGGTCGCCTTCGGGATGCAAATAGATCTTGTCGGCGGCGGATGCGAGGTAATAGGCCTGCTCGGTCAATCCTTCACTGAACACAAGTACCCATTTTCCACTGGTGCGAAAATCCTGAATGGCTTTGCGCAGCTCTTCGATGGTCGTGTAGCCTGCCTGTGGCGAAGATACATTGAGATAGATCCCTTTGATCTTCGAATCATCCTTTGCTTTCACGATGGCCTGCTTCAACTGCACGAGACCGATTGGCCGCGGTGCATCGCCTCCTAAAAACGGCACGCCGGCGAATGGATCTTCGCGTTCGGTCTCAACGATGGGAACGTCGAGGTCCAGGTGAAGCACGGAGTTCTGACCGATCACCACTTCATCGCCGCCTGATAAGGAAATAATGAAGATCAGGCCGAAGATCACCACCACCATAGCCACGATAGAACCGAGACAGGAAGCGAAAAAACTCTTGAAAAAATTCATAGAAACATCTTTAGATTTCAAAAGTACGCAATACTCATTCGAATAAAAAAGTATGTTTGCAGCACCCCGCCTTGCAAAAAAAGGGCATGAATGATCAACCAATCGGTGTACCTCCTCCTCGGCTCCAACATGGGTGACCGGCGCAAGCACCTGAACGACGCGCTCTGGGCGATCGAGACGAAAGCAGGCGTGATCCGGGGGAGATCATCCGTTTACGAGACAGCTGCCTGGGGCAAGATGAACCAGGCGGCATTTTATAATCAGGCGGTCCGGATCACCTCTTTCCTCACACCACAGGAGTTGCTGGCAACGTTGCAGCTGATCGAGAAGTCGATGGGACGCGAACGCAAAGAGAAGTGGGGTGAGCGCGTGATCGACATCGATATTCTTTTTTACGGAGATCAGATTGTTGACTCACCTGATCTGAAGATCCCCCACCCTGAATTGCAGAACCGGCGCTTCGCCCTGATCCCGATGGCGGAGATTGCCGATGATTTGATTCATCCGAAGATGTTTCAAACGATCCACGAGCTGCTGAAGAATTGCCAGGATACGCTCGCCGTGAAAAAAGTTTAGCTCAATTTCTGATTTGCGTTGTCTAAGCCCGCTGTATACTTTGTCTAAACTTTCTGGTTACTTCCCGTAAGCTCGGTGTAAATTAGATGGATGCTAGCTGTATACTTTCTCTAAACTTTCTCTAAACTCTCTCTAAACTTTCTCTAAGGTTTGTCTAAGCACCGTCCTGCCTTGTATTCACAAGTTGCTGTAACTTAACAGGCGCGTATTCATTGATATGTCTTCCGACGGAACAACCCTGAACCTCATGTTTGCAGCGTGCAAAAGAGTTTTTCCTGCCCTTAACTACAAGTAGCTAAAATTAACTCCAGGCAACTGCAATTAAGTGAAAAGTGATATTTCTGACTGTTGGATATTTGCGTCACGCAGCAGCCGATGCACAGGATGACGTACACATCCCAGGCGTCGTGATGCCAGCGTAGCAAGTAAACCGATAAAGCAAATGAACTCAGAAAAACAAATAGGCAGTCCGTTGCGCGACCTACTAAAGGCTCATTGCCTCAACGCCGGACGCGATCTTCTTCACAAGGCCCTGCAATACTTTGCCGGGTCCGCATTCGATGAAGATGGTTGCACCGTCTTTCACCATGTTCTGCACCGACTGTGTCCATCGTACAGGACTGGTCAGCTGAGCAATAAGATTTTCTTTGATGACAGCCACATCGGTCGCGGGCAATGCATTTACGTTCTGATAGATCGGACAGACGGGTTTGTTAAAGGCAGTTGATGCAATGGCTTCTGCCAGCTCCTTACGCGCGGGCTCCATCAGTGGTGAGTGAAACGCTCCCCCTACCTGCAACGGCAAGGCGCGCTTCGCTCCTGCTGCTTTCATCTTCTCGCAGGCGATGTCGATGCCTTTGATTGATCCGGAGATAACGAGCTGTCCGGGGCAGTTATAGTTGGCTGCAACAACGATCTCGCCGGTGATGGATGCACAGATCTCCTCTACCTTGGCATCGTCGAGTCCGATAATCGCCGCCATGGTGGATGGATTGATCTCACAGGCGCGCTGCATGGCCTGAGCACGTGCTGATACGAGCTTAAGTCCGTCTTCGAATGCGAGTGCTCCTGCGGCAACCAGCGCAGAGAACTCGCCCAGCGAATGACCGGCAACCATATCGGGCTTGAAAGTATTGTTCGTCAGGGCTACGGCTACGGAGTGAACGAAGATGGCAGGCTGTGTAACTTTGGTCTGCTTCTGTTCGTCGGCGGTTCCATTGAACATCACTTCCTTCAGATCAAATCCTACGATCTGGTTGGCTTTGTCAAAGAGTGTGCGCGCCTTATCGTTAGCGTCGTAGAGATCCTTGCCCATGCCGGTGAACTGTGCGCCCTGTCCGGGAAATACGTAAGCTTTCATGTGTTCAATGTTTAGTGGTCCGCTGCTCCCGGATCCGTCGCGACGTCCGCGTCAGTGGTAAAAATTTCATGCAAGTTTAAGGGTAAACTTTGAAAGTAAAAAGGCGTGACGAATTGGGTCGTCGGGTTGTAAGCGGATGTGTGGTTGAGGATCTGGACATATCAGGCTGTTTGTTGTTCATTGCCGATCCCATCAGATAGATGATGTGATCGGGGTGCTGGTAGTTGTTATTGCGTTGTTGTGTATTCGGAGAGCAAAGGCGCAGAGAACTCCAAACCGCCAGGGCGCTAGGTCGCAAAGATGCGCAAGGATTTTTTTAACAGAGCTGTTATTGAAAGGTTGTTCTTTGGATTGAAAGGTTGGGTTAATCTTCAGGCAGGTGAAGCAAGTTCTTTCGACGCCTTCTGCGAGCATCCTGATCAGAACATACCGTTGTCTCCATGGTCAATCAATCCTTTCTCAATCCACTTTGTTCCTGCGTACCGGTCTGACTATGCGCAGTGACAAAAAAAATCTTTGCGAAACCTTGCGTCTCCGCGCCTTCGCGGTTTGGAGTGCTTAGCGCCTTTTGCCTCCTGAAATTAGCACCGATTTGAATGGCCCCTCCTATCTCCTGCCGATGAACTCTAAACTAATCACCGCTTTACTATAAAAGAATCTGCACTATTTTTGGACTTGATGTTCGGAAACACCGATTCGCTAAACCCACAAAGCTCTTAAAGCGATGACCTCACGACACTTACTCTATCTCGTTCTCATCAGTCAATTGTTCGTATCGCGTTTGCTGCTTGCCCAAAACACCGTGCACGTTTGGGAACTCCAGGAGGTAAAGCTTCTATCACAGAAAGAATATACCAATCCATACACCGATGTCGACGTGTGGATAGAACTCAACGGTCCCGGATTTAACAAAAGAGTGTATGGCTTCTGGGACGGTGCTGATAATTTCATCGTAAGGTTTGTCGCGACCAAACCGGGAGCATGGTCGTGGAAGAGTGGTTCATCATCATCTGATCCCGGACTCGACAACAAACAAGGCTCCGTGACTGCCGTTGCCTGGTACGAAACGGAATTAAAAGAGAATCCTCTCCGTCGTGGTTTCATCAGAGCAACGCCAAATAAACACGCACTGATGTTCGACGACGGCACTCCTTACTTCGCCATCGGCGATACGTGGTTCTCGATGGGCGCCGATCGTTTCAAATGGTACGATGATACGGTCAAAAGACCAATAGGTCCTACGGCCGGATTTAAAGACTACGTGAGGCTGCGCAAAGAACAGGGATTCAACTGGATCAACATGATCGCTACCTTTCCTAACTGGATGACCGATGATAGCTCTTATCACCTGCGCATGCACGACGCTGCAAGAACTACTATCCGCTCCGCCTGGCTGGAGTTTGGAAAGAACAGCGCGAAGAACATGGACAACGAAGGAGGCAGACCCTTCATGTTTCCTGGAAAGGTGCCGGGATATGAAAACTTCTTTCCCGACATGGACAGGATCAATCCTGAATACTTCAAATACATCGACAGGAAGATCGCGTACCTCAACGACAATGGTTTTGTTCCCTTCATGGAAGCATTCAGAAGAGACGCGAGTCTGCTCTGGTCGAAGTATCACAAGTGGCCCGACTCATACGTTCGCTTCCTTCAATATTTCTATGCGCGATACCACGCCTATAACGTCATTCTCGGACCGGTACACCTCGACATCATCGAGGCAACCGTAAGTCCTGAAGAACTTTCACAGGCGATCGGTAAAGTTCAGGAACAATACGGTCCGTTGCCTTATGGAAATTTGTTATCGGCAAACGCGAACCCATCGACGCTCGAGAACTGGGGCGACAGTTCCTGGGTAACGATGCATCAGATCGGCAACAAACGCGAGCACGACAACTACTGGTATCTCACAGAGATCTTCCATGCAAAGAATACTGCACCGGCACTCAACGGCGAACCGTACTATGCAGGTTACAAGGATGCGCGTGGTGAAGGTATTGGCGTGGGTTATGCGAGTGGCGCAGACGGAAATACATTGCGCGACAATGAGATCGTCAGATCGGGAGCGTATGGTTGCTTTTTATCCGGGGGACTGGCAGGTCATGTCTATGGTGCAGAAGGTATCTGGGGTGCAGATATTGAACCGGAAGCACCGACGCACATGTGGGATGCATTCACGTGGACATCGGCTGCGCAGATGAAACATCTCGCCGCGTTTGCCTTTTCAATTGGTTCGAGATATCAGGATCTTGTTCCCAATGCTGATCTCGTATCGCCCAACAAAACGAACCAGGTTGTGAGCTATAGCGGCTGGGCTTACTGCGCGCGCACGGATGATAGAAACATATTCCTGGTATACTTCGAACCCGAGTGCCTGCAGTCTCATCTTCGCGGAGCTAAAATGAACTCAGTATACCGCGCGCATTGGTTTGATCCGCGCAATGGCACGTGGCACGATGCCAACGACGGAAGAGTTGCCTCAAATAACGTAGGGACTATACGCCTGCCTCAGATACCCGATGGCAGTGACTGGGGACTCAGGCTGATTTATGAAGGACCCATCGATCCGAATAATCGCCCGGCAGAAATCAAGTACGTACGACGTCGTGAGAAGTATGTTCGCATGTATCTGCCCTATGCCGTCGCGGCTGTCGTGATCACAATCGCTATTGGTATTTACTGGCGGAGAAGAAAACGTCGGTGAACTAAATCTGAAAGGTGAGTGAGATGATTGTCAAATAACTGTGACGTGGATGTTGAGAGTTGTGATGGCTCCCAGATGGCGTGGATGTTGAGAGCAATGATGGTTACCAGATGTTGATGTGTCATGTAAAGTCTCCCGTCGTGTAGGCAATCAGCTGCTTTGAAATGAAAGGTAGCAGAGGAAGCGGAAGACGCAGCTTTCCACCGCGGAGACGCAGAGGCGCTGAGTTTCGCAGGGATATTTTGTCACTGCGCATAGCCAGACCGGTGCTAATGAACGAACGTGCCCTCATTAATCTTGCGAATCCAGGTCCGGATCACATCAAAACTATTACTACATCATGCTGCTCTCTGTATATTGATATATCAGACAACTCATCGAACCAGATCAACGAATGTTCACATTAAAGCACAACCCTGCCTATGCGCACTGATAAATAAATCCTTGCGAAACTCTGCGTCTCTCCGCCTCTGCGGTGGAAAACTGCGCCCTCTGCTCCCTCCGCTGCCCGTTTATCTCAGCACAACCGACGCCCACTACTCTCTGCACGTGCTGAAATATCAGGCAACCCATCGAACCAAATCAACAAGCGTTCACATTAAAGCACAACCTGCCTATGCGCACTGATAAATAAATTCTTGCGAAACTCTGCGTCTCTCCGCCTCTGCGGTGGAAAACTGCGCCCTCTGCTCCCTCATCTCTTTTGCCCGTCGAGGACTTCTGTCCTGCCCACAACCACCGGTGCATTCTACCCAATCCGGAGTTCAAACTACCTGTCTACGTCCTTTGACTTGAACGCAGCCTTCCTGCTCCCAACAGTGAACGTACAGTGAACCAACAGTGAACCGGCTTTCTACCTGCTCCCAACCCGCTCCCAACCTACTCTCTACCTACTGTGTACCGGCTTTCTACCTACTCGCTACCGGCTCCCGACCGGCTTTGTACCGGTGTTCTACCGGCTCGCTACCGGCTCCGGACCGGCTTTGTACCGGTGTTGTACCGGCTCTCTACCGGTTTTTCCAGGCTTTGACTATTATGAAATCGCTGAACAATATGAAGTTGTTACAAGACCCGCACGCCACGTCCTGCATCTAACCGAGGAACCTCGACTTCAACGCCGGATCCGGCACCATACAACTATCTCTCCTTCCAAACCACCTGTACCGCGCTCCAGCCATCCAGTTGTAAAGTCCATCTGTGATAAAGCGTGGAAAGATCCTGAACACTCCCAGCAACGGCCATAGCCCCGGAAGCAAACCAACGATGCGAAAGACTGCATCGCTCCGGTCATACAACTTACCCTTGTCGATGACGATCACGCTGTGCAGCGCATCCGGATCAAGATGATGATGGATCAATTGCTGACGACCATAGTCAGACTGCAGCGAAGCAAACTTAAAGATGCCCTTCGGATCTCTCCGAATAAGGAACTGAACAAAACCATTACAGAGATTACACACGCCATCGAAGAGAACGACGACGTGTCCCGTTAACGGATCAGGTGAATCCATCCCTTCAGCGTACGCGTGTTTTTGTTGGGATCGACGGAGTCGAATACAACTTCCGCTACATAGTAGTAGACACCAGTCGACAACTCCGTATTGTTGTTGTCCTGACCGTTCCAGTCTATGTAGATGGAATTCGTTTCATTACCGACGCGCGCAGAATAATTGTATACCTCCTGCCCCCACCTGTTGTAGACGGTGAAGTTCACACTCTGAACGAAGCGCGCGCACTTCTCTTTCAGCTCGAGCGGAATACAATCACCTTCCTCACCGCAGTTAAATCCACGGATGCTATAGGCGCTGAACAGGTCATTCTTGTCGTCGTCGTTCGGAGTGAACACGTTCGGCAACTCGTAATAAGGACAGTTATCTATGCAAAGCTCATCGCTCAGCTCGCCGACGTTACCGGATATGTCGACCGCGGCAACCTTATAACATCGGGCAAACGACAGCAGGTTAGCATCGATATAGAAGGTATCTCTCACGTTCTCGGCGATGATGGAGAACTCTCCGCCCTTCGTGCTTGAAGCATATACATTGTAACTCCGGATATCATTCCTGCAGGAAAGATCCGCCGCGCGACTCCAGTAGATGATGTTGCTGTACGAGTCCTTCTGACAATACTTCTCATAGTACTCGGTACAGTCTGCGTAGTCGAGTGTGCTGCGGAGCGGCGGCTCGATCTTGCAGGGAGGTATCGTATCGCCGGGCTGCGCGCAAATGGTCTGAGAATAGTTGTTCAGCGGCTGTTTGATCTTCGGATTGCCATAACCACCGCGCGTCATCACGCGATAACAATAGATCTGGTTGTCGACGAGCGGCACGTTGTTCCACTGTCCTTCGTCGAGGTAAACAAGACCCGATGCGCCGACATCAACGCTGTCGATCAGCACGAGGTCAGCATCCTTTGCTCCCTCAGGACCGCGATAGATGAGATGTCGCTTCGGAGTCGTCTGAATGTTGTTCGACCACGGCACTTCCGCCTGCCACGACAGCTCTATACGCTTCACGCCGCTGTTGGCGTCCAGCCGTACCGATGAAGCAGCTGCTGATGTTCCCAGGAAGTTTCCGTTCACCGCGTAAGCGGCAATGCTATAGTTATAAACGTTCTCCGCGGTATTCAGCCCGTCGTCGACGAACGTCGTGTCGCTGAAAACACCGGGAGGCGATACGTTGGTAGAGTCAGTGCCGCGCTCAAAGCCGATAGCTCTGTACACCCGGTAACTATAAGGAGGCGGGAACTGAGTCTTGTCGGCATCGAACGGTTTACGCCAGCTGATGCGGATGGCTCCCTCGGCCAAGTCGGTCTTCTCCACCGTGACATGCGTAATCACCGGCACGTCGGCCAGGATAGGTCCCACGCAGGTATCCTTCGATACGTAACTCTCTCCTCCTCTCGGTAACGGGAACACGGCTACGAGGCGGTAACAATATTTTGCACCCGGGGCGAGACCCTTTCCTTTATTATTGTCAACATAACTCGTGACGGGTACAGGTGGCTGATTCGGTCCTGTTATTTGTTTGATCGGCAACGTAGTGATGAGCTCATATCCGAGGAAGTCGGGCATACCCGTCTGACAGTTGTCGGGTTCCGAAGTTGGTGCCATCAACCTTTCGCCAGACCTGCATGGTCTCCGCGTTCTGACAGAAGTATGGATCCCATTTCAGCTCCGTCGTTCGGTTCACGAGATTGAGTTTGGCATCTTCCCATACCGGTGCCGGGCCCACTACTTTGATGAACCACGTCTTGAAGGTTACGAGTCGCGGTCCGTTCTTGGGTTTGTCCGTGATCTTGAACACGACCTGGTAAGGCTGATCCTTCACGTGAATACATTCGGTGTTCCACTCGAACTTGGTTTGTGCCGGAGGGCTTGAAGGACGGAAGTCGTCTACTTTAGGAACCGGTGTATAGGTGGCTGGTGACTGACCTGTAGGGAAGTTGAAGATCTCGGAAAAGGCTTCGATCTTAACCTGGTCGTTATCGGGATCAATACCAAAGATCGTTGCCTTTAACGTTGTGCCTGCAACGACACAGGTATCCGCCGGCATGATGAGGTCAGGTCGCTGGTTATCGCAGTCGTCGACAATGATCTGCATGTCACGTCGTACATAACCTACTTTATACCACACACCGTTCTTCTTCCTCCACTCGATAACGTGGAAGGCAATGTTGTATTCGCCGATAGCACCGGGCGAGTCCCAGGTAATCGTACCACTGATCGGATCGATGGCGAATGTGGGTGAACCGGTACCTGCCTCGTTGCCGGTGTTGTAGTTGGTATAGAACTTTGGATCGTTAGGGTTCCTGTAGTTGATAACCTCTGTATTGCGATCGCTGAAAGGAACCACCATCTCATAAGAAAGGCTGTCACCATCGGGATCGTAAGCGCCGGGGTTGTGTGTGAAGGTCACGCCGGAACAGGCCTGGTCGATCGGAGCGATGAGCAGGTTCGGAGTGTTGTTACATCCCAGGAACGGATCAACGGACAACTCGGTCTCGAGGTAAAACATCGTATTGACGGAGGCGTCCATATTAAGCACGCCTTCGTTACGGTTCGGTTCGCGATAACTGATGAGATAACGACCAACGCCGGGATACGTATGGCTGATGGTGAATGAAGCGGTGGCAACACTACCATCGGGATTGAGGTCGTAGCGGATGGTATTCGGAGTCTCCGGAACGGCAACGAACTTGCCATCGCCGAAGTAGAGGTATTCTGTATCACCACCAAACAACACGTTCGTGTCTTTGGTATTGGTATAAACGGTAACGGTGATGATGAAGGTAAGGGCACTGCAACTCTCGCGGACGGCGACAATTTCACCGGCACGCAAGTGGGTAGCCTGTGCCTGAAAGGCAGCGAGCGATGTGAAAAGCAACGCCAATAACCACGACTTCACGATCAGATTCCTTCCCGGCGAAAATTTCATGTTGCTGTTGTGCCTAATTCGACGGGTACAATATATAACCCTTTTCGATTAGTTAAAACAACACTCATGTTAACGTATAAGGGCAATAATTAGTCTCCGCAGCGTGTTTAAATCTTTTGCGCCGGCCATTAAACTCTGCCTGCAGAATCCGGTCTAAAGGGAAATGAGCGTGCAGTCCAATACGAAACATCTTTTGCTCCGGTCGGGTTTCGGTCCGGCGCCTACGGATCCGGAACAGGTGGAGGTTTCGGCGCTGTTCAAAAAGGCCGGTGGTGTTCAACGCATCGATGCAGTGGAGCGCATCAGGCCGGGAGAGTTTAAAGGAGAAGGCAAACGCAAAGAACTCGTACAACAGATCCGCGCACAGGTTCTTAAACTGAACCAGGGATGGATGCATCGCATGGTTGAGCCTGAGCAACGGCTGCGCGAAAAGATGACGTTGTTCTGGCACGATCACTTCGCCTGCCGTGTCCGTGCGCCGTTCCTGGCGCAGCAGAACAATAACGTATTGCGCGAGCATGCACTCGGCAACTTCCGGTCGCTGCTGACGTCCGTGTCGAAGGATCCGGCGATGCTGCAGTTCCTGAACAACCAGCAGAACAAGAAGGATAGTCCGAACGAAAACTTTGCCCGCGAGGTGATGGAGCTGTTCACGATGGGCAGGGGAAATTATTCGGAGTCGGATATTAAAGAAGCCGCCCGTGCATTTACAGGCTGGGCCTTCAATCCCCTGAGCGGAGAGTACGTGTTCCGCGAAAAGGTTCATGATGATGGGGTCAAGACGTTCCTGGGAAAGAAGGGACGATTTACGGGCGATGACATCATCAGCATGATCCTGGACAAGCGGGAGACGGCGCACTTCATCACCGAAAAGATCTATGGTCACTTTGTCGATACGACCCCCAACCGCGAGGTGGTGGATACGCTGGCGAAACATTTCTATGAATCAGATTACTCCATTGGCGGTCTGATGAAGGAGCTGCTCACGATGGACGACTTTTATCATGAGCGCCATCGCGGCAACCGGATCAAGTCGCCGGTGGAGTTGCTGGCCGGGATGATCACGCAGACCGGCGGTGTGTTTGAAAATCCGGATGCACCCATCTTCATACAGCGGGCGTTGGGACAGGTGTTGTTCTTTCCACCGAACGTGGGTGGTTGGCCGGCGGGCACGGGCTGGATCGACAGCTCGAGTCTCACGTTCCGGCTGGCGCTTCCGGCGGCGATGTTCGATCAGGCCGAGATCAACGTGGAGGTGAAGGACGATGGCGATGTTAACAACGCGACCAACACGGCGGGCGCACGGCGGTTGTCGATGCGGGTAGACTGGGCGTTACTGGCGAAGAAGTTTGGGGGTCAGGGAACGCCGGCCACGGTCGACAACATTGAGGCCTATCTGCTGCCGCGCCCGACGACGGAGGTGAACCGGAACCTGGTGAGGAAGTACGCGGGTAAGTCGGCGTCGGAAGGGGAAGTGGTCCGTAACGCGTTTGTGGGTCTGATGGGGCTACCCGACTATCAAATGAGCTAGGACTTATTAAGTGAGCTAGGACTTCTAAAGTGAGTTGGGACTTCTGAAGTGTCCGGACTTCGTAGAAGTCCCATATCGTTAGACCTTGATTTTGGAGAATTTGCCGTTGAGATTTATATGTAAGTGGCGCTTTATATAAACGTAATAGAGAATTGATAATGAGTCGTTTATTGATATTTAAGTAAATGAATTGTTTGATATCAATATTGGCCGGTGGGCGGGTGATTTGGACAACGAGGAGTTTCCGGTTGGGTCGTGTATCACGGTAGGTTATACAGACTTGAATAGCGCAATATACGAATAATGAGAGATATGGTTATACAGACCCGTTGTGGATTAATCAGGCGATCAGTTCCGGAATACTGATGCCAGCGATCGGTAAGGTTATACAGATCAAAGATATCGCGGGCATACGGCCAACCGGAGCATTGTTACACTGCGTTATACAGATCATTTAGATCAGTCAGTTCACACAGTTAGAGACCAGATATACAGATCAAAAATAACATCATGAGCACACGAAGAGCCTTCCTCAGACAGTCAATGCTCGGCACGGCTGGCACGATGCTGGTCCCCAATTTCCTGAAAGCTTATGAAAAGCAAGGTCTGTATAACCAGTCGTACCAAAGAAGGGTGATCATCATCCAGCTGTCCGGTGGGAACGACGGCCTCAACACGGTCGTCCCCTACCGGAACGACCTCTACTACCAGACCCGGCCAACGATCGCGATAGGCGCCGACAAGGTACTGAAGGCCGGCACGGAGCTCGGCTTCCATCCCTCTCTTCAGCCACTCAATTCCCTGTTCGACGATGGCCTCGTGGCCGTCATGAACAACGTCGGCTACCCCAACCCCGACCGCTCCCACTTCCGCTCCATGGACATCTGGCACACCGCCAGCGACTCCAGCGAGTACCTCGATACGGGTTGGATCGGCCGCTACCTCGACGCTGCCTGCACGTCATGTTCCTCGCCCATGGCCATCGAAGTCGACGATACCTTAAGCCTGGCCATGAAGGGTGAAGTCATCAAAGGCCTGGCCGTCCAGGATGTGAACAAACTCTACCGCGGTGTTCATCGCGGGTTATATCAGGACGTCGCGCGGCAAGCAAGCGATACTAACGAGATGGATCCAACGTTGAACTACTTATACAAGACCATGGCCGACACGTCATCATCCGCCGAGTACCTCCACGAGAAGACGCGCACCACCACATCACGCAAGGCCTACCCGGCCGGACCATTTGCTAACCGCTTGAGATCTATTGCCGAGCTCATTCATGCGCAGGTAGACACGCGCGTGTTCTATGTTTCGTTGTCAGGGTTCGATACACATGTCAATCAACTGAACCAGCATCAGCGTCTGCTTACCACGTACTCGGAAGGGCTACACGCATTCGTTGAAGACCTTGGTAAAGAGCAAATGAAAGATGTACTCATCATGACTTTCTCGGAGTTTGGAAGACGTGTACAACAGAATGCAAGTGGTGGAACAGACCACGGTACGGCTAACAACATCTTCATGATTTCAGGGAGTTTGAAGAAAAAAGGTTTCCTGAATGAGACACCTGACCTTTCGCGTCTTGATGAAGGTGATTTAATACATCGTGTTGATTTTCGGAGTGTTTACGCAACGATACTTGATAAATGGCTTGAAGTATCATCGCAAAGAATTTTAAAACAGTCGTTCACGTTGGCTGACTTTATATGATATATTGGCGACTTGTTAAAACCAAACTCCTCCGCTTCCTGATGAAACTTGAAGACAAAGCGCGTGCTGCGTTGATCAAACGAGAGATGGAACTGCGACTACTGATCAGACAAATGGAGATCGATCGGTTATCACGTGGTTCTCTTTTTCAGAAACTGGAGCAAGAGCTTCGCGAAGTGAAAGCAAAACTTGTCGCCGAACGCTGAATAAAACGTCGCTATATTTGCCAGGGTAAATCTCAACCTTGTGCGCGTCGTCGGCGAAATACCACATGCCTCCTGCAAGATCACCATCCTTGCATGGAACAACAGATACCTTCTTAAGCTGGAGCAAGGTCTGCTTGAACAGACTTACAAAATCAATGAGTATGATCTTACCGGAGAGCAGGATCTCAGGACACTTGTTGATGAATCATTTGTACAGAATGCATTGAAGCTTTTTGAACAGATGAGCGATAATCTGCACGAGGCCATGGAAAGGCTTTAGGAGCTCCTATAAGCCGCTTAAAATCAGTACTTTTTGCCCATCGATGTCGATTTTTGCGTTATTTTGCACTTTCCATGGAAGTAGCAGAGAAGAAAAATAAGAACAAGCGGTACAAACCCATCCTGGACGCTATACCTGACTGGCCGGTATACCAACTTAGTAAGAATCGAAAGGAATTTATTGAGGAAGTAGCCCAGAAGGCCTTCCAGGAAATAAAGAAGAATCGACCCACCACCAAACAGCTCGTAGATGAGCTGGAGGCAACTGTTTACCGCGAACAGCAACGCATGAAGCGGAACCGCTGGCGTGTGGATGCTGCCGATGAACCTCAGTTCTGGAGCAACCTCAAAGAGGAGCTCGTCGCGCTCACTTCAAGGCCTATTGAAGACGTTCAACCGAAGGCTGAAGAACTGCTGCATCGGATCGTATCGCGATACGCGAATGAGATCGCCGGCAACTTCAAAGCCAACTCCTATCGCCTCACGCGTGAGATCGTCAAGTTCTGGTTTGCGCGTTTGCTGAATGGCGCACGCGTAAAGAAGTTCGGCGCATTCTTCCGGAACCGGTATACCCTCCGTGATAAGATCCAGATCGTTGGAAAGGTGAAGCAACTGCGCACCCTGGCCAAAGAAGGAACGGTGGTGATGGTACCTACTCACTTCAGTAATCTCGATTCCATTCTCATCGGATGGATCATTCACTCTCTTGGATTGCCTGCCTTCATTTATGGTGCAGGTCTGAATCTTTTTAACATCAAGATCTTCGCGTATTTCATGAACAGCCTCGGCGCCTACAAGGTCGACCGTCGCAAGAAGAACGTGCCGTATCTTGAAACGCTGAAGTTCTATTCCATGCTCGCCGTACAGAAGGGTGCTCACAGCATCTTCTTCCCCGGCGGCACACGTTCACGTTCGGGTGCGATAGAACATCACCTGAAACTCGGATTGCTCAATTCAACGATCGAGGCACAACGGAACCTCTACATGGACACGCCTGAAGGTCAGCCGGTGCGCAAGATCTTTATCGTTCCGGTTACCCTGAACTATCACTTCGTGCTGGAGGCTCCCGATCTCATCGACGAGTATCTCACGGCCAAGGGTCGCGACCGCTACCTGCCCGAACAGGACAAGTACGGAAGCTTCCAGCTGATCCGTTTCCTCTTCAAGTTCTTTACGAAGGGATCGAACATATCCGTATCCATCGGGCGCGGACTGGATGTGATGGGCAACTATGTCGACGATCTCGGAAGAAGTATTGATGCGCAGGGTCGCGTCATCGAAACCCGCGACTATTTTGTATCTCTTGGTGAAGTCACCATTGATAAGCAGCGTGAAGACGAATACACGCGCATGCTGAGCAATAAGATCGTAACGGAGTACCATCGCATCAATCGCGTGTTTGCCAGTCACCTCGTCGCCTTCGTGGCGTTCGAGATGTGGCAGAAGAAACATCCGAAGCTCGACCTGTTCGGACTGATCAGACTGCCTGAAGAAGACCAGGTTCTTTTATATGAAGAATTCCGTGCCGCCTGCAAGCGCGTACGCAAGCAGATCTATCAGCTGAAGGCAGAAGGCAAAGTTTATCACGCAACTCATCTGAAGGGAAATATCGATCTCGTTATCCGCCATGGCCTTGAAAACGTCGGCATCTTCCATCTTAACCGGCCGTTGTTGATGAACAAGGAGGGCAATATCATCACCCGGGATTTTAATACCCTCTATTACTACCACAACCGGCTGGATGGCTATGAGCTCGAAAAGTTTATCTGATGATAAACCTGTCGGCGTCATTGGTGCCGGAAATTTTGGAACTGTAGTTGCCAATCTGCTGGCACGGCAGCGCAACGTGCTGCTATACGCACGCGACGAAAAGGTCGTTCAGCGCATCAACGAGACGAAAGAGAATCGGGGCCACAAGCTCGATGCGCGCATCCTCGCGACCAACGACCTGGGCTATGTGGCGGAGCAGTGTGAAGTCCTCTTCCCTATCGTACCCTCGGCTCACTTTCGTACGCTCATGCGCCAGCTGTCGCCCTGGCTGCATCCTTATCATTTGCTGATCCATGGCACCAAGGGATTTGATGTGAGTCTCCCCGATGGTCAGACGCTTGACTCGATCGCGACGTTAAACCGCAGCATGGTGAAGACCATGAGCGAGGTGATCCAGGAGGAGTCGGTGGCGGTGCGCGTGGGATGCCTGGCGGGTCCGAATCTAAGCCGCGAGCTGGCGGAGGGTCACCCGGCAGCGACGGTAATCGCGAGTCATTTTGATGAAGTATTTAAAGTAGGTCGTCGCCTGTTGAGGAACGAGCACTTCCAGGTGTATGGCAACAACGATATCGTGGGCGTTGAGCTCGCAGGTGTATTGAAGAACGTGATTGCCATTGCAGCAGGCGCGTTGAATGGAATGGGTTATGGTGAAAATGCGCGGGGACTTCTCGTCAGCCGTGGCATGGTGGAGATGGTCTATCTGGGCCGTGCGCTGGGCGGCAACACCAAGGCGTTCCTGGGTGTGGCTGGTGTGGGTGATCTGGTCACAACCTGCAACAGTTCGCTGAGCCGTAACTTTACGGTAGGCCACCGGTTGGCGAAGGGCGAGCGTCTGAGCGATATCTTACAAAGCACGGATGAGATCGCGGAGGGCATCAACACGGTGAAGGTCGCGAAGAAGTGCGCGGATCATTATAAAGTTCGTGCGCCGATAACTACTACGTTGTACCAGGTGTTGTTCGAAGACATGACGGTGAAGAAGGCGCTGGAGTATCTGATGCGGTATCCGCTGAATGTGGATATCGATTTCCTCAGCGATGAGCATGAGTAGTGCTGGAGGTCGGTGCCAGGTTAGTTCGGTTGGTTCGTAGAAGATCGAAGCTGGTTTGGTACGTTGTTAGGTGTGAAGGTCGATGATGGGCTGGAATCATATGATAGTTAAATCCAATTCGGGGAGGTACGCGGAGTTTTTGAGGTTTGATGCATGATATGCTAACTGAGTGTACCGCTCGATTATAGTTACCTTTGGAACGTGTTGTTTTTCGTAGCATGTTTAAGTCCGAGGCATGAGAGGGTGCGGCCCGAAGTGTGATGCTTCGAAGATGGACATAGGTTTACGATCGATGTTTGATTGTTCACAGAAGATCGATGATGGGTTGGTACGGTGGTTCAAAGAAGGAATCCAATTCGGGGAGGTACACGGAGGTTTTGAGGTTTGACGCGTGATTTTATTAATAAGTACAGCGCCCGATCGTAGTTGCTTTGGAAGAGTTCGTTCTTCATAGCATGTTTAAGTCCGGGGCATGAGAGGGTACGGCCCGAAGTGTGATGCTTCGAAGATGGACATGAACAGTTTACGATCGATGTTCGGTTGGTTCACAGAAGATCGATGCGTGAGACTTCAATACGTTACCAGCAGTTTATCAAAGCAAAATTTCCTTCACATTATCCTTGATCTTGCCTGCAAGCTCATCCAATGGTAAGTCGTTGATGTCGCGGCCGAAGGGATCTTCGATTTCTTCTGCGATCAGTTCTACGCTCAACAGGATAAACGAAATCAGCACGACGATAGGAATGGTGAGGTAGCCGGATGAACTGAGGAAGCCAAACGGAAGTGTGATGATGTAAATGAATATAAACTTCTTCATGTACATCATATAAGAATAAGGTATCGGCGTATTCCTGATTCGTTCGCAGGCGCCCATCAGGTCGAGGAAGTCTTTCAGTTCCTTGTCGAGATTGATCAGCTGATCGCCTGTGATCTTGCCCGCACGATACAGATCGTTTACGCGTCGGTGCATCAGAGACGCGATCCTGTTCGGTTTGTGTTTGAAGCGCTTGAGGTCGTCGATGAACTTTTCATCGGGCGCATCCATCTCCGCCAGTTGTACGCCTGTGCGAAGGTTTTCTTTTGTGGCGAACACGAAGTTCGAGATCATCTTGGCAAACCATTCGCGCTCCTCGTGATTTTCAAGACTGACTGCCGCACCGATCTTCATGGCGAACGTGCGTGTGCTGTTCACCAGGCCTCCCCAGAGGCGGCGTCCCTCCCACCATCTGTCGTACGCGGTATTTGTGCGGAATACCAGGAAGAGACCCAGCACGACCCCCAGCAACTGATGCATGGCAACTGTCGGCTGAAAGTGCGCGTGATCAATTTCGAAGTGGTAGACCAGAATATAGCAAAGCACGGCCGTATAGATCGTCATGAAGGCCAGGGCAGGCCACAGCGTGTACAAGACTCGTTTGCTATAAGAGTGGAAGATCAATGCCATCCACTGCTTCGGGTTGTAGGTGACCATTTGTGGGTTTTTATCCCGCAATAACCAGATTCATTGAATTATTTGCAATTCCACTATCTTTCGGTCCTAATAATTTCCATCAATGAAGCACGCAGGCTCACTCGTTGCGATTGTAGCACTTTTAGTCATCGGAATGCACCCGCTTAAGGCTCAGGAGTATGTGATCACCACCAAGGGCGATAGCATAGCCGGTCAGTTGAAGCCTCTGCTCTACGGTACGGAAAAGAAAGTTCAGGTTACTACGGATGATAAGAAGAAGGAAGTCTATTCCATTTTCCAGGTGCGCCGATACCGCTTCCGCGACGAGATGTATGAACCGGTAAAGGGTCCGGATGGCTTTTCGTTTATGAAGATTGTGAAGTCTGGCTACCTCTCTCTTTACAATTATCAGTTGCCCGGACAGGTGACATTCGAGGGAAATTATCTGATGCGCCGCGATGGTAAGGGAATGGATGTTCCCAACATCAGCTTCAAGAAGTCGATGAAGAGTTTTCTGAAGGATTGCCCAACGGTGGTAAATCGCATCGAGAGCGGTGAGTATAACCGCAAAGACCTCAACGATATTATCGACACCTACAATGCGTGTATCGATGCCAATACCGTTTCGCGCAATGCAGCCATTGCTACGCAGGAGGTTCAAACGAAGACGTTGAGTGCCTGGGATGAACTGGAGAACCAGGTGAAGGCTGCGGCCGATTTTGATGGCAAGCCCAATGCCCTTGAGATGATCCAGGAGATCAAGGGAAAGGTAGAGCGCTCTGAGAAGATTCCGAACTTCCTCGTGGATGGATTGAAGGGCGTCCTTAAGGATGATGCTTTCCAGCCGGCACTGACGGCGGCGCTGAAGGAAATCAAATAGGTGCCAGTCACCGCTATGATGCCTGCCCGCTCTGCGGCATCACACCCAATGTTTATTAACGTACGTAAAGTTCGCGGCCGTGTACCTGTTCCGTTGCAGGCGAGTAACCAGAATTGGATGATCATAATGGTGCGACGATGTACGGTTTTGGTGATCACAGCAGGTAAAATGTCCAAATATTCTGGAGGATAAACAAAACCATTTAAAAGATGCGCAGGGGAACAATTGAACCTAAGCTTCAATTTCCGGTCATTATAAACACCTCAGATGGTACCACAACATTTTATACATCGCAGGAGCCATTGGTTCGGATAACCAAAAGGGCCTTCGACAAAAGAATGTTTGAGGGTGCTATATTAATCGACTCATCTGGATCTAAATTCAAAGTAGTTCGGGTTGTCAATCTGGGATTTATTAACTTATTCTGGGGTCTCAATGTTTTCCTCGACAGTGAAGTCTACGTGCGACTGGAGCTAGCTAAGATTGAGGAATTAGGCTTAGAACAATTTCGTGGCTATGCAAAGAAAATTGCTAAGAGCAATGAGGATTATTACCTGTCTGCAGGAATTGATATTAATACAATTCTTAGAGCAATAGACAAAGCTCCAGATGTCTCGACACTGACGCAGATTGTTGCGGGGACGTGATTCGACTAAGCATACTTAACATCTATAAATCAAACTCAATACTCAGGACCCAGGACTCACAACTAGTTCTTACAGCGTACTGACATCCCACTCTACCCTGGTCTCATTGAGGATGCTGCCGTTGATCACCGTGAGTGGTGATCTGAAGTTGTCGGCGTAAATGGCTCCAGTGCCCAGTCCCTGGGGAAGGTACGTATTGAACTCCGCAGTAAACTGACAAATCGCGTTGAGACCAATGTTCGACTCCAGCGCGGACGTTATCCACCATTCAATGCCGAGCGCTTCCGCCTGCGAGATCCATTCGCGGCAACCCTGAAAGCCGCCATGCAGGGATGGCTTGAGAATGATAAACGATGGACGTGCCGTTTCCAGCAGCTGTCGTCGTGTAGTGAGATCGAAATGAGGAATAAGTTCTTCGTCGAGCGCGATGGGTATCGGACTATCGGCACAAAGTGATGGAAGCAACGGTGACCCTACACGGATGGGTTGTTCTATCGAATGAATATTGAACTGATGCAGCACGCGGAGTCTGCCCAGTGCTGCTTCATCCGGAAAGCTTCCGTTCGCATCCAGCCTGATTTCAAAGGCATCGCCGAATCGTTCGCGCATGGCCCCCAGCAACCGAACTTCATCTTCAAAGTCGATGCCGCCGATCTTTAACTTCAGGCACATGAATCCCGACATGGCCTTGTCGTGGATCTGTTTCAGCATGAAGTCGCGATCGCCCATCCAGATCAGTCCGTTGATCGGGATCGGTTCACCTTTAAGAAAGCTGTTATCAAATATGATCCGCTTGCCTCCCTGCAGAAAATTCGAGCAATGCAGTCTCGAGGCCAAACGTGATCGAAGGGAAGTTGCGTGGTACGATGCTGTCGGGATTCGCGGCGAGCGCGTTCAGGTCATCTGTTGCCCTTACAGCACCTGCGACGTGATGAAGGATCCTTTCGTACTCGGGAACGTCGTCGATACTCAGTCCCGGAAGCGGACCACATTCGCCGTAGCCCATGATCTCGGGATTGTCATCGTCCCAGATCGTAAAAAACCAGGACGTCTTTGTATCCATGGCCCCTCGTGACGTACGGGCGTGAAAGTTGAAATGAAAGATGCGTTTCCTGACGGTACAGACGATAGCCATAGTGCTGTGCTAAATTAAGGTTTTCGGACTAACTTGCCGGGCTCATGACGTTCGACCTCAACGAATTCGTATACGACCTGCCGGCGGACAGAATCGCGGCGCATCCATTGCCGCAGCGGGATCAGTCGAAGCTGCTCGTCTATGAGCAAGGACAGATCGGGCATGAACGTTTTAGTTCGCTTGCTGAATATCTTCCGGCAAATTCATTGCTGGTCTTCAATAATACTAAAGTTATTCCTGCCCGTCTCCTCTTCAAAAAGGATACAGGTGCTGATATAGAAATATTCCTGCTGGAGCCAATAACGCCGTCAGCGATTGTGGCGCTGGCCATGCAGGCAGAAGGTTATGCTACATGGAGATGTGCCATTGGCAATCTGAAGAAATGGAAACCGGGAACAGCGCTCGTTAAAACATCAGGTGGTGTTGAGTTAAAGGCGGAGTTGCAGGATCGTGAGAAAGGAATTGTTGCTTTGTCGTGGACAGGTGAGAAGTCGTTTGCTGGTGCGATCTCCAGGATGGGCGATGTTCCGCTGCCGCCTTACATCAAGCGCGCGGCCGAAGAACAGGACCGCGACCGTTATCAGACTGTTTATTCAAAAAACGAGGGAGCAGTAGCTGCACCAACGGCCGGGCTACATTTCACGGATGCCGTCTTCCAGTCTTTACGCGCGCGCGATATTGATACGGACTACGTCACGCTGCATGTGAGTGCAGGCACGTTTCAGCCGATCAAGACTGAGTCAGTGAAGGACCATCACATGCACGCCGAACAGATCACGGTCACTTCGGCAAACATCGGCAAGCTGTTGAGCAATCGGACGACGATAGCGGTAGGAACTACTTCGATGAGAACGCTCGAAAGTCTCTATTGGTACGGCGTGAAGTTGTTGAAAGACCCCGAAGCATCGTTTCATATCACGCAACGTGATCCCTATTTGCACTACGACGACCCGCCCTCTTCGCAGAAAGCTCTAACTGCAGTGGCTGAGTTTATGTCGCGGCATTCACTTGACAGCATCACAGGTGAGACATCGATTTATATTTTACCAGAATATAAGTTCCGCGTTTGCCGCGGGCTCGTCACCAACTTTCATCAGCCTGGCTCTACGCTTATCGTTCTCGTAGCTGCGTTCATCGGCCCCGACTGGCGCAAGGTGTATTCGGAAGCGCTTCAAAATGGTTATCGGTTCCTGAGCTATGGTGATAGTTCCCTGCTGCTTCCCTGAGGATCGATAGCACGATTAAGATTCATAGGCTATGGTGATAGTTCAAGACCATAGTCGTTTGATCGGATCAAATGTAACGACGTGAAACGCTGTAGGAACTGCTGATCCCTGAAACCCAAACGACTCTGAATTCTCAGGCCGACGGTGGTTGTACTTTATCACTTGCCCCAGGTGAAGTAACAAACACTGCGAATTAACTGACACCTGACGTTGTTGTGTTGTGTAATAATCACCACAAACAGTCCGTTGAGTTTCGTCGTAGGCCCGTCGGCACAAACGATAATCATCTCTGAGTCTGGCTTAGTTTTTATCTCAAAGTTTCTGATAATCATCAGGAACTGCAAAATGCCGGAAGGACCTTCCATCGTCTTGGCCAAAGAAAACATTCGTCAGCTGACGGGGCTTACTGTTGCAAACATGCATGTCAACGGCGTGGCTATTGATGCGGACGCCTTTCAGGGCACACAGCTTAGATCTGTCAGATCGTGGGGCAAACACCTGCTTCTCAAGTTCAATAACACAACGCTGAGGATTCACTTCCTCATGTTCGGATCGTATTCTATCGGGCATCCGAAACCTGGAAAGAAAGCGAAGCTATCCATCATTTTCAGCGATGGGCAATCGCTTTACTTTTATGCAAGCGCCATTCGCACGATCAAGGGATCATTAACAAGTGTGTACGACTGGTCGGCCGACGTCATGAACAAACACTGGGATCCAGCCAACGCAATGAAGAAAGTGAAGCAGCATCGCGAAAGCCTCATCTGCGACGTGTTGCTCGACCAGGAGATCTTCTCCGGCGTCGGCAACATTATCAAGAATGAAGTGCTTTTCAGAATGCGTATCCATCCGCTGAACAAAGTTGGCAACATTCCCACACGGCGACTGAGGGCGATTGTCGATGACGCACGTGTGTACAGTTTTCTTTTTCTCAAGTGGAAGCGTGCCTTCGTGTTGAAGAAACACTGGGAGGCGTATACAAAGAAAAAATGTCCGCGTGACGGACATTTTTTCAATAAACAATATGCGGGTGTGCTTAAAAGACGAACATTTTATTGTGATGAATGTCAACAACTGTTTGTGGATGATTGATCCGTTGTCGCCACTATTCTCACTATCATTCATCGTGTGTGGGTAGAGTCGCATGCGTCTCTACACACATACCCGACGGCATTTTATTTTCCCGATTCCAATTCATTGAGGTCGACGATGCGCACTTCAACGCGGCGTCCCTCCTCTTTGGATACCTTTTCATCCTTCGTAGCGCCGTAACCGCGTGCAACGATGCGTCGCCTTACGATGCCCTTGTGGTTGATGTAGTCGAGTACGGAGATCGCGCGCTTGTTCGACAGGTCGCGGTTCATCTCTTCCGTTCCTTCTGCCGAAGCATAACCGGAGATCTGAATACCGAGGTCCTTGTTCTTGTTCAGCGCATCCAGCAATGCATCGAGCTGTGTGTTGTACTGAGTCTTCAGATCACTCTTGCCTGCATCAAAGTAGATATTTGCATTCTTCGAAAGCAGGTTCTTGTCGTACGAGGCTGATTTCTTTGCCACCTGGTCCTTCTGCTTCATGATCTCTTCGTTCACCTTGAAGGTAGGAAGCGAGAAGATCGTTTTACCGTCAACCTTCTTCTGCTCGAACTTGCTCTCATCGCTTTCGTCGTAATAGTACGTGCGTGTAGCCACTTCGATGCGTGAGTTCTCCTTCTCATTGAAGTTCACCTGCTCGATCGGATTCTTCATCTCGATGAGATCGGTGAGGTACTTGATACCGTCTTTGTCGTCGGCGGCCATGAGATCGAGCATCATGTCGTATACATCCAGTTGTCCTCCCTGCACGAGCTTGGCTTCGTGTGTCTTGCGGATGTCTGCTTTCACGTCCTGGTCCGTATCGTAGAAGGCATTCTTCACCTGTACCTCCTGCCCTACGACCACGTCGAACTGCTTGATGGTTTTCAGCATCACCATCTGATACAACTCGTAGAAGTACGTTTGATTCGGAACGTTGATGTTCAGCGTATAGGGAAGGAATCCTTCCGACTCGATCACCATGTCATAGTTCTTCGACGGTGGCAGGATGATCAGGTAATTACCGGTAACCGGATCCGGGTCATAAACAAAATCGAGTCGCTTGTTGGTCTCGTTGTCGATCACATAGATCTTCGTAGGAAGAGGTTTGCCGGTTTCAGCATTGAGGATCTTTCCCTTGATCATCGTCAAAGGAATGTTAGCAGATTCTTTAGGAAGATCGATGAAGTAGATATCCTGTCCACCCATTCCGCCTTTGCGATCAGAAGAGAAGTAAGCGCGTGTTCCGTCGGCGATAAGCGTAAAGTAATTGTCGTTCACCGTCGTGTTCACGGGATAACCCATGTTCTCTGGATTGGTCCACTTGTTTTCGATCAGGCGGCTCACGAAGATATCGCGACCACCCATGGTGTTATGTCCGTCGGAAGTAAAGAACAGCGTCTTCTGATCGGGGTGAATGTAAGGCGCATCTTCGTTTGCTTTCGAGTTGATGGGCGCGCCGAGGTTAACCGGTGCCGACCATGTTTTGTTTGCCTGGAGCGTTGTCTTGTAAATGTCCATTCCACCGAGGCCACCGAGGCGGTCGCTGGCGAAGTAGATCGTCTTACCATCAGGCGTTATGCTTGCCGTTGATTCGAGATACTTGGGCGTATTGATGGAAGGCGTGAGCAGGCTTGGCTTTGACCAAACATCGCCTGCGCGGGTGATCTGAAACAAACTGCCCGGATCAGTTGCTGCTCCCATGAAGATGAGCATCTTCTGACCATCGGCCGACATACCCGCAGTGCCTACGTTGTAATCGTTCGCTACTGGTATCGACTTAGGTTCCGTCCAGCTGCCGTTGTGATTTTCAGTGATATAAATTTCTTCGATGAACTTATCGCCTGTGCGTGTCTTGCCTGTGTTCGGACGAAGCGCCGTATAGGCCATGATGCTTTCATCGGCAGACACCACCGGGTTGTACTCGGTGAACTTTGAGTTGATGATCGAATTGAATCGCGTCACTTTGAAGTCGCGTGGCACCGACATCAGGGCCACTGCGTTGTGACAGATCTGAATTGCTTCATCGGCCATTGACATAGATTTTTTGTCGGCCTTGCTGCTCTTCTCCTTGAACTTCGTGAACGACTCCATCGCCTGCTGTAACTTTTCGTCTTTGAGGTAAATCGCTCCCAGATCGTAGTACAGACTTGCAGGCATGTCAGTGCCGTTCTTCAATGCGTATTCGAAGTAAGGAATTGCTTTGATCTGTTCGTCGGTTTCAGGCGACTTCTGGTAACAGACTCCAGTCTTGTAATGGACCATGGCATCTTTTTCTCCTGCGGCAATTGCTTCGAGAAATTTAGGGAGTGCAACATCATAACTGCGAACGCTGAAATAATGCTCGGCGTCGGCCAGCGACTTTTTGCTCTGGGCCTGAGCTTGAAGTACTAATGCGACGAAGAGAAATGCCAAAAAATAAAAACTCCTGGTGGGCATATTTCGGGTATTTAAAATTCAAAGCTAACTGTTCGGCACAGGCGACGCCGCTCCATTTGAGTGTGAAACTTACAGGCTCCAACAATTCCCGACCCTCGAATTCACCTTGTTAACGCGTCATTCATGCAGTGTAAGTAAACAGTCAAAAGACCGTTGCCGTCGGTCATTTAGGAAATCTGGTCGATTATCATGTATTTTAGGGGTATTCGGCGCTTTTAATGTAGTACTGAAGAATTGTGCCTGACCTGCCTGACTCCTTGTCGTCTTTCAAAGCGATATTACATCGACGTCCGGCTTGTCTGGCCTGACCCCATTTACTTAGCATGACCTTCGAAATAGATGTATTGATAATTTTTTCCGATCACGACAATCAGCCCAACGGTTGGGTTGAGTCATTCCGGAAGTACTTCAATACGGTACTCTCATACTTATCCGACGACCAGCTCAAGGTTGTGCTGAAGAGCGAGTATGACTCGATCACTTCTCCTTCTCTTGACAATGCAGGGTTGCTGGTCACCATCCTCTCTCCGGAAGCAGCTAAGTCGGCAAACTGCCGAAGCTATATTCAGAAGTTTGATCTGGCCACGCGCGAAACGGCCTCGGTTGTTACGCGCATGTTCAAGGTATATAAGTCGCCGGTACCCGTTCAGGACCAGCCTCCCGAACTTCGCGATCTCTTTGGCTACGACATGTTCAACCTGGACATCGATGCCGGTGAAGCCAAAAGCTTTACGAATTATTTCACGGAGGAAGCCGAGCGGCAGTACTGGATGGAGATGGTGGACCTGTGCTACGACATTCATCAGACACTGCAGTTTCTCAAGCAGGGTAAGTCGCTTAACGAGGTCAGAAATCTCTTCGGCAACAAGCCTGTTTACCTGGCTCAAACCGGATATGATCTCACCGTACAGCGCAACATCATTCACCGCGAGCTGCAACGGTTGGGTTACACCGTACTACCGCGACAATCGTTGCCGGGTGAACTGCCTGACTTCGAGCGCGTGGTAAAGGAGGACCTTGCCCAGTCGGGGCTTTCCATTCATCTGATCGGCGCTGACACCGGTCTCATTCCGAGCGGCACTGACAAGTCGGCGCAGGAACTGCAGAATCAGCTTGCTATGGAACGGGGCCTTTCGGCCAGGGAACGCAATGAGGAGTTTCCAAGATATATCTGGATCACGAATCAGCTTACACAGGCTGGCGAGCGCCAGCGCAAGTTCATCGAGGGCCTGCGCAGGGATGTTGAGCTGTCTGAGGGTGCCGAAATCATTCAGTCACAGCTTGAAGATTTTAAGTCCATCATACGGGAGGAATTATTCGACACTTTCGAAAAACAAAGTCACGAGTACGACGTTGGAGATTCCGCATACGTTATCTACGACAAGGCTGATGAAAAAATAGCTGAACCGTTGCTTGAGATGGTTGCGCGGACGGGTGTAAAAGTACTTCAGCCGGACTTTGAACGCGACGTGCTCAGTCTGCGTCAGCAACACATTGACCACCTTCGAAGGATGGATGTCGCCATAATTTTCCAGGGCTCGATGAATGATCAGTGGGTACGGATGAAGGTTCTTGACCTGCTCAAGGCGCCTGGTTTCGGACGAAAAAAGCCCGTACGCGCCAAAGCAGTCGTATGCAGTTACGAGACGCTGCCCGGGGGAAGTCGTTATGGGGACGAACGTCTCACCATCATTGGCGGCAAACCGCTGTCTTCTTCGGCAATCTCCGTGTTCCTCAACCAACTAAAAGAGTGACAGCGCATACTTTGGACGGTACTTTTACTTGTTCTATTTTTGCCCCATTGAAATCCTTAAATCCGTAAATGGAAATTTACAATGCAGAGGCATGGCTTGCGCTCCTCACGCTAACATTCTTTGAAGTTGTCCTTGGCATTGACAATATTATATTCATTTCCATTGTCTCTAATCGCCTTCCTGTAGAAATCCGTGCAAGGACCCGGAACATGGGCCTTATACTGGCGATGGTTGTACGCATCCTGTTGTTGCTGACGATCACGTGGGTGATGAAATTTAAGCAACCGCTCTTTACTATTCCCGATACCTGGATCCTTCAGGAAGCGATTGCCATCAGCGGTCGCGATCTCATATTGATATTCGGTGGTCTGTTCCTCATTGCCAAGAGCACGCGTGAGATCAATCACGAAATGGAAGGTGAAGACGACGAAGAAGAACAAGGCGGTGGCAAGAAAGGAAACGTTGCCGGCGTCATCATTCAGATCATCTTGCTGGATATCATCTTCTCATTCGATTCGATTCTCACAGCTGTGGGTCTCACCCAAAATGTGATGATCATGATCATCGCCGTTGTTTTATCGATCGGCATCATGATCATCTTTTCAGGCAGCATCAGTAACTTCATTCACAAACATCCGTCGCTTGAAGTACTCGCGCTCGGATTCCTGATTCTGATCGGCTTCATGCTTTTCCTCGAAGGTCTTCATAAGGAAGTTCCAAAAGGCTATATTTACTTTGCGATTGTTTTCTCGATGATCATCGAAATGGTGAACATCAGGGTACGCAACAGACGCAAGAAGGCTAAAGAAGAATTTCATGAATAGCAGCGACGAAAACCTCCGCTATCCTGTCGGAAGATTTAACCCGAAGGAAACGTATACACGCGAAGAACTCGATCAGTTCATCACGCAGATCCAGCAACTTCCCTCTGAAGTTGAAAAGTTGGTTGCGTCATTTAAACCTGGAGCACTCGACATTCCCTATCGCGAAGGAGGATGGACTGCCCGTCAGGTGTTGCATCATCTTCCCGACAGTCACATGAACGCTTATATCCGGTTCAAGTGGACGCTCACGGAAGCCACACCAACGATCAAGGCATACGATGAGAAGGGCTGGGCTGAGACACCTGATACGAAGATCGATCCCGTTGCATCGTTGTCGTTGTTAAAGGCACTGCACGCAAAATGGATCACGCTGCTTCGCTCGCTTGATGAACAACAACTCAAACGCGAGTTCATCCATCCTGATACACGCAGGCATCTTTCGCTTGCCCGTATGATCGCTACTTACGCGTGGCATGGCCAGCATCACCTGGGCCATCTGCGGATAGTTGCTGAGAAATCTGTAAAATAATCGCCGTGTTCCCCTCCTACCGGAGACCACTGTTCTTATTCTCCAGGCACCTGGAGACCATCTTTCCTGCATTACTGCGACGTGTAGAGGATGTGACGTTCGATCGCGAGCGCATCGCCACGCACGATGATGACTTCCTGGATCTCGACTGGCTTCGGAAAGGCAACAAACGCCTCGTGATCATTTCGCATGGTCTCGAAGGCAACTCCCGCCGCGCGTACATCATGGGCATGTCGCGTGCTATGTCGTCGAACGGCTTCGATGTTCTTGCCTGGAACTTTCGCGGATGCAGTGACGACATGAATCATCAACTGCGCTTTTATCACAGTGGCGCTACCGATGATTTACAACTTGTCATCAACCATGCTGTTGATAAAGGTTATGAAGATATTTCATTGGTTGGATTCAGCCTCGGGGGCAATCTCACACTGAAGTATCTCGGTGAGGCTAAACCACACGAAGCAGTGAAGCGTGCTGTCGCGTTCTCCGTACCACTTGATCTTTATAACAGTTGCCTCAAAATTTCGCAGCCAGGAAACTATGTTTATTCACGACGGTTCCTGAAGAATCTGAAAGCAAAGGTGAAGCTCAAGGCGACGAAGATGAATGGACTCGACCTCACGGGCATCGATGATATTTCTACGCTGGTAGATTTTGATAACCGCTATACAGCGCCGCTTCATGGCTTCCGGGATGCGCTTGATTATTATCACCGCTGCAGCGCGCTTTATTATCTGAAAAACATCACTACTCCCACGCTGATCGTGAATGCACAAAACGATCCGTTCCTCAGTGATACGTGTTATCCGCTTGACATTACGAAGGAGAATCCGGCGGTACGATTCGAGGCGCCATCACATGGCGGACATGTGGGATTCGCTCAATTCAATAAAAATGGTTTATATTGGTCGGAAGAGCGCGCACTCGCGTTTCTGAATTCCCTGACATGATCGATCGTTACAGCATTACGGCGTCTGCATCCCGTATCCGTGAGCGTTTCCACGTAGAGGTTCCGGACGGTTACAGTCCGCGATACAACGCGGCGCCTACACATTTGCTTCCCGTTGTGCAGCAGGATACACCAAAAGGTATCTCCACGTTCTATTGGGGCACGTCGCCGCACTGGTCCAACAACAAGGCACTCAGCGATAAGATCATCAACATACAGGCGGAGACCATTCCCGACAAAGGATCGCTGCGCAAATCGCTGATGAAGTCGCGCTGCATCATTCCTGCGGATGGATTTTATGCCTGGAAGAAGATCGGCAAGAAGACTTCTGTTCCTTACCGTTTCGTCACTACAGACCAGGAGTTGTTCTCCATGGCAGGCTTCTGGGAAGAGTTTGAAGATGAGAATGGCGATTCCGTATGCACGTTCAAGCTGATCACGATCCCCTCGAATGGAATTGTTGCTTCCGTGAACGAAAGAATGCCGGCGTTGCTCAGACCACAGGACGAGCACATATGGATGAATAAAGACAGCGGTGAGCTGCAGTTGCTCGATGTGTTGAAAGGATATGCCAGTGCTCAGATGAATTATTATCCCGTGACACCGCGCATATCAGATTCTGACCTGAATCTTCCTTCGATGGTGATGCCAACCCAGGCCGCAGATCAGTTTGGGAATCTCACGTTGTTTGATTGATCACATTTATTGACTGATCGCATTTAACATTCTTATGACCCGAAGAGCGTTCTTCACGTTGTTCCCCAAAGGATACTGGATACTTACTATCGTCGGCGTAGTGCTTTCATTCACCGAAGTACTGTTTGAGGTTGGTGGATTGCTCTTTGCTATTGGGTTCATGTTGTTATCGACCAGAATTGCGGTCATCATTCATGAAACAGGTCATTTGCTTGCTGCAAAAATCGCCGGTGGTGTTCCCAGACGGATGGTACTGGGAACAGGACACGAGTTGCATCGCTCGAAATATTTTACTATTCCGATTATTGTAAACTCAAATTTCAGGGGTGGTATGGCGTATGCCTCATTCCACAACCAGGAGTTCATCAAGCTTCGTTATGCCTTTTACATTCTGGGCGGCGCGCTTCTCAATTTTCTGGTAGCGCTTACGTTATATTTTACCTTTGATACTGATCCCGAGCTGCTGGGTTATAACATATCCGCGATCATCCCTTTCTGCATTTTCGCTGCTAATGCGGTAATAATTTTGATCGCACTATTGCCATACAACTCAAAGATGCTAGGGTACCGGAAGCCGACCGACGGTTTGTCGTTATTGCAGCTTCCCTTCAAAAAACAAGAAGAGGTTCTCAGCTTGTTGGATACAAATCTGATATTCGATGCGCAGGAATACCTTGAGACAAAAAACTATCAGGCTGCTATCGATGCATATGCGGAATGTCTCAAGCGGTATCCTGAGAAGCGCGCGTATTCGCTCTCGCTTGCAATCGCCTGGCTGAAGACCGGATATCCTGAAAAATGCATCGGGATCTGCAATGAGCTCCTGGCCGATATTGAGGATCGCCAACTTGCCCCGTATGCAGGGGTGATATACAATGCTCTCGCGTGGACATATCTCGTCTTGAATAAGATTGACGAAGCTGATCACTTTTCGGCGCTGGCCATTAAGCTTATCCCGGGTGATGACAGTATTTGCGGAACGAGAGGCTCAGTTCTGGTAGAGCGCGGCAAGTACGATGAGGGTACGCTGCTGCTTTATCACAGTGTAGATCTCACGATCGCCAATAGCGCAACAGTAAGCTCTGCTCTGTATATGATGTTGGCCTATCACAAGACCGCCAATTCGAAAGAAGCTGCTAAGTACAGGACATTCGTAGAGAAAAATGCTGATAAGCTCGATCTCGACGAAAAGGTGCTGTACGAAAGATGCTTGTCTTTGGCTGACCTAAATATGCAGTCAAATGCAATCGGCAGATAAGGCTGCTTATCCCGGGTAAAGCTCACTATTCAGAGTAATCTCACGGAAACCAAATATAGATTGCTGCAAAACGCTGCAAAGTACCGTTAGCCGAAGCGTGCTATTCAGTCAGCGCCTGATAAACAAGATTCACATACCTCCCATTAACGTCGCGTGTATGCGGGCCCCAACATCTGCAGATAAAGCAGCACGATCGTTCCTGATGCAGGGTCAACAAAGTAAGATGTAGAGAATGCACCGCCCCATCCAAAGGTTCCGGCCTTCGGTGGACCCATGCGGCTCGACTCCTGGGTTGCTACACTAAAGCCCAATCCAAATTTCTCGTCATCACCAAGGGTAAGACTTCCGATCTGGTTAACGGTCATCAATCTCACAGATGATGGACTCAGAAGTCTTACACCATTGTACGTTCCGCCGTTCGCCACCATCTGAAGGAAAATTCCGTAATCCAGTATTGTTGATGACAATCCTCCTCCTCCGGAGAAGTATGTTTTCTTCTTCAGCGGATAAGACATATCGAGTCCGCCGCTGCCAAATGCGCTGGCTGTCTTTGTGAACGTGAGCGTAGAATCCTGCGTGAAGAAGTTCACAAGGCGTCCGGCCTTTGCCTGAGGGACGTTGAAGTAAGTATCATTCATACCCAACGGACCGAATATGCGTTTGCTGAAAAAATCATCCAGCGACATGCCCGACCAGATCTCTACGAGACAACCCAACAGATCTGTATTGAGACCATAGGTCCATTTTTCGCCTGGATTATGCACGAGCGGCAGTTTGCCGAGGCGGGTCATCGCATCCAATAGTTTATCGTCTGTTACGAGCAATCCTGCTGTCAGCTTGTTTTTGAAGTAAATGGCAGTCGCCTGTTTGGATCCGATCTGGGCGTAATCAATTCCGGATGTATGGCTGAGAAGGTCCCGAATGGTCACTTCTCTTTTAGCCGGTACAGTGGTGTAGGTAGAGTCCTTTTCGTTGAACTTGTCCAACACGCGTGGGTTCTTGAAAGTAGGAATGTACTTTGAAACGTTGTCGTCGAGGAGAAACTTCCCCTCCTCCATCAGCATCATTACGGCTACGCTGGTGATTGCCTTCGTCTGGGAAGCAATCCGGAAGATATCGTCTTTAGCAAAGAGCTCTTTGGTTGCCGGATCGTCGTAACCGAAGGCTTTGTGGTATACGATCTTGTTGTTCCTGATCACCAACGCCACGGCGCCGTTCACCCACTTGTCGTTGATCCATGTTTTGAATCCCTCATCAATTCGCTTGAGTCGCTCGCTGTTAAATCCGGCTGCCTCTGGCGTTGCTGCTGTTGTGAGTTTCTGCGCGTGAAGCGAACACACCAGAAGAAGTGAAAGAATAGTAAGTAAAGTTCTCATGAGGATTGATCAGGGTTTCTCCCAAGATAGAACAGATAGCACAAAATCAAAATAGCCGGAGAAGGTTTGAGAAGATAACGCTCACCCTGTGGTTCAGTTCGCCGGAGATTCACCCCGGGGAATGTCGACGTCGAAAGTGGTGCCCGATCCTTCTACGCTTTCGACAGAGACCTTTCCACCCAGGGCTTCTGTCTGGAGCTTGACCAAATGCAGTCCCATCCCTTTGCCGTCGAGGTGAAGATGGAAACGCTGATACAATCCGAACAACTTTCTGCCGTACTTCTGAATATCGATACCCAATCCGTTGTCCTGAATGCGAATCTTCATCCTGTTCCCTTCGCTCCTGATGACGACCTGAATTACTGGTGATCGTTTGGGAGAACGGTATTTAATGGCATTGCTGATCAGGTTGTACAGGATGCTTTCGAGATAGGCCGCGAGCGAATATATTTTCATGTCGCCGAAGCTGTTTACCACCAATTCCGCTCCAGATGTCCGCAGTTCTTCCTCCAGCATTAATCTGACCTTGCTCAGGCTCTCGCGTATGTCGACTGTCTCGTAGCTGTTGTTCGTACCCTTCGTGATGTCCAGTATGCGGGATAAGTCGGTAAGCACCGTATTCAGTTCTACTGCACTGTCTCTTATCTTTTGATTGATGAGTGTTGATTCATCCGCATTCTTTGTATAGGCCAGGATATTTCCAAGGCCCTGGATACGTGCAACGGGAGCCCTGAGGTTGTGAGCGATGATGAAAGCAAATTGTTCCAGCTGATGATTCTGGCCTACCAGCTCGCGATTGGCGCTCAGCAGTTCCTCCATGCGCGTAGCTACCTCCTTTTCCAGCCCGGTCTTCGCTTCCATCAATAGTTCATTCTGAAAACTGATCTGTTCCTGCTGTGCGATTAGTTCTTCATTTTGAGCAGCGATCTCTTCGGTGCGCTGCTGAACCTGCATGGTCAGTGTTTCAGCATGATGTTTCACTATCTCGAGCGTTTCCCGCTGTGCCTTCTCGCGTTCGCTGCGAAGAGTTCTGATCTTATGTGCCAGTGCAAAAGCAAATAGCAGTGCTTCCGCCAGGTTGCCTCCAAGTGCCACATGATAAGAAAGCGTGTTCGTGGGAATCACTCCCTCTACATATAATGCGTGAAGCACAATGGTGGCGATGAGGAATGCCAGTGCAATGATGAAGTAGAGCGCGACTTTGACGTCGGACCGAAGAGCAATGAAACCCAGAATGAACAGGAACAATGTGTTGCTTATTGCCAGTACATGGTCGAGAATGTCGGCGAGGTAATGATGGCCGGCGACGTTTACAATAATGATCATGCCACCAAACGCGATGAAGCCAATAAGAAACCTGTGCCACAAAGGAAATTGTTTGCGTGTACTCAGAAGCTCCATTCCAAACGTAATGGTGAACACGAACGACATGGCGATCCAGCTGCTCAATGAAAGATTCAGTTGTGGAAACTCAGGCCATAGAAACTGAAATCCGATACCTGTGAACAGCATGTCGAGCGAGACGAGCTTAAAGAAGAGGCAAAGGCTGTAATAGAGATAAGCTCTCTCCCGCACGAGCAACCAGATGAAGATGTTAAAAATCATGAGGGCTGCCAGGGCACCAAGCAATGTGAGTTGAAGGTTATGCTTGCGTTCAATTTCAAGACACGACTCCATGGTTCCCAGCGTGAAAGGAACATCCAGGTTGAGGTCGCTCTTGAATTTAACGTAGATGGTTCCCTGCTGATGCGCTTCGATGATACGTGCATAAAACAAGTGGCTTTTGATTTCGCGACTGCTCCACAGACGCAGCGCTCCTGTTGATAAATTCTTATACCCCCCATTTTCAGGGTAGTATATATCCACGTAATGAATAGTCGGACGCTGAAGTTGAAAGAAACACGTTCTGCCTGTCGTGTTATTGATCGTTAACTTGATCCAAACTGAAGCCTGGGTCTTGCCGAAGTTCGCCAGGCCATCGGGCAAAGGTTTAAATCCTCCGCCATCGGTGCTAACGTCATCAAAATCTAACGTATTGGCTGGATCAAGCAGATATTCAACGTGAGCTGCCGGTGACATAGCATGCATGGAATCCGAAAATTCAAATACAGATTGAGCACGCACGAAGCACGGCAATGAAGAAACAATAAAAATCAAAATGACGGACAACCTATTTCGCATACGGAATGACACACAAAAAATGAAACAACGTCGAATGCGCGCTACCAGTACCGGTATCGTTATCTAAGTTACAATGAATGAAAACATAAATGCAAATGAAGTCCTGAGTAATTAGTCTTCAGCCCTGAGTATTGGTCTTTAGTAGTTATAGTCGGATAGTAGTTACAAAAACCGTGGTGGGAGTTTTATCGGTCTCTTTCAGGGGTATAGTCGGGAACTGTATCAAAGTATAGTTTTCATTATCTTCATGGCTGTATGACAATACCCAGTGAAATAATCGGATTGATCCCTGCGGGAGGGCATGCCACCAGAATCTCTCCACTACCCTGTAGTAAAGAGCTCTTCCCTATCGGATGGCGACATGATGAATCGGGGGCCGTCAAGCCCAAGGTAGTGAGCCAGTATCTGCTTGATTGTTACGCTGCGGCAGGCATTAAGAAAACCTTCTTTATTCTGCGCAAGGGCAAATGGGATATACCGCAGTATTACGGACATGGCGATATGGTGAACATGGACATTGCCTATCTGATCATGAATCATCCTCATGGTCATCCGTTCACACTGGATCAGGCCTATCCATTTGTGCGTGACAATCTTGTAGCATTTGGATACCCGGATATTCTGTTTGAACCTGTTGATGCGTTCTCTACGCTGATCGAATATCAAAAGCAAACCGGAGCCGATGTTGCGCTGGGAGTCTTCCCTATCCGTGCGGATCAGCGATGGGACATCTGTTCATTTGGCGCTGATGGCAAAATGGATGTCGTCTCGGTGCCCGATCCTCCATCCGACTTACAACGGTTGGGCTGGTCGATCGCGGTATGGACGCCAAAGTTCTCGGCTTTCATGAACGGTTATCTCGCCACAGCGATCAGGAACAATCAGTTCAAGGCAAAGGATGGCAAGGAGTATGTGATGAATCATATATTCCAGGCCGCCATCGATCATAAGCTACGGGTGGAACACATCATATTCGACAAAGGATTTGTACGCGACATAGGCACGCCGTCTGAACTCATTGCCGCGCAAACGGAAATGACACAACAGGCATCGGGGATGAAATAGAGAAGTACTAGCAGAAGTGCTAAGGTTGTTGGTGATCTTTATTTTGGGTTATCAACCGGAGCAACACACGCCGTAACCTGAACAACAATGTGGTTCAAGAGCTACTCTTGTTTCAAACACTCCGTTGGATTCACGCGTGAAGCCTTGACGGTTTGAAGTGCAACGGTGATCCAGGCGATCAGTAACGCAAGGCATCCTGATCCTGCGAAGAACCACCATTCGAGTTCGATCCGGTAAGCAAAGCCACCCAGCCATTTGCCCGCGATCAAGTAGCTCAAAGGCAAAGCAATCACGATGGCGATGAAGACCGTCTTTGTAAAGTCGCCGGAGAGCAATCGTACAATACTCAAATCGCTTGAGCCCAGGATCTTCCGGATACCGATTTCTTTTGTCCGTCGCTGGGCCGTGAAAGCTGCGAGCCCGAACAAACCGAGAGATGAAATGATGATGGCCAGGCCTGCGAAGTATTTCGACAGCGTTGAGACCCGTTGCTCTGAAGTATAGAGAGCCTGGTAGTCATCGTCGAGAAATTTATAATCAAGCGGGAACCCCGGGTTATATGCCTTATAGAATTTATCCAGACGTTCCAGCGTTTCTTTCTCTTTACCCGCTTCAATGCGCGTCATGATGAGACTGGGCGTAGCAAAGTTCTTCCGATGCAGAAGAAAGAGCTGAGGCTTTACTTCTTCGTGCAGCGATTCGAGATGAAAGTCCTTTACAACGCCGATGATCTCGAGGTCCGCCATTCCCTTAACAACCTTTCCAACCGGATTTTCAAATCCCATCGCACGGGCAGCGGCTTCATTAATCACTACTCTCATAGAATCACCACCCATATCCTTCGAGAAGAAGCGTCCTTGTTTTACTTCAAGCCCAAGCGTTTCCAGAAAATCAGGATTGACAGCCATCAACTCGGCCCGCACTTTTTCTTCTGACGTCTTGCCCTCCCAATCAAAACCTACAGACCAGCTATGGCCGGTCATATCGCTGGTCGTGCTGGCGGCATTCAATACGCCGGGGATCTGTTTGATCTCGGAGAGGAACGTGGCCGTATTCTTTACCGTACGTCCTTCAACATCGAAATAGATTACGTTGTCTTTGCTGTATCCAAGGTTTACGTTCTGAACAAATTCGATTTGTTTGTACACCACTAATACCGATACGATCAACACCACTGACAACGTGAACTGAAAGGCCACAAGCCCCTTGCGGATCCATACTTCTCCGACAGAACTTTTCAGTTTGCCTTTCAATACTGTCGCCGGGTTAAATCCCGATAAGTATATCGCCGGATAACTTCCTGCCACCAGACCGGTAATAGAAGTGATTGCAACAATGCCTGCAACGAGCTGTGCATTCACCGTCAGACCAAGTTGTTTTCCCGTGATGACGTTGAATTGAGGAAGGAGAAGCGCCACCATATTCAGCGCCACAAAGAGCGAGAACGCCGTCATCGCCATCGATTCATTGATGAACTGAATGGCAAGTCTCTTCCGGCTCGCACCCAGTGTCTTCTTCACTCCCACTTCCTTGATTCTCACGGTAGCCTTTGCCGTTGATAGGTTCATGAAGTTGATACAGGCAATGATGAGTATAAAAATGCCGATCGCGGATAGAAGCTTCACGTACATAATACGGCCCCCGGACTGTACGCCGTTCTCAAATTTGCCGTGCAGGTAATTGTCCGAATAACGAACTGCCATAAGTTGAGGTGGATTGTCGCCACCGGTCCTGATCTTAAAGAACTCTTTGATCTTTGCATTAAACGCTTCGATGTCCGCTCCGTCGCGCAGTACAAGGAAAGTGTTGGGTCCGAAATCATTCCACGACTTATAATTGGATGCGATATCCAGATAAGACTCGAACGGAAGAACGAAGTCAAACTGAATTGACGACATGGCGGGTACTTTTTTAAACGTGCCTGATACGATGTATTGCCGTTCGTGATTGACATCAATGGTTTTGCCCAACACATCATCGGTTGTATTAAAGAGCTTGAGTGCTAACTCTTCCGAAATAACGATAGAGTTCTTGTCAGCCAGTACATGCTCTGCGGCACCGGACATCAAATCATATGAGAAGACGTTGAAATAATCCTTCGATGCATACTCGCCGGTGGCCTTGATATTTTCTTTGTCGACCGAAAGAATAAACCGATCGAATCCGCGCCAGCTGGGTGGTGCGAGCGTTGCTGCATATTCGATCTCCGGCATATCATCCGCCAATGCTTTAGCGAGTGGCCCTGTGGTCGCATCCGTTGTCCATCCACCGTTATCCTGAACGTTAGTCATTACCTGGTAAAGGCGTGCGTCATTAACATGAAACTTGTCAACTGACAATTCATCGTTCACCCACAGATAGATTAGCAAGGCACATGCAAGGCCGGTGGAAAGACCCAGCAGATTAATAACGAATGTCATTCTGAATCGCCTCAGGCTGCGGAAGATGATAAGGAGGTTGTGACGTAGCATAAATCAGGATTTGGCACGGCATTGCAACAACGGTGCCCTTCAGATAATCGCGCAAAACAATGCTATTTGGAACGTGTCCGTAGTCGAACGTCCATTCATGGACAAACGGTTAATTAAAAGTGAACGATTAACAGATTCACCGGCACGATTCGAAATGTAAGAATGCCTCGTCAATGATTATTTCCAGGACACTTCGCTCAGCACCTGCCGGCAGGTGCAATACTTGCCCAGATGACAGATCGCCAGCCGGTCCGGAGTGAATGAAAAACTTCGTTGATGCTCGCCGATCACTCCGTGCCCTAACGTGATGTGCGGCCAGAATTTCGATCCGGTTTGTTCGGGTATAAAGCTGTTGATCCATTTAAGGGCTGACGTGCTGCCGGATGGCGCGTCAAACAAGTCTGCTTCAACCGTATCCTGTGTGATCAACCCTTCAATCATTCCGATCAGCCACTTCTGCGTTGCTAACAAAGATGGCGTGGTTTGAATATCCAGTGCCGCAACGGGATGGCTATCCTCCGTGAACTTAAGTCCCTTCACTTCCAGCGATATCGGAACTGCAACCTCTGTAAGTTGGTGCAGTACAGTCGTTGCTTCATGCAGATTGCTTTCCTCCATACATCCCATCAGCAATGAAATGTGCGGCAGCATGTCGGACTTGTTCAGTAAAATGGATTGATGTGAAAGATGAGACAATTTCCTGTTCCATTCGATTGCCAGATCCGTAGTGGGTTCCGGCGGCAGGATTACAACATCAATTGCATACCTCGGCATGAGTTCAGCGTCTAAAAGCCGTCGTCTTCTTCTTTCTCGGTTGGCGCAGCGTCGTCCTTAGGCTTGTTATCCTTGGCCTTCTTTTCTTTCTTCTTCTTTTCCTTCTTCTGTTTCTTTTCGCCTGAGTCGTCCGGTTTGCCACCTGAGGTCGCAGGGATATCGCGTGCAGGTTCAGCCTCGGCATCTTTCTTCTTCTTGCCGAACAGGCCCTTCTTCTTCGTTGGTTGTTCTACAGGTTTCTCAGCAGGTGTATCAACTGCATTCTCGTCGACATAGTCAAACTCTTCTTTTGGCTTAGGCGCGACCTCGAGTGAATCAGGTGCTTCCTTCTTCTTACGCTTAAACAGGTTCTGGAAGAAACCCTTGAGGCCCTTCTTCTCTTTCTTCGTCTCTTCACCCTGTTGCGCCTGCATGTTTTGCGCGAGTCTGACATCGGGAAGTACGAGGCTCTTGCGCAGGTACCACATGTAGTTATCCTGTTCTACATTAAAGCGAATATCCGTTACTTCGTACTTCGGAGTTTTCGCTACATACTTACCGGTGGCAGGATCAAGTCTTGCCGTGTCAGGCGTATGATACTTTAACATCCGTACCTCCTTGTCCTTCGATATCATGTACACTGCCTCTTCGGCAGCGGCTGTGTCTGCCTCCTGGGGAACGTCCACGATGTATGTACTGTCGATTACTGAACGGGCAGCAAGATCGAGTTCGGCTCCCGGTACGACGCCATCTTCACCGTTGGCACCGTCTTCACCCAGCAGACCATCTTCGGTTACTTTCATTGAATCCGGAAGCACAGGATTGACATCCTTCATGACCACCGTGTTCATGCTTCTAAGCTTCTTTCTATAAGAAACCGGTTCAGCGACCAGATAACGATTCTTGCTAGCCGTAAGGATCTTAGGGGTAGAATCTTCCAGGAAATAGCTGAATTTCTTTCGGAGGGCCTCTTTGTCGTAGATATAGGCGCTCTGGAACGCAGGACAAATCGTCCGTTGCGTACACGCGCTAAATAGCAGGCATAAACTAATTAAAGCAAAAAATGGCCTGGCCATCGAAAAGGGTCAAAACGTTCAAAATTACGCAAAAATAAGCCAAACCAGCGAACCGCTAATCGCCTGATTCCCAAGCTACATCGACTCTAACGCCTGTTTCTGGGTTTTAGTCAGTCCCTTAACGACTAAATTATAGGAATTCAACGTCCAGTCCCGCAAAAGTTTATCAGGGATTGATCCTCCCGTTTCAGCGGTAATCCAGTGCTTTTTGTTCATGTGATAAGCCGGGCTGACCTCGGCAAACCGCTCACGCAGCTCCACGCCGACTTCGGGATCGACCTTGAGGTTCACACCTGTGAAAAGCGTCACATCCGTAAGCGCAAACATCTTCCCCATAACCTTGAAGACGAGCGTCTCTTCGCCGAAAGGAAACTCTTCGGTAACGCCCTTCATCGCGAGACAATAATTTCTAAAGGTCCCTAAGTCCATGCTGAGATCTTACTTTGACATTGCCTTGCGGGCGTGCCTCAAAGGATTCTTTTGAGGATGATGAACAGAACACCCAACAAGAATATGATGATTGAAATCTTGTTGATGCCATGCATCATTTTGATGTTGATATTACTGGGGCGTGACGGGTCTTTCTTGCGAAAGAAGTACTTGCCCACTTCACCCAATGTAAAAAACTCCTTCAACCCGTTCCCCGCGTTCTTCTTAGCTTCCATATCAAGGTTGCTTTTAATGTGTTAAACTTCTTTTAAATCATTTTCGTTCGCCATTCAAAAAGCACAGGAGAGTCAGATTGAACTTAGTTAGCTGACGGCTGAAGTTCTATCCAATCGCCATGCTCGCGAATGAGATCGATGAGTTCGTCGACGGCTTTGGCTGTGGGAACGTTTCGCCGCACGACTTCTTTACCCTTATATAGCGTAATACGTCCAGGTCCTGATCCGACGTAACCGTAATCTGCATCCGCCATTTCACCGGGGCCATTCACAATGCATCCCATGATGCCAATCTTGATTCCCTTGAGGTGACTTGTGCGTGAGCGGATCTTTGCTGTGGTCTCCTGCAGGTCGAACAAAGTACGTCCGCACGAAGGGCACGAAATGTATTCGGTCTTCGAAATGCGCGTGCGTGTAGCCTGAAGGATATTGAATGCCGTTTCGTTGATTTGTTTGTCTGAAGCAGATCCATGCGCACGAATGAACACGCCATCGCCAAGACCATCAACGAGGAGGCCGCCAACGTCGGTTGCTGATTGAAGTTGCAGTTGCTCAGCGGAAACGGCATCGTACGAACGGCCGATGATCACAGGCACATCACAAGCATGTTCCATCAGCATCGCGATCAATCGACGCTGCTCGGCCATTCCGTGTTTGTTCTGCGTTTCGATGAGCAGGACAGCGGTTGGATCTGATTTAAGCTTGTCGATAAATCCCGTAGTAAGATCGGCGATGTTTGCCTGGATTAAATTCAAAGTCGATGACCTTGACACTGCTGACATATACTGTGAACATGTCAGCATGGGATAAGCACGATCGCGTGATTGATTTTTCTCCCAGGCTGCCTGGTTATAGATCAATCCCAGTGTACCCGGGATCTCAAATTCAATGGTATTATCGCCGAGGTAGAGGTAATCACATGCCATGTCGGCGATGTTCCATTTGTCGAGCGGAACAGAGTAATGATAGCCTACACCAAATAATGATGCCGGTACAACTTTGTCCTTCCATGAAAAGTCGGCGATCACGCGGGGAATATGATGCTCCCCTCCTATGTTGACAACCTGCTTTGTAAACCTCCGGTTGTATTCGAAGGGAGTGATAGGATAATGCGTGTAGGGCGGAATGGCAGCATGTGGCGCGCGGTTGTCGTAGCGACGCGCCAACGCATAGGCTACCGGAACTTCTGCTTCTGGTTCTTCGGTGAGCGAAACCCGGATCGTATCGCCGAGTCCGTCTTCCAGCAGTGTTCCGATTCCTACCGATGATTTGATTCGTCCATCTTCTCCATCGCCTGCTTCAGTTACGCCCAGGTGCAGCGGATAGGGTTTTAGTCCCTCCTCCTGCAGGCGGTTCACAAGCAAACGATAAGCCTGCACCATCACCTGCGGGTTGCTGGACTTCATCGACAGTACGATGTTATAATACTTTTCGTCTTCGCAGATACGAAGGAATTCAAGCGCTGACTCCACCATGCCCAAAGGGCTGTCGCCATAACGACTCATGATGCGATCAGAAAGCGATCCATGATTGGTTCCGATGCGCATGGCCGTACCGTATTCCTTACAGATCTTAATCAATGGCAGAAACTTGTCGCGGATGCGATCCAGCTCCGCGTTATAAGAAGCATCGGTATAATCTATTGTCTCGAATCGTTTCTTGTCGGCATAGTTGCCGGGATTGATCCGCACCTTCTCGACGATACGAGCAGCGAGCTCCGCAGCGTTTGGTGTAAAATGGATATCGGCAACGAGTGGTGTGTTGTATCCCCGTTTACGTAACTCCTTCTTAATCTCGGCGAGGTTTTGAGCTTCTTTTACGCTGGGCGCCGTAATGCGGACATACTCGCAGCCCGCTTCAATCATTCTGATCGTTTGGGCAACCGACCCCGCTGTGTCCATCGTATCCACCGTCGTCATCGATTGAATGCGAATAGGATGATGAGCACCCATAGGCACGTCTCCGATCAGCACCTCTACCGTTTGACGGCGACTGTATTTGATCAGGCTATTGCAATAACTTATCGGTGCAGCGACTGGTGCGTTCACGAGGCAAGATTTTCACAAATTTAAACCTAAAATGAAGAAAACGCATTCAAATGTCGCCCAGCTGGGGGCGAATTATGATTTCCTCCACGACGGCCCTTGGAGACAGTGAATACGCACTAAATATCGTGTCGGCGACGTCTTCCGGTTTAACAAAACGATCGTCGGGATGGCCACTTCCTGACCAGCTGTCTGTTAACGTCGCGCCAGGCATGACCGCCGAGACCCGGATGCCATCGGTCTTGAGTTCCGCGCGAAGACATTTCGAAAAACCCAACAGTGCAAACTTGGAGATCGCATATGATCCACCGTTACGGTAGGCCATGAAGCTCGCGATAGAACACATGTTAAAAATATAACTTCCTGAACCGTGCCGTAAGTGAGGCATCAGGCCACGCGTTGTATGATAAGCGCTGTACAGGTTTGCATCGATCATGCGGCTTAACGTATCGTCGGGCTCTGAAACAATTTCGCCGGGAACGAAATAGCCGGCGTTGTTCACCAGAACGTCAATCGGTTTATTCAGTTCAGCGACAAACTGACAGAAGCTTTTTACTTCGCCGACTTTAGCCAGATCCGCCTGATAAATGTGCAGCGTGCTATCCGGATGCAACTGCTTAAGAGACCTTTGAGCCTCAACCAAATGATCGCGATTACGGGAGCATGTTACCGCGTCGAATCCCTCTGCCATAAACTTCGCGATGATGGCGCGTCCGATACCCTTGCTTCCTCCAGTAACGACGATGAGTTTCCGCATAACAACTACTTGTTAATTTTTTGGGTATCTTTCGCAAGGTAGTAATTGCCTTGGGTTAAAGTAGTCTATGATCAGGGAGTTTGGACAGTATTTCATTTTTCTAGGACAACTTTTTGTCAATCGCGAACGATTCAAAACTTATTACAAGCTGGTCATCGATGAATGCGTAACCATCGGCATAGGTTCATTGTTTCTTGTTGCCCTGGTATCAACATTCATGGGCGCTGTAACAACAGTGCAGACGGCGTTCAACATGGTGAGCGATTTCATTCCGAAATATGTGATCTCGCAGGTGGTGCGCGAAATGATCGTATTGGAGCTCGCACCTACTATTATCGCGATCATCTATGCGGGGAAAGTAGGTTCGGCGATGGCCAGTGGTCTCGGTACCATGCGCATCACTGAGCAGATCGATGCGCTGGAGGTGATGGGGATTAACTCAATCTCCTATCTCGTACTTCCTAAGGTCATTGCTTCGATTCTCATGTATCCGCTGTTGGTTATCGTTGCGGGTGTATGTGGGATGGTGGGCGGATACCTGGCAGGAACTATGACCGGGATTATTACACCTGACGATTACGTGTATGGACTGCGTTCAAGTTACAATCCATTCACGGTTACGTTCGCGCTGATCAAATCGTTTGTGTTTGCATTTCTTGTTTCCTCGATTTCGTCATATAAGGGATACAACACACAGGGTGGCGCGCTGGAGGTCGGTATATCGAGTACCCAGGCCGTTACCAGCAGTGTGATCGCACTGCTCATTGCTGACTATTTACTTGCACAACTGTTGCTGGGAGCATGATCGCTATCGAGAACATATCAAAATCCTTCGCCGACAAGGTTGTATTGAAGGATGTATCCGGCGTATTCGAGAAGGGCAAGCCCAACTTGCTGATCGGCGCCAGCGGTACCGGAAAGAGTGTGCTGCTGAAATGCATTGTCGGTTTGATTCATCCCGACACCGGGAAGGCCTTTTACGATGGTCGTGATTTCTTTGGAAGCGATCGCGACACGGTCATTGCCGTACGCCGTGAAATCGGCATGTTGTTTCAGGGTGGCGCTTTGTTCGACTCCAAGAACGTCGAACAAAATGTGATGTTCCCGCTGAGTGTGCTAACGGAAATGACATATCCTGAAAAGATCGAACGCGTTAACTTTTGTCTCAAGCGTGTTGGACTTGAGAACGTAAATAAAAAGATGCCTTCGGAGATCAGCGGTGGTATGAAGAAACGTGTCGGTATCGCGCGCGCGATCGTCAACACTCCCAACTATCTTTTCTGTGACGAGCCAAACTCAGGTCTCGATCCTCAGACCTCTATTCTTATCGACGAGCTCATTCTTGATCTTACGGAAGATCTCGACATCACTACCATTGTGGTTACGCACGATATGAATTCGGTGATGGGTATTGGTGAGAAGATCATGTTCCTCTATAAAGGAAATAAGCTCTGGGAAGGGAACAAGACAGATATTACTCATTCGGGAGTTAAGGAGCTTGATGATTTTGTGTTTGCGAATAAGGTAATGAAAGAGCTAAGGAAGGCGGAGAAGCTTTGAGGAATTAAGAATTAAGAATTAAGAATTGTAGAGAGGCCTTTCGGCCTCTCTTTCATTGCTATCCCTTGGTGCGTTTTGGTTTAGGCGATATCATCGCGCTTTTTTCCTGCGGCAGCGGAACACATTTCGTAAAGTCTGGTGGAACGGGTTTATCCATGACGATCACTTTTGGACGTTCTGGCGTTGTCTTCGTTGTTGCCGCGGGATTCTTATCGAAGAATCCGAAAGGCACGAGCGAGAATCCGATTGTATGCACATTCATAATTGGCCAATCCTCGGGACGGACAATGTGCGTTATTCCCATGTTGTACCAGAGGACAACATCTTTGCCATCGATGCTTTCGTTGTCCTGCACCATCTTCGGCAGGCCATCCATTAATCCGCGGGTGTTGGGGTAGTCGCCTGCAGGGAATGATTCCTTTTCCTTATAAGCTGTTACCCAAAACTGATTCTCGAGGAAGTCGGCCATCTTGCGTGGACCTGAGCCTGGCGCAGCCAATGGACTTGCATTGTGTCCGGGCATGAGCACATAACTCTTCTGCTGGCCCAGTGAATTGACGGCTTTCGAGTCGGCGACCATCCAGTGACGATTTGTAGAGTTGTTCATATTCCGTCGTCCTTCTGCTTCTGTCCTGATGAGCGACATCTGTTTTACGAAGGCGTTGTTCCATGGATTGGACGCGCTGGCCGGTAGGGCTACCGTGTTCATTTCCTCGACGATGTTTTCGCGGCCATCTACGTCAAGGTCGAGACGGAAGGAAAAGAAATGCTGGTGATTAACCGCTTCGACGTGAGGTGCGACAAGGGTGCCATAATAGACACCGTTATAGGAATCATCGTTGGCGCCTGGCAAGTCCGTTGTGCGGTTTACTCCTTTGATACCAACAACACCTGTAAGTTCAGCTTTCAGTTCGATGGTTCCGTCTTCGCGGAAGATCCATTTGAAGCCATAGTCATAGTTGCCGATCTGAGCAAAGTACTTAACCGCCAGGTTGCGCGCATCGTGTGCAAAGGTCCCGTGCCGCGTAATCGGACCGGGTGACTCCTCGAACACAGCAACCATGCTGTCCATATAGGCAGGAACACCTTTTTCGTCGTGAAAGATACCCGGCAGGTACGAGGCGTTCTCAGGAACGTCAGCGCCGGCCTTCAATGCGTTCATGTGCTTGGGCCACGCTTGTCCCATTCGATAGGCACCACCATCGAAATAGTTCCAGGCTGCGTGTGTGAGGTCCGTTGAACCATAAGGAACGTACATCTCTGCCATCGATGCACGGTAAATAACGGGACGCATCAGGCCGTTATCATTAAACTTAGCATCGTAGATGACGAGTCCTTCGCGATTATGAAGTCCTACTCTGAACGACCAGCTCTTGCCAGTTACCTGGAAGCCGTCGACTGAATAGGTAGTGCCTTCCGGCTGCGCGACTTTTAATGGCTTCGTTTTCGGCAGCAATACTTCGCCGGAATCCGAATCGAAGTATCCAATGTCTTCAGGCTTATAAAAACCCTTTCCCCCATCGTCGAGTACTTTTAAAACTTTTGAATCCGTCAGATCGACGTAGGCCACCAGGCCGTCGATCAGCAGCTCCTTATACTTCTTATTCTTATACTCAGGTGCGCAGATGAGTTCGCGGTGGTCGGGCGGAGCAATGCCCATTTCACCTGCGAAAACAATGGACGTTGATATCGAATCCGGGTGAATACCCCGTGCCCTGAGGCCGGCCATCCATCGTTCATCTTTCTTTAGCAATTCATCGGCCACTGAGTCGCGAAGAAATGCACCTGGAGTAACGCCCGGGATATTCGCATAGGACAGGATCTTCTTACTCTTCAGATCAATGATTGCCTCGTACGTTTTATTCGTGCCCCTGTCGTAAACGGAGACGAATGCTTCACGACGGAAATCATCGCCTGCTTTATAGGCGAGCATTTCTGATTTAGGTGGTTCATTGAGGTTGATGAGATAAAAACGATACGTCGTATCGATCTTGCCTTCACTCAGCAACAGCTCCTTCACCAATTTGATTTCGTTTGTATCCAGTGGATTCAGCGGATGTAACGGTGCTGCCGGCTTGTCGGCAATGGGGTCTGGAGCACTTTGTTTGGAACAAGCGGAAAGAAGAAACATCATGGCAAGCGTAAGCAGAGGAGCGATCCTGTGCCCGATGCCGGGGCAATAGCGTGATCTCATGGGGGCCTTTTTGTTAGGTTAAGGTAGAGGGATGTGTTACTGAAGGTACATATTCAGTTCATCGCCTTCAAACAATAAGGCCATTATTCGTGGGAGGGCCGATTGGAACGTGATCCAACGTTTTCGAATCGTGAACCCGCGACAACTGATCGGTTGTCGCGGGTCTGTTTAAACCAGATTGCATCCCGTAGTTGTGGATCCTAATCGAATGTATTGATCAAGACCATCCCAAGTATCGCAAGGTTTCCGAGGATGGTGCTCCAGCACATATGACAGGCACTTACACGCGCCGGAACACTGCCGTAGCGTTGTGTCCTCCGAAGCCGAAGGTATTGCTCATCGCTACGTTCACCGTTTGCTTTTTGGCAGCGCCTGTAATGATGTTAAGTCCCTTTGGCAGTTCGGGATCTATGTTTGTTGTATTGATCGTCGGAGGCATTACTCCTTCGTGGATAGTCTTGATACAGATGATGGCTTCAATAGCGCCGGCGCCACCCAGTAAGTGACCTGTTGCCGACTTTGTGGCACTGATCTGCAGTTTCGCCGTATGATCACCAAAGAATTTTGATACCGCCTTCATCTCGCTTTCGTCACCTACAGGAGTAGATGTTGCATGTGGATTAAGGTAGTCGACATCCGATGCATTCAGTTCCGCATCCTCAAGAGCCCAGCGCATGCCTAACATGGCTCCCGCGCCTTCCGGATGTGTGGCTGTAAGGTGATATGCATCGGCGGACATACCGCCTCCCGCTACTTCTGCGTAGATCCTTGCTCCTCTTGCTACTGCGTGTTCATAGGACTCCAGCACGAGCGCACCTCCACCCTCTCCCATCACGAAACCGTCGCGTCCGATATCAAATGGACGTGAAGCAGCATGAGGTTCGTCATTTCGCGTAGACAATGCTTTCAATGCTCCGAAGCCGCCGATGCCCGCTTCATTGACCGCAGCCTCAGAACCGCCCGTGATGATCACGTCGGCCTTGCCCCATCGGATATAGTTCATCGCATCGATGATCGCGGTTGTTGAAGTGGCGCACGCCGACACCGTTGTAAAGTTCAATCCCATGAAGCCATACTTCATCGAAATCCAGCCAGACGCAATGTCGACGATGACCTTGGGAATGAAGTAAGGATTAAATCTTGGTGTGCCATCACCCTTTGCATACTCCATTACTTCCTGCTGAAAGGTATAGAATCCTCCATTGCCAGAGCCCCAAATAACTCCCACCCTTGTTTTGTCGACCTTATCAACATCAAGATTTGAGTCTTTGATCGCTTCGGCGGAAGAGATGAGTGCATAATGTGTGAAAGGGTCCATCTTTCGGATCTCCTGCTTTTCAAAATGCTGCAGCAGGTCGAGGCCTTTTACTTCACATGCAAAACGCGTCTTGAATTTCGATGCATCAAAACGTGTGATTGGCGCAGCTCCGCTTTTAGCCTGGATAAGGTTAGTCCAGAAGGATGATACATTGTTTCCAAGCGGCGTAACGGCTCCCAATCCAGTGACGACTACTCTTCTCGGTGATTTCATGACACTATTTAAAAGTTAAAATAATATGCAATTTATGAACAGCTAAGTTGATCCAGAACTGATTTACAATGAGCTACCACGGCGGTCATAGGCGCCGGCGAACCCGTAACGCGCGATACCACGATAGCCCCTTCAATAGAACAAAAGATAACCTGCGCGATAGCCACTGTGTTGGTGGCAGTCTTGAATTCGTTGGTTCTTATTCCCTTCACGAGGCACAGCTGAATGAAATCCATCGTTGCCTTCATTTCCCTGGCTACCGGCTTGCGCATAAACTTTTGATGATCGTCGGCATCTACTCCGTAGTTCATCATGGGACATCCCCCTGGAATCGGGGGATGCATCACGTATTCACCGAAGAAATCCAGCAGGCCGAACAACTTCTCCTTATTTGTCGTGAGCGCGTCTACCCTTGACTTCATTATTGTACGCACCTTATTCATCGAATAAGCAAAGGCCTCCAGGGCTATACCATCCTTATCTTTGAAGTTGCCGTATAGCGCACCTTTGGTGAGGCCCGTTGCGTTGGTAAGATCCCCCAATGAGGTTCCCGCGAAACCCTGCTTATTAAACAAGGGCGCCGCCTGCTTTCGAATGAACTCTTTGGTTTTTTCCGATTTGCTGGTAGGCTGCGATGAATCATCGCCGGGAGATTGCGAACGCGTGAGATCCTCATCGCCGCTAACTTCCTCTGCGGGAGGTAGTTTGGATACTCTTGCAGCCGGTCGCGATGTCTTGCTCACGGGCACAAATATATCCAACGAAAGGAACATAAATATACCGATCGGTATATTTATTTATAACCATGGAAACCACGGTTGTCTGTACGACACACTAGTCCGATTGGCGTTAGCGGTGTGTTTGCCCTCAAAATAGAAAGTTTGAACCAGATAAATACTGGCAGTGAATAAGCGTGATGAACCAGAAATGACGGACACGGCTTCTTTGATTCTCCAAAAGAAAGGGGCCGTCGTATCAGACGGCCCTGCAACCAACCTAAACTATAGACATGCATCAATGAGAAGCACACCTTTTAATGGTACACAACGTTGACGACCGAGAGGGTCTGAGGTCGTCGATGGGAATAGTTTACACAATCGTACCTCAGGCAATCAGTTGGCGTGAGTACGCCATCTGAACCAGTTCAGCTGAATTCTTTGCTTCTGACTTGCGCAGCAGATTCTTACGATGTGTTTCAACCGTGTGGTAGCTGATATTAAGCTTGCCTGCAATTTCTTTTGTTGTTAACCCAGTAGAAATGAGGGCTAACACCTCTTTTTCTTTACCTGTTAGTGTGCTCATGCTTTTGGTGTTTAAAAGGTTTGTTTTTCAAGTGAGTGCTCTTCATGTGTGTCCCGAACCGTTGTAACCCAATCGCGGTAATATTTTTTTCATTTCGATGAAAAGTCGATAGCAGAGACTAAAAACGCCCTATTCCGGGGAAAAAACCCTAACTTCGGACGCAGTGCATTCCTCATTTATTTTTTCCGTCTTAAGCACTGCAGGAATTTTCCGATTTCATAGGGTTACTTGTTTACTCAGTTAACATAAAGCACGCTGTCATGAGTCAGGAGGGTCTAATTGAGAAAATCAGGACACAGGGAAACGAAGCGCTTGCCATGGTGTACGAAAACTATCGCGACGAATTTTTGCTTTGGATCTCGCGGGAATTTAAATGCTCGATGGATGATAGTAAGGATATCTATCAGCTAACGATCATGATATTCTACGACAATGTAAGAACAGGCAAGCTCCAACATCTGGTGAGCAGTGTGAAGACTTATCTGTTTGGCATTGGAAAGAATCTCGCGCGGGAACGGCAGCGAAAGGACAAGCGAACAGTACCGATTGCCCAGGAGAAGTGGCTCAAAGATTACCTGATCGACGAACCGGAAGAACCGTTGGATGATGGCCTGTTCTCGCTGGCGAAGGTTGCTCTTGAAAAACTGGGACAGCCCTGTCAGCGAATTGTGGAGCTGTTCTATTTTGAAAAGAAGAACATGACAGAGATCTCGGAAGCGTTGGGCTATAAGAACCCTGACACTGCGAAGAATCAAAAATGCAAATGCATGGCTCGCTTACGTAAGCTGTTTAGTGACGAAACATCAAGGCAATCAACCTATTTCAAACATGAATCAAACTGACAAGGATATAGAGCTCATTGAAAAGTATTTCGATGAGGAATTGTCTGACTATGAAACGGAAAGCTTTGAGCGGCGGATGAAAACAGACGATGGCTTTCGTTCACTCGTAGAGCAGGAGAAATATATCATTGGCGCCATTCGCATGCAAGGTCTAAAAGATGACCTTGAACATATAAAGAGGATTGAGAAAGACCTGAAAGATCCTGTCGCTACGATTGGGGTGACCGGCAATCGCAAGTGGTATCTGCTGGCAGCGGCCGTGATTGCGCTGATCATCGTGGCCCGATTTGCCCTGACGTCAACCGTTACTACCGAGGATCTTTATGAGGATCACTTTCGTCCTTATCCAAACGTATTTCAACCAGCAGTGCGCGGTCAAAGTCAGGCTGACGAGAGATCTGAGGCATTTAAAGCTTACGACAAAAGTGATTACGCCAAGGCGGCTACGCTCTTTAGTTCTATACTTGAGCGGGGCAATGATCCAGAGTCACTGCTGCTGCTGGGTAATTGCAACCTCGTTCTTGGAAACACCGATGCAGCCATTTCAAATTTCACTGAGCTGAGCAAAACTTCTAAGGAATTATCGATGCAGGCCCGGTGGTTCCTCGCACTTGCCTATCTCAGGAATGGAGATAAAACAGATGCCACTCCCCTATTGAAAGAGATCGCCGCAACGGATGCGTCGTACGCAGCAAAGGCAAAGGATATACTAAAAGAGCTGGAATAGGGACAAGCAGATTAATCAGCTGAACCATCGGATTGTAATCGACGTATGACAAAAGCGTCAGATTCTATGAGGCGAGTCGGCAACGATTAAAGGGAAAGACAACGATGATAGGTTCGGCAACGCCGACAGAGGCGAACATCGCCAGTGATGCAAAAATTAAATAAGCATCGATAACCAGAGCGTAAGCCGGCAGTAGTGCGTAAGGGTTGGATCGTGGGGGTTGAAGGAACTGTTTTGAATTTCGTTTAATCAATTTATAACCACAAAAACTTCTCTTATGACAGATTCGAAATCGGGCAAAGCCTCATCCATCAAGTTTACACTGAAGGTGGATGCCGTCTTTGACGGCGAAAAAGTTTCCAGGATCAACTTCAACATGGATCTCAATCCTGACAATCGGATACTAGCCATCGGTGAATATCTGAGTTCCCGCCCAGGGCTGGCGGCAATATTCAAAGACCTTGACCGGGTGTTGAATGAAATCGAAAGACGTACGAAGATCTACAACGGTATGGTTAGCATAACACCAACCAACGACGCCAAGTGGAATCGGAAGTATGAAGAAAATCTCAAACCTTCGTTTGGCAAGATTGATTCGATCGACTACAAGCACGAAAGTCCTGGAGCAGCCAACGTTAGCTACGTAAGACGTTACAATGGTGATCTCGAACCACCAAGCATGTAAGATCTCCTTCTAAGGAAATAGATAATTACTGCAACAATAAGTATTCCCACTGCCAGCACCAGGTACAAGATTGGTTTTCGCTGATCGATTTCAAATACCTGGTGCAGGCTTCCATATGCGACGAGCGGTGCCCATATCTTGGGGTCAGCCGTGATTTCGTCTGAGTTTTCAAGATAGCTGAGCTTCGCCGCGCGCAACGCATCGTCTATTGGTGTGCCCTTCAACAATTCTTTGTAGAAGTTGTCCATCATTGTAATTGAAGCCTGATCGTTGACCTTCCACAAACTCATCAGCGTGTTTTCACATCCAGCAGATGTAAATGCACTCGCCATGCTGATCATTCCCTCACCGCGATAATCCTTACCGAGGCCCGATTCGCAGGCACTGAGTACCGCCATCAAAGCTTTGAGCTTCATGCTGTACAATTCATAGGCATGAAAGACACCATCGTCTATTGTATCATTTCGCGATCTGAAAAACAGGCTTGCAGAGAAGTCACTGACCTGGTCTGCGCGTCCATGAATCGCGAGGTGAATAATATCGAAGTCCGGTGAAAGCTTTTTAAAGTTAGACTCTGTTGCTCCGCTGTCCCGGAGAAACCTGCCATCTCTGAAGCGTGCTGACAAGGCGTCAAGCTCTTTTTCTGCCCCTTCGATTTCCTCGAGCGCGAGCATGTTGTCATCTGCGGCGCGTTCACGCTGCCCGCCCGTGAAGCCAACAGCGAGCATAGAGGGATGCTTCACTATCCGATGCGCTTCCCTCCGAAGCATCGATGCAGAGTATGCATAGCCGATCGGCCGTGCCTTCAACAGGTAGTCGAGGCTGCGATAGTTTACCGTTGAATTCGCGGGCCGGTGCTGCAAAAGGATCTCAAATGGAACCTGACCAACGGGACCATCGGGTATGATTTGTAGCGGCGCGTCGGTCGTTAACGCCTCGAAGGGTTGAATCAGCAACTGGTACAACCCGTGGGCTGAGGTAACGAAGGATAGAAATGTTCCGGCATCGGTGGCGGAGTGTTCACCGTGAAGATGGTCGACGAGTTTATCGATAATTCGGGCGACGCTGTCGCTTTTGCCTATGCGCTGAAACAATACACTGTCGCCGGAGATGCCCATACCGTAAAGCCATTCATTGCCCCAGAAATATTCCAGTACAACGCGCCGTTCGCCCTTCAACATTTCTTTAACGTCGGGCAATGGACTCAAGCCCTGTCCATACTTCGTATTGAAATAGCCCGGGAATTTATGTTCAATCGCACTTCTGCATTCCTGCAGCTGACGGTCGAGCGTTACCAGTTGCTCCCGCAGTTGGGTGATCTGAGCCTGTTGATCTCCCTTTGGTATCAGATCGCTGATCCGATTCTCAGTCATCAGAATTTCGGTTTTCAGTCTGCCATGTACACGAAACAGACTATCATTAACTCCGATCGAACGCGTTCTTTCTGCCGCCAGAAGTGCGTCGGCTAAAGATCGTGCCTTGCTATGTTCAAAGAACTGATATACCTGCGGCAACAAGCCAGGGTCGCCGGACTGAATCCATGATTCATATAGTGAGGCTATAATACTTTCATATACGGAATACTTCTTATCCAGAAATGCCCATTTGGCATCTTCGGTATCAAGTGTATTTCGTTCTTCAGAGAACAACTGCTCAGCCAGGTAGAGACAGCTCAATGCGTCCTTCAGGTAGCCCGGACGTTTGGTCGCGCGGTATAGCCGGCTCAGGTACTCACCCTTACGCGCAATGATCTCATCGGCGTTGTAGCTGTTTCCGATCATCGAAAGCGTGGGATTCTCTTTCGTGTCAAGCGATGTGAAACCAGGAATGGATGCGACGAGGGCAAGCTGACATTGATCAACAGCAGAGTAGTACTTTTCTTCGCGACCCAGATGTTCTGCCACCATCAGATAAGTATTACCCGCTTCCTTGCTGCGCAAACGTCCCGTTCGTTTAAGTTCGGCGAACGTCTGTGCGATCACCGATTCAAAATTCTTCGTATCGCCCTTCTGAGAATAGGCACTTGCCTTGAGACCGAGCATGTGCAGCATCAGGCGCTCGTCTTTTTCCTGCATCTTCTTATACAATTGTTCGGCCTCCTGTATATAACGAAGTGCATCGTCGTATGCGGAATCATTCAGCATCGCTTCTGCCAGATTCTGATAATGTGATGCCCTGGCCATAGTATTTCCGGTGATCTCATTCAGGCGAAGTGCTTCATGATAGGAACGTACAGCTTCTTCCGAATTACCCATGTCGCGGTAGATGTTGGCAATCATACTGAGGGCGAATTCCTGCCTGACTACATTCAACGATCGCGACAACTGTACGGCTACTGATCCATATGAGAGTGCCTTCTCAAAATCATCCTGTGACCGGTTTGTTGCAGCAAGCCCGTAGTAGTTATTGAAAAGGACAATAGTGTCCTTCACATGTTGTTTCTCGCGTATTCCCAAAGCGCGATCATAGAACTCTTCGGCGAGTTGAAAATCAAAAACGGTGAATTTGTACACGTCACCCAGACCGTGGTAGCAATTGGCTTCCCTCAATGAACCCGGTTGAACGGTCCGATAAATGGATGCAGCTTCGCCAAAGTAATGTATGGCTTCGTCGGCTTCATACTCAGCTTTGTGAAATCGGGCCAGATTATAATAAAGACTGGCCAGTGAAGTATCGCGGGCACTAAATGCTACTGCGCGTGCCGCATCTTTGGTTAAAGCGAACGCTGCATCGTAGTTGATCTTTCTATCGAGTGCCAGCCTTGCAACGCCATTTGCTGCACGAAGGAATAGCGCAGTTTGCCGGTTGGCCTTCGCCTCAGACACGGCATTGGTCATCAATTGGGAGGCCCGATCGAGGTTGCCCTTCGCCATAGCCGCCTCTGCTTCATTGAGCAAGCCCGTAGCGTCCTGCGCCCGCAGACATCCGGTCCCAGCAAGGAAAATGGTGATTGTCAGCAGGTACGTTGGAACCTTCATCCCTGAATATAGGGATACCGTGACAATTTAAAGTTATATGGCCCGCTTTTCAGACGTTAACAAATTGTCAAACGGCGTCACTGCGAATCGGAAGGAGACCAATAGGCTTGTGCCTGTTGCCGTTGCGTTCCAAGTCCTTCAATTCCCAGTTCAATAACATCGCCTGGTTTCAGATACACGGGAGGTTTGAATCCGAGTCCTACACCGGCCGGTGTTCCTGTTGAAACAACGTCGCCCGGAAGCAGCGTCATGAACTGACTGAGGTAGCTGACCAAATGAGGGATGCCGAAGATCAAATCGTCGGTATTGCCGTCCTGCATCGTGGTTCCATTCACCTTCAACCACATTTTCAGATTGTTATAGTTGGGAACGTCGTCTGTTGTAACCAACCATGGGCCTATGGGCGCGAACGTATCGCAGCTTTTTCCCTTTACCCACTGGCCATTGCGTTCCAGTTGAAACTCACGTTCGCTATAATCATTGTGCAGACAAAATCCTGCGACGTGTTCCATGGCGTGTGCTTCGTCAACGTAGCTTGCTTTCTTTCCAATGACGAATGCCAGTTCTACTTCCCAGTCCGTCTTCGTGCTGTTCTTTGGAATGATCAGCGCATCATTTGGGCCTGTAAGGGCGCTCGTAGATTTGAAGAAAATGATTGGCTCTTTGGGCGCGGGCATATTCGACTCCTGCGCGTGCTTCAGATAGTTAAGACCAATACAAATAATCTTTGAAGGCCTCAAAAAAGGAGCTCCAAAACGTGTAGTGCTGCCATTAACCATAGGCAGCCTTGACTGGTTTGTCAGGAGCCAGGTCTTTAGACGTGCAGGTCCATCGCTGCCAAAGAATGATTCGTCGAAATCTTCACCGAAAGAGGATACATCGAAAATAAGGTCGCGAATCATCACGCCAGGTCTTTCTTTGCCGGCGTCGCCAAATCTGAGGAGTTTCATAAATTGTGTATGTGTGGATCCAGGACGTGAAAAAAGTAAAATAAACTGATACAAAAAACAGTTTTCAGGTCATGGAACCACTCCACCTCCACTATTGTTGCTAACATTAATGTCGTCGGACGACATACCCCACCAACTATGAAAATACTGTTAGGTTACTTAAAAAGTTATAAAGGCCTTATTGCCCTGGCGCTGTTCCTGGCTGCCACCAGTCAGGTGTTTTCCCTGCTTGATCCCCATATAACTGGTAAAATCGTTGACAACTTTATCGAGAAAAAGAGCGATATGCCTCGTAACGAATTCGTTAAGGGCATTCTGTATCTCGTAGGACTTTCTGTCGGCGCGGCCATGGTATCCCGCATCGCGAAAAACCTTCAGGACTATTTTACCAGCATCGTAGTACAAAAACTTGGCGCCACCATGTACGCCGACGGACTGAAGCACTCACTGGAACTGCCCTATCAAACTTTCGAAGACCAGCGAAGTGGCGAAACGCTGGGAATCCTGCAAAAGGTAAAAACCGACTCCGAGAAGTTTATTACGCAGTTTATTAGCGTATTGTTTGCCAGTGCCGTGTCTATGGCATTCGTTGTGGTTTATTCGTTAAGTGTCAGCTACAAAGTCACGCTCGTATATTTTGCATCTGTTCCCATCATTGCACTCACCAGCTGGTTGCTCAGCAGGAAGATTAAGACCGTGCAAAAGACCATCGTAAAAGAAACGACGTCACTTGCCGGGTCGACAACGGAGTCTCTGCGCAATATTGAGCTCGTAAAAAGCCTTGGATTGGCCAATCAGGAAATCAATCGTCTTAACAATACGACGTTCAAGATCCTGGGACTTGAACTTAAGAAAGTGAAGTATGTTCGAGGCATGGCGTTTCTTCAGGGGACCACAGTAAACTTCATCCGGAGTGTCATGGTCGTGATACTGCTGATCCTCATTTTTGACAACGACATCTCTGCCGGAAAGTATTTCACATTCCTGTTCTACTCTTTCTTCCTGTTTACGCCATTACAGGAACTTGGCAATCTGATCATCACGTATAGAGAAGCAGAAGTTTCTTTGTTGAATTTTGATCGCATCCTCAAGCTTCCGAAGGAAGCCAAGCCTGTCAATCCCGAACCTCTTGGCAAAGTTACTGCGCTTACTTTCGATAAGGTTGGATTCAAGCACCAATCTGCCAGTACAAATGCCCTGAATGGTATCAACTTTTCGGCAAGAAGCGGAGAAACCATTGCGTTCGTCGGCCCGTCCGGGTCAGGTAAGACAACCCTTGTTAAGCTGCTCGTTGGACTTTATCCACCGAAGACCGGCAACATATACTACAACGATATTCCCGGCAATAACATTGATCTCGACGAGCTTCGCGAAAAGATCGGATTCGTCACGCAGGATACTCAGCTCTTTGCCGGTACTATACGCGAAAATCTACTGTTCGTGAGACCCGACGCAACAGACGAACAGTGCCTGGATGTACTACACAAGGCGGCCTGCCAGTCACTGCTTGCGCGTGCTGACAAAGGTCTTGACACACTCATCGGTGAAGGTGGCGTTAAGGTTTCCGGTGGAGAAAAGCAACGGTTGTCCATTGCGCGCGCCCTGCTTCGCCAACCCGACATCATCGTATTCGATGAGGCCACATCTTCTCTGGACTCACTCACTGAGGAAGCCATCACTGAAACAATCAGAGATGTATCCACGGCGAAAGATCATATAACTATTCTCATTGCACACCGGTTATCAACGGTAATGCATGCTGATCGAATCTACGTGCTGGAGAAAGGTCATGTTATCGAATCAGGTGCGCATGAAGAGTTGCTCACCGAGAAGGGTCTCTACTATGCGATGTGGAGACAGCAAATTGGTGAAAAGGTTACCGCGGAGCAGATCGCCTAGCGCCCTATCAGCTACCTGTAGTGACGGATATCGTTTACTTCACAAATCAGGCAGGAATGATACCTGCCTGATAGGTTACTTCAGCGCGGTTGATAGTTGATGAAGTAGTCCGTCAAAGCGCGTCCAGGACCACCAGGACCGTCAAATCCGATCATAAGAAAGCGAATAGCATAGCCAAAGTCATAGGCAAAGCCGCCGCCGGTTAAAGAGGTTTGCTCATCCTGAGTGAGCTCCTGAAATTGCTGAAATCGTTTCATAGGAATGATGGTTTAGTTTAATAACATACAACTGACCTGTCGTTCGTGTTGGCCACCACGACTGACAGATCTGGCTTCGGGCCGGAAGCTGAGACTAAGGTATGTCAGTGGATGGAATACCAATAACAAACCATCGCCAATAAACCGGACAAAATTATTTGTTGATCTGGTGATTTGTTGATTTGGAGCGTTGGGCCACTCTTACTGCGTTATGTATTTAGTCTTACGAAACCTCCATCGATTGGATAGTCGCTGCCCGTGACAAAGGCTGCTTCATCGGAGCACAGATACAGGGCAAGTGATGCGATCTCATTTGGTTTTCCCATTCGACCTATCGGTTGCGTTTTAGAAAGCTTATCAAACATTTCCTTTTCCTGACCTGGATAGTTTCGTGCCAGGAATCCGTCGACGAAGGCTGTGTGGACACGGGCGGGTGAGATGCAGTTGCAGCGTATGTTATCTTTGACGTAATCCTTCGCTACGGAAAGCGTCATCGATACAACGGCACCCTTACTCATTGAATAGGCGAAACGATCAGATAGCCCAAGGGTTGCAGCTACGGATGCCACATTCAGAATGACGCCACCGCCCTGTTCCTTCATGTGGCCTATTACCGCATACATTGCATTATAAACGCCTTTGATGTTTACCTGAACGATGCGATCGAAGTCAGCCTCTGTCGTAGTATCGAGCCTGCCGATATGTGAAATGCCCGCGCTGTTTACGAGGATATCGATGCGGCCTGCTTTTCCAATTACGCCATCCACGGCAGACTTTAGCGCAACCTGATCGGCAACATTCACGGGCAGTGCTATTGCGCGACCCGACGAAGATTGAATTGCCTTTACCATTTCGTCGGCCGCCTGCGCGTTGAGATCGGCTACTATTACCAATGCACCCTGTTGAGCGAACAACTCTGCGATTGCCCTACCGATACCGCTGCCTCCACCGGTGACCAGCGCTGTTTTTCCCTGAAGACTAAACATGAAATAATATTCTGGTTGTAAAATGTACAACCACCAATGTAGAGTGTAAAGATGTGAAAGTCAATCAGTGAGAATGTGAGCCATTCAAATAAGAATCCCATTCATCGTCCTGGCTGCTCATGTGGTCTTTCAGGAAGATGGCGTAAGAAGGTTTATAGGGCTTCTTGCGCAACGGCATATTTGCCTCGTCGGGGGAATAGTCGCCCTTCTTTGCATTGCAACGCTTACATGCGGCTACAAGGTTGAGCCACGAGTCTCCCCCACCCTTTGCGCGGGGAACGACGTGATCAATCGTAAGGTCGCGTCGCGTGCCGCAGTATTGACACTCGAAATTGTCGCGTTTGAATATATTTTGCCTGGTAAGATTAACGCCCTTGTAAGGGGCGTTAACATATCTATTGAGGCGTATGACCGATGGCATCGGAAAGCTTTTGGTGACCGAATGCAAGCGGTGTCCATTCGCAGGACGTACCATTTCACTCTTGTTCAGAAAGACAAGTATAAATGCGCGTTCGACGGAACACACCATCAATGGACTATTGTCCTGGTTAAGTACCAATACCCTGCTGTTCATGAATGCCTTTTAAATTTTTACGTCACCCCATCACTTAACGAATAAGCAGGGTACAAAAAATGAGAAGTGCTGAACAAAGATGGTCAGTAACTTTTGTGAATGTAATTTAAGACCAAATGTCAAACTAACAAAGCCAGGATGTATTTCCTGGCTTTTGAGCACTTAAAGAAGGGTAAACGTAAATGCGATTGATCCAGACGGTTGTGTAACGCTACGTTTCAGGCGATCGATGCCTGCACGATCTGCTCAATATCCAACTTTCGCATACTCATGAACGCCTGCGCGGCCTTTCCCGCCTTTTTCGGATCGCTCATCAGCTTGGTCAGTATCGTCGGAATGATTTGCCACGATACACCGAAACGATCTTTAAGCCATCCGCACATACTTTCTTTGCCGCCCTCCGTAAGCTTATTCCAGTAATAATCGACTTCCTCCTGGTTTTCGCAATGAACTGTGAGCGATATACCTTCGGTGAATGGAATGTCTGTTGAAGCAACTTCGGACAGCATAAACTTCTGATTCAAGAGTTCAATTTCTGCGTGGCGAATAAAGCCGTCGCGTTCAGGCGCATCGTTAGGACCGTATCGCACAACACCTTCGGTTGCAGCCTTTTTGAATACTTCTTCGTAATGCTGAATAGCATCCCCGGCGCGACCGTACTGATCTCCGGTAAACATCAGATACGGCGTAATCTTCTGGCGGATGTCACTTTTTTTCTGAACACCCAATTGCCAAGACACAGCATATGCATCCGTCACCCAGCCGTATTTTTCACTCCATTGAGTTTTTTCAGGTTTGGCAACAATGGTCCCTCCTTTTGTGAGGGCATTCCAGGCGACGTCGAATTCCTCCTCGGTTTCACAACCTACATAAAATGATATCGAAGCATTTGGCTTATACATCGGACCGCCATCCAGCAGCGTGATGTGCTGACCTGCCACTTCTATGCCGGTCACGAATGGTGACTTCGATGTTATCTTCGCTGATTTGAACGCCACGCAGTACGTAGCGGCAGCGTCTCCAGCCTGCCCGTTGAACCAGAGACACGGTGTAATTTTTTCTTTCATGTGTTTAGTCTTTTGTTGTTTTAGGACACATGGAATTCCCACCCAAATTACCATTCCGGATGATGGTATCTGGCATCAGAAGATCATGTGTCGTTGAATTGTTGATCAAAACTACAGTCTCCAGATGCGGGCAAATAGAATAAAAACGACAAAATTCATTTTGGATTCAATCCATGCTCCAGGTATTTCCCTGGTGTTGTACTTGAAAATTCGCGGAACGATCTGACGAAGTGGCTCTGGTCAGTGAAGCCATTGTCCGATGCCACATCAGAAAGCTTATCGAACTGTTTTGAGCGAACCTGCTGGAACGACTGCTGAAACTGACATATCCGCCTGTATTCGGTAGGACTAACACCGACGAACTTTTTGAACATCCTTTGGAAAGTCCGGCGGGTTACGTGCAATTGATCGGGCAACTGGTTCAACACAACTGCATCGGGATCGAGCATGATCTTATCGGTAGCGATTCTGACTGCTTCGCAGATCGGAAAATGATAACTTAACTGAGCTAACATAAAGTTGTCCAGCACAGTGATCATTTGCAGTGCATGAGTCGCTGATATTAATTGATTCACCAATGTCGCGGCCGCTTTGCTGTTCCAGTCGCTGGCCCGCATCGGGTGCTTCGCCAGTACAGACGCTTCGATATCAAACAGTGCGGCGATCGAGAATGGTTTGAAGCAATAAATGATGGTGATGGCATGCCTGGGATTCAGCCTGAAGTCTGCCGGTATAGGAGCGCCATATAGCGTAATCTCAACATCATCGGCGCGGGCATCGCTGCCCGGAGTCAATTGAATCAATACGGCAGGCATGCCCGTAATAACCAATGGCACGTTGGGACGAACATCTTCTGAAAACATATCCACGACCAGGACTGTCCTTACATAGTTCGCTAACTTTTCACATGGTGGCTGATACCAATATCTCATAACGTTCCGTCACGGAAGTTACGCAAATTTTATGGCATCAGGATCGTGCGAGTAAGCCAGGTTCGGGACAGCAAAGAGTCGGATGTGAGGAACAGTGTCAGTGAACAAGTTTGCAGCGAGAGACATCATTGTTCCCACATTGCAACCAACTGAGTTTAAACGGCCATTTCTTTTGAGGCGCCTCCTGAGACTGGAGCTTTATTCGTCAACCACAGCAACACAATGGTTTCAAATACCAGTGTAAAAGGGATTACTGAAAGGTTCTTAAAGAACAGTAGAATAGTCCACTCGGATGAAGTATCGACCAGGATACCCTTGTGGCGAAGTGTGAGGTATAAACATGTTTCGTATGCGAGCTGGTCGATGAGCAGGTTCATGGACCATGTGATAACGGCGAACAGTGTGAAGCTAAGTGTCAATGCGGCCCAGCGCGTCTTCAATTTCGACCAGGCCGTTTTACAATATTGCCTGAATGCAATGCGGCCTCTCAGTATCCTCACCAACTGATCAAAACCTTTTCTGACATTTGCAATTCCGAAGACAAACAACAGCATCGCTACGCGCGATCCTTCGACAATAATCTCAACCACTGTGTGCGTCGTGCGCGACACTTCGCCAAAGCCGCCCAATTGAATTACCCTGCCGGATCCTGCTACCAGTCCGAGCGAAAGCAATACAATCCAATGACGTTTCATGAACACCAATGCAGCGGTCATCGGTTCGAGATTGGCTTGAAGAGCATGACTACGTTTCATATTGCAATGGGATTTCCACCATGAGTTAAAGACACCAAGGTTTAAACGGCAGCCGGCATGTAGTCGTTACATTCTAACACCATTAAGTACGATGAGTTTTAATATTGGAGATGCTGCACTCTGAACGTGATGTTGAGTCAGGATTCAAACAAGTTACTTATCCGATCTGCAGGCATCCAGAACCCCGATCTTAAAGCGGTGATCGTCTCTCAGTATATCAAAAAACTGATTTGTAAATTCATGCATATCCTTTAACTCTCCTTCGGAAAAATGTTCCTTCTGCTCATCGATCAGTCCCTGAATAACGGTCTCTTTGTCGAGGTATTCTTTTCTGATCTCCTGCATAGCTTCCGGTGACTTGCAGAAGCCGCGGTACACACGATCGCGTATATCGCCTGTGCCCAGGTTCGGAGGATTCTCGCGTGCATAGTACGCATTTACGAAACCAGACATATCAAAGTCGTAGGAAAGTGTTATGTACTTAGAATCGGCGTATAGCACATTCGTATTATGCTGATAAACGGCCGACCAATCTGCGTTGCCAATCATATACTGAAAATAGTCGTTGCGCAGTGCCTGTCTCTCTTCAAAGGCGGCAGGACTCAGCCCCTTAACTTCCATGATCTTTCCACCGGAGCGCTTCGCTACGTTTGAATTATCCTCTACCATGAATGTAAGGAGATCATACTCGCGCGGCTTTTTTGAAGTAACTTCTGTCAGATGCAGATTTGCCAGGCGCGTGAGAAAGTGATATGGAGATAGGGTCTCATAGAACTTGTAACAAATGTATTCACGTCGTATGAGCTGATTCATGTCAGAAGTCACGCGGCAAGGCATCACCAGTTTCAATGATTTGTTGCCTTCGAACAAAGTTGAATCGATGTCGTCCTTGCTAAACTTGATCTTCAGCGGTGGGAAATAACAGTAACGAAGACGGAAGTTTCCACGGACGCGGGCTTCGGTAGGGAGCGTTCTCCATTGATCAGGGCTTTCTTCGTATTGAAACTTTACTGAAACAAAGGTTGAATCATTTGTCTTCTTTTTGATAGATTTGACTGAGCCCGTCGCCCGAAGATTGACCGCCTCTTTAGATTGAAACAAAGGCGTTACTTTCTGGGCAGACGCAGTTAAAACGCATAGTCCCAACAGGAGCGACAATCCCAAATTTCTTTTCATTTCTAATGAAGGTGCTGAATTACTTCAATGTACGAACTTTCCTGACCATTCTTATTTCTCAGGCTGCCGCTTTTTTAGCGATCACTTACGATCTTCGATTGAGTCACAATCTGATTTTGTTCGGGGTCATCATCGTGTTCCCCCTCCACTTCTCTCTGCAGGCAGCATTCAAGAGACGAGAGAAGGCACTGGAATACTTCAGTCAGTTCAAGGCCGGTTCGATGGCCATACACTATTCATTCGTCGTGTCTCAAAACCTGCCTGACGACAAAAAACTCGAGATACGAAATTTGCTGAAGTCGATGGTTGCCACGTTAGTCGGCCAGCTGGAAGGTTATAAGGCCGAATATGCAACGATGCAACTCAAGCTGAACGAGGTGATGGCCTTTGCAGACAAGTATCGCGAGGAGATCTCGAAACGGAATGTGCTTCGCATTATCCGTTATATGAAGGATGTAACTGAAAGTACTACGTTTCTCATCAGTCTTGTCCGCCACAGAACCATGTACGGGATCCGCTTCTATTCGACGCTGTTCATCATGCTCTTTCCGTTAATTCAGGCTCCGATCATCATGCACTATTTTAAGGACTTCCCGCATTGGGCAATTTATGGTGCTTGTGCCCTGGGCAGCTTCCTGCTGATTACGTTGTCCAACTTCCAGAAAATGATCGAATACCCATTTGATCCAAAGGGCATGGACAATATCGTGCTCAGGGACTTTGACCTCGATATTTAAGACATTACCGGCCTATAGCCAATGGATTGAATATCCGAAACCCGGGAACGGCTTTAGAATAGTTCCGATTTGTACAATTTCTTCACATACCTCCTCTGAATCTTTCGGGCGGAATTTCCGTTGCTTTCCTTAAGGCAAACTATAATTGAAGCGTAAACGAATCGACACGTAACGGTTGAACTACCAGGAATACATACCCTCCGAGGCGCTGCGCAGCTATGTGAAGTGTTACTATGTGTTTGAAGCAGATGGACAGCAAATCATTAACGACAACGCATTTGCCACCGGATGTGTAGAGGTGATGTTTAATCTGCACGGCTCTCAATGGGAAACTGAAGTAAAGGGCCAGTTCATTCAAACGTCCAGGATGGAGTTGTGGGGGCAGATTGTTAAACCAATGCCTCTGAGGCTCGCGGGCAAGAGCCAGATGCTCGGTATTCGGTTTCATCCCTTTGGCGCCTCCTTGTTTCTAAATGACGATGTGAGCCTGTTCAACGATCAGGTAGTCGATCTCCGAAGCTTGATGGGCACTGCACTTGACGATCTCTATCAGCAATTACAAGACACTCCTCATATCGCAGGACGTATCAATCTGCTCGAAACCTTTCTTCACAACCGACTCTCGCTGTTTGAGAAGCGTAGAGACAAGAGCACGCTTGTGAAGATGGTAATGAACGAGCTGACGAGAGATGATTTCTTCGATAACATCGATAATGTTGCTGCCCGTTATGGCATTACCTCGCGATATCTTCAGAAGATATTTCTGCAGCACACCGGACTTACGCCAAAGCTCTTCAGCAAGATAAATCGCTTCCAGAAGAGTTTGGTACTAGTGGGAAAGTCTGACCTGTCGCTCACGTCGATAGCTTACCAAAGCGGCTACTTTGATCAGTCGCATTTCATTCGGGAGTTCAGGGCGTTTACAGGCAACACTCCATCCAGGTTCGATGGAGAAAACTCTTCGGCTATTCTTGTTTCTCCGAACAAGTAGTTCCGTTCTGTACAATTACGGGATTGTCGCGTGCTGCATCTTTGTATCATGTTAAACGACACACATTCCATAAAAATGAAATCAGCATTTGAAGAATTCAAGGCACTTCACCAGGTGAAGGAGCTCTTTATATTACCCAACGCGTGGGATGCACGAAGCGCTGCGATATTACAGGATCTCGGCTTTAAGGCGATAGGAACATCCAGCGCGGCCGTTGCATCAGCGCTCGGCTACGATGATGGCGAGCACATGACATTCGATGAATACCTGATGGTCATCAAACGCATAGTAGCATCCGTCAAACTGCCAGTCACCGTGGATATGGAGATGGGATACGGAACGTCACCTGCTGCGATCTATGGGAATATTCAGAAATTGGTTGATGCCGGCGTTGTGGGTATTAACATTGAAGATTCTATTATCACGAATTCGAAAAGGATGCTCGGGAGTGCGGACGTCTTTGCTAAAACGGTTCAGCACCTAAAAGACAAACTGCATCGCGAAGGCCAATCGCTCTTCATCAATGTTAGGAGTGATACCTATTTGTTAAAGACGAGCGATGCCAGAAATGAATCTTCCCGTCGTGCAAAGCTGTACGAATCCGCAGGTGCCGACGGACTTTTTCTACCTGTGATCTCACAGGAAGACGATATCGAAGCTGCTGTTGCAGCGAGCGGGCTACCGTTAAATGTGATGTGTATTCCCGGATTACCCGATTTCAAAAAGTTACAGACGCTGGGCGTGAGAAGGGCGAGCATGGGTCCGTTTCTTCAAATGAAGGCCTATGGTCATGCCAAGGACCTTGCATCCAAAGTGATTGCTGACGGCAACTTCCAGAGCATACTTTAATACTTTTTGACGCCACAACATAACAACAAGACCACTTGTTGCGGCACCGCTTTGCCTTGCAGCAAACAGATCTGCAAACAACAATTGTCAATCCTATTCAAATCAAAAACCATAAAACACAAATCATATGAAACTTCCAATCCACGCGCACGAAGCGCATCGCAGTCTGGCCGCAGCCTATAATAGCGGCGACCTGAAGACAGTTCTTAGCATGTACGACACCAACGGAATCATTGTCGCTGAGCCTGGTAATCCTGTAAGCGGAAGAGAAAAATTTGAAGCCGCGGTAAAAGGCATATTGGCCATCAAGGGCGTAATGGAAATCAAAACCGTTTATTGCCTTGAGTCCGGTGACGTGGCTGTCGGTCGCTCCGAGTGGAGCATCAAAGATGGTAGTGAAACAAAAGTCGCTGCCAAAGGCGTAGAGCTGTTGAAGCGTCAGGCCGATGGAACGTGGAAGGTGCTCATCGATCATGCGTTCGGTGCAGAGGGATCACTCACCGCGTTGCAATAGCATTCAGTTTAGTTCCTCAGTTTTTTCGCACAGAGCCTGCTTCGCAAGAGCAGGCTTTGGCTTTTTGGTTAAATGTTGAATGCCGACTGTACCGCTGGCGCAGTAACAACATCACAGATCCTCAAAGGCTCGTCGCCGGCTGACCATGTATCAGTACTTAATTGAAACCTGCTATCTTTAAGCGAAACACTTCCCTGTCATGGCATTCTGATGCTTGCCTTGTGCGGGTTGGAATTGTTCCCGAGCAAAGGCACCTAGCACTTAAACCTATGAAATCAGCATTGCAATTCATCCGCACCACACTGACTGGCGGCATCCTGTTCCTGATCCCCGTAGTGATCTCTATTGTGATCCTCAATAAAGCCAGACTGATCATGTTGAAGCTTTCGAAACCACTCACAGAGAAACTGCCGGATATCGTATTAGGGCTGGATGGCAGCAATCTGCTTGCGATTTTCTTGTTGGTACTCGTCTGTTTTTTCGCAGGTCTGATCTTCCATTCAAAGGCTGTGCGAAAACATATCGACTGGCTCGAAGAGAACGTCCTCGCCTATCTGCCAGGCTATACGATGATTAAGTCCATTGCAGCAGATGTGGTTGGTCATGGTGACTCCGCCAATTTGAAAACCGTTTTAGTGAAGGGAGAAGACGGATGGAGCATCGGCTTTCTGGCAGAGCAGAACGAAAAACACTGCGTCGTGTTTGTGCCGGAAGCACCGCGTCATGATTCCGGTGAACTAAAGATCGTTCCGATAGAACACGTAAAGATTATTAATGTGCCGACCAGCAAGGCTGCTCGCTTTATTCAACGCTACGGCAAGGGCAGTCTCGCGTGGTTGGATGAAACTACGAAGAGTTAAAGTAAAAAGACGATAAAGAACAGTAGTTTGATTGTCTATGCAATAATCTGGTTCGGGATATTCTATGTAATCTCAAGAATTACATATTATCTGTTATGTATGCTTCCATTTTTTCAAAGGCTAACGCACCAGCATGGTAACTTATTTTGGCATGTATGTGCCTTCCTTTTCCTCGTTACAATCATCGCAAGGCTCATTATTAAGATTATAACAATTTAAATTCTCTGGTGGACCCGCGCTTAACTGTGACTGGCTTAAACATCTAAATCTCTTCAGGACTTTCAAATCAATTGGTCGCAATAAGTGGCCGCTTCTATTGCCTGTTATCAAGTGAATCAAGGAGCGTCTTGATAGCCGCTATGTTCTGTTCCAGGTTATCGTGCATTGTACCGTGACCGGCGCCTTCGATCACTGTCATCTTTGAATCAGGTACGAGTGATTTAAAATAACGCACAGTTTTAGGACGGGCTTCATCGAATTCCCCGGTAATGAATAAGGTAGGGACATCGATCGCCTTCAGGGCATCGAGGTTATCGTACGACTTCAGCGTCCCCGTTGCAGTAAACTCCGTCGGGCCCCACATGTAGTTGTAAATGAATTTATTTCCGGGAGCTGAGGCCGTATCGAGGTCGCTTGTACGTCGCGTTTTTCTTATGCCGAAGTTTTTTGCATACACCTCGTTTGCTGATTGATAAGCAGCAGCCTGGAAATCTCCTGTCTTCTCTCCTTCATATATCGCCTGCTGCGTAGAATCCGGCAAGCTCATAATCAATGTGTCAGCATCCGCTTTCCATAACCTGGTATTGAAGTATGGACTATTGAAGATGAGACCCTTGATTCCCTCCGGATACTTTTCATAGTATTCGAGCGCAAGTGCAGTGCCCCACGAATGACCATGGAGATAAAATGACTTCAGCCCAAGCTCAGTTTTCAGAGCAGCAACCTGTTCGACAAAGTTTTCAACCGTTAAGAGTGTTGTATCTTCATGATGGCCCGAACGACCACTCCCCAACTGATCGAATAAGATGATTGGACGATCCTTCCCCAAGCCTGCCAGCAGATAAAAGCTCCGGCTGGTGCTGCCGGGTCCGCCGTGAGTGAGCAAGAGAGGAGTACCCTTTCCGGTTCCGATGATGCGATACCAGATCTTGCCTCCTTTCACATCGACGTAGCCCTCACGTGGTGAGAGTGCTGATCGCGACTGACAAGAGTAAAGCAAGACAACGAATAGAAGGGTAATAAAAACAGGAAGTGTTCTGGCGTTGATCCGGGCGTTATTGATACTGCGCATAATACCCACAAGATAACAAACCATCAGATATTACGGATTGCCAATTGAACAAGACGGACGTGGGCAAGCTGATCACTTCTTACCCACCAACTCCAACAGCACTTCGGGTTCGTTCGTCGTGATGAACTCTACATTCTGTTTCAGAAGATCTTTCATCAATTCAGTGTCATTTACCGTCCACACGTTCACGGTAAGTCTACGCGCATGAGCATCGCTGACCCAATCGGGATTCTTCTGGATCACCTTGAAGTGATAGTCGAGTCCGAAAAAGTGATCGGCAGCCAGTTCTTCGGGTGACTTATCTCCATTCAGGTAAGCCACCTTAGCGTAGGGGGCTATGCGCATTACTTCTTTGCACACATCGAAGTCGAAGGCGATATAATCCACCCATGCCTGCGCATGCAATGATTCAACCAGGGCGACAACCTTACGCGTTAATGCGATCGAACTTTCCTTGCCCAGTTCGGATGATTTGATTTCCAGAATCAGCTTCGTCTTCAGTTGCTCCATGCCTGCCTTGAGATACGCTTCCAGAACAGGCATAGGCTCGCCGTTAGATAAACTGATCTTCAGCAATTCAGTGGCAGGTGTGCGGGCAATGGACACTCCCTGAATTGCATTGTCGTGGTTGACAACAGGGAGTGAATCAGACGACATGTGCACATCGAACTCGCTTCCTTCACAGCCGAGTCTGATTGCGTGCCTCAGAGAAGCAATTGAATTCTCCGGAGCGCCAGTATTCTTCCACGCACCCCGATGTGCAACCACCCTGTTATGAATAAAGCCGTCTCTGACAATGACAAACGAACTCACGTTTTCGCCACCCGCCGTTGATGCCTTCACCTTGATTTCGAGGCGATCCTGGCTTCCCTTTAACTTCGACTTCTTAAGATGGAGCACGTTATCCTTCCCGACGCTGAACAAGGCGGCATCCTTCCCATCCAAAGCAACCGAAATCACTTCGCCCTGTCGGCTCAATACCTTGCCAATAATGTCTGAGTTATGCTGAACAACATAACCCGTCAGGTAAAGTTGCTGGCCCAGGACTGTATCAGACATGGAAAGTATCATAACGCCGAGAAACAAAGTTATCAGTTTGGCTTTCATAGTTAAATATCAAGTGTTCTCTCTTGTTGCTGAAATCAGTTAAAGTCCTTGCCGTTCGTGGAGATCAGATATAAAGTACTTGAATATGGGAAAGATGCGACCTTCCGGTCTTTCACAATTTTTCCATGCTTCCCCAATACCATCATGCGACCCAATATCGTGACGTCCTCATCATTATCGAGAAGGATACCATCTATTGACGTGATGAATTTTCCGTTCGATCCAAGCCGGAAGTATAGAATCGTTGAACCGTCTTTGAGTGCGCCAATTGGCTGAATGACAAATAGCCCGAAACAAAAATAGAATGCTGCTGCGAATACGGATAGAATGAGGATTCTCTTAAAAAATTTGCCCATGGTTGGATGCTTCAACGCGACGGCACACAGCGTGTACCGTCTGCAAAACTAAGTTTGTAAAGCAAACACTTTATCGGCAAACACCCAATCGGAAACAGTAACTATTAGAAAGAATTTGATGATGCAACAGACTCGGCGAATCTCGACTCGACCGACTCGCGAACTCTCTTTCTTACATCCTTTAGCATGGAGGCAATACGTTGAGGTGTGCCCGATGTGGATTTATACTGGCGGCGGTCGCGTAAGTATTGATGACCAAAAATGTAAGCCATTTCACCGCTGGCATCGGTAGGACTATGACCCACATGCAACGAAACCCGCGAATTCTGATAGTTGTACTTATAGTACTGCCGGTATTCGGCTAAGTTGGGAACAATATATCGCGTGTGGCCGAACTCGTGGGCAAGCAGGTTGAGTGAAGTGTCGCAGATCCAAACGTCGATTGCCACGGTAAACTTTCCGAACTTCGACTGGCTGGCATCTTCATCAACTGAAGAGATCTGAAAGAAGCTTGCTCCCCTCAGCATGACCGACGCATCTGCTTCGGGGATGAAGCGCACATAGAGATCGGTCTCTCTACCGCGCTTATCTTTCAGGGCGTCCATCTGCATATACATAGCAGGCGATACGGATCGAAATTGTTCGAGCAGCAATTCGGTGAGTTCAAAGTGTTCGATCACCTGCGCGTGTTTTTTCATCGCGGCGTGGATTCGCCGACGTTCTCCATCAGACATATCGGGGTTGATCAACAATCGTTCATTTAACCGTTGCAGGCATTCGCGTGCAATCGTAAGCTCCGAAGAGTAACCGTTTCGGATCTTGGCCATGAGTGACTTCGTGTGCACCAGGCAAAGCAATAGCAGCAGTATACATTTTGCGTACATACTGAATAATGTTTAAATAATTTGAACTATTACCGGCGAATCAACGGGTGCATGACTGCGTGGCAGCCAATTATCATGCCCGCATCAGATTGTTGAGTATTCAACCTGCTTTGGATAAAAGAGCGATGTGTTATGTTCAGATGTGAACAGAAGCATTGTTCCTTACTGAACAAAAAGATCGCTTAGCAATGCATGAGCTTTTGCATCAGTGTCTGCTACATCATAGACCATCGAATATTGAAATAGTTACATGCTTAAATAAAAATTCATGCTGACTTCACATTAAATCACGTCAATTGGATGAGCGGTCTATTTTCATTTTGAATGTTCAAGCTCGCATGCAACACATTCATCGTTGGCGGCGTCTTTATTTTCAGTAATAGACCAGCTCGTCAATAGCTTAGTATTTAATGCCCGACAATGGAATGCTCATTACATTTTAGCAGTCTGAAGGTTAGAAGTCCGACGTGACGAGTCTATTCGCGGAAGAAATTTGACGACAAACAGGGAGATAATCTTTACTGTTTTCTGATTCTTGACAACAGGTTACGAAAGCGGGTTGATCCGTTTGTCGTGGCTGACCGGAAACGAACGCAGAACTTCAACAACGAACGGGCCATGCGCATGCACACTTCGAAAGCGGCCCAAAATTCAACATTCATGCGTGCCTTGTGACTGGAACAACTTTTGACTTTCAACAATCGAATATCAGCAACATGTTCAGAAATTATCTCACTGTCGCCTGGAGAAGCCTCCTCAGAAATCGCCTGTTCTCTGCTATAAACATTGCCGGTCTTGCTATCGGACTTTGTGTATGCGGACTTATCTATAGCTACATTCAATTCGAACGAAGCTATGACACCTTCAATGTTGATAGTGACCGACTTTATCGCGTAACCATCAGCAGTCAGGAAAGCAATGGTTCCTCTAATGAATCAGCAGCCAATCATCCCGCGGTAGCGCCGGCCATGAAGGCTGACTTTCCGGAAGTGGAAACTTTCGCCCGTCTCGCCAAGACAAACTTCTTCGTGAATTCCATCACTCTATCGTCGCAGGACAAGCAGGGGAATCTTACTTCGTTCAATGAAGAGAAAATGTTCCTGGCCGATGGTCCATTCCTGACGATGTTCTCCTACCCGCTTATCGAGGGCGATGCAAAGTCAGCGTTGACGGAAAAAAACTCGGTGGTTATCACGGAATCATTGAAGAAGAAGTTCTTTGGCGACGAACCCGGACTTGGAAAGCAGCTGAGTTTGAACCGCGAGGTGAACCTTACCATCACCGGAGTGCTCAAAGACGTTCCGCAGAACTCGCACTTGTCATTTAACGCGCTGGTTTCATTTTCGTCTGTAGGAGAAAACTGGGGATACGATCAGTGGCGCTGGCCGGAGTTCTATAACTATGTGTTGCTGAAACCAGGTGTTGATCCGAAAGACGTAACGGATAAGTTCCCAGGAATGGTTGACAAGTATCTGGGCGACGTTGTTAAGGAATACAAGTGGGACATCAAACTCCACCTTCAACCTATAAAATCTATCCACCTCACTTCCAATCTTTCCCTCGAGCAAGATGTAAACGGCAGCGAGAGAGTAGTGTACTTTCTTGGATTGCTAGGTGTTTTCATCCTTGTGGTTGCATGGATCAATTATATCAATCTCTCGACGGCGAAATCACTCGAGCGGAGTAAAGAAGTGGGACTGCGGAAGGTAGTTGGAGCTAATCGCAGGCAGCTCATCATTCAATTCTTTTTTGATGCATTTCTCGTGAATTTCCTCGCCCTTGTCACCGCGGGAGTCATGCTGATGATAGCACTGCCTTTATTCGAACAGCTTGTGGGAAAACATCTGAGCACAGCACTTCTTGACAGCCATGTTGGCGGTGCCACTGGCATCTGGATGCTCGCAGCAGGGATCCTCTTAACGGGGACGCTAGTGGTTGGCTGCTATCCTGCCCTCCTGCTATCGTCGTTCAATCCCGCGCTCGTACTCAAGGGGAAATTCTATAAGTCATCGTCGGGACAGTTCTTGCGGAAAGGGTTGGTAACCTTTCAATATGCGCTGTCCATATTCCTCATAGCAGGTACCATCGTGATGTATCGCCAGATGGCCTACATGCAAAAGCAGGACCTTGGCTACAATAAAGATCAGATCCTGGTGATCAAGTCACCGGCCGTATTCGACTCGACCATCGCCACTCATGTATCATTCTTCAAGAGTGAGCTGGCCCGCGTATCAGCAGTTAAAAATGCAAGTGCTTCCGACGGAATACCAGGCCGCGTATTGCTCGCGAGAAATGGCATACGGAAGCAGGGCCTGACGCACGATGCGGACTTCAACACCTTCCAGCAAAGCGTCGATGAGAAATTCTTCGATACCTATCAGATGAAGTTGCTGAGTGGAAGAACATTAACCGATAAAGATGTATTCTCCTATGATCACGAAGCGCCTTTGGTAGTGAACGAGTCGCTGATCCATCAGATGGGATTTCAGAATCCCGATGAAGCGCTACATCAGAAAGTAAGCTTCGGAATGGGACCACGCGAACAACACGGAGAGATCATCGGTGTCATTGCAGACTATCACCAGGTATCTTTGAAGAGCAAGTATCAGCCGATGATGTTCCTGCTGCCTGAGTTCACAGCCTGGGGCTACTTCTCTGTTCACCTTGAGGCAGCAAACATGAAGACATCGATTGAGGAGATACGAGACATCTATGATAAGGCTTTTCCGAATAACGCGTTTGAATACTTCTTCCTCGATGAGTATTTCAATCGACAATATGCCGCCGATGTCCAGCTCGGATCAATCTTCGGCATCTTCACAGGACTAGCCATCGTGATCGCATGTCTCGGATTACTTGGGCTGTCCATCTTTGCTGTGATCCATCGTACCAAGGAAGTGGGAATCCGCAAAGTGCTGGGCGCATCTGTGTTCACCATACTGTCGCTCTTCTCGGCCGACTTTCTTAAGCTGCTTGCTGTTGCCTATGTTGTCGCGACGCCGCTTGTTTACATCGCTGCGCAGAAGTGGCTGTCTGCATTTGCTTTCCATATTACGCCAGGCTGGGAGCTGTTTGTGGTTCCGTTGATCTTCCTCACGTTTATTTCTTTGTCGACGGTAGGACTGATATGCTACCGGGCGGCGACGGCGAATCCGACGAGTTCGTTGAGGCAGGAGTAGATCTGGTGCATTTTATAGTATGAGTTTTGTGTCGGGAGGTTAACCGCAAAATGTAAAACTCTAAATGTAAAATGCAAAAAGTTAGTATCTGGATGTAAGATGTAAAAGTTAGGCTTAAGACGGCATCACTTCTTTACGCCTAACAAATAATACACCGGCATCCTGGTCTTAGTCTTGCCGATCTCCCACTGAAAAGAATCACCGTTCTTCAGAGTCGATACCAGTCCCTTCAACTCCTTCGCTGAGTACATTCGGAAAATAGAAGCAACACCATCCCAAAGAATAAAAAGTGGAATGATGGGAATGAGATAAATGAATGGCAATACATTCCATCTTGTGGGACGCATGAATGGCGTGAACAGCCACACGTTTATCGGAACAAACAGCATCGACAGCGCGCTGGCCAGGGTTCGGTTAAGTGGTTCGAATATGCCAATCGGAGATTGCGTATCTACTGCATTTTGAAGAATGCGTTTAGCTTCAGCTTCGCGAAAGTGATGAAACGCTCCGAACAATGTTATGAACTTCCCTCTCAGGTGAGCAGGCATATCCATCGCATTGACGGAGGCAGATTCGTACCTGAATACCCGGGGAAGCTGTGCCTTAGTGTACTCGAATGACTTGATATTGGGATAATAATCTGTAAGAATAATTCTGAGTGTTGGGATATCAATCTGAAGATCCATTGCCAGGTCGACGAGGCTGCTTCCACCCCCGGAGGCACAATCGACCCATTCGTTACCGCCACTAGAGAGCAAACCTTTCCTTAGCAAGGGCAGAACAGGTTTGTAAATACCAAAGTGGATTGCAATAAAGCGGAGGTAGTCGGTACCGTAGTCGCGCCAGCTTTCCGGAAACCAGCGCAGGTCCTCCCATTCGAGGGCGTGTATTCGCTTCATGGATGTTTTGGTTAAGGGTGAAAGCGACCACTACCCTCCTAAGATTTCCACCCTATACTAATATAACCATCGGGTCTGATCCATGCATCATAACTCTGGAAAAAATTGGAGCATCTGATGACGAACATCGCTTTGATCATATAGCTTTAGAGCTTCAATTCTTTAGTCTGCTAAACTGAAATATTGCAAAGGAATGAACAATCCAGTTCCCACAGATCTCTTTAAAGGACAATTCATCGGCATGTACGATGCCTACGGCAAGCCCATTCATGAGGGCAACACCGTAAGGCTTTATTACAAGGGAGAGTTCGCCATCTGCAAGATTGTCTATGTTCCTGAGTGGGCAATGTTCTGTCTTCAATGGCCAGACGGTTATAAAAATAAGTTTCCGATGAATCCTGAGAAATACGAAGTAATTGACAATTGACAATTGATAATTGTATGGGAGGGCTTAAGGCCCCCTATCAATTGATCTTCACAGCTTATCAGGGTTCACTTACGGGATGTTTCGATAAGTAATGCGCAGGCTACGGCAAGTTCAGCAAGCAGCTTGAACATGTCTTCAATCAATACACCAGCGGCAAGTACATCCATTGTGACAGATGCCAACCCGAAGGCAACACCGATCATTAACAATTTCCGGCTCCAACCAGACAAGATCCTGACCAACACCATGGCTACCACGAAACCCAGGATCGCGCCCAGCAGCACAGGTACTTCGTAAAACCAAAACGGTTTTGTATGATCACTGAAGATCAACTGTTCTTTGATCTTCTCATGGAACATGAAGTGCTCGTCGGCCGCGAGCATTAAAAAGAAAACAGAGATGATATACCATTTCCAGAGTTGATGGCGAGAACCAACAATCAGTGAGGTAACAGCACCAGTGACCAAGAGCACACCTGATAGCCATGTCCCTACTGATGATTCGCCAGCGATCGCATTCGATAAGTAGGGTGCGCTTTTCAAAAATGCCACTAACAGCACGATCACGAAGAAAGCACAGAGTACAAAAGCGCCCGTATAAGGTTGCCTGATCATGTGCAGTCGAGTTCGGCAGCGTAATCAAGAACCTGCCACGTGCCATTGTTGTTTACGAACCACAATACTTCCGCCATGGTATCGCTGGCAATGCCTTCGAAGGCACCAGACACACAACCAATATCAGCGATTCCATCTCCGTTAAGGTCAGCGGTCCAGGTACCCGGTGAATGACGAACTACTTTTAAACCGCCAATGGCTGAAGAGCTGTAAGAGACGAAGGCACCCAGAATAGTCATCGGGTCAAGGTTCTTATCGCATGCAAAAGTGTAGAAGGGTTGATCGGAAACACATCCCAGGTTTTCATAAACCAGTTTCACTTCGACAGATAACAGTCGTGCTGGCACAATCCCCTCTTCGGTTAGAAAAGATACAGGAACAGGACTTACAAAGCGATGAATCAGTGTACCCACGCCGTTAACTTCCTGTGGTCCCATTTCATAAGAACGCAGCGGCGGTCCAAAATCCAGTTTGACAGGTGTACTTCTGAAGTGATACAACGAATTGAAGAAGTAGTTTCCATTCTCCGACAGCATGCTCGTATAATGCTTTTCCGGTTTGCCACCAGGACTGGTGAACGGTGTTCCGTCGTCAGTCATTACTTCCTGAATAAAAGGTGCGCCTCCCATAAAGAAGAACTTTCCATCACTGAGATAATTCGAAGCCTCAGCTTTTGGCAAGTAAGTGATCGTTTTGTCATCCTCACCCAGTGGACGATCAAGATCCAAAAGAGAGGGACAGGCATCTTTCACGGCTGTTCCGCTTTCAATCCACTTCTTATAGTTCTGTATGGCCTGCCAGGCTTTGATCTCAACAGGTCTGAATATGGCGCTGTCGGATGGTTCTGTTAACGCCGCGGGAGGACTACCGTTAGAATCAAGGTGTGTATTTTCAAGGCTATCCTTGAGCGCGACAGACTTTGCCGCAGCATCCAGCACTTTAAGCAGCGGTGAAAAATTCTCAAGGAACTTCCGTACTTCATTGTCGGTGGCATTGTCGTATGCGACTATCTCACGAGGCCACAATGCTGCCACACCATCTCCCTGAGCGATAACATCGCCGATACTTTCCGGAATCAATTCAGAACTATCGACTGCTGCCACCGACGTGGTATCCGCTGATTCTTTATCACTTGAGTCTCTTTTGCAGGCATTCAGCAAACCAACAACAACGAGAAATACAACAAAACGGGATGCAAACAACCGACTGTTCGACGCAGGAAGAATTAGGTTCATAACTGATTTTAATGCGATTGATAAAAGACTGAGATCGCGATGTGATGTGTATAAGATAAAGCTGACACAAGATACAAATTCGCTTCGGGCTACAAATCCAGTCGATAGAGCCAGTACTTCTTGCCAAAGCGTGGTTCGAGTTCTTTCACGACATAGAATCCCATGCTCTCATAGATGTGTCTTGCTGCATTCATAAACTCGGAGGTGTGTAATCCCATGATGGTTTCGCGCTGCGTTCGGGCGTGCTCAATGCACTCTGACATCAGGCGCCGGCCAATACCCTTTCCGTTATATTTTTTATCCACAGTAACCATGCGTACGTAGCACCAGTCGGCGGGGAAAATGTCTGTTGGATTGCCTTGAGGAACCAGGAACGCCATTCCTACGATTCTGTCACCCACTTCACAGAGCGCACCGTACGAGCGATCGATCAGCGAACTATAGTCTACCCTATCTAACGCGCCGGAAAGAAAATTCCAGGACTCGGCACCGATCACATCTTCGAACTGTCTCCAGGTAACTGAAGCAAGCTCTTTAAGTGAAACCGCATCGCCGGGCATAGCTTGTCTGTATTTCAATTTACTCGCCATCCTTCAAACGGGGTTCTGAATAATACGTCAACTATTTCTCCAACTGTTTTTTCAGCTTTGCCGGAAGCTTAGCCTTCACCAGTTCATAAGACTGTTTGACGTAACGCTCCCAGTCCTTTTTGCGCATCCTGGTGATGTCTTCGATCAGAACCCATTTGTATTTGGCGACATAGGGTGCCGGCTTAAAGTGTGGTCTTGCAGAAACTTCTTCGAACTCCTCGTCAGTAACTTTAAAAGAGGCAGATGTCGGCGACTGGTTAAGGCCCGCGACGCAAAACATCTTTCCACCGATCGAGAATACCAGGTCGTTACCCCACTTGATGTCCTGAGTAACGTGTGGAAGGCTGAGGCAGAGATTACGGATGTCTTCAATATTCATGGCTGCAAACAGGGTTCAAAGGGTGTGGGACGAATCCTAAAGACGGGTGAACAAACCAGTGTCAAATTGCCGCTTCACGAAATTACTAATTTTCTTTTGGCCGATGAGTCTATGTTACTGGAAATCCAACGAAGATTAGTAGCTTCATTGACGACATATGCCCAGCTATTCGGGCGGGCATGGGCTTTCGCTAAATAATCATCATGAAATCAATCCTCCCCTTTTTCATCCTGTTCTTAGCCGTCCATTTCACGGTGGCACAGACTCCCGTTGGTGACATTGTTGGACCGGTGCAGTTGAGCAGTCGCGTTTATCCCGGCACGACGCGTAACTATTGGTTCTACGTTCCCAAACAATACGATGCATCGACGCCTGCGTGTCTGATGGTTGTACAGGATGGTTTAGGACGGGCGACCGGGTGGCGGCTTCCGCAGGTTATGGATTCGCTTATTGCGGCGCATAGGATCCCCGTTATGATTGGCGTGTTCGTCGATCCCGGTTCTGTGCCTGCGTCGCGTGAGGGAGCGTTTCCCCGATACAACAGAAGTCTGGAATATGACGCTATGGGAGATCGCTATGCAACCTTCCTTTCTCAGGAACTGTTGCCTGAAGTTGAAAAGAAGTATAACATCAGAAAGGATCCTGACAGCCGGGCGATCGCGGGTGCGAGCTCCGGTGCGATATGCGCATTCAACGTAGCCTGGGAACGGCCCGATCAATTCAGAAGAGTACTAAGCACGATCGGTACTTATGTTGGACTTAGAGGCGCAGATGAGTTCACGACGCTGGTTCGAAAATCCGAACCCAAACCCATTCGTGTCTTCCTGGAAGATGGTAACAATGACCTCAACATTTATGCGGGTGATTGGTGGACCGCTAACCAGGCGATGCTATCTGCTCTTGCGTATGCCGGATATGAAGTTCAGCACAGCTGGGGAAGCGGCGGGCATGACAGTAAACATGCTTCGTCGATCATGGGTGAGGCAATGGACTGGCTGTGGAAGGATTATCCGACACCGATCACAACTCATAAAGGTATCAAACCGAGAATGGACCTTCTCATCGACGGCGAGGCGTGGAATGAGGTCAGCTTAAAAGGTCAACACGTCGGTCAGTTCACGGTCGATAAGGATGGTAATCTTTTCTTTGCTGATAAGGGTAATCTTTACCGGATCAGCCCTCAGCACGACGTAACAAAGGTCGCCAGCGTACCCCTTGATGTCGTGAGTGCGGGAGTCACGGGTTTATTTGGATGGTCAAAAGAGTCACACAAGATTGTATCGATTGACAACGCGGGTAAGGTGACCACGCTCGCCCCACACGCCGACGCCGAGTTCATGTGTACCACTGCACGTGGCATTTACTTCAGCGATGGAAAGAAGCGACAGATAGGATATTATGATTTCGCTAAAAAGTCAGTTCGCTATTTCACAACGGATTTTGTAGCTGGAGCGATGGCTATCTCTGCCGAGAAGTCATTCCTGACCGTTGGCTCGCCCGACGCCTCCTTCGGATATTCGTTCAAGGTAAATGACGACGGAAGTATTGACTATGGCCAGCCCTATGTCCATTATCATGTGCCTTATGGAAGTTCAGGTCCTGGTGTTCATAGTATGGATGTCGATGCTGCCAATGTCCTTTACAGCGCTACTGCGCTCGGCGTTCAGGTATCCGATCAGCTTGGCCGGGTGAACTTCATCTTCTCAAAGACGACCAGGAGTCTTGATGACGTAAAACTTGTGGGGGACCGCCTGTATGTATCCGGCGATGGTCGCCTGCTCGTGAGAAAGATCAATGCGCAGGGTACCCGATCGTTCGAGGCTCCCTCCACACCTCCAAAACCGCAGATGTAATGTCAAGGTATTTTCAACATGGCTGTCGATTAATTGAGTACTTTCCGGTCGGCACATTATCGACGGATGCATTCTTTTTGAAAGGAAAACATTTGCGGTTGCTGATGAAAATGAACTGACTATAGTTGACGAAAGATTCATTGATTAAGACTTAATCCAGAACCCCATGAAACCACTGAATGGTTATGCAACCACTACCCCGGTCGTTAGGCACCGAGGAATCTATGCGCTAGTTGTATTGTTGCTGACCTTTCAACTGTTCGTGGCGCATGCTCAGCAACAGGGCAAGAAGGATGCACGCCCGAACATCGTTTTTATCATGTCTGATGATCATGCCTACCAGGCAATTTCCGCATACAGCAATCGGCTTATTGAAACACCCAACATCGACCGGATCGCGAAGATGGGAATGCTCTTCACGCAAGCCAGTGTGACCAACTCCATTTGTGCACCTTCGCGTGCCACCATTCTCACAGGAAAGCACTCACACCGGAACGGCAAGATCGACAACCACTTCCCTTTTGACACAACTAACGTAACCTTCCCTGTTCTTTTGCAAAGGGCAGGCTATCAAACTGCCATGTTTGGCAAACTACACTTTGGAAACAGTCCGAAGGGTTTCGACGAGTTTAAGATATTGCCCGACCAGGGAGCGTACTACAATCCCGACTTCATTACAAAGAAGCAGGGCAACATCAAAGTTGACGGTTACGTGACGGACATCATCACTGACATGACGTTAAAGTGGCTCCAGGAAGATCGCAAGAAAGATGCTCCATTCCTGCTGATGTATCTGCACAAGGCACCACATCGTTCGTGGCTCATGGCTGAACGTCATCTCGATGAATACACGCACAAGAAGTTTCCAGAGCCAGAGACACTCTTTGATGATTACTCGGGCAGGACTTCACCTGCGAAAGAAGCTGAGATGAGTGTACTTCGTCACATGGCTTGGGCAGGCGACAACAAAGTATTTCCAGAGGTGATGGACGAGCTCGGCATCCCGGAAATTGGATATGATAAACGCCGTTATGCTTACGAGATGGGGCGATTCAATGAAGCTCAGGCGGTAAACTTCAAGAAAGCCTACACGCCGATCAATGAAGAATTCAGGAAAGCTTATCCGACGATGACGGATGAGCAAAAGATGAAATGGAAGTATCAGCGTTATATGCAGGACTATCTCGGATCGATCAAGGCAGTTGATGAGAACGTTGGAAGATTGCTCGACTATCTCGAAGCGAACAAGCTGATGGATAACACCATCATTGTTTATACTTCCGACCAGGGATTCTACCTCGGCGAACATGGATGGTTTGACAAGCGCTTCGTGTATGATGAGTCGTTCAAAACACCTTTGCTCGTTGCGTGGCCAGGCAAGACTAAGGGAGGTACACGGTCCGATGAATTGGTACAGAACCTGGACTTCGCCCAAACGTTCCTGGATGCTGCAGGAGTAAAAGCGCCGGCTGACATGCAGGGTCTCAGCATGGTTCCTTTGTTAAAGGGCGAGCCGCAGAAGTGGAAGCGCGACGCGGTATACTATCACTACTATGAATACCCTGCAGAGCACATGGTGAACCGTCACTATGCGATCGTCACGAAGGACTATAAGTTGATTCACTACTATTACGTGGAAGATCAATGGGAGTTGATTGACCGTAAGAAGGACCCGAGGGAGCTTAAGAATGTTTACAACGACCCGGGCTATGCGAAGGTTAGAAAGGAATTGCACGCACGGCTTGATCAATTGAGAGCGCAATACGGTGACAACGCGGCGCTAAGTCAGCGATACATCGATAAGTTCATGCTCGACGCATCGGAGGGGAAGGTGTTTGGAGTGAGTAAGGAGAAGGTAGAGCAGATTAAAGCGCGGAGAAAAGAAGTAGAGGCCAAAAAGAATTGACAATTATGGAGGCCTGCGGCCCGTGTTTTTGATTAGTTGCAAATCAGATTTTTAGCGGGGGGCCCACGATCTGCATCCCATGGGAAGCCCATAGCGCTTTTAGTTTTGTCTCCTGGTCTTTAGGGATCTCAGTACCGAGCTTGCTCATCTCCTTGAAGAAGTCTTCCATTGATCCCGCTGGTTGAAACAATACCAACATCTGCCCTTCTCCTTCGCTGACCTTTGCAAAGGCATGAGGAATCTTTCTCGGTGCAAAAGCCGAATCGCCGGCTTTAAGATTAAAACTATCGTCGCCGACTTTTACGACGAATTCTCCGCTGAGCACATAGAACCACTCGTCCTGTTCATGATGAAAGTGCAGGGCTGGTCCACCCTTTTGCTCCCTGGAAGTATGATAGATCAACAATTCGCCGTTCGAATCTTTTGATGCAACCATACAATTGAATTGCCCTCCCATGATGTGTAATTCCTCCTGCCGCCTGTCTTCTCCGGCCGGAACTTTGAAACCCTTTTGAGGATTCTGGGTAATTGCATTGTGAAGAGCTGACAGCGTGAAGGGTGTCAGCATGGAGATATGAAGGAAAGTATTGCGTTCCATATAAGTTGGATAGACCGGCGTATGTGAGACGAGTGCGCTCCTTGTCTTCCGTATCAGCAGCATCTATCCTTCATGGAAGTTCTCTCGTGGGGTTCAATCAAGCACAGGCCCTGAATAAATATAAACAAAATTCATTTCGACTGTTAAATAACATTTGGCGCCGGATTCGAAATTTATCAACCTGGTACAGGTTCAGTTCCTATCACAACATCTTTAATTCGCCTTCGATGTTTTGTCTGGCTTGCTGCTCATACTTGGCTGCGAACTCATCAGTCTTGAAGATGCGTTCCATGTCGAGGAAATGTCTCAGTGCTTTTTTTCGTCCCGGGTTGTACAGAAGGTCCGGATACACGGAGTATTCCCTGCGAATGCTGTTGACATAAGTCAAATAGCGATCGCTGTCGGCACCGAGTATGGAAAGGTCGGCATCGGTAAAAAGGTTCGTTTCGAAGTCGGCTCTTTCGTGGCGCTTGGTTGCTCGTATTAGCCTGTCGCATTGGGTCAACGACATTACAGGAAAAGACACCTTTGACAACCGGAGTGTTGCAAGCTCTGCACTTCGCTCCTCGTTGTTCGTCTTAAGGGTATTATACACAACATCGTGGTAGGCAATTGCAAATACCACCGCACTCCAATCAGAAAACTTTTCTCTATAGAGAAGCAGCTCACCAATCAGAGCATCGAGATGCGAGAGATTGTGGTAGTGGCGGTCCTTTTTAGAGTACTCCGTTTCAATTTCCTTCCAATAGGACTCCAGCAGCAACGGATCCGCTGTATACACATTCAGACTTTCTAAAAAATGTTGTTGGACAGGTCTCATTTTACACTGGACTAACGTTCAGCTCAGGCGATCCAGTGCACTCCATATGGATGTCGTATGTGGTTCGCACACCAGGGTGGGCAGTTGCGAATCACGCATTTATCGTTTTGCACCGGGTACACCAATCTAGCAGTCTTACGATAAACTTCAAATCGCCCTTTCTGTGCCCGAATTGAATGTAGAGAATTGGAATTACTCCGCGTGGAATTCGCTGGAAAAGCAGTACCCCGATCGTTAAACCCGGCGAAGAATCGAGAGGTTGCCGTGTATTTCAGCAGAATTGTCGATTAGCTTACATGGTATTGCCAGTGCGGCCTGGAAGTACTTTTTTACCTTCGAGCGACAGCCCTTTGAATCCGGTCTATGTCGCTATTGGGCACGATGAAACTCTTATTTATTTCAGCATTTCTTTGCGTGGCAACGCCACGACTATTCGCACAAAATTCCGACCTCGTTCCAGCTCAGTTAGTAACCACTTCGGGGGATACGTTGCAGGGTCTTATAAAGCCGCGGGACTGGTCTGGGGTCAAACAAGTAGATTTTACCACTTCGGCTCAGGCTGCGACAAAATCGTATGACCTCGCATCAATTCAGAGTCTTTACCTGAAAGACGCGGGTGAATACTATTATGCAGCCACAGTAGAAATCGACAAGAAGCCAATACAGATCAATAACCTGGAACGAACGGGCGCACGACACATCGTTAGCGAGACCGTACTGCTTGAGTTGATCGTGCGCGGCAAGCTTAACCTCTACGCATACAGGGATGAGAATCACAAGAGCCACTTTTTCATCAAGGAACCTCAGAAAGAAATAACGGAGCTCCCATACGTCAGGTACTACTCGGCGGAAGGCTCCGTTGTCAACATGCCATTCTACCTGAATGTGCTAAAGGATCTTACCAAAGACTGCGATGCCGTGACCATTCGCGATCAGGATTATGAAAGGAAACCTCTAACTAAGATTGTCACTGATTACAATCGTTGCGTGGGAGTTTCTGTTGAAACTGAAACAAAGACGAAGCAGGGCCGATCAAAACTGAACCTGAGCATCGTGGCAGGCGCGAAATACTCGGGGTTTACCTTCGATGGTGTTGACAATGCGATGAAGGCGAACGGCTTCAATAATCCTAAGGGCGCATCGACGGCGAATTTCGAAAGAGCTACCAATATGGTTGCCGGACTGAACTTTGAATTTCAACCCAGGAACCCCACCAGAAAAGTGAGATTGGGCTTTGGTCTGCAATGGACACAAGCCGGTGCATTTACTGGTTTGTCTGAACCCAATGCAGTTACACAGCGTCGCTATTCAGCGAAGTTTAATTATCTGACGGTTGGGCCTATGTTCAAGTATCAGATCGTGCGTCGTTCGAACTGGAATATTTATGCAAAGGCATCCCTGGCAGCACTCTATCTTATCCACTACGAACAGAATGCAGCGATTATCGACCTGCCCACGCATACAGAGAAAGACGCGGACTTCATGGACTATCGGGCCCTGGGGCTTGACTTTGCATTCCATGCCGGTATAGCATACAAGAGAGCGTCGTTTGAAATCGGCTACCAGCGCGACACCATGTATGGCGAAGTTCAGTCCAGCGCAACGACGGCGGGACTCGTCGGGCTGCTGAGCTATCGGATCTTCTGACGTTTAGCCGCAACTCTGTCGTCAGCGGTTAACCGCAAAATGTAAAACGCTAAATGTAAAATGTAAAAGTGGGTTCTCGCACTTCGTGCGGGATCCAGTCATAGACCTGAAGGATATTCTTCTTTCTGCCATGACACAGTATTGCATTTAATACGAAACGTACTAACTTTAATACGCTTCGTACTATTTAGCCTGCTGCCAATGCCTTCAACAATGATTACCCCTCTTGACTATTCGATACTTGGACTCCTGGCAACCGACGGGTTCACGGGCTATCAGATCAGAATGATATACGAGAAAACTGCTATGGGGAACTTCAGCGGCAGTCCGGGAACGATCTATCCAGCCCTGGCACGTCTGTTGAAACAGGCCCTGGTCGAAAAGAAGGACGACACTGAAAAGCGCAAAGAACTATTTGTAATCACGCGCGCAGGAACGAAGGCGTTGAGAACGTGGCTACTGACCCCTCCTACCCGTGAGGATATCTCAAAAGGACTCGACACACTTTCGCTAAAAATCGCCTTTCTAGATCACGCCGACGATACCAGGAAGCGTAGCAAATTTCTCAGTGCACTTGCTCAGGCGTTGCAACAATACATCATTGAGCTTGAGGACTACTACAAGAGCGCATCCGGGAAGATGCCCAAAGGCGGAAAACTTGCTTACGAGCATGGAATAGAGTCATACAAGCAAACCTTAAAGTGGGTGCGTAAAGTACAATCAGCTTATTCGTAACTACAATCAAACAAAAGGAATACGTCCAATGAAAACAATTCTGAAGTTTCTGTTGCTGGTCTTTGCGACCACCGTCGCCTTCTCGATCGTTTCTGCATTAATGCCGTATTCGGATTCATTTAAAGAAGCAAACAAAAATGCTAATCCGTCTGTGATCCTTTATATACTGGCAACAGTCGCCTGGATCTGTCTTGCAATTGTCTACGTCGTTAAGCATTCAACATGGGAGAAGAGAAAACTTATGTTTTATCTGACCATCATGCTCTTTCTTGTGCTCTCGTTCATGACTCAAATAGAAACTCTCTTCTTCGGCCATGCTTTCAAGGCATTGTCTACGGCAGACATACTGCTTATTATGATCGCTAACGGAACAGTTGTTATTGCAGCCACTCCGTTAAGCATTGCTCTGTTTAAGGGACGAAGAGAGGAAATGGACGAAACGTCCGCGTCGAGATCAGCAGGTGGAGCGACTCCTGTTTATATCGTACCTAATCTTGTTGCAAAGTTGGCGGTAATCGGAATTCTGTATGTGGTCATCTACTTTGTGTTTGGGTATTTCGTTGCGTGGAAAGTGAGTGACCTGCGTGTGTTTTACTCAGGACAGGCAACGGATAACGGTTTCATTGGCGGGTTGATCGCCAATGTGGACGAGCGTCCTACGATTTTTCCGTTCCAGTTTTTAAGAGGAGTTTTATTCGGTTTGTTTGTGTTGCCGCTCATGCACATGTTTTCAGATCAACCGCGAACATTGCTCATTAGTCTTGTGCTCGTTTTCTCAAGTGTAGGCATAATGTTGATCATTCCAAATGTATTGTTTCCTGATAACGTGAGATGGGCACACTTCAGGGAGCTGATGTCGTCGATGATTATCTTTGCGGTGGTGATCTGGTGGGTGTATCAAAGACTGATGCCATCAAAGGAGAAGATAGTCAGGGATAATAGCCAGGAATCCGGGGGACCAAACGCAGGCAGTTTGAATCGCTATCATCGCGAAAATCATAATATCTTTACCCGTCGGCGAGTCAACCTCCACGGCTGACAATTACCATCATGTGTACGTCCGCTAAATTTCCGCTATCCATAGTGCTGGTGTTGATCATGACACTAACTACGATGGGCCAACGGGTGAACACTACTCTCCTATTCGGCGGCAATGTCGTCGACGTCGAATCGGGAACTCTCCGCCAGCAAGCCGTACTCATAGAAGGCGACAGGATCAAGGCCATTGGAGATTATCAGACGGTAGAGAAACAGGCTCCGAAAGGCAGCAAAAGAATTGATTGCAGGGGCAAGTATATCATACCAGGCCTTTGGGATATGCATGTACACCTGGAGGGTGCCGACCTTGTGGAAGACAATGCGCTGTTGCTGCCCGTGTTTCTGGCCTATGGAATCACCACCATACGCGACTGTGCCAGTGACCTCGGAGAACAGGTACTTGCGTGGCGCAACGATATCAATACACGCAAACTTACCGGGCCTACAATATTTACGGCAGGGAGAAAGCTTGAGGGAAAGAATTCCATCTGGAAAGGTGATTTGGAAATCGCGAATGAAACAGAGTTGCATGATATGCTTAACCTGCTGGATAAGTACAAGGTGGATTTTGTGAAGATCACGGAGAATACCCTCGGAGGAGATTTGTTTCTGAAGAGCGTTGCTGCTGCTCATGCGCGGGGATACCGCGTCTCCGGCCACGTTCCTATCGACCTTACCATTGAACAACTGGTTAATGCAGGATTCACCAGCGTGGAGCACGCGGGCTATCTGCTGCGGCTCGGCAGCGACGACGAACAAATTACAAAGGACGTTGTATCCGGAAAGGTCACGAAGGCGGAGGCTGAATCAAAGTACTCGGCAGGGTTCGATCGCCACACAGCGTTGCAAAAATTCTCCGCACTGGGACAGCAAGGATTGTTTGTGTGTCCCACCTTCATCGGGGGCCGTGAATTGGCATATCTCAGTGACACCGATCACAGTAAAGATGTCCCTTTGAGCTTCCTGACAGAACGGTTTGTATCCAATTATCAATGGCGTATTCAACGCATGAGCAACGAAACGCCGGAACAGAAGCAGCAACGCAAGGATCGGTATCTCTTCCTTCGATCTCAGCTGCCACTCATTCATCAATCGGGTATTCGAATCATCGCAGGAAGTGACGCGGCAGCATTAAACACCTATGTTTATCCGGCAGAGTCGTTGATCCAGGAGCTCGAGATCTTCCAGGAAGCAGGTTTGAACGGTACAGAAATTATGAAGACCGCTACAATCAATGGCCCGAAGTATTTCAACATTGAAAATCAGGTGGGGACTATAGCGCCAGGGAAACGAGCTGATGTGGTGATCCTCGATAGGAATCCATTGGAAGACATTCATGCATTGCGGACTGTGAACGGTGTGCTGAAGTTTGGGAACTACTATGACCGTGCTGCACTTGACAATATTCTCAAGGTCGCGGCCGATACAAAGAAGAGACTGGATGCCAGCAGGAAATGAACTTGCGGACACTGCACAAATACTTCAAATGTCTTAACTTGAAAGACCTATATATAATCCACCATGTCAACTCAACACCTCCATCGAATTCTAACGGTCGCCATACTGTGTTTCGTTTTCAATGCTGCGCTTGCTGCCAAAGTAGATAGTCTGGCCGTAGCGAGCGCATCCATGGGAAAGACTTACAAGGCAGCAGTTGTGCTACCTGAATCATATGCAAAGAACAAGGCATCCTATCCTGTTCTTTATCTCCTGCATGGCGGCGGCGGACATTTCAGCGACTGGTTAAAGCTTACGCCCGATAAATCGACCGTCGCAAAACTGGCAGATCAGTACAACCTCATCATCGTGATGCCTGAGGGAGAAACGTTTGGCTGGTATCTTGATAGTCCTGTTGATAAAGGCAGCCAGTTTGAGACCCATATTACGAAGGAAGTGATTCCACTCGTGGATAAAACTTACAGAACTATCAAGACTAACAAAGGAAGAGTGATCACGGGACTATCTATGGGCGGCCATGGTGCGATGTACCTTTCTACAAGACATCCCGATCTCTTTTGTGCTGCGGGCACGATGAGCGGCGCGATGGACATGAACTGGTCGCGATATAAGATCAATGAAGAGTTCGCCAAATCATTAGGTGACCGCCACATGAAATTGTTTGGCACATCGAATCCCAACGACCAGGTTTTTATCGATAATTCGATTATTAGTATGACTGAGACGATCAAGAAGAATGCGTTGCCTATTATCATTGATTGTGGAGTTGACGACTTTCTTATTGAGGCAAACCGCGAGCTCCACAGGAGACTGGTTTACAACGGTACGCCACATGACTATACTGAACATCCCGGTGCACATACCTGGCCTTACTGGCAGAATTCACTGCCGTACCATGTGTTGTTCTTTTACAAGGTGCTGGAGGGGAACGGGAGCACGGTGAAGAATTGATAATTGACAATTGAGGAGGCGGCTTATGGCCGCCTCTTATTTTTCAGCAGATACATCAGTATCACTTTCATTAATACTTAGCTCGTTCAAGAAATTTATGTGGCTTCTCATTCCGCTTTTGGGTAGGTAATACTTATATTTAACAGGCCCTCATTAAGACAGTTGCTGGTTATTGGGATTGATTTCGTTCAGAGAATTCAGGGGCTTCACGTAATCGGGAACGCGTTTTTCAGGTCAATTTGTCCATATTTTAAGGGCAATACCCGTTTCCCAGCTCAATTTCCCATAAAACCAAATAAATCGATAGAGAACGGATAGAGGTCGGATAGAGGTCGGCTAGAAAAAGCCTACACAAAGCGGCCATCCAGAGGAAGCAACGCAGACAGCGATCAGCAGTCCTGAGTCCTTTGTCCTCAGTCGTGGGTTTGGTCTTGAGTTGGGAGAAGTTAGTTGTGATTTAATAAGACAAAAATGTTATGGCGAGAATAAGGAAAAACGATCTGTTGAAGGGAGTATCAGGCAAAATCGGAAAGGGTTTAGTCGTGAAGAACCTTCCGGATGGTACTCAGGTACTTGCCAGCAAGGCGCCCAGGAGAAAGAAACATTCCGAGCCACAGAAGGAACATCTAACCCGTATCCAGCTCTCAAGACAATTTGCCAAGAATGTGGGTAAGAACCCGGAGATACGGAAAGTTTATGACAGCATGAAACACGGCAGCTTAAACTGGTATAATCTGGCTTCTGGCGACTATATGCAAATACCAGAAGTCCATGAGATACACTTAGATCGCTATGCCGGTGAACCATGCAAAATTATCCGCATCCGCGCCATTGATGATTTCAAAGTCACGTCTGTGACTGTGAGGATTACAGGTGCTGATAAAAAGTTGATTGAAACAGGCGAAGCCGAACCACGCGGCAAGAACGGGCTGTGGCGCTACTTTGTCACGAAAAAAAAATTCAAACTGCAGGGAACAATCATTGAAGTTTTCGCGAACGATCTACCGGGAAATACGGGCGTTGGCATTCTTACATGCAGTGACACTGTTGATGAACAAATATGGAAGTTGCCGAAGGGCGAGTCTAAAATTCTAGCCAGGAAAAAGAAGAAAGAGCAGCGCGCGAAGTTGGCGCATGGTCGTTTCTGACATCATCAGATCATAACGCGTCAATGCTACCCTGCACACTGGTGCCTTTCGCGATGGTTTGATACACTACGCAATAGCGCTCTGTTAACTTTAACAGGCTATCAATTCTTTCTTTTTCTTCATTCGTATTCAGTTGGAATTTCAGACGGATCTCTCTGAAACCAACCGGGGCCTCTTTAGTGACTGCGAGCGTTCCACGAAAGTCAAGATCACCTTCTGCTTTTACGGAGCCTCCGTCAAACTGAAAATTAATTGCTGTGGCCACGGCCTTCAATGTTACGCCAGCACAAGCCACCAATGCTTCCAGGAGTAAGTCGCCGGAGCAGGCAAGCTCACCCGTGCCTCCGGTAGCCGGATGCAGACCGGCCTCAACGAGGGCCCTACCCGTCGCGACCTTGCAGGAGATGCCCTCTCCTATTGACCCCTCCGCACGCAGCGTGATCAGTGCCGACTCGGGTGTGGTTTTATACTTTTCTTTGAGAGGTGCCTGCAGTGCCTTTAGTGATTCAGCGTCCATAATGGATGGTATATGATAAAATTCTGTTTGCAAGATACTCAAACTACATTCCTGATGTCGAAACGATTGCCGATGCCAGAAAAATTGCTGCGTACGTCTGATAATACAGCGGTCGCTAATAGTTACTTTCATCTATTAGATAAATGCACCGGTGTTTACAAGCACCCGGAATTTGTATTCGCCTTCCGAATAATACGCTTTAGATGTGATCATGGGGGTGTCAGTTGCAGGTAGGAGAATATGTTTTTATGCAGGAGTGAGAACGCGAAAGGAAGGGTGGGAGGAGTAACCGCAAAATGTAAAACAATAAATGTAAAATGTAAAAGTAAGTGGGGTGGAAGGTTAATGGCAGGACATACTACTGGATGCCGTATGCGTCGTACAAAAACTTCAGCGCCCGTTCGAGCACTTTGTCTCTACCCGAATCGATGTCATACTTTTCATTCTTGGCGTAAATATCGGGCGTCACCCCTACTCCATCGAGACTAGAACCATCAGGAAGCAGAAACATCTGAACTGAATAGTGGTAACTCCAGCCGTTCGGGAGAAACTTTCGGGCGCTCTTCGCTGAGAAATCGCCGGCAGTTTTGTCGCCGATGTGTGTGACCTGGGAGAATGACTTCATGTGCAGTGCAAGGAATTCACCTGCGCTGATTGTTGCCCGGTCTGTTAACACCACTACAGGTTTGTGATATTGTTTGCTGCCCGTGATCTGAGTAGTAATGTCAGTTTTCGCATCGAAGTCATTGTAGCCCGGTCCGTTTCGCGTTTGAGTTGTACCAATCAAGTGCACGCCATCTGAAAATGCTCCGGCGATGATCCTGGAATAGATGGCGCTACCGCCTGAGTTTGTACGTAAGTCGAGGATGATTGCGTCGTGCTCTCCAAGTTGCTTGAGAACACCAGCTATAGCTCCCTCGGGATCGTGGCCATTCTCTTCTCTCAGGAAGATATAACCGATATTCCTGTTCCGGATCTTTCCGAAGCTGAGATCGTTCTCGCCCTGGACTTTAGCGAACGAGTCAAGATAGTTGTTCTTAATCAGGTTCAAACTGAATTCGTCCCTGAGGGCAATTGTACCCACTGCAAAGCCCGAAGTATACGTCCAGCTATCATCCGGTCCATAAAGTGCAACGTGGCTGTCGTCGAGGCGACCGAGCAATTCGATAAGGACTGACTTCAGACGGATAGAAGGAGTGTACTTGTTCACCGTTGGCCTATACGCCGAATACAGAGAATCCCAATTCGTGTGTCGCACAGTGAAAAGTGCATAATGCTTGTCGAAATCATCCCAAAGCAGATCGAACACATGGCCAGCATCGGCAGACTCTTCCGGCCCGAGAATGAGCTCTTCACAACCTGCCAGGAGGCTATACAACATCAGACAGATCAATATGCGACTGAATGACTTCACCATTTGACGGCAATCCCTGTCGTTAACTGATTCTGAAGATGCTTCACGTTGTTATCTCCCGCTACAAATTGATAGCGCAGCAGGTAATTAAAAACGAGGCCAACACGTTCTGACAGGTTGTACTGATAACGAGTCTTCCAATCAAATGCTATGTATTTGTTAAATGTCGCAGTCTTTCCCCGGAATGAAAGATGCGCTACCTCATTCTCGTGTTCCACGATGTATTGATCAAAACCGTTATATGGCGGTCTGACGAGATTGGTAAGGAGTGGAATTGACAATGAAGTTTGCAGGCTTTTTCGCGCAGTTAGTTGAAAAGTGCCGAGCCATTTAATATTCAAGCCATGCGCCATGAGATAAGTCCAGTTGTCTCTGTCGTCTCCCCATTGTGCATATTGAAAGAAGGAATTGTATTGAGGACCGACGTAGCTGACGAACTTGTCGGGGTTGTGAGTTCGAAGTTTGAACAGACCGGATAGCTCCAGGTTAGCCAGCAGATAGTCGGTATTAAAAAAGTCTGATGCCTCGGACTTTAGCCGCCCGGAACTATAGTCGACATCTGCAGTAAAGAGAAGTTTCTGTGTTTTGTTTTTGTACACGTAGTCAAGTGAAAAGAGCAAGCCCCGTTCGCGGAAGTTCAGGGTTGAAAAGTTAAGGTCGCGGAGGTAGCCGAAGTTGCCGCCCAGTTCGAAACCGATCTGACTAACGGCACGGCTGTTGGTCTGTGCAGATGTATTCGCGGTGATTAGAATGAAAACCGACAATGCGAGGGAGAGCCCCCCGCGCGTGCCGATTTCGAACGTCCAACCAAAGATAGTGTTCCTCATTGTAGTCGGCCATGGCTTGCACATATGCCGACAGTTTAAGTTCAGAAATTACAATTGGGCAAGCAAGATGTGCGGACACACAGTTAAAAGCAACGTGCGGATTGGTTTAACATGATGATGGATGGAGTGTCACCAATAAGTGGATTCAGGGATGATCTGACGACGAAGCATCAGTCAGATTTCTTTCTCAATTCGTTATATTTGGTATATGCCGGCCCTCATACCAGGCTATGAATGCGATGTATTTATCAGTTACCGCCAAAAAGACAACAAAGGCGATCACTGGGTAACGGAATTTGTCGATTCACTACGAACAGAGCTTGAGTCAATTTTTAAAGAGGACATTTCAATTTACTTTGATTGCAATGCGGCTGATGGGCTTCTGGAAACACACGATGTCCACTCCTCCCTTGAGAAGAAACTAAAGTGTCTGGTCTTCATACCGATCATTTCGCAAACCTATTGTGACACGAGAGCATTCGCCTGGCAGCACGAATTTCTCGCTTTCAAGAAAAATGCTTCAGCCGAGGGGATTGGGTTAAAAGTCAGATTGCCCAATGGAAACATCGGCAACAGAATATTGCCTGTCAGCATTCACGACCTTGATGCAGAAGACAAACGACTTCTGGAATCAGAACTGGCCGGGCCAATTCGCGGAGTGGAGTTCATCTATCGCAGTCCCGGTGTGGTCCGTCCACTAAAACCGCATGAAGAAGACAACAAGGCGAATGTTAACCATACGTATTATCGCGACCAGATCAACAAAGTAGCGCGCGCCATAAAGGACCTGGTTAGTGGTATTCAAATTTCGACACATTTGCCGCAAGAGGCGTCAGAGATAAAATCCATTGAACACATCACCGAGCGCACCAAACGAAAATTCAGTTGGCTGGCAGCTGCGGCTGTTTTCCTTGGCGTCGTGAGTTTCGGATACTACTATTTAGGAGGCTTTGGAAAAAAACTTGCTGAAGCCACGGATAAATCAATCGCCGTGTTGCCATTTACTAATATGAGCAACGATCGCGAACAGGATTACTTCAGTGATGGAATTTCGGAAGACATACTGAATCATCTTACCAAGATTGCCGACCTCAAAGTCAAATCGCGTACGTCAACACTACAATACAAAGACACACAAAAGGCAATTACAGAAATAGGGACTGAGCTTGACGTGGGAAATGTAGTAGAGGGAAGCGTTCGTCGTGTAGGTGATAAAATCAGAGTGGTTGTTCAGCTAGTGGATGCAAAAACCGATGTGCGTCTCTGGTCAGAAAGCTACGATCGGGAAGTGAAGGATGTTCTTAGCCTTCAAAGTGAGATAGCGATTGAAATAGCTAACGCGCTGGAAGCAAGACTCACTTCGACGAACGGAAAAACATTCAAAAGGAGTCATCAGGAAATGCACTTGCGTATGATTATTTCCTTAGAGCCAGAGAGGGACGTTTTTGGTTTAACGGATCGAAGGCAGAAGTTCAAACCATTCTGCAAATGGTTGACAGGGCTATTCAACTGGATCCAAACTTTTCACAGGCCTATGCGCTGAAAGCGCGCGCCTGGTATAATCTCCGTACGTTCGGAGTCAGGCAGGCTCTGTGGCAGGATTCAGCGCTATACTATAGTGCAAAAGCAATTGCTACTGATCCGTCATCGCCAGAAGGATATATCGTGCAGGGCAACGTTTATCGTTATCTCGGGAAGATCACGGAGGCGGAGGCAGCCGAAATAAATGCGTACCAACTTGCCCCGAATAACGCAGACGCTCTGCGCGCCTATGGTACACAAGCACTTCGCCACGGCGATGAACGCGGCGCTGACCTGATCCTAAAAGGAATAACAAAGCAATATTCCACAACAGATCCTGACTACTATGTTGCACTGGCGCAGCCCTTCTTTAATCTGGAGGAATATGACCTGCAGACTAAGCTGATTGATAAGGCAATTAGTATGGGCAATAAGAGTTTTCGCCCCTATCTCTTACAGACAACTGTTTATTGGTTCAGCGGGCAATACGAAAAGGGTCTCGTATCGGGCAAGGCAGCGGAAAAGTTAATCCCTGAATCCAATCAAATCATCGACGACCTCGCATGGCTATACTACCTAACCGGCGATTACGACAACGCCTCAAAATACTGGTCAAGGTATAAAGAGATTGAAGCAAAGTTCGAGGACTCAACACAAACAGTTGCTTTCCGCCACAGACTTGGTATGGTCTATTTGAAAATGGGTAGAAAGAAAGAAGCTGATGCGTTGTTTCGGGAGGATCTGAACATACGCAAGGAGCAGCTCGCCGGTAAACGAAGCACAGGCGCATGGTATGTTAATGGTTCCATCTTCTACGACATGGCTGTTGGTAACACTTACTTTGGAAACTATGACCTGGCAGTTCAATGCCTCGACAGCGCGCTTCATCACCAACACAATTGGGATTGGGGGTATAAGAACGACCCGATGCTTGAGCCACTGCGAAGTCGTGATGATTTTAAGAAACTGGTGGCGCAAATAAGCAAAGACAAACAATTCAGGAAGATAGCCTTTTCAAATGCGATAAATCGTTTGGAGGCCAGTGGGGAGTTGAAGAACGTTTTGAAATAGGTTTTGCATGGAGATTACGTATCGCATACCCGGCGGTTTCAGCGGAGATGATATGTCGCATAGCGGCCGGTTTCACCGGCCGCTATTTATGTTTAAGTCCTACGGACTTGTTTATCTGATGGAAGCAATTTGTGCAGTGTGTGCGTAATAGGAATAGCAGCAATAATATTCCGAGCTGAACAGGCTAAACCGTAACGACAGCATCCAGCCATCGACCTCCTCGTAATTGTAGTACCTGGCCATGAACGTTGTGTAAGGAATCTTTCGACCGCCAAATCCTCTGAAAGTAGCCACTTCATACATTGTGCGGTTCGGGTGATAGTTAATGTTGGCCTGAAATCCCCATCCCGATAAGAACCTCGACTTAAACGCACCTATAACTTTTGTAAGCCCCAATGTTCCCGACACATCGTCTTGTGTTAATACTCCGTGTTCGTACGTCGTGATTATCTGATTGAATGTTGCTCCTGCATCGACAGAAAAGAAGTACTTCGAGAATGCGCGGGAGACTATTGCCCGGGTCTGGTCCATTTTAAAAATGCTCTCCGGATAGTCCATGGATTTGTATCCAACGAACACGTTGTCTATAGCCCGTCGAATGCCGCCAGAAAATTGTTTATCCAACGAACCTTCAAAGCCATAATTGGCGCCGCGTTGCCCAGTACTTGACGACCGAGGTTAATTCAAGTCGCGACTTGCCGATAGACTGGATATGATTTTGTAAAGATGGCTCCGAAAGGAGCGTATGCCGGATCTGCGTAGTAGCCGAGCTCCACGCTTGTACTTAAAATGAGCATTGCCTATGTCGGCCTCCGGATCCAGTTGCATGTTAATACTCTTTCGATTTTTTTCCCGCTTCCAGTCTCCTCGTTATCGTCTTATATCCGATGAAAGAAAAAGTAATGTAAACCTGATAATTGTGAATCAATTTCAAACTCCCCGACTTCATTGGTGTTTACAGACCACTGCTGCCTCTCGATGGCGACGTTTACACCAGGCATGAGAAGATGGTCGATGGAGTCGCTGATCACACCGAAAATCTTGTTCTGGCCATCGGAAGGCCAGGGGATGAACGATACAATGGGAAAAGATAGATATGCAACCTGTAGTTCATCCTTGAACCAAATCTGAGTTTACTAACGGTAACATGCACCAGCGACTCTGCACAACGGGGCTAGCCAGTATTGCACATGGTCGTCATAGTAGGAAGCAATCGATAAATGCATCAAAGGCGAAGATTCGGGCCGGACGCCTTTTCCGTCACGAAGAGAAACATTATTTATTGAAAGCGGCCGACGGCTAATCAATTGTTTCATTCCATTTTCGCGGATCGACGTCCATTTCGCCGATCGACATCTCTGCTTTTTTCAGTTTTTCCAGGATTGTTGAAAGCTCCAGTCCGAAATCGAACAAAGCAAATAAAAAGCAGGAATCCGGGCTGGAGTGTTATACTTCATTCGTCGATATGCTGGCCAACGACCGGGTTTTAAAAATAAATAATTGAGTTGATTGTCCAGGAATCCTATTAAACCCAAATATACGCCATAAAGATGGCGACGACGTATGCATCAGCCATCTAGCCATTTTCCGGGTTTGAAGGCGAAGAACTGAATAATGCGAGAGTTCCTCCAACCAGCTGCACTTCCCAGGTAAAATCTGCTGCCGATGAGTTTGGCCATTGGAAAGATGATGCTAAAGATGAGTATCAGCAGACCTACTATCCGAGAATCCCATTTTCCATTCGTCATCAACACATCACAACATCTAGGATGCTTTTACTTTGGTAGAAAATGATCTGATCATTGAAGATCAATCTTTCTGCAAGACGATAGAAAACTCATTTCCCTGATTCGGGCATCGATTTCAATCATCGGCGCAGTGAGTCCTGCTATTAATACTACGAGGGCCAGCAAGACTGAAAATGTAAAAAGCTCATTATGAAAGTGACGATCTTTTAACAGGCACACCCAAAGCACTACAAAAATGACAACGATCCCTATTTGGATAAGTGCAAGAGTATACAATTCATGCCCGAACGAATCCGATCTTTCGGTCAATATTTTATTGAATGCCTGCACGTCGTTGACCGAATACTTCGCCAGGATGTCTCCAACCGGGCAACGTCGTTGGCACTGTCGTATGTCAGTGAGCCGTATTCTTAAATCTTAGAAAGCCCCAGAAAGATTTGAGTTTCTCCTTTATCTTCGTCTTTAGTGATCTCACCGACGATGGTTTATGCAAATTAGCAACCTTTTGATGAATTTTCTTTTCATTGACCAGCGCATTGATAATTGCCTGGCGCAGTTTGGCCTTAACTGATTTCCGCTTTTGATGCATGATCGTGTCAGCTTTATCAACAACGGCATGAAGAACTGCTTCAATCTGGCCTTTCACAATTTTCTCCTGCTGTTTGGTGAGTTGAAAGTCATCGATACGCTTAGGGATCATCCGGACCAAATGATCGTTTCCAGGCGTCAACAGATAACAGCCCGTAGGTAATATTGTTGACCGCGCTGTAGTCGGTTTTGAATGCGGCCCGATTCAGCCGGATTATAGATCGTGAAGCTGCAATACATTGCAGCAATCAGCAGGGGTGTTAGCACGATGCCCAGTCGGAGTTTTTTTTGACCAATAGTCAAGACCTTCGCCATACGAATGCAACCCACGTTGGAGTTATTCTTAACATGGGGCGCCCTGGTATTGTCAAATGACACGCCGGAAATGCGCGCGTTTTAGGGGCCTTTCGAATACGACTTGAACAAATGAGCGTGTAAAATTTATCTTACCTGCGCAAAATGTTACACGTTATCTACAGAGATGAATTCGAAACGCGTCAAACAACTGAAATAAAGGCTGGCAAAGGATAGTACTATGCATGAGTGAGGTTTATTACTTCCAATGTTATCGTCCAGATAATCATCAGTGAAATGCCCTCTATGTTTGGGTTCTGAAAACTTATCGGCGTTGTAGGTCTTCGAATCACCTCTGGGAATAGAAAGTGATTTCCATTGGTCGCCGGTAAGCATCTTGCCGATCAGGACAAGAATTTGTCCCACATGATACGGATAATGTGCCAGCTGGCGATTGATGGCTTCCATAACGGTATGGCCCTGATTACGGATGTAGATTATCTTGTTCAGGTCGTCGGAGGTAAGAGCGTTTAGCGCATTGAACAGACAGCTCCAACCCTCGTTCCACTTGTCGATCAGGTCCTGGCGGTTTCGCGATGTTCTTCAAATTCGGCGTAACGCGATTGCGCCATTCATTTTCGCCATCTGAGGTGAGGAAGTCGGTGCCATCGGGAGGGCATGTTGCCCCAGAGGTGCCTTACCACAACGGCAATGCTATTGCTTCCTTCAGTATATTCCAAGAGAACTGTTAGTCCGTGAGCTGCGCGAAAGTTTTGTCTGCGAGCATTTTGTCAGTACTCGAATTGCTTGCGTGCGCTTTGGATGTTGAGTTGGTGTTTGTGTCGCTCATGTTGATTTTAGTCTAAAAGGTTATCAATTGAACAAATGACAAAGTTTGTGTCAACGGTATGATGGGAGCAATGTTGCAAAATGAAAGGCAGCTGAGGAAGCAGGGGGCGCAGCTTTCCACCGCAGAGGCGGGGAGGCGCGGAGTTGCGCAAAGATTTTTATTAACAGTGCGCATAGTAAGGTATGTGTTATACATGAGAGTCACATCTTACTTAGCTGATCGTTCCTGAGATTGTTGTCTATTGTCTCAGGATCTTCTCCATCTTCTTCCCTTTCGCCAGTTCATCGACGAGCTTATCCATGTAGCGGATCTTTTGCATGAGCTTGTCCTCGATCTCTTCAACACGATAACCACATATCACTCCGGTAATTAAAGATACATTCGGGTTGAGGCGAGGTGCCTGCGCAAAGAATGTCTCGAGGTCTGCCTTGCTATCTATTTGCTGCTTCAGGGACTTTGCATTGTATCCGGTGAGCCAGAAAATAACCTCATCAACTTCATCCCTGGTGCGGCCTTTTTTCTCCGCCTTCTGGATGTACATCGGGTAGATGCTTGCGAAAGAATATCTGTATACTCTTGTGTTATCTGTTTTCATACAACTAATCTATTTATGACATCAAAAGGGCCTACTAATTTATTATGAAAATAATATATCTTTAGAAATAGCTAATTAAAGAAGCTCATGCAAAAGTTCGTTTACACCATCCTTCTTGTTTTAGGTGCATTTGTCACCAACGCGCAATCCAAATTCGACGGCCTCGACATGAACCTTAGTAACCTGTCGCGGGTGTCGGATGCAAAAACGCGGTCGATAAGTCCTGAAAATTTCACTGGCGAGAAAGGTAAGGGTGCTCTCGCGGATCCGATCAAGCAGAAGGGACAGCGCAATGTGGCGAATGCGGCTAACGAAGCTGACGAGCTTGGAGTGGGCTGGAAAGTGAACCCGTTTATTGTCATCAATTCGAAAAGACATTTACCATTGCAGAGATTGATGGATCCGGTGCGATACAACACATCTGGATGACACCAACCGGGAATTGGCAGTTTTCTGTCATCCGTTTCTATTGGGACGATGAGAAGACGCCTTCCGTAGAAGCTCCTATTGGCGCGTTCTTTGGAATGGCCTGGAATCAATACGCTCCTATGAACTCGCTCGCAATGACTGTGAATCCAGGAAGTGCATTTAACAGTTACTGGAAGATGCCATTCCGGAAGAAATGCAAGATCACGGTGGAGAACATCAATCCGGATGAGGCGATGCGACTGTATTATCAGGTAGACTATACATTGACGACCGTTGGCGATGATGAAGCATACTTCCACGCGCAGTATCGTCGTTCTAATCCAAACAAAGGATCGTTGCATACCATTCTTGATGGAGTGAAAGGGTAAAGGGCAATATGTAGGCACATACATGGGCGTTGGTACGCGCAACAATGGGTGGTGGGGCGAAGGCGAGATCAAGTTCTTTATGGATGGCGATAAAGAAAACGCGACCATTGTTGGTACAGGAACTGAAGACTATTTCTGTGGATCGTACAACTTCGAGAACAAGGCGAAGAAGCAATATGAAGAATACAGTACGCCGTATGCAGGATTGCACCAGGTGATTCCGACTGGATGGATTATACATTTCTCGAGCAGCGATTCGGAATGTATCGCTGGCACATTCAGGATCCCATTGGTTTTGATTCAGATTTGAAAGTTACCATTCAGGATCTTGGCTGGCGGCAGGGAGGATATCTTCCACAGGAGTCGGATATTATAACGGTGGCCTACTGGTATCAGAGAGAGCCGCACGGGGCGTTTCCAAAGTTACCGGCGAAGACGGAGATAGAGATCCTGAATGAGTGGTGCCGAAATCTGAATCAAAGCGAATGGGATCCTGAATGTGCCAGCGATACATTCCGAATCGCTGTTGAGGAAATGTATAATCCATCCGGTCGTCACCTGGTGCAATCCTGCATACGGCGTCTTGTCATTCTTCATATTGCTTCTTCGCCTTGTTCTCGAAGTTGTACGATCCACAGAAATAGTCTTCAGTTCCTGTACCAACAATGGTCGCGTTTCTTTGTCGCCATCCATAAAGAACTTGATCTCGCCTTCGCCCCACCACCCATTGTTGCGCGTACCAACGCCCATGTATGTGCCTACATATTGCCCTTTACCTTTCACTCCATCAAGAATGGTATGCAACGATCCTTTGTTTGGATTAGAACGACGATACTGCGCGTGGAAGTATGCTTCATCATCGCCAACGGTCGTCAACGTATAGTCTACCTGATAATACAGTCGAATCGCCTCATCCGGATTGATGTTCTCCACCGTGATCTTGCATTTCTTCCGGAATGGCGATCTTCCAGTAACTGTTAAATGCACTTCCTGGATTCACAGTCGTTGCGAGCGAGTTCATAGGAGCGTATTGATTCCAGGCCATTCCAAAAGAACGCGCCGATAGGAGCTTTGACGGAAGGCGTCTGCTCATCGTCCCGAATAGAAACGGATGACAGAAAACTGCCAATTCTCGGTTGGTGTCATCCAGATGTGTTGTATCGCACCGGATCCATCGATCTCTGCAATGGTAAATGTCTACTTTCGAATTGATGACAATAAACGGGTTCACTTTCCAGCCCACTCCAAGCTCGTCAGCTTCGTTAGCCGCATTCGCCACATTGCGCTGTCCCTTCTGCTTGATCGGATCCGCGAGAGCACCCTTACCTTTCTCGCCAGTGAAATTTTCAGGACTTATCGACCGCGTTTTTGCATCCGACACCCGCGACAGGTTACTAAGGTTCATGTCGAGGCCGTCGAATTTGGATTGCGCGTTGGTGACAAATGCACCTAAAACAAGAAGGATGGTGTAAACGAACTTTTGCATGAGCTTTTTTAATTAGCTATTTCTAAAGATATATTATTTTCATAATAAATTAGTAGGCCCTTTTGATGTCATAAATAGATTAGTTGTATGAAAACAGATAACACAAGAGTATACAGATATCTCTTTCGCAAGCATCTACCCGATGTACATCCAGAAGGCGGAGAAAAAAGGCCGCACCAGGGATGAAGTTGATGAGGTTATTTTCTGGCTCACCGGATACAATGCAAAGTCCCTGAAGCAGCAAATAGATAGCAAGGCAGACCTCGAGACATTCTTTGCGCAGGCACCTCGCCTCAACCCGAATGTATCTTTAATTACCGGAGTGATATGTGGTTATCGTGTTGAAGAGATCGAGGACAAGCTCATGCAAAAGATCCGCTACATGGATAAGCTCGTCGATGAACTGGCGAAAGGGAAGAAGATGGAGAAGATCCTGAGACAATAGACAACAATCTCAGGAACGATTAGCTAAGTAAGATGTGACTCTCATGTATAACACATACCTTACTATGCGCACTGTTAATAAAAATCTTTGCGCAACTCCGCGCCTCCCCGCCTCTGCGGTGGAAAGCTGCGCCCCCTGCTTCCTCAGCTGCCTTTCATTTTGCAACATTGCTCCCATCATACCGTTGACACAAACTTTGTCATTCGTTCAATTCGATAACCTTTTAGACTAAAATCAACATGAGCGACACAAACACCAACTACATCGAAAGCGCACGCAAGCAATTCGAGTACTACAAAATGCTCGGAGACAAAACTTTCGCGCAGCTCACGGACGAACAGTTCTTCTGGGAATATACTGAAGGAAGCAATAGCATTGCCGTTGTGGTAAGGCACCTCTGGGGCAACATGCTCTCCCGATGGACCGACTTCCTCACCTCAGATGGCGAAAAGGAATGGCGCAATCGCGACGCCGAATTTGAAAACAGTATTGCCAGCCGCCAGGACCTGATCGACAAGTGGAACGAGGGTTGGAGCTGTCTGTTGAATGCGCTAAACGCTCTTACCTCCGACGACCTGAACAAGATAATCTACATCCGTAATCAGGGCCATACCGTTATGGAAGCCATCAATCGCCAGCTGGCACATTATCCGTATCATGTGGGACAAATCGTCCTGATCGGCAAGATGCTTACCGGCGACCAATGGAAATCACTTTCTATTCCCAGAGGTGATTCGAAGACCTACAACGCCGATAAGTTTTCAGAACCCAAACATAGAGGGCATTTCACTGATGATTATCTGGACGATAACATTCGGAAGTAATAAGCCTCACTCATGCAGTACTATCCTTTGCCAGCCTTTATTTCAGTTGTTTGACGCGTTTCGAATTCATCTCTGTAGATAACGTGTAACATTTTGCGCAGGTAAGAAAAATTTTACACGCTCATTTGTTCAAGTCGTATTCGAAAGGCCCCTAAAACGCGCGCATTTCCGGCGTGTCATTTGACAATACCAGGGCGCCCCATGTTAAGAATAACTCCAACGTGGGTTGCATTCGTATGGCGAAGGTCTTGACTATTGGTCAAAAAAAAACTCCTACTGGGCATCGTGCTAACACCCCTGCTGATTGCTGCAATGTATTGCAGCTTCACGATCTATAATCTGGCTCGGGATCGGGCCGCATTGAAAACCGACTACAGCGCGGTCAACAATATTACCTACGGGCTGTTATCTGTTGACGCCTGGAAAGATCATTTGGTCCGCATTATCTCTAAGCGCATCGATGACTTTCAACTGACCAAAGAGCAGGAGAAGATTGTGAAAGGCCAGATTGAAGCAGTTCTTCATGCCGTTGTTGATAAAGCTGACACGATCATGCATCAAAAGCGGAAATCAGTTAAGGCCAAACTGCGCCAGGCAATTATCAATGCGCTGGTCAATGAAAAGAAAATTCATCAAAAGGTTCCTGAATTTGCACAAACCATCGTCGGTGAGATCACTAAAGACGAAAATAAAGCAAAACTCAAATCTTTCGTGCTTTCTAAGATTGAAGAATACGGCTCACTGACATACGACAGTGCCAACGACGTTGCCCGGTTGGAGAACATCCTGGCGAAGTATTCGGTCAGCGACGTGCAGGCATTCAATAAAATATTGACCGAAAGATCGGATTCGTTCGGGCATGAATTGTATACTCTTGCACTTATCGAAATAGGGATCGTTGTCATTTTTGTAGTGCTTTGGGTGTGCCTGTTAAAAGATCGTCACTTTCATAATGAGCTTTTTACATTTTCAGTCTTGCTGGCCCTCGTAGTATTAATAGCAGGACTCACTGCGCCGATGATTGAAATCGATGCCCGAATCAGGGAAATGAGTTTTCTATTGCTTGGAGAAAGATTGATCTTCAATGATCAGATCATTTTCTACCAAAGTAAAAGCATTGTAGACGTTGTGCATGTGTTGATGACGAATGGAAAATGGGATTCTCTGATAGTAGGTCTGCTGATACTCATCTTTAGCATCATCTTTCCAATGGCCAAACTCATCGGCAGCAGATTTTACCTGGGAAGTGCAGCTGGTTGGAGGAACTCTCGCATTATTCAGTTCTTCGCCTTGAAGTCCGGAAAATGGTCAATGGCTGATGTATATGTCGTCGCCATCTTTATGGCGTACATTGGGTTTAAGAGCATTCTGGACAATCAACTCAATCAATTGAATTTTAAAACCCGGTCGTTGGCCAGCATATCGACTAATGAGACAACACTTCAGCCCGGATTCCTGCTTTTTATTTGCTTTGTTCTATTTGGACTGGTGCTTTCAACAATCCTGGAAAAACTGAAAAAAGCAGAAATGTCGATCGGCGAAATGGACGTCGATCGGCGAAATGGATGAAACAATTGATTAGCCGTCGGCCGCTTTCAATAAATAATGTTTCTCTTCGTTATGGAAAAGGCGTCCGGCCCGAATCTTCGCTTTTGATGCATTTATCGATTGCTTCCTACTATGACGACCATGTGCAATACTGGCTAGCCCCGTTGTGCAGAGTCGCTGGTGCATGTTACCGTTAGTAAACTCAGATTTGGTTCAAGGATGAACTACAGGTTGCATATATATCTTTTCTCCATTGTATTGTTCATTCCCTGGCCTTCCTATGGCCAGAACAAGATTTTCGGTGTGATCAGCGACTCCATCGACCATCTTCTCATGCCTGGTGTAAACGTCGCCATCGAGAGGCAGCAGTGGTCTGTAAACACCAATGAAGCCGGGGAGTTTGAAATTGATTCAAAATTACCCAGCGCTTACATTACTTTTTCTTTCATCGGATACAAGACGATAACGAGGAGACTGGAAGCGGGAAATCGAACAAGTATTAACATGCAACTGGATCCGGAGGCCGACATAGGCAATGCTCATTTTAAGACAAGCGTGGAGCTCGGCTACTACGCAGATCCGGCATACGCTCCTTTCGGAGCCATCTTTACAAATCATATCCAGTCTATCGGCAAGTCGCGACTTGAATTAACCTCGGTCGTCAAGTACTGGCAACGCGGCGCCAATTATGGCTTTGAAGGTTCGTTGAATAAACAATTTTCTGGCGGCATTCGACGGGCTATAGACAACGTGTTCGTTGGATACAAATCCATGGACTATCCGGAGAGCATTTTTAAAATGGACCAGACCCGGGCAATAGTCTCCCGCGCATTCTCGAAGTACTTCTTTTCTGTCGATGCAGGAGCAACATTCAATCAGATAATCACGACGTACGAACACGGACTATTAACACAAGACTATGTGTCGGGAACATTGGGGCTTACAAAAGTTATAGGTGCGTTTAAGTCGAGGTTCTTATCGGGATGGGGATTTCAGGCCAACATTAACTATCACCCGAACCGCACAATGTATGAAGTGGCTACTTTCAGAGGATTTGGCGGTCGAAAGATTCCTTACACAACGTTCATGGCCAGGTACTACAATTACGAGGAGGTCGATGGCTGGATGCTGTCGTTACGGTTTAGCCTGTTCAGCTCGGAATATTATTGCTGCTATTCCTATTACGCACACACTGCACAAATTGCTTCCATCAGATAAACAAGTCCGTAGGACTTAAACATAAATAGCGGCCGGTGAAACCGGCCGCTATGCGACATATCATCTCCGCTGAAACCGCCGGGTATGCGATACGTAATCTCCATGCAAAACCTATTTCAAAACGTTCTTCAACTCCCCACTGGCCTCCAAACGATTTATCGCATTTGAAAAGGCTATCTTCCTGAATTGTTTGTCTTTGCTTATTTGCGCCACCAGTTTCTTAAAATCATCACGACTTCGCAGTGGCTCAAGCATCGGGTCGTTCTTATACCCCCAATCCCAATTGTGTTGGTGATGAAGCGCGCTGTCGAGGCATTGAACTGCCAGGTCATAGTTTCCAAAGTAAGTGTTACCAACAGCCATGTCGTAGAAGATGGAACCATTAACATACCATGCGCCTGTGCTTCGTTTACCGGCGAGCTGCTCCTTGCGTATGTTCAGATCCTCCCGAAACAACGCATCAGCTTCTTTCTTTCTACCCATTTTCAAATAGACCATACCAAGTCTGTGGCGGAAAGCAACTGTTTGTGTTGAGTCCTCGAACTTTGCTTCAATCTCTTTATACCTTGACCAGTATTTTGAGGCGTTGTCGTAATCGCCGGTTAGGTAGTATAGCCATGCGAGGTCGTCGATGATTTGATTGGATTCAGGGATTAACTTTTCCGCTGCCTTGCCCGATACGAGACCCTTTTCGTATTGCCCGCTGAACCAATAAACAGTTGTCTGTAAGAGATAGGGGCGAAAACTCTTATTGCCCATACTAATTGCCTTATCAATCAGCTTAGTCTGCAGGTCATATTCCTCCAGATTAAAGAAGGGCTGCGCCAGTGCAACATAGTAGTCAGGATCTGTTGTGGAATATTGCTTTGTTATTCCTTTTAGGATCAGGTCAGCGCCGCGTTCATCGCCGTGGCGAAGTGCTTGTGTACCATAGGCGCGCAGAGCGTCTGCGTTATTCGGGGCAAGTTGGTACGCATTTATTTCGGCTGCCTCCGCCTCCGTGATCTTCCCGAGATAACGATAAACGTTGCCCTGCACGATATATCCTTCTGGCGATGACGGATCAGTAGCAATTGCTTTTGCACTATAGTATAGCGCTGAATCCTGCCACAGAGCCTGCCTGACTCCGAACGTACGGAGATTATACCAGGCGCGCGCTTTCAGCGCATAGGCCTGTGAAAAGTTTGGATCCAGTTGAATAGCCCTGTCAACCATTTGCAGAATGGTTTGAACTTCTGCCTTCGATCCGTTAAACCAAAAACGTCCCTCTCTGGCTCTAAGGAAATAATCATACGCAAGTGCATTTCCTGATGACTCCTTTTGAATGTTTTTCCGTTCTGTCGAAGTGAGTCTTGCTTCCAGCGCGTTAGCTATTTCAATCGCTATCTCACTTTGAAGGCTAAGAACATCCTTCACTTCCCGATCGTAGCTTTCTGACCAGAGACGCACATCGGTTTTTGCATCCACTAGCTGAACAACCACTCTGATTTTATCACCTACACGACGAACGCTTCCCTCTACTACATTTCCCACGTCAAGCTCAGTCCCTATTTCTGTAATTGCCTTTTGTGTGTCTTTGTATTGTAGTGTTGACGTACGCGATTTGACTTTGAGGTCGGCAATCTTGGTAAGATGATTCAGTATGTCTTCCGAAATTCCATCACTGAAGTAATCCTGTTCGCGATCGTTGCTCATATTAGTAAATGGCAACACGGCGATTGATTTATCCGTGGCTTCAGCAAGTTTTTTTCCAAAGCCTCCTAAATAGTAGTATCCGAAACTCACGACGCCAAGGAAAACAGCCGCAGCTGCCAGCCAACTGAATTTTCGTTTGGTGCGCTCGGTGATGTGTTCAATGGATTTTATCTCTGACGCCTCTTGCGGCAAATGTGTCGAAATTTGAATACCACTAACCAGGTCCTTTATGGCGCGCGCTACTTTGTTGATCTGGTCGCGATAATACGTATGGTTAACATTCGCCTTGTTGTCTTCTTCATGCGGTTTTAGTGGACGGACCACACCGGGACTGCGATAGATGAACTCCACTCCGCGAATTGGCCCGGCCAGTTCTGATTCCAGAAGTCGTTTGTCTTCTGCATCAAGGTCGTGAATGCTGACAGGCAATATTCTGTTGCCGATGTTTCCATTGGGCAATCTGACTTTTAACCCAATCCCCTCGGCTGAAGCATTTTTCTTGAAAGCGAGAAATTCGTGCTGCCAGGCGAATGCTCTCGTGTCACAATAGGTTTGCGAAATGATCGGTATGAAGACCAGACACTTTAGTTTCTTCTCAAGGGAGGAGTGGACATCGTGTGTTTCCAGAAGCCCATCAGCCGCATTGCAATCAAAGTAAATTGAAATGTCCTCTTTAAAAATTGACTCAAGCTCTGTTCGTAGTGAATCGACAATTTCCGTTACCCAGTGATCGCCTTTGTTGTCTTTTTGGCGGTAACTGATAAATACATCGCATTCATAGCCTGGTATGAGGGCCGGCATATACCAAATATAACGAATTGAGAAAGAAATGTGACTGATGCTTCGTCGTCAGATCATCCCTGAATCCACTTATTGGTGACACTCCATCCATCATCATGTTAGAACCAATCCGCACGTTGCTTTTAACTGTGTGTCCGCACATCTTGCTTGCCCAATTGTAATTTCTGAACTTAAACTGTTCGGCATATGCTGCAAGCCAGTGGCCGACTACGAATGAGGAACACTATCTTTCGTTGGACGTTCGAAATCGGCACGCGCGGGGGCTCTCCCTCGCATTGTCGGTTTTCATTCTAATCACCGCGAATACATCTGCACAGACCAACAGCCGTGCCGTTAGTCAGATCGGTTTCGAACTGGGCGGCAACTTTGGCTACCTCCGCGACCTTAACTTTTCAACCCTGAACTTCCGCGACGGGGTGTTCTTTTTTCACTTGACTACGTGTACGAAAAACAAAACACAGAAACTTCTCTTTTACTGCAGATTCTGACTATAGTTCCGGGCGGCTAAAGTCCGAGGCATCAGGCTTTTTTAATACCGACTATCTGCTGGCTAACCTGGAGCTATCCGGTCTGTTCAAACTTCGAACTCACAACCCCGACAAGTTCGTCAGCTACGTCGGTCCTCAATACAATTCCTTCTTTCAATATGCACAATGGGGAGACGACAGAGACAACTGGACTTATCTCATGGCGCATGGCTTGATATATTAAATGGCTCGGCACTTTTCAACTAACTGCGCGAAAAAGCCTGCAAACTTCATTGTCAATTCCACTCCTTACCAATCTCGTCAGACCGCCATATAACGGTTTTGATCAATACATCGTGGAACACGAGAATGAGGTAGCGCATCTTTCCGTTCGGGGAAAGACTGCGACATTTAACAAATACATAGCATTTGATTGGAAGACTCGTTATCAGTACAACCTGTCAGAACGTGTTGGCCTCGTTTTTAATTTCCTGCTGCGCTATCAATTTGTAGCGGGAGATAACAACGTGAAGCATCTTCAGAATCAGTTAACGACAGGGATTGCCGTCAAATGGTGAAGTCATTCAGTCGCATATTGATCTGTCTGATGTTGTATAGCCTCCTGGCAGGTTGTGAAGAGCTTCATTCTCGGGCCGGAAGAGTCTGCCGATGCTGGCCATGTGTTCGATCTGCTTTGGGATGATTTCGACAAGCATTATGCACTTTTTCACTGTGCGACACACGAATTGGGATTCTCTGTATTCAGCGTATAGGCCAACGGTGAACAAGTACACTCCTTTTCTTATCCGTCTGAAGTCAGTCCTTATCGAATTGCTCGGTCGCCTCGACGACAGCCACGTTGCACTTTATGGACCGGATGATAGCTGGACGTATACTTCGGGCTTTGCAGTGGGTACAATTGCCCTCAGGGACGAATTTAGTTTGAACCTGATTAAGAACAACTATCTTGACTCGTTCGCTAAAGTCCAGGGCGAGAACGATCTCAGCTTCGGAAAGATCCCGGAACAGGAATATCGGTTATATCTTCCTGAGAGAAGAGAATGGCCACGATCCCGAGGGAGCTATAGCTCGTGTTCTCAAGCAACTTGGAGAGCACGACGCAATCATCCTCGACTTACGTACAAACTCAGGCGGTAGCGCCATCTATTTCCAGGATCATCGCCGGAGCATTTTCAATGGCGTGCACTTGATTGGTACAACTCAAACACGAAACGGACCGGGCATACAATGACTTCGATGCGAAAACTGACATTACTACTCAGATCACGGGCAGCAAACAATATCACAAACCTGTAGTGGTGTTAACAGACCGGGCAACAATCAGCGCAGGTGAATTCATTGCACTGCACATGAAGTCATTCTCCCAGGTCACACACATCGGGACAAAACTGCCGGCGATTTCTCAGCGAAGAGCGCCCGAAAGTTTCTCCCGAACGGCTGGAGTTACCACTATTCAGTTCAGATGTTTCTGCTTCCTGATCGTTCTAGTCTCGATGGAGTAGGGGTGACGCCCGAATTTACGCCAAGAATGAAAAGTATGACATCGATTCGGGTAGAGACAAAGTGCTCAAACGGGCGCTGAAGTTTTTGTACGACGCATACGGCATCCAGTATTATGTCCTGCCATTAACCTTCCACCCCACTTACTTTTACATTTTACATTTATTGTTTTACATTTTTTCGGTACTCCTCCCACCCTTCCTTTCGCGTTCTCACTCCTGCATAAAAACATATTCTCCTACCTGCAACTGACACCCCCATGATCACATCTAAAGCGTATTATTCGGAAGGCGAATACAAATTCCGGGTGCTTGTAAACACCGGTGCATTTATCTAATAGATGAAAGTAACTATTAGCGACCGCTGTATTATCAGACGTACGCAGCAATTTTTCTGGCATCGGCAATCGTTTCGACATAGGGAATTGTAGTTGAGTATCTTGCAAACAGAATTTTATCATATACCATCCATTATGGACGCTGAATCACTAAAGGCACTGCCAGCACCTTTCAAAGAAAAGTATAAAACCACACCCGAGTCGGCACTGATCACGCTGCGTGCGGAGGGGGTCGATGGGAGAGGGCATCTCCTGCAAGGTCGCAACGGGTAGGGCCCTCGTTGAGGCCGGTCTGCATCCGGCTACCGGAGGCACGGGTGAGCTTGCCTGCTCCGGCGACTTACTCCTGGAAGCATTGGTGGCTTGTGCTGGCGTAACATTGAAGGCCGTGGCCACAGCAATTAATTTTCAGTTTGACGGAGGCTCCGTAAAAGCGGAAGGTGATCTTGACTTTCGTGGAACGCTCGCAGGCTATAAAGAGGCCCCGGTTGGTTTCAGAGAGATCCGTCTGAAATTCCAACTGAATACGAATGAAGAAAAAGAAAGAATTGATAGCCTGTTAAAGTTAACAGAGCGCTATTGCGTAGTGTATCAAACCATCGCGAAAGGCACCAGTGTGCAGGGTAGCATTGACGCGTTATGATCTGATGATGTCAGAAACGACCATGCGCCAACTTCGCGCGCTGCTCTTTCTTCTTTTTCCTGGCTAGAATTTTAGACTCGCCCTTCGGCAACTTCCATATTTGTTCATCAACAGTGTCACTGCATGTAAGAATGCCAACGCCCGTATTTCCCGGTAGATCGTTCGCGAAAACTTGAATGATTTGTTCCCTGCAGTTTGAATTTTTTTTTCGTGACAAAGTAGCGCCACAGCCCGTTCTTGCCGCGTGGTTCGGCTTCGCCTGTTTTTTCAATCAACTTTTTATCAGCACCTGTAATCCTCACAGTCACAGACGTGACTTTGAAAATCATCAATGGCGCGGATCCGGATAATTTTGCATGGTTCACCGGCATAGCGATCTAAGTGTATCTCATGGACTTCTGGTATTTGCATATAGTCGCCAGAAGCCAGATTATACCAGTTTAAGCTGCCGTGTTTCATGCTGTCATAAACTTTACGTATTCTCCGGGTTCTTACCCACATTCTTGGCAAATTGTCTTGAGAGCTGGATACGGGTTAGATGTTCCTTCTGTGGCTCGGAATGTTTCTTTCTCCTGGGCGCCTTGCTGGCAAGTACCTGAGTACCATCCGGAAGGTTCTTCACGACTAAACCCTTTCCGATTTTGCCTGATATTCCCTTCAACAGATCGTTTTTTCCTTTATTCTCGCCATAACATTTTTGTCTTATTAAATCACAACTAACTTCTCCCAACTCAAGACCAAACCCACGACTGAGGACAAAGGACTCAGGACTGCTGATCGCTGTCTGCGTTGCTTCCTCTGGATGGCCGCTTTGTGTAGGCTTTTTCTAGCCGACCTCTATCCGACCTCTATCCGTTCTCTATCGATTTATTGGTTTTATGGGAAATTGAGCTGGGAAACGGGTATTGCCCTTAAATATGGACAAATTGACCTGAAAAACGCGTTCCCGATTACGTGAAGCCCTGAATTCTCTGAACGAAATCAATCCCAATAACCAGCAACTGCTCTTAATGAGGGCCTGTTAAATATAAGTATTACCTACCCAAAAGCGGAATGAGAAGCCGCGTGAGAACTAAACGAGCTAAGTATTAATGAAAGTGATACTGATGTATCTGCTGAAAAATAAGAGGCGGCCATAAGCCGCCTCCTCAATTGTCAATTATCGATTCTTCACCGTGCTCCCGTTCCCTCCAGCACCTTGTAAAAGAACAACACATGGTACGGCAGTGAATTCCGGGTGAGAAGGCGGGGTCTGTGCACCGGGAGTGTCCGTAGTCATGTGAGTACCGTTGTAAACCGTCCTGTGGAGCTCGCGGTTTGCCTCAATAAGAAAGTCGTCAACTCCACAATCAATGATAATAGGCAACGCATTCTTCTTGATCGTCTCAGTCATACTAATAATCGAATTATCGATAAAAACCTGGTCGTTGGGATTCGATGTGCCAAACAATTTCATGTGGCGGTCACCTAATGATTTGGCGAACTCTTCATTGATCTTATATCGCGACCAGTTCATGTCCATCGCGCCGCTCATCGTGCCCGCAGCACAAAAGAGATCGGGATGTCTTGTAGAAAGGTACATCGCACCATGGCCGCCCATAGATAGTCCCGTGATCACTCTTCCTTTGTTAGTCTTGATAGTTCTGTAAGTTTTATCCACGAGTGGAATCACTTCCTTCGTAATATGGGTCTCAAACTGGCTGCCTTTATCAACAGGACTATCAAGATACCAGCCAAACGTTTCTCCCTCAGGCATCACGATGATGAGGTTGTACTGATCTGCCAGTTTTGCGACGGTCGATTTATCGGGCGTAAGCTTTAACCAGTCGCTGAAATGTCCGCCGCCGCCATGCAGGAGATAAAGAACAGGATAGGATGCCTTGTTCTTTGCATATGATTCAGGTAGCACAACTGCTGCCTTGTAAGTCTTTCCCATGGATGCGCTCGCTACGGCCAGACTATCTACTTTGGCAGCAAGCGCAGCATTGAAAACGAAACACAGTATGGCGACCGTTAGAATTCGATGGAGGTGTTGAGTTGACATGGTGGATTATATATAGGTCTTTCAAGTTAAGACATTTGAAGTATTTGTGCAGTGTCCGCAAGTTCATTTCCTGCTGGCATCCAGTCTCTTCTTTGTATCGGCCGCGACCTTGAGAATATTGTCAAGTGCAGCACGGTCATAGTAGTTCCCAAACTTCAGCACACCGTTCACAGTCCGCAATGCATGAATGTCTTCCAATGGATTCCTATCGAGGATCACCACATCAGCTCGTTTCCCTGGCGCTATAGTCCCCACCTGATTTTCAATGTTGAAATACTTCGGGCCATTGATTGTAGCGGTCTTCATAATTTCTGTACCGTTCAAACCTGCTTCCTGGAAGATCTCGAGCTCCTGGATCAACGACTCTGCCGGATAAACATAGGTGTTTAATGCTGCCGCGTCACTTCCTGCGATGATTCGAATACCCGATTGATGAATGAGTGGCAGCTGAGATCGAAGGAAGAGATACCGATCCTTGCGTTGCTGCTTCTGTTCCGGCGTTTCGTTGCTCATGCGTTGAATACGCCATTGATAATTGGATACAAACCGTTCTGTCAGGAAGCTCAAAGGGACATCTTTACTGTGATCGGTGTCACTGAGATATGCCAATTCACGGCCCCCGATGAAGGTGGGACACACAAACAATCCTTGCTGTCCCAGTGCGGAGAATTTTTGCAACGCTGTGTGGCGATCGAACCCTGCCGAGTACTTTGATTCAGCCTCCGCCTTCGTGACCTTTCCGGATACAACGTCCTTTGTAATTTGTTCGTCGTCGCTGCCGAGCCGCAGCAGATAGCCCGCGTGCTCCACGCTGGTGAATCCTGCATTAACCAGTTGTTCAATGGTAAGGTCGATAGGAACGTGGCCGGAGACGCGGTATCCCCGCGCATGAGCAGCAGCAACGCTCTTCAGAAACAAATCTCCTCCGAGGGTATTCTCCGTGATCTTCACAAAATCCACCTTGTACTTATCCAGCAGGTTAAGCATATCATGCAACTCTGTTTCATTCGCGATTTCCAAATCACCTTTCCAGATGGAATTCTTTCCCTCAAGCTTTCTCCCTGCCGTAAATATTGTAGGCCCGGTAAGTTTGCGTGTATTGATATCGTTGCGCCACGCAAGTACCTGTTCTCCGAGGTCACTGGCACAGTCGCGTATGGTGGTGATTCCATAGGCCAGAAACACGGGCAGCAACAGCGCATTGTCTTCCACAAGGTCGGCACCCTCCAGGTGTACATGCATATCCCAAAGGCCTGGTATGATATACTTGCCCCTGCAATCAATTCTTTTGCTGCCTTTCGGAGCCTGTTTCTCTACCGTCTGATAATCTCCAATGGCCTTGATCCTGTCGCCTTCTATGAGTACGGCTTGCTGGCGGAGAGTTCCCGATTCGACGTCGACGACATTGCCGCCGAATAGGAGAGTAGTGTTCACCCGTTGGCCCATCGTAGTTAGTGTCATGATCAACACCAGCACTATGGATAGCGGAAATTTAGCGGACGTACACATGATGGTAATTGTCAGCCGTGGAGGTTGACTCGCCGACGGGTAAAGATATTATGATTTTCGCGATGATAGCGATTCAAACTGCCTGCGTTTGCTCCCCCGGATTCCTGGCTATTATCCCTGACTATCTTCTCCTTTGATGGCATCAGTCTTTGATACACCCACCAGATCACCACCGCAAAGATAATCATCGACGACATCAGCTCCCTGAAGTGTGCCCATCTCACGTTATCAGGAAACAATACATTTGGAATGATCAACATTATGCCTACACTTGAGAAAACGAGCACAAGACTAATGAGCAATGTTCGCGGTTGATCTGAAAACATGTGCATGAGCGGCAACACAAACAAACCGAATAAAACTCCTCTTAAAAACTGGAACGGAAAAATCGTAGGACGCTCGTCCACATTGGCGATCAACCCGCCAATGAAACCGTTATCCGTTGCCTGTCCTGAGTAAAACACACGCAGGTCACTCACTTTCCACGCAAC
>JASGJX010000027.1:0-445098 GCA_049840655.1 Chryseolinea sp.
AATGCCTTAAAAGACGCGCGTCACTATTTAAAATACTTTCCCATGAACGAGCGGACTAATTATATCGCCGGCACTGCCCTTTTCATGAAGAAGGATTACAAGACTGCCCTTCAATACGTCGATAAATGTAAAACCAAACCGACCATCAAGACTGTATACAAATTAAGTGGCCTGTGTCATTATTATTTAGTTCACGATCAGCAAGCGATAGAAGATCTGACAAAATACCTGAGCCTAAACGTAACTCAATCAGAGGAAGCTGAAGCCTATTATACGATTGGGATATGCAAGAATAACGTGGAGCCTAAGTCAGGGTGCAGGGAAATTGCGCTCGCAATTGAGAAGGGATTGACTGATGCGCAGCTCAATTATGATGATGAGTGCAAGTAGAGGGCGACAGTCGTTTATCGTGGGCGTTCTATCGTGGTGCGATGTGGTTTTAATGTCTTGTCCTGAAATAGGTTGACGGATTTGGAATTGATTTTTAAGCTGCATGCATCACATTGGGCGTTTTTAAGTTGATAGACCAATGAGGACGATGCATGTTGTAAATGTATATTGATTGACGAACTGTTTTGATGGCTTGATTCTTATTTTTGAACGTCTGGTCTAAATTAAATTCATCCTTTAATATTCCGTTTATTCTCTCTGCAAGAGCATTCTCGTAACAGTTGCCTTTGGCGGCCATGCTGATTTTTATCCCTTTTTCTCTAAGCAGGTCAGTGTATTGATGGGAACAATATTGAATGCCCCGATCGGAATGATGAATGAGTTGATCCAGGGAGCCGGCTGCTTGTGTGGCTGATCTGAGCGCACGCAGGCATCCATTAAGTTCCAGGCTATCGCTGATGTCGAAGCCAACGATTTTTCTGCTGAACGCGTCAGTAATCATTGCCAGATAGCAGAATCCTTCCAAGGTGCGAATGTAGGTGATATCACTTACCCAGAGTTCATTGGCCTTTCTAGGCACAAACTCTTCCGTCAGGTTACTATGCACCCAAAACCGATGTCTGCTCTGTGTCGTTATGGCATACGATTTCTTTCGTCGGATCAATAGGTCCTGATCTCGAAGCCACCGAAAAAACTTGTCTCTGCCCATTTTAAGAGCTCTTGCCTGCAACTTCTCTTTGATCATAAAATGAAGCTTTTTTCCTCCTATTCTGGGCATTATTTGGCGGATGGGTTGCACAAGGCTAAATAGGTCATCATCATGTTGATCTTTTAGATGTCGGGCTTTTAAAGCTTTGTAATAGCTCTGACGGCTTCGCTTCATCAATCGGCAGGTTCGGCTTTTCGATACACCCTGTTCTATCGCTTTGATGATGGCTTTGCCTGAAGTTTTTTTTTGACCTCCTCAGCATTCAATCCTTGCTGTTCACAAACTATCTCCAATTGACTCTCAGCAATTAAGTAGCGTATCTGAGTATCTGCCAGTGCATTTTTCAATTCCCTGACTTGTCGCTCCAGTTCCTTAACCCTGTCTTTTTCATTTGGCTTCTCCACGCGTATTAGTTTTGGTAACACATCTAATTTACCCATTCTTCTTAACCAATACGAAATAATCTGAGGTGAAACACCAAACCGCTTACCGGCTTGATATCCATTCATGCGACCACTTTCAATTTCTGCTACAACTTCATGCTTAAAAGCCTCACTGTAGCGGACTACTACTCGTTTCTTTAAATTCATTCTGTTGACTTGGATGTGTCAACTTTTTCCAGGACGAGGCATAACCGCAAAATGTAAAACTCTAAATGTAAAATGTAAAAGTTGGGAAGTCTGGTAACTATGCGCTAAGATTGTTATTCGCGGAATTGTTCCCGTACATCCAGAATCCAACTTATCATGACTGAGGTTGTAAAGTTTTACATACTCGCTCACATTGTGATCTCTCTCACCGGAGCGTTGCTCTTGCTGGCTATCTGGTACAATATCAGTGATCGGTTTAAACAAACGCTGCAGGAAGTCAGTTCGCCTAACCGCCTGGACAAGGGCCTGCTCTATTTAAGCCTTTCCATTTTTGTATGGGTCATCGCCGGGTGCTGGACCTATGCAGGTCACCGGTTGCAGTTTGCCGACCGGAGCTATTTTCACACCGGAAACAACCTGTTCTCCATTGCGAATGACCTGTTTCTCTTCCTTGCCCTTTGTTACGCCGATCACGCGCCGTCATTTATTCACAAAAACAAGAAGAACAGCAACCGGATCATGGTGGTCATCATCGCCTGCGGACTGGTAACGCTGGGGCTACCGCTTGTTTTTTCAGCCAGCGATCAGGTCGATAAGCTGACGATAGCTGCCCTGCCAGACCTTTTGCTTTCCGGATTTCTCACCTTTCTCCTGATCGTCACCTTTTACAAAACCTTTGCCAACCGGGGATTAAAAATAGTTGCCGTTATTTCCGTCATCGCGATCATCTTCATATTTGTTTCCGTGCTTCCAGGCGTCTTTCAAAATTTCTTCGATGAATTTACGAAGGACCTCATCAAGATTACCGCCAGAACTTCATTCATCGCAGTCACGCTGGTGATGGCTACCAGCTGGGTGATTGAGTTAGCCAACACTCCAAAGCCCAACGAAATGACGATCAGCTTCGCAGACTGGTCGCTGGTAAAGATTACGATCCCTTCCAAGAAACTGATCGGCGCCACGCTGGAGTTTGGCTCGAAGACCACGCAATACATCAACCTGTTCAAATTCGCCATCAGAAGAAAGTATGGGGATGAAGCCTCCCAAACCATGCTCATCGGTTCAGGGGGTGAGATCAACAACCAGACGTATCTGAGTCGCATAATCGAAAACATGAATGATATCCTCGTGCTGGAGGAAGATCAGAAGCTGGACCGAAAGGATCTCTTCACATTTGTCGGCCAGGGAAAATATCGGCTGCGGATCATTCCCGAGAACATCAAGATTGATCAGACCCTGCTGCGGGAATTTGTCAACGCGCCGGAAAATCAAAACTATAAGCAAATCGTTTCCGCTCATACAGAAGGCACGCTTCCCGGCGTCCAGAGGGCGTTGTAACTGATTGTAACCCGGGTTACAGACGCGTACAGCTCACTATTATTAGTTATTCTTTATCACAAGGCTGGGGGTGGGAGTGGAGTCTTTCCACATTACGCCATACAAAAATTTGCGTATGGCAGACATCTGGTTAAGGAAAGAGATAACATCGCTCGCCACGGAAGCGGTAGGCGACGACAAAAGTCTAAAGCGAAGTATTGGTGCCGTCGGCCTGGTGGCGCTGGGGATCGGCGCGATTATCGGTGCCGGACTATTCACCAGCACCGCGGAGGCCATCGCCAATCATACTGGTCCGGCCGTGTCCTTCAGTTTTCTTATTGCCGGCATAGGATGCGCGCTGGCAGGCCTGTGCTACGCCGAATTCGCATCGATGATACCCATTGCCGGCAGCGCATACACCTATGCCTACGCGACTCTGGGAGAGCTGATCGCATGGATCATCGGCTGGGACCTGATCCTGGAGTATGGCGTTGCGTCGGCGAAGGTCGCCACGTCATGGTCGGAGTACTGCTGCAAACTATTGTCAAATGTATTCGACATAGAAATCCCTTATCAGTATTCGCATTCACCGTTTCAATTCTCACCAGAAGGCGAACGCGGTATCATCAACCTGCCCGCGGTCTTCATCATCCTGTTGTTATCGATCGTGCTGATCAGGGGAATGAAAGGCTCATCGGTTTTGAATGGGATCATCGTGATTGTGAAGGTTGGGATCGTCTTACTGTTTATCGCGTTTGGCTGGTCTTATATCAACCCCGCCAATTTTGAACCGTATCTCCCCACAAACCCCGGCATCACCGGCGAGTATGGATGGACGGGAATATTTGCTGGTGCATCCGTGGTGTTCTTTGCCTTCATCGGATTCGATGCCGTATCAACCGCCGCACAGGAAGCAAAAAATCCACAGCGTGACATGCCGAAAGGAATACTCCTTTCACTGCTCATCTGCGTGGTCTTGTACATCCTCTTCGCGCATGTGCTTGCCGGCGTAGCAAACTATCGTGAATTCAAAACCGTTGGCCAGGAGGCATCCGTGACGTATGTGATCGATACCTATATGACCGATTACCGGTGGCTGTCTCCTTTGGTGACCGTTGCTATTCTCGCCGGCTTTTCATCGGTTATTCTCGTCATGCTCATGGGACAATCGCGCGTGTTCTTTTCGATGGCAAATGACGGACTCGTTCCGCGTGTATTCTCAACGTTGCATCCCAGGTTTCAGACGCCGTGGAAATCAAACATGCTGTTCTTTGTTTTCGTCGGCCTCATTGCCGCGTTTGTGCCGGCCAGCATTATTTCTGATATGACCGTTATCGGGACCCTGTTTGCATTCGTGATTGTATGTCTGAGTATCATCGTACTTCGAAAAACAAATCCTGGTTTACCCAGACCATTCCGAACACCGTGGGTGCCCCTGATACCCATACTGGGGATGATCGTTTGTTGCGGGCTGATCTACGCACTCGGCGTGGCTAACTGGATCCGACTAATCGTCTGGCTGGTGATCGGGATAGCGATCTATTTTTCTTACGGGATTAAGAACAGCAGGCTGCAGGATAAGAATCAGTCGCGTCATTAACGTGGAGCTGAGATCAAGTATGATACCAGCAGCACGTTCGCTGCGCGCCTTGGTGCCTGAGAGAAGTACAATAGAACGAGCTAAGACACGTACAACAGGAGCTATTGCAGTAAGAGAACGACACGCCACTCTATCGGCGAAGCAAAAGATAACGAGAAACAAACCAATCATCTGAGACAAACTAACCAATAGAATGCGCAGGGAATTACTCAAATCAACAGGAAGATGTTTTTATGCGATGGGGATCATCGGTATCGGACTCATCCATTTTGTGCTGCCGGGACTTCGACCCATCATGGCTCCCCTCGCACCTGATGAGGTGTGGGGATGGATTGGATACGCCGTAGCTGTTGCGTTAACAACGGCAGGGCTATCTCTTTTGGTAAATAAGAAGTCCCAGATCGGTTCCATAGTACTTACGATCGTCTTTGTTCTTTTTTTGCTCATCGGACATCTGCCCAACCGGCTTAAGCATCATCCGGAGATGCTGATGTATTGGACTGATGCCATCAAGTTATTGGCGTTGACCGGAGGAGCAATGGTCATGTATCATGCAGGAGATCGTGAGCGATCATTCAGGATGCCTAAAGCCTTTGATCGCGTGGCGGATTCCGGCAAATACCTTTACGCGTTCATGCTGGTGATGTTTGGGATCGCGCACATCGTTAATGCAGATTTTGTGAAGACCATCGTTCCAGGCTGGATACCCGGAAACCTCTTCTGGACTTACCTAACCGGGGTTGCGCTGATGGGCGCCGGACTTTCCATTTTTATTAATGTTAAAGTCCAACAGATTATGTCGTTGCTGGCGATCATGTTGTTCATTTGGTTGATCGTGGTTCATTTGCCGTCAACCGTCAGAAACCCTTTGCGCGATCCGGTCAATCCGTTCCTGGATGGAAACATTGCGATCAGTTTTTTTCAATGCCTTGCCTTTTGTGGGATAGCGCTTGTCATAAGATATCGGGCAGAGCAGAGCGTGGTCGGGACTGATACTCATGGTTAGCCGTTAGCGTAGCTGGCCATCATCAGGCGAATTACACCTTCGCAGGTCGCTTCGTTCTTATCCTGGTTTCACAACAGATCGGTAGTTACGATAACAGCACGACCCATATCACATACGGAGTTTTCCCTCGATAGAGTCGTCCAGTGTCTGGCCAATGACCGCACCAATCATGATCTTCACGCCTGCAATGGCATTGCCGTGCTTGTTATCCCAATAGTATCCTTCGCTGGGCTCGAATTTTAGCGCCGTGATCCGCGGATCATCTTTTCCTTCCGTAAACCACGTCTTCAATAGCGGGCCCCACAATTCGTGAATGATGTTTCGGTCTCTCACAATGGATGCCTTGCCATACAATTCCATAAAGTCCGAATGTGCCGAACCCTGAAAGTAAAGTTGCACGTCAGAGTTCGCGGCGATTTCCTTGTTCTTATGACTGTCGGATGCGCTGAGAAACCACATCGTACCATCGTCATCCACTCTTTGTACGCTCATAGGTCGCGTTGGCACGTGGCCGGAATTTAAAGCCGTGCAGAAGAAGCAGCTATTTGCTTTTTTGACCATCTCCTTAACTTTTTCCACTGCCTCCGTGCTCATCAGGTCGTCATGGTTGTCTTCCGGCTGATTTTTGTTGATGCTGTCCATAGTGTTATGCTTTTAGATTCGTCTGCTTTGATGTTTTTGACGTTCCACCTGGCAACAGTTAAAGGAGTGCCAGTTCGGACGAATCAATGGTTTTGTTTAAGATATAAATCTGTTAACGTGATTATATGGGGCAATCGTTAAACAAAATCAACGTACCCGGCCATTTGCGCCGAAGTCGCAGTCGGCGACGCGTAGAAAAATCCACTCGATTTGTAGAAACAAAAGGTTTGGCACCCTTGATCCGGCAATGATGGTACGAAGTTCCATGTCAAGTCAGAACGTGGCGAGCTGTAGTTGATCTTTGATAAGACAAGTAACAACCACGAATCATATCGGCGTATGAAGAAGATCTACGAGGGATTGAAAGGGATGGTCGTTTGAGCAAACTCTTGTTATTGCTCGTCAACCCATTTCTTCAATGCCTCCAATGATTTTTCTTCCGTTACTTCATCTGATTTGATTTGCGCGAACGTCAGGCCTTCGATGAAAAAGAGATATTCAACTAATGTACGTCCTTTGAAATACGGCAGCGGCCGAGGGATGCCTAGTTCGTTTGTCAGGAAGTAGTCCTTACTGGTTAACAGCGTGATGGCATTTCTCTTGAGGTCGCCGGATTCTACGTAGCCCTCTTTGTAGCTCGCGATGTATTCCGCATAGCCTTCCTTTTTCCAGGAAGGTAATTTGTCACGAACGAAGGTGTGTGTGATCTCATGAGCAAGCAGTTGGTCTAATCGATAAGAGGTTGTGCTTTGTGGTCGGGTCACCGTGTTCTTTTCGAAATCGGCAATAGGGAAAATGAATATGTTATGACGCATCGTCATGTTGGATGCATAGGATCCGTTTTCCGTGAACAACAACGCATGGTAGAATGTACCCGGCTCGCACAGGAAGATCCGATGGCGGTGATGCGCGTCGTAGTTCTCCGATCGTTGGATCTTTTCGATGACTGAGTCGAAGATCTTTCCGGCGTCGCCTTTGATCTCTTTGGTCGCGTATACCGTAAAGTTTTTGTATTCGACTTTGTGCGCAAAGGCAGGTTGAGGAAACCAGAGCAATAACTTTCCAATGAACAGGAGTGCCAAAAGGATGATTGCTGTCTTCTTTAAAACTGTTTTCGCGCGGCTAACGGAGATCATGTTCAGACTTAATTAAGGGGAAGACTTACTGAATGTCGGAGTTACCAATGTTCAAACTTAGTGAATGTTCAAAGTTACTTAATGGCCGGGGTTGCTATCGTTCATGTGCTCAGTGTTATTAACTACCGGCTTACCAATCGAGCTTTATCAATGCGACTGCCTGTCGCTCCAGCTTCAGCGGCAAGTTCAATTTGCCGTTACGTATGGAGATTGAGGTCGTGTTAATGCATTTTAGTTTTCCCGCTACCTCCAGTTCAGTGATCTGCTGCGGCGTTGGGTTTTGAGGTGATCCCATCTTCTTCCATAATTCGTAGGAATTGCTGTTCTCCTTATCGATCATATAAATATTCAACGTTGCCTTCGTAGTCGGTATATTGACCATCGTGATGTTCACCTGTTCAGCCTGAGCAGGCTTATCGTCGTCGTGATAGTTCCAGATCATGAGAGCAGCTGAACGCTGATCCGTTGTGGCCAGTCCGCCGATGTCAGAGGTCTCGCCATGCATGCCTGATTCAAAGATTTTATCGAGCGGATACATACGGTTACTCTGAACAACCACCCGTGTTCCCGACATCATACCAAGCATCCTGAAGACGTTGAGCACCGGCTTGTCGACGCCATTCGTAGCGAGATCGCGGAAGCCATAATACCAGGGCTGATTTTCAAATTCGAACGACCAAGACACGGCACCTATAAAATTCGCTTTAGACTCGTCGGCCAGCTGATACTTCCGCGCAAAGCTTGCCGCCGTATAACTCGAGTAGGCTGTACCGTTTCGATAGCTGTTCTCAGGATTCGTCGCCATGCCGCATGCCGCGCAGCCCTCCGGATCAGACTCGCCAACGATGAGGGGAAGATTCCTAGTCTCCGGATATGACATGGCAATCGCGAAGCCTGTTTTGATGTCGTTGAGCTGAGGTTCCATTTTCATCCGCACGGACCCGTCAACCAGTTTCGGAGAACCTTTCGCGTGGAACAAAAGGGCTTCGAGTGGCGAGCCTGTCTTTCCGGTCGCATAATTAGAGCCGCTGATGCAGTGTTTGATGAAATTGTTCGTCCATTCGGTAGCGCCCTTTCCGCGGGTACCCGCTACGTTGATTCCGCCGATCCTCGCCGTTGGAAGCGCGCGTTTCAATCCATCGGCGGCATAGTCGTATAGCTTAAAAAACTCTTCCTGTGTTCCCTTCCAGTAGTGACCGTTAGGTTCATTCCATACTTCCCAGTACCAGCTTTCCACTTCACTTTTGCCATAGCGCCCGACAGAATGCTTCACCCACTCGTACACGAGGTCACGCCACTTGTTATAGTCTTTGGGAGGATAAGCCCAGCCCGTGATGATGTCCGTGTAGGGATCGCCTGGTTTCCAATAATGCCGATAGGGCTCGGGATGAGTCGACAAAGCCTGAGGCATGAAACCAATCTGGGCGAGCGGCTTCATTCCGCGTGATACGTAGGTATCGAAAATGCTGTCGATAATGCTCCAGTTGTACACCGGATTGCCGCTGGCATCTTCCGTATAGGCGTTGGTCGATCCCCACTTCAGGGCGGCGGTGCCGTCGCCAGTAACGAGGAGGCTATGGGTGCGGACATACACTGGGACGGGGCTGAGCTCAGCGATTTCGGAGAGCAGCTTTTTGCCGTCCTTCATGTAGGTGTAGTTGGGTTCGTCGTATCCGAACCAGGCCCATACCGGTTTCATGGGCGCGATTTGTTGTTTCAGGTCGACGGTGATGGTTGGCGATTGGGCAAGGGCGAGGGAGGTGAATGCGGAGAGCAGAAGTGCCAACATGCATTTGGCAGAGGATGCAGTACTCACTTGATATATCTTCCTGTGTTTTATCTTCCTGGTCATAAAATCAACTTTGGGCCTGTACAACATGTTATACGAGTACAACATAATAGGGCGCGTTTTCGCGAAGGGAATCGTGACAGAATTTCAACTTCTGTAGTACGAATCTAACCTTGAATTTTCATTGAAACAATTGAGAGGTTTTCAGTGTCTCACGTGTGATGAAGAATTTAAAGTCTATTAGGGTGCCTTGTCGTGCGATTCTGTTGTTGCCGTTTATTTTGCTTCGACTATTGTCGTGGTGCCAGGTGATTCCATTGCCGTTGGGTAAATATGGTATAGGTCATCATCACTTTGAATGGACCGATAGTTCGCGAACCGAGGTACTTGCACCTGATGGTGGTCCACGGAAACTTGTTGCCGATGTATGGTATCCTGCGGAGAAGTCGCCGGACACAGCGGTTCCCTATCTTGATACGCTAGCCATTTACCATGCGCTTGGAAAGGAAGGACTGCAATCTTTCCTGGGAAAGCAAGGAGCGCTCACAATCCGATCGGACGATATCAATACCCATGCTCATGAAGATGCTGCATTTGATCACCGTCTTGCATCCGCACCCGTGATTTTATTTTCGCATGGAATGGGGATGATCACCCAGCTATACACAACACAAATTGAAGACCTTGCAAGTCATGGCTATATCGTGGTTGCGCTCACTCACCCGTACGACGCGTGGTTAGTGCCACTTTCCAACGGTAGTGCTATATCATTTGAGATCAATCAACGGAATACCGCTGGCACGACAGAAGAACAACAGATCGCATACGAAAACAAAAGAGTTGACTGGTGGGCATCTGACATCAGTTTTGCAATTGACCAACTGATCTCCATGCAAGGGCACCCCGACAGCCTACCTTTTGCAAGTCATCTGGACCTGACCCGTATAGGGGCGATGGGTCACTCGGCGGGAGGTAGGGCAGCGGCACGTGCGTGTCAGTTGGATGCGCGGATCAAAAGCTGCGCTGATCAGGATGGCGTCGCGATGATGCAACCCTTTTATACGGATGCTCATGGTGTGGGTATGCGGCAGCGCTTCCTGATTTTTGAGCGTGTGCGGAATGCTAAACTCAACGACGACGATGCCAGGTCGCTGGGCATGACACTTACTGAATTGAACGCGCTTGTCACGAATTTGCGGCAGAAGAAGCAAAAGGCATTGCGCGCTACCGGAGGAAGCTTTCATGTGTTATTGGATTTTGGTAATTCGAGTCACATGAGCTTCAGTGACCTTCCGTTATTGCAAGCGATAGATGATGGGCAAGAAATGAAAGCGCACGATGTCCTGCGAACAACGTGTCGTTACACGCGGGAATTCTTCGACAAGACTTTACGAAATATTCCGGCGCCGTTGTATGAAAGTGCGGAGAAGCTCAAGTACATCGAACTTGTGGAAGAGGTTCACAGGTGAAGCCGTCAGGCCTACGTTTGACATCGTCGTTTGGCTTTAAACGAATCGGTCATCGATTCACATAACAAAATTGCCATAGTCGTACATTGGCAGGCACCGAGGGGTGGAAGGCCGGGCTGTCATACCGAATAAAGAAACTTAAACGGATACGAGTTTCTTACACGAAAGTTTGGTAGATTCATCATGGGACACCCCAGTTCCCGTTTCGAGGGATGTTATTGAGGCATGAAGGCGCTTAGCCAATGCAATAGAATTTAAAAGTTTTCTTAGCAGTGGCAAGCATAGTGCGCTAGGATAGCAGCCACCAATAACCAGAGCAGGAAGGTAGTTGACGGAAGTATTTCAGTTCAACGAGCTTTATGGAATCAAGCCATGCCTCTTTTGTTTCGGGTTACGATTACGACATTTTCGTCAGTTATCGGCACAAGGACAACAAGGGTGAGCATTGGGTAAGTGAGTTTGTTAACGCGTTGAAGACCGAACTCGAGGCCACATTCAAGGAAGACATTTCTATCTATTTTGATGAAAACCCCCATGACGGCCTGCTGGAAACACACGATGTCAGCGAGTCGCTCAAAGGCAAACTAAAGTGTCTTATTTTTATTCCGATCATTTCGCAGACTTACTGCGACCCAAAAAGTTTTGCATGGCAACATGAATTTCTCGCATTCAAGAAGCTGGCGGGCGAGGATCAGTTTGGACTTAAGGTGAAGCTTCACAATGGAAATGTAGCGAGCCGGATATTGCCTGTTAGGATCCACGAGCTTGATGCTGATGATAGAGCATTGCTGGAAAGCGAACTTGGACCTGTCAGGGCAATTGATCTGATTTTCAAATCGCCGGGAGTTAATCGGCCTCTGCGTTCCCATGAGGATCATCCCGATGACAATCAGGATAAGACCTTTTACAGAAATCAGATCAATAAGATGGCTAATGCCATCAAGGAAATTATTGTGGCGATCAACTCCCAAGATCGTGTCTTAGTTGGTAATACACGCAGCATGAGTCCTGCTCGTGGCAAGCCATTGAGAGTTGGGAGATACTTCGTCGTGTCCCTTGTCGCGTTGTTATTTATCGTTGGATATTTTGTCTATCAGCAATTGTCCATAAGTAAAGGCCATTCTCCGGTCGATAAGTCGATTGCTGTGCTACCCTTTGACAACCTGTCGGACGACAAGACACAAGAGTATTTCAGCGATGGAATGATGGATGAAATCCTGAATCAACTGGTTAAAGTACGCGACCTGAAAGTGATCTCACGCAGATCGTCAATGAATTTTAAGCATTCTGAAGAACCGCTGAAAAGTATCGCGTCGCAGCTGGGAGTTCAGCACGTATTGGAGGGTAGTGTAAGAAAGGATGGTGATCGTGTGAGAATATCGGTTAAGCTCATCAACGCCGACTCTGATCAGCAGTTATGGTCTGAAACTTATGACCGTGAGTTGAAGGATATATTTGTTATTCAAACCGAAATATCTAAAAACATCGCTAAAGAGTTAAAGGCGATCATATCTCCCGAAGAGTTGAGTGTTCTTGAACGAAAGCCTACCAATAGTCAAGTGGCATACGATTACTACCTTAAGGCGCGCCAGCTATCTACCGATTTAATTCATCACGTTAAAATAGTAGAGTTATGTTCTAAGGCAATCGAGACAGATCCTGATTTTTCGTTGGCTTATATTTTCAGATGTTGGACCTATGCAGCCTGGTACTACAATCGGTTCCCCGGGTGGGAAAATACTTTTGAGCTTGCTAAAACTGATTTTGAAAAAGCGAAGGATCTAAGCGCCGGGAGTGTAGAATTGAGAATTGTGCAAGGAGATCTGTTACATTATTCTCGCCGATATGAGGAGGCGATAGCTTCCTATGAGAAACTAATTGCTGATTATAAAAACTACGCCGATATCTATACTATGCTGGCGTCCAGTCAGCGCAGGCTTGGCAGGTGGAGGGAAGCCAGATTGAATCACGAAAAAGCGATTTCCCTGGATCCGGGGAATCTGCGGAACTATGTGGAAATGGCCAGATTTTGTTTGATTACCCGCGACTATTCAAAAGGATATGAGTATGCGGTCAAAGCCGGCGTTGAGCCATACAAGGAGTTGCTTCTGTTTGGAATGACGGGTGATCCAAACGTTTTCAAAGCCCGACCGGACTGGGGTTATCTATACAAAAGGGAATTTGACCATATACTCACCAGCATTGATACGAGTAAATCTGCGGTGCGTGAGGGAGCAGTTGCATACTACCCGAAGGCATTGGACTTTGCTGAAGTTTATTATCTCAAGAAAGAACGAGGGCTAGCTAAACAATACGCGCTCGAAGCGATTCCTATTTTGAAGGAGAAGTTAAAAGAGTCGGCAAATGATGATCGGCTATTTGCTTCCCTTTCCCTGGCCTATGCTTATGCCGGCAGACGCACCGACGCCATACTTCACGCTAAAAAGGCAGTGCAAATGGTTCCCATTCGAGCTGATGCTTTCGGACTTGGGCCAGCCTATGAAGAAAATCTTGTTTACGTCTACATCATTTGTGAAGAGTATGATCTTGCCATTGATAAACTTCAGTGGTTGCTCACCATTCCAGGAAACTTATCGGCTGGTGAATTGAAACTCAGTCCGTGGTTTGATGCCGTACGCGACCTTTCCCGCTTTCAGAAAATACTGAACACAAAGTACGAGACGAAACTATAATAGTCGATGCGTTGTACTACACGTTCGAGTTACCAAGACGGAATCTTGAATGTCGTATATTAGCTTACTGTCGGTCAGTCTATTAGTAATTGAAGTAAATGGATGCTGTTTTAAAATTGAAACATTGGCAAGTATTTGGGCTCTTGATTTTGTACGAGTCCTTACTTGTCGTTGTTCTCAACTTTAGTAAAATTCAGACTCCGTCGGTGCTGGACATGTTCCTGTTCATCGTGATTCCAATTTTTGGCTACTCGCTTTTATTGACTCATGCTTTGGACAAACACCTGGAACTATCAAATGACAAAGTTGTAGCGGGATTAAAGACCTACAATCTATTTTGGCTGGCATTTGTAACTGCATTTCTTGTTTCTGAGGGACTTATTGATGGAGAAAGATCGATGGAGCCGGAAAGTATCTCCACAACTGAACTGGCGACCAGAATTCTATTGGCCTGCGTAGCCATATACTTTGCTTATAAATTTTATAGAGTGCCTGGCCAGACTTTAAGATCTCTTGAGTTAAAGCGTGAAGCTGGATTCTGGGAGTATGTTGTTGATGCTTTTCAAATATTTGCGTGGCCACTTTGCATTTGGTGGATACAACCAAGAATTAACAAAGCTTTTAAGAAGTTGCAAAGTGAATCGATTTCAACAAACTAATTGGCCGAACGACTAACAAAATCTGTTCAGCCGCTAACAACGTATGGAAAATAACCCGGCGACCAATCTATGGGAATGACAATATGTGACATTCACGGACCTATTGGAATTAATATGGCTTGCCGGCATGTCATCGATAACATAGAGAAAGGAGTAGATGAAGGATGTTACGTGGTTCGGGTACGAGTTCTGCCAGGCAACAATACCCCAGACGTTGGAAAAGAACATGAACATATTCTCAACAACATGGCATTCTGCGTGCGCTGTTATGAGAACAAACATATGTCGGACAAAATGAAAGTTGTGGACGACATAGATAGTCTCAGCAATGCTCTTACTGACTACGAAATAGGTTACGGATGTGCATTGTGTATTGAAAGGTATGGAGAGGAAAACAGGGTAAACTAAGAAGTGAAGTTGTGAGTAATGAAACCTAAAACAAAGTATTGGAAATAAATGAGACTTTCAGACTTGCCAGACGTTTTTGTAAACCTTTTACTCCCTGAAGACGAAAAGCCCCCGACAAAACGGCCTAAGATTTTTGTTCTCTTTTACATTCTATTGGTTCCCAGTATCCTTTGGTTTCTCTTCGAACTGGAATCAATCTTAAAATTTCAATCGCCCTATGTGTTCCTTGGGCTTTTTATTGTACTTGGATTGATCTTAACAAGTTTGACTATAGTTATCATCTATAGAATCGGACTAATAGAAGGATTGACAAAAAAGGAATTGTTTCTCATTCTAATCCCTGTGACGCTATTAACGATTTGCGTGGCGAATAATGTAAACAGGACGATTGAGATCTTCGTCTAGATGAAAAGGGACGCGGGTTACTCTCGAGTCTTCTTACTTCGAACCTGAGAACCGCGCAGCGTCATCCTTGTTCCAGGTTATTGTTGCTGATCCATAACGGAAGTTTGTATTCAGATATGGGTTAAACGTAACGCTTTCAGTCTCTGCGCTTCCATCCTTGATTTTGCCGATCAACGTCTTCATATCAAGCACGTATTGAAATGGCAGATTGGGCTTGTCACGTTTCTGCCAATAGTGTCCTGGATAAATAAGCAGCTTAGAAGCATCGATCTTGTTAGCCGGGTTCTTCACGTAGCTGATGAGCTTGTCGACGCTGCTCCGATATTGATTGAAGCCGTCGTAAGAAAAGATCCAGACTCCATTGCCGGAGCCGAGTCCATCGCCGGTAAAGACCAGATTCTTTCCTTTTAAGAAATACAGCATCGAATGATTGGTATGTCCCGGCAGTTCGAATGACTCAACGACGAAACCGCCACCCAGGTCAAGCGTTGGATTTTCAGGAAGGCTTACGAGTCTGTCGTCGGGCCAGATGTTTCTTCCTTCGAATTCCTTCGGATGAATCCAGAATCGTACGGAAGGATCATTCTTAAACGCAGGCAACATGCCTGTATGGTCACCGTGAAAATGCGTTACAGCGATGTACAGTTGCCGGGTGCCGCGGATGGATGAAACGATAGATCGAAGCGAGCTTATCGCAGATGTATCCCACGTGATGAAGTTGGAAAGATCGATCAACAGTACTTTATCCTTCCCCTGAATAAGGTACATGTCGGAGCAATTGTTCAGACCGGCTGGCTTGCCATCACTGCCCGTGTGAATGCCTGAGGGATTTTGTGAGTTGGCATCTTCGAGTCTGGTTACGCCAGGTGCAAGCTGTGAAACCGTATAAGGGCCCTTTTCAAATTGCTGTGCGTGTGCAGTGAAGAGGGCGAGCGTGAAGATAAAAGCGGGAAATATTTTATTCATAGGACAGGATCGTCGAGATATACATTTGGAGTAAGGTACGCCTTTGTGGTTAAGAACGTACCGTGATTTTTATAATCGGACAACGGGATTGTTGTGAAATGCCGGGCGTTGTGAGCAGGATTACCTGAAATAAACGGCGCTGTCGTGACGGACTGTCGTTAAGTGAAGAAATTGACCTGCATTAGTAATGGCAGCGATACTCACATCATAGTCGGGCAAAGCAACTTATCGGATGTACATCCTGGCAGTCAAGCTCCTTGATCCACTACGGTATCGTATCAAGAAAACTCCAGCGGGTTTTGAGAACAGGACCCTGCCGTCGTCAGCGTAGTAATTGATCGGTCTGCCCAGGACATCATAAATTCCGTCAATAACAAAACCGTTACCTGCTGTATTGATTGTTACCCGATCGGTTCCGTCGGCAACGATCCAGTCTTCAACGGTGGTTTCGATGGATGTGATCGTTGCTTCTCTCGTAGAGAAGTTCCAGCTGACTGCGTTTGAATCAACAACATTACCGGCAACGTCACTGAATGTGCCTGCTGATATATGAATGGATAATGTAGCACCTTCCGGCAATGGATCGATCAACGTGATGGTTACTGTTTGGCCTTCAATACTCACATTGGCCGAAGTCAATGCTATGGTGTGATTTTCGCCCGGGTTGGAGCTACTAACTATATTCAGGGTACCTCCGTTAAGAACGACTTCTTCGCTAAATGTTATCTGAAGCGTGCTCTCCACATCAACGTCGGTCGATGAAAGCGCCGGCATCATACTCACTACGGAAGGTGATTCGATGTCGGGTGGTGTTATAGAAACTGTTGTGAAGGTCCAGTTTTCCTTTTGCAATGAGAAAGGATTGCCCGCAACGTCCGTTACAATACCAGCCGGTATCGCGATTGAATATTGTGTCTTTTCTTTCAGCGGCGCGGCCATGGTGATGGTAAGTGCTCTTTTATCGGCCTGTGTATTTGATTCATTAACGATTAAAGGTACAGGTGGTTCCGTTCCCCCATAAAGCTGTATCGTGCCGGTTTTAAAAACGATGTCTTCGTTGAAGCTGATGATCAGCTTTGTCAGCACGTCGGCGTTTGTCGCACCGTTTGCCGGAGACAGCGAAGTGTATAGGGGTGACGTGGTGTCAGGTGTGACCGGAGGTTCTCCTTTCACGTCTACCGTGAGTACCTGGCTCGCAGCTATCGGACGTCCCTCTTTGAATGTCGATACGCGATACTTGTAAATCCCTGGAGCGGGGACGTTTGTTGGGAATGATTTGGTTGTCGTTCTTCCTAACTCCTGCCATGTTGAGCCATTGAGCCGCTCGATGATGTAAGCGTCTTTATCCGTTGATAGATCAATCCATTGCAGTGTTACGGTGAGATTGTTTATCGTGGCGGATAATACCGGTGCTGCAAGAGCCTGTATTGGCGTGTAGTCGGTGGTGAGTTTAACTAACTGTTCGCCTCCGATGTATCCTTCGACTTTATTGTTCCCGTTCACGCGAAAGGCAACCGCGTTTACCAGTGCATCGGATCCGGTTGCTTCCTGAGTCCAGGTCTTTCCTCCGTCCGACGTTTTGAATGCATGCGAGCTGATGTCCACGACCCAGCCTGTAAATTCGTCCGCGAAGTAGCAGAATCTAAAATCGCTCAGTGCGTTGACAACGCCCATATTTTTCCATGTATCGCCGCCATCGATCGTCTTGTAAACAACGCGGCCGGGTAGGATCTTCCAGCCGACCTGTTGATTAAGAAAGTACATAGAAGTAACCACCTCATTGGTTTGCGTCCACGTATTACCACCGTCTTTCGAACGCAATAATTGTTGGTTGCCGTAGTACCAGACATCCTGTGCTGACTGAAAGGCCACGTAATCCGCCAGCGCGATAAAAGACGAAAATTGCTTCTTCAGCTTGAAGGTTTGTCCGCCGTCGGTGGATTTGTACAAAGGTCCGTTGTAATCAATAGCCCAAAGGTTGCCCGCCGGGTCATAACGTACTTTTTCCAATGCCAGGTATGGTGCATTCGATGGATCGTATACGGCAGGCTGAAAAGTCCAGGTTACGCCGTTGGTTGTTGTCGTGTAAATCCTTTTCTCTACAGAGAAGGTCCCTTTGCCATGCTGATCGAAGGCGATCGAATTGAGCTCATTATCGGCGCTGTTGCTTGCAGGGTCTTCCACCCAGATACGCGAGTCTGAACTGTGCTGCCGCAGTCCATCGCCGGCGGCCCAGATATCTGTACCGTTGTATGCGAGGTCCATGATCGGCTCGTTTGAAGTGACCGTGCTGAAGGTGTTCTGCGTCCAGGTTTCGCCGGCATCATCGGTTGTCGCGAGGTAGCCTGCTGTTCCGATGACAAATCCATGCGTGGCATCTTTGAAATGGACTTTCTTAAAGTGGCACCAGAAGTTGTCCGGTGACCGGTGTACTTCGCGCCATGTTGTGCCTCCGTCGGTAGTCTTCAGAAGAAGTTCGTCAGTGATGCTTATTACCCCCGTGTTGAAGTTAATAAAGTGCATGCTTCTTACGGAAGCACTATGATTCGGGGAAGGCAATGATACTGGTTCCCAGGTCACTCCGCCGTCAGCCGTTTTGTAAAAGCTATTGGCAAAGCCGCTGCTCATCCAACCGTGCTGATCGTCGAGGAATTGAAATGAGTTAAGATTATTTAAGTTATCGGCGAAAGGAGTAATGGGGAGTGTCGTCCAGGTTACTCCCTGGTCGGTGCTCTTCGAAAGGAAATTATCGTTGCCTACGCGCGACCATGCCCATGTCGTAGTGCCCACTGAGGTCATGGTTGAGATAGACAGGATGTCGGATGTTTGTGTCCAGGTTTGTCCGCCGTCGGTGGTTCTATACGGATATTCGTTATTCTTATAGGGAGACTGATCCCAATACCAGCCGACGTTGGCATTGATGAAGTGAATCATCAGGTAACGGTTGCTCATGAACTTTCGGGTCCAATGCTGTCCGCCATCTGCCGAGGTGTATATGTGTGTTGAAGGGCCCATGGGACCTGATCGGTCGAGTGCGATGATGTTGTTGCCGAAGGTAAAGACCTTGATCAGGGGGCTGGTTGTGAATTCCGTCGCGGATTGGTCATTGAACCATGACTGGCCGCCATCCTTTGTCTTCATGGTCAGGCCGGATGCGCCCACCATGATACCGTTGTTGGCGTCGCGGAAGGATATATCGAGCCTGGTTTCTCCGATATCCATCCATTGGCCGGTGGCGGAATGGGTAATAGTGACGACGATTGCCAGCAGGAGATAACGGTGCAGGGATTTCACAAACGGGAGTGTTTAGACTATTGAACAGTTAGCGCCCAAGCTACGTCAAGACCATCAATTTTCAACACGCAACGTTCGGGCCGGACGAAAGAAGGGAGTAGTAGATATATGAATACCGGATAGGTGGGTTTTGTGACCCCTGAAGGCGGTAATTAATACGTTCAGCGTTTTGCGTGCGATAATCGTGCGTATTTCTTTAAAAGATCGAATGTCGCACGCGGAGCGTTTAATATCGCCTTGCTCTAACGATATGAGATCCCTACGGGATCTAAATGCATGTCTAACGATATGGGATCTCTCGCGCTGGTCATCACCTTCCCAATGTGTCGATAGAATACCGGTCATAGGGATTTCCATTTTTTCCTACATTCCCTGAAAATTAGAAGCCCATGAGAAGAGTTGTTTACGTGTCTGCCGCCCTGACACTCTGCATTGTCGGAGGGGCCTATAAGAGTTCGGCTATTGATAGTGGTCGTTCAGCAACAGGTGACGATCGTTCAGCAGCCATTGTACAAGCAGATACATTGCCTCCGCTTGAAAAGAATCCACCGAACACAAAATATAAGCCCGCCTTTCCCGGACAAACGCGCGTCAACGCTGTTCAGACGACCACGCCTTACCAGGTTGATCAACTGGCCGACGACCTCGGAAGGCCATGGGCAATCATCTTGTTACCGGATGAAAGATTCCTGCTCACGGAGAAGAGTGGTTTCATGCAGATACGAAATAAGGATGGAAGTCTTGCGAAAAAGATCACGGGCCTGCCTAAAGTCGACGACAGAGATCAGGGAGGATTGCTTGATGTGGCACTCGATCCTGACTATGCAAATAACAAGATGATCTATTGGTCGTATTCCGAACCTTATAAAAAGGGAAATGTCACCGCGGTGGCCAAAGGCAAGTTGAATGAGGCTAGCGGTACCGTTGACAATCCCGTGGTGATTTTCCGTGCGACGCCGGAACACGATAATAGTACTCTTCACTACGGATCACGACTGATCTTTGACAAGGATGGAAATCTGTTTGTCAGTGCGGGAGAAAGGGCACGCCTCGATGGACGGGCACAGGCGCAGTTGCTGAACTCGGGATTAGGTAAAGTTTTTAAGATCACCAAAGATGGCAAACCCGCTCCTGGCAATCCGTTCATTGGCAAGACAGATGCCATGCCTGAGATCTACAGTTATGGTCACCGTAATCCGCAGAGCCTCGATATTCATCCGGTAACGGGTGAGCTATGGGAAGCAGAGTTCGGTCCACGCGGTGGCGATGAATTGAACCTCGTGAAGGCCGGAAAGAATTACGGATGGCCAACGATCACGTATGGGCTGGAGTACAGCGCAAAACCGATAGGCGACGCCATTCAACAAAAGGCAGGTATGGAACAACCCGTTTATTATTGGGATCCCGTCCAATCACCGAGTGGTATGAGTTTTTATAAAGGCAAGGCCATTCCTGAGTGGGAGAACAATCTGTTTATTGGCGGACTTGGCAGTTTGCGTATAGCGCGTCTCGTGATTAAGAACAATAAGGTCGTCGGTGAAGAATGGTTGGTGGCAGATAAGCAGGAACGGTTCCGCGATATTGCGTATCACGATGGGATGTTGTTTGCCGTGACCGATGGTGGGAAGTTGTATCGGATCAGGAAGAAGTAATCGACCAGATTAACTTTAGCAAAGGCCTGGATGGTGCCTAGAACAGCCTTCCACAAAACAAGGCTCTCGAACTCGAGGCGAAGGTAGGCGCCGTCGAAGGTGGCTTCGCTACGATCCTGCCATTCCTATTGTTCAGAATGATACACCGATCAGCATAAAAGTGAACAGTTCACCATCACCAATTGCATGGAACAGGCGTTTTTCCACGTGGCAGCATTATTGATCTGGTCGGGCAAAACAAATGCAATGAGAAAAGCAGCGATCATTTTCCTCTGTCTTATGGCCATAGTGTTGACCCAATGCAATACTGGAAAAACCGAATCAACAACGATCAGTAACGATCACACAACGGTGAAGGTGAGTGAGACTAAGACGACCTATACGCTTGATGCAAGCTTCCCGCGTGAGAAAGCCAATCAATTTTATCAATACATAAACAATGCAGTGGCGCCTGCAGCACAGTTCGATTTTGAAGATGGAGATCTTGAAACCATTACCTCACTCGAGGATGGCACTCAGTTCCGTATTAAATCCCAACGTGGAGAGTTGCAGTTGATCTTCGATAAGAAGAGCAATAGCCGTGAATCATATCGACGTATGAAGAAGATCTATGAGGGACTGAAGGGTATTGTAATCTAAGCAGGACTTTATACGATATCCAGTTTCTGTTATATTATCGGCATATAGGCGTTTGACGTCCTATCAGTTGAGGGACGTTGAATTCGGCGAGCATTTGAATTTTCGCTGGGATAGAACAATACTCGTTTGAGTGAACAACAGAAAATACGCTCAAGTGACTACGAAATACTGATGCCGTATCGTCGCTTAAACTTGAAATGATAGTTTACTCCAACGCCGGCCCTTACGCCGGTCCAGTTGATATTTACGTTGCCTCCCTCCTGAGTTTGGAGATATGATCCACTTCCTCCGTCGGAAAAAGTTTTGCCCTGTGCATTGAGCTCGTAACCCGCATGGATATCAAAGCTAAACATGCCCCTGTTATATGTCCATAGGACGCCCGGTTCGATGTTCACCCCGAGAGAATGAAAACGATGCATTTCGTCATCCTTTCCAACTCCATAAATATCAGCAACAAACTCCATCCCCAGCATACTGTAGTTAACACCCAATTTGCCATATAAGGCAAACCGGTTTCGCAGGCGACTAATGCCTTTAGCACCTAATACAACTCTCGATACGTTCTGATCAGCATATGTTTCTCCCGAGTAATCCGCATAGTGAATTCGGCCTTTTGTCATGGCATAATTCAGGTAGCCACCGAAATCATATTTGTCGGAAAGTTCTTTCAGGTAGCCAGCATCAACCTGCAGCGATATCGGAAATTCCGTAACCGTTTTCATTTCTATGCCGCCATCAACAAACTGTTTCTGCATTTCCGTCTGCAATTGCTTCAGCGTTTGCATCGAATATTGGCCAACTGTAGCCTCGACAAATAAACTTCCCTGAGCAATAAGCGTCAGTGATGAAACAAAAAATACGGCTAACAATAATAATCTCAACTTCATAACTCAATAATCCCGTAAGGCGAAGCCACGTCGATCGAACAGTATATTTTTATCGAAACGGATCCAATCTCCCCTGACGTTTATTTGTTTCTGGATGGTACCTGTCTCAAGGTCCAACAACGCAACTGCCTGATCTGGAAAGTATTTCCCACTTACGTAGTGAAACAGTTTCTTTGATGATTGAACAAGATGGGGCCGATAGTTGGCAACAACGTTCCAGGAGATCAATTCAGTCCTGGATGCACAGTCGTACTTGATGACTTTTGAATCCGTTACGACAAGCAAAACTGACGGTTCATCATCAAAAAATTGCACGTAACTGATCGTTGAATAGGGGAGTGTGGTGTCGAGGACATATGTTCCGCCGCTGGCGCGATACAAACTTGTATTGTTGATGAGATAATTTCCGTCGGCCGAGAGATGCGTGTTGCCACCCGGTGGTAGTTGAAAGATCACTTTGCGCTGATTCATGTCCACCAGGTAGTTCCAGTAATACTGCCGCAGTAACAGGATATTGTTGTTTGAAACGCGGAAGTAGTCATCGTACGTAAAGGAGTCAAAATAGCCAGTCTGAATTCCAATATCAGGCAAAGTATATGTCACCTTCTTTGAAAGGTCATTGGGATCAAATTGCTCAACCTGGCGACCTGTGAACAAGTACATGTATTGGCCATTCGGTGAAAGGTAGAACTCAGTGGGGTCATCACTAGTATACAGCGTAGAATCGATAACCTGCAAATCATTGTTTAACTTATAGATGCCTAATATTCTGGAATCAATATACTGTTCATGTGTCAGGAAGAACGCTTGCTTTGCATTATTGTATTTGATGCTTCTGAAACTTCGGAGTCGCTCTCCGACCATTAGCTGTTCAGTGTTACCAAAGCGATCGGCATCCCTAAAAATTGCGTCGGGGATCTTTGCATCCATTTCAATATAATATGATTTGGTCTCACCGAAGAGAGCCGTACCGTTGAACTCAATCGAGCGCGTGGAGGGAGCAATGTTATCTTGCAGGATTTCCCTGCCTATGCTTATGCTGAAGTGATCTACGTTTTTGATCAGGGGCGGTGTATTCCAGGATAGTTTCAAGCGACCTTCGGAAACCCGGGAAAGCGTGAGATTAGAAAGGTAGGGAACGTAAATTGACTTTGAAGGCGAATTCTTGAACAGTCCACCCTGATTAACCTGCAAGTCGTATCTCACGTCGCCCCCTACAAAAGTGGAATCTATAAAATGATTTGACTTTTGGTCATTGATCTTGAATTCACGTTGAGCCATGTAGCCGAATCCGGAATATTTACGAAGAATGAAGCCGTCAAAATTGCCTTGAGTAAATGCTTTCCATTCAATCCGGAGCGTACCATTTACCACCTTAACACTGGTAATTTCCGGTACAAAATTCGGATCGCCGATCATCAGCACATACGCTTTTTTGTATTCAACGTACTCGACCTCTGCCTTATCGGCCAGGCTGTTTGTACCTGATTTGACGCGTTGAATGATTTCTAATTGATGTACGCCCGGTTGTGTATTGCCTTTTTCAAGCACGAACCTTTCGCGTCCCTGGCTATATGGTCTCACTACTTCACCATCGACAGATGCCTCATAATCGTAAACCACTCCATTCTGAATGTCCAGATAAGCTGAGCTTGCAAGCCACAACGTGTCCTGCAGCGGATAATAATTTCCGCCTGTTACTGAATAATAAACATTGCCGATATAGGCAGGTTTCGGGGTTTTTGGTACGTCTTTGAAATTCTCTTCCTCCCGAACGAGGAGGCACGCGGAACAAAGGACCAGTAAGAATGAAATAGCAACGGTTGACTTCGACACAATAGCGTTGATTCGGACTGCAAATCTATCAGTATACCTTTAGCGGGGAAATTGTAACCGTCAAATCGTTCATTTTTGTTCGCGAAATTGCGACTGTCCGCATAGCCGTTTCGTTGTCAGGGCATTAAGATTTTGCCGGGGTAAACTCATTAAATCTACCTTAATTAGTCGTACTTTTGGAGCTGGTATGTTAGTGTTAGGATAATTGAATTTGGCTTTTATACCCCTTTAATAAGTCCTGAGTCTCTGGTCCTGAGTCGTGAGTTTGGTCTCCAGTAATTTTAGTTTGGAGTAGATGCACTGCATGTAGTGAATGCGTTGTATGTGATACATGCATTGCTCAAAGACTATGCATACTAACAACCAATACCAACGACTCAAGAATCAAGACTAACTACTACTACCATTTGTCACTCTTTTGTAATCATGAAAAAGTTTATTAGTCCGGTCTTAACGTTTTCACTTTCTATCTGCATAATATCTGGAGCGATGGCGCAGCAGAGAAGCGCTGAGATTGTCCAGGCTAAAGTTGCCACGGGTATCGGCTCGGTACAAACACTGGACGATGAGATCGTGAAGGGGAAGATTACGTTTAACGACAATCAGGGCATTGTCACCGTTGATCAAGGTCGGGAGTCGCGGTCGTTTACGTCCAGGAAAGCTGCAGGTTTTAATTTTTATGACACGGCGTTGTTACGGCATCGTGTATTTCTTGTGTTCGACTACACTGACGAGGCAGTTGGATTTACCAAGCCCGCTTTCTTTGAAGTGCTGGCAGAATTTAAATCGTTCGCTGTGTTGTCTAAGATTGATCCCGTTGAAGTAAAGCCACAAAAAGGAGTTCTGCCAAGGGTTGCTCCGACGATGGTTGGCGCTGATCACACTAAGGTTGCCTTTCAAACAGAGACAATTTTTATCGTTAATGACAGCGGAGAAATAGAACGTTACCTTGAGTTGAGAGAAAAAGAGATAGAAGGAGTTCTTGGTGACACACGAAGTCATCGCAAGAAGTACATTGATAGAAATCTGATCAAGGAGTACACCGGTGTGCATTACGAAGCGCTGGAGTCATTTGCCGACACCAACAAACTGGAGTTTAATGTGAAAGAAGATTTGATCAAGATACTTGGTCATTACAAGGTATTGTTGGGTAAGTGATATTGAGCAGCATCGTGGGATAAAAGTTTTTAGTGTGATTCGCTAGTGTCGTGTCCGTGTTCCGTATTTATTAACCATTTGCGGATATTGACGTAAAACATATGTAATACAGACACAGAAGACATGGCACACAAACTGCACTTAGGACACGGCATCAAACCATCAGATGGTATTTTAAAAAGGTTTTACTCCCTTTCCGCCAGCAAGAATACAATTCTGCTGCGGCCGTCGGAGAAGTGCGAAAAGCTCTATTATGTGCTTAGCGGATGTGTCAGAACTTATTTTACGGACGAGCAGGGAGTCGAGAAAACAAGTTCTGTTACGCTTCCCAACAGCTTTACGACCGCATGGTCAGCTTTTGTGTCACAAAGTCCATCACTGGAATACATTGAAGCGGTAGAACCTTCAGAACTCCTGGTCATAGATCATCAGGAGCTTCATCGCCTGAAAGAATCGGACATGGAATGGAAAGAATTTTATTCGAAGCTCCTGGAAGTTGCTGTCTTAACTCAAAGCAGGAAGATTGAAGCATTGATGACGCTCAGCGCGCAGCAGCGATATATGAAGCTGCTGAATGGCAATCCCAAACTCATTCAGAATGTATCCAACCGGGTGCTCGCCTCATTTCTTGATATGAGAGAGGAGACTTTAAGTCGCCTTAAATCCAGGAAGTAGTTTGCTTTTTTGACCTATGTCAAGGTTTTTGAGTTTGACGTAGCTGAAATTGCCTGCATCATCAGCCATAATGTTATGCAGTCAAAACACATGTTGAGATCAGCCATCATCGTATGTATGCTGGTCGTAGCTTATGCTGTTCAAGCGCAATCAAGCAATGACAAAAATGCAGCTAGTCAAGCAACTAAAAATCCAAAGCAAATGAATTACAAAGTAAACATTGGCCGAATCGATGTGCCCAAAGGGTCCGTTGAGGAGTTCAGGAAACAATCTACTCAAACGCCACGCTATTTGAAGACCTTGCCAGGTTATGTGAAGGGTGACTATTATGAGATGCAGGATGATTCAGGGAATCTGCATATGATGTCGGTCGTGACGTGGGAAAATACCGAATGCTATGAAGCGGCGCAGGCAGCACTGGCCAGGCATTATGAGGAGATACATTTTAACAGGAAAGAATTTGTGCAGAGATTGGGATTGAGCATCAGGTATGATACTTTTTCCGCGTTGGAGATGGAGTGATTTGTGGGCTTTGGTCCCGGTATGGAAGCGTAATACGCCAGCTGTGCCGGTGGATATCGGTTCGGGTGTGATCTCTTAATCTTAATTTGATCTGAGGAAGCGTCGTCATCTCTATAATGTTGCTATACTGCGGACAGTTCGCTAACAATTTCTTATGTTGATGAAAGCTATCGCACTACCTGCTTTTTGCATTGTAGTTTGTTTAACAACACACGCTCAAAACAAAGGGCCTTTGCCGCGCTGGGAAAAAGGCTTTCTTGACATTCATCACATCAGCACCGGTCGGGGCAATGCAGCCTTCTTAACATTTCCGGACGGCACCACTATGCTGATCGATGCGGGCGATATGTCAGATACGCATGCCCGGACGATGTCGCCGCGCAATACGGTCCGCAAGCCCAATGACAAACGTTCGCCATCAGAGTGGATCGTCGACTATATCCGACAGCTCATGCCCGATGGCAAACAACCTGCTTTAGATTACTCGCTCATCACTCATTTTCACGACGATCACTTTGGTGAGTGGGATGAGACCCGGCCAATGTTTGCAGGTGGCACGTATCGGCTTGCCGGAATGACGGGAGTTGGCGAGCGTATAAAGATTAGTACGATGATCGATCGCGGGTTTGACTTTCCTATTGATCTTAAGAAGGAATCAGGCGATCCATCAAAAAGTAAGGAGTTTCAAAGTATTCGTGAGTACTTGAAGTTCATCGACTATCAAACTCAGAAGAATGGAATGGTCCATCAAAAGCTGAGACCCGGTGCTAAGGATCAAATTGTTCTGAAGAAAGATCCAAAGTTGTATTCCAACTTTGTCGTGCGCAACATTTCTGTCAACGGGCAAGTGTGGACCGGCTATGCAGACAATGATTACACATCGCTATTTAACGTAGGACAATACCCAGGAGAAAATCCACTGAGCACCTGCATCAAAATTTCATACGGTGCTTTTGATTACTTCACAGGCGGAGACATCAGTGGAATGAATGCTATCGGAGAGAGTGATCCCTCTAGCCTGGAAGCCCATGTTGCTCCTGTTATCGGACCCGTGGATGTAGCTACGCTGAATCATCATGGCAATCGTGACTCTCAGAGTCCGGCGTATGTCCGTACGTTGCGTCCACGCGTGTGGGTGCAGCAGGTTTGGTCGTCGGATCATCCCGGAGAGGAAGTGCTGCGCAGGATTACATCAGAATCTTTATACCCCGGAACGCGCGATCTTTTTACCACTGATATGCTTGAAGCCAACCGACTTGTGATCGGAGATCGCATTGAACAAAGCTATAGAAGTCTTCACGGACATGTAGTGGTAAGGGTGTACGATAACGGCGCGCGTTATATGGTGTATGTGCTCGATGATATGTCGGATAAGAGGGAGGTTGTGGGGAGTTATGGGCCGTATATGTCGAGATAACAAAACGGTTACATTTATTAGTTGGGAAAAGTCCAGAAGAAATTGTTACTTCTCCGCGGGTAACTATTCGTTAGTCCCGTTGATTGCAACATTGTTCATAGATGTTCAGACCGTACTCCATGAGATCTGAGCGATGCCCTGATGGTTACCTTTTGAGTTGTTTAACACTAAGGTCTTCTCATTTGCATCCAATGAAAAACACAACATTGCCGTTTCCCGGATTCGCAGCCAGGCTGTGCCTCTTTCTGACCATCATCTGTTTATCGGTTCAGTCCAACGCCCAGGTATTTCTGCACGACTGGGCAGCCTACCAGCGGGGGCCTGGAGTGGGGCGCGAGCTGAAACTGGCGGTCAATCCTGTGAACGGTGACAGTTACGTGCTGGAAGTTCGATTCGCCGGAGGTGCTGAACCAAATTATTGGAACATCATTAAGTATGATAATCTCGGACGTTTAGTTTGGACACTCCGATACGTCGAGGGTAGCCTGGGTCAAGTATTTCCCATGTCGTTGGCATTTAAGAACGGTGCCGTGTTTGTGCTGGGTGAAGTTGGGATAACACCCAGGGAGCCGTGGATGCAGAATGGTGCCGCCGTTGTAAAGATCATCGATGGTGGTACTTCGGGGATTCAATCCTGGACGCGGCCATTCGTATTCACGGCGGCTGGTCATTGCTTCTCAAAAATAATTGTTCCTGACCCGGCCGGATCGGGGGTAATATTTACCGGAATCGGAACTGACGTCACACCCGGTCGCGATCAAATGAGAACCATCAAGATAAACGGTGAAACAGGAAGCGCGATCTGGAACAGGCCGTATGACATGGGATACGGAACTGGCTCATCTTCCGGAATCGGGCCCAACATGGTCGCTACGGATCCTGCCGGGAATGTGTATGTGACGGGCATGACCCGTGACCTTCCGATATCACCCAGCGCGGCATCACCTGGAAGCTTGTTTGTTATCAAGTATAACAGCACAGGAGTTTTTCAATGGATCAATAAGATTACAGCACCAGATTTTACGAACGAAGGTTACGACATCGCCGTCGACGGAACCGGCGTGTATGTGTTGGGTGAAAAGCGCTACCTGGACGGAACGAGAGACGATGGGTTCAATACGCTTACCAAATGGAATCTGTCGGGATCGCCGGAACCGCTCTGGCATCAGGAGAGGCCAGGAGAAATTACATCTGAAAATCAACGGAGGGCAATTGCTCTGGATCCGGCGAGTTCGTCGATATATATCGCGTATGATGGTGAAACGGACAATGTCGTCAAGCTCGACAAATTTGATACCGGCGGTTCGGGTTTGATGCGATGGTCTCGTGAGATTACGGGGACAGATGAATACATAACGGCGAGGGCCCTTTCATTGGATAGACGTGGTCGGTTAATTATTGGTACAAACTTAGATTTCTCAGCTACGTCGTACAGGCTCTATGCATACAATGCAGAGGGAAATTATCTTGATGCTGCAACCGTCGCCGACCGTCAGATCAGGAACATGATCATAGACAATGACAATCGCCTGCACATCATGGGCAACAGAGAGAATCCGGCGTACCCGCTCAGCAAATTTGTTGCCCAGTATACACTCACAGAACCCGCTCCACCCATACCTGATCTTGCCCGCGGGTTTGAACGAGTGGAGGTTGACCTCTACCGCCTCCGTTATGAAGAATGCTGGACTAATTTAAGGATAGCGTGGCGATGCTTCATGCCACCGTTTTGTAATGATCCGCTGATGCAGTCTGTGATGACTTATAATGGTCAGGTGGTATGGGAAACTAAGTTCACGAAACCACTCGACGCGCAGCTGCCGAGGAGTAAAGATTTCAGAACGTTCTCGCTGCGGATGATGGATGCCAATGTCTACAAGGAGCTGATCCGCATTGATGATAAGCTAGCCAAGGCGGGAGTCACGGAGATCCATCTCGTTACTGATTCTAAGGATCTGTCGCTTTCGCTGGACCTGAAGACTACAGGCGTTAGTGTGCCCGTCACCGTATCGTTCCTGAATAAGAAGGGAATTGTTATTGGTGAATCACAATTCACGGCGCCGTTTCAGAAGATCATGACCGATACATTCTCGGAACCTGTAGGCAGTATTTCACTGGGCATCGGACAACAGATGGCGATGAGTTATTATCCGAATCCGTCGTCGGGTGAGTTCAAGGTGACGCTTGATAAGACGACAAAGCTTCCCGCGGAGGTAAGTGTTTATGATATGGCGGGGTTTAAGATATACCAGGGTGTGATGTCGGCGCATGAGGCGACCGTTGCGCTCGATAAGGTGAAGGAGGGATTGTATATTCTTCAGGTGAAGAGTGATCAGGGTGAGAGCAGGGGGTTGATACAGGTTAAGTAGGGTAGGTGGTTATGGTTTGCTACGGCAATGTTTCTGAGCAAGCTCCGCAGCTGCTGTGTCGCCAAGTTCGCTGGCTTTGGTGAAGTCGTCGCATGCTTCGTCGAATTGTTTTAACTCAATCCTGGCTTCTCCACGGTTCGTATAGGCAGATCGGAAGTTGGGATCAACTTCAATGGCTTTTGTAAAATCTTCGACAGCACCATTAAAGTCTTTAAGATTCAATTTTGTAAATCCTCTGTTGTTGTATCCGAAAGGAACATTAGGATTGATTTCGATGGCTTTATTAAAGTCAGCAATGGCTCCCTTATAATCTGGATGTTGTTGACGGGCCTTCGAAACACCACGATTAAGATAGCAGTCGATGTCTGTAGGATGTAGGTCGGCCGCCTTTGAATAGTCTGCGATGGCCTGCTTGAATTCTCCTAAGCGATCATTGGCAATTCCGCGATTGAAGTATGCCTTGGCATAGTTTGGGTCAATCTTGAGCGCGCGCGTGTAATCCATTTTGGCGCCTTCGTAGTCCTTTGATTCAAGCTTAGTGACTCCACGATTGTTATATGCCGGGGCATAGTCCGGTTCAAGTTCAGTCGCCTTGTCATAGTCCTTTATTGCAGCCGCGTGGTTTCGGGTGGCGGCTTCTGTGATCCCCCGATTATAATAAGCACGGGAAAACTTAGGGTCAATTTCTATCGCCTTGTCATAGTTGGACATGGCGCCTGCATAATCTTTAAGACCAGTCTTTGCAAGGCCACGGTTGCTGTATGCGGGAGCAAGCTTCGGGTCAATTGTGATAGCAACGTTTGCGTCTCTCAGGCATGCCTGATAGTCTTTGAGTTCAAGTGCCGACGCGGCCCGGTTCGAATATGAAAGCGCAAACATGGGTTGAAGCTCTATTGATTTCGGTGTAGTCGTCGATTGCTTCGGTGTACCGGTGGAGGTTGTCTTTGGCGATACCTCTGTGGTAATAGGCAATATAATTGGGAGACGTCTCGATGGCTTTGCGTAAGAACTTCAAGGGCTCCGGTGTAGTCTTTATGGTTGAGCTTTGAGATTCCCTGCGAAGTATATTTATCAAGACTTTGGCTCGAGCACTTGAGGGCTATTGCGAGCAGTAATAAGACGCATGTTAAGTGTTTCATAGGCAACGGAGGAGGTGGAGCAAGATAAACGCGATAGAGATGTATTAGTTAAAGATAGAATTAATTTGATTTTGGTGCTGGTGTGGAGGGAAACAAACCCGTACGGTTTGCAATCATGAGAATTGATTGTCGATGATCTGAGAATTGAGTCGACCACTTGTTGAAGTGTAAATTCTTACCTCTTCAGATGTAAGAATTTCAATCAAATAGAGTCCCTATAACTCATGTTATTCAATGGAGACTGAGGATGCAATTCGTACCTTTGCATCAAACTCCGTTGTCTGCAAGACACGTACTTCTTTATGAATTCAAACTTTTTCCTTGCAATTGCGCGTGCGAGTCATGCGCTCATGTTGATCGCAGCTGTTTTTTTGGTTTCAACGCGATCAGTTGCCCAACTCACGACTCTGTACGATTATCCCACTGAGACAGCCGATGTTTTGGAGAGCGAGCTCGCAACGGACGGGGTATACCTGTATGGCGTGCGATACGATGGAAGTACAAGTGGCCATGGCTCTGTATTCAGAACAAATCTCGATGGTACCAACCTACTTGTGTTGCATCGATTCGCTGATGCGATCAATGGGGTCAATCCATACGGGGCAGTAGTGTTGTCAGGGGATATGCTATACGGAACGACTAATTTCGGAGGTGCCGCTGATAAGGGCGTAGTTTTTAAACTGAAAAAAGACGGCACTCAGTTCACTAAACTGTTTGATTTTGGTGGTAACAATGGCGCCCTTCCGTATAGCCGCTTAATCGTTGTCGACGAAGTGATATACGGGACTTGCGTGCAGGGTGAAACTGGACAAGGCGGAAATATTTTCAGAATCAATACAGATGGTACTGGGCATGCAATACTCGCCAGGTTTCCGGGACCCGAAGGTTCCTACCCCACAGGTCCTCTGCTTATGTCGGATTCGTGGTTGTATGGTGTTAGCCTTCGGGGTGGAATGCATAATTCCGGTGTAATATATAAGGTGAAAATTGATGGGAGTGGCTTTCAGAAGTTACACGAATTCGATGGGACGACGAGCTCTTACCCACGGTCAGGTTTAGTCAAATCAGGTACAACGTTATATGGTGTTACTTTCGGTTCAATCCTTCCGGCTTGCATTTTTTCAATAGGCGAGGACGGCACTGGATTTTCGATCATTAAGAACTTCGGATTTGCCGGTCATACTCCATCAGGCAAGCTGATCGTGAAGGATGACCGGCTCTATGGAATGCTATACAATGAAAAGGGTTCAATATTTCGCATAGCCTTTGATGGAAGTAACTACGAGACCCTTCATTCATTTAACGGTGCGGATGGGAAGTATCCTTCCGGCTCGCTCATGGAACATGAAGGTAAGTTCTATGGTTATACTGCCGGCGGTGATTTAAACTACGGTGTTTTATTCAGACTGAACACGGATGGATCATCATTTGAGAAGCTAATGCAGTTTGAAGCCGATAATCAAGGACACGATCCCAACGGAGCTTTGGTGCATGCCGGTTCATCCGTATTTGGTGTGGCTAGCAAAGGTGGACGCTACAACGGTGGCGTTATCTACAAAATGAAGAACGACGGATCGGGCTATACATTGCTCCACAATTTTAATGTTAATGACGGATCTTCTCCGGAGTACTCGCTTATCCGCGTGGATGATCGATTGTATGGAACCACGGCGACGGGCGGGCAAACTTCCTCAGGCACGCTATTCTCAATTGACACGCTGGGATTGAACTTTGAGGTGTTAAGTCAGTTTGGTGATGCTAACGGATGGGCCCCCCGTGGAGGCGTCGCCGCTGATGGAGAATTTCTATACGGTGTTGTCGGTGCGTCCAACGACGGTGCTGGAATCCTTTATAAATTCAATCGCAGCACTAAGGTGCTATCGAACGTTTTCAGTTTTAAGGGCACAGATATTATAGTCCCCATGAGTTCTGTGATCGTGAAGGACAATCGTCTTATCGGACTTGGCATAAAGCAAAGCGGAGCAAATGTCGTCTACGCAGTTGATAATGATGGGTCCGACTTTGAGATAATACTTGATCGCGGTGTCGCAGACGCAGGAAGAAACGGAGGAACTATTGCCCTGTTAGCGGATACCCTTTTCGTTGCTGCCTTACAGGGAGGCGAGGCGATTGACATGGGCACTTTGTATCGCGTGAACGTTGATGGCACGGGATTTAAAAAGCTGAAGGATTTTAATTGGCAGGTAGGCGGAATTTCAAGAGGAGAGATCGTCGTATCTGACACCGCTATATATGGACTTCTCGCCAACGGAGGTCCAATGGATGGAGGCGTTGTTTATCGGATTGCTCCCGATGGAACAGGCTTCGAACATATTATCCATAGTCGGGGACATGGGGGTACTACAGGATCTATTTCGATTAGCGAAAATTTTCTTTACGCAGCTATTACGGAGCGACCTAGCCAGGTGCCATACAGCAGCATTATGAAATATGATTTGAACTTCCTTGCCGAAACACCTGATGGAGAGGATCCTGGCGAAGAAGACCCGGGCGAAGAAGAGCCCGATAAGGACGTGACAGCTGTTGAGTCTGAAGTTCACGAAGGAATTGAAGTGTATCCAAATCCGGCCGTTAATGTGTTAAACATTGTAAACGGTCAACGAAACGTTGGTACGATGGCATTGTTTGATTCGATGGGCAGGAGGCTAACCAATGTGGATTTGACCAGTGAGGTGATCGATGTTTCAGGGCTACCACCGGGGATCTATACGCTCGCGGTCAGTGGACGTCATGTGAGGTTTGTTAAGCGTTGATCTTCGACACCTTCACCACAACTCTATCCGGCCGCAACGTCACCAATGGTTTGGTGTTTGGTTCAACATTCCCCGGCTCAACACGAAACTTTTCCAGAAACGATTGTACGAAGATCGTCATCTCTGCCATGGCGAAGTTGTTGCCAATGCACAAGCGAGGGCCTGATCCAAATGGATAATAGATCTTCTTCAGATCTTTGTTGTGATCTTTTGAAAAGCGCGAAGGTTTGAATGACAACGCATCACTCCATTCATGCGTATCGCGATGGAGTCCGTAGTAAAAGATGACTATTACCGTACCCTTAGGGATAAAGAAGTCGCCGTACGTATCGTCTTCGATTGCAACTCTGTCGCTGATCCATGCCGGCGGGTACAAACGCATACTTTCGCTGATGACATTATTAAGCGCAGGGTTGCGGACAACCTGATTCAAATCGTTGGAAGTCGATGCCTCTCTGGCAATCCGTTGCTCGTCGGGATGGTTGGCAAGCAAGTACAGTGTCCAGGACAACGCATTAGCTGTAGTCTCATGACCAGCAATCAGAATAATCAGGATCTCGTCGATCACTTGTTCTTCAGTCATGTGTTGATTCGTCTCTTCGTAACGAGCGTCGAGTAACATATCAAGCAGATCGTTATGCTTGCTCTGATCCTGCTTTCGTTGCCGGATGAGAGAGCTGATCACATTACGTGCGCCGGTTGCCTTATCCAGGTTCTCCTGCAACTCACCGGATAGACGAAACCACCAGCGCTTGTGCGGATTGCGGACTTCTCGCATCACGTAGTCCTGCACATCGCTGATGAAATCGGCGAGTTGTTTTCGCTGGTCGGCCGGAACGTCGACGGTGAACAATGTATTGATCACAATGTCGAACGCGAGCTTGTGCATGAGTGGGTATACGTCGACGATGCCCGTCGGGACAGTGTGCAGAAACTTGTCGATCGTGTTTTTGATCGTTACATATAAAGCGTGAATCTTTTCAGTGTGAAAGCCAGGCTGAATGAGTCGTCGCTGTTTGAGCCAGTAGTCACCGTTGGCAGTGAGCAGTCCCTTGCCCAGGAACTTGCCCAGGTATTCGGTCTGCAGTTCAGACTTCTGATAGTTCCGATGATTTGATTTCAGCACGTGTTCGATGAGCCCCGGGTTCTGAGTGGCAATGATTCGCATCATACCGAGGTTCACCGTATAGGTACCGTTGAAACGGCTCATACTCTCCTGCATTGTGCCGATGGGATTCTTAGCCTGCTTGTAGGTGCGGACCATCGACGGAAAGAATGAGTAGCCCGGAGGCATGGATTTGTTAGCGGCCATACGGTACTGGTGATGCGGTGATTAGCTAAAATTAACGAAACAATGTGAATGCGAGTAGCAGTGCGCCGAGTGTTATGTCGCCACCGCTGAACATTTGCATTTGTTTCTTGCGTCGATCTCTTTACATGTGGCTGCAGAATGACCAAATTGTAAAATGCAAGACCCAGATGATCTCAAGCCGCGGTTCTTACAAAGCGAACCCGTGCTCGCAGTTGCTGATGTAAAGGAAACCATCCAATACTGGACCAACACGCTCGGTTTTCCCAATCATTGGGTTTGGGGTGATCCTCCCATTCACGGCGGTGTATCCATGAACGGGTCCGCGGCTATTCAATTCATGCAGCATCCCGAGCTTGCTGCGCGTTCGGCTGGCAATTGCGTATGGATACTCGTGCGGAACATCAACGAACTTTACGAGCAGCATCAAAACAAGGTTGACATTGTCGAGCCGCTGAAGACGCGGCCGTGGGGACATGTCGATTACATTATTAAGGACCTCAATGGATATTACATCACCTTTTCGGGTAAGTCTGAGGGACATGAGCCATCTGGTCATAAGCTTCCGGCGTCCGTTGTGATCAATCATAAGAAGCCAAAGCTCGAGGATGTCAGAAAGTTGCTGCATACACTGGGATGGGCGGATGAAGGAAACAGTCCTTCCATGCAGGAACAGATCGATGCAGCCGTAACGGTCGTATGTGCGGAGAGTGAAGGAGAGTTGATAGGGATCGCATTCCTGTTGGGTGATGGTTTACACTTCTATTACGTAAAGGACGTCGATGTGCATCCCGCATGGCAAAGGAAGGGAATCGGCACGGCGATGATGAATGAACTCACACGATGGTTGGAACAACATGCGCGACCGTCGGCAACGGTAGGGCTGTTTACGGGAGATCACCTGGCGCCGTTCTACCGGCAGTTTGGTTTCATGCAGGCGGTGGGCATGTATAAGACGGTGGGCAAGACTGCTCAGTGATGACTGCTCTGTAATGACTGCCTTGTTGATAAGTTCTTCGTGACAACTGCTCACTGATACTTATCCAGCCACGTGAGCGTCTCCCGTGCGAGGTCTACCAGAGGAACCTGGTGTCCTGTCTTATAGAGAAACATTTTTTTGTCGGCAGCCGGCGTGCCCAATAGTTTGAACATCGGCTTCTGGGAACTTTCGACAGGCACAAACATGTCGAATTCGCCATTGAGCATCAAGACCGGTTGGGTTACGCGCGAAACAAAGTTGATAGGATCAGCTTCAGGCAGCGCGTGATGCATGGTAAGTCCACCTACGTTCAGCACGACGACCTTGATTCTCTTCTCGACGGCAGGCATGATGTTACCCAAAGCACCACCCCAGCTCCATCCGAAGTAGGCGACTCTGGATGCATCAATATCTTTGCGTGTTTCCAGGTAGTCGATGGTGCGACCAATATCCTTCGCCCACATGATCACGTGGTCTTTGTAGAATACCGTTGGCTCTTCGACGTCTGACTTCAGTTCATCATGACGTTCGTGCGTACCCTTGAATACAGGCATCACCAACGTGCGTCCACTCTTAATGACGAACGTCATCCCGCGGTTCACGATTTCGATGTTAAATTTTTTGGAGTAGATATCACCCGATCCTCCGAAGAACAAAACAGGACTTGTCGGTTCTTTCGCATGCGTGGGCTTAAATATGTAGGCCTGCATGCGCTCGTGGTTATATGCGGCGTCGAACGTAACTTTCTCTACCGTGTAGAGGTCCGTTGCAGCGATCAGCGTAGTGCTATCATTCAATGGCTGCTTGTCGTAGGCATATTGACGTTTGAATAATTCGAATGCCTTATCATCCACCGGCGCTTCCTTGCTATAGTCGCGTGAGTCCATCATCAGCGTTTGGTGGCTGGTTGTTAACGTTGTATCTCCGTCGAGTGCGACCATGCATCGAAATCCATTCGCCTGGTTTCGGTTGAGCGGTGATTGCGTATAGCTGTCGTTGAAGGCGTACGGTTGATCATCCCATCCACCGCCCAGGACAAAACGTTGATCGTGAGCACTACTTTGGTTATAACACCATTCCCTTACATTTCCTGCAACATCATAGACGCCGAAGGTGCTTAGGTTTGGCATACTCCCGACGGTGGTAGTTCCTTTGCCATTAAAGTTGCTGATCGGTACCAGGAACTCTGTTCGCGAAGTCTCTGCTATCACGGACCAATGAAAGGCGGTTGGTAATTCCTTTTTCGCGTATGTCGCGTATGCCATTGCTTCGTACCAGGAGACACCTGCGACCGGATGATCCGCCTGACCATCCGGATACGTGCCAGCCTCCCACGTGGATGGGCCGGCTATGCCCGTGCGATCTTTCAGCAGTTTCATTCCTTCGTCAAACGATAGGGTTACTCCATCCTTAACAATTGGAAACTTCCAAAACGCTTTGTTTGTGTAGCCTCCTGCATCAACAAATGTCTTATACTGTTTGTTAGTGACTTCATACTTGTCGATAAGGAATTCTCCAACTGTGGTCCGCCCATACGCCTCAAGTCCTACAACCGTCATCGGAGTTACTTTTTCCGGGATGCGGACCATGCCTTCGGGTAGGCTACCCGTTGCGTCCAGTTTTATTTTGGGGAGCACTTGTCCGAGGAGACTGTAAGGCCACGGTCCTGAAAACTCTACTGTTTGATAGCCCGGCTTTCTGAATTCCATTCGTATGTATCGTCGTGGCACGGTGACTTCTTTCGCTGGTGTGATTCCAGCCGGCTGCCATGGCATGTCGCGATTGACATAGTCCTTCCAGAAGATTTCGGCGCCAGGTGGTTCACTTTCAATGGGGAATGTGGTTGTGATCCTGCTCCACAAGTTATTCAACACCGAGTCGTGAGGAAGATATTGTCTGGCTTCAACGGCCATATTGTAAACTTCGAATGTGGGTCTGAAGCTGTCGTCGAGTTCCTTTACGATAGCCGGGATGAGTTCAGCCCGTGCACGGTTAACCTCTTGCGTGTATCTCATCGTACGGAAGCCGTACATGCCTGCCGCTCCAAGGCCCATGAGTGCTGCGACTACCAGGCCGAGACGCAGCATGGAGGGCATTGCCCGGTTGTTTGTTGACTTATTGGTCCGAGGGATGGAGACCTTTTCGGCTACCAATTCTTTGTGTTCGACCTTCTCACTTTGGTGAAACGTTTCTCTGTGCAGTTGTTTCTCGTTGTGTATAGATTTCTCATCCTGCGTGTAGGCATGGGCGTTGTCGGACTTTGATTTCTCCGTCATCGCCAGTCCGCGAAGTGTTTCGCCAATTGCGTTGGCTACCTTGTTGATCTGATCCCGATAGAACGGCTGCTGAGTATTTTTGATGACGTCGTCGTCCCAGGGACGAAGCGACCGGTTTACGCCAGGGAGATGATAAATAAAATCGATGGAACGGATTGGGCCGATATAGGATTCGGCAAGATGTACATCATCGGGATCGAGGTCATGGATGCGCACCGGCAACACGCGACTGGATACGTTGCCGTTGTGGAGTCGCACGTTCAATCCAAAACGATCCTGCGCGGCGTTGTGTATAAATGCGAGAAACTCATGCTTCCAGGCGAAGCTGTTAGGGTCGCAGTAGGTCTTCGAAAAAATGGGGATAAAAATCAGACACTTTAGTTTGCCCGCGAGGCTGTCGTGAACCGAATTTGTTTCGAGGAGTCCATCGTGGGGATTCGAATCGAAATAGACCGTGACCTTGTTCTTGAGCGTAGCCTCCAGCTCTTTAGTGAGGTTGTTGACGAACTCCGTCACCCAGCCGTCGTATCGATTATCGTTTTGACGGTAGGAGATGAAGACGTCATACTCGAATTCAGGGAGGATGGAGGGCATAATCTAAAATAGACATTTTCAGATTGAGGAGGGGGGATTTGGGTGGAAAGTGCATAATAAAATGCATCGAATGTGGGTCTTGGCACAATCAATTGCCTGTGTACACTCAGATTATCAAGCTATGGTCCTTGACAAGGGGGGATATTCGGTAGGTGAGTCGACAGCCGGAACTTTGTGCTAGTCAGGCGTTGATGTCAAGATCGAAGGCAATGCATGAGTGCAGATATTAAACAATGAAGAGGTTTCGTGTTACTTTTAGTTGAATGATGTATTAGCGGTTTGACGTCAACTGTTATCCTGTATATCGGAATGTCCGTGCCATTAAGAATTCTTCCCTTCGTATTTGTAGTGCTGTTCATCGTTGGCTGTCGAAAGTCGGATGACAAGATTGTAAATCATAGAAGGTCCGCCCGGGATACCGAGCTGATTAACCGCCTCGCCTCACTTGATCAAAAGTTGTTGCCGCCACGCCGCGGTGAATGGTTGTCCGTTCACAAGGAACCGGGTCAGACGTACGGGCAGTACGTTGCAAGTGAGCCAGTGCGAGCCACCGAAACGAGGAACATCATTTACATTCTTCCTATCGGAAGCTTCACACCTTGCCAGGATTCCGTCATCCAGTATACCGCAGAGTACCTGAAAATCTTTTTCAAGTTGCCCGTTGAAGTAATGGAAGCTCAGGAGAATGATAACATAGTCGCCGAAGGAGCACGCGTTGGTGATGAGGGGAGGCAATTGTTTACCACATCGATCCTGGATTATCTCAAAAGGATTATGCCAGATGATGCCATCGTGATTATGGCATTGACAGCGACAGATCTTTACGCCGAGTCATACAACTTCGTGTTTGGTCGTGGGAGCATGAGGGAACGTGTTGGTGTTTCGTCCATGGCGCGTTTCTCGAAGGAGCGCTTGCTGCGGGCAATTATGTCAACTGTCTGGAGCGGATGATCAAGACTTCGTCGCACGAGATCTCGCATATGCTTTCGATGCAGCATTGTATCAATGCAGTTTGTGTGATGAATGGATCGAACAGTTTAGATGAATCCGATTCGCGCCCGAATCGCTTGTGTTCGGAGTGTCATAGGAAGCTGCAATGGAATGTGGGGTTTGATGTGGTGGGGAGGATAGAAGGGTTGTATGCTTTTTTCGGAGGCGCGGGTTGATGATCGATGAGTATGTGATGCAGGACGAGGTGAGGCGACATGTTGATTCTGGTCTTCGAAACAAAATTTGCAGCCAAACTTTTTTAAGTACAAGTCTTCCACTATCGGACGCATCGCACAAATCTTGTAAGCCTCTTTACCCGCACTAAACCGTTCGAGAAAGTAGCAGCTTGCAAATGTAACAATGTGGCCGGCTATGTAGGCGAACATTATTACAGTGCCTGTAAGATTCAGCCCATCTGTTTTGAAGAATGCTCTAATACGTCGGATGATTCGATGAAGGCCGCTTGGAAGGTGTAATAACTAGTTTCATCACTTAGCAAAGCAGTTAACGTGTCGTTATAGACTATCAAAAAACAGAACAGAGTACCGGGGATAAAGTAGCCCAGGAAATCGTACAATTTGAGCTTGATGCCCAAGTCTTTCATAGAATGAAATTTTCGAGTTTTTACGACATGACACTTCGTGACAGAGCTGTCACTATCTCTTAATTATTAAATTCAAAGTTTTTTTGTACTAGTTGATTGATAATTGGAATGAGTAGGCCGACCGCAAGACCATATTAAACGATGCAACGTAACGCTGTAGATTTGTGGCTTCAACATTGTATCGACCTGTTCCGTTTGCAATACCCGACACAAAAAGCATCGGGCATTCGAAGCAAAGCCTAACAATACCGTGAGTAGTTTCGACTGACCACATGTCAAAGCTATTGTCGAAGTGCTTAAGCGCGTCAATGGCTTCTGGGTCTGCCTTTTCGTATTGCCTATAGTCCGTTATGTTAACTGAACTTATGCTTATTGCATTACTTCCATATAGCAGTACAGGACGTACCGGAGCAGGATTTAACGGAATTAGAAAGCTAATTGTGGACTTGTTTTGATGTAGTCATCGATGGCCGTGAAGAGAGCAGAATTAACATTAGACCTAATAACGCTCCCAAGTTGCTTGTGAACAAATTTGCTCAGAGGGTGTCTGGACTCCCACTATGCAGAAAAAAGTTTGTGCCAATTACCACTGACCCGTTCGTATTTTGGTTGGAAGGAAAAGACGCGGTACCGACCGTGAACGCAATGTCTGGTTTGTACACATTAAGTGCCGCCGACAAGACGTCAAATTTTTCTTTTGAATTAGATGAGCTTTGTTCTTTCGATTCAGTGTTAGGATACATCAAATCCTGAATGTAGTACATAGAAATATCAATCGGGATTTTGCCGCTGCGTATGGTCCAGATGGCCCTTGGGGCAGTCATTTTGTGGCCTTTGTCTTTTGGGCTATTAAGATCATAGGGAAACGGGACATCGATTGGTCGCAAATCATAATTTGTCAATGCGTCGAGTAAGGGTTCTGCCTCCGAATTCTTGTTGACGATGATTGCTATTCTCATTTGGTTAAGGGGAAATAGCATCAGGAACCATTGGCTCCTGATGCATGAATTCATTACAACGTCTCTCTTATATCTGACCAAGTGACTAGCTCCATACCAGCTGGGATATTTTCGGTATCCGTTGTGGGCTGCAGAGAAAGGCTTTCTCTGCCGATTTTAGATTTTGCAAGTTTGTTCCAGTCATGGAAGAAGATCTTGCGGAAGTACTGCGCCAGGGGCTGGTCTTCGAAAAGTAAACTTGCATCGCGATTGACGGAAATTCCGTCGTTCGAGATATTCTGACTTCCTAGCATCACCGTTGTTCCGTCGACAATTATGCCTTTCGTATGACAATTCTTCTGGACTTTTATTGATTTCTCGTCCAATCCCATCTCGACTAACTTCTCTACATTTTCACGTGCTACAGAAGAAATAACAATTCGAAAAATGATAAATACGTCGACTCCGTTCCGCTGGCGTTCTAAGACCGCTTCTATCAATTCATTTAATTTGTCCTGACCATCCTTGGGCGCATTGAAGGTTTGATTTTGGATGAGCAATTCACGTCGTGCACCGCGGACAAGGTTAAGCACGGTGTCGTAATAGTTGTCGGGTGTCAGAAGAGGCGTAACTGTAAACTCCCGATCTTCGTCAAATGCTTGAAACGGTTCAAAGTCTGACGCTGCCTCCATTGCCGAGAAAAGTGGGTCGGCAGGAACAAGGAAATTCAATCCCTCAAGTAACGCTTCGGTTCGCTCGGGTGCATTGTTCCTATTGTTCTTGAAATCATGCAAGATGAATTTTTCGAATGTATCGGCTAGCGCCGGGTGATGAACAATAGCATGCCATTCGCGGTTATACGTCCGCAGCAAGAACGGTAGTGTTTGATTCTCGAGATTAGGAATGTCGGGTTGATTGGATGACTGCCAATTTCCACTGGACAACCACACTGACTTGGAATCCTTTACGGCGACCTTGATGTGATAGGACGACGAAACCCAACCGTTTACTCGCCCGATCTTTATCCATGCGTTTTGAAATTTACTTCCAAAATGTTGTTTCAATCTTCTTACAGCTTCTGCGTCTTCTATATCGTTGGCTTTTGTTCCTTCTCCGACGCTTTCACCTGGCTGTAGTGTTAACGTCATCATGTTAAAGCCTTGTTGAGCACCATTCTCAATGGCGTTAAGGATGTGGACAGCGCCGAAGTCGAACATGCCGACCGTTAACTTCTTCTCAATTCTTTCAAGGAAATCCTGGAGTTTTACCCAACCTTCCTCGGGACTAACGTGAGCAATAACTCTCATCCGAGTACTTTCAATCTTCTCCAATACTACATTTGTTGGCCGGGTGTAGGTAATTTCGTCTGCAGTCACTCCTACCGAAAACAATAGATTTTCCATTTGATCTACTCCGTGTTGATCGCCAATAAGGTCCAGAAACGTCGGACCAGTCACCTGGACTTTATACCCATCGAATGTTGGCGGCAAGGCAGGAACGTTTTCTCTGCTGAGCTTTTGGCCCGGCTTAGGAGGGCGCAAAGTCACGACAACGGCACGTTCGTCAGTGATCCATTCGTTTTCAAATACATAGCCCATTCTCACCCCGATTACGCCATCCAATCTTAGAAACTCGGCCTTGGCTTTTTCCAGCGTTGTCTTGGTTTCTGGTTTAGCAGCGGCATAGGCGTCAATGATAGGCTTTCGTATAACATCTACCTTTGGTTTGGTTGCAGAAATGCAGGCTGTGGGTTGTGTTGCTGTTTGCCCGACGTTCACCGTAATAGAAACTGGAACTGTCCATGTAAAGCTTCCATCTGGATTAGTGCATTGTGTCATCGGCTTACAGCCTGACGCTGGAGTATGGATATTACTTTCGTCATTTCGGGCGGCAACATCGTCAGGTGCGGGCGTATTGCGCAACTCTTCATACAGTTTTGCCTGTTCGCTACTCAGTCCAGCGTTGTCCAAAAATTTTAGTATTGAACTAACACGAACACCTTCATTAGCTTTCCATTTGATCTGGTCGTCGCCCATGCTTGGATCCCACGGTCTTCCGCCGATCGACATGATGTTGCCGGCTTTGTCCTTCTCCCACACACCGGAATGGTGAAGAGCAACTACTTCCCACCGTTCATTGAATACTGCCGAGCCGGAGGAGCCGGGCGCTGTATCCGTATTATAATGAAGGAAATTGTCCAGCACATCTATTACCTGGTTCTCTCTCAAACCTATCTGTTTTGGCATTCCGTTCGGATGCTGGATAATCGTTAACCATTGTGAGATGATTGTTTTACCTTCTTCGATTGAAAGTTTGTTCCACCCAAAGTCCGATAAGAGTCCTTTGCCCTGGCTATCGGGTGATACAGCAACCAATGCAAAGTCAAGTGCCTCGTTGGCGACAAAGAAAGTTGATGGATCAAGCTGGAAGATCTGTGACGGTACGAGATTGTTTTTTAAATCAAGCTCGTAGCCGAACTCTATCCGTGCAGTACGTGCGGTGCCAGCATCAGGAAGAACGTGATGATTGGTGAGCATCAACCGGGGTGATACCATAAATCCAGTTCCGTAGCCGACAAGACTCCCAGCGCTGTTATTAATCCACACCCGACCAATCGTCTTGCCCGCCTGAAGACCAGCCTGCAGATAGCAGATGTTAAGCAGGTCATTGGTCCCCATGACTCTTTCGAGTCTGAGTAGTTCATCATTAGCCTGCACGGACTCAATCAACGGTGGAATGCCAACTGGATTTTTAAGAATCTCATTGGTGTCAAGCGGCGAGATGCCGCGTCTTACTAGAAATTTCTTTACACGTGTAGGTGTGTCGGCGTCAAAGTAGCGATGCTCTTTGATCAATCTAACATTACGATTGCGGGACGATGTACGATCATCCCAGCGTGTGAGCGTTTTTGTGATTTGTTTTCGAAGTAGGGGATTCATATTGAGGGGTTTTAGACAACGTACCGATAGATGTAAAGCCCATACGTTCTAACACGATTTGGTGTTGTAATGGACGGGCTCTTCGTGTAAGTTTGAAAAAGATTAGGCTGTTGAAGTAACTCATCGCTACTGCTATGTTAAATCAATGCAATTTCTAGCCTTGCTGTCGTAGCGTTTTTATATTGAAGCTCACTGGCCTACAAGATGATTCAGTGGTTAGCGTTTCGGATATTCCTGATAATTTCCTTTTGCATTTTAAGACGCCTGCGCCCGAACCTAGCAAATGGCATCCCATCCAACCACAATCCAAGTCTATAACGTTAGTCGGAATTCTATAAATTAAAAGAAACTAAACCGCTCAGGCATTGTCAGCTTAATATTGAAGTTGGTAACAAGACTTCCGTCGCCTGTATCAGTATCATAGTCAAGGCCACCATAAAAATTAATCCAAAGCCCATCAACCACGTTGATCTCAGAACCTAGGTTGATAAGAAATCGCGTCCTTTCTTCAAGGTTGTCGAAGCTATATTGTAATTCGCCAAAGCCCTTTAATCTATTCGTCCCGATAAGGTACCGTGCTGGTACAGAGATATTGAAGTATGTCTTCTCACTCCCTTGCTCTGAGCCGTTTTTAAGATCCTTAAATGTTCTGGCGTTCAGGCCGTACATGAACTGGCTATTTCGCCCGGTTCGAAGAGCGCCAGCCAGCCAGAAGTCAGCTCGATTAAAGCGAATATTCTTCACGAGGCTATCAGGGGATGAATATAAAATAGCAAGTGCTACATCTAGTTTCTTTGCGTTCCAGTTTACCTTTTTATATTCGCTCTTTAACTCTTTTAACTTTTGCATGAATAATCGCTGCGACTCTTCTTCTTCGCTTGCCAAGTATTCATCAAACTCTTTCTTCCAAACACCGTGTACTGCAATTGCAGTGTCCCAATCTGGTTGACTACTATCTATATTCTTTAACGACGCAAATTTCAACCGTGAAGTTTCTCGTACATGAACACGAAAATCACCTAGCGCCGCCGCAACCTTTTTGTGCTGCTCTACATCTGTAGCAAAATCACCCTCATTAATCAAACTCACTCGAAATCCCACCGCCAGATTTCTTCCCGATCGAGATAGGGTAGTGTCTGTGGAAGATCCGAGAGATATCCTGAAACTGTTGAGCACGGCCCTCTTAGCATAAGCTGAAAGATGCTGTAGAGTTCTATTAGTATTCAGCAATAGCGCAGGTGATACTTCAATGGCGAAGCCTTCTGGAACTACCAAAGAAGTGCCTTGCACGAAGGAGGAAAGGCTTACAGCAAGCGTCTGAGGAGTCGAGGGCTTAAGCAGATTAGATGGATCGGTACCTAATGTCTTGAATGCTGGCATATCAGGCACCGTAAAGTTCACTCTCAAATGACTCAATGTTAGCGAGTCAATATTTTGAGCGTGAGAGGAGAGCAAACTTCCCAGCACCATCAACAGCACAAACACTTTGTTCATAGCCTATAATGTTTGAAGCCTTAGGAAGATAAGTGAGAATTGTCCCTTCCCTGTAACTAAACCAGTGTCACTATCTGATCCGACAACAATACCAGATTGGAGAATTTCAAATTTGATCTCGTATTCAGGATCGTTGTCTGGATTATTTCCTACGAAACCAGTCTCAAGAATCGCGCGCCTGCCATCATTTACGATTACTGGTGTTGGCGCGGGTGCAGCATCATCTTCTGGATTTAGATTATCGCCGGTTAGGAGACTCACCTGCGAATTGCTATTTCGTTCACGTAATGAAATCTCATAATTTGCAACAATGTTTCCTAGAAATGTTGCTCTAGCAACTAGTGGTCCATTGTTGGGATCGAAGAAAACGGTTTTCATTTGTTTCTATTGATTTGAACGAACGTTACGTCCTTCTCAATCTTGTAATGCAAGCTGGGTGTGAAACAGTGTTTGAAGCGCGCCTCTTTATCGTGAGAATGTTACTAGGCCGACATTAATATTTGGACATGACCTCTCCTGTCGTACTCGCGACCTATCACAGTTCCAGGATTCACTATATTGATTTAGAAGCTGAATTAAAGTTATTCGCCCAAAACGGCTGAAACAACAGGAAAATACCTGATCTTGTCGGCGGCATTTACCCGTAGGCCGCATGATTTAGGAGAATTCGTGATGAATGGAACGGCGATCGCGAGCGACCTAAATCGATGTTCATATTGAACAGTTGTATACTCTCTAGATTCTTACCAGACCGTTCCTAACTGCGTATAGCGCCAATCCAACCCTGCTCTTTACTTGGAGCTTTTCAAATAACGAATTACGGTACCCATCGATGGTCTTCGGACTCAAGAACATCTTGTTGGCTATTTCGTAATAGGTCATTTCGCTGCATGCAAATTGCAGAAATTTCTTTTCCTGTTCATTCATATGAGGCACACTTACGCGTTGCTGCACCGGCGGGAGTGAATTCTGCAAAGCATGAATCAATTTTCCAGTTATAAAGTCTGTGTAGTAAAATCCTTTTTCTGCGACTGTCCGCAATGCTTCGCCCAATTCACGTGGTTCAACATCTTTGCATAAATATCCCCTAACGCCTAGTCTTAACATCTTAACGATCGCCTCCTCACTCTCAATCATACTCACAACTAGAATTTTTATATCAGGAAAATTAGATCGCAACCACTCAACCGAAGAAAATCCATCCATCCGCGGCATATTGACATCCATCAGAATGATGCTGGGCAGGGGTCTTTCTTGTAGAAGCGTTGGCAACTCACTGCCATTACTTGCCTCGAATGCGATATCGCAGTCTGGACAAACCATTTTGATCAGGCTGATCAAACCTTTGCGAAAAAGCTGATGGTCATCGACGACCCCAATTCTTAACGCAACATCTTTCAACATTATACTGGTAATTCAATAGAAACAACCGTGCCACTATGTGAGCTGACTATTGAGAGCCTTGCATCAATGACTTTTGCGCGCTGCTGTAAGTTTAACAAACCCGAACCACCGTTTTTACTCTTTTCAACAGGGTCAAATCCCACTCCATTGTCCTCACATACCAATTTAAACAATTTTTCCGAGGCCTGTATAGCAATCCGCAGTGAACTTGCTTTACTGTGTTTCAACGAATTATTTAAGATCTCCTGAGCCATTCTATAAAGAATGATTGTAGTATTGTCATCAAACGCTGGAATTTCACCCTCATGCGTTATTCCAGCCTTCATCCGATTAGTCCTATTTATGTGTTCCACATCATTCTCCAACACATTTAGTAACCCTAATTGGGTGGCACGATCGCTACTCAAGTTGGTAGACAAGACTTTTAGATCAGTAATGAGCTGGCGCACCAAGTCCTTAGTCTCTTCAACTTTAGCCGTAGCGACCTCATCGTCGTAAAACTTAAGCGTTGACAGGTTTATTTTTATAAGGCTCGCCACTTGACCTAGATTATCATGAATCTCACGAGCAAGATGCTTGAGTGTTTGCTCACGAATTTCGAGCTGTGATTCGAGCAATGTTCTGGTAAACTTATCCTTTAGCTCTTGCGTCTCACTGATGTGTCGTTGTCGTTTATTTTGAAACACTAGAAAGAGGACGATCAGTCCTAGCGAAACTAGCACGATAACCCCTGTTGCTACAATTACAACCCATGGTAGATTTGCTTGCTCCTGATACATATGAGAATCGCGACTAAAAAGAAAACACTTCTCATAATAAATATGATGTTTTGGATCTCCCAAAACTGACTAGCGACAGACGTAAAAAACAGCTCCCTAAATTTAAGAAAGTAGTAAATAACGAATGTCCCTGAGGCATAAATAAAGATACCCGAAACAATCCAAAATGAATAGACCTTCGTAGCCACTAGTGGATAGTCACTGACCAGGATCAAACAGTAGTAGGTAATGGCAAAGGTTATTGAAAGCAAATTGGCGACCAGAATGCTGTTCGTATCAAACTCTGAAATACTTTGATTCCAAATGCTGTTGGAAGCGGCAAAAATGGGAAAAGCTAGGCCAGCGACTATCAAGGCACGATTGAATGTGTCGTTTAGTCTCAGGGAGTAAAAGAATAGCGTAAAAAACGAAAAAGATACCGGCGTGTATATGTGATAAAGATACAGGTTATTAACACCTCTATTGGCTAGCAAATTCGAAGCAATGAATATCCCGCTTGTTGCCAAAAGATACCAAAAGATTATTCTCAAACCCTTTGGTACCTTGTCGTAGCTACCAGCAATAAGGAGGACTAAAGCCAACGGTAATACCGTGTCGGTAACTATATCAAATATCATTATTCACCTAACGATTCAAGAAATTTAGTTCACTACACCGCGGAGGACAGGGCCTTGCAGCTGCAATCATTGGCAAAGTGGCCGGATCGGAAGGCTTTTCCAAAGGAATTTTATAATCTTTGTAACTATCGCTCGCGCTGTCATGCTCGCATGCTATTGGCAAAATAGTGAATGCCTTATCTTCCCTTGAGAACGCCAGATATATTCGTAACTGTAGTTCCTTACCGTCTTGATTTAACACCTTTTCAATCTCTTTGCGGTCAATTGCAAAAGCAGTGGTCGGGCCAAGTTTATTAGTTAAGATGAATTCCTTGAATGCTTGGACTAGTGTGTCTGCATCGGTCCAATCGATGCTCTCAGTTAGTGGCATGGTTTAGAAAGTTTTAAGTTGGTAACTAAATCTATCCACAGATTTTTCAATTTCCGAACTGTAATCATTCATAACATGGTTTTCCTGTTGTCGACACAGAAAAACCCTTCCCAGGAGCTCACCCTTATTGTTGACAAGAGCAAATGGCTTAATTTCGCTTCATGTGGGTGACCTTCCTCTCCACCACAAATATTGCTTAGCTCATAATTCAATCTGCGTTTATCTATGTCTATTGAGCAAACGATGATGACTCTATTAAAACTCGGTATGCGTTACTATTTAGTACTAGCTCAATGTAAAATGTTCCAAAGTATATTTGATATTCCACGGAATTCCCACTTAGCATATTGTTTTACGTGTTACGAGAGACAATGCAAAATACCGGAATTCACCCTTGCGATATCGGGGATTTTCCCCTTAACACTCGTCTAATTTTTTAGCGACCTTTGGAACCTCATCCGCTGAATCGATTTTCTTATTTGTAACAACCCCACCTCTAATGAGTAACATAAGTATATCATTTGACAATCTTACGGTCTCCGAGGCAAACAAAATGGCGGCAGACTTGCAAGAATTTCTCTCTAGAAAAGTCGAACAAACTGCCATCATTACGAAGACAGATGATGCGACTATGGACTTTGGCGCCACTGTTGTGGTATTGCTAGGTACTACTTCCGCCGTAGCTGTGGCGCGAGGAATAGCGAATTGGATAAAAAAAAGAAGCGAGGTTTCCATTACCATTAAGACAGACAAGGGCGAAGTTATCGCGCAAAACCTCACAAGTGCAGACGTGTTGCCAGTTTTAGAGACCTCTTTCCAGGCTTTGGCCAAATAGATGTCAGTCGATAAAGAGAAGGTTGCTGTAATACTTCTTGGTTCGCAAAGTTTTCCGCAATCGAAGAACTTTCAATCGTCCGTTGCATTTTTCAATTCCTACAAGAAAATTCTAGGTTTGTTCACTGATAATTATAGCTTGAAAATACAGGCTGGTAACTTGTTGGATTTATTTAATTCTGAATTGGGACCCAATGAACAAGATCTGGAAGTTGGTAGATTTATTGAGAATCAGCACACAAATGGTGTAACTGACATCATCATTTATTATATCGGGCACGGCGGTTATGCCTCCCAACATGATGGCTATGTCTTAGCGATAAAGACCTCTCGAGACATCAATTTAGGCGCTTCAAGTATAACAATGAAGACGCTCGCAGTAACCATCTCAAAAATAGCGAGAAAACTACGGACATACATCATCCTAGACTGTTGTTTTTCTGCTGAAGCGAAAAAAATGTTTCAGTCTCCAGTCGCTGACATCTTACAGAAAACTGTCAATAACAATTTCCCTGCAGACGGTGTAGCTCTCCTATGTTCTTCTTCCAGTGATGATCCTTCTCTAATTTCACTTACCAGGCAAATAACTATGTTTAGTGAAAGTTTTGAAAAGGCTCTACGCATTGGGAGTTCAAGTATAAACAGTAGGTTCTTGACGTTGAGACAGCTCCAAGAAATTACATTTCAAAATCTAAAATGTCTTAACCCTGGCGAAGCTGTTCGACCTGAAATTCATTCCCCACATCAGGGGAGTGGTGATTTGGCGGAAGCTCCATTCTTCCCGAATCTCGGCTACAAAATAGATGGTTATGACATCTCGCAAAGAAAGCAATTAGTTTTCAGCAAAATTATAATCAATGATTTGCAAGCGTTGACACCAGCGTTCATGGATTTTGTACAAGACTTTGACTTGGATCGACGCCATGAAATTACAATGGTCTTGATTTCTGCGGAATGTAATGACCTTGAGAATGATTTTCGAAATGTTAAAGACGAAAATGATACCCAAATCGCGCGGCGGGAAAAACTGCGCACCCAACGTAATGCATTGTATTCAAGAATTCTTGAGATAATAAATGACATTTTCAATCAAAAAGTTTAATGCCTCCTAACTCGAAGACCAATATTGAAGCGTTAAAGCAGAGTATTCGAAGCGACCTTGTGGGATCATATTCAAGCCTTCTTGAATTTTCGGAACAACATGCACTGCCTCATTCCAAGCTTCGTGATGAGGTGATTCTCCTTGGATCTCAAATTTTTGAGGGCTTAGACGAAGGTCGCGAATATTCTCTAGGTGAAAGAAGGTCTAAGATGTTGACAGATCTTGCTGAAGCTTTGATTGATCGAATAGCAAATGACTTAGACGAAAACCTTCTGCAAGAGAATCAATTGTTGTATGAAAAATTGAGAGAGCATTTTTTGAAACTAAAGCCAACTAACGACGTTGTTTTTGACGCCAAAGGCATTAATAAATCATATGGGCATCGACGATTCAAACTTCATGATATCAACGTTACATTACGACTAGGAGAAATAACTGGCGTCGTTGGAGAAAATGGAAACGGTAAGACAACGCTTTTGAAGATAATTGCGGGAGAATTACTTTGTGATGGAAATGTCTCCTATCCAATGATTTCGCCTGCGTTAAATTGGAATCTCATAAAGAAGTCAATTGCTTACATACCGCAGGATTTTAATCCTCTGAGCTCATTAGTTACACTAAGGCAACATTTGCATTTTACGGCTGCCGTGAAGGGAATCAGAGGGAGGGATAATGTGCAGATCGTCGATTACATAATAAATCGTTTTAATTTAAAAGCATATGAAAACCTAAGATGGCATGAGATATCGGGTGGATATAGGCTGAGGTTTGAACTTGCTAGGCAGTTGATTTGGAGTCCTAAGTTGATGATTCTAGACGAGCCGCTAGCTAATTTGGACATCAAAGCCCAGACAGTAGTATTGACTGATCTCAGAAATCTTGTTAGCTCAGTAAGCCGCTCTATGGCACTAATCATCTCGTCTCAAAACCTCTATGAAATAGAAAAAATTTCAGACAACATAATATTTATCAAAGACGGAAAGGCTCAATATAATGGTGCTGTAGGTAACATCGGACTGAATCTTGGGTATAGATGTTTTGAGCTCGATACAGATTGTTCTGTGCTGGAGGTGCAGAAAATACTCTCAGATCTCAACATAAGGGATATTAAACAAAATGGCCCGTATACTCTTCTCTCAGCAGAAAAGGAAGTTACGGGTAATAGAATTCTTGCCGCCTTCATAGATGCAAAAGTCCCGATTTATCTGTTCCGTGAAATAACGAACTCAACTCGCCTATTCTTTGAGCAATGATTATCATTGATAAATTAGTACCCCAATTGGTTGAGTCCCTCAGCCATCGCTTGCTCATAAGTCGACCCACATTGTGGGCAGCACGAATTTATTATGTTATATTCTTTGGAGTCCTCACATTTAGTCTAAACATATTTATTTCATTTGTGATACCAGTAACATTTACCGGCGTGCCAAGTAGTTATTGGTTCTTGATGTATAGTTTTACTGTTGCACTCGTTTTCAGCGTCATTTGGATTTATCGGCAGTCATTGATCAACTATAGATTTTACTTTGGAAAGACTTATAAATTTCATGACGTCGAGATCATAGCAGTTTTTTTCTTTGTTCTGCTAATAATTTCTATGATACTTTTTGTTCCCTATTGGAATTTAAATCGTCGAATTTCAAAGGAGCTAACAGATTTTGGGTTGCCACCACTTTCAGGATATGAGCCGCTATTGCCTTCCCCTATTGATGCGCTGAATAGAGCAGAGCCGTCCGTTGAAAATAGCGCTCTTGATAGCATCATCGCTGCCAGTCAATATGATTCGATATATTCAAATGAGCTTCATCAATTGCTGCAAAAGGATCTTGCTGTGATAGAGAATCTTGAAATTGCAAAAGTAGGGCTACCACATGGATTTGATATTATTAATGAAAGAGATGTAAGATCATTGCCAAGCAATGACCGGAAGAGTGTAACTGCTAGAGTTGTGGTTTTAATTCCAGATTCAAATTACTCGCGCTATTACGGGGGGGCGCGAGATACGCTCTTAGTTTATTTTAATCAAATAAAAGAACAAACTATACACTCTCAGATATTTGAGATGAGAATAAGGGTAAGGACAATTTGGGCTTACAATGTAAACAAGCACAAGGAACAACTACTTACTACGTACTCTATTACAGACCCCAATGTTGCGGAAATTGAGCATTTCAGTGCGAGTGATATACAGAATAGATTATTCTGCGGAAAGATGTATGCTACTCTTTTGTCCGAATCTATGCCGGAGTACCTAATTCTTCCAAGAATAACCAGTTCTCTGTCCAACATGTCAGAAGCCACTACAATTAAAGTGGGTGGTTGGCAGCTTACATTTATTGTTGCATTTTTTAGTTTGGTGTGCTCCTATTGTTCGCTAATTGCCTGCACGGTAATTAAATACTTTGGCTTGAGAGCTTTCATTTTAGGGATTATTAGCCTGGTGTTAGCTATTGTAATTATGGGGGGTATTTTGATCTTTTTGTCGGCAGAGTTTGTTGCCAGTTCAGTGTATTTGGCTCATTTTACAATATTGGGAATACCTATGGCAGTGGCAATATTGGGCGTCTATCTATTTAGAGCCGATCGTGTAAAACGCGCAATCTTTGCCCAGTGGATTTGGTACTTAGTCCTACCAGTTATCTTGACAGGGATCCTAGCTGCTGACGATTTTTTGTTTTCCAATTTATCTGACGAAAAGGAATTCTATTTGCTTTCGTTCATTATTACATATTTCTTGTTGTCATCGGCATTCATGAAGACCAGTTATACATTGTATTGCAAGCCGGCAAAGTAGACAAAGTGCAATGCGTGTTTTGAAAGGAGTAGTGTTTGGATTTTATATGAACCTTATAAAAGGTAATGCTTTCATTATGCATTGTTTTCCGACAGACTAACTCCAGAGCTAGGATGTACTGGCATGGTTTATTGCTATCCCTTCGCAAGTGACACTGCTTGCTCTATTCAATACGACGCATGAATGAGGCATCTCAAAAAAGCTTGGTAGATCTTGCCTGTAGGATGCGTAGTCGACAATTTAGACATCGGAGACTATTGCTTTTTGTGGCAAATTAAAAGTCCAAATAATTGATCAAAATTAATACCGCCTCCGGCGACTTCCATTCTGATGCGAAATATCGGTCCTGAGCCCTTTATTATCAACGTATAGGAGCTTGTGATATGCAATTGCACAAGCTCTATTCGCCGCTTCAATTCTATCTCTTCAGCACCTTATACCTTCCAACCTTCCCTTCCGATTCAATCTGAAGCAGGTACATACCCGCCGGTAAATTCGACATGTCGATCTCATGCGTCCCGCCTGATCCAGCGTTGATCGTCTTCACCGGTGCGCCGGTAATGCTCATCAGCACAATAGTCACGTCGTTTGTTTCGTTGCCCAGGTCTACCGTTAGTTTCTCAGCGACGGGATTCGGATACACTTCAACTCCGGTTGCCCATTCTTCCACTGCCGTGATGATCACCATGTGCGTGTCGGAATATTCGCTGATACACCCGTCGATCGTTACTCGTACCTGGTAAGAGCCCTGTTTAGTGGGCGTGAATGAAGATCCGTTTGCCCCGGCAAGCGCCTGAGGTCCGTAGTACCATTGATTTCCAACATCGCTGCTCGACACAAGCTGAAGCGTACTGAGTGTATTGTCTTCGGAGATAGACGGTCTTGAAGGATTGATACAAAACGTTCGCGTCACGGCAGCGGCTGCGTCGTATTCACTGCTTCCAACTTGTGACGCAGTTATGGTCACTTGTCCGGGTTCTAGAACCTGCACGGTGTTGCCGTTGATCACTATGTTAGACGATGATGACGTAAACTCGACCGGCAGACCGGAAGTGCTCGTTGCCGCGAGTGTAAAGGAAGATGTCCCGAAGGTCTTGTCGATAATCTGAGCGAAAGTGATCGTCTGCTGTTTCAGAGCAACGACTGTTAAGGTTTGAGTCACAGAAGTTGCCGGAAAGAAGTCATCGTTGCCCGACTGACTTGCCGTAATAACAGCAGATCCTGCGGCATGTATGCTCACTGTTGACCCATTCACTGATGCTACGGATGGGTTGCTGCTTACAAAGGTCAGCTGCAAACCGGAGTTTGAAGAGGCATTCAGTTCAAAGTCTGGCGAGGAGAGGTATTTTTCTCCGATGGGATTGAAAGTGATGGTCTGCGTACCACGGGTTACGACGAGCGTCTGACTGGCAGATCCGCCGTCGTAGTAGTTTGCGTTTGCTGGTAGCCGTGCCGTTATAACGGTCGATCCCCTTTTGTGGAGTGTGATGAGGCCGTCCTTAATCGAAGCCACTTCGGGATTGCTGCTTGTGAGTGTTACCTGGCCTCCGGACGTGGTCGTGATGTCGGGAAAGAAGTCAGGAGTATTGAGCTGTCGTTCGGCCATAGGATTAAACGTCAGCTGTTGCTCTGCCCTGTTGAACATGAACGTGCCAGGTCTTGAAGCATCTGCGCCATTGAACTCGCGTATCGGTTCGTATGATGTTCCGTCTGGGCGTACGCGATAGAAGACACCATCTCCGCTCGCGCCACCATATGACGACATCACATAGAGCCATCCATCGACCGACTGTTTGATGTCGACAGGGTTTGTTCCCTGTCCGTCTTCCGGTTGAAAGATCTTTGCGAATCGTGAACCATCTTTGTCAATGCTGAACAATGAAGAGCGTGACGAAGAACTGTGGCTTGTTGTGGCGAATGCAAGTCGGCCATCATTCATTTCCATGATATCAACTACCTCGTCGCCATACGCATGGTCTATTTGAAATATCGGAGTGATCGTTTCATCGGGTGTAATTCTCAGGACTTCGTTCTGCCCTGACGACAGGTATACGTTTCCATCGGAAGCCAACAGCAGCGGATGAAGCACATAATAATATGGCTCGAGCTGCTTCAAGACGCGATAGCCTGTACCGTCATTGTTGATGGCAAAGACCCTTGGGCCGTTGTATCCTCTTGGACTTACGCCGAATATCTTTCCATTGGATAACTCCACAAATGATGTCACAGGTGTTTGCTCGTTGGCGGGCTCGGTGTATGCTTGTATGGGTTGCACGTTGGTGCCATCCGGATTCATGCGGCGAACGTAGTTCACGTTATTATTGTCGCCGGCGACCCATAGATGTCCCGTTGATGCATAAAAGATCGTGGATATTGTTTCACCCTGAGGCACGTCGGCGATCTTTTGATACTGACGCGTGTCCTTCTTAATGCGGAAGATACTTCCTGCCTGATTCCATTCTGCTGCGCGCGTCACGCCATACAGGTATGTTCCGCTGGGATCTTCCAGCAATTCACGAGGACCAAATTCACCCTGACGGCAATGGCAGTAGATATCGAAATTGCCTGAGGTCGTTACTCTGAAAACAGCGCCTGCATTCAATGCGCCGCCATGTTCGGTGGTTCCAAAGAATACTCCCGGTGATGATTCAACGAGAGGTCCAAATCTTGGATGTGCAGCGCGGGTGTCGAGGTCGTATAGCTTTGTGAAGCCCGAGCCATCTTTTGCTACGGCGAAGATGGTTCCGTTGTCAGTTGCTCCACCCATGTATGTCGTTCCGAACAATCTGCCATCTGATCCCTCGGTGAGTGCGCTGTAAGGATATTTGCCCGTCATGCCATCGAATGTAAACTGCACTCTGAAATCGGAACCTGAAGGAAGCAATGAGTAGATTACTCCTGAGTTTGAAGTTCCACCGCCGAAAGTAGTTCCGTAAATGCGACCGTCGGAAGCAAACATCAGGCGGCCTGCGGGACGAATGCCAAAAAGCGCATCGTTGAAATCTTTTAATACCGTGAAGCCTGATCCGTCGGGGTTGATCTTGTAGACACTTCCATAAGAACTACCGGCACCATACATACGTGTTCCATACAACGCGCCATCGGTACCCTGCACCAGTTCACCTGATGAGTTGAAGCCAGTGACGGCAACGAACTCCGCAGGGAAGCGATAGAGGATCCGGAAATCGGAGCCGTCAGTCGTGATACTATATACTACTCCGTATCCCGAAGGACCGGCCTGAGTGGTCGTGCCATAAAGCCGGCCGTTACTTGCCTGCATCGGACCTCCCGAATCAAATCCGCTTAAGTTTGAGAATGAATAGATAACGGTGAAGCTACTGCCGTCCTTAGCGATACGGAACAGTGTACCAAAATCGTATTCGCCACCTCTGGTCGTTGCACCATAGAGAAAACCGTCCGATCCCTCGAACAGATTACCTGCAGGTATGATACCTGACTGTTGTGTGAATTCAAAGATTGGTGTAGCGCCCGTGAACGCGTCGGTCATGGAGACTATTTGCCCGCCGTTCTCATTGCCGCCCTGACGGAAGAGGCCATAATACTTTCCATCAGACGCCTTGATAAAGCCAGCGGCCGGAAGCGGTGCTGTGCGCTCAGGGTATTGTTTGAGATAGTCAACGGTACCGCCATTTGTCGAGATCGAAAAGATTGCGCCTGAGTTGCCGGCCGCACCTTCCAGTGAAGTGCCTATGACGTCATGGTTGATGCCTGCATCACTGATGTCGAATTCCAGGATCGATGTAGCAGGAGCGTAGTTGTTGTTGCCTGACTGTTCCAGCTGGACTTTTGCTTTGCCGGAGCCGACTATCGATATAACATTGTTCGTGACCGATACGACAGGTGACAGCGGCAGCACTTTGACAGCCAGCCCTGACGTTGATGTGGCTTCTATTCTGAACGGCCCATCACCAAATTTCTTCGTGCTCACGGGCGACGCCGTGATCTGCTGAGATGCCTTATTGACGACGAGCGGGTATTGTGTCTCGGAGATAAATGCTGGTGAATTGAGACGGACACTCAATGTAAAATTGCCGGCGTTGCGCACGACAAGTTTTCCATCTATTACCTCTGCGATATTTGGATCACTCGACGTCACGAGCACTGGCACATCGGTATTTGTGTAAGTTTTGAATGGTACGGGAGCGTCGCCGTAGGTTAGAGGTGGAAGTGCCGTAATGGACGCGAGGCGGTAGGTGGATTCCGCATGGATTACCATGGTCTCGGTAACAGGCAGGTACTTATCGTTGCCTGGTTGCGTTGCTGTGACATTAAACGTGCCGGGCTGTAGCAATGTGAGCATGTAGTTCTCAACGGTTGCGTAGGACGGGTCAGATACTTCATAAGTAATGGGCAACCCGTCATAAGAATAGGCGGTAAGTTGTAACGGCTTGTTGTCCATGTATACGTACCAGTTGTTATTGACCGGCAGATCCTGTGGCTTCTTGTTGACCGTGATGGTTCGGGTAAGTTCCGCTGCCGCCGGTATGGTGGTAGTTCCGGCCTGACGTGCAGTGATCGTTGCTGATCCAATGGAGTGTACTCTAACCAGACTGCCTTCCACGGACGCAACTGCCGGGTTAGACGACGTGTACGACACGGGCAACCCTGAAGAGGCAGAAGCAACAAGATTGAAGGGCGCGTCGGCAAGCGTTACTTCCGGGTTAAACTGCGTCCATGAAATGACGTTGGTTGTCGGCATGTTCGCGTTTGGCTTTACGGTTATCTTCCGTGACACCGGATTAGCAGCTATATGATTCTCATCCGGTTGCTGCGTTACCGTTATTGTGGTAGTCCCCACGCCGACGATATAGAGCCGTCCACGTTCAAAGACCGCCACGCCTTCCGGATCGCTTTTTACCGTAATGGTGCCGCCATCCGTAAGCAGATAGCCGAATGCTTGTTCCGAACCGAATGTAGCCTCAGATGCGATTTCGAATGTGATAATGCCAATGCCTTTGATCACTTCAACCGGGATTCTTGCCTCCGCAGGATTGTAGTTTCGATCGCCTGATTGTTGAACGATCAACTCTGATTTTCCCAACTTCAGCGGCCGTACATAGCCTCCAACTACCTCAATCATTGTGGGATCACCAATAATATTCAATGGTAACCCGGAAGTAGTGCTGGCAGGTACTGGAAAGTATTGACAACATACTTTCGTCGGCACCGGCTGTACCGTTATGGTCTGGTCAATCTTGCTTACATAAAGCGTTCGGACAACATCCTCAGCTGGTTCATACACGTCGTCTCCCTGCTGTTGCGCGGTGATGTAGGTGATGCCGGCATTTCTGACGGTAACTACATTGTCGTCCGTGATCGTGGCGACATCGCTATTCGAAGAATAAAACCGAACCGGTAGACCTGCCGTTGATGTCGCCGTTAACTCAAAGGTATTATCGCCATATTTTTTCTCCGGTAGCTCTGCGAATTGAACAGATTGTTTGGACTTGATGATGTTGATTTCAATTTCACGATAGCTTCCGATGTATTCAATGTTGCCCAGTTGGAATACTCTTACCCGGACTCCGCCAACCTTTTTCGGAATGAGCTGATTTCCGTTCACTTCAAGAGTAGATTCGTCCATGCTCATGAAGAGGACCGTTGATCCCGTTGCTTCAACAGGAACCGTGAACGCACCTTTGGTAAGTTCGACTGTCGTAAGCTGTTCGACTTTCACCGTTGGAAATTTGCGCACCATCGAAAGTGTTCCTACGGGATTGCTTCCCGTTCGTGGATCGAAGTCGAAGAGTTTTGTGAGGATGCCGTTCGCTACTTTAAAGACTACGCCAACGCCGTTCGTTCCACCTTCATAGGTTACACCGTAAAGTGCTGTGCCACGAGGGTCAACCACTAAGTCGCCGTATGGGGCCTGGCCATTTGTGCCGTTGAAGTCGGCGACCTTAGCGTATTGGCCCTGCTTCGTGATGCTGAAAACGACGCCTTTGTTACCTGTGCCGCCCGTGCGAGTCATGCCGTAGAGTTTGCCGTCAGAGAATTCCACCAACGAGCCCGCGGGATGTGCACCATTCGTGCCATTGAAGTCGAATAGTTTTTTGAAGTCCGATCCGTCGAGTGCAACACTGAAGACAACACCGTTGCCTGTAGCTCCACCGTTGGCAGTCATGCCATACAGTCGGTTATCAGAACCGAGAAACAAATCTCCTGTAGGATTAGCACCGCGGTTGGTCCCGTCGAAGTCCAGAACTTTGTAAAGGCCTGTCGGGCCGAGGCGAAAGCCGTATATAACGCCGAGGTCATTTGCACCACCAAACTCTGTCGTACCATAGATGGTTCCATTGGAGGCGAGTATGGGTGTGCCCTTAGGAGATCGGCCGGTAAGAGGACCGTCGAAGGTGCCCCAGCTGTTCTGACCGTTTCCGAAGATTTGTTGTCCTTCGAACAGCGTACCATGGTTGTTACTGCCGCCGTTTTGGATCGTGCCATAGAACAGGCCAAAGGCAGCCAACAGCCCACCCGTTGGATTCATTCCGGACCCTTCATTGAAGTAGTATTGTCCCGACTGACCCACTGTTGCGTTACCTGCTCTAAAGTCGAAACGGCTTCCTACGTCGGCACCGAAAGAGGGGATGTTTCCAAACTCGGTAAGGCCTGCAAAGCTATTTCCCACTGAAAAGGGATACGGTGTAATGGTGAGCTGGGTTAACCGGCTCCAGTATCCGGGCCGGTCGGAAGGCTTGCCATCGAAGTCTTTGTAGGATAAGTAGTCTTTTCCGTTAGTGCGGATTTGAAACGGAACGCCTTTGTTGTATTGTCCACCGAAGCGGGTCACGCCGTAGAGCATGTCCTGGGAGATGGCGGAGGAGGATAGCGCGGCAAGCACAACGAGGAGCGCTACACGGCAGTAGTGGACAGGGGCCATTTAAATAACGTTAGGGGTAGAAAATGTCTATATATACAGAGTTAGCAGAAACGGAGGTAACAACCGCAGTTCTCCTGCGGTGAGCCGATGGCGGCATACAGAAGAATAATACACATCAGAGGTTATTGGTAACCAATCAACGGAAAAGATAGCGCTTTTGCAATGAGGTAATCTGGGTCTCTTAAAGACATATTTTGAGACTTTGAAAAGGCATATTTTGAGAACTATGAAAAGGGCTTAAAACGCCTGAAAACGGACATCCAGATCGGCATAATTTGTCGCAAAATGGTGACGGCGTCTAAGGAGCGACCATGCAGATCTGCCTTCCAAAAGGGAGGTCAGGATGCACAAACGAGATGAACTAACGGGTGGGTTATTGCTTGCAACCGGCACTAATGTATGATCATAATCCGCTTATGCCACGTATGATTCTCATCAACCCTTATCGTCAGGATGTACATACCCTGTCTCAAGTGCTTAACATCAATATCCACGGAATTTTGTCTCAGTGCTGAACCTTCGACTGAGATCAGATCCTGTCCTTGCATACTGGAAAGCGTAACCTTTTCAAGCACTACACCATGTTCGTTGTCCAGCGTGAGCGTTGTGTAGCTCGGATTTGGATAGATCTCCATGCCGAGTGATTGTAAGATGTCTTCTACGCCAACGACTCTCGTGATCTCAACATCCCGCTCCACCTTGTTCTCGCATTTATGTGTACTGGATGCAGTGAGAACTACCGTAAACACTCCGTTCGTTTTGTACGTGTACGTGAATGTTGGAAAGGTTACTGACGGGAGTTTCGTGCCGTCGCCCATATCCCAGAGATAGGAGGCCGCGTTCTTAGAAGTATTCGTGAAGGTGTAGATGATACCACTGTTGTCGCCTGACGAGGTGAAGTCGGCTACAGGTATCGGATCGCCTTTCAGCACTTCTTTAGTGTAGTCTTGTGCGATGCATTTATTTTTGTCCTGCACGATGAACTTGAATTGTCCTGCGCACACATCCGTTTTTGATAGCACCGGGTATTTGTCCTTGGTAGTAATGTTTTGCCAATAGCCCGAGTATGGAGGAGTGCCGCCACGGAGATTGGACGCGGTTAAAGATCCGTCGCATTTTCCTTCGCATAGCTCGTCCGTTGAGGCAATGTCGGCTTCGACTTTAGCGGGTTCGGTTAGGGTTATTTCTTCCCGGACCGTGCGATTATCTGCATCAGAGACATCAACAAAGTAGGATCCCGCTTTAAGGTTTTGGATTTTGAGCGCATTTGAACCAGTCGACCATTTCACTTTTGCTACATTCTTCACCTTTATCACTTCAAGCTTTCCATCCGTCGCTCCAAAGCAGGTGGTGTTTGAAGCGTTGATTGTAAACTCGGGGCCGGGGACTATAATGTCAACTTCAAAATCATCGGTGCTTTTTCGAAGTATACCGGTGCCGAGCGCTTTAAATTTGTATTGTCCTGGTCTGCTCCAGGTATACTTCAAAGTTTCACCTTCCTGTCCCTGAATCAAAACGTCATTAACAAACCATTGAACGAGCACGGCGTCAGCGCATGCATTTTGGGCGAGTATATGATATGTATTTTCTACACCAAACGGGACTGTTATGTCGTCGCCCCGGAATATTTCTTCATTTCCATTGTTAAGCTGGAAATTTGACAACTGAACCTGATGCGTTTCATTATTGTATTCAATGATAAAACGAAATGGGCGAGAACGATTTCCCCCCTGATCAATTGCCGTCCACGTTCTAATCACAGCCATGTTGCCACGGATCTCGTCGGTGAATTCCAACGCATAGGGTACCCCAACGATGTCGTCTTTGATAGCAGGTTTGGGAAAGCGATTGTATTGCTCGGGGAATGCGAAGCCGCAGTCAATAGTTGTTTTAATGCTATCGAATAGGTCGGATCGAATAAGTTGCACGTCCGAATATGAATTACCCTGATAGTCGGTACTATCATACAACGCCTGCATTCTATCCTGGAGATCGTCACCGAAAGTGATCTCGGGTACCGTGCCATTTTCTACTGGTATCTTGTCTGAGAAAAGGAGGCGAATGTCGATGTTGCCTCTATTAATGTCCCAGTACGTCATCAAGTCGTTAAAGTCCTGATAGGTAACATCCCCGTAGTCGTTGCGATAAACCAATTGCCTGCATTTGGTCAATGCCAGGTTGTCCCACACAGGAGACGGATAGGAAGCCCCATATCCATAGGGGGAACCGGAGAAATATCCAAAATGGATGGAGATAAAAAAGGGTTTGGTCACGACAATTTTCTGTTCTGGCTTATAGGTAATCAGCTTAAGACTTGAACCTATTTGAACAGTTTGAACGGGTGTTGTATAAAATGGTGAAGCAGGTCCCTTACAGAGATCACCTTCCTTTTCGGGGTACGAGAACGAAAGCGTATAGTCAAGGGTGCGTTGAATCGATTCGAAAGGCTGAAGAAGAAACTCGACTTGCTGTAGTTTCGCCGGAAATTTGCTAATGCCACAGGCATTTAAATCAGAATCATTCATCGGATCGATGTAAATATCAATTCGATCAAACTGCTTCCATCCCCAGTAACTATTGGGAGTTGGAGCTTTAGTATGCTGATAGTTGCATCCTTCCAAAGGTTTGGGAAGGTCCTGTGCGTTTGTGAAGCAAGTTGTCGCCATCGGCAGGATGACCATCAAGATAATTGCAGCGGAGTGTTTCCTGGCCTTCATATGTTTAGCCGGTTAGTTTAAAACCACCTTCATAAAAAAAGTATTACCATCGGATCCGACACGTGGCGCTTCGCCAGCTACATTGACTTCAGTCTGAAATCCGAACTTGGTTCCTATAACCACATATTCATTGGTACCGATACGGTCGAGAAAGATTCCTTCCAGGCCGAAGCCTTTCGATAAAGTATTATCGCACGGGTTTCTGACGGAATTTTCCGAGCATACAATTCCCAGATCAGAGCGTACGCTCGAGCTGAGCTCGTTACGACTTCGCCTTCCATACAGTAGCATAACCCTGCCGTTACTGTCTAGCACGGAACTAAAGCATCGTTCGCGGTTTGCTGTGAGTCCGAAGTAATTCGGAATGATTTCAGGAGAGTCATTCCAAACGACATATGCACAGTCGTAATTGGTGTTGATATCTTCGTTATTCACACGGTCGATCTGTCCTGTGAAGATGATTGAGCCATCCGTTGACTGCAGGATGTTGCTGAAGGTGGGGTCGCGATCGTCGTTATCGCCTTTGTAAGAACGGAGTAATGTTAAATCCTGAGAGAATTGATAGAGTCGATACGATCGGTTACCACCAGTAGCGAGATATATATTGCCGTCGAATGATTTAATGGTATATGCGCGCGAATAGCTTCCATCCATTTCGAAGTCCTGTTGTTGCTGAAGCTCGCCTGAGGACGAAAGCCTCAAAAGTTTGAAATGAGCGATGGTGCTCGGGCCGACGTCGTAGGAGTGCACGACAAAAATGTCGCCGCTGGAATCCTGATAGCCCAGCCCGAAGTCCTGGTAACGAAGATAGAAGTTGTCGACTTCGTTGTAGAATGATCGGTGGTTGGTTGTCGTTGGATGCTGGAGTGTCCAATAGGTTTTACGCCATTGAAGATTACCGTTCTCATCAAGCTTGTCGATGCGAAACTTTACAATGGATGTCCAGTTGGTGGTCCCGCGTGCGGGTGGTCCATTTCGTGGATTGCTGATGATGTAAACTCCGTTGTCGTTGCTGGCGAAGACACTGCTGACATAAGAGAGGCTGTCGGAATAATACCAGTTGAGATTGCCATTGGGGTCGATGCTGGCGACGCTGTCACCGAGGTTGAGGATGTAGTTTCCGTTGTTGGTGGCGCATGCAGAGACAAGGTCATTAGGGTACACGTTGAAGTCTCGTATGGGTGCAGGAGTCACAACGGTCGGGCTGTCGTTGCAACTGAATGCCAGGAGGGTCAATATCAGCAACGGGACTTTCATGGTATCACTTGAATGTCTTGATGTGGTATATCAGTTTATATCGCGCCGATACTTCGAATGCTATTGAATTCAGGCGAAAGTTGTCGTCAGTGTAATAGTAATATTGACTCAACAGCGGGTTGTCATAGCGCTGATCGTAGTTGTTCACCTCAGAGAGTCCGTGCGTGTACTTTGCCTGCACAGCAATGAACGCACGATGATCCAGGAACTCCAGCACGCGATATCCAACTCCAAGCGTTGCGCTTTGAATCACGTCATGACGGTAAGGCGTTTGATCAATGCCACCAGTAAAAGCGAGACCTTCACCATAGATTTCTCCTGTGGCGCCAATGAGCGAGGAGGCGATGTAGCCAACGCCAACATTCAATCGTGGAATGCTATTAGGACAATAATGAATTGTCGCCTGGAAGGAGTTGTATCGCAGTCGTTCGGAGTAGTATACCGGGTTGTCAGATTGGAATTGTATTGTTCGCTGATACGAATAGTTTGTATAGTCGTATCCCGCTTCGATCGACCATTGACGTTTCACAAAGAATTCAACACGTGGGCCATAAGCCAGCGAATTGAGTGCATCGAACTTGTAGGTAGAACTGGTTTGTTCGCTGAATACAGGCTCGCTTTGCATCTGCGACGTCCATGTGAACGGAATCCCCATCGATACGCCGACAATCAGTTTCGGGTACACATCAAAGGTTCGAATGTATTGTTTCACATCCATTGAGATCTCTGGTTTGTTCGTATCGAATCGCGGTTCCATTCTTAGCAGCTTCAGAACTTCCTGTCTGACGACGGCCGATGATGTATCCAATTCCAGGAGGCAATCGATCTTTGTCTTTTGCAGCAGCTGTGCGTAGGTGTCACACGAGCTTTGTGCGCGGTCGATTGTTGTTAAGGCATCTTTATATCGGCTTTCGTTATACGCGCCGCGAACGGCTGTCCAGTAAACAGAGCAGTCCCCTGACGACTGCGCGCGGGCTAGCGTCGGCAATATTCCGATAAGAACAATTGCAGCACGGATCGACATCAGCAAAACAGTTTAACGTTTCGAGAGCGATGCAGATTGGGGATCGGGACAAACCCTTTTCACACCTTCATACAACTTGTCAAATGCAACAGGCCAGTATTCAATGCGTCCATCGTCGAGGCCTACAAACAACATGTCATTATCATTGAGTCTGGTCTGCCGGATCTTTTCGTTATACGAATAGTCGACGACCTGTTGTGGGTCATTGATGTTGATGATCAGAATCCGGGTAGCGGTGCAGGCGATGAGGTTTTCACCGTGATGCGCCACGGATAAGGAACGGACGGGTCCGTCAATTCGTTGAATGCGTTTCGTTGTACCTGTTCTGATGTTTCGTTCGATCACATGACCGGACTGATGATAAAATACGTTGTCATCATTGCCCACAGCGATCCCTTCGATACCACGACCGACTTTCAGGCTATCCGTCTCGCGGTGTTTATCAAGCGAGTAAAAATGAAAGAATTCGTTTTCATAAAGCACTAGCTCGTCGTCGGAACGAAACTGAATCTGATTGACGTGGGTCAAGCCGGGTAGTGGATTTGCCTTCAGTGTACTCAGATCCAACAGAAACACGTTGCCTTTTTCCGTGAGCAAGGCCGCATTCTGTTTGGTGCTGCAAACCGATTTTATCAGACCTTCAATTTCAATCGCACTACGTACCTGTGCCCTTGCTGAGTTGTTCGTCATGTCGATCGTAACAACTTCTACCTGACCATTCGACAAGGAGTACAAGAGATAGGGGGTGTCGGGGATGGAAAAGATCTTCAGCGGAAGTGCGTTGGGTGAGTCTCTTCCAGGATAACGTATCGTGGAAACCTTTCCCTTGTTTGTATAGTCATTCATGATGATCGAACCATCGAGACCGGCGGCAATGACTGTAGAACCTATTGGTTCTACCGCCTTCAGACTGCTGGTCGCTTCAATACGCGGATAGCTTTTGGAGTAAGCGTCCCTGAGCGCTCTGTATACAATCGGGAGTTTTTCCACGCGACGGCTATCCGAACCGAAGTAATACGTCAACGAATCCGAGCTGCTGAGTTGAAGCGTGTCGTATGCGCTGACGGACAGCAACGCCTTCGATAGAGCGATTGTATCACGTTGAGAGCGTAACGCCAGGTTTTCGGCTCTCAGAATGTTATTGATGAGTCTGACTTTCGTCTCTTCAATTCTTGCAGTATCGGCGTTGGCGATTGCGATCATTCTGTTCGAATCGGCGCGAGCGGCGTTGGTGTTCGCGCGTTTAGTTTCAATAACCAACTCAGCATTACGTGCGGTAAGATTTTGTTTCGCAGTTGTAAGACTATCGTTGGTTATGGTCAGTTTGGTGTTTGTCTCCGTCAGGTTGGCGTTTGCTTCGCGTTCTTTTCCACGGGATTCCTCCAGATTAACAACGGTTGTCCTGAGTGATCCTAACGTCGTGTTGAGCGTGTCTTGCTTGTGCTGCAGATTGTCTTTTGTTGTTGTCAGTTGTGTATTGGTGATCTTCAAATCGATCGTCATGTAGATCGACAATATGATCAACATCAGCAAAACGATTGACGTACCCGACAGCACCATCGTCCAGAGGCGTTGTGCACGACGATCTTTGGCAATGAGTTCTTCAACAGGTTTGCCCTGAATCCTTGCAGAGATTTCTGCGACGCGCTGTTCGAACTTAGGATAGTCGAGCGTCCATACTTTCTTCTTAGGGTCCAGTAGTCCTTCACTCACCAGTTCCTGAAAGCTTACCCACAACGGAATACCATCAAATCTGTTCTTGATTACCTGAGGAAGACAGTTGGTGATGTTCCAGTCGAAATCATCATTAACAAAGTCCCATCGGATGTGACCACCAACGACACAGATGATGATCCTGAGGTCAGTTATTCTTGTACTATTATTCCAGGCATCCGGATGCTTCGTAGAGATCCAGTATTTAATTTCTTCTGCTATCCAGTTGATACCCGAATCAGGAGAAGGTTGCGTGATTGCCGGTGAAGCGATCAGGACGAGATATTCTGATTCATCGAGTCCTCGTTCGATGCGCTTCTTTAAACTGTCTTCGCCTTGTGCGTGTGATTCGTCGCGAAAGATCTGGAGTGCGCGGAATTGAAGTCGATACTTTTTGGCCCCGAGACGTTGCAAGCCATCCTGAATGGCGGTTGCAATTGGTTTGTCTCCCCGCTGCGAATATGAGATGAATGCGTTAAAACGGGCCATAGACGTAGCTGGATTAGTCCATGAAAAAACACAACCCATCCGCTCTATAAACTTTACAGTTATAGTGAGGATGGGTTTCCATAACTAATGTACTGAAGCGCAGGGACTTTTACAATGGAATCAACAGGCCTCAAAGGGGTGTGACAATCAAATCCCCCATTCTGCGATTGGATGAGGTTCCTCATCCCTGAAAAATGGTGGGTGAAAATTGATACCAGTACGATCACTCATGCTTCAACGCATCAACTGGATTTTCCCTTACCGCGTGCCAAACAACCGACGCCACCGTTGAAAGCATGATCGACGCGAGTATGACAACCGGAATGGCATAGTGCCACCAGTTCAGTTCAATTCTTTCCTGGAATTTCAGAAGGTAAGATTGCGAGAGGAAGTAAGACAACGGCACAGCGATCATAGAAGCAATCAGCGTCTGTTTTACTGAGGAACTGAGCAACAGCTGCGTTACCTGGTTGAGTTCAGCACCCAACACCTTACGTATCCCTATCTCCTTGCGTTTCTCTTCAGCAGTATTGCTTACCATGCCTAACAATCCGAGGCAGGCAATCAGTATCGCGACAAAAGTAAAAACCAGAAATTGATTACGATTGTATTCATCATACACATAGTGTTGATTGACGTTGTTTTCAAGAAAGTACCAATTGAAGAAGTTGTTTGGAAATGCATCTTTGTAAAGTCTCTTCATCTCCTGCATGCCGTCCTGAAATTCATCTGGCTGCAGAGTGACAGAAACCTTTTGCGGAATGTTCTCGTCGTCAAGGTTGTCCCAGTAGGTTAGTGCAAAGCCAGCTTCATCTGCGCCCAGGTTTGTGCTTTCAGTGATCACCAACGGGTATCGCTGAAAATCTTCGACTACGCCGATGATAACTGCCGGTGACATGTTATGCGTCCACGCTGTTTTTTCCACGAGCACTTCACGCCCTATTTCATCTGCAGGTTCCCCCAGACCAATTTGTTTAAGTGCTTTGCGGCTAACGATTATGGCTCGTTTATTTATCGGATCATCATTGACGAAGTTTCTTCCGGCGATAAGTTTGAGGTTGAAGAAGGGAACGAATTTTTCATCGACGCCGCCGTTGGTCTCTACAACACTAAACTTTGAGCCTTTTGAACGTTGGATACACATATTGTTATTAGCTCCGTCACCCGGCACTGAACCACTTAATGCGACACCGGTAACATGGCTGAGTGATGATAATTGATTGGTGAATGTCGTCACTGTTGACTGCATGTTACCCACGTATCGCGAGGGAAGGTCGAAGACAATGACGTTATCCTTCTTTATTCCAAGATCCTTCTTCAGCATAAAATTTATCTGATTGTACATCACGAACACACCAATGATCAGAACAATTGAGGACGCAAATTGAAAGACAGTGAGCCAGCCTCCGGGAAGGTATCTTTTGTGTACATTCTTCAGGTGAAAGATCCTTGACGTTGTTTGACGCATCACGCTTACAGCCGGATATAAGCCTGTTATGAGCGCGCCAGTGAGTGCAGCAATAATGACAATAGACAGTGCCGTTACTGTTAATTGATTAGTCAGATTAATGTGTAGCAAGTGGAGAAGCGGTGCCCTGCACAATTGCACTAACGTCAATGCGCCGCACACTCCGAAGAAGTTGACGATTGATGACTCCGTTAGAAACTGAAAAGCAAAATCGAAGCTTCGTGCGCCCGAAGTTCTTCGTATTCCCCATTCCTTCATTCTTTTGTTGTTTGCGTAGATCACCAGGTTCACATAGTTGATCCAGGCCATGAACAGGATTATAAATGAAAGCACTTGTAGTCCGTGAAGAAGTATTTTCGATCGTTTCATGTGCTCATCTCCAAAGAGTTTCGAGAAGCATATTTCGTCCAACGGCTGGAGGGACAGATATATTTTGTAGAGACTTACGTCGATGTTTCCGATCACAGGCATCACAAACGTTTTGAAGCTCGCGGTTACGCTGGCGGTGAGAAGCTCGCGGTCGGTGCCAGCATTGATTTTGAAGTAGACGTTCGCCCGGTCGTCAGGATTTGTGGTGGCATCGAATCGCCGGATAATTCTTTCTGTCGACATTACTGCAGTAAAGGAGAGGTGCGTGCTTTGAGGAAGGTCTTCAAAGACGCCAGTCACTTTCAAGGGGAGCGTATTGTTCAGCAACAGCGGTTCATTGATGATGTCTGTTGTGCCGAAATATTTTCTGGCCATACTTTCGGATAACACGATTGAGTTGGGCTGAGTGAGCACTGTACCTGCATTTCCTTCGATCAATGGGATGGTGAAGAATTCAAACAGGTTTCGGTCGGCATACGCCAGGTGTTCTTCTTTAAAAGCTACTGGAGTGCCGCCATCATTTGGATTGGAGAGGAAGATGTCTTTGTTGTGATCGATTGTAATTTTTTCGTTGAAGGAGGATTGAGGATAGATTCTTGTAAAGCTTGAGATGGCGGGTGATTCGCTGTGAAATATTTTTGCGAACTCTGGAGATATTTGTCCGTTGGTCGTTTGTACTGCCCGACCGAATTCGTCCTGCGATTCTATTCGAATGATAAGCCTGGCGATGTTGTCATGATCAGTATGGTGACGGTCGCATGAAAGCTCGCTTGAGGAGTATTGCCAAAGTACGAGGAACGAAGCAAATGCAACCGAGAGGCCGGCGATATTGATAAAGGTGAAGAACGGCTTTCGGGCCATCAGGCGCAGCGCTAGTTTGAGGTAGTTCAGGAGCATAGTTAGATTGTACTTTCTGGCTTGCTCGAATGATCAAAGAGTGTACCATTGAATTACGTCATTTCTGCGATGATTTTTTCGAGTAACATACGTCAATGTGTAATGAAATGAAACAGTGAGGTTGTTTCATTACGGGGCTATTGGCCACCATTCTCCATTCAGAAGAACAATAAAAAGGATGCCCTGAATCCAAAGGAAATCAGGGCACGGTCTGGTTGTGTGGCTCTCGTAATTACATTCTTTAGATCTCACTTCGACGGCTGCATTTCGGCTGCTTTCTTCTCGAGATGAGCAACGAGGAAGGCATACTCTTCATCCGGACTGAAGTCGAAGATCTTGAGGTCTTCTTCAACTTTGCCTGTATGTCCGGGTTGCATGTAGAACAAATCTCCGGTCTTGAGCAAAACCTCCTCGCCCGTATCGTACTTGATTCGGAGTGCGCCTTTGACAATATATCCCCAATGCGGCACCTGACAAGTGTTGTTCTTCAATCCAACGAGCAGTGGACCGAGGTCAGTGCCCGCAGGAAGTGAGTTAACCGCAACAGCCATGCTGCCCCACTGTGGAAGATAGTTGATCATTCGATTGGAGGGGAAGCTATCGATGGAGATGTGTTGTTGTTTTGGCATCGGACCTTTACCAGACTTCTTCTTTTGGCCAAGAACAGAAGACGACGTTAGCGCGAGGAGTAGCAGTGCTACGACAATCAAAGTTGTTTTCATGGGTTATGCAGGGTTTGGGTTGAAAGACCTGGTTGGAGAGACGATCCATCGGCCGAAGTGATGTTGTGGTCAGTGATGTTCGACAGTGTGAGGTTCGATAAGATCAGGCTTGACATGGCGCAGGAGTAGATCCGTGTTACCTCGGCCAGGATGGCTTTGGCTATAGTTGCAGGATCGTTGGGTTTGGACTCCATGCGGTGTCCACTGGGTTTGATCGTGCGCGGCAGTGCGCTAAGTCTAATATAACAATTAGGGAGATGATTAAATAGAAAAATGCATCAATGAATATTTGCCGAGCGAATAGTAATAAAAAAAGAAGGCCATCCGAAGATGGCCTTTGAAATGTATTGGATTTGAAGAGTGGTTTAATTGCGTCCGGGCTCGTGTCCGTTGTTGTCGTGCTCAGCAGCATAAAGGTCTCTTACATTCTTCTGTACTGCGACGGCCGCGAACAATGATAACAGGAAAGAAAACGCGTAGAAGCCTTTCTCGCTTGGTAGTAGTTCCGCGTTCCAGAGTCCGATGGTGAGCAAGACGATCGCGAGGACCGTAGAGAACCAGCTGAGTCCGTAATAGATGTCGGTGACTTTGATGTTCTCGAGTCGGTCGCGCACGGCTTTTTGCAGCGACACGACGGAGAAGAGTCCGTACATCAAGACGGTGAAGTAATAACCCTTTTCATTGAGTTGCATTTCGGAGCGCCATAGTCCGATGAGGTAACCGATCATACCGGTGCCGAGGGCTACCCACGAGGCGCCGATGAATGCATTGGATGGTTTGTTATTCATACATTATATGTTTCAATAATTTGTTCTGAGGTAATCAGAAGAGGATGTTATCAATAGCGATAACAACCGACGTTGCAGACATCCCGAAGGGATTGAATATGAATAGCCTCCGGTGAAACCGGAGGCACGATGTAAAAATACATGCACGACGTATTTGTGTAAGATGCATATACGCAGTACGCGTGTGTGCAGGATGAGTATACGATAGGACATTGCAAACCCTGGGAGATGGTTGACAATTGAACGCCGGCGAAGGGGCGATGTTGCAGGTATATTGTGCGTTTCAGAAAAAGATATTTGTTGCCAATTTTGTCACAAAAGGATAGAAAGTGAGTCTGTGGCAACAGTAGTAGTGATGAGTCCTGAGTCGTGAGTCGTGAGTATGGAGAGTATTTTGGTTGAGTGCTTTACGGCTTTATTGTTATCGTGTTTTATTGATTATATCGAGCATACGCCGACTGAGATGACGTCGGCGAGCGTTAGGTTCTAAAATTTGATACGGTTCGCTGTCTAATAAATCCAAAGTCTGTTTACGCCTTTGATAAGCCATTTATCGTTAAGGCGAATCACAGTAAGAATTTCTCCCTTGCCGCATTTTGCCCCGCAATAAAATTCATAGTAGAGTATAGCCTGATCTTCAGCTTTGTTTAAGACGGGTTTTGAGAAGCTCACCCAGCCGATTTCCGCCTCGCGCGATGTCTTCGACAGCTTAAAAGAGGTAGGGTGAAAGTTGTTGGTGCCGTATCTCAGTTGAGGGCTATTGATTGAATCAGACAATGCTTTAATATCGTCGGTAACTACGCCTGCAATCGACTTCAAATACGAATAGTATTCCGAGGAGTCAGCGTCAAATCGCCTGTAAAGAATTTTAGGACTGTGAGTAAGTATGTGATTAAGATATATTGATTTCTGTCGCGCGGTGTCTGATTCAACAAGTTGCCTGAGAAGTTTAATTTCTAAATTAAGCGTAGCGGTGTCGTTCTCATACTTCTTGTGGAGACGATACACCGTATCTTCACCCAGGTAGTAGTTGTAAAAATGCTTCGTCACCAATTCGTTCAGTACATCCCCGTAGAGTTGAAGCGTCTGGTCGACGGGAAGTTCAACTATTGCCGGTTTTTCTTCACGCACACGACAGCCGCAGAGAATTGCTCCTATGCAAATCGAGAACAGAAATCGTTTCATACAGCTAGCCTTTCATGGCGGACGATGTTTCCCACGACGAATAACGTACTACATATTAAACGTAATAGGCAGCGTTCTCCGCGACCGCACATTCTTGTCACCTTTTTTCGCTGGCGTCCAGGGTGAGGTGAGCAGAACAACGCGCTTCGCTTCTTTGTCGATGGATTTGGACACAGACTTCGCGATACGAACATTCTCGCTCCGTATTGTGCCGTCTGCTTCTATGACAAACTCCACGAAGACCTTGCCGGCAATACCATTCTTCCGTGCATCTGCGGGATATTGAATGTTGGTAGCTATCGTTTTGAAAAAGGCGGTGAGCCCACCATTTGGTTGTGCGGGTAAGTCAACTACGTCGTAGATGGTATTGACGTCAACTAAAACGGAATCAGGAGTTTGTGCCAGGGCAGCTGAGCTGATGAGGAAAAGCAAAGAGGCGAATACTATTTTCATAGTGGAAGAATTGGATGAAGATAATGAGTAATGTGTTATTTGTAATGACTAAGCGACATTAGCCTTGGCGAGATTACTTAGTCCTTAAAATATCTAACTCTCAACCTACCCGTTGGTGGTGAGGTGGGGAATGGTAGACCGACCTGTAATCGGCCAAACATACAGAAAAACGCTATGTAGTTATCGTCATCAGTTTTGGACGACGTCCAACACCAACCTATGTCTCGATAACGGCCTTCTTCCTTAAGCGGAATGTTTACCAGGTCACGGTGCCCCAGGGCATAATACGCCACATCGCCGGGACCAAGTGTTTCGATGAGTTTTTCCATCTCTTCTTTAGATGGTACATGCCAGCCTGGTGGGGCCAACTGTTGAGCCTCGAACCAATCGAAGTTAGATTTACCATTGATAATGACGTCATCGCTGATGATCGTTTGACCTTCGATGGTCACTGTGCGATAGGTTTTGCCTGTCCGTTCGTCAAGAAAGGTTCCTTCCGAAAAGTTACCGGGCGGCGGTGTGAAAGAATACACATCTCCATACACCACGTGACCACCCACGGCAACAAACGCACGGTAATAGTAGGTTCGATTGGGTATGAAGCCCAGGGTACGACCCTTACTGATCCACGTATCTATTGGCCATGGGTCAACCGTCCTCGGAACAATACTTTCTTGGTCTGCCCGCGTTGGCTCATGATTCTGGGACGAAAAACAAAAGCCAAAGACCGGACTGTCCCTAAATACTGAAGGAATGTAATACTCTCCATAGACGTTGCAGTGGTAAGGATGAATACCATCAAACTCTAACGTTCGGGCAACAGGCAGTTCAATCTCGTCAGGAGGGGTATCTTCACTTTCGTTACATGAGTGGAACACCAAAGCAAACGCCAGGAACAGGGTGTAAATGGAAAAGCGTTTCATATCACGGTTGATTTTTAAAACGATGAGAAGCCATAACTGAGTCCTGCAAAATATGCTCGTGAATTTGAAGGTCGGTTTGGCCTTTCGATTGAAATTGTGCGGTAGGCTATTCCTAATCGTTCATTCAGACAAGTGCCCTGAGAGAAATTAGCGGCGGGAGCATCAAACGCCGTGAATAAAACACTATAAATACTTTTCATACAACTGGTCGCTCAAGAGATTATGACTCACAATTGCAGCGTTTCTCATTTCGGGAACCTGCGTAATGCAACCTCTCTTAAGATACTCAAAAATCTGATTTTTCTCTCGTATTGCGTGTCAGTATAAATCGCTATCGATCTTTGTGCACCTCTATTTGCAGAGACAAACTTACATAGGTCAGGCGCCTGTTTGCTTGCGAATCGTCGTTTCATGGAAATGAAACAATTTGCTACCGATATACCGAAACCCATGTTAACCAACAAAGTCTTCGGCCTTACCATTGGCCTGTTCCTTACAACCCTCTCTCACTTTTCTTATTCACAAACTTCGCCGGCAACTCCTTCTTCCACTCACCTCGGTGCAATGGTGAAGCAGACGGTGAAAGAAAGCTGGGCGGATATCGAGCCCCTTGGTCAGGATCGTCAGGGCGTGTACTATCTCGGAATCCCTTATGAAGAAATGTATTCAGGGCCGATCGCCAATGATGATTTCCACCTGTTCCTTGTAAACAACGACGCCGAATTGATCAAGCGCAATCTTGTGAACTTCAACATTGAAGGTGTGAAGTCGCGTTACGAATTCACGCATGAGATCGGAGGTAAAATTATTGTCTTTACTTCACTGGAAAGGAAGGATGAAAGGGTCGTATCATTTTATGCTCAGGAGCTTGATAGAGACATGCTTCAGCTGGGGACTCCAAAGAAGATTGTTGAACTTTCATTTGCTCAGATCAAAAAGAACTATAACCGAGCGAGTTTTAAGTCTGAACTATCGCACGATAAGTCGAAACTGTTAATTTCCTATGGTCTCGTCGATGATGATCGTGGACTGTTGTCGTTTGGATTTGTAGTGCTGGGAAATTCCGTGAATCAGCTTAGCAAATGGTCCGGTAATCTCAATATGACTGACGGCTTCTATTTGTTTGATCGGTTTTGTGTGAGCAACAAGGGTGATGTGTTTCTGCAAACCCGCTACTTTGAAAATGAGAACGATCGCTACGGAAATACAACTTTGAGGAAGTCGCAGTTCATCTCTTCAGCCCGATCAATGCAGTATGGAAAGAATTATGAATATCGCGTTGTTAAATTTGAGAATGGTACGTCGAAGATCTTTGCCATACCCAATAAGAACAAGTTCTACGACGTGCTGGACATGGACATCGCACCTGATGGCGATCTGATCCTTATCGGATTCTATTCACAACTGGAGGATGACAGTATGCCAATAGGAGCAGCGACACTCAAGGTTAATCCGAAGTCCGGAGCGATGCAGGAATCGATGAAGGAGTTTGGAAATAGCTACGAGATGCCGAGCGACATTGAGGACAAGAACAGTACACCGGTTTCCAACAAGGAACAATACATAAGATACAGGTTTATCGTCAGCGAAATTCAATTCAATAGCAATGGTGGATACACACTGATCGGAGAGCGAAATTTTACTCATACAAAGCGGACGCAACAAGTCGATTACACGGTAAATCATCTTGACGACCTTGCCGTTGTGGATGTTGCAGCATCAGGGAAGATTAACAGCGTGTTTAAAGTTGAGAAGAGTCAGCAGGCAGAAGACGCGCAGCTTTTCAATGCATCGTATTACTATGTCGAGAACAATAACAACAAGTATATCGCATTTGCGAACATGGGCAAAAGCAGCTTTCGCGAAAGTGTGTTGGTAACCATCGCTCCGGATGGCAATCAGAAACGCGAAGTGATGTTCAGCACGAAGGATGCTGATGTAACGATCAAGCCGAAGGACTGCAAATTCTACAATGGAAACCTGTTGATGTACGGCAGTAAGAACAATCGCTACGTTCGCTGGATGAGCAGGCATTTGTAGTATGATCGTCCGGTGATTGCTGAGAACGTTGGTACTATCCAAAACAAGGGATGGGACTTCTTTATGCGAAGACAGGGCACAATCATACAAACGTTGTGGATGATTGGCCACAGGTTTAATTGAAGACGTATGGCGTAATCGTTCTGATAACATTGTTTCGAAGCGGGACCGCGCCTGGTTACACTGGTACGATATTTTTAACGAGTTGATCAGAATATCATTCATTTAAACTTGAACCATTATGATCTCTCTCAGAATATTAGCTTTCGTTTTGTTCGTAGGTTGCGTTACATCATGCACACCGCGTAATACTGCGCAATCGGAGTCGGACAAAAATGAGCCGGCTGTTCCGGGTGTTGGTGTTGCACCGGACAGTTCTGATGCGGTGAAGGATTCGACGATTCAAAAGCAGCAAAGCGATACCGCATCGAGGCACCATTAGTCCTTTTAGGAACTTTATGCATGCATATTTGTCGTGCTGAGGTGTTCTTAAATCCGACAAACTGAGCTTTTGTCAGGTTCGCTATTTGGGCAGCTTTTCAACTCATTTTTAGGAGTCGGGGGGTAGTTTCTTTTACTATCTTGCGCGCCCGAGTTAATAACGGACAATGTCATTATTCGATCAGCCAAGTTCAGCACCGAAAGAAGCTCCCCGTCCCAAATTGCCAAAGGGCACGCCCACAGATTACGTAGTGGGATTCCTGTTCAACTTCGCCACGTCGCGATCGTCGAACTTTGACCTGGAGCCTGTGCTGATCTATAAACGTGAAAATCTAACCGAACATAAACGCGTATCCCTTCAGTCGCAGATAGCGTTGGCGCATCTGCAGTCGCTCGATGATTCATTCTACAATGACTTCATGGAGTTTTCCGATAACAAGATATTGAAGTGGATGACTGCAACTGGAAATCAGTTTACACAAGACACCACTACCGGTTCATGGCGGCACATCTCTTCGCGCGAACTCAAGAATCTTCGTAAACATTATCGCAATCTGTTGCAAAAGGTATGGCCCAGGTTGACCTCGTGGCCACGGCTTCTGATTCTGAAGACAGGGCGTTTTAATAACTATTCACCTGAAACCATTCGTCTCAGCAGCACACCTCCCGAGATTAGAATATCAGCAGAGTTGAGAAAGGATGCCATTGTATTGAAGTTGAATTTGTTTTTGGATGGTCAGTTGTCACGTCTCATCCTCTATCGCAATCTGCTCCTGGAGAAGGATGGTGTCCTTTACCTACCTCAGGATGCTGATGCGCTTCAGCTCTTTGAGTTGTTTGCGCCCGGTGATCTCACGTTTCCGCTTTCCATGAAGATGGATGTTGTGAAGAAGTACCTGCTTCCCTGGCTGACGAAGTATCCGGTTGACATCAGCGATAAGTTGGATATCGCGCTGTCGACATCGATGATGCAGACGCGTGTTGCGTTGAGCGAGTTGAATGAGTCGAGTCTCATGATTCGTGGAGAGTTTATCTATGAAGCGACTGTTGTGGAACATGGCGCTGAAGAAAATGTCGTGATTGAGGAGGAGGCAAACAAAGACAGCAAAATTAAGATCGATAAGATCAGGATTGTTCGGCGTGATAAAGATGGGGAAAAGCGTCTGCATGAATATCTGCGCACGCTTCATTCAACGTTTTCGAATCAGCGAAACAACTCTTACTACCATTTGCCTTTCGATGAGGTGATGCGGAAGGGCTGGTTTATCGACATGATGCGGAAGGTTCAGGAGAATGGGTATCCCATCCATGGACTGTCGACATTAAAGAAGTTCCGTTATACGACACATATTCCGAAGTTTTCAGTTGCAGTGACGTCGAATGCTGAGTCGTTCGATCTGAACATTCATGTTCATTGGGGTGATCAGGAAGTTCCGTTGAAAGAGATCCGCCTGGCGATTATGAACTGGCAGGATACCATCATGCTCAGCGACGGAACGCTCGGACATATACCTGAAGAATGGGTGAGTCAATACAGTTTGTTGCTGCGTACAGGTAAGGAACAGAACGGTGTGCTTAAGGTAAGTAAGATGCATTTCGCACTGCTGGAAGATCTTCTAGAGAACATGGATGCGGGTAGCCGTAGCGAGGTGGAGGACCGGAAGCGGAAGTTGTTGGGTTATGATTCGATCGAGAAGGCGCCATTGTCGAAGGAGATCAAAGCATCGCTGAGGCCTTATCAGATGTCAGGCTTTCATTTTATGCAGGCGTTGGATGAGCTCGGCTGGGGAGGATGCCTTGCCGATGATATGGGTTTAGGAAAGACGTTGCAGACCATTTCATTCCTTCAGTTTGTGAAGGAGAAGTATCCAGGCAGTACACAGCTGGTGATTTGTCCTACGAGTTTGATCTTTAACTGGGAAGGTGAATTACAGAAGTTTGTGCCGTCGTTGAAGTTCCGTCGACATTATGGAACGCAGCGTGAATTGAAAGATGAGCACATTGAGGATGTTGATGTGGTACTGACTTCGTACGGAACTGTACGAAACGATGTAGAGGAATTGTCAGGAGTGTTGTGGCAGTACATCATCCTGGATGAGAGTCAGTTTATCAAGAATCCCGACGCGCGAACCACGCGGGCTATTTTACAATTGAGGTCGGTGAACAGGATCATCCTCAGTGGTACGCCTGTGCAGAACAATACGTTCGATCTGTTCTCGCAGTTTAACTTTTTGAACCCGGGACAGCTCGGGAATCGCGAGTTCTTTAATCGCGAGTTTGCTGTGCCGATCGATAAGTTCGGCAGTAAAGAGAAGGCGCAGTATCTGAGGAAGCTTATTCATCCGTTTACACTGCGACGCACTAAGGAACAGGTGGCGACGGACCTGCCCGACAAGACCATTACAGTATTGTGGTGTACGATGGAGGCATCACAACGAAAGTTATACAACGAATATCGCGACGGCTACCGGTCGAAGCTGTTGAAGAAGATCGACGAAGAGGGTATCTCGAAGTCGGGCCTGGATGTGTTGGAGGGATTGTTAAGACTGCGACAGATATGCGATCACCCCGTGCTGGTGAACGATAACGATGAATTACGTGAGAGTTCTGTAAAGATCAATGAACTCATTCGCGAGGTGACAGAGAATGCGGGTAATCACAAACTGCTGATCTTTTCGCAGTTCACGCAGATGCTGCATCTGATCCGGGACGAGTTTGAGAAGGCGGGCATCGAACATTGTTACCTCGATGGAAGCACGTCGCTGAACAAGCGGCAGGAAGAAGTTGATCGTTTCCAAAACACCGAGTCGATCAAAGCGTTTCTAATTTCATTGAAGGCTGGTGGAGTAGGACTCAACCTGACGAAAGCTGACTACGTATACATAGTTGATCCCTGGTGGAATCCGTCGGCGGAACAGCAGGCCATTGACCGAGCGCATCGAATTGGTCAGCAGAACAAGGTGTTTGCCTACAAGATGATTTGCAAAGACAGCGTGGAGGAGAGGATTCTGCAGATGCAGGAGCGGAAGAAGAGTCTTGCGGATGATTTGATTCAGGAGGATGCGAACTTTGTGAAGACGTTGTCGCGGGAGGATGTGGAGTTTTTGTTTGGGTGATAGGGATTGACGATTCAGTCATAATTTCGCTCATTCGAAATTTTCCTAAGTCTGGCTTTATCGACAAATTGTAATTTGTCCCATTGCCACAAGTGAGCAGATCAGCTACTTCGTTGTACATCATGAATGAGGATATAAAATCTCCTTGCGTCGGCTTCCTATTATTCTGTTTTGCTCTGTCGTGTTTAATGAGCGAGGCTAACGCTCAGACGTACAGCCAATACGTCCATAAGGCAGACTCCTGCTTTAAGATCGGCGAATACGACAACTCATTAAAATTTTACCATCAGGCATTTGGGATAAAGTCGACAGAGCCGCGCGACCTGTATAACGCGGCTTGTGCTGCGTCGCTGGGTGGGTCCAGTCATTTCGCCATGGCATTGGTAAAGATGGCCGTCGACAACGGCTGGACTAACATTTCTCACCTCGAAAGCGATGCCGACTTAAGATCTCTCCATTCACTACCGGAGTGGACAGTAGTCATCAATGACCTCAAACAAAAGATTGAAGCCATTGAGAGTCACTACGACAAGCCCTTGCAGGCGGAGTTGGAGGCGCTTTACGATGCGGATCAGATGCCGCGGCGCGAGCTTGGCTACTTCAAAAGCATTGTTCCCGAACAAAAGGTCAAAACAGACTCACTCAAACAAGTCATACGTCGCACCGATAGCCTTAACGTTATCAAGGTCAGTAAGATTGTTGATAAGCACGGATGGGTTGGAAGTGATCTGGTGGGGGACAAGGCGAGCTTTGCTATTTATGTTGTCATGCAGCGCGCGGACACGAAGACGCAGGTGAAATATCATCCATTGTTGAAAGAGGCTGTGGACAGAAAAACCATTCCGGCAATGTATCTCGCGTTCCTGGACGATCGGATTGCTGTAGGTGAGGGGAGAGGTCAGATTTATGGCAGTCTGTTAGGATACAATGAGCAAACGAAAAAGTATTATGCGTATCCTGTGAAAGATCCGGAGGATGTTGACAAGCGTCGTGAGTCGGTCGGGCTTGGGCCTATGAGCGAGTATGCAAGTATGAATGGTTTCAAGTGGGATCCAAAGGAACAGAAAGACCGAAGTGCCGACGTGAAGTGATCATGACGGCCAAACCCTTTATGACCATTGCAGCTGTCATTTCGTTGGTCAATATCGTGCGCTCAGAACCGATACCATTTTTTTTTATCCGAAGGATAGAGTAGTGCAATCAGTATCAAAACACCTCCCGTGACGAACATGATGTATTGGAAGATCAACAGGTTTCTAAATTTACCCGTTGTCAGTGCCGGGTATTTGAATCCCGGAAGGTAATGGATTTCGACCGTGTCGCCTGCCTTGACGTTCTTGTATTTGCCGAGACCTAAACCTGCATCGTACTCGTATTGACCGATCTGCACATATACCGTTGGTCCCCGACGCCGTGAGCTTGCCCTTGTCACAACTACCTTTTGAGTTGAGGCATTCTTGAGCAGATATTCCCGTTCTGACGTTATGTTGTGACCGTACATGGTGGCGAACAGGAGTACAATGCCTGCGACAAGCACCTTGAGGCGATCAACAATTGTCCCTGACTTCTTGTTCTTTTGAGCCAGTTCTGCTTTTTGCTTTTTCTTAGACATGCTATCCGTCAGGTGCTTGTTTAAATAATCAATTTACCGATCATAAAAAGTAACAAAGTACTTATTTCTGTTCAAGAGGCCCCAGAAACTAAATCTTCAACTGAGTCGTTTACTCTATCAATCTGCATTGCGAAACCTCAATGCACCACCTAAACATGGAACATACAATAGTTGAAAACATTTCAGCACTCTTTTCAGGAGCAGACGAGCGCAATTGGTCAAAGGTTAAGTCAGTATTAAGTCAGCATGTGCTGTTGGACTATTCGAGCATGACCGGCGCTCCCGCCGCAACGGTTTCTCCGGATCAAATAATAACGTCATGGTCAGCATTTCTGCCTGGCTTCAACAGAACGAATCACCAGCTTTCCGATGTCAGGGTGGAGCGGAAGGATCGCGAGGCCGTTGCAACGTATAATGGCAAGGCCGACCATTTTCTTAATGAAAAAGTGTGGACAGTTGAAGGTTCTTATACAACTGAAGTAAAACTCATCAACGGGATCTGGCTCATCACCTCACAAACTTTTCATCTCCAGAAACAAAGCGGCGACACCACACTTCCGGGCCAGGCACAGGCGAGAATGGAAAGTGTTGCACTTGTCAAAAAGAACAGGGAGGTAGTCAATAATTTCTTCGTTGCGCTGGAGACACAGCAATTCGAAATGCTAAGAGAAATATTTGATAAGAATGGCAGACAACTCAATCCCTACTCGCCGGATGGATTCCCGGAAAGCTTTGATGGGGCGGAAGGTATTTACAGACAGTACAGCGGACTCACTGCCAACTTCGGAGAGATGAAGTTTCCGAGACAGATCTTTGCTACTGAAGATCCTAACTTCTTCTTTGTTAAGTTCAGGGGAGAGATCGAGATCAAGGCAGGCGGCAGGTATGAAAACGATTATCTCGGCACGTTTAAGTTGGTTAATGGTAAGGTTGTTGAATACACGGAGTACTTTAATCAGTTGGTGATGGCGAAGGCGTTTAACATCGACTTAAAACAGGAGGCAAATTGATAATTGACAATTGACAATTGATAATGATGGAGGGCCTTTCGGCCCTTTTTTTTAATAATCGTTCGAGAGCTGGTTCTTATTTCTCATCCAACTTCCGTTTAACTACGTCGGCAGGATACTGCAGTGCGAGCTCCCGGATCTTGTAGCTGAAGTCTTTGAATGTTTCCTCCCAAAGCTTCGCTTCTTCCGGAGTGTATTGATGAAAGCCATGCGCATTGGCGACGCCCTTCGCTCCGTCCTTAACGAGGTCGTCGATCAGTTTGGGTACAGTTGTATCGTTGCAAAGAGTGGGAAAGAGATCTTTCATCACCGCGTGATAGGCCTGCACGCCGGTGAGATCCATCCATCTGAATACGCCGCACAAAGTCATCCAGTATCCAGGGTTATTGCGACACGCGCGATCAACGTCTTCCACCGTTGCGTATCCATTCTCAACGAGATAGAAGGCTTCTCTATACATCGCGTACATGAGGCGATTCGTTATAAAGCCACGGATGTCTTTTCGTACCAGTGTTGGTTCCTTTCCCCAACCCTGCGACACCTCGTATAGATATTCACCTTTGGAAACATCACTCGCGTCGCCGCAGATGACCTCCAGGAAGCGCGTAGTATGTGAAGGTTCGGCCCAATGGAGTCCGAAGAATCGTTCGGGATGCTTCGTTTGCTTTTGCAGCAAGCTGATTGGTATAGCGGATGTGTTGCTTGTTAACAACGTATCCTGAGAAATGACCGACTCGATCTTTTGGAATACATTCTTCTTTACGTCGAGATTCTCCAGTGTGCATTCAATCACCAGTCCGCATGGAGCCAGTTGTGCATAGTCTTCAGTGATGATGAGTTTGCTGAGATAATGTTCGGGGGCTTTATCGATCAGACCTTCTTCGCGTGATCGCACCAGATGATTTGTTACCCGTTCCAATGCCGTGATCATGTCTGCAGGAATCGGTGCAATGGCGACGACCGGATGATGGGCCATGATGAGACATGTTGTAATGCTGCAGCCCATGAGGCCAAGGCCTACGACACCGACGGTCATTTTCTTTTCCATGTGTGCTTCAAGAGATTACTGTATGGTTCGCTGGTCTCAGTATGTAGCCCGACCGCCAGTGAGGTCGAAGGTGAATCCCGTGGTGAAACTGTTCATCGGTGAAACGATGTATAAGGAAAGGTTGGCAACTTCATCTAATGTTCCGCATCTCTTCATGGGGATCTTGTCCGTCATGTAACGAACCTGTTCCGGTGGCATGGCGTCGACCAGTGCGGTTTGAACAACGGCCGGGGCCAGCGCATTCACCGTGATGCCGGTTTCGGCGTATTCCTTTCCCTGTACTTTCGTCATACCGATAACAGCAGCCTTCGATGATGAATAAGCGAGCATGCCTGCGTTACCTTCTTTGCCCGCGATGGATGCGATATGAAGAATACGTCCGTAGTGCTTGCTCAACATCCACGGTATAGTATGCTTGGAGGTATAATAACTTCCCATGAAATTTACATCGAATACCTGTCGCACGTTGGCCGCGTCGGTTTCATGACTCTTGATGTTGGTTATCCCCGTAATGCCTGCACTGTTCACGAGGATGTCGATCTTGCCGAACTGGTTGCCGATCTTATGAATCGTCTGACTCACCTTTTCTTCGTTGGTGATGTCGACGGCGAATCGGGCCATGTCGGCGAGGGCGGGTTGTGTTGAGAGGCTGTCGATTTCTTTATCGATGATGGCGAGCCTGGCTCCCATCGACGCAAGCTTGTTCGCGATCGTGAGGCCGAGGCCTGACGCGCCTCCCGTGACGATGGCTACCTGATTGGTGAAGGAGAGGGGAATCCCTGTTTCTGAGAGTGTCATAGTGGTTGTAGAAGAAGATAAATTTAGAAAACAAAACAGGGTGTTCAATACGGAATACACCAGTGGTGGGACGTTCAGTAAATTATCGGGTCCGCCTGAAAGCTGGGATAGGACTGCCTGGCCATAACGTGTACCTTGATTCGTCAATACCGTTAACTGAATTCCATGAAATCCAAAATCATCCTCTTCCGGTGTTCATTGTTGTTCACCGCATGTTTGATCCTGTTATCCCTGACCAGCGCTATCGCACAAGATTTGCTTGTCGAATGGGAGCGTTCCAGATACGGCGAAGTTATCACGATGACCAATCATATGACCGTTGTGCCCGGCACGGGCGTGCGATATGTTATTGCCGAAGATGGCTACCTGTGGCGATTGATAAAATACGATGAGGAAGGGAACATAAGATGGGGTTTGAGCGGCTCTGGTTCGATACCAGAGGGTTTAGTTTATCGCGATGGTTCCGTGTACATCCTTAGTCCGAGTGTTCCCTCCATGACCGTGTTAAAATACGACGACCTCGATACGCGCGGCGCGCTTGCCTGGTCGCAATCCTTTTTTGCCTCGGGCGGGTCAATGCATCCTCGCGCGATAATCGCGGATCCGATTGGCAATGGAGTTATCATCACAGGTGAGGGACACTTCGATGACGCACCTCGCATGGGGCTGTTCAACATGATGAACACCTACAGGATTTTCGCCGACGGCACTTCAGTCCGTTTTACGGATTTCAACCTTGGCAGCGTTGCTGCCGGTTCAGAACCTTCGCCCCGGGCAATGTGCGCCGATGCAGCAGGAAACGTCTATATAACGGGGCTGTCAGACGGTGTTCGCCGGCCGGACAGACCTTACGATGGTCGTGATGGTTACATCAGTCCTTCGAGTTTGTTTGTTATTAAATACGACAACAAAGGAAGTTTAGCATGGCCAGCCTTCAAATCACCCGTGGGTCCGTGTGAATACGGCTTCGATATTAAAGTAGATGCTACAGGTATATATGTGCTTGGGCAGAGTACGCCCGCGCATTACAATTTACCCGATCCACTTCTTACGGGCAGCACTACATTAAGAAAGCTGGATCTTTCCGATGGTCATTTGCTTCATGAGCTCATCACGCCATCGCGCATTCGGGAATGGCCTAACTATCTCAATCGTGATCGGACGGGACTTGTTTTGGATGCCGAACATGGAAACGTCTTTGTAGCTTACGATGCAAGTGACAATCCGACAGTGAAGCTCGAGCAATACAACGGAGAGCTTGCACGCCAGTGGTCCAGGGATATATCGATCGGGGAAGAAACGCATTTCAATGAATTAATCCGGATGTCAGGAGGCCTCCTGGCAATAGGTTTGAACAATAAAAAAACCGAAGGCACGGAGGCTGTCATCGGAACTTACACTTCCGCTAATATTCTGGTTGATCGTATTACGCTGAACGGAATTGCTCTCACACAGATCCAACCCGATGCCAGCAACAAAATTCATGCAGCCGGATTATCAACAAATGTTTTCGGTGGGCGATCCGCGTATGAAGCGAAGATTGCATTCTCACCTTATTATCCCATTGTTCCAATGGAGGTAAGTGTAACGGAGCATCTGCATTTAAGTCTCAATAGGATCGTCGGACTTTACTGGGAGAATATTGCCTTGTCATGGACGTGTGAATCGACGCCCTGTGCACCGGAGTTTATGGCTTCGATGACTGATCAAAACGGCGGATGGAAGGAGATCATTACAAAGCCCGTGAACATGCTGTTGCCTCCGGGTAAGGATTATGCTCCATTTACGTTGGCGTTAAAGAAGGGAAAAGATTACGTGCCCGTCTATCAGCTTGGGAGCAATCTGCCCGGGAACGGAATCAAATCAATTGATATTAAGTCAGACTGGGAAGAGCGAACGCTTTCATTATCAATAGACACAGATGGTACCTTTGTGCCGGTGACATTGTCGATGATTAGTTCCAGCGGCAAGGTGCTGGGCGAGCTGACGATGGATGCGCCTGGTGAGAAAGTGTTTTCGGATAGATTCAAGGAACCCGTTGCTTCGATACTTTTCTCTACACCAGTTAAGGCTTCTATGGTTAGCTTCTACCCGAATCCGTCGAATGGGCAATTCAAGGTGAACATAGATAAGTCGGTTAAACTGCCGGCAGTGTTGACCATTCATGACGGACAAGGATTAAAGATCCATCAGCAGCTTTTATTCGCGACCAGCACGGATATAATGCTGAACACTAAAAACCCCGGGCTATATGTTGCCCGTGTAAGCAGTGATCAGGGGGTCGTAGCGAAAACAATTCAAATCAAATGACGACAAACGTGCGGCTACTCCAGAACCAATAAGCTCGTTTGAATGATATCCTTAAAGAAGGCTCGATCGTTTGTAGACTTTACTGACACGCGAATGCCCTTGATAGTATTCACAAAAAACCGTGTCAGTACCCTGGCATTTTTCTTACTGGAGATGTCGCCGTTTTTCTGACCACGTCGAATGACCTGAAGAAAAGCTTCTTCAATCTGACGATCGTTCTCGCAGACGATTTGCATTACTTCGGAATCCTGGGCTGCAACTTCGACTTCGGCGTTAAGCATGAAGCAGCCTTTGTGTTCTTTATCAGAGAGAAGTCCGTCGGTGACGAAATCCAGCAGTCGCTTCATGGCATCTTTCGTGGAAGCAGTTTTAGCGGCGATTTCTGTGATCTGTTTCTGCGAAGCTGCTTTATAAAATTCAAGCGCCTTGAGATACAGGGTGTGCTTGTCTACATACGTATCGTACAGGCTTGAGCGACTGATTCCAAGCGTATCCACCAATTCCTGCATAGAGGTACCGTTATAGCCTTTGAGCCAGAACAGCTTCACCGCTTTGGCCAGCACTTCATTTTCATCAAAGTCTTTACTCCTTGCCATAACAAAGAAAGCTTCACCTGTATAAAAGGCAAAGCTATCCTTTTTGAACCGATATAACTACGGACCTGCTCCTGCTGATAATCCAGTGGATTGTCCGGCCAATCAAACCGGCAGGCAACCGGTTGTAACTAACGGAATCGCGCTCGACTTATCTCACGCCACCACTGGCGAGGATCGTCTCACCGGTGAGCCAGCGTGAATCGTCTGAGGCCAGGAACACTGCAACGGGTGCGATATCGTTCGGTTGACCAGTACGACCCAGTGGCGTTCCCTTTACGGCATTCGTGTGAAATTCACTTCCAATGAATCCGGCTGTGTGCGTTCCTTCAGTTTCAACGATGCCAGGGTTGATGGCATTGACGCGAATCTTTCGTCCACCCAGTTCTTTCGACAAAACCTGTGTGATTGAATCCACCGCTCCTTTGGTTGCTGTATAGATTGAACTCCCAGGAGGTGTGATGCGTGTTACTGTGGAACTGATGTTGATGATGCTGCCGCCGTTTTCACCGAAGCTCTTTACGGCACCTTTCGTTACGAGGAGGAGTCCGAGAACATTTGTATTGAACTGGCGATTAAATTCTTCTACCGTAACGTCTTCGATAGCGCCAAACTGATAGACGCCCGCATTGTTCACGAGCACGTCCACGCCACCGTATTCTTTCTTTGCCTGATCGAAGATATAGTCTACATCTGCCTGGAGCGCGACGTTGCCTTTAACCGCCAATGCCCGGCCACCATTATTGACGATATCCTGAACTACTTTGTCGGCACCTTCTTTAGCTGATGCATAGTTTACGATGACTGACAGCTCCTTCTGCAGCAAGGCTTTTAGCTATTTCAGCGCCAATGCCTTTTGATGCGCCTGTTACGACGGCGACTTTGTTGCTTAACTTTTTCATGCGTTTAATGGTCCGGGGTTTTAATTGGAATAACCGTTCCGGAATCAATAATGGATATTTTGGACTAATCGTTCCTGAATCATGAAAGATTTATTGAAATATTTCGATAAAAGCCTGGAGCGCCTGAATTTGTGATAGTTGCGCCTGAGGAGACTTTCACGCGGGATACAGTTGCCGACCATTTATTATGAGCGGTACGAAAGTTTTATTCAACCCGGCCGTGCAAAACAACGGAAGGATGCATATATTGAATCTACGGCACCCTCCGTTCGTTGATAGCAAATTCCCCCTGTTAATATGAAGAAGTACCATTTCGTGGCCGCCAGTGTGGTGATGGTCTTTCTCTCCCTGGTTGCCTTTTCAGACAATCTCATAACTCAAGTCGATCAGCCCAGTAACAGTGATCCCAAGTTTATCATCCACGGTTTATTCTGTTTTGCCTGGTTTGTTATCCTCGTCGTGCAATCCGGATTGATATGGAAAGCGAATTATAAAGCGCATGCAACGTGGGGAATCGCGGGTCTGGTCGCTGCCGTCGGAGTTTTTATAACGACGGAGTACATCTTCATTGTGATCTATAAGGGGTGGCATTTGATGCCGTACATCGCCAAATGTAATCGGGTTTTTATGCCAGCCTTTGCCATTATGGTCTGGCTGGGCTATCTAAACAGACGCAACCCGGCAACGCACAAGAGGTTGATGTATGTTGCAACGTTGTATATGCTCGGTCCGGTTCTGGACAGGGCCATGGGCCATTCCTTTTTTGATACCTTGATTCCAATGTCAGCCGAAGTCCTATGGAACGTCACATTGTTCAGTCTATGGGGCGTATTCTTTGTTTCACTGTTTATCTATGACTGGTCAGTGCTGAACAAGATACACAAGGTCACGGCTTATGGATGCGCTTTGTATTGTGTGACCCTTGCTATAGCCATTTATACGTAGCGCGTTACCTGAGTTTTGTCTCTCGTGCTCTAACGACCAGTGAGGCCATCGTCAGAGCACAAAGTTGCAGACCTAGTGCGTCCGATTGCTGCTGAATGAGTCTCTGAACATCTTCCAGCCATTATCAGTCTTTTTCCAAAGCACGAGAAATTTGCCGTCATCGAACAGGGTATTGTTGGCGTCGAACGACTGCCACAAACCTTCTTCCACTACGAAATTATCGCCAGTACCATAGACTTGTGTGGTGATGAACGTTCCGTTTCTCAATCCTATGGTTTCATAGGCAAGCTTAAAGAAGTGTAACGGTGCATTCGGTCCGCAGAGTGCTACAGAGTTGGGAGCCATGATGCATGCGTCTTTAGCATATCTATTGATGAAGATGCTGGAGTCGTTCCTGGCGAATGCCTGAAAATAGATGGCGTTGCTTTCCGCTATTGCCTTCTTTGCCTCCTGCAGCGTGTTTGAAGAATTTGATTGGATATTGCTGGAAAGTCCGATCGTGAAGAGGATCAAAGCGATTGAGATACCGATGTTTTTCATAGTTGTACAATTAATAGATGATGATCCAAAAGTAGCGGAGGATCGAAATTGGAAATTGTACAGTTCGGAACAGAGGTTATTCGATTTTAATGATCGTTGCCTGCCTCGCGATGATGCTCCAGGCTCCTTCCTTCAGCATCCAGACGTGTGTAAATCGGCGGCTAACCGTTTTGCCTGCATTGAGTTGTTTGCCTTGTGGTTTGATCACTTCACCTCCCATCACGATGGCAACATTGTCGTACATACGGATCATTTCAATGGTTCTTTCGAAGGACCCATAGGCTAGTCCGCCGGATCGGAGATGCGCTTTTGTTCCTTCCACAGTTCCAACAACATTGGCCGGTGTATTGATGATCATGGAAGATGACCAAAGCTTATTGAACAACGCCGCTGAGTCGGTCCGGAGAACAGCTTCTCTTTCCAGATTGTCGAGTCTTCTTATTTCGGCTTCGCGAGGATCCTGCGAGAAAGTTTTGTACGCGATACATGTCATCATCAAAGCAATTGATAGGAGTTTCATCGTTCTTCTGTTTGTGTGATAGAGCAAAGGACAATTGTAAGTTTGGCGGCTGGTGTTGCCTCTGACAAAAGTCTATTGAAAAGAATGAATGCCTGGGTAGAAAAAGGACATACTTCAGATTATCGGAGCTTTAGCATTCTCTCCGGAGATGTCATGTGTGTGTTTATCCAATTTGTGGGAGTTTGACCCGCGAATTCCTTGAACTCTTTTTCGAGATGATGGTAGTCAGTGTATCTGAATTCCTGAGCAACGGAAGACCACGACACGTGGGGATGCGTTAGCTTGTAATGGTAGGCATGGTTGAAGCGTGAGAGCCGGCTGAAGAGTTTTGGATTCATGCCGATTTGTTCATTAAAGCGCCGGTAGAATTGTTTGCTGCTCAGGCATGCTTCGTCGGATAACGTTTCAAGCGAAAATGAAGTAGGATCAGCAAGTAAGTAGTTTGCAATTTGATCAACAGAGTCCTTTGTTTTAAGCTTCGTGCACTTTGCATATAGAAAACGCTCGACGATCTGTATTCTTGATAATGGAGCGGACGTATCCATGAGTTGATTGTTGATGCTTCTCACTTCGGTGCCGAAGAATATCTCAGCATCACAGAAACTTCCCGAAACTATCAATGCTGATTGCCGCATGAGCTTATGCAATATGCCGGGGCGAAAGTATACGACGAGCGTGTCGAACTCCGATGATACCTTCAGGATTCTTGCTTCGCGTTGATGACCATAGATGGAAACACTGGGTGGTTTTTCGGCACGTCCTGTCTTTGGATCAATAATTGTCACTCCACCGTTGATGTAGAAGGTGATCTTTTCTTCGGGCTTCGGTGATCGCTGCTTGGGAGGAGTTGGCTTATCGGAGCCGAATTGAAAATGGATAAGGGTATAGTTCCGGACGAAGTCCTGCAGCGGCGGGCTCGGGAGGAAGCTTTGGTACAACATCGCAGTGATGTTCGGTGCTTCATCTAAGGTAGCTCAATTTTGGCAGGGGTTCAAGAATATCTGCACACGTTGTCGGTTGTCAATGCTTCGAAAAACTTGAATCAATAACAAAATGAAAATGATATTCACTAATCAATCATGGGCGGCGTAACTATATTGTTGACCTGATGCTGAAGCATTTTACTATGCCTTCTTAGGCACATTATAAATTTAATTTTCATACTCAAAAAAAGACGATCATGAAAACGATTAAAACCACGGATGGTGTCGAGATCTTTTATAAGGATTGGGGTACCGGTCAACCTATTGTGTTCCACCACGGATGGCCTCTCTCGGGCGACGATTGGGATAACCAGATGATGTTCTTTCTGAACAAGGGATTTAGAGTGATCGCGCACGATAGGAGGGGCCATGGGCGCTCTACGGCTATTGACGTAGGCCACGATATGGATACCTATGCCGCAGATGTTGCGGCGCTCACCAAGGCCCTCGATCTTAAAAATGCCATCCACGTTGGCCATTCGACCGGCGGTGGCGAGGTAATCCGTTACGTTGCAAAGCACGGGAAAGGACGCGTTGCCAAAGCAGTGTTGATCAGTGCCGTTACGCCGATCATGGTGAAATCGGATAAGACTCCGGATGGGATACCTATGTCGGTGTTTGATGAGATCCGTCAGAACACGGCGACACGCCGTCATGAGTACTTTATGGAATTCACGATTCCATTCTTTGGTTATAATCGCGATGGCGTGCAGGCGTCACAAGGTGTGCGTGACAACTGGTGGCGCCAGGGAATGATGGGCGCTATTAAGGCTCACTACGATTGTATCAAAGTGTTTTCGGAAACTGACTTCACAGAAGATCTTAAGTCCGTCGATGTTCCCGTTCTCCTTCAGCATGGCGAGGATGATCAGATCGTTCCTTATCAGCTGACGGCGGTAAAGGCGATTAAGTTGTTGAAAAACGGTAAGCTGATTTCTTATCCTGGATATCCTCATGGCATGCCAACGACGCATGCAGCTAAGATCAACGAGGATCTTCTTGCTTTTATAAAGTCATAGTGATGTTTGATGTGTTTCCTGGATGGCAGCAGGCGATCCAAGAAACATCTCCCCAGTCAAACACTGTAATTCCCAAACCTGTTTCTTCGTGCACGATGATAGAGTGAAAGTAATGGTTTGCCATAGCGTTATCGTGCCTATAGCGTCAGCGTTATGCTACCAGTGCAGCAGCCGTTTATTTCTGGTTGTGTCGTCAGCAAATTTTAATCGCCATCTGTCCAGGGGTATTGCAGTTTCTTCGCGCACATCATCAAATACAATCCACGACCTGGTCTTTTCAGATTTCTCAATCAACTGGAAAATGTCGTCCTCGTTGATTGTACCATGTCCGTAGGCTCTGGGTCCGGACTCAACGGCGTCCCATAGAACATATTCTAAGTCTGTCATCCATCCGGCGCTGTAGCACTTTTCTGAGAGTTCGCTCATAAGTTTAGCCAGACGTCTTTGATCGTGGGTTAAATCGGTAATCATCTGTATCGGAATATGGATATGTATCCTTTACTAATCTCTGTTGAATATTCTTTTAATATTCAATCCGCTGATCTCACCCAACACATAAGCTGTGAACACAGCAAATGTCATCCCTCCGAATAGTTCGACTATGACGAGTCCTTTGTATATGCGGAAGTCGGGTTGCTGAGTGGAAAAGAGTTTGTACCCCGCGTAGAGTAGCAACGAGAAGGTGATTCTGCCGATGCCATAGTAGATCAATCCGATGAATCCCCAACTGTTGCTGCCTCCACGGTTCTTGCCAGCTTTTGCAAATATTACGGCGATCATAATAATGACAATCAATTCAAACATAACAGAGTTGAGAGTTGCTATACAGAAATTCAGAGCGTAAGAAAAAGACGTTCATCAATGGAGGTTCATTTCTATTTTCGAAAGCTCTCGGAACGAAAGTCCTAGGGCTTAGTCTCATGGTTAATAACGGCTAACATTCTAATATACGCATTGCTTGTGATCCCGTCAATACGGATCAAATCACTGTTCCAGGTTGGTACATAATTTTGAAAAAAAGAGCCTCACGTGAGGCTCTTATCTTTCAGCTAATGTTTCATGCCGTACCAAGCACCGGGGATTCTTTCCCCTGGAATGCCGCCTTCAATTTCTTAATGTCGTATTTCTTCATTTGCAGGAACGCCTTCGTTACGCGTTGCACTTTCTTTTCGTCTTTGTCCTTCAGCATTTTAGTCAACTCAGTGGAGTCAACCTGCCATGATACCCCGTACTTGTCCTTCAGCCATCCGCAGTTACTTTCCTCTCCGCCGGCGGTAAGTTTGGTCCAATAGTAATCAATTTCTTCCTGCGTGTCGCAGTTGATGATTATTGATACCGCTTCATTGAATTCGAAGTTGTGCCCGGAGTCGACGCTTTCCATAATCATAAACTTCTGTCCGGACAATCCGAATTGACCATGCATTACATTTCCTTCAGGCTCCTTGCCACCAGCTGGATGCTTTCGGATACCATCAACCTTGGAGTTTTTGAATATCGATGTGTAGAAGTTAATAGCGTCTTCGGCTCTTCCTGCCTGCTTGCCGACAAATAAAAATGACGGCGTTAATTGCTGACCGACGTCGGAGATCTTGCCATACGAGATCTGCCACGACAATCCATATCGATCTTCAACCCATCCAAACTTTTCACTGAAGTCGTACTTCTGATACGGCATTAAAAATTTGCCGCCTTCCGTTAGCGCGTTCCAAACTTTGTCGGCTTCCTGAACGGTTTCAAATACGACAAAGAATGAGATACTGGGATTAAACTTGAACAATGGTCCGCCATTGATGGCGACGAATTTTTCTCCGCAGAGCGTGAACTCGGCAAGCATCACTGTTCCTTCTTTGCCGCCGTGAATTTCATAACCTTCTTTCCCATACAGAAGAATATCATTCACTTTTGAGCCTGGAAAAAGTGAAGTATAGAAGCGCGCTGCTTCTTCCGCCTGATGATCGTACCAAAGTCCGTAGGATATTAGTTTTTTGCTCATGATGAAGTGGGTTATGTGTAACAAACAGCCTGACGAATTTAAATCAAGGGCTGCAAATCAATGGTTGAATTTGCACAAAAAACGTGCAGCTTAAGAGGTGCTCGTGTTTGGATCGTTACAGCTAGTTTCATTGTCGCGTAACAGACTTATGCTGCTGAACGCGACACAGTATAGTTCACCAGGGTGGCTAAATTCAACAACTGCTGAACGATATTCCTCAGTTTAGTCGCTGCGACTTCTTAAATCTATCGATGTCTGAATGTTTAGCTTAATCCAGCCTGCCACCAGGCACACAACAGTGCCTGTACCAAATCGGCCACAACGTTTCAATTTTAGGTGGAGGCGGCTATAATTTTTTAGTTTACGCGGCGGCGCTCGTCCTCTGAACCTTGCATTGACTTAACGGAAGCGACTTTCGCATTGCCAAGTGTCCAGGTGTACGCAAGACGTACGAAGCGGTTATGCCAGTAGTAATCGAAGTTGACATTGAGGTTGTTTTCAGGAGATGACGTTCTGAGGTACCAATTGTTGGTATTGAAGATGTCATCGATCGCGAGCTTCAATGTGCCGCTTCGTCCGATGCGTTTGGCTATAGCGGCATCCAATGAGCCGTAAGGAAGGAAGTCAGTGATCCCCGAGAGCGAACGCGATTGATACAATCCTGATATTTCAAATGTAAGTTCGCGAGGCAATTTAATTACGCTGCGCACATTCAGATTTAATCCCCATAATGTTCGATCAACGTGCACGGGCAGATAGGAGATACTGGCGCGCTGAACCTGTACGACGAGCTCTCCGCGTAAATCCCACCAACTGTAAAGAGGTATACTATATGAAGTGGATAAAGATAATGTGTTAAGTGCATCGAGGTTTTGGGCACGATACACGAGCGACGTACAATCGACGTTTTCTGGTTGCATCTGCGCGATGGCGTTTTCAGCATGGCTATACATCGCCACCCAGTTCCATGAGCCTCGTTGAAGTCCTGCGGTAATATTATGTGCCATCGCCGGCATCAAAAATGTATTACCCGAGGAGAAAGAGTTCGAGCTCCAGAAGAATACATAGGGTGCCATGTCGTTGTACGTTGGACGCGTGATGCGACGGTTATAAGCAAAATAGAAATCGTCTCCCGAGGTCAAATGTTTTCGGATTGAAATCTGCGGGAAGAAGTTTCCATACTTACGCAATACTTGCTGATCATGGTTAACAGCAATCTCTGTGTGAGTATATTCATAACGGAGGCCGGCATTGGCCTCCCAGTCGACGCCGTATTTCCAGACGGTAGAGACGTACGCTGCGAGAATATGTTCGCGAACGGTAGAATATGATGAAAATTGTGAATCGTGGATCCACGCTTCATTCTCCAGACGGTGAACTTCTACGCGATTGTCGAAAGAAGAGAACGCTGCTTTCACGCCTGCATCCCAGGACAATGCCGCAGACCTTTCCGTGGAAACGTATTGAGCCGTTGCGACAAGGAATTGAATGGGCGTCTTCTTGGTGAGATCAATTTCATGGGCGTCAGGCATGTGTCCTACGTAGTTCGAAGGATTGTTGTTGTGATAATATAAATAGTCGATGGAAACATCGATGCGTCGCTGATCATTCAGCTGGTGCTGAATACCTATCGATCCTGTTGCGCTCCACCAGATGTTTGATTCTGTTGCACGGAGAGTAGTTTGGGTAATTGAGTCGCTATTGAATGTGGTGGTATTGTAGGCGTCGGCTTCCAAACTCCAGTCCCTGTTGTAGCCAGTAGCCTGGACGTTGAACAACCAGCGCTTTCCGCCTTGCCATTCGATGCCACCTCTGAAATTTTGTTGAGTCGTGATGTTTTCGCGCGGACTGTAGTCGGTGCTGGTCATTTGCAAGTCACCTGCGCGCGTCTCACGATAGATATGCGTGACGTGTTGATTGTGATTTCGCAAAATGGAATAGTCGAGGTAATACGCGAGCCGTTGTGTACGCCGGTTTATGTTGCCTGAGAACCCTAACGTTTCTGCCCAGTGTGCACCGGCTATTGCAGTCATCGATCCATTCGTACCCAGCTCGCTGTCCTTCTTTGTGATAATGTTGATAATGCCCGCAGCCCCCTCGGCATCGTAAGCTGAAGAGGGAACAGCGACGAGCTCGATGCTTTCTACCTGATCAGAACTCAAACCGTCGAGCATCTGCAAGGCAACTTCAGGGGAGACCTGAACCGCTTTATCATTGATGAGTATGCGCGCTCCGGAACGGCCATTAATAGATATCAGGCCTGTTTGTTTGTTGACCATCACGCCAGGTGATTTTTGGAGCACTTCCAATACTGAATTTCCGGAGTAGGTGATTGCGTCCTTTGGTCTGATGACGACGCGATCGAGCTGTTGAACAAAGGCGTCTCTGGTAGCTGTGATCTCGATGGCATTAAGACTAACCGAACTTTCGTTTAGAACAATTTCGGCAACTTCAATTTGTCGCGCGGGACCATCTATAATTATTAACGAGGTAAATTGATCATATCCGATCATAGACGTAATGATGCGGTAGCTGCCGGCTTCGATTCCTTTAAGATTGTAGCGACCAACGCTGTCCGTTGAAGCAAACGAAGCCAACGTTGAATCCTTGTACAGCTTTATGTTCACTCCAGGCATAAATTCAATTCCATTGCTCACCTGTCCTCGCAGAGAAAATTGAGCAAAGGCCATCCAGGCACAGCAGGTTAATGCTGCTGTAAGCACAACTGATTTCATACGAAACTAAATTGGTTGATGTTGCTCTCGATTCAGTCCACGTCCGGAGGGATATTCAGGTTGACGTAACACGGTTGATGTCGTCAACTGAATGTCCCTCCATTAACGTGGCTGGCTTCATGCACAACGATCGCCTGATGATTCGATCAGGAGTTTACCTTGCGGGTAGAGGTTTCGTTGTCGAATTCCATTCCGGTCGACTTTGGTTTCGAGCGAAAGAATGGAATGATCATGGGCGCAGTTTGCTTGTATTCGCGATAGCGCTTGCCGAAAGTCTTCACCAGATCATTTTCTTCAAGCTGTATTGCCGTCAGGATATATCCGGTGGTCATGATAGCAAAGAACAGGTGCGCAACGGTCATGGTAGGCGTAGACCAGAACGCGATGAGAAATCCCAGATACAAGGGATGACGGACATACATGTAAAACAACGGCGTGCGGAATGGCAGATGTTCGTACGGACGGCCCGTAGCATAAAGCCATACCTGACGCAATCCAAACAAGTCGAAGTGATTGATCAGGAATGTGGTCACCAGTACGATGGTGAACCCTAACATTGACAAGACCTGCAACGCAAGCCTCAGGGCGGGCGATTCGACACCCCAAACCACACCACCCAAAGGTTGCCAGTAATAAAAGAGTATGATCAGACAAATGCTGGAGAACAGAACATAGGTCGAACGCTCGATTGGTTCAGGGACGACCATGGTCCACCATTTTTTGAATGCGGGACGGGCCATGATGCTGTGCTGTAGTGCAAAGAGCGTAAGTAAACCTGCGTTGATCAGCAGCGCGTTGCCCAGCGGAACGTCCGGAATGCTGTCGATATGTTTTGGAACCAGGAGGCTGGAGACGAATCCTATTGCATACAGGAACGTCCCGAGGAAAATGATGTAGGCAACGACACCATAGAGAAGAAACAGTGCTTTTTTCATAGGGAGTACATTTTTATTAAGTGATTTCTTGGTGCATGATGTGCAGCCCCTGAATATTCGCGGCCGGGGGGGTGACGCATCTGTGTTACCAAAGATGAAGGCTCTTACGCGCGGGCGGCTAGAACGGACGAATCAAAGAATTGAAGCTTTTTTTATAAGCTTAAAATTATGTTGCATCGCCGGGTAGATGCGTTGCATTTAAAGGTAAAAGGGCTTTTGGAGGGGGAAATTGCAGGCGATTAGAAACCAACTACGCCAGCAATGCGCTTGAATTCCGGTTCGTTGTGCAGCAGATTGAACTGAGGTTCAGTCATGATCCACGGCATTTCCATATCGTGTGAACGAAGAGCCGTGTTCAACCATTCTAATGCCGAAGCCTTGTCAGACAATCCCGCGTAGGCAACAGCTACAAAGAATGCGATTGATCCGTCGTCTCCTTTTTGGAGACGATTCTTAAACTCCTTTATAATTTCCAGGGCTGCTTCGCGATTGCCGGACTTTGCATAAGCCGCGGCCATCCATCCCAGCATTCGGGGATATCGGATTCCCTCGATGGCGATGGCTTTGTTGAACGACTTGATCGCCTCATCGTATCGACCGAGTTGCAGCATGAGAAAGCCATGCGAATCGAAGGTATAGTAGTTGTTGAAAAGCTGAAGGCGTTGCGTTGAAAAACGCTCGGCATCATCATAGCGATGCGTATAATAATAGGAGAGTACCATTCGGCTATTGGGATAGTAAGGATCGGTCTCATCCAGTCGTTCCGCATATACCAGCGCTTCATCGTGTCGCCGCACGAAGTTTAGAAAATCGCAATACATCGCGAGCGCGTCAGGGTCGTCATTCACTACTGCCTGTTTGTACTCGGCTTCTACGCGTTTGATGTCCCAATCATGGTAGAGATAATAGAAGCCCATAAGCATATGGGCGATGTCAAGCTGCGGATCGATGGCCAATGCCTTGTCGATATAGGGTTTGCCGTCCTGCAGTCCCTCAAGCGCGCTTCGCTCTACGCCGAAGATGGCGGCTAAGCAGATGTGACTGTATGCCAGATACGCGTACGCTCTCGCATAATTTGGATCGAGCTCGATGGCCTGTCCCAGAAGGTCGATGGCTTTGTGTGTACTGCGGTTTGTATACGTTCTGAATTCGTAAATGGCTTTGAGATAAAGATCGTAGGCGCGGGGATCTTTTGTATCGGTGGCCGAGAGCCTGTTTCGTTCCTCAGTTGTCAGCTTGGCATGAAGCTCTTCCGCAACCTGTTGGGCAATCTCGGACTGAATGGCAAATACATCTTTCAGTTCGCGGTCGTAGGTCTTGGCCCATTTCTGTTCTTCGGTTGCCCCATCGATTAACCGCACCTCTATACGCACGGCATTTTCGTTGCGTTGCACGCTGCCTTCCAACAGAGCGGCCACGTTCAGTTCACGGGCTATGTCCTTCGCTGATTTGTCGGTTTTGCGATACTGTTCTACCGATGTCCTTGAAATAACCCGCAACGCACCCACCGTTGAAAGACTTGTTCGAATGGCTTCGACGACACCCTCGCCGAAATATTCGTTGCGTTCTTCCTCACTGAGGTTTTTAAATGGAAGGATTGCGATAGACCTTCCGTCTACTGCAACGGAAGGGGTATGAGTTGAGAGACCATCACCAACGAAATAGCGATAAGCCATCACTGTACAGGTCGCTACCACTAACGTCGATACCAGCATCTGTATCCAGGTTCGCCGGTACCAGGGTACTGCCGCTACGATTGCCTTGGGGAGGAAGGTATTCGGTTTTTCGCTCGGGACATGCAGGTCACTATTTGAATCAGCATCAGAGGCAACGGCTGCAATTGTTGCAGTTTCATTTGCCGAGGTCTTGTGCTTTACTTCTCCCGGTGGAAATCCATAGAATTCATTAAAACACTTGCTGAAATAGGTCGGGCTTCCGAAGCCGATACGATCTGAAACTTCGGCGGCAGTGAGGTCTCCGTCTTTGAGTAATGCCATACCCAGACTAAGGCGATGCTCGCGAACGAACTGGCTCACGGATTTCCCAGTCACTGTATTCAGGCGTCGATGGAGCTGCGAACGGCTCATGCCAATGTTCTTTGCAAGAGCCTCTACGCTGAATTGTTCGTTCGTAAGGTTGTCGTCGATCTCTCCTTTGAGCTTCTCAAGAAAGTCGTCGTCAGCAACGGATCGCATATAACTGTGGGCAAGGATGCGCGTTTACCGCATCTAACGAAGTTAGGGATTTTTTGGACGTGGCCAATTCGGTTACGAAGGCGCACTGATGGCCGTCCGGTTACCATAGAAGCAAAACGGATATAAATACCGCAATCGTTTTAATGGCACAAAATTGCTATTATTGCCATAGCTAGCATGTTACCTACCTGTCCCGTTGTTATGAACTCTCCTGATCATTGGCGCGGCCATTCTGGAGGTGCTTTTTCACTCTTTAATAATATCAAACGCATTGACGTAATATCCCTGGAACAGGACTCTTGCCGTCAATCACCTGTTCGTTATGCATGACTCGTTCAATGAAGGTAGCGCTCAAATCAATGTTTGCCGCTCCCTGCTGCTGTTAAGACAACCCACCCCATCCTATAACTCGTTAACCAATGAATTTGAAATTACCATTGAAAGCATGGCCACTGATTTGTGCATGGCTTGTTTTTCAATATTCGGCTCAGGCACAATCCGACTTTCGCAAGGGCTACATTGTCACACATGAAAACGATACTATCCGGGGGTTGGTGAATTTTCACGATGGTATCAAGTCATCCGAAGTTTGTGAATTCAAACAAACCAGCGGAGATGCGATAACCAGGTATCTGCCATCCGATATAACTGGGTACGGATTCACTGGGACCAGGACATTCTTAGCTCGTGCAATTCCCGTGAATGATAAAAAGGAAACTGTATTTCTGGAACTGTTGGTCCAGGGACGCATGCTCCTCATGAGACATCGCGACGACTTCTGGATTGAAAAGGATGGTGTGAACCTTACACAAATCAGCAACGATAACGTTAAGCGCACAAAGAAGGGCGACACGTATAGTGTTCACTCCAACCAATACATCGCTATCCTCAACATACAGATGGCAGATTGCAGTGAGGTGCACCCGGTCATCTCAGAGACGAAGTTTTCACAGAAGGAACTTGTTAAGCTCGTTGAGTTGTACAACAACTGTGGAAAAAATGGAGTGATCACCACGGCAGCTGACCGTCCCTGGTTGAGAACAATTCCTGGCATCATAGGAGGAGCTCAATTTTCCACGATTGATATCAGTGATCTTGATCCATCGTTTGGCGACAAACTCGTGCAAACAGAAACGGAGATCGCCCCGGTCATCGGTGTAACACTGGATATTTCTGCACCGCGAATCACTGAGCGTTTTCTGTTTACCGTGTCTGCCTGGTACGTAGCATCAAGCTATTATTTGCAGGGCACGAACCCCGCGCATACGAACTTCGCAGCCATTAGTATCGATGAAATCAAACTGCCTTTCGGAGTGCGCTATACGCTAGCTCCCCGAAAGGTAACTCCCTTCATCAACGCAGGTGTCTCTCCAGCATTGACGGTGAATGGAGATTCTAAGTGGATGGTCGAAGCGATTGCAGGCAACGTGGTGACTACATTCGATAAAGGCGAACTGCCATTGAGAAATAATCAATTGGGATTTTGGGGAGGTGTTGGTACGCTGGTTCGGTTGAATGAAAAACTCGATGCCTCAATTGAAGTAAGGTATGAGCGAACAGACGGGCTCGTTGATACGAGCAAACTGCGCACATACTCTTCCCATACATCAAACTTTCAGGTAGTCGTTGCACTTAGAATCAACAAAGCACAATGAGCAAATTCATTTATAAAAGTTTATTCCTGGTAGCTGCGCTCGTGGTGCTCATACGATGTAATGAGAAAGGGTTTACAGAAGCTTCGTATCCAAGGATGATGGTTACTCCGGTGACCGACATCAGTCCCGAAGGAGCAGTGTTTCATGCAAAGACCGTCCAGCCAGGCACCGACGAAGTTGTGGGTCGGGGATTTGTTTGGGGACTGAATGGTGGTGTCACGATGCAGGATGGTGAAGTGATTGAAGTGGGACCTGGGAGCGGAGATTTTGATGCGCAGGTATCATTTGGTCTTGTTAAGGATAAGGTCTATTACGTTAAGGCATATGTATCCACGAAAAAGATGCTTGCCTATAGTGCGGCCATTAAGTTTACCAGTGATGGAAGTCTTCCTCCCGCGATTGCAAGCATATCTCCAACGACGGGAAGTTTCCGGGATACTGTAACGATCAAGGGAAGTCGATTCAGCAACATACCCGGCAACAACAAGGTGAAGTTTGGAGAGGCTATCTCGGAAGTTATCAAGAGCACGGAGTCAACCATTCAGTGTCTGGTGCCAACTACACTGAAGAAAGATCCCGTTCATATAACGGTGCAGATCGATAACGCGGTGGCACAATCGAAAGAGTACTTTACTCTCCGTGCGCCGGTGGTTACATCGTACTCGCCCACGACGGCAACGTATGGAGATGAGGTTACGATTACGGGAAGTCACTTTGGAGCATCAATCTATGACAACCTTGTGAAATTCGGAACCCACGATGCAGAGGTACTTAAGGCATCACCGACTCAGCTGATCGTGAGGGTTCCTAATACTATACGGGAGAAGGAGAACGTGCTTAGTGTTACGATGGGAGGAATTCAGGTAGATGCATCGTCAGTGTTCACGATAGCGGCACCTGTGATCACCAGCCTGTCCGTTACAAAGGCCAAGCCTGGCGACGTTGTGACGATCACGGGACGCAACTTCAATACTGAGACAGGCGCTACTGTGGTGAAGATGTTTGGAACGCAGGTGCAGGCAAGTGTTATCAACAGCAGCACGTCCATATCTTTTGTTATTCCGAAACTGTGGTACAACACGAGGTCGTTGTACCCCGAGGTGACAGTCGCCGAGCAAAGTGCAGTGAGTCCACAGGAGTTGCAGTTGCAATTATCATGGATCCTGAGAGCTGAATTGCGTGGAATTAATTCGGGCAGGTCGCGTGGAGTAGCATTTGCCTTGAATGGTAAAGTGTATGCCGGTCTTGGGCTCTTCGAACCCAATAAAATGTGGTCTTATAGTCCATCATCAAACACCTGGACTGAGATAGCACCGTTCCCGGGTGGGGGCCAACGTGGCGGAGCAGTTGCCTTTGCGATTGGCAATTACGGTTATGTAGGAATTGGAGGTGGTGGTGAAACGGACTTTTGGAGGTATGATCCAGCCCAGAACCAATGGGCGCGTATGAGCGATTTTCCAAGAATGACTAGCCAGGCCGTTGCATTCGTGAACAACGGTAAGGGTTACGTGGCTATTTCCTACGAGGGTGAAAATTTCTGGGAGTACAATCCATCGACAAACACCTGGACAAAGAAGGCGGATTATCCGGATGCAAGCATGCCCCGCAACGAGCCGGCTGCCGGATTTGTGATCGGCAATGATCTGTACGTTTATGCGCACAGAAACTATAGTCCAAGCGTAGTATACCGATTCAATACAGTGAGTAATGGCTGGTCCAGCGTAACTCCTCCAAATGACATTAATGGTCCGTCGGGAGGGACAGGGTATTCTATTGGAGGAAAAGGCTATATCATGACTGGTCCGACGCTCATGACGTACGATCCCACCGCAGACAGTTGGCAGATCGAAAACGACCCGGATGCGCAGGGAAATCGAACTTACTCAGTTGCCGTGGAGCTGAACAGCAAGGTTTATTTTGGATTTGGTGACTACCACTATGATTGGTGGGAGTTCGATCCTTCGTACGAATGATTGCAGCTTTGGCGATGAGCTAATTCTTCGCCCGACCGCATGAATCGAAGGTCCAAAATCTCCGATGCATCGGTAACTTTGATGGTTGAAACTGATGGCCATTTTTTGACCCCGATGTTGTCCATCGCAACGTTAATTCATGCCGCGACCGCGTTCTTACTCTGAGGCTATTTTTCATCCAGACGATTTTTTTCGCACGTTTAGTTACCGTGAGGTAATAACTGCATTGTGCTTGACGCTAATGCTGTTCGCGTTGTATGGCTGGATAGCGTACTGCGAAGCTTATGATTGGTACTCAACTTATCGGCCCTGGTTGATCATCCCAGCGACGATCATCACTATTATACTGAATCATATGTTTTACATGAGGGAGCACCACAGGTCGAATAATTATATAGGTCGTGTTTTTGCCGACCTGTTACTATTCTTCATTTTCTTCCTGATTTCGGAAATCGCCAGCCTCGTTTCGGCAGGGGAATTTGCTGCTTGGCCAAATAGCGTAGGGGATACAATCATTGGCATTGTACTGGCATCTATCTGGGCCTTTTTCTTGGAGGGCGTGCTAGCGGGATTCAAGCATGTATTTCTTAAACTAGGATGGCGCGTATACTGAAGATTAAGATTGCTATTGGGACCATTTCGTTTCTGGCTATCGTGTTCCTTTGGGTCGTAAACACAGCTGGGTTTGCTAAGGTTGTTTACAAACAATGGGGTCCACTTAAATGGGACGACTTTGATGGTTACAAGCCTGCATTCACATCTTATGATGCTGCGGTTTCAAGTTACATTTCATTAAATTTTGATTCAATTCGGTCGAAATATGTTGCTCGCGCGCTTCAGATAAACACGCGGTCGTGGGTAAAGCGAGATACGTCAGAACAGTCAGCACTTTTGCGGCATGAGCAGTATCATTTTAATATAACCGAGATCTTTGCGCGGCGTCTCAATCAATACATTGATCAAACGCCCGATGGCAATTTACGAGTGTTTGAGCTGCGTCTCGAGTCGCTAGAAATTGACTTACGCATGATGCAGCATGATTACGACTACGAGACGGCGCATAGTACACTTGTCGATAAACAACGTCACTGGGAGTTCAGGATTGATTCACTGCTTTCGCTCGAAAAAGGTTGGGTGACTGATCAGTATTCAGGGGGACAGGCATATTTTCCGAGTAGACCGGACTCGTCGAAAGCAGTAACCGGTCATGCAGTGTATCGACGATATTCATTAGTCAAGTATGGCGTCTTTTTGTCGCTGATATCGTTTCAAAATTCAGAGCTCACACAAGAACTGTTAAAAGAAAAACTGCGAGACCAGGTTGTAAATCATTTAGGCGGAGCGATTAACGTAGACAGTAGCGGAAATGCGTATGGTGACGTGAAGATTGATTCAGGCTCTCACCGAACAAGGTATGTCTTTGTAGGCCGCGCTCCCATCTTGTATCATCTGCAGGCCCGGTATTCACTCGACATGGGTGACACTACAGGATATGCCAAAATCGTTTCTAGTTTCATCAATTCCTTTCGCATAGCTAATACGGACGAGTATTGGAAAACCCACTTTGAGGACAATATACCCTCAGAAGCAGAAGTGTTTAATACGACAACTCAGAGCCAGGCGACTGATGACAACGAAACTATTATTTTAAAATCGCAACCCGTGCAAGGGTTCTTTCATACCCCAATTGTTACTAGAAAAGGGAGTTTGATAATTCCCTACGATTTTGTCACCCACATTGACTCACTTCATTCATACGACGCAGCTTACCTGAATGATCGTCTCGTGGTGTTCAATGTGCAGCCTCATGGCCAAGTTTTCTGGATACCTGCTGGCAAAGTTCCAGAAACGGACTTTTATATTGGTCTCGGGTATGAATTAAAGGAAGATTCTACTCGGGAAGCGAAACGGCTTTATTTACAGCACATCAAGATCAGTCAGGCCGAGTTACAGCGTAGCCGTACGTTCTAGGTACTAACGAAATTGCTCCATGACAGAGAAAGAAGTAAACCAACTAGAAGAAAATTCCTTTCAGATCGGATTGAAGAAAGGTTGGATGATTGGCTTTGCAAAATTGCTAGTATCTCAGGGCAGCGACGCCGATCCGGTATTGGTTGTTATGCTGGAAGATGCAGCCGCTATCTATACTGATTCAGACGACTTCGCCGCATTTCTCAGCATCCATATCGAACAAAATCTTCCAAAAAACGATCAAGGAGAAATCGATCAGGAAATGATGAAAGTTTATATCGATAAGGCCTGCTATCTCCTGGGTGAGCGAAGCTAGTTTTAGGTTCGGCCTTCATGAGCGCAACCACCACTTATCTCTTTTCAGATACTTCGTGGAGGATCTGCCGTCCCCCATGTTCATCAACATTTAAGTGCCATTCATTCTGAGGCATCAATGCGACAATCGGCCCATGCTTGCAGCGGTCGGTGCACCCCGTTTTAATCACCTGGACCGAGCGTCTCAGCTTGCGCGACTTAACTTCCGATTTCAGCGACCGGTATAGCTCCTTTCCACCGCGTTTCTTACACTTGCTTCCGCAACAAACGTAGAGCACGCATTCCGGTGATGGCAGATCCTTCGACATGGTTGCAGGATAACAATAATTGTGCTGTTTTGTTTCCTGTCAGAGGTAAAATTTGAGGCACGTCGTTGTTTGTACCAACAACCTCATGCTGTTAACGGGTGCTTTCGCAGGTGTGCTTTGCTGCTAAAGAAGCTTCTGAAGAAATACCCCCATGGCATTGCAATGATTGGTAAAATGACCCAGAGGAAGTCATTCGTCATTGCTCGGCATCCGAACCGGCGAGTTCATTTTTTATCCACAACGGATAGGCTACAATCGACAGCCACACGAGCTTGTAAAAGATCTGCAGAGCGATGATGGGCAACATCTTTAAAGGCTTGATGATTCCCAGGATTGACATCGTTGAGTACGCTGCCCACATACAGAAGGCGACTGCGTTTACCGGTTTCCATGTTCCTTCGAAGTTGATGATGGTGCTCCACGAGAACATCCCAATGAACACGAGGGTCAGCGCGAATACCGTGCGTAATAAATAGATGTTGATCGGACGAACGCCCTCGTAATGAGTGTAGTCACGTTTGAAGATGTTAGTGACCATGTTTAATGCTTTCATAAGTATTTTTTCGAAATGTGGGGAATGCGCAAAGCCCTGTAAAATCATTCGGATAGAAGCCGTGTCAGTCAGTTTAAAATGCGACGATTCACTGACGAACTTGTTTGACATTGGACTTCATGAATTCATCAGCGTAATTGCTGTGTCTGTCCTGAATTTTAGCTGCAGGCTGTAAAAACTGGCACCTTTGAGAAATTTTACCACTATGCTCTTTAAGCACAAATTGATCATCTGGATCGCGATCGGACTTCTGGTATTTGCATTCTTCCGTTGGTTATCGGGTATTGCCATGCCTGACATAGCGAACGCTTTTGCTGCTGGTGCTGCAGTCGTAGTCGTGGCAGGACTGCTTAGCGGATACCTGCTGACGAAACTTGCCATTCGTACGAACGCCATCCGTAATGTCGCCAGTTTGATTTTTATTTGTGTCGTGTCCGTCCTGGTTGGTTTCGTTGTCATCGCGTTTCTGCTGAACTCGATGATCAATAACACAACACTCTTCCCATTTGCCGTGACGGTACTGCTGGTGTTCCTTGTGAATGGCGCGGTCGCATGCGTTATCACGCTGATCCGAAATCAATACAAAGAAAAGATTACGTCGGCCCATGCGGCGATGGCACAAAGTAAGAGTGAGCTTCAGTTATTGCAGTCACAGCTGAGTCCTCATTTCCTCTTTAATACATTGAATAATCTTTATGGCTTGTCGATGACGGAGCCTTCACGACTTCCTCCATTGCTTTTAAAGTTGTCGGACCTGCTGCGATACTCTGTGTACGAAGTGAAGGAACTGTTTGTGCCGTTGCAGCACGAAGTGGATTACATTCGGAACTATGTCGACTTTGAAAGACTGCGGCTGGGAGACAGGCTACAGATGTCTTTGGGTATAGATGTGGTGAGTGGAGGTTGTCAGATCCCGCCGCAGATGTTGATCGTGTTTGTAGAGAACGCGTTCAAACATTCGCGTGCGGCAGGTGAGAACTTGATCTATATAGATATCAACCTTATCCGAAATGGAAGTCAGCTTGTATTTTCTGTAAAGAATTCAGTGGCTTCCGGAGGTGGTGAACTGCATTCGGATAAGAATTCGGGCTTCGGCCTTGACAGCGTAAGGAAGCGTCTCAACCTGTTGTATCCCAATCGACACAAACTCAGGATCGAGCCGAAAGAAGGTAGCCATACCGTATATTTGGAGCTGGAATGTCAATAAAACTCAGGTGCCTGATTGTGGATGACGAGCCGATCGCGCGGCAGATCGTTGAGAAGTACTGCTCGTATCTCGACGATATTGTCGTTGTGGCATCGGTTGGCGATGCGCTGCAGGCAAAGCAGATCCTTTCCAAAGAAGATGCAGATGTTGTGTTCCTTGATATTAATATGCCGGTGCTTGATGGTCTGGCGTTTGTCAGGACTGTAAGAAAGCCGTTGCAGGTTATCTTCACTACGGCGTACAAAGAGTATGCTCATGAGGCGTTTGATATCAATGCGTGCGATTATCTGCTGAAGCCCTTCTCGCTGGAGCGATTCATCCAGGCGATTGATAAGGCGAAGGCGCAGCTGGCGACGGGATTGTCCACGGGAACAATAGCACGTACAGCTGATGCACCTGATCTGTACATTAAGTCCGAGGGAAAAATTCTGAAGTTCACCGTGGCTGAGATTCTCTATGCAGAAGCCCAGGGCAACAACGTGAAGATCGTTACGGAGCGAGGAGCTTTTACAACCATTATTACTTTCTCAGCTTTTGAGGAGCAGCTACCCAAGGGAGAATTTATCCGGGTTCATCGCTCGTTCATCATCAATAAATCTAAGATCAGAATCATCGAGGGCAACCGGATCTTCATTGAAGAATACGAGATCCCGATTGGAGCGAATTATCGTGATCCCTTTCTAAAAGCAATAGGTATGAAGTAAATACTCATGACTCAGGACAAAGGACTCAGGACTATTCTTCGTGAGTGTAAACATTCATCGGGTCCCTGTTTTAAGTTACAATAGCGTCAGCCACTCACCAGGCCATGTATTTCACACAAAAGCGATTCGGGTTGTCAGCAAATTCACTAGTTTTAACTAGCACCCGCAGTAGGACGACGGTATGAGTTGTTAGTCATAAGTTATCCGCGTTGCCAATCAGTACTTCATTCAAAAGGTATTGGTGCCTTACTCTGACAATTGTTACTACACGTCTGTTTATATGAATAGGGTATTCAGTTCGTACATCCTGGGCATTGTTCTCATGGTCATTTTTGTTACGTGCACCAGGGAAGAGAATGTCAGCAATCGTGCCCTGCTGGGTGCCGGGTTCGGTATTGGCAAGGCAACATTGATTGTGCAGAATCTCGATAGCACGCGAAAATACTATGCTGATGTATTAGGATTCGGAATGCCCGCAGCTGATAAGTTAAAAGATGGATACTACTCAGGTACGCGGTCTGCCTCTGCTGAATTTGCAGACGGTTCAACCTTTGAGCTCCTGGGAATCAAGGATACCGCATTGGTTACGAAGTCCTGGTCTTTTATAGCGTCCTATGCGAAGCAACATGAAGGAGTAAGACTGTATTCTTTTTCAACGTCGTCGGCAGATACGACAAGACAATGGCTTAGTTCGCGGGGATTTAAAATGGATTCAATCCGATCAGGACGCGGTTCATCAGAGGCTGAGAAAGGTTGGAATTGGGATGATGGAGGTCCCGAGTGGTGGACTGCGGAATTCGATAGTAAGAATCCGCCGGCTCATCTGCCGAACTTTGTTGAGGTGGCGCAGTTTCCCTATCGTGAGATAGAGTCACAGTGGGAGTCGGCGCAGGCGGCCTGGTTCCGCATGAGTTACAACCATCCCAATGGTGTAGTAGGACTCGCCACGGTCCGGGTACTCGTTGACGATCTGGATGCAGCGCGCAGGGAATTCAGGAAGATGGGTCTTAAGGAGTATCCATCTGAGAATTCTGATCATGAAACTCGTTTTGAAATTAAACGCAATCAGGAGTTATATTTAGTATCACCAACTTCGGCCGACGATGCATTTGGAAGCATCATGAAGAGTCGCGGCGCAGGAGTGTATGCCTTGCTGTTTGAGGTGAAAAATCTGAAGGATACGCGCGACTTTCTCAGCAAGAAGTTGCCGCAGCAGGCAGTGGTCGAAGACACCGCGCAGCATCGAGTCACGGTTCTTCAGGAGTACGCCCACGGTGTACAGCTTGAGTTCATGCAGGAATCGAAGGAGCAGGCAGCAAGGGCACAGATATACAATCTCAATAAAGAGGTAAAACTTGACAGCAGCTCGCTTCAGTATGCATCCAACATGTATACAAAGTATTGTGCACTATGTCATGGCAACAACCGCGAAGGCAACGCGGCTGACTTTGCTCCATCGCTGCGCTCTCACTCGTTGATGGCCACTACACAATCATCGAACTATTTGAAACATGCCGTTGCATACGGAAGGCAGGGAACAGCCATGGCTGCTTATTCAAAACTTCAGGGCGGACCGTTGGATGAGGCAGATATAGAACTGTTGCTACGTTGGTTGTATCAACTGAGTGGTGTTGAAAAGGCAATCGAATTGCCTGCGGAAACTATTGCGGGCGATGTGGTAATGGGGAAGACTCTGTATGAAAAGAATTGTACAACATGTCATGGTGCAAATGGAGAGGGTAAGACTGCTCCCTCATTGGGGAATCCAATGTTGCTGGCCACGGCAAGTGATGCGTTTCTGCGCTATGCGATTTCAGAGGGGAGGGATAGCACAGCTATGCGACCGTTTAAGAAGGATCTCAGTGATGTCGAGATGGATGCTCTTACAGCTTATTTGCGGAGCAGAGCATCGGGATGGAATGCTCCGCGGCCTGTTATTGTATCGGAGCCGCGGCCGGAAGATTATGTACTGAACAAGAGCAAGGATACACCAAAGTTTAGGCTGCGGGCTGATCTGTACGTATCGGCTGATCAACTTCTTCAGGCATTTAAGGACAGCTCACGCATGGTGATTCTGGATGCGCGCTCAAAGGCGGCGTGGCATCAATCTCACATTCCTGGTGCTATCTCGGTTCCGTATTATGAAGAGCCGGATGGATTCATCAAGAACATCCCGAACGACAGCACGTGGGTTGTGGCGTATTGTGCCTGTCCTCACGCCGCTTCACAACGGGTGGTCAACACGCTGAAACGATACGGATATAAACGACTGGCGATACTTGATGAAGGCGTTCTGGTTTGGGCACAGCGCGGGTATCCTGTTCATGTCGGTCAGGATAAGAAGGTGGAGGAGGTCAAGGTGGCGAAGAGATAAAATAATACGTCCTCCTGAATTGAATTTAACTTTCAAGTCAGGAGGACATGATGCTGGGATAGAAGATGCGTTCTTCTACTTATACGCAACGGCCGCACTAGATGGGCCAGCCAGGTGAATTACCTCGACTCTTGAGAATCCAATTTCCTTCGTCCACTTCGCGAAGTCTGCTCCCGTGTAATCAAAGGCGACCCCGAACTCGATCATCATGTTGAGCGACATCATCAATCCGAATGCGTTAGTTCGTCTGTCATCGTCGATGAGGCTTTCGATAACGATAAATGCGCCACCCTCAGGCAGGGCGTTGTATGCCTTCTGTATCAGCATTTTCTTATTTGCAAGATCCCAGTCGTGGAGGATCATGCCCATCGTGATTACCTCTGCTTTAGGGAACTCATCTTTAAAGAAATCTACATTACCCGTTTTCACCCGATCAGAAACACCATGTTTTGCGATGTATTCATTGGCAACGGGAGCAACCGGAGGTAGATCGAGCGAAGTACACCTGATGTTGTCGTGATGGAGCGCTACCTGAACTGAAAGCACGCCGGCAGCGCCTCCGATATCAACCAGAGTTTTGTATCGGGAGAAGTCGAACTTTTGTGCAAGTGCTATGAAGTTGCCAGTCGAAATACCCGACATAGCATTGATGAATTGTTTCAGTTTATTTTGATCCGCATACAACTCTTCGAAGATCGGCTTGCCGGAGTGTTTAATCTCGTTCTGTGGTTGACCGGTTATTAGTGCTTCATCGAGATCTGCCCAAAAGCGATAGAGCCTGTCGTTAGACATCTCAAACATTCCACCAATGTATTGGGGTTTATTTTTGTCGAGGAATAATTCAGTTTCGGCAGTGTTGGAGTATCTGGCGGTTTCAAGTAATCCTTCGCGGTTCAGAAAACCCAGCGCTACGAGACCATCGAGGAAGTCGTATACAGCGCGATCGTGCAGGGATAACTTCTTTTGAATCTCTTTTGCGGAGAGCGACTTATTGCCGGCAAGAGTTGTGAACAGTCCGAGTCTGACGGCGGAGAGCAGCGTTTTCGAGCCGAGAAATGCGGTTCCTGTCTCCATGATGCGCGCAGGCGACAATTGAACTTCTGGTGCTAAAGTAGACATAAGAGAGGCTTTTGGGTTGTTGAAATTTCAGAGAAGTATTTGCTCTAACGGCGAGGTAGAGATTTTGTTCAGCATAAAACAAAAATGCCGACGGATACATTTCCATCGGCATTAGAGCGTTTCAAACTGAAACAGTAAACGGCTACTCTTCTATTTGAGCTTGTAGGCAACTACAGATTTCTTGAAGAACGTAGGCACATAAACAGTCTTTGATGACGGATCATAGCCGATGTCGGCAGTGTTTCTCTTTTGTTCACGTGTATCCAGCATCACCTCCAGCTTGCCGTCTTTGTCCATATAATAGATCAGACCCGGCCAGCATGAAATAACATAGTCACCTTTACCAACAGGCTCAATGCCATCGCCGCCCATTTCTGTCGTGGCGACTGTCGTAAGTTTTTTATTGGAGTCGGCTTTTAATACGTCGTTCGCGGTGAGGATGTACAAGTCGTTATCGACGGCCTTAAGTCCATTTACGCCTTTAAGTCCGTTCAGGTAAGGCTCAGCCTTTCCCTTCGTGATTTTGTGTACGTTTCCAAGTTTGGAATCCGAAACATAGACATTTCCTTTTTTGTCGATGGTGATATCGTTCAATCCAGTTGCGCCTTCGACAGGAATGCGGGATTCTACTTTACCCGATTCTACGTTGATCACCGCGACGTCGGAAATGTCTGCGACATAAAGTTTCTTATCATGAATGCCCATTCCCTTTGGCGCATTCAGTCCTGTTGCCCAGGTGGCGTTGATGATCTTACCATTCTTGTCCAGTTTGGCTATGCTACCTTTGCCATCTGCTTCCCATGGCGAACCATCAATTAAAGCAACGTACAGGCCGTTCTTTTCAAAGAGTACTGATTCCGGAACAGCTAATGTGGTATCGCTCTCCCAGATTTTTTCCAGGGAATGTTGTGCTTGCGTCGTGAAGGCCATCGACAAGAATAGAAACGAGTATGTGAGTTTCATAGGCGTTATTGATGTGAGATTGGTGTTGACGAACTTCTTTTAGCCTAAAGTAGATCATTTATCGGACAAAACGACGGGCAGGAGAGATGTGTAGACGATAATGTTACACCGCTATTACAAGTAAGGCTTCGGGTTCACGCAATGCTTAACCAGAGGCTTGTGGTCCAGGGGCTACGTTGCAACCGGGCACATCACGCTATCGCGATTATATGCACTCGCGCCTTCGAAACGTTATTCGTGCTTACTCTGGCTTCACAAAATATTCGATAAATCAGAATATCGAATTTAATCAGGTACAGTGGCCATTAAGTTGGGCGAACGATGCTAAGGGAACGAGTATTACACTCAACCCGGACATCACAGCTTCGTACAGGGTTTGGAACAATGCGTTCTTGTCTATAAGCGCCGGCTATGCCTTTGATTCTGGTGGCGATATAACGATTTCCTCGCCGTGGGTCAGCAGAAAGGAAGAGTTCGACTGGAGCGGAGCCCGGGTGGGACTCTCAGCATTCATACAAATTTTGAAGAGGAAGTTTGTAAACTAGGTGTCTGTTCGATTTGAACTGATACTATTAAGCAATTTTCGACTCAGAGTACAGGTCATAGGCGGCGATCAGCGACTCGCGCCCAACGGCAGATCTATACTTTTCATACTTATCGATCTCGTCGCGATGGGTCGCGTAGAGGGGCCGATATTCAACATCATACGCATCCCAGATCACAAGCAGATATTTATATCCAAGCTTATCCGCCCGCCCATTTTCCAGCCAGGTATCAAACAGATCTTCATCTAGCGCTTTTGGAAAGTCCGGACCGTTGAACATGTCAGATTGCTTTTGACTGGAAATTTACGGCGCCATCTTCAATGTGTCATGGTTTGGATCCGTTTATGTCATAATTTGTGCTACTGAATCTTTGTACTGACGGTTCCGGCATGACGACTTCTGAAATTACGATTCGACCTGCAACTCACGATGACCTTCCCATACTGTATCAATTCCAACAAGGCATTGTGCAGGCGGAGCGCCCTTTTGATCCGACCTTAAAGGATGGCGAGCTTCAATATCACGATCTTCCTTATATCATCTCGTCATCGGATGCTGAATTGGTCGTGGCAATCGTTGATAAAAACATTGTTGGCTGCGGTTATGGTCAAATCAGAAAGGCGGACGATTATCTCAGGCATGCACAATTCTGCTACGTGGGATTAATCTTCGTGTTGCCAGATTTTCGGGGCAAGGGAGTTAATCATGCCATTCTTGAGGCATTGAAGGATTGGTCGCGTGCGCGGAATATTTTCGAAATGAGGCTGGAAGTTTACGATAACAACGTTCGGGCAAAGCGCGCATATGAGAAAGAGGGTTTCATGCCCCATATGCTTGTGATGAGAACGGATCTTTCGAAATAAGTGTATTTAAGACACAGCACATAAACTTCACTGTCGGTTAGCCCAACCGTAACAACGTTGCCGTTTACTTCTTCTGAATGCCATTGATCAGAAAGATAATTGTTAATGATTGCCAAAGTTGAAATGTGCTTTGAGCACACCTTTTAATTAGGGCCGCCAATACTAATGGCATCAATTGAACGAAACACATCCCACATTCAACCACCAAACACATGAGAACGCTGTTCGCGATCGCTCTGCTCACGCTTGGAACTTTCACTTCACTATTTGCTCAGATCGATGATAAGCTAAAGCGCGATATCGTCGAAAGCGGTTATCTGCATTCACCGCTGCCGCTTGACTATAGTAAGTCACTGGAGTCGGCGGGGCTTAAAAAGAAGGTTCTTGCAACGACTATGCTGGTGGATATGGAGACACTCAATAAGTGGTCTCATAAGGGCTTTGGTGGAATGCGTCTCACGGACGAAAGGAGCATGAGTGGAAAACGAAGCCTTCGACTTGTGGGGCAAACGACTAATCCCACGTTTTTGAATTGGGGGATAGGCCTTGGTACATCTATGGCAACTTATGATGTTGGCGGTGCAAACTGGGAGAAATACAATCGCATACACTTCTATATATATCCGCATTGTGAAGGAGCGAGAAGCATCTATCTGAATCTGATCGTAGAGAATGACGGGAAGACCAAAGTACCGGACAAATATGAGCGTGAAGGTATCCATGAAATCAACCTGATCAACGGCCAGTGGAATGAATGCTATGTGGAGATGCCGGCATTGCCAAGGGATAAGGTAACGAAGCTTTCATTTGCGATGGAGATCTTCGGCAAGGAACGCACGATGGGCGATTCCCTAAAGTTTGATATTGACGCAGTATCGCTACAGACGATCGAAGATCCTGAGGTTGCAACGGGATGGATGCCCGCACAGAACCGCATTATATACTCAACAACAGGTTATGGTGTGGAAAGCGCTAAGTCGGCTATCGTTAATGTGAAGAACAACGACGGCAAGTTTCAACTTGTCGATAACATCAGTAACGGTGTAGTATATGAAGGAAAGCTAAAGTCCCAAAAGGGTTCCATCGGAACATTCGAAACTATCGACTTCAGCGAGTTTAAGAAGGAAGGACAGTATTTACTGCGCGTTGGCGGAGTTTCTACTCAACCATTCTACATCAGTTCAAACATATGGGACAATTCAGCCTGGCGGGTGTTGAACTTTATCTTCTGCGAACGATGTGGCTATCCGGTCCCCGGCAAGCATGGGGTATGTCATACAGATCTTCATGCAGTATATAAAGGAGCGATCTATCCATTCAGTGGTGGATGGCATGATGCAGCGGACATGTCGCAGCAGGTAGTACAGTCGGGGGAAATCATCTTTTCACTTTTGGAAATGGCGAACCGTGCTAAAGAAAAAGGCAATGCTCCACTCTATATACGATTGCAGGAGGAAGCCGAGTGGGGAGTCGATTGTATATTGAAGTCAAGACTCGGCGATGGTTATCGTGCACAAACCTGGGGCACCAATCTCTGGACAGATGGCTACATCAATACAAAGGATGATTCAACAAGAAGGAGGAAGGTTCGAGTTCATAACAGGGGATTTGAAAACTTTGTATTCGCAGGCGTTGAAGCGTATGCTGCGATGAATCTTTCAAACGACCCAATGCTGAAGACCTATCTGCAGAAGGTGGCAATTGAAGACTTTGCTTTCGCGAAGAAACGCTTCGATAGTCTTTCGTTCAATGATATCAGCAGCATTGGTGGCGGAGGTGATCATGCAGCTATGGCGTCGAACAGTCAGTATTCTGCAAACCTGTCTTTTACGGCAAGTCTGCTCTATAAACTAACCGGCAACAAGTACTACGCGGAAGAAGCAGCAAAGGCGATTCAATATACGTTGCAATGCCAGCGTACTCAACCGCTGGGCGATGTTAATAAGACTCGTGGATTCTTCTATCGCGATCTGAATAAGAAATCCATCGTGCATTACACGCATCAATCGCGTGACCAGGTGTTCATGCAGGCACTGACTGCGTTGTGCGAAACGCAACCCAACCACCCTGATTATCCGAAGTGGGCCGCATCAATTAAAATGTTCGGTGACTACCTCAAGACTACGATGCAATTTGTTAAGCCATATGGCCTGGCACCGAGCGGCGTTTACAACATAAACGAGGTGAAGGACTCGGTTAACTTCTACAAAGTTCAGGTGGGCATTTTCAAGGGGGCAGGTAAAGATTACAAAGAGCAGCTTGAGAATGGCGTGAAACTCGACAATGAACATTATCTGCGCGTGTTCCCCGTTTGGTTCTCCTTCAGAGGCAATGCGGCTGTACATCTCTCAACGGGAAAGGCAGCAGCGCTGGCCGGCAAGTTTCTGCGCGATAAGGAACTGATGAACATTGCTGAGGAACAGCTGTTCTGGATTGTTGGAAAGAATCCGTTTGGTCAGTCGATCATTTGGGGAGAAGGAAGCAACTATCCACAACTTTACACTGCGTTGCCTGGCGAAACAGTTGGCGGTATTCCGGTTGGAATGCAGTCGAGGTTCAATGATGACAAGCCTTACTGGCCGCAATTCAACACAGCAACGTATAAAGAACTGTGGGGTGCGCCTGCAGCGAGATGGATGTCGTTGATCGCGGAGTTCTGAGTCAGAATTGATCAGCCATCCGCTCGAGGTATCTTTTGATATTCGATACTTAGTCGGATGGCGAACTCTTTCGTTTCGCGTTTTGCAACTCCAGCTCTACCTGATCTTTCGAAACTTAAGATGAAGTATCCGGCCACTGTTAACTTCAAAGCCGACTACCTTATTGCCTTCGCGCATGATGTTGAGATTGTCCATCCACCACATCGGTGATGTAAACTGATTCTTGGTGATGACCGTCAACGGTGCGTCCGGGTACTTTGAATGCCGGAGAACCGGTTTGCCATCGACGTTAACGATTTGATAACGGCTGTCGAGTTCATCGCTTTCATATGTGCCAAGATAATCGTCGAGCTCCGATGAAGATAGTGGTCCGGGCTCGTACCTGTAGAAATCATACATATCGTTGCCGACTTTTACTTTGTATGTGTCAACAGGTTTGTCCGCATTTTTAAACGTGAACGTTGCATAGCCACCAAAGATCGAAAACGTACTGTCTGACAATGATTGGATCTCAGTCTCCTGTCCATAGACGTGCATGTATTGTTTTGAACTGTCGTAAATACGCAACGCCGGACCTTCTTCGCTGGTGAAGTGTCCAATGAGATTTTTGAATGCAGTCTTGTCGATTGTCTTTGGTTCAGTTTTTTTCTCTTCTTCCTTTTTTGCAGGCAGATAAAGGTCAGCAACTTTATAAGCGAGATCAGCTGGACCAACAGAACCCAGGTTGCTGAAGACTGCGATGCAAAGTTGTTCGTCAGGAAAGCGAACCGCATAAGTTCTGTAACCTGCATCACCGCCTCCATGGCCGATCGCCTTATGGCCGTTGTGTTCTCCCATATTCAGGGCAAACGCATATTCAATCTTTGTTCCGTTGTTCAGCACGCCCTGCTCAAACATTTGTTCAACTGCCTCCTTGCCACCCACCTGAAACGTTTCATAGTTGTGGACCCATTTCAATTCGTCTTCAACTGTTGTGAAAAGACTGGTTGCCCCGACTACCGCATAGTTCAGAGGAGCATGCACGAACTTTTTATCCTCTCCGGTTCCGTACGAATACGTTCTCATTTTCACCAGCTCGGTATTGTCGTCGTGAAAGTGTGTGTCCTTCATTCCAAGAGGTTTGAAAATAGCTGAGTCCGCAAACTGTCGTAATGTTTGACCCGTCACCTCTTCCACTATTTGTCCCATGAGCGTATAGCCCGTGTTACAATACACCGATCGGTCCCCCACTTTGAAGTTCAGCTCTTTTTGATTGGCCACCAGTTTCAGTACATGATCAGTAGTGATGACATCTTCGAGCCGCGTGCCCTGGATAGACAGTAATTGCCATTGATCGCGAAGACCGCTTGTATGATGGATCAGATTCCTGATCGTGATCTTCTGTTTGAAGTCGGGAACGTATGGAAGATATTTTCGGATGTCATCATCGAGCGAGAGCTTTCCAGCCTTAGCAAGCAAGACGATACAAAAAGCGGTGTATTGTTTTGACTCAGATGCGATGTGAAAGATGGAGGTTGAAGTATTTGGGATGTCGTATTCGAGATTTGCCATTCCGTATCCTTTCCTTAATACGTACTCTCCGTTCTTCATAACGGCAACTGCAACTCCTGGTGTGTTATCATGATTCCATTCTGTAAAAATAGAGTCGATCCTTGCTTCCAGCGGCGAGGCCGTCTTGTTGTTTTTGTTACAGGCAGACATCGCGACAGCGCAGGCAATGAGCATGAGGATCGTTCGCATGGGGAGGTTTAGTTGGATGGATACAAATATTAATACTTCCAACGCTGATTTCAAAATGAACGCGTAGCAACGAATGCCGCAGTTGGAGGAGCCGTTGGAACACTTTGGTCTTTTTTCAGCATCAACTGACGGCGGGACTTTGTTTGTCGGGAGGGCTTATTCGTTGGGAGATGGCAGTAGTTGAAGGGCGCTTAAAGTTCAAACTCCGTGTGCACACAGTAGTTGGCTCACAATTTGCCATTCGGATTTTGAAGAGTGCTGATGGGTATTGGTTTGTAATTGTTGTTTGATCTTTAAAAACTAAAGTTGAATGTTATGAAATCGAGTATTGAATTTCTAAATCCCGATGAGCTAATGAAAAATCCCGCATTCTCACAAATCGCCATCACGAAAGGAGAAGGCACCACGATCTATATTGGTGGACAGAATGCAATAACGAAGGATTTGCAGATTGTCGGCAAGGGCGATATCGCGGCCCAGACCGAATACATATTAAACAATATTGAAGTTGCTTTGAAGGCAAGCAAGGCAGCGCTGGATGATCTGTTTAAGCTGACCATCTACATCGTACAAGGGCAGGATGTGTTGAAGGGGTTTCAGGGTGCTCAAGCTTTCCTGAAGAAGCTGAAGAGTCCGCCAGTCATTACCGGCGTTGTTGTGGCAGGATTAGCGAATCCCGATTATCTCGTTGAGATAGAAGCCACCGCGTTCAAAAAGTAGAATAGCGGTGACCTCAATAATGCTTAAGCCTATGACAGGCGTATGCTGTTATGAGCAGTAGGCAACCTTATTCCAGATACGCTCTTCAAGAGAGATGACTGACTCATCGCGATCGTAACAGCGTTTGGTCAGAAGTGTATACCAATAATGTACAAGCGACAGCTCATCTTCAGAGCAGGCGTTGTTAAAATACCGTTGAAGGATAGCGCGGATGTCCTGTATTTTAAGAGAGCGTTGAATCATTGAACCGAGTTCCATATCAAAAAGTAGTTTCTGTGATTTGGACAATTAACGCGCCATCCTTTTCTATTGTTGTGGACGCATAGACGGGTCGTCGGATTTCGACGACGAAAAGTCGTATTGCATGGTTATTGGTTGATGTCGCGGGAACTGCGGGTTCTTCCCATTCTCAATTTGCTTTTACAGCTAACGATTGCTGAACATTTCCTCAATTTCAGGAGCGTCCTTGCTTCATTTTTTCGGTTTATGGATGACAGAATCAGGACAATCAGTTCCCATTATCGTCCTGGCAAAAACTGCGTTTGCGCACCTGGTGCAATAATGGACAAACGAAGCAAACGTACTTTGTGCAATCGATTGAATAATTTGATATATTGCCCGCGACGGCCTCATGCCGCCCCCGATGAAACCTGGACCTATCATTATTGCTGTTGTGCTAACGTTTAGCGCCTGTAACCATCCAGCCGAGCAGATTCCGGAGCGGTTGGGTGAAGACAACCTTGCTTATCGATGGGCAAAGATTTCACTGGAATGCACCGCAAGAGATACCGAACGATTTCGTCCCCGGCCCACCGTCACTTCGCGAATGCTGGCTTTAATCTGGATCTCCGTGTTTGATGCCTGGAGCCGATACGACGAGGTAGCTGTTCCGGTTTATGCTACGTCAGTTGAGAGACGACCCAAGGGTGAACATACACTTACTAATAAAGAGAAGGCCATCAGCTACGCGGCGTATCGCGCCATGAAGGAATACTACTTTTCTGATTCGGTATATCTCAAAGAAAAGATGCGTGAATTTGGTTTCGATCCTGACGATCGCTCACTCGACCCATCAACTCCTGAGGGTGTTGGTAATCTTTCCGCAATAGCAACAATTGAAACAAGACGTAACGATGGTTCCAATCAGCAGGGGACGATGCCGAATTCGGATGGAACGCGATACGGAGATTATACAGGATATGTTCCCGTGAATACGGCTGACAAACTAGTGAATACGAGTCGATGGCAGCCGAAGTATTTTGCAGATGGAAAGGGAGGGAAGTTTTGTCCTTCGTGCCTGACACCGCATTGGTCAAAGGTGACTCCTTTCGCTCTCGACTCTCCATCTGAGTTAAGGCCCGGACCACCGCCGACAATTGGTTCAAAACAACTGCAGGAAGAAGTAAAAGAAGTTGTTGATCTGCAATCCAACCTTACTAATGAACAGAAAGCGTTGGTTGAGTTTATGCGGGACGGACCAAAGTCGGTGCAACAAGCTGGACACTGGCTGGTGTTTGCGCAGCATGTTTCAGCGCGCGATCATCATTCGCTCGATGACGATGTGAAGATGTATTTCCTCGTCGAGACAGCCGCGATGGATGCCTTCATTGCGGCGTGGGATGCGAAGATGTTCTACGACTTTGCAAGACCTTATCAGTTGGTTCACGACTACTATCAGAAAAGGAAGATCAAAGGTTGGGGTGGCCCAACCGTTGGTATGACCGAATTAAAGGGATCAGATTGGCGTCCGTATTCTCCGGAGACGTTTTTATGTCCTCCGTTTCCGAGTTACGTTTCGGGCCATAGTTGCGTCAGTGGCGCATGCGCAGAAGTGCTAAAGCTATTCACTAATACCGATGAGTTTGGTTTGAAAGTAAAACTCGCTCCCGGCGCATTGACAGAACCCGAGCACGTTGGCGACAGTATCACACTGAGCTTTCCGACGTTGACCGAGACTGCAAATATGGCGGGACAATCGCGCGTGCTGGGTGGCTATCACATCCAGGCGGATAACGTAGAGGGCTTGAAACTAGGACGAAGTGTGGCCCTGAAGGTTTGGAGTAAATATATGCAGCACGTGTCGGGAGATCTAGCATCGAGTAGCAGTCACTGACAATCTTTCTTAAAATTGACTTCAGATAGATCAATACCTATATGAGAATATCCTTTTGTATCGCTGGATTATGTCTACCGCTGGTCATCATCAGTTGCAGAAAAGAAGCGGAGATGAAACCCGTCGCGGCAACTTCAACCTCAACCGAAGCACTGTTTAAGAAGGTTGAGTCATCGCATAGCGGCATCACGTTCGCCAACCGCGTCGACGAGAACATTAATAACTACTTCGATTATTTCGCATATGTGTACAATGGTGGCGGTGTAGGATTGGCCGACATCAATAACGACGGTCTCACAGATGTTTATTTTACCGGTAACGAGGTTGCGAACAAATTGTATCTCAACCAGGGCAGCATGAAGTTCAAAGACATCACTGAAAGCGCCGGAGTTCAAGGGAATGGTCGATGGAACAACGGGGTCACTATGGTGGACGTGAATGCCGACGGTTTAGTTGACATCTATGTCAGCAAAGGAGGCTGGCACGATAAGGAGGCCGATCGGAAAAACCTGTTGTACATTAATCAGGGTGATCTCACTTTCAGGGAACAGGCGAAAGACTTTGGCCTCGATGAAGCCGGATATTCCATTCACGCTTCATTCTTCGATATGGACAACGACAACGATCTGGACGCGTACATTACCAACCGGCCCGATTCGTTTGATCTCCCGCTTACGGAGATGATTCGCCAGAAGAGATTGTCACCCACGTCCAGTCGCGATAAACTCTACCGAAACGATGGTGGAAAATTCAGGGAGATCGGACTACTGGCAGGAATCAACAGTAACTTTGGATATGCGCTGAGTGTAGTGACGTCGGATCTGAATAATGACGGCTTCACCGACATATTCGTCGCGAATGATTTTGCTGAAGGCGACTACATGTATATCAATCAGGGAAACGGCACTTTTAAAGAGCAGATCAAAAAGGCAACTAATCACATCTCGATGTACTCCATGGGAACGGACATCGCTGACATCAACAACGACGGTCTTGAGGATATTATGGTAAGTGAGATGTTGCCTGAAGACTACAAGCGATCGCGCATATCCATGCCGTCGATGGATGTGCCAGGCTTCAATGCCATCGTCGACGCGGGCATGCACAAGCAGTACATGCACAATGCGCTGCATTTGAATCAGGGCAACTTGTTCTTCAGCGAGATCTCTCAGCTCTCGGGAGTAGCCAAAACAGAATGGAGTTGGTCGTGTCTGCTATCGGATTTCGACAACGACGGCAACCGCGACTTGTTTGTCGCGAATGGTTATCGCCGCGATGTGTTTGATGGCGATGTAGCAACGAAGCTGACTGAATTTGCAAAGGCCAATCGGAGCAAATACAACTCACCGATGGAAATGCTGGAAAAGGATTTCAAAGGATTCATCGGGAACTATGAGCCCATTAAGGTGAAGAACTATCTCTTCCGTAACCGCGGAGATCTAACGTTTCAAAATACCGGAACACTTTGGGGCTTCAATGAGGTAAGTTTTTCCAATGGGGCAGCTGTTGGTGATCTTGATAACGATGGCGACCTCGATATGGTGATCAACAACCTCGACGATGAAGCGTTTGTTTACGAGAATACTTCTGCGGGGAAGACCAATTACCTGAAGGTGAAACTTGAGGGTCCGACCGGTAACCGCGATGGCATTGATGCAAAAGTGACAATCTACTACGACAACAAAATGCAGCACTTTCAGAATAAGACTGTGCGCGGATTCCTGTCATCGAACGATCCAATGGTTCATTTCGGACTTGGCAGTGTTTCTGGCGTTGACAGCATTCTGGTACACTGGCCGGATGGAAAGGAAAATGTGCTGAAACAAACTCAGAGCAATCAGACCCTGAAGATTAGCTATGCATCTGCTCAGTTAGGTAACAAAAAGAGAAATTCAGGATTGGCACCGTTCACTGAATCGACAACACAACTGTCGGCTCCCTTCATACATAAGGAGAACAAGGTTGATGAATATGCAGATCAGGTTCTGCTACCTCACATGTTCTCGCGCAACGGACCCTTTATTTCGGTGGGAGATGCTGATCATGATGGCAACGACGATTTCTACATCGGTGGGGCTAGTGGGCAATCTGGCGCATTATACCTTCAACGCGATGGTCAGTTAGCCAGGAAGCAAATTCAGTCATTTGATACCGACAAAGGATATGAAGATATGGGTTCCGTTATGCACGATTTCGATGGTGATGGTGATGTCGATCTTTACGTTGCCAGTGGTGGCGCTGAGTTTGATGAAGGATCACCAAGGTATAAAGACCGTCTTTATCTGAATGATGGCAAAGGGAACTTTGGAAACGCAGAGCTCATTGATACAAAAAGCAGTGCTTCGTGTGTAATTCTCATCGACTTCGATAAGGATGGTGACTTGGACCTGTTTCGAGGAGGTCAGGTGGTGGCGCATAAATATCCGGCATCGCCGTCGAGTTATCTGCTGATGAACGACAAAGGTAAGCTTGTTGATCGCACAAAAGAAGTCGCACCTCAACTCAGCAATATTGGAATGGTGAGTTCGGCAACAGCTGCCGACCTGAATGGTGATGGAAACACGGAACTCGTCGTCGTTGGAGAGTGGATGCCAATTACGGTTTTTACTTATGCCAACGGAAAACTGAATGATGTTACTAGCGAGTATGTGTCAGAAGAAACTTCGGGATGGTGGAGTACGATTGTGGCAGACGATCTGGATGGAGATGGCGATCAGGATCTCATCGCGGGTAATATCGGAGAGAATTACAAATTTAAGGCGTCGGTTGAGAAACCCTTCCAGGTTTATGCTGATGACTTTGACCACAACGGAACAAATGACATCTTCCTTGCGCGATATCTCACGGATAACATGTTGGTTCCTATTCGCGGAAGGGAATGCAGTTCTCAACAGATGCCTGTGATTGCAGAGAAGTTTCCGACGTTCCGGGACTTTGCCAATTCCGATCTTCCTGGTATACTCGGTGAAGGCATCAAAAAAGCCGTGAACAAAAAGGCAACGTTGTTCTCGAGCGTGATGCTGATCAATGATGGTGGCAAGCTGCGTACGCGTAAGCTGCCTGTCGATGTGCAGGTGTCGGTCATCAATGCATTCATTGTTGACGATTTTGATGGTGACGGCATCAAGGACATTCTCGTATCAGGTAACAAGTTTGACACGGAAGTGGAAACGACGCCGGCGGACGGATCGCCCGGATTCTTTATGAAAGGACTAGGTGACCTTAAGTTCAGAACGCTCAAGGCTGAAGAGAGTGGATTCTTCGTGCCCTATAACGTTAAGGATATGCGCCAATTAAAGTCCGTCAACGGAAACACGATTGTGGTATCATCGAATAACGACAAACTTCGGACATTTTCCGTTCGAAAGACTGGACAGAGAACGGTCGCGGCTAAGTAATACGCGTATGAGGTTGGATGGAGCGATCAGGATTGGACTTGTGTTTGTCACTGCATGCATCGTGGCGTGCGGCTCTAAGAGCAATACCGGGTTTAGCAATCGTCTCGCCAATGCCACCAGTCCATATTTAAGAGAACACGCCGACAATCCTGTTGACTGGTATGAATGGGGAGACGAAGCGTTAAATAAGGCACAACGGGAGGGCAAGCCGTTGCTGGTGAGTATCGGATACGCATCGTGTCATTGGTGTCATGTGATGGAGGCCGAGACATTTATGGATACGGCAGTTGCACGTGTCATGAATCAGAACTTCGTTTGTATTAAGATCGATCGCGAGGAGAGACCCGACATCGATCAGATCTTTATCAATGCAGCACAACTCATCTCAGGAAATGCAGGCTGGCCGTTGAATGCATTCGCGCTTCCCGATGGCCGTCCTTTCTTTGCAGCAACCTATTTTCCCAAAGATCAGTGGATGCAGCTCCTCAAGCAGGTGGCTCAGACTTATGCAGATGATGAACGATCGCTACGAAAACAAGCCGCGGCGATTATACAAAATGTGCGCGCTCAGGATGCATGGATGCCAGCTTTGGACAGTTTAACGCGATCGGCAGTTTCTCAGCAAGAGATCTTTTCTGACTGGAAGCCCTTCCTTGATCCACGTCTCGGAGGAATCACTGGTGCGCCTAAGTTCCCGATGCCCGCGATATGGGAATTCATGCTTCAATATCATTATGCAACCAAAGACACATCCTCTTTAAAACTTGCTCTCTCAACACTTGATGGCATGAGTCGTGGAGGCATATACGATCATCTCGCAGGCGGTTTCGCCCGGTACTCCACAGACGCATTGTGGCGTGTTCCGCACTTTGAGAAAATGTTATATGACAATGCGCAGCTGGTTAAGCTGTATGCACAGGCGTATCAGATTACGCATGATCATCGGTATGAAACTGTTGTGAGGGAAACACTGGCTTTCGTTAAGGCGGAGCTCACAAACGCTGAAGGACTCTTTTATTCATCTATTAACGCTGACAGTGAAGGTGAAGAAGGCGCTTTTTACGTTTGGACAAAAGAGGAGATCGACGATGCGCTCGATAAAAATGCGGCGGCGCTCTTTTCAAAAGAGTTCAACGTGACACCCGGAGGTAACTGGGAGAAAGGTATGAATGTACTATTCATCGCTGGTAATGATTCCGAAAAGTCATCAGCAGGTAAACCACCAGTAAAAGACCCCGTTGTACTCAAGGATCTTAAGGAGTCGAAGGCAACATTGCTCGCGATTAGAAATCGTCGTGTACGCCCAACTACCGACGATAAGGTCATTACTTCATGGAATGCCATGATGATCGAAGGATATCTCCAGGCGTTCGCTGCATTCGGAGACACCGAATATCTTGATGCTGCAGTGAAGGCGGCAAACGCGATACGAGAAGATCGCATCGATAAGGGTGGTCACCTGCTGCGCACAAAAGACAGTAGTCACCTGCCCATTGAAGCCTTCCTGGATGACTATGCGTTTCTTTGCAGAGCGTATATCAAGCTTTATCAGTCAACATTCGATATACGTCATCTCCAGACCGCTCATGAGCTTGCCGACTATGTGATGGCAAACTTCTACGACAAGGAAAGCGGCCTCTTCTATTATAGCCTTGATAAATCTACGCAGCTGATCGCAAAGAAGATTGAGACTGCTGATGAAGTCATTCCGTCATCGAATGCTGTACTCGCAGAGGCGCTCTACTTCTTAGGAGAGTATTATCAGCAAAAGGAACTGCAGACAACTTCGTCGCGAATGGTTGATGTGATGTCTCCGATGCTCACTAAACAGGGACCGTTTTATGCAAGCTGGGCAAGGCTACGCGGACTCAATGAAACTGGTCCGTTTGAAGTTGCCATTATTGGGTCGGATGCTGCGGCTAAGAGAAACGACATCACGAAGGCGTATCTTCCTTATGTAATTCTCAGCGGTGGCAATGAAGAGAATCTTCCGTTGCTTGAGAGTAAGAAAGTCGAGGGCAAGACATTGATCTACGTCTGCAGGAACAGAGTTTGTAAGTTCCCAGTCGAAGACGTTGGCGAAGCACTGAGACAATTAAATTGAGGACTTGAGACGCCATCATCAAGCTCAATAGCGTCCCCATAACTTTTCAAATAATACACCACGCACGCAGTACGCAGGACTACGTGGTTATGATTTCAGTGTAATCCCGTTATGACAGATGAGGCTACCACGGCATTCGGAGTGAATTGTTTTCGGATATTGTTTGTAAGGGCAATCGGAGAAGCTGATTTATTGTGATCGTTCCTCCAATGTTGGAAACGCGACTCGCGGTATCGTTTGGCATATTCTTCCGCAGACTTTCCACTTACATCATTCTCGTCGTGACCGGCAAAGTCCGGATCAGATGTAAGCTGCCAGTATGTTCTTTCATAATATTGGAGATAAGTACTGAGATGAGGAAGAACATATCGGACATGTCCGAACTCATGCGCCAATACGACCAGTGCTTTCCTCATGATCCGCACCTCAATTAACAACGAGATCCCTGTTTCCTGTGATTTAACATCGCCGGCGTCAGTCATGCGCGTGATGCAGGTCATGCCGTGAGATGTTCCCCTGCTGTTTTCGTCGGGAACAAACTTTACATAAATGATCGCGCTCCGGCCTTTGTAATCTTTCAGGGTATCGATTTCATTGTACAGGTCTGGTGAAACGAATCTGAACTCAGCAAGTAGTTGTTGCGTGAGCTCGTAGTAGACAATCTGATCAGTCGTTTTGCGAATGCCGTCTTCGAGCTTTTTTCTTTCCGCCGCGGTCAGAAATTGCTGTTGAAGCAAGTTGGTCAGGTGCTGCAGAGAGGACCATGCGCCCGTGATCTCGTCAGCATACCCGTTCCTGATTTCCGCGTGTCCGGAATGCGAAAGCAATAGCAATGCAATCCAAAGGCATATGTTTTTCATACCCCGTAGAATTAACTGGTGGAACAATGAAGTGAGATATCGAACTGGGTACCGCGAGATTGCGGTAGCGATGATACAAATCTACAGTGCAGATGGCCCAACGGTCAATCCCAGTTGTTGCATAGTGTATAAAATACGTTGCATGCTGTATGAAATACAGAGCCACATGTTTGGAATACACTGCATGCAGGCACAGGAATTTGAATTACGGTTAGAGCTTTCCCTGTTTACGGGGAGTTGCTGCGGGCGCTGTCAAACGACCAGGCGAATTAATTAATCTTCCGACCACACAGGGTGGATGGATTTTTTGAACTGTCGCGCTATCTTAGGCAAGCAAATACCTGAACCATGAATAACATCAGATCGCTTTTTCTGTTCGGCTTAGTTCTCAGCCTCGTTGTGTCCTGTAAACCCAAGCCCTCAGAAGAGGAGAAGAACGCAAAGTTGCAGCAGCAGGCCGAGACTTACCTCAGTGCCTACAATACCGAATTACAGAAGCTGTACACTACTTCGGCAGAAACCAGCTGGACGCTCAATACCAGGATTGTTGACGGTGACACGGTAACCCAGAAGGCATATGAAGAAGCTAATGAAAAGTTTTCAAGCTTCCTCGGAAGTCAGGCTAATATAGATTCGGCGAAGAAATATCTCGGGTTAAAAGATCAGCTGACGTCGCTGCAGGAAAGGCAGTTCAATGCAATTTTATACGCTGCCGGTGGAAGCCCCGAAACCGCAAAGGATGCAGTGGTAGAGCTGATCAAAGTTTCGGGCGATCAAACCAAGGTATTGTATGGTTTTGATTTCAAGATCGATAAGAAGTCGGTAACGAAGAATGACATCAGCAACATCCTGACCAGCGACGCGATGCCTCCTGCAAAGCTGAAGGCATGGACGGCAAGTAAAGAAGTTGGAAAAGTACTTAAGCCAGGTCTTGAGAAGCTTCGTGCTCTCCGCAACACCACGGTGCAGGGATTGGGCTATAGCGACTTCTTCTCTTATCAGGTTTCTGACTATGGCATGACCCGTGAGGAAATGCTCACCATGACAGAAGGATTCATCAAAGACGTATGGCCACTCTATCGTGAGCTGCATACCTGGGCGCGATATGAACTCGCAAAGAAATACAAGCAACCTGTACCTGAATATCTTCCGGCGCATTGGCTGCCTAATCAATGGGGACAACAATGGGACGACCTGATAAAGGTGGAGGGCATTAACATCGACGACACGTTGAAGAAGAAAAATGCAGAATGGATTGTTCGTAAAGGAGAGGAATTCTATCAGTCGTTGGGATTCACAGCGTTGCCATCATCGTTTTATGAGAAGTCGAGCCTGTATCCTCTTCCTGCGAACGCAACCTATAAAAAGAACAACCACGCTTCTGCCTGGCATATTGATCTTGATAAGGACGTACGTTCGCTAATGAGCGTTGAAAACAACTCCGAATGGTGGTCTACCAGCCTGCATGAGCTTGGCCATATTTATTATTATATCTCCTATTCACGGCCTGAGATTCCATATACGCTCAGAGGTGGTGCGAATCGCGCATATCATGAAGCCATCGGAAGTCAGATTGGATTGGCCTCCCTTCAAAAGCCATTGTTACAATCTGTGGGACTGATACCTGCCAACGTAACGTCGAACGATACATTAAAGATGTTGTCCGAAGCGCTTGAACATATTCCGCTTGTACCCTGGGGTGCCGGTGTGATGACGAGATTTGAAGATCAGTTGTATGCGGCGAACCTTCCCCCGGAACAATTCAATAAGACCTGGTGGGAGCTCGTGAAGAAATATCAGGGCATTGTTCCGCCTGCTGATCGCGGCGAAGAATTCTGCGATGCCTGCACCAAGACACATATCATCGATGATCCGGCACAGTATTATGACTACTCGATGGCCGAAGTTCTTTTATTCCAGTTTCACGATCACATCGCGAAGAACATCTTGAAGCAGGACCCACATGCGACTAACTATTGGGGCAGCAAAGAGGTTGGCTCCTTCCTGAAGAAGATGATGGAAACTGGCGCAACGATCGACTGGCGTGAACACCTCAAGGCGAACCTTGGCACGGAGGTTAGTGCAAAGCCCATGGTGGATTACTTTGCTGTGCTGATGGAATGGTTAAAGAAGCAGAACAAAGGCAGAAAGTATACGCTGCCTGAGCAGTTGTAAAGGAGAAACTGGAATTCGGTAGGGCATAGCTAGTCGACTCGAGCTTGAGTTGCTTTGAATAAATCAGCTCAAACTTGAGCGCGTTCGTGTCCCTAACAGCTTTTGGTGGATCCGATGTTCCAGCCATTGGTGGACCGGAATCAAAAGTCCTGCGATGGCAACCAGTGCCAGCAACAATAACAAGGGAACCTGTTGAGTTACGTTATTAATGTAAGGATCAAGTAACAGGTTTAAAAACTCAAACACGATCAGTAGCGCCAGCGTGGTGAGAAACCGAATCGTTTTTTCGCTGGCATGTCGGGTACGACTAAAGACCATCACCAGGATTGCAAACATCAGCACGCCGATGGCTATTCCGGCATACTGAATATTTCGCTTATGGAGTGCCTGATCCTGTAGTTGTTTATCCAGCATCACTTGTTGTCGTTGTGCTTCATTGAAGCTCATCATTGCCACGGATCTGCTTTTCTCCGTGCTGAATAAACTATCCTTTGCCGTGAGTGCGATCTTGAGGTACTTCAGGCTTTGAGTATCGTCTTTGCTTTCAAACAATTCAGACAACAGCAATGAGGACCCCAGAAGAGTTGCGTTCAGCTGATGTGATTGTGCAAGATTGAAAGCGTGTTCTGCATTGTACTTTATTGAATCCGTGACGTTCATCATTCGATATGCCTTGGCAAGTTGAAGATAAGCACCTGCGATTCTTGCCGGACGCCCATCCAGCTTGCTGTTGGATAATGAGGTTGTGAAATTACTTATCGCGTCAGTGATCTTATTTTCTTTCAATGCTATTTCGCCCAGGCGGGCCGTTGACATGTAAAGCTGAAACGGTATGTTAAGACCAATAGCCAGAGCATGTGATTCATCGGCATACTTTTGTGCAGAATCTAAACGATTAAGTTCAAAGTATGCCTTGCTTATCCATGCCGCAGACAGACTTTGAATCTGCGGATCGTGAAGCCGGGTGGAGAGGCTTCTTGCCTGCCTGGAATAGTGCAACGACTGATCATAATCTCCGATATAGAGATAGACGGTAGAAATTGAATTATAGCTTCTCTTCAAAGAACGACCGTAGTTAATACCTTCCGCGATCTTGATAGCGCGCAGGTAGTATGATAATGACCTGGGATAGTTGCCGAGCTGATTGTACCAATAGCCCAGGTTGTTGTTTGCTTCAGCTTCGGCCCTGCTAAACTTCATTTGTTGCGCCAGGACAAGAGCCTGCTCAGAAAGTACCAGGGAGGTGTCTGAGTCGGGAATATTGCGGGCGATGTTCAGCATTGCCCAGATTTTCGATGTGTCGTTGGCTGGATGCTTCAAAGCTTGTCTGAGACTGTCGATGTTATCAGTTTGGATCGACTGTGTCCAGGCAGTCAACGAAGCAAGACACGCGACGATCAGAGATAGTGACCTCATGGGCAACAAGTATTGTTTGGTATTTGAAGATAGTCAAATCAAACGACGTTGATCCTCCGGCTCATACGGACCACTGATCCAGGACATTAGGGACCAGAACCATTTTGAATGATACAAGGACTTAATTGGCCATGCAGCGAGGTCCGTATCCGAACAATTCTATGCGCTATTGGACACCGGCTATGTGCTGATCTTCAAAATTGTCGTGCAAACCGATCACTTTTACGGCATCATCCTTGAATTGCAAGTCCCAACCAAAACGCCACAATTCATGAATAAACACGTTGCATTAATGGCCGGCTTAAGCCTGACTTTTGCTGTATTACTGAACTTCGATAGAGCAATTGCTCAATCAAAATCGGGCAAGAGGAAGATCCTGGTTGATGTTGCTCACGGACAAAAGTTCTGGCACGATCCCAATGATATGGCTGGACTGAATCCCGATCTGATCGAGCGGGTGAAGTATATGGCTGGAGAGCTTACCAAAAATGCTGACGCATTGAAGGCATCGGTCAGTTATCAAAAAGGAAAGTTTACAGCTGAATCGCTGAAGGATGTTAATGTGTTGTACCTGCAGGGAGCAGGAGGGAAGTTTGAGCCAGGCGAAATAACGGCGATCAGTGACTTTGTAAAAAGAGGAGGTGGATTATTTATCACGATGGATGAAGACTATTGGGGAACGCTGGAACAGATCAACATCAATGACATAGTAAAGCCTTTTGGAATTGAATACAAGCAGAACAATCCTAACCAAACATCGGGAGGTTATGCAAAGGCTGGTGCTATAGCAAAGGAACGCTGGTCGATTCCGGTTCACGGCGCACGCATTGTGGAAGGAGGAACACCGTTTTGTTTTATTAATACAGATGAGTCAGTGTTTGGTGTTTACAAGGAAATACCCAACGGAGGTCGTATTGTTGCTATGGGCGACGGCATGTCGAGCCTGTACATGAACCAGTGGGAGAACGTAAATAACTATCAGTGCCTTCCGTTCATGGGTGATGTGCTGACGTGGTTGATGAAATAGTGCGATGTTATCGGAACGGGTCTTGCTGGGTAAGTGATGCGATCACTTATTCCTCTCGTATACATCTACCCAACCGGGCTTCCCGCATAGCACCATCTCAGAAGCAATGCCTTCCTTAATATTGAACTTTACCTGCAGCCAGTCGGAGGCAAGGTAGTGATTGGGACCGATGGGCATCATCAGAAAGGTTCTTCCAAGATGGTCATGAAGATACAGTTTGCCTGCTGTTAGCCGGATTTTAAATCGATCGTAGTCTCCGGCACATGGAGCGAGATCTTTTTCATTAATCGTCGCATCGTAGTCATGAGCGTGGAGCGCATCGATAAGCCATTGTGATTGGGCGCGTGCGCCATCGTTCGTGACGTTCTTTATTCTTTCGTTTAATATAAGTTCCTGTGCCTTGATGAGGGCTTTGTCCTGCGGTACAGAAACGTCTGGCGTTACACCAGTTCCTTCCCAGTCGGTCTTCGTAATATAGTTGATGGAACGTGCGAAAGGAATGTCGATGACGTAGCCTAGTCCGACCCATACCGGACCCGTTGGATGCGCGCCACCTCCTGTTGTTTCTCCGACGATGACGGCGCGCTTGTTAACCTGCATAGCATAGGTGAAGTCTTCTGCACCGGAGAAGGTGCCCTTGCTGGTGAGGATATACAAGGGCATACTGAGCTCCATGTTCTCGGCATCGGCAGGATCAGCCCAGAACTCCATGGTCTTGTTGGCGCGACGATCATAAATATCGTTCAGCCTCGTACGTTCAGTAACAAGATAGCTGGCGATCTGACGAACCATAAACGGACTGCCACCACCATTTGATCTTAAGTCAATGATTACGGCGTCGGTATTTGAAACAAATCTGAACGCCGCAGCTATGATGGGTTTAGCTTCTTCGATCATGGGATTGAAACCAGTGAACTCCACGTAACCGATGTTCCCGTTGAGAATAGCGGACTGTTTGAAATTGAAGTTGTCCCTTCGGCCTGATATCACTTCCCGTTTGCGCATGGTGTCAGGTGGAACCTCCATCGACTTCACTCTCTTTAAGAATTCAGGGTCATAATGAACGCGCATGTGATCATCGCGATGAGCAGCTTTAAGATCCGCCTCCAGTGCTGAGGCGATCTTGATTGGATCTTTGATGTCTTTGTACCTGCCAGCCTTCAGTTGCTTCCGAAGGTAATCAATCATCAGGCGTGACTTATCGGGGAATATATAGGTGTCGTTTAATGCCTTTGCAACGCTGTCGACCAGCGCATTCATGTTTACAGAAGTGGGGCTCTTCTGCTGCGCTACGGCTGGAGCGAGCAAGGATAGCAGGCAAACGGTCAGGAGTGTTTTCATTGGAACAATTTACTACGGAATGACAAATGTTGTGCCTTATGCAGTACACGACTATTCCCCCGGGAAAGCAGAGGATTGACCTTTATATACAGGTTGTAAGTGTGCGCTTTCGAGTCAAGAGCGATCAATTATGAACGGAATAATAACGGCTACCCGCTAACCGACTCAATTGTTATTCTATCTTTTAAACAAATACTAGTTACAGTGAAAATTGTACTTTGTCATCCCCAACGATAGGACGTTACCCAAAGATTTGTTGTATGGAATCAAACGAAGAATTGACCGAGAGCGAACTGAGAAAGAAGGCATATTTGATTGCGCTCAGACTTAAGAACTCGGGACTGGATGCAGAAGCTGTCTATGCCCGCCTTGAAAAGCAGGGGATCCCCGAAGAGATGGCAAAGCGGATTGCCTTCGATACACAGGTACAACGAAAACAAGAAGTGATTAAAGAAGCTGAAGAGAAATACGACTTCTCGCTGTACAAGGTCGGCATCGGGGCAGCCGCAGGGATAGTTTCGTATGCGATATTTTCTGATTCCGATCTCCTCCCCATCGGCCTGATTGCCGGAGGTATCATAGCCGCACTGATCGCCTGGCACAGAATGAAGCAATAGCCTGGACGATTGCACACCTGCCCGTGACGATAAGCATAGCCGCGACACCATCTTCTGCTCTAGTGTTCGGCTAACGATTCGCCAAAATTGATCCGGTGACCATCGATCGTTCTAATCCCGAATTCCCGTTGTCCCCATGGTTTGTTTTCGATGTCACTCAATACGGTTACGCCCTTCGACTTGAATTCATTGTAAATATCGTCGATGCTCGTCACATCGATGTAGGCGAAATAGGAATGATCACCTAGTTCACTTGCCGATCGCTCGTCGGGACATTCCCCCAACATGATCGTTACTTCGTCGCGGGTAAGAAAATGCCAGCTGCCATCTTCCCACAGTGTCTTAAATCCAAGCTTGCTTTTATAGAACTCTGCAGATGCGGCGAGATCTTTAACGGCGAGTACATAGCGTGAGCCTGAGAGTGTGGGTTTCATATAGTTAATCTTAGGGCAAACTTAATCCCGGAAGACACGTCGGCGCAAGTCAACACTGACTTACAGATTTACACATCGATAGCTGTAATATATTATGGCTTTCTCAGCGACGAAGCCCGAACAATCAATTGCGTTTTAAGGATTCTCGTACTGGGCAAAACGGAATCATCGCTTTCTATTTCGTTAAGCAGCAGTTGCACAGTCGTCTTTCCAATTTCGTCCAACGGCTGGGCTAGGGTGGTGAGGCCAGGCTCGATCAGCGCCGATGTGGGTTCATTACTGAAACCAACTACCGCCACATCATTGGGGATGCATACACCCTTACTTTTTGCTACCAGGATGGTCTCGATACCTGCAGGATCATTCACAGCGAAGATTCCATCAGGGGGAGTAGGAAGATCGAGTAATTGCTGAGCCGCAGGTCGTGCATTCTCGCGGGTGAGGTTGTAGTATACAATGAGGTCATCGTCAACAGGCAGATTGTAATCCCGCATAGCATCGAGATACCCTTTCAACCTCTGGCGTCCGATCTGTAGGTTCTGCGGCCCTCCCAGATGCGCTATTCTTTTGCATCCCTGTTGTATGAGGTGCTCTACTCCTCTGTAGGCACCGTCGTAGTCGTCAACAAGGACCTTTGATACATCGAGTCCATCGCAGATGCGGTTAAACATAACCACAGGGATACCAGCACGCTGAAACTTATGGAAGTGATCAAGATTGTCGGTTTCAGCCGTAACAGAAGCGACGACTCCATCCACGCGGCTCGACATGAGCACGTTTGTATTGGCTATCTCGGTTTCCAGCGATTCATTCGACTGACAAATGATCACATGATAACCGGCAGGGTTAGCGACCTGTTGCGCACCAATGATAATATAAGGGAAGAAGCTGTTGATGAACTCGGGAACAATGATGCCGATGGTATAGCTTCTGCTTTTCGCAAGTCCGAGGGCAAGAAGATTGGGTTGATAGTCGAGCTGGTGAGCCATGTCAAGCACGGCCTTGCGCGTGTTCACGTTGATATCGCTATGGCCCTGCAACGCGCGCGATACCGTTGACTTTGATACCTGCAACGCACTGGCTATGTCCATTATGGTAGTCTGATGGCGGCGATGGCCCGACGCTTCAACTATCAGTGATGGCTGAGTGAAATAGTATTCGCAGCGTTTGCAAAAATACCGCTGCTTCCCCCTGATGATGCCCGACTTGGCGATAGCATCCACCTCTCCGCATTTAATACACTTGACCATAATCTGTCGCTCGCGCCGATGGCAGCAAGGTACCATCGAATGCACATGAAAAATAACAAAAATCTACGGCGTTGAAAAATGGAATTAACGATTGAAACGGATCGTTGCGACGTTTGTTCCGACCTATCGAGAGCGGTTGCGAAAGCGCTCCCGGTAGATTTCGACGCCTACTTTCAATCGTTGACATCCGAACCATTACGGTCAGCCATTACATTTCAGGATCTAATTTTCAAAAGTGTATGAAGAAATGTTCTACTGAAACGCATGTACTCCTAATGCTGGGACTCCTCTTCGCGCTGCTAGTCAGTCCGCTGATGACGTTCGCTCAAGGCGGGGCCGTAAAAGGTACGGTTGCGACTGATGCCGGAGAAGCATTGCCCGGCGTAAACGTGCTCATCAAAGGTTCGACGCGCGGAACGGCCACTGATGCCAGCGGGACTTTCGCTTTAGCGGAGGTCAAACCAGAAGATGTGCTGGTGTTCTCATTTATTGGCTACACAACGCAGGAGGTGGTGGTAGGAACCACAACCGCATTCAATATTGTGCTTGCGAGTGATGTTGAGACGCTTAATGAAGTGGTGGTCGTCGGTTATGGAACGCAACGCAAGATTGAAACGACAACTGCCATCGCTTCGGTCAAGTCTGCAGATCTGGTACAAACACCTGTGGCCAACGTTGCTCAGGGACTTCAGGCCCGGGTGGCCGGCGTTCAGATCACGCAAAATTCATCAGCGCCTGGCGGCAACGTGAGCGTTCGCATCCGGGGAACAAATTCCATCAACGGCACATCGGAACCTCTATACGTGGTCGATGGTATTCAAATATCCAACAGCGGCGGCATCAATGACGTGAGTCCGCTTTCAACAATAAACCCGAACGATATTGAATCTGTCGACGTATTGAAGGACGCATCTGCAACAGCCATCTACGGTGCACGCGGAGCAAATGGCGTGGTGCTGATCACTACGAAGCGTGGAAAAAGCGGAGCAACACGTGTATCGTATGAAGGATACTATGGCGTACAGCAGGTGAGAAAGATGCTGGACGTCATGAATGCGTCGCAGTTTGCCCAGCTGGAAAATGAAACTTTTAAAAGCCAGGTATACGCCGATCCGGCAGCCGAAGGCGATGGCGTTGACTGGCAGAAACTCATCTTCCGTTCGGCACCGATACAAAATCATCAGTTGTCGGTGAACGGCGGCACGGACAAAACGCAACTCGCATTGTCACTGAACTACTTCGATCAGGATGGTATTATCATCAACTCTAATTTCAAGAGATATTCGCTTCGGTTGAATCTCGATCATAAGATCAGCGACCGGATCAAGATCGGAACCAGCGTCATGGGAAGTTATAACGTGAACAGCGGTGTTACTACCGGATCGACCACCGTAGGTGATGCAGCGGTTGTAACGAACAGCATTGTGGGTGCAGCGTTGGGTGCGCCTCCTACACTGCAGCCCTATCGTGATGATGGCTCTTTGTATCCATTTGCTGAACAAAGAGATGGTCGATATCGCGAAGTAACCAATCCACTCGGTCTCGCAGCAATCAAAAATCAAACAGGGCTGAAGCGTGTCTTAGCAAACTTGTATGGCGAAGCGGAACTGTTCAAGGGGTTGACGTATCGCGCATCGTTCAATGCCGATCTGCAATCGAGCTTGAAAGATTATTATTCTCCGAGATCCATCATTGCGCTGAAAGATCAAAATGCAACGTCGGGATCGGCCCAAAAAGAAAACAAAAACAACCTTACGCTGTTGCATGAGAGCATCCTCACGTATTCAACAATGTTCGCTGAGAAACATTCATTGAAGTTCACAGGCGTGTTCGCTACGCAGGTGTCAAACTATGATCGCAATACGATCAACGCAAACGGCTTTCCTAACGACGCCACGACCGATGAAGCATTGCAAATTGCCAACACAGTTTCTGCTTCGAGCGAGCGTACAAAGGAACGCCTGGATTCCTACCTGGGCCGCGTTAACTATGGCTTCCGCGATAAATACTTCTTTGACGTAACGGCACGCGTGGATGGATCAAGCAAGTTTGGAGCAAATCACAAGTATGGATTCTTCCCGGCAGCATCGGCAGCGTGGCGCATCATTGAAGAACCTTTTCTGCAGGGCGTAAATTTCCTTAGTGATCTGAAGCTTCGCGCGAGTTATGGTTTGACCGGTAATGCAGGCGCTATTGACCCCTATAAGTCTCTTTCGCTCCAGACAACGGCTGCCGGAAGCGACTATCAATTTAATCACGCATACATAAAAGGTATCAACCCTGCCGGCATTTCCAACCCCGATCTGCGATGGGAAAAATCACTCCAAACCAATATTGGTTTGGATGTAAGCTTCCTGCAGGACCGCTTCAACTTCACGGTCGACGTATACAAAAAGACCACGAAGGACCTGTTGTATGAACTGATGCTTCCGCTTTCGTCTGGTTACAGCGTCGGAATGATCAGCAACCTCGGTGGTATCGAAAACAAGGGTATCGAACTCTCATTGGGTGCGCGTTTAATCGATAAAGGAGATTTCAAATGGAGCATGAATATCAACTATTCAGCAAACCGTAATGAGGTCACGGATATCGACGGAGGAACAACACAGGAACGTTTCATGACCACGTATACCATCCTGAAGGTAGGCGAACCGTTGGGCTTGTTTAAGACTTACCTCTTTGATGGAATCTATCAGACAGGTGAGGCCATAATTCCAGGATCGGATGGGCGTACCGGCGGAACCAAGGTCCTCGATTACAACGGTGATGGACAAATCACATCTGCCGATCAGGTGATTACAGGTAACCCGAATCCGAAGTTCATTGCAGGTCTTTCAACGAATCTGTCGTACAGAAACTTTGATATCGGCATCTTCATGACGGGTACTTACGGCAATGACATTTACAATGTTAGTCGTGCATCCTTCGAGAATCCATTGGGACAACGCAACCTGTTGGAAGGTGTTGTAGATCACTGGACGCCTGACAATCCCAACAATGAATATGTGAGTCCTTTGCAGGGCGGCCGTTTGCCGATCACAGATCGCTTCGTTGAAGATGGTTCATTCCTGCGCTGCCGTAACATTACGCTGGGATATAAGCTACCTGCGATCAAAGGTATCAACAGCGCGAGAATTTATGTGAGCGCCAATAACCTGTTCACAGTCACCAACTATTCCGGATACGATCCGGAAGTGAATACCTACGCGGGTTCGAATACTTCTATAGGTATTGATAACCTCGTATATCCGTCGGCGCGTTCAGTACTTGGCGGCATTCAACTCACCTTCTAACAGAATTTATCGAATTCATTTATGCAACGCATCAAATACATATTACCGCTCGCGTGTTTATTCAGCCTGGTAGTTTCGTGCGATCTGGAGGAGGAAGTTTACTCTTCTATATATACGTCGAATTTTTACAAGACGTCATCCGATGCCGAAGCTGCCATCACCGCAGCATACGACCCTATTGCCGATCTCTATAATGGACCGGCAGCAGTTCTGGTTTCGGATATGAGCGCCGATCAGACGTATCCACGCGTGGCAGTGTCGCGCAATACGCTTACTCTGTTCACTTACGACGTTAATTATACAGCCCAGCGTACAGCCGGACGGTTGTTCGAGTCGCCGCAGCAGATCTGGCAGTCGTGTTACGATGGTATCGAAAAAGCAAATTGGGTCATCGCTAAAGTTCCTGCAGTAAGTATGGATGCCGCCCGGAAGAAAGAAATCATCGGTGAAGCATTTTTCCTGCGAGCATTCTATCACTGGATGGCAACGAAGAACTTTGGAGATGTAATCATCAAGACAACACCCAGTGATGTGCTTGGTAACGCGTATTCGGCAAAGAGTCCAATGGCAGATGTGTATAAGCAGATCTATGCTGACCTGGATTCAGCAGTAGGGAAGCTGCCAGCCCACACCGGTTCCCTGGTAAAAGGAAGAGCGTCAAAAGAAGCGGCGCTCACATTGTACGCTAAAGCTGCACTTTATAATGAAGACTGGGCTAAGGCACTATCGAATGCACAAGCCGTGTTGACGAATGCCTATTTGCACCTCATGCCAAACGTGCTCGATGTGTATGATGTATCGAAGGAGGACCTTGCCCGTATCGAAAACATCTTTGCATTCGAGTCTGAATCGAATACTTCAGTGTCAGGGTCAACCAGTTCACGCAGCCATCAGATGGTAGGCCTTTGTGGCCCTCCGGGCAGCGCATCGAAACAATATGGTCTCACTACCTTTGGGTCGTTCTTCGCATACCAGTCGTTCTACAATTCATTCAGTCCTACGGACAAACGGCGATTGCTTCTCGATACAACGTACGTAAACAACGCTGGAGCTACCGTACGTCAGAAGAATATAACACCCATTACGCAGAAGGGAGTGTTGGTGAAGAAGTACATGGATCCGGTAAGCACGTCTGGCAATGTGAACAACATTCCAATTTTCCGCGTGGCTGATGTATACCTTATTGCTGCGGAAGCGGAAGCACACCTCAACGGTGGCTCAGACCTTGCCTATGGTTATATCAAGGCAGTGCGTGATCGCGCCGGACTGACTGATCTGGCTCCCGGCCTCGGATCCGATGCATTCGTGAAAGCTGTGTTGCAGGAACGTTCGTGGGAGTTTTTTGCCGAGGGAGATCGTTGGTACGACCTCTCCAGGACAAATACATTTATGGATGTAATACCACTGGCAGTGAGCGACTATTATCCTGTACGTTCACCACAACCAAAGAACAGATACTTCCCAATACCTCAGGATGAGCTCAACGCAAACACATTGCTCGAGCAAAACGATCCCTGGAAGTAGTGCCATTTCAATATCAAGTCAGTAGTAATCAACTAAATAATACAACTCCATAGTTTGGGTATGGGAAGTGTCGGAAGCCGGATATGCTGGGCTCGGCATATCCGCCTCCACATCCTGGAATTCTTAAATTGAATGATGAAGAAACTGTTTCTATTCTTATTGGTTGCTAGTCTTCCATGCCTCGCATCGGCTCAACAGAAGAGGCAATCACTTCATGGGGAGTGGCAATTCGCTCTGGATCCACTGGACGTTGGAGAACATGGGCAATGGTTCACTCAAACATTTCCGCGTCAGCGATGGGACAAGGTGAATGTGCCTCATTGCTTTTCTATCGATGGGCGTTATCAGTTGTATACTGGTACGGCGTGGTATGTTCGACAATTCACCCAATCTCCGTTGCCTAAAGGATACAAAGCTTTTCTCCGATTCGAAGCAGTGTTCTATAAGTCGGCGGTGTATGTCAATGGAAAGAAAGCCGGCGAACATGAAGGAGGTTACACACCATTCGAAGTTGATGTCACTGATCTTCTAAACGGTGAAAATCTCCTGGCCGTTAAGGTAAACAACGCCTGGGACTCGACGACCATTCCAGGTGCCAAGACGCGCGTTGCTTATGAGAATGACAACGTTGGACAGGTATATCCGTGGATCAACTACGGTGGCATCAACCGCGAAGTCAATCTGATCATTCGTCCCGACGTATATGTGAAACAGTTGAAGGTCGTGGCAGATCCAGACTTAACAAAAAAGACGGCGAAAATATCTGTGCAGGTTGATGTAGTTGGGATGTCACCGCCTGTCGTAGCTTCAGGTACAACTGGAAAGAAGCCTGCAAAAGGCCTGAACAACGCACCGGGCATACGCATTACTCGCGACGGCAAGGTTGTGCCGGTAATATTCAAGTCAGTTGGAGCACCCACAACCGCTGAGGGCATCGCCCGCTTTCAGTTAGAGGGCATTGTTGCTGCGAAGGATGTTAAGCTATGGAATCAGGATGAGCCTGTTTTGTACAAGGCAGAAGTGTCCATGCAGTCCGATACTTCCCGAGCCACATTTGGTATTCGAAAGATAGAGGTTAAAGGAACCAGTCTTTTATTGAATGGAGAATCAATCCGGATGGGCGGATGCAACAGACCGCTCGACTATCCTGGTCATGGATCAATGGATCCGACTGAAGTGTTAGACAAGGATCTCACGCTTATAAAGTCTGGCGGAATGGAATTGTCGCGCATTAGTCACTATCCTGTATCCACTCAGTTGCTTGACTGGGCAGATGCACACGGCCTGCTGATCATCGCAGAACCCGGCAACTGGCAGATGACTCCAAAACAAATGAGCGATCCAAAGATGCGTGCAAAGTTTCAGGCGCAGTTCACTGAGATGATGGAACGCGACTGGAACCATCCTTCGGTGATTGCCTGGAGTGTGGGCAACGAATACCCATCGCAGACTCCTGAAGGAAAAGCGTGGACAAAAGATATGATCGACTTCGGCAGACAGCATGATGCGTCGCGATTGTACACTTTCGCAAGCATGATTGTGTGGCGCGACTTCATTAAAGCGCCGGAGGAAGAGGCGTCTCAATATGTCGATTTTGTGAGCGCGAATATTTATGGTGATCATTTGAAACATCTGAAACATATTCACGAGCTCTATCCTGATAAACCAGTTTACGTAAGCGAGTTTGGTTTGCGCACCGATGGTGTAAAGAGCGAGCAGGAACGGGAGAATCATCTATCGAAAGCAATAAAGGACTTCAGGCAGTGTGATTTTCTTATAGGTGCTTCCATCTGGACATTCAATGATTATAAAAGTCGTTTCCCCGGAACTAATCCTAATGGCTATCGGCCATGGGGACTTGTTTCTCCTGAGCGTGAGATCCGCGGAATGTACGTGAGGTGGCAGGAAGAGTTCTCGCCGGCAACGCTCGCATTCGGTAAAGACCCTTCAGGCAAGACAACCATAACAGTGACGGCGCGCAATGACTTTCCGCGCTATACGCTTCGCCATTATCAATTGCAATGTGCGGGAGAGACATTCGATATCGCTGAGCTGAAGCCTGGCGAAAGCAAGACGTTCACCAGCAATCATTCGGCGGGTGAAGTCAGTCTCATTAAGCCCGGTGGATTCACCGCGCTGAAAACGAGTATTCAACGATAAAGATTTTGATTCATGATCATAGCACAGGAAACTACATCGCGGGCGTTCAGGCAGGAAGTGATTGTTTCAGACCTCGTGGTAGTAGGCGGCGGGTTGTCAGGAGCATGCTGTGCAATAACAGCTGCGAGACAAGGTATCAAAGTGACGTTAGTGCAGGACAGACCGGTGCTGGGAGGTAACTCTTCCAGTGAGGTGCGACTGTGGGTGCTTGGCGCAACTTCACATATGGGTAATAATAATCGATGGGCACGCGAAGGCGGTGTGATCGATGAGATACTCGTTGAAAATATGTATCGTAACCCGGAAGGGAATGCGGTGATCTTCGATACCGTTGTGCTCGACAAAGTAGTGAGCGAACCTAACATCAGACTGCTTTTGAATACGGCTGCAATCGAAGTTGATAAGTCTTCGCCCGACACCATTTCGTCGGTGAAGGCCTTTTGCAGTCAGAATTCTGTCGAGTATGTGTTGAAGGCGCCCTTGTTTTGTGATGCTTCGGGTGATGGAGTATTGGGCTTTCTGGCGGGAGCTGCGTTCCGGATGGGAGCCGAGTCACAGGAAGAGTTCGGGGAGAAATTCGCGCCAAGCAAGGAGTACGGTGAACTGCTAGGCCACTCGTTGTATTTCTACAGCAAGGATGTGGGCAAGCCCGTAAACTACGTGCCACCATCGTATGCCTTAAGTGACATAACAAAGATCCCGAAGTACAGAAAGTTTAACTCGCGCGAGTTCGGCTGCAGTTTGTGGTGGATCGAATACGGCGGGCGACTGGACACCGTTCACGAAACTGAAACGATAAAGTGGGAGCTTTGGAGCGTGATCTATGGAGTGTGGAACTACATCAAGAACTCCGGAAAGTTTCCTGAAGCAAAAAATCTTACGCTCGAATGGGTAGGGATGATTCCTGGTAAGCGCGAGAGTCGTCGCTTTATCGGAGACTACCTCTTAACGCAATCCGACATCGTTGAACAACGTACGCATACCGACGCCGTTGCATTTGGTGGATGGTCTATCGACCTGCATCCTGCTGATGGCGTCTTTAGCGAGAAGCCCGGTTGCAATCAATGGCATGGCAAGGGCATCTATCAAATTCCCTATCGTAGCTACTATAGCAAGAATATAAAGAATCTCTTCCTCGCCGGACGCATCATCAGCGTGACCCATGTTGCCTTTGGATCATCGCGTGTTATGGGAACGAGCGCTTATGGAGGCCAGGCAGTGGGTATGGCCGCCGTTCTTTGTCGTGAGTTGAACGTTCTTCCGGCTGAATTGGGAGGAGGAAGAATCTGCAGCGTCTTCAGCAAAAGCTCATGGCAGCAGGTCAGCATATTCCCGGATTCGCTTTGAAGGATAGTCAGGATCTGACTCAGAGTGCTGACATCACTGCGTCGAGTGAGTTAAGCCTTACTGAGCTTCCGGAGGAAGGATTGCTGAAATCACTCGATCCTGCCGTCGGACAAATGCTGCCTTTAGTTCAAGGCCGTGTTCCACAATTCACTGTACATGCTCAGTCGGAGAAAGGCACAACGCTGGAAGTCGAACTTCGACTCTGCAGTCGTTCCGAGAGTTACACACCCGATGTTTTACTGAAGACTTTGCACGTGCCTATTACACCAGGCAGGAATTGTATCAAGCTTGACTTCGAAACTGAATTGTCATCGGCTCAGTACGCGTTCATCCTGTTTCGAAAGAATCCCGATATGGAATTGCATTTCACATCAAAGCGCATCACAGGTATATTGTCAGTATACAACCAGGTTAATGAGGCGGTTTCAAACTATGGGCGCCAGGAACCACCCGACGATATTGGTATTGATGCGTTTGAATTCTGGTGTCCGCAACGCAGACCTGCAGGCGAGAACGTAGCGATCAAGATTGGAACACCCTTATCATCGTTTGCCGCACGTAATGTTGCTAACGGAGTTGCCAGGCCAACGAACCAGCCAAACGCCTGGGTTGCCAGTTTCGACGATTCACATCCATCCTTAAAGCTCAGCTGGCCGGTGCCGAAGACGATCAAAACCATCCTTCTTAAATTCGACACCGACTCTGATCATCCTATGGAAACAGTTTTGATGGGACATCCGGAGAACGTCATGCCGTTCTGTGTACGCAATTACAAAGTGCGCGATGACCAGGGCAAAGTGTTGTACGAACGAACAGGCAATTATCAGACAATTAATACCATTCGCTTTGAACAGGCTGTTAATACGAGAAGTCTTACTGTAGAGGTGGAGCATCCCTCTGGTAATGTACCCGCCGCGATTTTTGAGGTGCTGTGTTACTCGAGGTGACGGTAACGGTTATGTAGATAAATGAAAAAAATGAAATTTGAATTGAACATTATAGCATGAGAGTATTCCACTACCTGGGTATAGGACTGTTTGCATTCGTGTCAGTGGGCTGCCAGCAAACTCCATCGTTGCAAAATGATCAGCTAAAGATCAGTTGGAAAAAGGAAGATGGTGGTTGGGCAGTTTCATCTTTAGAGGTTAATGGTTCAGGCAACTGGAAATCGTTAGGTGTTCCGTCAGGCAAATACACTTTGTTATACAGTGCAGAGAAACCCGACAGCACCTCACGTATCTTTGAAACCAATACCGGTGTGCAGTTTCCGGAGAAGACTTACCATTACCAGCAGGATATTTGGAAGGCGGCAACGGAACCCGTATCGCTCAACACTGCGGGTACAGAAATTTTATTCTATCCGACAGACGCAGACGTTCATTCCGGCGAGGTGATCTTTCGTCACGATGATGAATGGGCAACCCTAACCGCCAGCTGGAAGCTGGATCCAAAGTACCCTACAGATATTCTTGTGCGGCAGCAAGCGATCGTGAAGAAACCCGGATATTATTCTCTGGCGACGCCATCGCCCGTTACCATCGATGAGAAGGACATGGCGTGGGCAACAGTGCCGGGATACTTTCAGGGAGATGAGATTCAAAAGGATTTTGTGCTGGCTTATGCCTATGGTCAGGGCGTGCCTGATCTTCCTGCCGTATACCGTGAGCGTTGTGTGAGTACACTGACGTCAATTGTAGATACGCATGATGACGTTTCGTATTCGATCATTGCCGCGCCCGGGCTGGGACGCGATCCCTGGGAAAAGGATAAGAACACCCATCAGAAATGGAACATTGGAGTTTCGCATAAGAACCGTGAATCAAAATTGTCGCCGTCACTTTACTTTCCCGTGTTGGGCGAACCACCATCGAAGCTTAATGCCGGCGATACGATCACCTACGAATTCCGCTACAGTGTTCAAAAGGGCAACTGGTATAAGAGTTTGAATCATGCGATCAACGATGTATACGACTTCAGGCAGGGGCTCGCCTTGCGTACGAACAAACAATCCTTAACCAGTCGCGTGGAGGCCATGCATCATTATCTTCTTGATCCGAAGACTTCGCTATGGAATGTTGAATCCTTTCAGGGATTGAAGATCGGCGCGCAATCTTATCATGGTGGAGTTGTAGGATCACAGCGCGATGCGATGAAGAACTCGGATTATGGTGCGATGTGGATGCTGGCCAGTGCGACAAACGATCCGAAGTTAAAAGACAATGTGCTGCCGTATGCTTATAACTTCAAGCTCGCGCAGCAGCAGGTGAAGCCTGGGTTTTTTCAGGGTGCCGCTATGGGGCAGTACTATCTTTCTAAGAGGAAGATCTTTGTGGAAGAGTGGGGAACGTTCGTAGAGCCGATAAGCCTCACGTACTATACCATGCTTGACGACGGTAACATTTTATTGTTCGATCCAGAGAATAAGGCTTTACGCGAGCGTCTGCGTTTAGGAGCTGAGTTGCTTTTAAACTGGCAAAAGGAAGATGGAAGCTGGGAGGTTGCCTATGATCAGGAATCGCATGAACCTTTATTTAAAGACATCAGGGATCTTAGACCCACGTTTTATGGCCTGATCGTAGCTCATCGCATTCTCAAGGATGAGAAGTATCTTAAAGCAGCTGAGCGCGGCGCGGAATGGATGATCAAAGAAGGAGTGAAGAAGGGCCACTATCTAGGTGTATGCGGCGACGCCCGATATGCTCCAGACTTCGCGACAGCTCAAACAGCGCAGGCGATGCTTGATCTTTACGATATCACACACAAAGATCAATACAAAGAAGCAGCAATTGCTGCGGCCCGTACGTATACAACGTCTATCTATACGCATCCGATTCCCTCCCGCGCGCATAAGTCTGTCAATGGTGTTGATCGTGAAGACTGGGAGATTGCTCAGGCCGGACTCAGTTTTGAGCATGGTGGCATTATGGGTTCAGCACAACGTCATGGTCCGATACAGTTGGCAAGTCATACGGGATTGTTCGTTCGGATCTTCCAAATGACTGGCGACTCGCTGCTGCTCAACATGGCGCGTGCAGGCGCTATCGGTCGCGATGCTTTCGTTGAGCCGTCTACAAGTGTGGCATCATATTACTGGCAGGCGATGAATAAAGGTTCAGGTCCTTATCCACATCATGCCTGGTGGCAGATCGGTTGGATCACCGACTACCTGATGGCTGAGGCACAGCTACGATCAAACGGACAAGTCGTGTTTCCGAGAGGTTTCGTCACGCCAAAGGTTGGACCTCATCAGAGTTATGGGTTTGAAGCGGGCAAGATTTACAACGAACCAGCTAAGCTCATTATACGTGAGGAGTTGTTCAAGCTAAAAGATCCTAACCTCGAATGCATCATGGCAACGTCGCCAGATGGAAACCGTTTGTATGCTGTTGTGATGAACGATCGGAATGAATCGATATCGGATGCATTACAAATCGACATAGGAACCATTCGCCCGGGGAATAGTGTGAAGAAGATTACACTGCTGGGCGAGAATAAAGAAGTCGGATCTAAACCGTCGGGTCAGTCTGGATCGGGCACTGGTGGTGCATCACTCGAAATAACAGTAGCTCCGTACGGGATCAACGTATACGCGATCGACCTTTGATCCCATTCTCCGTGTACATTTATATTTCTAACGCTATACTGCAGGCATGAATCAGCTGGATTTTATTGTGATGATTGTGTTCGCGCTGCTGATCTTTGCGATCGGACTTGCCTTTACACGAGTAGGGAGCAAGAATGCCCAGGCATTCTTTGAAGCCGGTGGTGAAACGCCGTGGTGGATCAATGGTCTCTCATTGTTTATCAGTTATTTCTCTGCAGGCACATTTGTCGTGTGGGGATCCATAGCATATAAGCACGGTGCTGTCGCAAACATGATACAACTCACGATGGCGATCAGTGGGTTACTCGTCGCGGTGTTTATTGCTGGGAAATGGAAACGCACAGGTACGAAGACTGCTGCGGAATACATTGGCAAACGATTTGGAGTAAAGGCACAGCAATTTTATACCTACCTGATGCTTGCGCTCAGCCTCGTCAATACGGCTGCTGTTCTTTATCCGGTCGGCAAGATGGTGTATGTAGCCACACCGTTTTCCCTCAACTCTTGTATCATTGCCATTGGTGTGCTGATCGTACTGTATACAGCAGCAGGTGGACTTTGGGCCGTGCTGGTCACCGACGTTGTTCAGTTTATCATTCTCATGGCTGCTGTGCTCATCGTAATTCCTGCTGCGTTCGGACAGATCGGTGGCGTTCATGGATTACTTACAAAAGCACCAGAGCATTTCTTCGAACCCTTCAATGATGACTATACCGCTATATTCATGTTTGCCTTCATGGGTTATCAGACATTTTATATCGGAGGAAATTGGGCCTATGTGCAACGATACACAAGTGTCTCAAGTGAACGAAACGCAAAGAAGGTGGCGTTTCTTTTTACGGCGTTATATTTTGTGAGCCCTGTAATCTGGATGCTTCCTCCCATGATCTATCGCATCATCAATCCCGGTCTGCAAGGACTTGAACCGGAGGGTGCCTATATGATGCTTTGTCAACAGGTGCTCCCTGCCGGACTTATCGGATTGGTTTTATCGGGAATGATCTCCGCTACTTCCAGTAAGGCGAATACAACCATCAATCTGGCCGCAACCGTGTTTGCTCAGGACGTGTATCGAAGCGTAGTACGTCCCCATGCGACGGAGAAGGAACAGATCCTCATCGCCCGGGTGTTCACCTTGTTATTTGGAGCTGGAACTATAGGCCTCGCGTTGATGGTGCCACTGGCAGGCGGAATTGTGGAAGTGGTGCTGAGTATCGCAGCAATCGCCGGCGGAGCGTTATTTGCTCCCATCATTTGGTCTCTCTACTCGAAACGCCAGACAGCGACATCCGTCGTTACCACGACAATTATCGCATTAACGGTCGGCTTGTTTTTTAAAGTGATTGCACCCGTCTTGATCGGCGTGAAATTTAATCGCACAATGGAGACGTTAGTAGGAGTAGGCCTGCCGTTGATTGTGCTCGCATTGTTTGAGATGTATTACTATGCATCCAACCTCGAAGCACCTGAGGCTGTTCAATTTCAAAACAAACCATTGGAGCAAAAGACTGCTGCAACTGCTCATCAGTCGGCAGAGTCCCAAAACGTATTCGGCGTTACGGTGATCATGGTGGCGGCAGCGGTAGTCGGACTGGGAATCTTCGCCCTTGGAATAGCGTCAGAGAATAACAACGTGGTTATGCTCGTCGGATCGGTAATATTTGTGCTTGCTGCGACGGGGTTCTTCAGGATTCGGATGAGCAGCTCCCGCGAAGGTTAAATGTGATGATACATAGCCGCAACTGCCGGTCAGTTTAAACCAGCCAGAGGCCACTTCAACGCCACTTAGATACCGCTTAGTTACCGCTCAAAATCCACAAATATCACGGTAAGGTCAGGATAAGGTCAGGGTAAGGTCGCGGTAAGGTTGAACAGAGGACTTTGCAGCAACGCATCCGTATGAATTGGAATTAGGGATGGCGATGATATATTCCCTTGCAGTAATTCCGAAGAACAGAAAAAGTAACACGTAATGGCGAGAAAAAAAAGTAACGATCGCGGTGAACTCAATCATTCCGCTTCTTCAGCCAGGTAACGACCCTGTTCGTAGGGCCGCGAAACAATATATAGGGAACAATGGCCAGACACGTCGCCACGGTAATCGACTCCAGCGGATAGAAATACGCCGTCGCCTTTACTTTAAAGATCATGATCAGCTGGTACACGATGTCAAACACAATTCCAACCACGAAGATCTTTCCAAAGTCTTTCCATCCCTCTTTCGCAACATGAATTCGTTCCTCTTTGGAAACAATGAAACGCCACAGGAATGGAACCGTTCCATTTTTAGCGTCTTTAAACGCAGCTCTCAAAGCAAAGAACAGCGATACGCTTGGTTGAATGAAGAAGCGGAGATTGAGGGGACCTTCGGTCCGTGCAATCAGGTTTTCGAAGTATCGTGTAAGGATCTCTTGCATGCCTTTCAGTGTATCAGTTCACCAGAAGTAAAAGTGTATTTAAAAGACAGTTGGATTTTGTTGCCGGTTGTCGAGTACCCATCCTGAAAATTCTCCCTTCGCCCATATTGAAATTCAATCCCAGCCATAACCCGATCCACCGGATAGTATCGCAAATTGATCTGTGCGTACTGACCATTTCTGAAGGCGGAAGCATCCTGCAAATCAGAGTTGTTCACTTGCTGAGCAGCATAGCCAATAGTGCTGGATAATTTGGGTGTCCAGGTCCATTCAGTGAAAAGGTAGTAACCGTAAATAGGAAGAGCCTTGCCCTTGACGGGGCGAACAGGATCATCATAGTTGCTTTGTAATCCAACGTCAGGTGGGGCATCAGCGAAATAGCTTTGTGCACCTTCACCGTAGACAGCCTCCGTTTTGATTGTGAGCATTTTTCCAACGAAGATGCGTGCGCTTGCATTTAATCCCCATCCGATTGCCTGGCCCGTGAGATCATATGGGTTGGCGCCGGACAGGTCATTCCATTTCATCAACTTGAATAGTGCACCAGTTTGAAAGTGCCCCCAGCTGGTAGCGCGTCTGTAATGTGCAACAAGGTTAGGCATCATAAACTGAGGTTCGACATTTTCAAGATCGAGTTGTGGTCGATATGATCCGCCATCAGCCTTAGCGTTAGGTCGGTCAAGCGCCACAGCCAACCGATTCTTTTCGTTTCGGATGATGTTGTATCGAAACTGAAGATTAAAATTGAACGTGCGTGAACATGGTCCCCAGTAGTCGAGTGTTATAGGAACGATATCGGTGTCCATGAAAGCTGATGCAGTTTGTCCGACAAGAAACCTCCTCCACTCGACAAATGCGTTGATGATGTGAAACGTAGTCTGACCTGCATCGGCCCCAAAACCAAACATATCAATGTCGAAGTTTGCTTTCACTTCTCCCTGTGAAGTAGGCATAACCGATTTCAATCCGATCCTCGATTGCCGAACACCAAAGTAAACGTTGCCTTCGGATCCATATTCACCGGAAAATGCAGGAAGCTTAGTCGGACGCATAACATCGAACCATTGCGGGTCGATGCTGTTGAAATTGTAACCGGCGTCCATCATAATGAAACCGTGGATTTCAAGGCTACCCTTTTCTTCCTGACATAGAGCGACCGTTGCGAGCCCTGAGAACGCAAAAGCCAAAAGCAGACGGCACCCCTTCATCAACACACTCGCAACATTCAATTATCTCATGTTTGCGAGATTGCGCCAGAAGTTCTCAAGACTTTCATCACCTCCGAACAGCGTCGTAAATATGGTTGAATCCGCGAGTAGAATATTGCCTGCGCGTTTACCCTTTGGTGGCATCCACAAAAACATGTTGAACTCTTTGTTCCCGGCCTCAGTGAACGGGTGGGGATTGGACATATCAACCGGCTGCTTTGCCAGCACATGGATCAAACTTTCGTCGTCGGAAGTAACGGCATAATGGGGCAGGTGCATGTGAAAATTGAACGTGCTTACATTGTTCAGCAGATTCAACTTGTCGAGTTCGCGATTGACGGTTAATGGAACCAGCTTATTGGTAGAGCCAATAGTAGCCGGGCGCAGGCCGAATCGATTTTCCACGGGCACCCCAAGGCCTTTCATCAGTGATCTGGTGTACTTTCCAAATCGCTGCTGACGTGGGACGAGCGGATCGCCATGGTGCTTATACTCCATTTGTCGCTCTTTCAGGTCTTCAGACATACCTACATCGTGATGCGGACTTAAAACCAAACAAGTACCTTCGCGTTCCAAAAACTTCTTTAATGCTTCGATCTCCTCCTGTGATGCTTCTTGTTCGGTAACCATATGATCGAGACCGAATACAAACAGCGTATCAGTATCGTCCAGCACACGCTCATCCAATGGAAGACGTTGTCCCGCCTGGTCTATACGCTGGTAAACGGGAACATGCTGACCGGTCGCCTCTGATACCAATTTCTGAAAGGAGACAATGCTCAGGTGAAAGAGTTCCAGAGTTCCGGCAATTCCCTGCAGGAACATCTTTTCAGAATATTCGATAGACTCGTAAACGGGCCATGTAACACGTCTCACTTCTGTCATTGTCGAAAATCGATTGTCAAGTTCCGTGACGTCTCTGTTTGATTCCCACGGATAGCTCCATGTCCAATAGACGCTTACTCTCCGTTTTCCCAACTGATAAGGCCTTGGCCTTAAGAAGTGGTTGTACTGTCGTGCCGATGGTTTGTTGGTTGCCATGGTTAAAGATTTTCAGTTGTAAATATCATGTGGTTAACGAGGCGAGATATTGCAGTGCTCTTTTCCCGGGCATAAAGAAGTAGGCGCCTCCACGTAGCGTTGTAAACGCAGGTATACTCTTCAGCTTTTTCTTGATAGGCTTCTTCGGTATGTTGAAGTCAAATGCGCCAACATGTGAACCTGCAAAAGGATCGCGCTCATTCAATGCTTCGAACTCGGGATCATTCGCCCACACCGAAATGAGAAATTCGAATTGCCGGCTGATATCTGCGCAACCTCCGAACACAGCGATGCCTCTGTTCTTGCCATCCTCAGGTTGATCCTCCGGAAGACCAGGTCCATAAGTTCCGCCGCGACGAATGATCAGCCGGCGGTTCATGATTTGTGATACGCCATTGTCGCGCACATTCATTCTTCGGATGTGAGCCCCAATAGGACAGGCATAACCTTTCGGATCCATCTTCTCATAATCGAAGTTATTGTTCCGTTGATTATCCCATCCAAGTTCATGATCATCCTTATCAGGACATAAAACCAACGGTGCCCCTGTCTTACGCCAACGACCCATCAGCTTTGCAGCTACCAATTCCTGTTCTTCTGTTGTCTCACCGTTTTCTTTTAGATAATCGCGAAAGGCTCCTACGTGTTCCTGCATCTTCCGATAGGCCACGTAACTTCCGTTCTTCGTTAGAATCTCTGGCGACGGCAAAGGTTGAATTAATCCCGTCTCGTCCGGGTAGCCGAGAAAGAACTCTCCAGGTTTGCTAGCCGCACCTGAACCAGGTGTTGGTTCAATGCCCATACCTTCGATGACAGGTGTTGTAATACGATCGCGGTATCCGAAGTGCTCGTGAACATAATCCAATGGAGGAACTGCCTCCAGAAGGAGCGTCGACAGCACACTCACGCCTGGGTTTTCTTTCAGGTGACCGTCGTGAACTTTAATGCATCGATCGCGTTCAGCATGGTCTTTCGCAAACAGAATCAATACCGCATGCAGATCTGGGCTGGCCATCTGATCTTCCCAATGATCAGGGTGATTGTTTCCTGTATCGCCAAGTACGTGAGCGCGGGCGGCCATCCCCTGTCTGAATGGTTCGGGGAATGTTGCAAGTGAAGCGTCATCTATACCCAGGGCCTTAAAGCCATTGTGCGTGAAGCCAAGTGAGACCCAACGCATATCAGTTGGCTTTGCTGCCAATACCGTTGAAGCAACGCCAACGGTATCGAGCAACGCAGCAATCCATTTTCTTCCCGCTTCCGGCGAGTCAAATTTCATGAAATTATAAAGCGCTATCGTCGCATGCGGGCGTGCAAGAAGATAGTGCTGGATATCATCCAGTTCAAGCATGTTCAAAGAGTTGACGTACCTTATTGCATTTGATCAAGCATGTTGGAGAATGCTTCCTTGACCTTCAGTGCCTTCTTGATCTCAGTAGCCGATACATATGGATATTCACCGTACTCAAGGAAGCTACTGCACTGATGATCCCGTACGAACTTGATGAATGCCGGTGCATTTGTTTTCCAATCCAACGGGAAGTCGACCAGATTTTCAAACACGGTATTAAGACCGGCCTTTTGGAAAATGGCAATTGCGTCCTCCGTGTATTTGTCGAAGTCGGTATCGAATATGCCCTGGTACATGAACCGTGTATCGTTGTCGAAAAGCACCCATCTTAAATAGTGAAGTTTAAGTGGAGCCAGCATGGTAGGATCACTTGCCACACCTTTTTCGATAGCATTGCCATAGGCCCGGATAGCATCAGCTCTTCCGGGAATGACTTTCGCAATCACAGTAAAGCCATAGCACGCAGGAGTCTTCGGCCAGATGGGTCCATATCGTCCTTGCTCCAAATCTTTGTTTTCTTTTGGGATCGCAACTGCTTTCGGTTTGAGCCACTCTGGTTCTGTCATGAGATTGGGGGTTAAGATTTTATGTTTAATACCATGGTTCTAACCGTCAACTCCAGCCCAGCCGTTATGTGTGTGACGTGCAAAACCTCGCCACGTTTCCAAACATCATGCCGCTAATCCTCGTTAGTGTTAACTAAAGAATTGCGCTGAAATATGCTTTTTTTGTCTATTGTAGCTATTCGGGGTGTAACGAAGTAACCAATACTCGTTAGTGTAACGAAATATCGAGAGTAAAAACTGATTGTAAAAACGGTTTCGAAGATAAAAAGTGCTCAATGCGAAGTCCCTACCGCCAACTTCTGTCATTCACTAATCCGAATTCTTCCCCTGACCGGGTTGCCATGGTCGTCCTGCCAGGAATTGTAAGTCGCGATCGTCATTTGGACAAAAGCTGACTCTAACGTAACATAGTTGTTGATGAAGAGAGTACTATGGATCACAGTAATTTGGATTGTCGTTACAGCAATCGCAGCCGTGTCTGTCTTTTATGCAGGGCGACATCAACATGATCAGATGCTTGGTGTTCTTGGTGTAGTCGGCATTTCAATGGTTGGACTTATCGTCCTTTTAATGGCCTGGCTATTCTTTGATTTTCTTTGGAGAAAGATCAAGCGATAGGTTAATGCAACGCCGGTCGACGGCTTCTACTGCTTTCGCACTTAGATTAGCTGAGTTTCTGAATCAGCTATCAATCTTAATGATTTGCTAAAGATGAGGTGAAAGTGGAGGCATATCTTCACCTTTATGAACACCAGCCGCCGCAAATTTATCAAGTATGCTTCTCTTGGAAGCGTTGTCACGTCACTGCTCCCTGTTGTTCCTTCCGCAGGATCACCTCAGGCCAAAAGTGCCAGGCGTGCGTTGAGAATAGCACACATCACGGATGTCCATATTCTCGATCAACGCAACGCCGAAGAATCGTTCGCTCGCGTTGTTGCCGATATCAATGCTTTGCCCGATCGCCCCGACCTCATCCTGAACACTGGCGATACCGTTATGGACGAGAACAAACAAACTAAGGAGACGGTTGCGACGCGATGGGACACATGGCGAAAGTTAACCCAATCGAACAAGATCAAAATATATAGCTCACTGGGCAATCACGATGTATGGAATGGCCCCAATGAAGCGCTCGATACGGAGTACAAAAAGGAAAAGCGATATGGCAAACAATGGGCGATGGAGATGCTCTCAATGCCTGAGCGATTCTATTCTTTTGAAACAAAAGGATGGCAGTTCATCGCGCTGGACAGCATCAATGGGAATGAAGGTTATGGTCTTGATGATGCGCAGTTTGAATGGCTGCAGGGTGAGCTGAAGCGTATCGATAGCAAGCGTCCCATATGCGTATTTAATCACGTTCCGATCATGTCGATAGGAGCAATGTTATATCTCACGCAGCGCACACCCATCGCCGATGTCAAGTTTCCTGCGGGCGACATGCATCTCGATCATCAGCGGATCAAGAACCTCTTTTTCAAGCATAAGAATGTTAAGCTATGTCTGAGCGGACATGTGCACTATATTGATTCCATCGATTACCTCGGTGTGAAGTACATGTGCAATGGTGCAGTTTCAGGTAACTGGTGGCGGGATTCATTTGTGCTCGATGAATTTCCGCCGGTATATTCAATCATCGATCTGTATGATGATGGATCGAGCGAATGTCAGAGCGTGTACTACAAGTATCAGGTGTAATCGACTGGTTAAATACATCCCGTGGTCTGCAACCGGATAGGCCTCGTCGTGTGATTTCGTATCTTCCGCAGAATATCCGAGAAGGAAGAAACGTTAACCCCCGATCCATGAACACCCGAATACTACTGTCAGCCAGCTCACTGGCCATGGGCATTGCAGGACTTATCCTATCGTTCGCGCCGGCCGAGATCCTTGAAGCTGCTGGATTGCCTTATTCCCAAATTGCGTCATTCACACTTCAGTGCGCCGGAGGTTTGTATCTGGGTTTTGCAATCATGAACTGGATGTCGCGTGGCGCGATGATGGGAGGAATCTACGCGAGGCCTTTGGCCATGGGCAACTTCCTGCATTTCTTCGTTGGAGCAATGGCGCTGTTAAAACAAATAGGAGGCATCGGACAGTATGCCTATGTTGTGTATGGTATAACCGTGCTATATACAGTATTTGCAGGTTGCTTTGGGGTGGCGCTGTTTACGCATCCACTGAAAGCGACAGGAGACGCAAAGTAACAATAGCCGGAGAGGCGAAATCGAATCGCCAAGAAAGGTAAGCTCACAAATCACCGTGCAGCCTGCCCGCTATTCATCTGACATTCTAAACAAAGCAAACTTGGAATTTTGAACAAATCCCGCCTGAGCTGCCGAATCTACCTTTGTCTCAACAAAACGCAACAAAGCATTTATGAGAACAAAGGTAGAAATCAACAACTACAACGGCGCATTGCAGTTCCCTCTTCACTCTGGATTCAATGCCCAATCAACCACCGATGAAGTTATCAAGAACATTAGCCTCAAAGGCAGGATTGCCATTGTCACCGGAGGCAATACCGGAATTGGCCTTGAAACGACCAGGACGCTGGCTGCGGCCGGAGCAACCGTAATTGTTGCAGCACGTGATTTGGAAAAGGCAAAGAAAAATCTGACCGGTATGCCAAACGTTGAACTCGAAGCCATGGACATGATGGACATGAAATCTATCGACAGTTTCAGCCGGCGATTTATTGCATCCGGACGACCGTTGCATTTGCTGATCAATAACGCGGGCATCATGTGGGTCCCACTACGGCGCGATGCACGTGGCATTGAATCACAATTGGTAACTAACTTCCTCGCGCAATTTGAATTGGTCGCAAAACTCTGGCCCGCCTTGAAAAAGGCCAATGGGGCAAGGGTTGTGAATGTATCTTCTCAGGGACATCAGTTCGCACCTTTCAATTTCGAAGATCCAAATTTCGAACACCGTACATACGAAACTCTTCATGGCTACGGTCAATCGAAGACGGCAACTATTCTTTTCGCTGTGGAACTCGACAATCGGGGAAAGGACCAAAACATCAGGGCGTACTCGCTGCATCCTGGCGCAATCGGCGGCACTGAACTGGCCCGGGAGGCACCGCTGGAATTGTTTCAGCAGTTAGGCTACGTCGATGAGAACGGTCTGTTGCGTCCCGAAGTGCTTGCTAAACTTAAAACCATTCCACAGGGAGCAGCAACAACAGTATGGTGTGCTACAAGTCACATGCTCGATGGAATTGGCGGCGTCTATTGTGAGAATGTCGATGTTGCGTTCCTTAACAAAGGTGATGTTAGTCTCCAGCAGGAACATCCGTCAATTCCTACAGGTGTACGCGACTATGCAGTGGATGAGACCTCAGCTAAGAAACTCTGGAAGATGGCAGAAGAAATGACCGGGATTGTGTTCGATGCAAAATAGTAACGGTTGTTTTGGTCTTAATGGTAGTGAAGAGGCTAACCGTAAAATGTGAAACGCTAACTGCAAAATGTAAAACTCTAAATGTAAAATGTAAAAGTCAGTGATTGGTTGAGGGGGCGCTCAGTCAATATTGGACGATTCGCTTTTGGTATTAACCGTAGTGAAGAGGATAAGCGCAAAATGTAAACGCTAACCGCAAAATGTAAAACTCTAAATGTAAAATGTAAAAGTCAGTGATTGGTTGAGGGGGTGCTCAGTCAATATTGGACGATTCGCTTTTGGTATTAACTGTAGTGAAGGGGCTAACCGCAAAATGTAAACGCTAACCGCAAAATGTAAAATTCTAAATGTAAAATGTAAAAGTCAGTGATTAGTTCAGGGGAGTGCGCAATCATTAGGCTGAGACCTAAGCCTGTCTCTTAACAAGCGTCGTAGGTATGTACCCAAAGTGCTTCTTAAATGCGTATGAAAAGTGCGATAGGTCCTCGAAGCCGACTTCAAGATACACGTCCGCAGGCTTCCTGGAATACTGTGTGATCTGGTAGTGGGCGAGCTCCAGCCTCTTCGTTGTTAACCACTTTTGAGGCGTCTCATTGAATGTCTTTCGAAAATCACGGTTAAATGTGGAAAGACTCCTTCCCGTGAGATAACCAAATTTCTCCAGTGGCAAATTGAACATAAAATGGCTTTGCATGAATTTCACGAGATCCACTTTACCAGGCGTTTCGAAGTTTGCCAATATCGAGTCAATGCCATCGTCCGTCGTGCGAATTATCGTGAGCGCCTCATTGATCTTCATTGATGCAATCTTCTCTGGAAAATCATCCTGCATATCGAAGTAAGGCACCAATGATGCGAGACAGCTTCGAAGCAGAGGATGGTTATCGAATTGATAGATTTTGTCAGAGGCAGGTCGCAGTGGTTTAAGGTCCACCCTTGAATAGAATTCGCGCAGACGATCCATGGTTAAGTGCATCGCCACTGTTTTGTGAGGAAGCCCATCTTTCGGATAATTCACAACCGTAACAACCTGGTTACGCGGAATCAGAAAAATGTCTCCTGCATTGAACGTGTACGTACTTCCTGCCTGAATGATTTTAGTCTCACCGGACATAAACCAAATCAGCATGTGATGATCAAAGTGTGCCTCTGTTTTGAACAGCTCGTCTTCGAACACAGACAACTTAATCTCGGGCGTAATGTACTTCGTCTTAAACTCTGTAGGCATATTACGAGTAACGACTTTTTGGAGCTTTGAGTTTGTTGGCGGCCAGAAATTGCAGAATTACTTCTTCCTGGTCTCCAGGGAACGCAAACAGGTGTCTTGGAAAGTGGTTCACAGAAAGTCTATCTTTTGAACGTCATTTTTGCAATCTTTCCGTCTTTCACTTCGTAGATCACCACAGCTTCGGTCACCTTGTCGTCTGCTTTCACAAGTTCGTGATCGATAACAACATTGTTGTATTTGATACGATCGACAATCTCGCAATGCAGGTATCTCAATGTACTAAATCTTTTTCCATACCTGGATCTCATCAGCTCCTTACCTGAGCCGATGGGCGTATTGGGAAAATCGAATAACTCGATACTGTCTGAGTACGTGTCCAGGAATGCTTCGATATCCCGCGCATTATAAGCATTGAGTTGTCGCTGGATAAGCATTTCGGGTGTTTCGTGAATGAGAGTATCGGCCTTTACAAGATTCCCCGACTTGACGAGATGCTCTATAGAATTCAGATTCACGATATTATCAAATGGATTCTTACTTAGGATAAGCAGATCAGCTTTCTTCCCTTTCGCGATCAGCCCATTGTTTTGATTAAAACAAGCGGAGCTGTTTAATGTGACAGTTTTCAGAATATCGACCTCCGTTAACCCGGCTTGTTTCATGGCCTCCAGTTCCCGATGAAGCGACGTTGCGTGCATAGTCCCCACATTACCCGCGTCGGTTCCAGCCACTACGTTGACGCCGGCTGCGAATACTTTTCTGAGATTCACTGCCCTGACTGAATCGTCGTGCGCATTTGGATCAGCAAGAGGCGTAGTCATGCTTCTCACTTTTCTGAATCTTTCCGGCAGGTCATCAGTAGGGATATGTTCGGGATCAGTAAGGCTGCCAAAAACAAACGGATTGGCATAACGCAGATCCATAGGATCATTCTTTTGCTTTCCTGCCAGTGTGCGGTAATATCCATCCATAACGATCAGGGTAGGGATGTAGCTAACCTTTCGGTTCACCAGTTTCTTTACAAATTGATCAGTTACAATTTCATCTTCCACGCTGTGCACGAGTATGTCAGCTCCTGCATCAACGGCCAGTTCTGCGGTCTTGAGTTCGGTGGCGTGGACAGCGAGCTTGAGCTTTGCATCGTGCGTTCGCTTAGCGATATGTTGTACAACCGGAAATGTTTTCTCGGCGGGTAGGTCTGGCGTTACGATGTACCAGATCTTGATGTAGTCCGGCTTCAACGGCAGCATCTTGTCAAAGAGTGCATCTGCCTCTTCGATCGTTGTGGTCTTGACAATGGGTGCGGCGCCATTGTCAAGAGGTTTGTCTTCAACCATCGAAAACAGTGGGCCTGTTACGAGTACTCCGGGCGACAGCTGTAACCTACTTATGGAATCGCGAATAGCAAAATTGGTGAAAGGACCACCGACATCGGCCACAGTAGTTATTCCCATTCGCAGATATCGGGTCAGGAAGTCGCCTGTATTATTGAACGTTTCTTTTCGTTCCACTTCGTATGGAACAATCTTCGTGAAATTAAATCCATCAGGACGCGTGTATAATCCACCGGATTGGCAGAAGTGAATGTGGGCATCCGTCATGCCTGGCATTATATACTTGCCTGTGCCATCAAAGACAGTTGTGCCGGGAGGCAATTTGTATTTCTTATTCGTAAAGACCTCTTCTATGTTCCCCTCTTTGATTAGGACCGAGGCACCTGTGATAATCTTTCCTTTCGAAACATCAGCAAGGTTCGTGTTGGAGATCAAAGTGTACTGCGCTTTTGTCAGCAACGGAGCAACGATGACTATTGCAGCTAATAGTAGTTTCCTGGTCATTTTTTGGAGGTCGGGGTTTGGTAGTCATCTGAAGGTCGCCAGGATGGTTGACATTTCAAAGAATTACAACCGAGTCAATTATGCGCCCAGCACCAGGTGCAGATGTAACCTGATCGAACATCTTCAGTAATTTGACGTAATAAGGGATACCGGTAGGCTAAAACTTAAGGATGAACGTTCAGAAGCACATTCCTAAATTTCCGCTCTCAAACTTTATCGAACACATGGTGTATGTGAGTGGAGCACTGCCCATTCCTTATTTGAAAGAATTGCCGGATGGCGGCATCAACCTGGTGATCGAACTCAATGACAAAACGGTCAATACCATTTATCCGGAGGAAGGACTAACAAAAAAACACGAAGTCAAAAGAGCATGGATCACCGGATTACAGAAACAGGCAATCCTGTATAAGAATAACACCGACTCGACAATCATAAGCGTCAGATTTACCACGGGAGGTTTCTTCTGCCTGACCAAAATACCAATAACGGCTATCGACAAGATTGGAATAGAGGCAGAAGATGTTTTAGGCGCGTCATTCAGCGGATTATATCAAAGGATAATTAATGCCGTCGCCGTCCAGCAGATGTTTGACTTGATCGAGAGCTATTTCCTTCAGTACAGGGTAGATCACAACCTGGAGCACGAGATCGTTCGGTTTATTGACCAGAACATTGATAAACCTATCGATTGGTTAATTGACAAGTCGGGCTACTCACAAAAGCACGTGATCCATCTGCTGAAAAGGAACACAGGCTTTTCACCGAAGTATCTTCAACGCCTGTATCGCTTCCAGCTGGTAGTAAAAGAAATTCAGGCACAAAAGGACAATGTAGATTGGTTTTCGGTGGTCCAACGTTATGGCTACTATGACCAGGCACATCTCGTCAAAGATTTCTCTCATTTCTCGGGTATCACGCCCACGGACTATGTAAAGTCTCAAACGGCAATTCAGGAGAATAGTCTCGTGTCGGATATGATCCTAAAACTTCCCCCGCAGTAAGTACTGGAATTCAGCACGTTAATTCCCTCGCAAGACCGAATCCCGCGAGGTAAATTTTTTACAATGGCATGCACTGCCTGGTGTCTAGTTTTGAATCATCAACAAAAAAGAAAACGACTATGAAGCCTTTCAAAATTGATGTCCCTCAGGAAGTTTTAAACGATTTAACAATACGGTTGAAGCAAACCCGCTGGACCGACGAACCTGAAAACGCCGGTTGGAGCTACGGTACCAATCCAACTTATCTGCGGGAACTGGTTACTTACTGGCAGAACAATTACGATTGGAGAAAGCACGAAGTGGAGATTAACAAGCATCCGCAATTCAAAGCCGAGATTGATGGTGTGACGATACACTTTATACACGTGAAGGGGAAAGGTCAGAGCAAGTCACCCCTCATTCTTACCCACGGCTGGCCGGATTCATTCTACCGTTTTCTTAAAGTGATCCCAATGCTCAGCCCGTCGTTCGATATTGTTATTCCTTCGATTCCTGGCTTTGGCTTCTCACAACAGACAGCAATGAATGTTGATCGCGTCGCTGAGCTGTTCAATAAGCTGATGACAAACGTATTGGGTTACCCGACATATTTTGCCGCCGGCGGTGATATGGGTACCGTTGTAACCAAATCGCTGGCTGTCCAGTACCCGGACAACATTAAAGCCATTCATTTAACAGATGTTGGCTATCCCAATGGAACGGAAGACTGGAGTACGATGACACCGGAAGAGCAGGCGTTCGGTCAGCAGATTCAGCATTGGTTCTTTACCGAGGGCGCGTTCAACATGATTCAGTCTACAAAGCCACAAACACTGGGCTATGCGTTAAATGACAGCCCGGTCGGACTTGCTTCCTGGATGGTTGAGAAATTTTACGCATGGAGTGATCATGATGGGAATATTGAAACTGCATTAACAAAGGATGAGCTGATCACGAACATCATGATCTATTGGGTGAGTCAGTCGATCAATTCTTCGATCAGAGTATACGCCGAGAACGCACGCTCAAGTTATATGGGAGGACTGAAAGCTTCTCAGAGGGCTGAGGTTCCAACCGGAGTATCGCTATTTCCAAAGGAGGCTCAGTTTCCAAGAGTATGGGCAGAAAGAATGGTTAATGTTGCAAGCTTCAATGTGATGAAGAAGGGTGGCCACTTTGCTGCGCTGGAGGTCCCTGGTATTTATGCCGAAGAGCTAATCAATTTCTTTGACACAAGAAAGTGATCGGGTCCTCTAGCCAGAACTGGCCGGCCCACTTTACATTTTACATTTAGAGCTTTACATTTTGCGGTTAACGCCGTGCCCTTAAGTTCCCAACTTCGAACTTTCTGAACATAAGAAGGTCTTTGCCATGCAGGGACCTTTTTTACTTTGTATTGTGCAGAGGAGGAGGGATTACCTTCAGTGATCCCTTGGGGGTGTGTCAACAGCAGACAAAAGCGAAAGAGGTCGCTGCGCTCCTTTTTTTGCTTGTAGAATCCTCAACTCAAAACGGACACATGATTGAGTTCTGTCCGTAAGTTACCTTTGCCGTGTTTGTTTCGGCTTCATACAAACAAAAGAGGTCCATGCTATGCATGGACCTCTTTCGCTTTTGTCTGCTATTGCAGAGGAGGAGGGATTCGAACCCCCGGAACCTTGCGGTTCAACGGTTTTCAAGACCGCCGCATTCGACCGCTCTGCCACTCCTCTGTACGCCAAAATCAGCGAAAAACGGCCTTTCTACTGGTTTTGGGACTGCAAATCTATACCATTCTGCGCATTCCCCAAATGCCAGCCTAAGAATTGTTTTATTCTCAATTCTCAGCCAAAAACGACATTTATCCTGATCAAGCGCGGGTTGAAAGTTGCCAGCATTTTGATAGCACGTGAAAATGTTTTGCGCCCCGATTCAATGAGGTCATGTCGGAGTTCCAGAACCCATTCTTAAACTCTTAATTCTTAACTCTTAATTCTTAATTCTTAATTCTTAATTACCCTTCCCTTAAACAGCACCGTCTTATCCGGAGCCGCAAGCTTGATAAAGTATACTCCTGGTCTGATCGCACTAAAGTCTACTTCACTGACCGACGATTCAATCATTCGGTTCACAACGTCTCTGCCAATCGCATCCTGCACAATTAACTTAAACGGAGGTGTGAAGTTCTCATCCACAGCTATGTTGAGCACTCGTTCAACCGGGTTTGGATATAACGAAACGCCTATGGTAAACTGTTCGATAGCCGTTATGGTCGTGATGTCAACCGTGAATTGTCGGGTACCAACCGATATACCATCCGTTGCCCTCACCGTAATGACTGCCTTTCCTACTTTTAATTCAGGAGTCATCGTCAATATGTTTCCATTGATGTGGATGTTGCTGTTCTTAACAACGGCTTGATTATCTGACGTTACTCCAAGAATGATACTTTCCGCAGGGCTATCCGGATCCGTTATTGAAAGAGTAATCGGAGGTATGGGCTGCGTCTTCTCTACGCTGACATCTTCGATTTGGGCAATGAACGGCGCATCGTTCACGGAACGAACGACGACATCCATTACTGCGCTATGCGAGTTGTTGGTCGCCTGACCATCGTTGGCGGTAAGCGTGAACTGCCAGGTTCCTGACGCATCCTTCACAGGTGTAAGCTTGAGCGCACCAGTGTTGGGGTCAAGTTCAACGACAATATTCGTTGCATCCGTTGGAGTCAATGTCCATGTGATGGTCTGCACTTGCTCATCTGCAGGAATCTGAATGTTGGGAGTGATTGTCTGCACGTCGAAATCTTCGTCTAATGTAAGCTTTGCAGGAATGGTAAACAGTGGCGCGTCGTTTACAGGAGTGAGATCGATCTTTGCCTGGTACGCGACATCGGAGCTATCTCTTCCGTCGCTGTAATAGAAGCTGAACGGATGCAGACCATTGTCATCTTTAGCAGGCGTATATATGAGTGTGCTTAATGCACTGCGTGGAATCCTCTGCCCAGCCGTTACGGGAGTGGTGCCGAGTTTTAATGTTCCTCTTTGAGGAAGCAGAGCCACGTAAATCGAAACAAACATGTCGTCAACGTCCTGGTCCGTGAACTTGTCGGCGAACTCCTGTTCGGTAAATGTCACGTTGTTGTCTTCAACGCCACTCTTCGCCACATCAGCGCCGCGAGGTCGGAAGTTGGAATTGATCGTAGCGGGGTCGCTATACGCGGAATAGCCATTCTCATTCATGGCACGCACGCGATATACATACGACGTTCCTTCTGCAACCCCATCGTCGTAGTACTGGATAGCGTCCGCTTCAAGCGTATCCAGGACATCGAACGTTGAACCTGATGCGAGCTTGCGTTCTATCGTGTAAGCTGTTTCATGATTCGAGTTGTCGTCCCATGTAATGATCATACGTGCGGCATGGATCTCGAGCGCACCGACGTTCGCAGGCTTTGCAGGTATAATCACCATGAGTGAGTCGTAGCCCGACGACTTAGTTGCATCAACGGCATAAATGCGATAGTAGTATGGAGTCTCTGTTACGAATGCAAAATTGTCGGTATACGTGGTTGCATTGGCAGCAGGTGTTCCACGGCTGACGTAGCCGGTGGTCGCACTTAATGAGCGCTCTGCACGATAAGACGTTTCAATTCCAGAGTTATCAAGCCATGTGAGTTTTACGTGCGTATCATCGACGATCTCGGCTTTCACGGCTTCCGGACCATTCAATTGATGAAAAGCTTTCGCCGCTGTGAACACAGATCCGCTTTGAGCCCCGTCAATAGATTGAGCTGCCCAGGTATAATCTCCTTCGGGGAGGTTTGATAGTTTTATTTGCTGCGAGTAACCATTGGGAGCATTTGGCGATGTGATGTATCCGGTGGAAACATTGGTTCCGGGGACAACAACTTTGGTTGCTCCGCGCTGCAGCCAGAAGTTGTAAGTTAGGCCGTCCGCTGGTGTTTGGGTGTCAGATCCATCGGTCCAACGTAACGTTGCAGACTTACGATAGAACTTTTCTGTGAGTCCGGCCAGAGATGGCGGAAGGGGTCTGGTGTTCGCTGTGAACGTGCCGTTACGAATCTTGTTCTCGAGTATGCCGGTAACTACTCCGGTGCTGTTTGTCCCCATGTATGCGATATCGAGATCACCGTCGTTGTCGAAATCCCCGAGATCGATAGAACTGTACGCCAGCCCTTCCGTTGCGAGGTCCTCTTCGATGAAAGTTGAGTCACCCTGATTCAGATAGCCTTTGAGGATGTATTCCTGATCTACAATGGAAGTGCCGAGTCCGGATAAAACGATGTCCAGTAAACCATCATTGTTATAGTCGGCCCATTGCGTCCCTCCGTGCCAGTTCCCGGCAACATAGTAGAGATTCAGTGCATCCATCCATTGCAGCTTGCCTGCATTGTTCTGAAAAACGTCTGTGGTGATCGTACCATCAGCGCGAACACCGCCCAACAGCAAATCCATCTGACCATCGCGATCGAAGTCGCCCCAATGTAAATCGCCGTTGGATAAGTCGGGCAAAGGTTGACTCGCGTCAAGACTGAAAGTATTGTTTCCGTTGTTGATATATAGCTCTGTATGATTCGAATTGCTCTTCAATACCGATGTGATTGCTGCGTCGATCAAGCCATCATTATTTACGTCGGCCCAGTCAATTGCGCACGATGAACACGCTGGAAGATTTGTCGTTGTGAGTTCAGTGAACGTTGACGCGTCGTTCCGATAAACAAATACCCTGTTCTCAATCGGCTGAACTGTGTCGTCGGCTCCTGCGATGACGATATCCTGATCTTCGTCGTTATCAATATCAATCCACGACACCTTAGCGTTCATCACGCCCTGAAAAGACGTCTTCAGAGAGAAGTTGAAAGCCCCGGTGTTCTCATAGAGCTGAGAAATATTTCCCGTTGCTCCATGTCCTGCAAGTAATACATCGGCATCCCCATCCTTATCAAAGTCGCCTACGACAATTTCGCCCTTTCTAAGATCCGGCAATGCAGTCGTCCGTAATACGAATGTGCCCGCGTTGTTTTCGTATACACGCGTCCGAAAGGTATTTTCATCAACCTCCCCGGAATAAATAAGGTCAAGGTCGCTGTCACCGTCGAGGTCGCTCCAGCTGATGCGGCCATTGAATAGCGGATCGAGGCCCGCAGATCGTTCCTGGAATGACTGCGCTGAGGAGATAACTGGTAATGCACTGACTATAAACGCGACCGCGCTGGCGGTGTAAAATCTTAACATCTATCGGTAAGTTGAATGTAACGACTGGGGTCTGTTGGAACGCGGTTAAACGTACTGAATTCTCAAAGTTAATCGCCTTTGTCGGTTATTGGTAACTCTGAAGCCGGGTATATATCTGAATGCCTTTTGCCTGTTCCCTGCATTACATATCGGCTAAGGCTGAGTGACGTTTCTTTGCGCAATAGGGCAGAACCGATCCGATAGCCACAAAACAAAACAAGGCCCGGTTAAAGGCCTTGTGAATTGAGGTAATGTTATCAGTGCTAATTCGATGCAGTTTCGCGTTGCTCCTCGACATAATCGACAAACACTTTCTTGATATCGCGATCATCGATGCGCAGGTTTCTCGAATAGGCATCGAGCTCCAACAGAACAATGCGCTGATCTGCGAGCGTGGTCCTGAACTTCTCGATATCCTTTTCAAATTCAGGGCTTCGTCTGGAAGCCTTCAGTGCATACTTGCGGGCGAAATCGTCGCCAGCACCCTGTATCTTGTTCCGAAGGTCAATGGTGATTTTGATCTTTTCAAGAATACCTTCCTTCGAACGGCCAATTACTTCAGTTGCTTCAAGGGTTCCAAAGGTAAGAACCGTTGTACCGCCCACACCAGCAATGATCTTCGCACTTTGAACGTCGTCAACAACTGCAGGCGTCGCGCCCGTTACAGCGCCAAGGGAGGCATTGACGATCGAACGATTCTTCTTTCCTTTCTTCGCCTTCTTGTAATCGCTGTTTAAGTTCTTTTGATTCTGATCAAGCTGCTGAATGAGTATCACAGCATCGGCAAGATTGGTACGATACTTTTGGAACTGGTGCGCATCCTTCTTAATAAGGTTTTCGGCATCGCTTACCCGTACCGTTACTTTTCGCTGCGTGCGGTTGTTCGACTTATCCAGGGCAAAGATTACAAGGTCCGTTTTCACCGGCGGTTGCGTGTCTTCCACAAAATCGTATCCTGGGCTCCAGGTAAGTTCATATTGCAAAGGCGTATTCTCTTTCAATATCGCCTGGGGTATGCGTTTATCACTGGTGATAAGGCCGACCGTCTTGGCATCATCGTCACCGTTTGGATCAGAGACGTAGATCTTCAGGTTAAGGATCTCGTCTTCCTTGATCGAGAATACCGAATCTCCCGGTACAATCATGATATCTGGTGGCAGATCGAGTTGGGTCTGAGCGACGCGCAGTCTACCCGTTGTTTCGAGCTTATCGGGCTGATCCTGCACGGTAAATTCAAGCACCAAAGGACTATTCTTCAGCGCGGCAAACTGCGTACGCGATGGTTTCCATGTAAATGTCCCCTGCTGTGAAAGAGTTGTTCCCTCCGGCATTACCACCAGGTTCGACCTGAATACAAGTGGATCGCCATCCGGATCGTACACCAGTTCTGATGGAATTTGATATGTATTTGCCGATGATTGACGTACATACAATACGGGCAACTCTTCGACTACCGGAGGACGGTTCACATGTCTTAGAATGAAGGTGACTTCCTTACGCTCACGCTTGCCGTCGGCGAGTGATTGTTGAAAGATCACGTTCACATCGCGTGTCTTTTGTACGCGATCAACCAGATCGAACGATGGTGTCCAGTCAAAAAGTCCCGTGCTGTCGAATTGCATCCCCAGTCCGTCCGCGCCTTCAAGGCTGTAATATATCTTGGATCCCTGATGAGTTGATTTCACCTGGAAACGCACATGCTGCCCTTCGTTCACGACATTCCAGCCCGTGCTATCGGGAAAAATGAAGGACGGAGGAGCAGTTTTTTCGTTTTGACAAAATGCAGAGAAGCTCGCGCATACGAGCAAAGCCATCAAAAAGGGATACTTCACGTCAATTAGTTTAAAAACGAGCCGTAAATTTACCAAGACCGAAACTTTATTGAATGCCACAAATCAAAAAGAAGGGAGCACAAAGCGACTTTTTCGGTGATGTGTATGAGGTTGTGCGACTTATCCCTAAAGGCCGGGTCACCAGCTATGGCGCAATCGCCCACTATCTCGGCCTGAAATCCAGTGCCAGAATGGTTGGATGGGCCATGCACACGTGTCCGAAGGGCGTTCCCGCTCATCGGGTTGTAAACAGTGCAGGAATGTTGTCTGGTAAACATGCGTTCAAAACGCCCACCACGATGGAGCTATTGCTCAAGAAGGAAGGCGTTAAAGTGCAGAACGATAAAATTCAGCGATTCAAGGATATTTTTTGGGATCCCGCAAAAGAACTGGAGTTGTAGAGCGGTTTCCTTCGGTAATTAACTATGAAAAAGAGTCCCACAAAGCGCCTCTTTTTCGAATAGAGAATCAAGTCTCCCAAATCAGGAACATTTCTGATCCTGATAGCTCAAATTTCAATGATTTCAATTGTTCGGCCCTGTGGCATACCGTTGGCAATAGGGCATATCGTCCGCGAACTGGAAGAAAAACTGAAAGTTCGCTGAACACGGGCCACGGGAAGGAAGTGAAGCCACCGACCCACAGCCAAAGTGTTCGATGATGACGGTCTTGTGCACAACATTTTTTGCGGGGCAATACCACCCGCGTCTGTGATCACAAGGCTGTCGTCTCGGGGCACCACCAGAAGTCAACAATGACGGAAGGTTTAGAAACGAGGCACTAACAACAGGAAGAACAGCTCGCCAGATGGGCGGGCTTACTTCCAAACCTGGCATGAGGATGCATCAGCATCCCGCCTATAAAGAACATAGTGGGTTGGTTTTTAATCGGGATCTGGCCGCTCTTTAACCGGAGCGGCCCTTCCTTAACAACTCCGGAAAAGATTGCTGTCTGACATTCGTAAAATGAGACCATTTACGACAGACGCGAAGGCAAAGTGGGTTGGTTTTTAATCTGGATTAAGGTCGTTCTTCGGAGGAGGGGCGGCCTTTTCCTTTTTATTTAATATTTCATTTTCACCCACGCTCACCCTTGATGCGCCACAGCAATCGCACGTTTCAGTTTATTCCAATCCGTGCTGCTGTCAACCGTGCAATCCGCTCCAAGAATGAACTTAGGAGGAGCTTCACTCAACACTCGTCTCACTTCGAGATCAATCTGATCCGGAGTTCCGTTCGTGATTACTCCATGGCGATCCATACCACCCATGTTCGGTCGCTTAAAGATTTCTGAAATCTGCTGCCACGAAAGCTCCTTGTCTTTCAATCGGGTATTACAGTTCACGACTTGTCCAGGATAGTCAAACACAGCATCGTAATTATCATAGGGTGCCACGTAATCACAAACGTGAAGAATATTGAATGGACATTTAGAAGCCACCTCCTTCATAGCAACCAGATCAGAAGGCTTGATATACTTGAGGAAGATGTCCGGATCGCTGAACTTTCCACTGTCCGATCCCTGCGTCGACATATAAAAACCATCAACTCCAATCTCGATGCATTTTCGGACGAAGATCAGCTGACTTTCTACGAGAGCATCCAGTCCCTTCCTGACCTGATCAGGATCTTCATGAAGATGTTTCCAAAGTGTTGTATAAGATGAAGTCTGACCTGCCCACATGTAAGGCGAATAGATAGTCATAATGACCAACGCATCTTTCTTCGCCTGCTTGACGATCTCTTTCACGGTGAGAAGCTGCGGTTCATAGAAGTCGATCTTGTTCGATTTGAGTTTCGACCAATCTGAAGGCTTATGGATGAAGTCCACAGGTTTATACTCCTGCTCATACTGGATCTTGACGAAATCCATGTCAGTAAAACGGAAGTATTCAAGATGTTTCTTTGCTGCAGGTATTCCGACGTGATGCTCCTCATCGAAATGAAGGAAGAATGCAGCCGGTGTATATCCTGGCTGAGGCTTTCCTTCAAGCCACTGAAGCATGCGATCGCGCTTATTAAGAGCGGGCCGTGCGCCATAAGATGGGGTGTACCGTGCTGTCAGAAGACCACCTGTAGCGAGCAGCGAGGTCTTAAGGAATGCATTTCTGTTCATCGTAAATTCAGGTGTGATTGAATTTACTTGTTTTTTGGAACGATGGTGCTGCTGAGTAGTATTATTTACTGCACGACTTCGCGCAAATAGCCTTCTTCGTCTTACTTCGGTAACCGAATGGTCCTTTGCCTCGATCCCGAGGGCTAACTGAGTAGAAGCGCTTTGCTACTTGATACCCAACTTTCGAAGATTAGCCTTGCGAATGCGCTCACGCACTGCATTATTAATATCGATTGCAAGGCCAATGGAAGTGCAAACACCTACAAACATCAGAAAAGGCCCGATGGAGTGTTTATGCTGCATACCCAGGTATCCCAGATATATCACAAGAATTACCGCCAGGGTGGCAAGTATTAGATTCTTCATGATGGTAATAGAAAGTTGTCCGCAAACTTAGAAAGACAGATGCTTGTTGAATCACTTATTCAGCCGGGATGACTAAGACAGGCGTTGAATTGACAAATACGGGTACGAACATCGTGCATACCAGAGCAGAGAAGAAGAATGCAATTTGGCAGGGGAAGCCTGCGTTCGGTCCATCGATCAGAATCGTCACGAAAAGTGATCCGTATAAATTGCCATGCTCCCTCTCCAACTTCTCCTCGCCTGGCGAAACATTGTTCGTCGCAGCTTTTATGCCACCATTGAAGTGACGGGTCTGGCCCTGGGACTTGCTTGTTTCTTCATCGTGTTTCTCTTTGTGGCGCAGCAATTCAACGCCGACACTTCTTTCCCCAATCACGATCAGATCTATCGTATTCTTAACCACGAGCACGGATCGGGAAATCGTTACTCGGGAGGAGCATCGGCCATTGGCCATCATCTGCGCGAGGAAGTTCCAGAGGTATCTGATGTTGTAAGGCTGTGGTATCCTTATAGAAATTATTCAACGCGCGGCATCCTTCGATACAACGATGTGAGCTTTTACGAGGACAACGTCATTGATGCAGACTCCAATTTTTTTCAGTTCTTCGGCTTTCACTTCATCCAGGGTAATCCGGCTACAGCGCTGCGTCAGAAAGACGCCATTGTGCTAAGCGAGCGTGCGGCCGGTAAGTTGTTTCCGGATGGCGAAGCCCTTGGGAAGATCATCGGACTTGATGAAGAGCGGGCGTTGATTGTAACGGGTGTAGTGGAAGTTCCGGCGAATACGCATTTAACTTTTGATTACCTGAGACCTGCGCATCATCGGCCCTCGCAGTTATATGTGTGGGCACAAACCCTCGCATTCACTTATGTTAAGGTTCCTGATGAAGACAATTTACCTGTTATTCAAAAGAAGATCTATGACATCGTATTGACGCACGCAACAGAGGGCGACGCCGAGTACCTGAAGAACTATGGACACTTGTTGCAGCCTTTGAGGGAAATCACGACCACTATTCTGCAGTGGGATATTGTTACGGCTCACGCGGCACAACAACTCTGGGCGATACTGGCAATCGCTGTTTTTATTCTGGTGCTGGCGATTGTGAACTTCATAAATCTTGCGACAGCGCTAACAACCGAACGAATGAAAGATTCAGGAATCAACAAGATTCTCGGTGCATCTCAGCGACGTCTCGTCCTATCGTTCTATCTCGAGTTCCTGCTCATAACGTTGATCGCCGGCTTATTAGCAACAGCATTGATACTCGTCCTGATGGAACCCTTTAACCTTCTTGCTGGCGCACACCTGGTATGGAGCGACCTGCTATCGGCAAAATTCATTGGAATATTTGTGAGTGTGTTATTGATCACTTCGGTGCTCTCTGGCGTTTATCCCGCATGGAGGCTCTCGCGCTTCGGTCCTGTACAGTCACTTAGTCAGGCGCTTAAGCCAACCGTTGTGGAGCGCAGGATCCGGCAATCGCTTGTCGTGTTCCAATTCGTGATCTCACTCACTTTGCTGGCGGGAACCATTGTCGTGAACCGGCAGATACGATTCATGCAGTCGGCGGACCTTGGTTTCAACCAGCAGAATATTTATGTACTGCGTATTCCACCTTCAGCTTACACACCGGCGCGACAATTGCGTCTTGAGTTAGCATCTCATCCGCAGATAAATGCCATCGCTGGCGCGTCGGGCCTGATAGGCGGCGAGCCCGGGTCAGATACTTTCCATCCTGACCACATGCCGGAACAAACACCGGAAACTTTTGCAAAGAACATCGCCATCGATACGGCGTTCCTCCGGCTGATCGGTGTGCCGCTCATCTCGGGTCGGAATTTTCAGGTCGACAATTTTTCAGATCTCGGCACCTCATATATTATCAATGAGACTGCCGTGAAGCAGTTTCAGATGACGGATCCCATCAACGCGAACTTCCGTCGGAGCGGTGAATCAGAGGGAAAGATTATCGGGGTCATGAAGGATTTCCATTTCGCGAAAATGAGTGAACGCATCAATCCGATGGTTTTTTACTTAGATACGCTCCGATCACAACGATACATGATGATCAGTATTTCCGGAGATCCCGTATCTGCAGTCAATGGTATTGAAAGAACCTGGACACGCCTCCTTCCAGAGTACCCTATTGAAGGTTTTTTTCAGGATCAGTACTTCAACAACCTATATAAGCAGGAGCAGCAAGTGTCGATCATTGCCCAGGTGTTTGCTGTGCTCGCCTTAGTGCTTGCGAGCATGGGTTTGTTGGGAATGTCATCATTTATCATACTCAAACGCGAGAAGGAAATTGGTATACGAAAAGTGATCGGTGCATCAGCAGCGGGTATCGTGTTGTTGTTATCGGGGAACTTCTTCAAGATGATCGTCATCGCATTTATGATCAGTATCCCCGTGACGATGCTGCTCATGCAGCAATGGCTCGAGCAATATGCTGTCCGTATCGATGTCGGGTGGATAACGTTCATCATTGCCGGCGGACTCACAGTTTGCATCGCTGCATTGACCATAGGATGGCAAGCCTTAAAAGCGGCGATGCAGAATCCGGTAAAAGCCCTAAGACGAGAGTAGTGGCATACTTACTAAGGACTCAATACTTAATACTCAATACTACTTACCTATGACATTCAACCGTCGTCAGTTTCTCACCCTTGCAACAAAGGGGTCCGGCATTCTTGCCGCATCGGTGTGGCTACCGGGTTTCATGGTCAAAGGCAAGTCGATGCCTGTAAATGAGTCACCGATTCATTCGCTTTATGTTTCCATTCATCCCGACAATCGTATTGTATTCAACTTGTCGAAGCAGGAAATGGGTCAGGGTATAAGCACGGGCTATGCGATGATATTTGCTGATGAATTAGGCGCTGATCTCGACCGGATGGAAATTGTTGATGCAGATTACAGTAAGACATTTTCGCTTGCCATGCAGGGAATTACCGGTGGAAGCTCGTCGACTTCTATAGCCTGGCAACCGCTTCGTGAAGCAGCTGCCGAACTCAGAGCCCGTCTGGTTGCCGCGGCCGGCCGCTATTGGAAAGAAGCACCCAGGGGCTATACGTCCAGAGGTTCGCGTGTCGTCGATCAAATGAAGAACAGAAGTGTGGCGTTTGGCGAACTCATTCCGTTCGTATTGCCCGACGAAAAAGTTGAAGCACAACTAAAGCCGGCATCGGAGTTTCAGTATATCGGCAAGTCAATTCCGAATGTCCGCTTTGGAGGGATCGTTTCGGGCAAGCAACAATACGGTCTCGACGTGTCCCTCCCCGGCATGTTATATGCATCCATTGAACGCTGCCCGGTATTCCTGGGTAAAGCGTTAAATATCGACGACCGTGCAGCTCGAAAAGTGCCTGGTGTCGTTGATGTGTTTCATCTCGAAGGCTTTCGTCGCGACGCTGCTTCTGAGGATATGAGTCCTTCGTACCTGTATACTGTTCCAGACGGAGTTGCCGTCATCGCTACAAACAGCTGGGCTGCCTGCAGGGAAGGAAGGCACTGAAAGTAATTTGGGATAAGGGCAAACATGGAAGCGCCAGCGATCAGGATATAGCTGCATTACTGAGTTCTTCCGAAACAGTTGCAGGCAGAAAGATCCTGAACACCGGAACCATGCGCGAGCCTCAGCCGGGAGACCAACGAATTGACACGCGCTATGAGATCACGTTTCAGGCGCATGCGCTGATGGAGACGCTCAATACAGTATGTGATGTCAGGAAGGACTCGTGCGAAGTGTGGAGCGGACACCAGTTTGCCAAGCGTATAGTGGAACAGTTATCACCTGTTCTTTCACTCTCTGGCGATCGTATTCAGGTTCATGTACTTCCTTCCGGTGGAGGAAGCGGCCGTCGTTGGGAAGCTGACTTTGTGGTAGAGGCAGCACTGATTTCTAAGCACATTGGCAAACCTGTGAAATGTTTCTGGACGCGGGAGGATGAGATTCGCCACGATTATTACCATGCCTGCGAGCGACACCTGGATGAGATAACGATCGATGCCAAGGGTGAAGTGGTTTCATGGCATGGCAAACGCCTGACATTTAACAACGCCTTCCTCGAAGACACGTGGAATCCCTACATGGATACGGTTCCGACCCGCAGCCTTTCCCTAGTTGAACTCGAGCCTCCGCTTCAGGTGGGACCGTGGAGGTCAGTGAATCCTCATCGAAATACCTTTTCGCGGGAATGCGCGATTGATCGCATAGCCGCAGCGTTGGGGAGTGACCCCCTCGATTTTAGAATCGCGTGGTTGAAGAAAGATCCAGTCGTCCCATCTCACGCGGCAAATCCCTCCGACTGGTTGAAGAAGGCAACAGGCGAGCGCCAGGCATTAGTACGCGTGCTGGAACGGGCGAAAGAGTTGTGGCCAGGCAAAAACAAAGGCGCCGGAGTTGCCATCACAACCATGCACAGCACTTGCGCCCATATCGCTCATGTTGAGATGGCCAACGGCCGGCCTGTATTAAGAAAGGTAGATGTGATCGTTTATTGTGGCACTGCCGTGAATCCATCGCTCGTAAAGGGGCAATTTGAAGGATCGATTGTGTGGGCATTGCAGGCAGTATTATTTGGAGGCGTGCATTTGAAAGACGGCAGTGTTGTGCAGTCCAATTTTCACGACTACAAGATGGTGCGCATGGGAGAGGTCCCCGATATTGAAGTCCACATTATGGAGAGCAACGATCCCCCGCGCGGCACGGGAGAACCAGGAGTTCCACCGTTGGCCCCCGCCATGGCTAACGCGATCTATTCACTCACGGGTAAACAGCCGACAAGTATTCCGTTTAATTGGGAATGAAAATATGCTGACAAATTTGAGAGGCGACAGATCCTGCAAACGGCCACGCCTGGATTCGTAATGCTATGCGGCAGATGTACTGGTCGAAGGCGCCTTCGACACAAACCACAATCCGATAAAAGTTATTGCTCCATTAATGAGCAACACTTCCAGTCCAATCTTGTAGCCGCCAAACCATGCTTCTGAATTCAAACTGAGGATATACGACAGCACTGGAGATGCGAGGCAAACAAACGGCACCAGCTTGTCATGTACAATTCGTTTTGTGAAAATCCCGAACGTGAACAATCCCAGCAGCGGGCCATAGGTGTAGCCAGCGATATTCAGAACGGCATCAATAACTGATCGTTCATTGATCTCTCTGAAGATTACAATGATCAAAAGAAATAACAACGAGAAGCCTACGTGCACAATGAACTTCTGCCGGCGTTTTGTTGCTTCGTCTTTGTGTTTAAAATCGAGGAAGTCGATGCAGAAAGAAGTTGTTAACCCGGCAAGAGCGGAGTCTGCACTTGCATACGACGAAGCGATGATGCCCAGCAGAAAGAATATACCGACCCCAAGCCCCAACTCATTCAGCGCGAGACGGGGAAACAATTCGTCAGATGCTGCAGGAATCGGAAGGTTAAACTTCGCTGAGTACAAATAGAGCAGAGCACCCAGGATGAGGAACAACAGGTTCACCGTTACCAGTGTGAGGCTGAACCAGAACATATTCTTCTGCGCTTCACCCAGATTTTTGCAGGTGAGATTCTTTTGCATGATCTCCTGATCCAGACCTGTCATGGAGATTGTAATGAACGCGCCTCCCAGAAATTGCTTCCAGAAGAACATCGGAGAGTTAGGATCGTCGGTGTAAAACATCCGCGCATACTGACTCGACTTGATCGTCGATAACATTTCCGGAACGGTCATCCCCAGCTTATGAGTGATCTCCCAAACGGCAACGCACACCGCGGTAACGAGAAAAAGAGTCTGAAAGGAATCGGTCCAGACGATGGTTTTGACTCCTCCCTTGAACGTATAGATCCAGATCAGGACGATGGTGGTGGCGACCGTCACGATAAAAGGCACGTGCCAGGCGTCGAACAGAAACAACTGAAGCACGGTTGCTGCCAGGTAAAGTCTTAGAGATGAGCCGATGGTTCTGGACACGAGGAAGAAGGCTGCCCCCGTTTTGTACGACCAGAAGCTGAAGCGCTGCTCCAGGAAAGTGTATATCGAAATGAGGTTAAGTCTATAATAAAGCGGGAGCAAAATGCCCATGATCACCCAGTAGCCGAGAAGGTATCCCAATACCACCTGGAAATACCCGAACCCAACTTTCCCTACGGCTCCTGGTACGGATATGAAGGTCACCCCGGAGAGCGACGATCCAATCATTCCAAAGGCCACGAGGTACCACGGAGATTGCCGGTTGGCGGTGAAGAATGTATTCGTGTCGGCACCGCGGCTTGTATAGTAGGAAATGGCGATGAGGGCAGCGAAGTAAACGATCAGGATGGATACGACAAGGAATGGGGACATGCCAGCGCAAAAAATTGAATATCAAAGAATCATGTAAATCCCGGAAAATCCAAATCCACGGTTGTTTCGGATCAATTTATGACAGAATGGCACCAGGTATTGGCTTAATCATTCCTTATGAACTTCAATAGACCCTTGACCGACCCTTGACCGAAGGTCAATGAAACCTACACCTTCGTTGCGATGCTGGATTTCTCCGTCGGAAACGCTCGTCGTCGACTCTAAAAACTGTCTAAATGACAGGAAATTTCGGGGTTTCGTGAGGGCCTTGTTTGAGGGGCCGACCAGGAAGAGCTGGCAGGAGCAGGTGCATGTGGAGGCTGGATCTCCGATGCAAATGAATGTCAGGCAGGTCGGATCAAAAAAAATTACCCTGGCCGGGCTACAAAAATCCTCCCTCCGGAAGATACAAAGTTTTTGAACCGGAAGGCGCCCCATTCTGTTCCGTAAAAGTCCTAAATTGGATATCTTTGTTGTTCCTTAATCCTTTGTACAATGAGACCCAGCTATCAGGAAGATGTAATGGAAGATGTGCTGGAAGTAGTGGAGACTACTGACGCCATGGACCTCGTTGTTTTCAACGACGACATTAATACATTCGAACACGTCATCAATACGCTTATACGCGTGTGCAAGCATACAGCAGAGCAGGCAGAACAATGCACGATGCTCATTCACTACAAGGGTAAGTGCACAGTAAAGACAGGTGCTTATGAGTTCCTGCGTCCCATGAGAGAATCGATCTGTGAAGCAGGAATCGACGCGAAGATCATATAATCTGTATACAATAGTTCATTGGATTATCCTTCCCGACTTATAGAGAATGCGGTCAATCAGATCGCGAAACTTCCCGGTATAGGTAAGAAGACCGCATTACGTCTTGTTCTTCACCTTATTCGCGAGAAACAGGAGAATACTGCGGCGCTCACAGATGCATTGAATACTTTGCGTTCAAATATTCGTTTCTGCGCAACCTGTCACAACATCTGCGATGGTGACGTTTGTTCGATTTGCAATAGCCACAAACGCGATCGGGCGATACTCTGCGTAGTGGAAGATGTTAAGGATGTCATGGCCATCGAGAATACCGCGCAGTTCAATGGAGTGTATCACGTGCTTGGTGGCGTAATCTCTCCCATGAATGGTGTGGGGCCTTCCGATATCAAGATTGAAACGCTTGTCGGGCGGGTCAGTTGCACACCTTGTGAAATCAAAGAAGTGATCCTTGCTCTTAGCCCGACCATGGAGGGTGATACCACAGCTTTTTATATCAACAAACGACTGAAAGACCTCTCGTTAAAGATTAGCGTCATCGCCCGGGGTGTACCGGTGGGAGGTGATCTCGAGTATGCGGACGAGATTACACTCGGAAGAAGCATATTGGGCAGGACACTGTTCAATTGAGAATTGACAATTTACAATTGACAATTTTGGAGGGCCGTTCGGCCCGTTTTTTTTAGTTCGCGGGCTATTCCAAATAGTGCAGAGAACGCTAACGTACGTTCAATCGAATTTATGTCGCCTACCAGCCAACCATTAACGTGGCGATGCGTGTAATAGCACTGGTTATGGGGCTGTTAAGCCCCGACCTAATTATCAATTGTCAATTACCAATTGTCGATTATAATTGTTTTCTTTGCCGCCGCTAAAATTAATCAACCATGAAACTTTCTGACCGCATCGAAGCCATTCAGGAATCTGCAACATTGGCCATGGCCGCAAAAGCACGCGAGTTCAAACAAAAAGGAATCGACGTGATTGGCCTTAGCCTTGGCGAGCCTGACTTTAAAACACCTCAACACATATGCGAGGCCGCTAAGAAAGCGATTGATGAAGGTAAATGGTTCGCCTATCCTCCCGTACCAGGTTATCAGGATCTGCGCGAGGCACTCGCTGCAAAGTATCAGAAGGAAAACAACGTTCCTTACAAAGCGGAGAATATCGTAGTGTCGAATGGTGCTAAGCAGTCAATCGCCAACGCAATGCTTGCATTGTTGAACCCCGGCGATGAGTGTATCGTGTTCTCTCCATACTGGGTGAGCTATGATGCACTTGTGCGTCTTACTGAGGCGACTCCGGTAATCATCAAAGGTGGAATTGAAAACGACTTCAAAGTGACAGCTGCTCAACTTGAGAAGGCAATCACTCCAAAGACGAAGATGATCATCTTTTCTTCTCCATGTAATCCAACGGGGTCGGTATTCTCACGTGAGGAACTGAAGGCAATTGCCGACGTTGTATTAAAGCATAAAGATCTTCTCATCATTGCAGATGAGATCTATGAGCATATCAACTATACAGGCGAACAGGTAAGCATAGCTTCGTTCCCTGGTATGTTTGAGCGCACCATCACCGTAAACGGCTTTGCTAAAGGCTTTGCCATGACCGGATGGCGCGTTGGTTACATCGCCGCTCCGAAGTGGATTGCCGACGGATGTAACAAGGTGCAGGGTCAAATCACTTCAGCAAACTGCTCGATCGCACAACGCGCTGCTTTGGCTGCAGTAACTGGCGACATCGAACCTACTAATAAGATGGTGGCTGAATACCGTCAGCGCCGCGAAATCGTCTATAACCTGTTGAAGGAGATTCCAGGCATTAAGACCAATCTTCCCGAAGGTGCATTTTATTTCTTCCCTGATGTAAGCGCATACTACGGCAAGTCAAACAACGGTGTCGCTATCAAGAACGCAGATGATCTTTGCCTGTTCCTGCTGGAGAAGGCGCACGTTGCTACGGTTTCAGGAGGTGCGTTTGGTGATGAGAACTGTATTCGCCTCAGCTATGCAGCGTCGGAAAAGGACCTGAAGGAAGCGATGAAGCGGATGAAAGCAGCGCTTGCTGAATTGAAATAAATTGGCAATTTATAATTGACAATTTATAATTGAGAAATTATGGAGGGGCCCTGGCGGCCCCTTTTTTATTGTTGCCAATTCCAGTTTGGATGAGACTTCAATTGAAAGGTAGATAACACTACTCTTTGCATTCAGGTGAACTGATATCGAAGTCCTGTCAAATACCAATATCAAACTTCCAAACAGTGATCACTACAATCAATTAACCGGCCCCGACAGGGGCCTCCATAATTATCAATTATAAATTGTCAATTGTCAATTACATCTTTGGACTGCACTCGCCCCATTCACTCAACCCCGATTTCCGCGCCTCGTCTGTAAAAAATAAGATTTAACGCCGCAAACCTTTCCTGAGCGGTTTTGCATTTCATTCTGTACCTTTATTCCGCAATTTGCCAAGCTTGAAGTTAATTGACGATATACCTAACACCTGGAAGCGGGCCTATTTGTGGCTTTGCTTTTGGTTTGCGATCAATTATGGAGTAGGTGCGTTCATCGAATGGAAGCTTAATACACCCTACACCTACGTCTTCTGGAATGCAGCCCACTTCTTCGAGGCGCTCTGTATCCTCATCATCGGTATCTTCTTTTATAGCAACTGGCTTTTTAAGTTCAGTGTCTATGTACAGGTAGTTGGCCATCTTATTGGTACGATGATGCACTTCTTCGCGATGGGGTCGCTTTCATATTATCTCGAGAATTACCGGGAGGGTTATATCGGCTGGAACGTCTGGAAGGATAATCTCATTGGAAATCTGCGTTGGGGAGGACTACATTTTCACGACCAGTATATTATCACGGTAGGTGTATACTACGTGATCCGCTACTTCCAGGGCCTGCAGCGCCAGGAGAAAGAAAAGAGCGAGCTCACCCTGAAAAATCGCGAAATGCAGATCTCGCTGTTGAAGTCCCAGATCAATCCGCACTTCCTTTTTAATACCCTGAATTCAATTAATACGCTGATTGGCGCAAACAAGGAGCAGGCACGCAAGGTTATCACGCAACTTTCTGATATCTTCAGGTATGCGTTAGACTCGCACGGCGATCAGATGGTTCGCCTGATTCATGAACTTGACTTTATAGATAACTATATTCGCATACAGCAGGTGCGTTTCGGTGAAAGGATGCAATTCGTGAAACAAGTGGATTTTACTTGTTTAAGTGTCGCCATCCCCCCGATGATTTTGCAGCCGTTGGTAGAGAATTCTGTAAAGTATGGAATCGCTCCGAAAGACGATGGTGGTACCATCATTCTTACGGTAAAGAGATTCAATAACATGATATTTTTTGAGGTGAAGGATGACGGATTAGGTTCGAATGCCAAGAAAGTGATGGATGGGACGCCCAGCGGGGGCGTTGGGCTGAAAAACACTGATCAACGTCTGAAGAGTATATTCGGTCCTGGTTCAGGATTGCGGATTCGCTCTAATGAGTGGGGCTACTCAGTCAGCTTCTTTATTCCAATCGAAGACGACAAAGTACAACAACTTACCATGCAAGACCTAAATAGCAAAGCTGTATGAACATAACCTGTGTTATCGTCGACGACGAAAAGTTAGCCCGTGATCTCCTTCAGGAGTACCTGCAACAAATTCCGAACATTCAGATTGTCGGTGAAGCGTCAAAAGGAAAAGACGCTGTTGAGCTGATAGACAAGCTCAAGCCAGATCTGGTGTTCCTCGATGTGCAGATGCCCGGCATGACTGGTTTCGATGTGCTGGAGGAAATCAATCACGATCCCTTCGTCATTTTTTGCACGGCGTACGATCAGTATGCGCTCAAGGCGTTCGAGAAGAACGCAGTTGACTACATCCTTAAGCCGCTCGACCAGGAGCGCTTCAGACTTGCCGTTGAACGCGCTATCGGCCGTATGAAGGTTGATGAGAACAGCGTCGGCGAATTGCTGCGCAACCTCAAGACCGAAAACAAGACTCAATACGATTCTCATATTTTCGTACAAAAGTCTGAGAAGCTGCTTAACCTCCCCGTAGAAGAGATTGTTTACCTTGAAGCTTCGGGAGACTATACCATTCTGACTACAAAGAACGATCAGTTCGTTAGCTCGTCAGGTATTGGTAAGCTGGAAGAAATCCTCAATCCCGAAACTTTTATCCGCGTACACCGCAGTACGATCATCAACATCAACAACCTTAAGGAAATTGAAAAGCACTTCAATGGTGGTATGGTTGTGAAGATGTTAAATGGAAAGAGTTTCCCTGTAAGCAGAACCTATGCAAAATTAATACGCAAGAAAGTAGTATAAGCGGCGACTAACGCTGCCCGATAACGCAGGAAGCGCAGTGATGCTGAGTTAGTCAGTGTTTCTGCGCTTTCGCGTTTTTAATGCTTGGTGGTCTCTCGGGTGTGCTAACCCGAAGAAGCCCCACGCCAACAGTTATCATACACTTCATTTAAACAATTCATTAATATCAAGTCATGACGGCCGTTCTCATAAGGGCCGACCAAAATCTTTTCTTTTGTTGGGAATAAGACACTACTTAACGATACAATACAGTGTTTGGACACAACTAGTAAGTCACCCGGATTCAAAGTATTTGCCTTTGCGTGGGCAATGGCCGGACTATTGCATCAACTCTCATTTCCCGACTGGCGCTGGCACGATCCGAAAGGCGTTATTCTCTCTTTGCTTGTTCTCTTTGTTTTGCAAAAGCCTTCGGCCTGGCAACGCTTTCTTTTGTTCGTCGCTTTTGATTGGATCTCTGTGGGCATTGAGTTTCCCGAGCATCCAAACCACATTGTTTTCTCCTGGCTTCTCAATGGATGCATCCTCACGTCTTTTGCTTTGGTGGCTTACAGGAACAAAGGTGTATCCGGTTACAACCTCGGCTCTGCGTGGTTCGAAGCTTTCGCGCCCTGGGCGAGGGTAATGCTTTGCATCCTTTACTGGTTCACGTTCTTCCATAAATTGAACTATTCTTATCTGGATCTTGATTGGAGTTGTGGCGCCCGCCTGCATCTTGAAATAAACGAGCGAATTCCTGTGCTGCCAACCGCGCCCTGGGCTCAGTATGTAGCGGCATATGGCACGCTGATTATTGAGTTGATTCTTCCTTTCCTGCTGATCATTAACCGCACGCGGGCTGTGGCTATCATATTTGGAATGTTATTTCATGGATTGCTGGCCTTGCATCCTCACGTCGGTCTTTTTAGTTTCTCGGCAACGATGATTGCTCTATACACGACGTTACTCCCCGCCGCTGTAGCAGAAGATTTAAAGCCAATGACATGGCTACCCAGGATCTGGAATCTGGCGTTAGGTGGCCTGTTGATAGGAGTGGTGATATGGGCCCTCAGAGGTTGGCTGCCTGTCAGGCTCAATCTTGACGAAAAAGTCGCGCACCTTTGGAAGCTCGGGATGTTGACATATTATTCATATCTGGGCTTCTGCCTTTTGTTAATTGGAAAGACAACGCTGAAGTACTGGAAGACAATTCAACTCCCCCAGGGAACCTTAGCAACGTATCCTGTATTGGGCGTCTTTTCGGTGATCCTGTTTATTAATGGTATCGGTCCTTATTTCGGGCTGCGAACACAGAGTTCTTTCTCCATGTTTAGCAATCTTCATACGGAGAATGGTGTATCCAATCATGTGATTATGCCCTCAGGGATACAGTTTACAAACTGGCAAAGCGACCTCGTGGAGATTATTGACACAAATGATGACGAGCTCCTGTTCGCCAGGGATAGAAATCTTTTAGTTGTATTTCTGGAGCTTCGAAGAGTGCGTTCAGGTAATCGCCCTGACTTCTGGGTCAGGTTTGTTCACAACGGAAAAGAAGAAACATTCGATAAAACAAAACCGGATACATATGCGTGTCTTCCACCGCTTAACTTCTTAGGCAAACGCTATTTCTTTTTCCGACCTGTCGATAAAGATCCGTTTAAAGTTGGCTGTAAGCACTGACAAGTCGGCCCGTGACGGGTGTTAAAACGGATGGACATATTTTCTATTCAGTACTCCGTTGAACGCAGACCAGACGAATGGAAATCATCAGAATGCTTTTGGTCAATGGAGATTTCCAGTGCTGATTCCGAAGACATCCTTCATCGCTTTTCGCGCAGCATGATAACCGCACATACCATGAACTCCTCCACCCGGAGGTGTGGATGCGGAACAGATATAAATTCCCTTCGCTGACGTCTTGTAAGGTGAAAACCGGAGCGCAGGGCGCGTAAACAGTTGAGTCACGTCAATAGCCCCACCGTTGATATCGCCCCCCACATAGTTTGGATTATATTGTTCGAAGGCCGACGGGCTTGTAGCATGCCTGGCAACAATCATATCCCGAAAACCGGGAGCGTATCTTTCAATCTGCTGTTCAATTGCCACTGTCATATCCTTCTCTGAACCATTAGAGACATGACAATACGCCCATACTGTGTGGTGACGACCATCGGCTCGGGATGCATCGAACACACTTTGCTGAGTGAGCAGCACAAAAGGTTTTTCAGCATGGCCATTGTTCCATGCTTTATCTTCAGAATGGGCAATCTCTTCGAACGTGTTGCCGATATGTACCGTTCCTGCCTCCTGGCATTCCTTTGCGGTGAATGGAATTGTTCCATCGATAGCAAAGTCGATCTTGAACACACCCATTTTGTATTGATATCTTTTCAGCTGCCACTTGTAAATGGACGAAAGCTTGTGACCTGCGATCTGCAGGAGTTGATTGGTTGAAACATCCAGCAAGACTGCTTTACTTGACGGTAAATCTTTTAATGATTTGATGAACATTCCCGTCCTTATTTTACCGCCGAGTGAAATGAAATGTGCCTCAAGCGCGTCTGCGATGCGTTGAGATCCACCTCGTGCAATAGGCCAGCCATGAACGTGACCTACGGCAGCTAACACGAGTCCTATGGCCGCAGAGCTTGCATAGGAGAGGGGAATCATGGAATGTGCGCACATGCCGGCCCACAAGGCACGAACCTCCTTTGTTTTAAATCTCCTGCCAATTGCCTCTGCTGAGCGAATTGCCTTCAGACCGAATTGCGTATAGGTCAACGGATGAGAGGGAATGTGCAATGGCCCGAGTAGGTCGTTCTTAAGCAGCGACCACGAATCGGCAATGGGTTCTAACAGGTCGCGATAGGCATCTGCATCTTTCCCAAATGCATTCAGCGTATCCTTTAGCGACCGGCGAAGGACAACAGCCTCTCCATTATCGAGTGGATGTGCTGCGCATATTTCCGGAAAGATGAAATCCAATCCGTACTTCTGCAACTGCAGACCAGACATAAGCGGTGATGCTAGCGCCATCGGATGAATCGCTGAACACCTGTCGTGAATGAGCCCCGGCAACGTGAGCTCACCTGAACGAAGACCTCCGCCAACGGTATCCCTACCTTCTATGACGAGAACCGACAATCCTTGTTGTTGCAGCGTGATCGCTGCGCATAGTCCATTCGGACCTGATCCGACAACAATGGCATCGTATTCCATTTCTTCTATAATGGTCGCAGCATTGGACCTTCCTCAAACCTTATCTCGACAGTTTTACCGTGCGACGCCATTATCTCCGTCAACTGCTTTACCATTGACTCGCGGGCTGCATCAGTGAACCCCGCACCAGTTGCATACTTCCGGGCATCTGCCGTGAATGCATTCATCGCTTTTGAACGATCCTCCATGCTTACCCAATTCCATACACCGCTCTCATCCGTGAACGTCACGTTATCGAGTGGTTGGATCGACAACAACTGAGGAGGTGGAAGATAAATTATTGCTTTGTCGTCGTTGATCTGGATGCTGAACTTCTTGCGCAGATCAAATCCAACCTTCGCCTCGAATCCACCTCTGATACTGATCTTCTTGGTGCTGCCCAACCATGTGTTCGTCCAGTCGTAATGATGCTCAAATTTTTGTGAAAGCGTGGCAAGCTCCAGTACAGGACTTTGCTGAAGCAACACAACCGTGTTGTTGACGGTCACCTCCGGTGTAAAGGAAAACACCTTGGCGAAGTCGCGGCCTATCTGCCTGGCACCTTCGTAAGTCTTCTCTGCAAGACGTGTTGGAATAACTACAACAATCCAATAAGCACCAACAGTTACCGTAACGACGAGCAGGATAAGCAGAACAATCTTACGATTAGAAAACATTCAGTTGGTTTTTTGTCTAAACTATTGGTTCAACCTCAACTACCGTTCGATCTGAGTTTTTCGTTTTATACTGCTTTGTTACAAGGGCATTGCTTTGCTATAAGTGACATGTCGTTTAACTCGTTCTTATGAGGATACGACCCCATCCGTGTATCAGATACTGCAACCTGCGGCCTTTCAAATTATTAATTCTTAACTCTTAATTCTTACTTCTCTTCTTTGGCAGCTGGAACCTCATCCTCACTTTGATCGTAGATTTTTCCGCAACTTCGTCCCTCTTTGTCGCCGTCCACTTAGGGCCTGTTTTGATCAACCGTATGACCTCTTCATCACATCCGCTGCCAATGCCTTTAACCACGCGGAAGTCGCTTAGCATGCCCGTTGTCTCCACTGAAAAAGTTACCGTTACCCTTCCTTCAACATTATTCAGCAATGCCTCCTGCGGATACTGAAGGTTCTTTTCAAGATATTGTCTGAATGCGCGACGTCCACCAGCCGGGTACGCGAAGTCATAGGTGGCCGCAAGCGGATCCGTTTCCCGCACAGTTCCGTAGCCGGCTACTACCACTTCACTGAGTTGAGTCAGATCTTCACTCAATGTGATCGTTGATGGCTTTGATTCTTCGGCAGTCTCTTCCACATTCGAGTAGCCGATGAAAGTATAAACGAGCGTCGGCTTCTTCTCGTCGCCGGCGAGCTGATAGTTACCATTGATGTCTGTAACGGTACCGGTATTTGTTCCCTTAAAAACCACGTTCACACCAGGAATCGGGCTGCCGTCTGTATCGACTACTTTGCCCGTAAACACATTCGTGACTGCCGTGGCTCCGGACGATTCCTTTCTTTCCGAAGGGGCAGGTGTGACGTCCGATTTCTTAAAGGCAGCGTTTCCTTTTTGAGTTGAAGCGACGTTTTTATGATCAATAAAACCATCAGCAGGCGAAACCGCTTTTGATTTTTCGTCTTCAAAAACTACCTCTTCCGCTGCCCGTTGTTCTGCCCGTTGCGCGGGCGGCCCTTCTGCATCTGATGCAATTCCGGCAGCATCATCAGATGCATCGGCTGACTCAGCAGCGGTTTCTGGTTTAGCAGGCACAACGGCAACGCCGGATGCTCTTCCGGATAAAACCTCTGCCTGATCATCTTTAACGTCTGATGCAGGAGCATCCTCCCGTTTCCTGGCAGAGCGGCTTTCATTGCCTGGGACCTTTTCGTTATTCGCGAGTGGCTCCTGTACAGGTTGCTGCGTATCGTCGGGTGATTTGAATGCATCGGCCTCTTTGCTGTTCTGCACTGAATCAGAAGTAATGCTATTGACGTCTCCGGATGCAGGAGTCATTTCCTTGTTAAGGGCGATCTGATCGGTTTGATTATCGGAGATAAAGAAAATCACGACACCTGCGCTGGCAATCAGCAGTAACCCTGCTGCTATACGCGTTGGCCAACTCCACAGCGAGGTTTGTTTTCCAGCGGGCGTATGTACGCCTTCCAGTATACCTCCCGTTGAGTCACGATCGATCCGTCGGTTCAGCATGTCGTGAATGTTATTCACATCAGCTGAAAACTCTTCTGATGTAATCGACTCGCCACCGGATATTGCATCGGCCAGGAACGGATCATCAAGCGCCTTCTTTTCAAGCGCATGCATCTCCGCCGGTGTCATTCGACCGCTCAGATATCGGGTAATATCGTCGCTAAGATCAGCCATTTCTTAATCGCAGCATGGTGAGGTCAACCTTCAGACGCGAGCTTGGTCACGCCGAATCGGTTGAACCATTTCATGCATTGCTTTCCATACAAATTTTCAGGTTCCGTTTGCCGTTCTGAATATAACTCTTCACTTTATTATCGTCGTAGCCTGTAAGGCTGACGATATCCTTATAACACTTTTGTTCCAAGTAAAACAACGATACACACTGTTGTTGTTCCGGCACCAGCTTCTGTATGCAATTCTCCAATTTACTGAGATTTGCCTCCATTTCAGGCCCTTCATCAGGATGCGGGGAGGGCTCGTTTTCCATAATGCCAGGTGAAATTTCCTCGAAATACTTGCCTTTTCGGCTCCGCAGCTGCATCAGACAGTGATTGCGGGCGGTAACGTACAGCCAACTCTTGAAATGACCTACCTCATGAGTCCGGGCTGTGGTAACCAGCTTTTCAAAGATCTGCATCACGGCATCCTTACTTTCTTCGCGGTCCTTCAGGTACTTCAAACAAACACCATATACCATACTTGTGTATCGGCCGTAAAGCAGCCCAAGAACGTCGAGCCCACCACCAGACTTATACAGCTCCAGCAGTTCAGGATCACTCTTTGATATATAGGTCGACAATACGGGCACCGTTGAAAATTAATAAAAAAGATACAATCGGATTATGGAATACCGCCAGGCCGCGCATCTCATCTGCAAATCAAATATCAAACGATATGAAAAATACAGGGTGGATTATGATGCTTTTGTTTGTGGTGTCGTCGGCATTCACGACAGCGCCCCAGACCCGAACGATTACAGGTCGCGTGGTGGACTCAGATGGAATTATAGGAATGCCCGGCGTAAATGTCTTAGTGAAGAATTCGACTATTGGCACGGTGACCGACGGGCAGGGCAAGTATCAGATTAATGTGCCACTTGGCTCTACGCTCGTGTTTTCCTTCATCGGCTATCAGACGTTGGAGATAAAGACCGAAAACAAAACGGTGATCAATGTAACAATGACCGTCGATAACAATCAGCTGAGCGAAGTGGTCGTCACTGGCGCTGGAAGAGAACACAAGCGCGCAATGAAAAACAAAGTCGCTGGGGTCAGTACAGCTGACGGCTTCTTTGCCACTCCAATGTATGAGAAGGCCGACGACCAGCAGGTCATCGTTCACAACACTGAAGAATACGACGCCATTCACGAGATCGGCTTCCGCGATGCCACCAAGAATCCACTCTCGACCTTTTCTATCGACGTCGACGCAGCTTCATACGCTAACGTGCGCCGCTTTATCAACAATGGTCAAACACCACCCAAAGATGCCGTGCGCATCGAAGAAATGGTTAACTATTTTAACTATGATTATCGTCAACCTGCAGGTGAGCATCCTTTTGAAGTAATCACCGAAGTATCGGCAGCACCGTGGAATACAAAACATCGCCTCGTTCATATCGGACTTCAGGGTAAAACCATTCCGACAAAAGATCTTCCTGCTTCCAACCTGGTGTTTCTTATCGACGTCTCTGGTTCTATGTCCGACGTTAATAAACTCCCTTTGCTGAAGAGCTCGCTGAAAATGCTGGTAGAACAACTGCGCGATCAGGATCATGTGGCCATCGTTGTGTACGCCGGAGCGGCGGGCCTCGTCCTTGAACCAACGTCGGGTGCTAATAAAAAGACTATCATCAATGCGCTTGATCGTCTTGAGGCCGGTGGTTCGACTGCAGGTGGTGAAGGTATCGAGCTTGCTTACGCAACAGCCAAGAAACATTTCAAGTCAGAAGGAAACAATCGTGTAATACTTGCCACTGATGGCGACTTCAACGTTGGAGAGTCCAGCGACGCTGCAATGGAAAGACTCATCGAAAAGAAACGTGAAGAAGGTATATTCCTTACAGTGCTTGGTTATGGCATGGGCAACTACAAGGATTCTAAAATGGAAGTGCTGGCTGACAAGGGAAATGGAAATTATGCCTACATCGACAACATCACTGAAGCACGCAAGGTGCTGGTCAATGAATTCGGAGGTACTTTGTTCACCATTGCCAAAGATGTTAAGCTGCAAATCGAATTCAACCCTGCTAACGTGAAGGCTTACCGCCTCATCGGATATGAAAACAGAATGCTGGCGAATGAAGACTTCAACAACGACAAAAAGGATGCAGGTGAGTTAGGCTCCGGACATACCGTGACTGCGTTGTACGAAATCGTACCCGTTGGAGCCGACACTCCTGTAGACAGCATTGATCCGTTGAAGTATCAGAAGCCCACACAATCTAATCGTGGTACTTATTCAAATGAGCTGATGACAATAAAGCTTCGTTATAAGAAACCGGATGGTGTTACGAGTAAACTGATCACTCATACGCTCAATGATACGGAGATTACTTTGAGTAAAACCTCTGAAAACTATCGGTGGTCTGCGGCTGTTGCTGCCTTCGGTATGATCCTTCGTGAATCTGAGTACGCCAATCACTTCACATACGATCAGGTGTTGCAGCTTGCTAATGCATCAAGGGGCGTTGATAAAGACGGATATCGCGTAGAGTTCATCAACCTGGTTAAAGCGCTGAATCCTTCTGGAACACATTGATGGCACTATTTCGACTCTGGCCGAGCTATGTATTGATAACGTGAAACCTGTGATTGCATATTGAAGGAGAGTTTGGTGATGTAACGGATGCATGCAATCGCATTACTGGTGCCCGTGGAGAGGCGACGTATGGAAGACGTTGTGCTCCACGGGCCCGTTTTGTTATATTTGGCCCATGCGCCGGGACAGCTACGCTGTCATAGCCAGCTAAAGAGAAGTATTAATGGTCAAAATCACGGCGGTAATTATTACATTCAATGAGGAAGGTAATATCAGTCGTTGTATCGATTCGTTAGTTTCGATAGCTGATGAAATACTTGTCGTAGATTCCTTCTCGACCGATAATACCAAAGCCGTTTGCCTTTCAAAAGGAGTGAGGTTTATCGAGCATCCCTTCGTCACTTTTGGTGCCCAGAAGAACTTTGCAGTGTCCCAGGCGACGTATGACTGCGTGCTTTCTCTCGATGCTGATGAATACCTTTCGGAGCCTCTGAGGTCATCGCTTCTGCTGGTCAAATCCACGTGGCCAACAGATGCATACTCGATGAACCGGCTCAACAAGTATGGCACTAAATGGATTCGACATGGGAGCTGGTATCCTGATCGAAAGATCCGGCTCTGGGATCGTCGCAAGGGCAGATTCGTAAGTGAAAGTCTCCATGAATATGTTTTAATGGAAACGGGCGCCCGCGTTACCCATGTTCACGGAGATATCATGCATGCGGCGTTTGAAGATGTATCGATGCTGATGCACAAGACGCAGCGATACTCGGAGATCTACGCGGCCGTCAATGCTCACTCGAAACGCTCTTCACCGTTTAAGATATTTTACAGAAGCCGCTTTGCTTTTCTGAAGAGCTATCTGTTGAAATTGGGATTCCTTGATGGCTACGAAGGATTTGTGATCGCGAAGTCCGTGGCTAACGACGTGTTCTACAAGTATGCCAAGTTGTATGAGACAAACCTGACCACGAGAACAACGCTCATTATCACTACCTACAACAGAACGGATGCGTTAGAACTTGTATTGCTAAGTGCGCTCAGGCTTACCGTTATGCCTGAGGAAATCATTATAGCGGACGATGGTTCTACAAACGAGACACGCAACCTCGTTGCCGCTTATGCTTCCCGATTTAATATTCCGTTAAAACATTGCTGGCATCCCGACGAAGGATTCAGACTATCAACGATTCGCAACAAAGCGATAGCCATGGCAACGCAACCCTACATTGTGATGGTTGATGGAGACATGGTGTTGCCTAAAACTTTTATTGAAGATCATAAGCGGGCGGCCTGGCGGGGGCGAATGGTGCAGGGCTCGCGTGTACTACTCGGGGAGGAGCTTACGAGGAGGTCGCTGCACGACAAGGCAACGCATTTTTCGTTTTTCACCAGTGGGCTCAGCAACCGGAAGAATACGCTGAGGAATTCTTTCATGCGCCTGCTGTTGTCCTATTACAGCCAGAATATTTTCCGCGTTCGTGGCGCGAATATGGCATTCTGGCGATCAGACGCCATCGCCGTGAATGGTTTCAATGAAGACTTTGTTGGATGGGGACGCGAGGATTCTGAATTTGTAGCCCGGATGTTACATGCAGGGTATCGGAAGTTTCATCTGAAATTTGCCGGGTTTGCCTACCACCTGTTTCATCCGGAAAGCCGTCGGGATATGCTTGCCGATAACGATCAGATACTGGCGGACGTGGTGGCACATCACCATGTCAGGTGCAAAAATGGTATTGACAAGTATCTGTAAATATGTTTCTATAACTGTTTTTGCCTATTTTGCAGGTCAATGGAATTAGAAGAAACCGCAAAGCAACACTATACAGACTCCGAGAGGCAGCAGATATTCGATAACGAATTTATGCCGCACATTAACTCTATGTACAATTTTGCTTATCGACTTACACTCGATCAGGACGACTCAAAAGACCTCGTACAAGACACGTACCTGAAAGCGTATAGATTCATCGATTCCTTTCAGCAGGGAACTAATGCTAAAGCGTGGCTGTTTCGAATTTTGAAAAACAGCTTTATCAACGACTACCGAAAGAAGAGCAAAGAGCCTTCTAAGGTGGATTACCAGGAGGTAGAAAGTTATTATAACTCCGAGGAAGTAGATAGACAAATCACGCCCGATCTGCGTGTGGAGGCGCTTAAAGATATGATCGGTGACGAGATTTCGAACGCGCTCAACTCGTTGGATGTGGATTTCAGAACAGTAATTATACTGTGTGATCTGGAAGGGTTTAAATATGACGAGATGGCGAAGATCCTTGACATTCCAATTGGAACAGTCAGGAGCCGACTGCACAGAGCAAGAAATCTGCTGAAAGAGAAACTGAGTGAATATGCGAAGCAAATGGGTTATAAAACGGCATAAACTATGAGTAATCCTGACCAGAGTCGTATGAAGCAAGACTGCGCCAACAAGAAAGAATGTATGCAGATGCTTCAGCTCATCTTAGACGGTGAGGCAACCGCAGAACAGAAGGATCACTTCCTGAAACACCACCTCGACGAGTGCTTACCCTGTTTTAACAATTATCATCTCGAAGTGGCTATTCGTCAAATGCTCAAGTCAAAGTGCACCGGCGATTGTGCTCCACAGGAACTCGTGGATAGTATAAAGGCCAAGGTCATTAGAAACCTGGCCTCTTAATGTCTGGCAAAGCTCTAATCTTTTCGGCGCCTTCGGGCTCCGGCAAGACCACCATAGTCAAACACCTACTAGACAACAACCCCGACCTGGGGTTCTCAATATCGGCATCCACCCGCGATAAGCGCGGGCGCACGGAATCCCACGGCAAGGATTATTACTTTCTTACACCAGAAGAATTCAAACACAAGATCGATGAAGACGCCTTCATCGAATGGGAGGAGGTTTACGAAGGAAACTTCTACGGCACCCTTAAGTCAGAGATCGAGCGCATCTGGAGCGAAGGAAAGAATGTGATCTTCGACGTCGATGTTAAGGGTGGACTCAATCTCAAGAAATATTTTGGCAACCGTGCCCTCGGCATTTTTGTAAAGGTACCCTCCATCGATGTGCTTAAAGCGCGTCTTAATGATCGTGGGACTGAATCCGCGGAGAGCCTTTCACGAAGATTGTTCAAGGCAAACTTCGAAATGTCTTTCGCCGACGAGTTTGATGTCGTGCTCGTAAATGAAGAACTACAACGCTCGCTTAAAGAAGCGCAGGAGTTGTATGATCGCTTCAAAAACAATTAAGAATTAAGAGTTAAGAATTAAGAATTGCCGTTCGGCTGCCCTGGCACGACCGCAGGTCGTGGTTACCAATTCTTAATTCTTAACTCTTAATTCTTAATTTGAGCCTATGAAAATCGGACTCTTCTTTGGATCCTTCAATCCCATCCACGTTGGTCATCTCATCATTGCCAACCTGATGGCGGAATCCTCCGACCTGAAGAAAGTCTGGTTTGTGGTTTCTCCACAAAATCCATTGAAGCCAGCGAAGGGATTGTTACACGAGTTCGACCGGTATGACATGGTTCGTGCCGCCGCCTTTGATAACTATAAACTCGAAGTGTCTGACGTCGAGTTTCATCTGCCCAAGCCTAGCTATACCATTCACACGCTCGTGCATCTTCAGGAAAAACACCCCGACAAAGAGTTCAAGGTCATCATGGGCGAAGACAACCTGGCCAACTTTACACGATGGAAAAACTATCGCCAAATACTTGATCACTACGGGCTTTACGTTTATCCCAGACCAGGCACGCAACTTTCGGAACTTCGTTCGCATCCTAACGTTACAGTAGTTGAGGCTCCATTGCTCGATATCTCCGCAACTTTTATTAGGGATCGCATCCGAAAGGGACAATCTGTACGTTATCTTGTTCCGGATGCTGTGGAGGAGATGATTAGAGCAAAGGGGTTTTATCTGGACTAACAACGTTTACAGCAAAGTCTCCATGATTGTTTTTACGCTGCGCCTTCCGGCGGTAACAGGCTTCTCCTCCATACTCAAACGCGGTATTCTTACCCTGTCTTTCCTGCTGAGCATCATAGCCTCTTTCGGAGGTGGCATCAGTGGTACAGTCACCAATGAAAAGGGCGAACCCCTGGCCTATACGACAATCTTCGTAAAGGAAACAGGAAGCGGTACCGTCGCTAATGCACGTGGCGCGTATGAATTACTATTACCCACCGGCAAGTATCTCGTTACATTTCAATACCTGGGCTATGAGACAGTTGTTCGCGAAGTGGAAGTTGGCGACAGCTTTATCACACTGAACATTACACTCAAGGAACAGGCGAAGGAACTGGAGACGGTTATTATTTCGAGCGATGCGGAAGATCCTGCCTATTCAATTATGAGGAAGGCCATAGGCAAGGCACGGTATCACCAACAGCAGATCGATCGTTACTCTGCACGCGTTTATATAAAGGGAACGGGCCAGCTAAAAGACTATCCGTGGATTGCCAAGAAGGCAATCGAAAAAGAAGGGATAAAAAAGGGCGAAGCTTTTGTCACGGAATCGGTAAGCGACATCAAGTATACCCGACCTAACAAGTTTGAGGAAAAAGTGATCTCCATCCGAAGCGATGGCAAAGACAACAACACCTCTCCAAACCAATACATCTTCGGAAGCTTCTATGAACCCGAGATCGCCGAAACAATCTCACCTCTTTCACCTAAGGCATTTTCCTATTATCGGTTCGAATACCTTGGCACGTTCAAAGACCGGGAATATGAAGTAAGTCGTATAAAGGTCATTCCCCGCAGCAAAGGAGACAATGTCATCGACGGTGTAATAAACATTGTTGAAGATTGGTGGGCAATCCATAGCATGGACATCAATACTCAAAAGATGGGCATCCTCGTGAACATTAAAGGAATGTATGCGCCGATAGACGACAAGGCCTGGCTGCCGGTATCTCACCGCTTCACGGCCGGAGGAAAGATCTTTGGCTTCGAGTTTGAATACAACTATCTGGCTACCGTAAGCAACTACAAAATTGAAATGAATCCGGAAGTCTACGTCGAGACGAAAAAGATGGACGTAGTGGACGAGAAGACCGAGAAAGACAAGGCCAAGGCAATTGCCGATCAAAAAGCTGCAGCAAAAAACGCAACCAGGAGCTCAGCGAATCAAAGCACGAAGGCCCCATCGGCTAAACAAGCCAAAAAGGCAGCGGAGGCTGCCGACTTACAAGAGCGTCTTTCCTCCGGAAAGGAGATTACCCGAAAAGAACTCAATACTATCCTGAAGGATTACGAGAAGCAGGAACAAAAGCAGCAGAAAGAACCCGAGGTAATTTCAGACAACACATTTACTGTCGACAGCGGCGCATATAAGAAGGATACTACTTACTGGAATTCGGTACGCCCTGTTCCCCTTACGCAAATAGAAGTAAAGGGCTATCAAAAGATGGATAGCCTTGCTTCTGTCGAGCGAAAAAAGGAGGAGGGAGACACAACAAAGGCCTCCAAACACAAAGGATTTCAGCCGTGGGACATTCTGATCGGAGACTCCTATCACATCGGTAAACACTCCAACTTCAAAATTCATTTTCCCGTGCCCTCGTTCAACACTGTCGATGGCTGGAACTTTGTCTATAAGGTATCATACGGCACTATTCTCCAGGATACAAACAGAACGCGCATCACGATCACGCCGGCGTTCCGATATGCTTTCTCGCGGAAAGTTGCGTCAGGCTACCTGAACTTCTCATTGAGAAACAAGAAGCACCGCCTCGACGTCCAGGGTGGCCGTTACATAAAACAATACAATCCAGACGAGCCTATCCTTCCTCTGGTAAACGCGTTTACAACGTTACTCATGGAGAAAAATCTCATGAAGCTGTACGATCGCGACTACATCGATGTCGGCTATCAGTATCAGATCAGTCCTTACTATAGCATTACCACGGACTGGTCGTTTGCTGAACGTCGTGAACTCACCAACAACACAAACTATAAGTGGGTTGACCGAGGCAGCATCGAAGGATACACCCCAAATGCTCCTGTGAACGATGAACTGAGTGACACTTCGTTCCCCAACCATCGGGCGTTCGTGGGAAGTGTTGCCCTGACCGCGCGACCCTGGCTTAAATATTCAATCAGGAATGGACGCAAGCACGAGGTTCCAAACTCGTCGCCGATGTTCAAACTGGAATACCGACGGGCGTTCTCGGATGTGTTCAACAGCAGCATTCAATACGATCAGCTGGAGGTGGGAGCACGTCATCGCCTGAGCATTGGCGTAAGAGGAAATCTCGACTTCTACCTGCGGGCGGGCATGTTCTTCAACACGGACGCCATGTATTTCATGGACTACAAACATTTCCTGGGTAACGAGACACCCTTTGTGACGAGCGACCCTGTAGGTAGTTTCCGGCTCCTTGACTACTATCGATTCAGCACCGCCGACAAGTATTTCTCAGGAAACCTTCACTATCAGTTCAGAAAGTTTCTCGTGACGAACATTCCGCTCGTTCGATTGGCCGGCATTCGCGAGAACGTGTTTGTGAACTATCTGGCAACACCAACGTCGAAGAACTATACAGAAGTCGGTTATACGATCGATGGCATCCTGCGCATCTTCCGGCTTGAAGGAGCCGTGTCTTTCCAGGATGGCAGATATCTTGACTACGGATTCCGTATCGGAATCACTTCGAATTTCATGGGAAATTTCTCTGACAACTAAGCACAGGGAGTCAACTTGCCGCCCTTCTCAATACGTATAATTAACCGTCGCTCTTTCACTGTTTATCCTTCCCTCTCACACTGTTCCTCGCTCTTCGGGATTTAATTGTCCCCGTTTTTGCGGATTTTGTTACATCATCGGACCTTTCATCGATTCTTTCTGATTTGGGCGGTGCCGATAATCTATTTTTGATTTTTCATCACCAAAAGAATCCCACTCGTGTCTGTTCACCATGAAAAAATGAACCCGGCTATTTTTTTGTCGATCTGCTCGATCGTAATGCTGCTGGGATACATTGCATATAAGGAAGCGTCGCCGCGGCGACCTGATACAATTTCAGACGACGGCGTGATCGAAGCTTCATTTGAAGCCGTGGGAGTTGCCGGTTCGGTTGAACGTTTGCCAGCCGTTTCATTCGCAGTACCCAGGGACATGACCTTTGCTGGCGAGACCGTTCCGCTGGATATTCCAGACGTTCACGAACGACTCGACAAGGAACTTCAAATAAATTGCTACCTCCACAGCAACACGATATTTCTCATCAAGCGCGCACATCGCTGGTTTCCGCAGATGGAAAAGATTCTTGAAAAGTACGGCATTCCGGAAGACTTCAAATATTTGCCGTTAATTGAAAGCAATCTTATGAACGTAACGTCTCCCAAGGAGGCTGTGGGTTACTGGCAGATCTTAAAAGCATCAGGCAAAGAACTGAATCTTGAAATTACAGATGAAGTCGATGAGCGATTTGATCCGATCAAAGCGACAGAGGCTGCATGCAAATATCTGAAACGCGCTTACAACAAGTTCGGCAACTGGACCATGGTTGCTGCATCATACAACCGCGGAATGGGTGGAATGGATCGCGCGCTCGAGGATCAGCAGGTGGATACCTACTACGACTTGTATCTGAACGACGAGACCTCGCGCTATGTTTTTCGTATTCTGGCAATCAAAGAGATCGCCGAGAATCCGCTTCGCTATGGTTTCAAGATTGATCCCAATCACCTGTACAGCGAAGAGCCTTTGAAATACATCGAGGTCGATGAAACGATCACCGACCTCGTGAAGTTTGCAAAAGAAAAAGGCACCAACTATAAACTGATTAAGCGCCACAACCCGTGGCTGCGCGATAATCGCTTAACGGTTAAGAAGGGCAGGAAGTACCAGATTGCGCTTCCCGCTTAGCGTTCGATTACTTCGTTAGTTGTCGTACAAAGTTCTCATGATCCCACATCACGTTGATGTCGCTGATCTTACAGCGCTCATCGAAGCGGAAGATAAAGATGTGTTCGCTGTCGAACTCGTTTCCCTTGGGTGCCAGTCCGGCGAATTCTTTTTCCTGTTTTCCAAAGATGACCACCTTACAGGTAACGGCATCGGTTGATTCATCGTACTGTTGTTCTTTTACCGTATTGTCGAGGTTAGGGAATGCATCCATCAGTGCAGACCACACACCTTTGCCAATTTCATTGATCTTTCCTGTGTAATCGGCACCGAGCGGAACAAACGATATTGTCCCTGTTTCGGCGCAGAGTGACAGCATGCGTTCCACGTCCATATCCTGGTATGCTGAAAAGAACTCAATGCAGGTTCCCTTCTTAGCGAGAACGTCGACGTTTTCCTTTTGTTGGATTGTTGTACTCATGGCAATAGTAATTTAGTTTTATTTTTTTGGATAAGCGGGATGTTGTTTCACCTTTCTGATCTGCCTCAGGTGGCGATCCATATGACCAAACAAAGTGATGAATGTTCCGTGCGTGTTTGTCTTACTTTCTGGCAGGAAGTAAGCACGAAGATCTGCCTGTGTGCTGCTGACAAAGTTGATCGACTCATTTCTCATCTTGACCAACCACGCTATGTTGCTTTTTAAATCGTTCAGTCCCATAGGTATCGTGTAGGTGTAGGGCTTGGTGTAGTCTGCGGAATGATGGACCTTCTCCTCCATAATGAATCCGAGTTTGACGCTGTCGGGAACGGCGTCCGCGACCAGTTCCGGATGAGGGCCGTAACCCAGCTGACTACTGATCCGGGCGGATAACAAAAGCTCCCATATCGCGATATGTTCAACTATCTCATTGATGGACCAGCGATCCGGTGATTCTTTGAATGTCCAATGTGCTTCTGAGAGACCTTTCGTTTCATTGATCAGTTCGTCCCTCGAACGGGTAAGGTTGTCGAGCAAATATTTTCGGTCGGCCTCCGTCCACGCTTTGGTCTCCTGGCCAAACGTTGCTGATGCACTAATAATGACAAAAAAGAGGATTGTTTCTAAGTGTAGCATTTATGTTTGATTTGATGCTACAAACCTAGAGTGTGTGCAGAAGGTGTGATTGTAAAAATGCGCCCGGCCAGGGCGTCGGGTTGTAAAAATGCGAACGACAGAACGGAATTAAGAATTAAGAGTTAAGAATTAAGAATTGACTGTCTGCCTTTGGCAGCGCAGCGTCACGACCGAAGGTTGTGATAGCCAATTCTTAATTCTTAGCTCTTAATTCTTAATTATCCGCACCATCTCTCTGTGCAGCAAATGATACTGCGTCGGATTCATCTGATTGAATTCCAAAAACTCCTTCACCAGGTGCGACTGATCATGAAAGCCATATTGAGATACAATGTGTTGCCAGTCGATGCGTTTGCTGTGAGCAATCTCGTTTGATAAAACTGAAAACCGCTTGATCCGTGCATAGTACTTCGGCGAGATGCCGACCTTTTCAAGAAACTTCTTTTCGAGGTAGCGCCGACTGATGCGCAGATGGTTGGCAACCGCGTCGACGGTGGTACATCCCTTGGTGTTGTCGATAAAGTCAATGGCCTCATCGATAATGGACAGGCTGGCTTTAATGGCGGGCAACAATGTCTTGAGGAAATCTTCAACGTATGCAACCCTCTGGCTAATGGTTTCAATGCCGTTTATGTCTGCCAGCATAGTCTTTGCATCAACAGCGGGAAGTACGTCAGTGAGACACGCGAATTTACCAGGTGTGACATGCGGATACCAAATCCGTTGTGAATTGTGGCGGGTCTTAGCACTGCACCAATGCTGGAGATCTTACCATGCAGGTACAGATGATAATTCGACGTGAATTGTCCCGAGACAAACGCCATGGGAACCGCCGTGCGCGTGTCACTTCCCTGCGAACTAAAGTAGGGTGCTCCTGTATTGAATACGACCGCACAAAACCCATTCGGTGGCGACTGAACATCGAGAGGATCCCTGGCGTGACCTTCCCAATGATAATAACACTCCACAAAAGGAGCCAGGGACGGATGTGGCTTGAATTTCGTGTACTGCATTCTCGAATCTTTGAAGATAGTAAAAGCAGCTGGTTGAGTATAGTTGTTTCATCCTGATTCTTGGACTCCACGAACGACACGAGTTCCCCGGCTTTCCACTCCCGACAAGTCCCTTGCATTATACTATTCCATTCACAACCTTTGGCCCGTATCAATAAATCAATCAACAGATCAACCAATCAACAAATAGCATGGTTCGTCCTTACATTCTTGCCGAAAATACATGGCGTACAGTCAAAGAGACAGAGTACGAAGTAGCGGTGCTGCCCTGGGGTGCATGTGAAGCACATAACTATCACTTACCCTATGGCACCGACATAATCGAAGCGGAGAGTGTTGCTGCAGAAGCGGCTCGTCAGGCCTGGGATCAGGGAGCTAAAATTACTGTGCTTCCGGTTATACCGTTTGGTGTCAATACTGGTCAGTCGGATGTCAAGCTCGATATGAATATGAATCCTAGCACTCAGCTGGCAGTATTGAGGGATGTTATCGACGTGCTAAATCGTCATCACATTTTTAAGCTTATTATTCTTAATAGCCATGGAGGTAACGACTTCAGGACGATGATCCGGGAGTTGGGTCTCCAGTTTCCAAAGATGTTTCTCTGTCAGTGTAATTGGTATCAGGCATTGGATCAGAAGGCATACTTTGAGAACAAAGACGATCACGGAGGCGAAATGGAGACCAGTGTGATGATGCATCTTACGCCCGATCTGGTAAGTCCCATATCAGAAGCAGGCGACGGAGCGTCGAAGAAATTTAGAATGGCAGGTATCCGCGAGGGATGGGCCTGGGCGGAGCGGCGCTGGACACAAGTAACAAAAGATACAGGCGTTGGCGATCCACGCAAGGCTACACCGGATAAGGGCGAACGTTATTACCAGGACGTGACCAAAAAAGTATCAGACTTCTTTATGGAGGTAGCAAAAGTTGATCGCAACGATTTGTACGCCTAGATAAATCCCAGTCCATACCTAATGCGATTCTTTAGAAATCAAATCAGGAACGATCTGCAGTTGTATTAGCCCGCAAATTATTTATCGAAACATAAAATTGAACAGCTCAGTATGAATTGTATTGAGCTGTTTGAATTTTATTCATCTCGTAATGTATTCACTGGATTCGTGCTCGCAATATTGAAAACTCTGAAGGCGATTGCTGCTAAAGACACGGTCAACATCACGAGCACTGCAATGACGAACGTCGACAGGCCAACACCCTGATAATATTTCCAAATACTCGGCATCAGGGTATTGCACCACATGTATCCTGCGTAAGATCCAAATACCGATGCGATACCAAGGATGATAATAAATTCACGATTGACTTTCTGCGCAATTCCCGAAATCGACGCCCCTACGATCTTGCGTATTCCAATTTCCTTGATTCGCCTCATCATGTTGAGCGATACAAGCGCGTACAGCCCTGTGACCGATAACAATAGTGCCATTGAGCCAAGAAATGCATAGCCCGATGTAATGCTCATGTTGAGGCGCGTTGCTTCCTGCAGTCCCCTCACCATAAGGTATCCGCTGTAAAGCCGTGTGGGGAACACTTCACTCCATCGCTCATCCATGAATGTGTTCACTGAAGATAATTTGTCGGCCGAAGTCCGGACGATTAGTTGCGTGTAGGACTCAGGTGATACATAACGTATCATCATAGGTTCCATTTCGCGCCAGAGTCCCTGCGTGTAAACGTCGCGCACGATGCCCACAACATTGAGACGCATAGTATCTCTCCAGATCAACTCCTTGCCCAGGGCATCCTGCCATCCAAACAGCCGAGCCATATTTTCAGTAATGATTACTGATTCGCGCAGATCAGTTTCAGAATCCTTAATGAAATCGCGACCAGCTTTCAGGTCAAGCCCCATAGTCGACAAATACTCGTCACCAACTTCGATGATGTCAACTTCCGCCTGTCGGGATGCATAGGACACGGCTTCGTGCATCCTGTCAGAGAAAATTCCGCCCCGGGATCCGGCAATGGAAGATATCTCAGGATTGCTTTGCAATGCGTTTCTGTAGGTATCGAACTCACCTTTCCCATTGATACCGGTTATGATCGTCCCTCGAACGTCAAATCCAAGATCATATGCTTCCTGGTATCGTGCATTCTGCAGAAAAGCCAACGGCGCTAACAAGAGTTATCAATGATATCGTGAACTGAAGGCCGAGCAACGTTCGGGTAAACAGGTTTGTTCCCCCAAGTTTTAGCTTGCCCTTAAGAATGGTAACAGGCTGAAACCGGCTTAGGTAAATGGCTGGATAACTACCAGCCACTGTACCGGTGATCATAAGAACTGAAACGAGGAACAGTAAGAATCCCGGCCTTGAGAAGTAATTGGGCTCAAGGTGAATCATATTCCCGGTCATAATGTTCCAACCGGCTACGAGCAGGTCAGCAAGGCCGAGGCCGACAACCAATGCGATCAGACAAATAAATGTTGTTTCACCCATAAACTGAAGCGCAATCTGCACTCGCATGGAGCCCATAACTTTTCGCATGCCGATTTCTTTCAGCCGTCGGGCAGACATGGCGATCGATGTATTGGCGAGATTGAAACAGGCAATCAGCAGAATCATGAAGCTCATGATAACCGATCCGATAATTGCCCCAACGGGTGGAGCACCCCACGATTCAGCCTGCACGTTTTCATCGCGGTCGCGATGAGCCATTGATGTGAACGAGTCAAGTTCAAATGCTTTCACGTGAAAGTTTTCCCGTACCTGATTGTTTTGCCTGACATAGTTACTTAACTGCTTTTCTACTGAGCTAAGATTTGCGCGGTCCTTCACCTGAATATAAACAGTCGCATCACTGAACCAGTCATCTTCACTGGCGCGTTGATCGTCTTCATAGTTTTCAAAGTTGATGAAGGCAATACCATTCATTCTATAGAAGCTCGAGTTCATAGGAGGTTCACGAAAGACCCCGGCAATCTTAACTTCTTTCAGACCATGAGGATGAACCTGAGTGATGTTTTGACCAACCGCTTTTTCAGGCGTTGCGAAAAGTCTGATGGCCATCGATTCAGAAATGACTATGCTGGTAACATCCTTGATTACAGACGGACTACCCGCGATGAACTCAAAAGTAAACATGTTAAAGAATGCGGGGTCAACATAGGCAAGGTCAGACGCGAAGAGATCGTCATGACGTTTGAAGTTGGAGGTAACTCTGGTATAGCGTGAGGCCTGATCTACATCCTGAAAGGCAGACGTTATGGCCGTCCCCAGCGCCAGGGGCACGCGCCCATATTTAGTAGTAGTGTTTTCAAAAGTCCGTACTGCGCTTACCCGGTAAATCGATTCCCTGTTTTGATGTACATCGTCGAAGTTGAGATCGTACGCGTAAGCGAAATAAGCAACGATACAACAACCAATGGCAATGCTCATGCCCACAACATTGATGACAACAAATACCTTATTCTTGGCGAGGCTTCGCAGCGTGAGGAGGAGGTAGTTCTTTAGCATGTCGGCCATTTGCCAACAAATATGCCATTAAATAGTGGCCTCCTTAGATTGATTTTGGCGGTTAATCCTTTCGCGCTTGTCCGGATTTGAACGTATCCGGCCGTGGATGAACGTTCACGTTTTGATCATGTTTGGCTGATCACCCCAAGCACAGTCGAATCCGGATAGCAGATAACAACCTTCTAATCTGCTTTCTTGATGGTGACAGGCGATGATTCGCGCTGTGCCTTTTTCAGATCATCATTGTCAGCGTTCCAATCTCCGTCCGTACCAAAAAAACCTTTGGAGCCTTGTCCCTGATCAGGCCGAACCTTGTCCCGGCCTTTCTGTGCTGGTGTCTTCTTCTTTGCCATCCTGCTGAAAATTTAAGTCGGTTTATCACTGTCAGCGACAAACTTTATGCCCTGCCTGTAAATGCAATTACAACGATCTGTAACGCATCTGCCTTTGTGAATCTGAAGCACCGGAAGCGAGATGTTGTGGAAAGTAATGCACGGGTCTCTGCTTTCAGTCCTGATCCGTAAGTCCGGGCCGAACTGAATAGGTAATGGCCCCGGTAGCAGAAGGTAATTGCCTTTGAAATACGTCTCGTACCATATTGATACAGTAAAAACGTTTCATTTCAGAACAGCCTATGATTTTTTTACTGACAAAACTGCCGTTTCGCACTTGAATGACGGTTTTATCCGAAGGCACGACGTTTGAATTTGACTTATTGCGACAATGGAGAGTTCGGGCGCTTCCTTCTTACGGAATTTGTTGATACCTTCTAGCTAAGGTTGATGAAGTTTTTGGCTAAGAGGAGCCGATCGTTAGGAGAGTGTCGCAAACAACATGGCCACGAACCTGGTTATCGAATATGTTGGAGCTAATGGGTTCGGCGATATTGGATATCGCCCGGTGCCTGAGCGAAAAAGTGTAGTCCTCGGGATTATAAATGTTGTCTGAATTGTGGCCGGGGTGAGAGCAAACGACGGCGAATTGCCGCCGTGGCAGGGTTTCCGAAAGTTGGCAACGCATGAAGAAGTACACCCTTTAAATTTCTATATGCAAACCGTTCAACCCTCAAGCTACACGCGTTCGAGCGTGATAGCCTGCGCAATTCTTCTGGTCCTTTTGTGGGGATTTCACCGCACCTACACCGTCTTCTTCCCTTCTTTTGAAGGTTTCCTCTTCGTTCAACATTTCCACGGATTCATGATGCTTTTATGGATGGGTATGTTGATCGTTCAACCACTTCTTATCGCGAGTCGTAAACAACGCATCCATAAACTTGTGGGCAGTGCATCCTACGTAATCGCGCCTCTGGTGATGTTGTCCATATACCTTGTTTCGGGAATGGTGTTCAGCAGGAATATAGAAGCGCATACACCTGCTGACGCATATGCGGAGATTGCTCTAAGCATTCCGAGTATTCCAATCTTTGCAATCCTGTATGGCCTGGCTCTTAACAACCGCCACCGCACGTACTATCATATGCGTTACATGATCGGCACAGGCATTATGATGCTCGGCCCTGGCATCGGAAGACTGCTGGGTATATGGTTTGGCGTTCCCGGTCCTCTGGTCGTGACTTCAACATTGATCATTGTTGCGTCCGTAGCTTTCGTCTTCCTGATCATTGATATCGTTAAGAAACAAGACTACAGACCCTATGCAATAGTTACGCTGCTGATGATCATTCAGTCTGTTCTCTGGGAAGTACGTTACACAGATTTCTGGCAGCCCATTGGTCGGGGACTCGCAAGTCTGCTTTATTAGGCAAAAAGGTGATCGCGATTGGCATTGCCGATGGTAACATCAGCAGTGCAGGTAAATACACACATCAGGCATCTCACATACTGTAACCTGGATTAACCCTTCATGAAGAAATATAGCGGCAATATTCTAATTCTCGACGACGACGAGCATGTGCTTATGACGTCGAAGATGATTTTGAAAAACTACTTTGAGACGGTAGATACTCTGGCCTCTCCCAAAACAATGGAGTCGGTGTTAAAGCAACGCGAATACGACGTTGTGTTGCTGGACATGAACTTTAAAGCTGGCGTTACCTCAGGCAACGAGGGCATTTTTTGGATGAACCGGCTGAGACAACTGTCTCCCAATACGCAGGTAGTCATGCAGACTGCTTACAGTGATATTGAATTGGCAGTAAGGTCTATCAAGGAAGGAGCTGTCGATTTTCTTCCAAAGCCCTGGGATAAAGAGAAACTCGTAACTACTGTGCTTAATGCCTATCAGCAGGCACGCGCCCGAAAAGAGAATCGCGAACTTAAGACCAGACAAAAAGCATTGAATCATCATTTAAATCGTGCACAACATTCATTCATTGCATCGTCTCCTGCGATGGAACCCGTAATGAATGCAATTGAACAAGTCGCGGCAACCGATGCTAATGTGTTGATCCTGGGAGAAAATGGAACGGGTAAGGAAGTTGTTGCTCATGCCATCCACGATCGCTCGAATCGCGCGGAAGAAGCATTTATAGCCGTCGATCTTGGAGCTATTCCACCGACCTTGTTCGAATCTGAAATGTTTGGACACGAGAAGGGAGCCTTTACCGATGCACGCGAGACGAGAATCGGTAAATTCGAGCTGGCCAATAACGGAACATTGTTCCTCGATGAGATCGGCAACCTCACGCCTGCATTGCAGGTGAAGCTGTTGTCGGTGTTGCAGAGCAGACTCGTAAGCCGGGTGGGTTCTAATAAGCTTGTGCCGCTGAACGTGCGCGTCATCTGTGCCACAAATGCATCGCTCAATGAACTGGTTCGCACAGGTCAGTTCCGTCAGGATCTGTATTATCGCATCAAAACTGTCGAGATACATTTACCTCCACTGCGTGAACGGGCCGACGATATAGTTGCGCTTACGCATTATTATTTGGATGAGTATTGTAAGCGATACAATAAGCAGCTTACTCTCTCAGAGACGCTGAAGGCACGGCTATCGCGGTACGCCTGGCCCGGCAATGTTCGCGAGCTGCAACATGCCGTCGAGCGCGCCGTGATCATGACAAGAAACGAAGTGTTGAGCGATGCTGATTTTCAATTGAACGTTGCACCCTCTTCAAATGGGAACGAACTCAATAGCTTTAACCTTTCCGATGTGGAACGCGATGTCATTCGGAGGGCACTGGTCAAGTGCAACGGAAACCTTACACGCACGTCCGAGGAGCTGGGTATTGGCAGGACTACATTGTACCGAAAACTAGAGGAGTACGGAATAAACTAACAAGCCATGGCAGGCGAAGCAGTCGTCGATTTAAAAGCCAGGCTGCCGTCTGGCGGTCGGTCAACCATTAAACGCACTCTGCGTTATAAGATCGCCATCCGCCTGATCGCTATCTGTTCGCTGGGATGTCTGACCGGCTATCTTTTTTTTGGCTCGCCATACTGGCTGGCTGGCATATGGACTGCCATTGCAACGGTCGGCCTATTCCATGCCACCGTTGGCTATGTTGATCAATCAGAACGAAAACTTACTGCGTTTCTGCAGTCGCTGCGTCAGAATGATTTCTCGGTGACCTTTTCAGAAAACAGCTCCAGCGACGACTATGATTTGCATCAGGCTTTCAATTCACTGAACGATACTTTCAAGAATCTTCGTTCGGAAAAAGAATCACAACATCATCTGTTGCAAGTGATCGTTGAGCATGCTGCTGTCCCACTTATTTGTTTCCAGGAAAGCGACGGTAACGTATTCCTCGTAAATGATGCAGCGAAGTCATTGTTTCAGGTTCCGTTCATTCAGAAGATCGATTCGCTCTGGAGGGTAGACCGTTCACTGCCGGAATTCCTCCGTGACATTCGCGATGGAGAGAAGTCGTCGTTCAGGATCGTGCAGAAAGGAAGATCTTTGTACCTGTCTGTTACATCGCGCCACCTGGTTTTTCAGGGTGATCAACTGAAGCTTGTTGCGCTCACCGATGTTAGCAGCGAATTGATTGCCAAAGAAGCGGAAGCATGGCAAAAACTATTGCGGGTACTCACTCATGAGATCTCCAATTCTGCAATTCCACTCTCTACGCTATCATCATATATTTATGAACTGGTCGAACAGGCGGAAGCCGAGCGACGTAAGCTAACGGAGCAGGAGCGCACTGATATTCTCGATAGTTTGAAAACTATTGATCAGCGAAGTCGGTCTCTCAAAGAGTTTGTACACAATTTCAAGAGTGTAAATCAGGTCCCGGAACCTGTTATCGACCGGGTTAAACTCGGAGAACTCCTGACGGAGGTTGCCAGACTTTTTGATCAGGAATTTCAAAGGGAAGGCATTTCATTCGCTCATCCGGGTGCAGTAACGGCCGCGGTATACGCAGATAGAGGATTGACAATGCAGGTGATCATTAACCTTATCAAGAATGCCATCGAGGCGATGTCAAACTTTAAGGAAGGTAAAACGATATCGATGTCAGTGGAGCGGGAGGGGGCAAATTTTGTAAGTGTCCACATTGGTGACTCAGGATGCGGAATCGACTCCGACGATCTCGAACAGATCTTTGTTCCATTTTATTCGACGAAGAAGAGCGGCTCTGGCATTGGATTAAGCATCTCGCAACAAATCATGCAAAAACAAAAAGGTAATATTACTGTTCGTTCAGCACCGGGACGGGGAAGCGTGTTTACGCTCAGTTTTGCCGGAGCTGAACGGAATTAAGAATTAAGAATTAAGAATTAAGAATTAGCTACCGCCCTTTCGGCCGACGGTGACACGACCGAAGGTCGTGGTGGCCAATTCTTCATTCTTAATTCTTAATTCTTAATTCCTTTTTGAGGTCGAAAAAGTTACATTTAATTAGAATAAACCCTTCTCATTATGGCAACACTCGTTACTAACGCGTCGGATGTCCAGGAAGATATCAAGAGCGCGAACCAACAATTTGAAAAAAGATTTGCAAGCGGCGATGCTACAGGAATGGCTTCGCTTTACACACAGGAAGCTCTGCTGATGCCGCCGGGAGCGCCAGTGCAACAAGGTCGCAATGCCATCGGTGCATTCTGGAAGATGGTAATGGAAATGGGAATCAAGAATGCCAGGCTTACGACCAAGCACATTGATGAACTTGGAGAAACGGCCGTCGAAGTTGGTGAGTACGAACTGGGCGGACAGGATGGACAGTCGATCGATCGTGGCAAATACATTGTCGTCTGGAAAAAAGAAAAAGGAGACTGGCGCCTGGATAAAGACATTTGGAATACAAGCGTCAGCCAGAACTAATTTGCGAGTGCTGCAAAAAAAAGAGGCCACTTTTCAAGCGGCCTCTTTTTTTATTCTTTGGCTGAGTAATTTTATCTACACCCTTCGTATCACTCATCAAAGGATATTCTCGTCACTATCGCCACCCGTTTCATCTGTGGCATCGTTAAGCTTGGGTGCATTATCCGACTTCGAGATCCAGAAGTTGCTGTAGCCTTCGCCGATCTGAATAGTGAGGATCTGCAAAGCGAGCATCTCGAGTATCGCGAGAAAATTGAAAATCAATCCAATACGCGTCGGATACATTTCCAGTATCTCTGTGAATGCCATACGAGGCTTAGCCGTAAGCGCATCTACAATCACCTTCTTTTGTTGCTCAACCGTATAAGGATATTGTATAACCTGGTGAACGGGCTTATTCTTTTCCGCAGCCTGACGCTTCAGAATCCGCTCGAATAGGTTCATCAACTTAAACACCGTTACATCCTGCAACTCTGCCTCGACGTTAGTGTTTTCAGCCAGTTGTTTCAATTCTTTGAAAAGATTGCCTCGCTTCTCTTTCGACAGCTCGTCCTCTTCCATCTTGTGAAAACTGTCAACGACTGACTTGTACTTCTTGTATTCAAGCAGGTGCTTTACAAGTTCTTCACGTGGGTCGACCTCATTACCTTGTTCATCAAGCACTGGTCTTGGCAACAACATCTTTGACTTGATGCGCATCAACGTAGCCGCAACGAGTATGAACTCGCTTGCTACCTCGATGTTGAGCTCCTCCATCTGACGAACGTAATCAAGAAAGTCGTTCGTGATCTTGGAGATAGGAATATCATAGATATCCAGTTCATCGCGTTCAATGAAGAAGAGCAAAAGGTCGAATGGCCCCTCAAAAAGCGGAAGCTTTACCTCAAAATTCTCCGGTGCTGTTGTCATGGGGCACAAATTTATTTATAATCCTCTAAAAACTTCCGGCATGTCGGAAATAACTACCTTTGTTGCTTAGCTGTTGCGGAAATGACAGCTAAATCCCTTACTTTCAATGGTTTGTTAGAAACTCTACATGCTGATAACGCCGGGGAAATTACTTGCGCAGATTAATAGTCCTGAGGACTTAAAAAAGCTGGACCAGGCGCAGTTGGTAGCGCTTTGCGAGGAGCTCCGACATTTTATCATCGATAACGTATCCGTTTACGGAGGCCATTTCGGCGCAAGCCTCGGTGTAGTGGAGCTGTCCGTGGCTTTGCATTACGTGTTCAACACACCTTACGATCAACTCGTGTGGGATGTAGGACACCAGGCGTACGGGCACAAAATTCTCACGGGCCGTCGTGATCGTTTTCACACCAATCGTCTTTATCATGGCCTTTCAGGCTTTCCTAAGCGAAGCGAAAGCCCTTACGATACATTTGGAACCGGGCATTCGTCGACGTCTATATCTGCCGCTCTTGGGATGGCAGCAGCCTCGAAATATCTTAAGGTAGATGACAAGCAGCACATCGCCATCATTGGCGACGGTGCACTGACAGGTGGTATGGCCTTCGAAGGCCTTAATCACGCCGGTGTTTCTGATACCAATCTGCTCATCATCCTGAACGACAACTGCATGGCCATCGACCCCAACGTAGGGGCGCTGAAGGACTATCTCACAGACATCACTACCAGTCGCGCATATAACAAACTTAAAGACGAAGTATGGAATGTGCTGGGCAAGTTATCATCGTTTGGTAAAAGTGCCCAGGAGGTGGTCTCCAAGGTTGAATCCGGTATCAAAGCAGCTCTGCTGAGCCAAAGCAATCTGTTTGAATCGCTTAACCTCCGATACTTCGGACCAGTAGATGGTCACGACGTAAATCACCTGGTGACTGTTCTGAATGATTTGAAGAATATAAAGGGCCCGAAGATCCTCCATTGCATTACAGTAAAGGGAAAAGGATACGGACCTTCTGAAAAGGGTAATGCAACTACCTGGCATGCTCCCGGAACATTCGATAAGATAACCGGCGAGATTCACATCAAGACTTACGACAGTCCGCAGCCGCCAAAGTACCAGGACGTGTTTGGTCACACACTGGTGGAACTGGCGAGGGCAAATGAAAAGATCATTGGGATTACCCCAGCCATGCCGTCAGGATCTTCCATGAACATCATGATGAAGGAAATGCCCGACCGTGCAATCGATGTGGGAATTGCCGAACAGCATGCGGTTACATTCTCCGCCGGTCTTGCAACGCAGGGGCTAGTGCCATTCTGCAATATCTACAGTACGTTCATGCAGCGGGCATACGATCAGGTCGTTCACGATGTATGTATTCAAAACCTGCCGGTGAACTTCTGTCTTGACCGTGCAGGATTTGCAGGCGCCGACGGACCCACGCATCATGGCGCGTACGACATCGCCTATTTCCGTTGCCTTCCTAATATGATCGTCTCCGCACCAATGAATGAGTCGGAGCTGAGGAATCTGATGTACACGGCACAACTTCCCCGTAAAGGAAAAGCGTTCTCTATTCGCTACCCGAGAGGTCAGGGTGTGATGCCCAAGTGGCGCACGCCAATGGAAGAGGTTGCGATCGGCACGGGACGAAGACTGCGTACAGGGCGGGAGTTGGCCATTCTCTCATTGGGTCACATTGGTAACGTCGCCGTTACGGCATGCGAGCGTCTGTCTAAAAAAGGCATCGATATTGGCCATTATGATATGCGCTTTGTAAAGCCGTTGGATGAGGCGATGTTGCATGAAGTATTCTCGATTTATTCCCGCGTTATAACTATTGAAGATGGCTGCATTCAGGGTGGATTTGGAAGTGCCATTCTCGAGTTTATGGCTGATCACCAATACCACGCCGATGTTCGCACGGCTTGGAATCCCCGATACAGTAGTCGAACACGGAGAACAACACGAACTTCAGCATGAGGCTGGGTTTGATGCCGAAGGCATAGAGCGCGCAGTAATCGCGATGTTGAATTCCGAAACCAGGGTACGATGAGTATCTTCTCAAAGATCCGGGGCCAGGGCCGGCCACTGATATTCCTGCATGGATTCCCGATGCATCAGGGCATCTGGGACACGTTCTCCGATCATTTCATTTCATCATACACAGCAGTAACGCTTGACCTGCCGGGCTTCGGCAAAAGCGAATTGCTGCCCGACGAATTTACGCTCGACGACGTGCGCCGGTGAGGTTCTTTCGTTCATGGATAACCATAAGCTTCGGAATGCTGTTGTCGTTGGTCACTCACTGGGTGGCTATGTGGCGCTCGCCATGATCGCACAACGCCCCGACATGATCGATGGCATGGTGCTCTTTCACTCTACCGCGTTACCCGACTCTGCTGAGCGCAGGGAATCCAGGAATAAGGTGATAGAGTTTGTTAACAAAAACGGGGCAAAGGAATTCACTACCAATTTTATCGCCCCGTTGTTTGCTGACCCGCAGCACGCCGACATCGAAAGGATCAAACAAATCGCGGCGACGACTGGTAAGGGCACCGTTGTAGGCTATACAAAGGCCATGAGAGACCGTCCTGATCGAACTAAAACGATCAGAACATACGAAAAACCTACACTGTTTCTGGCAGGCGCCAAAGACGCAGGTATACCCGTTGCCTCGATCTATGACCAGGCCGACAGCTGTAAAACATGCGAAATTTATGTGATGGATGGTGTCGCCCACATGGGCATGGTGGAAAACCCAATGGCAGCGGCCGAACGAATTAAGGATTTTTTGAAAAAAATATGACTTACCCAGTTACCTCCTGGGTATTGATGGGTATCACAACTAAACTTTTTGTTTAATAACTTTAAGCCATTTAACTATGAATCTGCCCCAAGGACTACCTAAAACTAGCTTAGGGGGCGTATTTTTGCTATATTCACAATCCTTATAACCAATCCGGAACCATGGAAGAATTTGTTACCGAAAATTATGACGCATGGAATGCGATGGCCAGAAACATTGCATATGCCGCCTGGGCGATTGCGATCTTGATCGTTCTCTACCACGTCATCCGCCTCGCCACTATGACTGATGCAAAACTCAAGTACGACTACATCAACCGTAGCGAAATCAAAACCTTGTGGGTTGCCGCGATCATCCTGATTGTGGGATGCTGCTTCTATGCTAACTCTAACATTCAGAAGTTAAGCACTCTCTGGATCTTCGTTCTGGGCTTTACGACTTTCGCGATGGGTATGATTGTGGCCCTGATCTTCCAGAACATGTTAAAGTTTTATTATCCTTTCTTCATCGAGAAGCGCCTCAAGGCCTTGCGCTACAAGCCACGGATTTCTCCGAAGACCGGCAAGGCAATGAAACTTTTGGGTGAACAGGAAGAAGATGCTTACCTCGACGAAGGTATGCAGGCTGAAGAAAACGTATTCTCTGTCGACTACGACGTGTGGAAAGATGAAGAGACTGGCTATGTAAAGATCGAAAGATACTCTGGTCACCTCCACGCTCTGCAGTGCCCTGAGTGCAACTACCAGACGTTTAAGGTTGTTCGTGAGGAGATCCTCAAAGCCCCTTCTGTGGCTGAAGAAGGCCAGCTGTTGAAGCACTTCCAGTGCGGATACTGTGGCTATAAAGCAAAGAAGACAGTTGTCCTGAAAATATCTCAGAAGTTCGAAGAGACTTCGGCTGCTACTGCATAAACCTTTAGCAAGCAAAAACATTAAAAAAGGGGACCAAACGGGCCCCTTTTTTGTTATTCAAATGTCCTGCCTGATTCATGTTGCGGCTGTTATCATCGCAACGTTCGCACCTATCACCGCAACAGCATCCTACACTCGTCCTGCACTCATCCTACACTCGTCTTGCACTGACGGCTTAAGCTTCGCCTTAGCATCAGTTTGCTTTTGCGTAAGTTCTTATGGGATTAATGGCCCTGGTGTAAGTGTGGCTATGAGTAAGGCGTAATAGCACGGCGAAGGCTCTGGGCTGCCTTGGAATAGGAAAAAGTGGAAATGACTGGGGAACCATGGGCTGCACTGGAAACCCCGCTGAGATCGTATCAGGAGAGCGCCTGGCGGTTACTTCCCAAGCCTCTCCACCCTGGTGGCAAATACCTTTGTATCACCTCGCCAGGGAAATGCCGTATAGTGCTTCACGAAATAAAGGTTTACCCGCTCGCCGGTGAGCGCTACCTCTTGAAGCTCCTTGATTAATTCTTTGTCGCTTTTTTCGATTGAAAAGTCAAACGATTCTGCAATGGGACTTGCGTCGCGTAAGGCGCCAAACGTTTCAAGATTGATCTTTCCTTCATACGTCTTGAACATCATACCCTTCTCACTTACCCGTAAGATCTTGCCTGCCATTACACCATCTTCATAGGTGCCCCAGTATAGAAAGCTAAATCCGACGACCAGAATTACGACGAGAGCGATCAGGAAAATGCGTAGAACCTTCTTACTGGTTCGTTTTACTTTTGCGCCAAATGTTTGCGTTTCCATAGGGGTTTTATTGGTAATCCAAATTAGCACCGATTTTCGTTTCCTGCCATGCCAATAGTGATGAATTATACACTTAACGGTGAATTACCGATTCTTCGATTTTACCTTTTGAGTACCACACTAATGTCGGCACCGCTGACATGGCAAGAAGAAACAACATTGCCAATCGTTTTCCGGCCTGACGACACAGTGCAGGAAGCTTTTAAGTCTCCTGATCGAAGAATACTTTGTAATAGTTTTTCCCAACGATTTCATCAAAGCCTTTCTCAATAAGGTCGCGATTGCCGTGGATGTAGATATGAAAGTTCTTGTCCAGCTTGATGACGCTCTTGAAAACTCGTGCCTGGCGCTTCACAGCCTGCGCTGAGATCTCGAAGTTATCAACGACTGCCTGCTCATTCATGAAATCCTTACCGTAATTTCTGAAGGATTCAATTACTTCCTCGTCACCCAATACCGTTGTTTCGAATTCTTCCTGATTGAAGGTCTCCCTCGTCTTGAAGAAATCCATCGAGCGGTTCAGCATATCTGCTTTGTCGGCCTTGGAGGTGCTGAAGGTTTGAGGCATTTCTTCATCCACGAACGACTTGGTCATATTCATGAAGCTCTTTGTTTGATTAAAGGCATCCTGCATAGGAACCAATCGGAGAAAATCTTCCTTCCAGAAGCGGGCTTCTGAGCGGTTGGCCGTATCGACGAGCAGACACACGGGAGCTTCTTCTCCTTCAACGCGTATAATGAGACATCCTTTGTCAAGCTTGTTGATGTTGATCCCCTCGTGCGCACTAACCTTGAAATCACTTCGTTGAGACTCGACTTTGATGAAGTTCTCTTTGGTCTCAGACTTAAACAGACCAATCACATCGCATATCTGATCATTGTATATGACATTGGAAAAGCAACCCATGTATAACTCCCCGGGTTTGATGTTGGGATGTTCAGTGATGTTGAACAGGCGCTCTGCCAGCAAGGCGGAGTTTTCATGCAGTGATGCATGATTGGCAAAAACATAGTTCGCCATCGCCAGCAGGGATTGGCCCTGGTCGTCCTCTCCGAAAGTATAGCGGGAAGGATCACGAAATGGCGCGAAGAACCATCGGCACAGGAGGGACTGCAGCAGCTCGCTTCCCAGCTCCAACGGATGGGCTGACAGTTTGAGTACTCCGTCGTTGAGACGGTTGCCGATACCATGTACCGCCAGGCCATCTATTCTGGTTTGAGAAAAATTGATCATACTGCTGTTCCTCCGATACGATCAATCAATAATGTCGAAGCGTGTATAGGGTATCAATACGTCCGGCACAACGATACCCTTAGGCGTTTGGTTGTTCTCCAGGATCGCTGCCACGATGCGGGGAAGCGCAAGAGCACTTCCGTTCAAGGTATGGAGCAATTGGATCTTTCCATCCGCGTTCTTATATCTGAGCTTGAGACGATTCGCCTGGAAGGTTTCGAAATTACTCACAGAACTTACCTCCAGCCAGCGCTTCTGTCCACCCGCAAATACTTCCATGTCGTACGTAAGCGCTGAGTTAAAACCCATATCACCTCCGCAGAGCAATAGCTTTCTGTATGGAAGCCGAAGCTTCTCCAACAGTCCCTGCACATGCGTGCACATTTCATCAAGCACATCGTATGACTGTTCCGGCCTGGTGATCTGAACAACTTCAACTTTGTCAAACTGATGGAGGCGGTTAAGTCCACGTACGTGAGCGCCCCAGCTACCAGCTTCCCTTCTGAAGCACGGCGTGTAGCCCGCATGTTTAACAGGCAGATCACCTTCCGGCACAATCACATCGCGATACAAATTGGTGATAGGTACTTCGGCAGTTGGAATCAGATAGAGTCCGTCTTCGCCGATATAGTACATCTGACCCTCTTTGTCGGGTAGCTGTCCCGTGGCGTAACCGGATGCTTCGTTCACAACAATCGGCGGCTGAACTTCTTTGTATCCTTGTTTTTCTGCTTCATCGAGGAAGTAGTTGATCAGGGCTCGTTGAAGCTTGGCACCTTTTCCTTTGTAAACCGGAAAGCCCGCACCTGATATCTTGTTCCCCAGATCGAAGTCAATGATGTCATACTTCTTGATCAGTTCCCAATGAGGAAGCGCATCACCAGGAAGGTTAGGCATGTCGCCGTGCGTATGCACAGTGATGTTGTCATCAGCACCAAAACCTGCCGGGACTTTTTTATGCGGCACATTCGGTATCTTATAGAGCAGTTCGGTGACCTCAGTTTCAAGTGATGTCAACGAAGCTTCCAGTGTTTTTGTCAGTTCTTTGGATCCGGCAACTCCGGCTTTAAGTTCGTTGGCTTCGCTTGCTTTGCCAGCTTTCATTAGCTCTCCGATCTTTTTAGCATCAGCATTGGCCTTTGCCTTTAAGTCGTCGAGCTTGCGCTGTGTCTCCTTGCGCGCATTGTCCTTATCAAGAATGTTTTCCAACAGTTCTTTCCCCTGTTTGAAGTTTCGTTTGGCAAGTCCGTCCAGCACTGTGTCCAATTGATCGCGTATGATCGATACCTGTAGCATCCGGTGTTTGATTTTTGAGTCGCTAAAATTAGTTTTTTTGCATGCTTTCGGCCTTTTTCAGGCAATAAAAAATAATTTGACGGTTTGATTATCGTTAAAAATGTAGCTATGTTTGTACAGTCAATCAGGCTTCATCTCAAGCCTTTGAATCAAAATCCGGAATTTTACTGTTCGTTTTTTGTTCTCTAGTTAGTCGTTTTTATTCACGTAACTCAGCCTGCGCTGATTTAACCTAATTACTTCAACCATCATTCAATTTTTTTTCAATCCATTCTAACTCACCATGTATACTATTGACGACCTGAATGTCAGGCTTCTTTCAGAATTGAAGGAAATCGCGGAGGGGATGGGCGTAAAAAACGCCAAAAAGCTTTCTAAACAGGACATCATCTACAAGATTCTCGATCAGCAAGCAGTGTCGGGCGACACCGCCACAGAAAAGAAAGCACCGGCATTATCAACACCCGTTGTATCAGCTCCCCAACCGGCAGACAATGAACGTAAACTTCGCCCCCGTCGTCGTGAAAATGTAACGAACGCACCACCTCCAGCCCCCAAAGGCGAGTCCGATTTTTCAACTGACGACATGATCGATTCGATCGACATCAACTTTGACACACCTATCAATAGCGGAATAAACGGCGCATCAGAACCCAGTGAATCCATTGTTCAGGAAGAACAGGTTCGTCCGCCTAAGCCTGAGAATCAACGCGAAGAGAGACAAACTCCTTTCCGCGTGGCGATTCGTGAATTCGATGGCGCCATCAGCAATGAAGGAGTTCTTGAAATCATGCAGGACGGATATGGTTTCCTGCGTTCATCCGATTATAACTACCTGGCCAGCCCGGACGATATCTACGTGTCTCCTTCTCAGATCAAATTGTTTGGTCTGAAGACCGGTGATACAGTAAAAGGTTTTATCCGTCCTCCCAAAGAAGGGGAGAAGTACTTCGCCTTGTTAAAGGTTGAGTCCGTCAACGGTAAGACTACTGAAGAAATTCGCGACCGTGTTGCTTTTGAATACCTCACACCTCTTTTCCCTAACGAAAAGCTGAAGCTTAGCACGACGCACGATAATTTGTCGACACGTATCCTCGACTTATTCTCTCCGATTGGTAAAGGACAACGCGGTATGATCGTTGCCCAGCCCAAGACCGGTAAAACGGTATTGTTGAAGAACATCGCCAATGCGATTGCTGAAAATCATCCTGAAGTTTATCTCATCGTGTTGCTGATCGACGAACGTCCTGAAGAAGTTACCGACATGGCTCGCAGCGTGCGTGCTGAAGTGGTAGCCTCTACGTTCGATGAGCAGGCTGAACGTCATGTAAAAGTTGCTTCCATCATCCTTGAGAAGGCAAAGCGTATGACAGAATGCGGTCACGATGTTGTGATCCTTCTTGACTCACTTACTCGCCTGGCCCGTGCCCACAATACAGTTGTACCTTCATCAGGTAAGATCTTGTCTGGTGGTGTTGATGCCAACGCACTTCATAAACCCAAGCGCTTCTTTGGTGCCGCTCGTAAGATCGAGAACGGTGGATCACTTACAATCATTGCAACAGCGCTGATCGATACCGGTTCCAAAATGGACGAAGTTATCTTTGAAGAATTCAAAGGAACAGGTAACATGGAACTTCAACTTGATCGCAAGCTTTCAAACCGCCGCGTATATCCAGCCATCGATGTTCCTGCATCTGGCACACGCCGTGAGGACCTTCTCCTCCGTGAGGATGAACTTCAGCGCGTATGGATCCTGCGTAAGTACATGGCTGATATGAACTCTGTCGAAGCGATGGAATTCCTCCAAAGCAAGATGAAGGGTACAAGAAACAATGACGAGTTCCTGGCATCAATGAATGGATAGGTCCATTCAGATCCCTTGAGTACTGTTGTACTGGAAATAAAAGCAAAGGGCCTGACTTGTCGGGCCCTTTGCTATTTAATGATATGTGGACTGTGTGTATTGCGCCCCTTTTCAAGGCCGCCTTTCACTTTTACATTTTACATTTATCGTTCTACATTTTGCGGTTAAATCCTTAGACCAAAATCACCCACCAAAACATCCTTTTTAACAGCCCATACTAAAAACGGTCATAGACCAAACTCACGACTCAGTACTCAATACTAGATTGTAATGAGATCGATAAGTTCTTTCTGTACATTCCAGTCCTTGGCAAGCTTAAGCATAGCCGTGGCTTCCATCTCAGTAACATAGCCTTTGAGATTATTGGCCAGCCAAACCATGTTGATCAGTTCGATACGCTTCTCACGGTTATAGTCTCCTATGATGGCATTCATATAATCGCGTGCGCGATCAAAGGCGGTGAGATAATCGAGAGCCACGAAATCAATAGCCCATTGGTATTCTTCAGTGGCATTGAGTTCTGCCGCAGTCTTGGCCAGGTCCAGCCTTTCCTCTTCGTCAAGACCGTGGTAATGAAAGATCACCGCCTTGAGCAGCAAGTGAACCTTTTTTTCCTCAATTGTTTTCATTCTGGGTAGGGAGAGTTGCGAAAATACAAACATTTCGCATGCATCAATACGGCTAGCCTTACAGTTGTGACCCTGTTGGGATAAGATTAAGTGCGATTTCGTCGGCAAGCAGCAAACCCTTGCGAGTAAGCACAAGCACATCTCCGGTTACGGTTGCAAGGCCCTCTTTTTCAAGGTTTAAGATATAGTCTCGTTGATCTTCAAAAAGATTGACACGAAATTGGTTACGTATATACGCCGCATCTATGCCCCATGAGGTGCGAAGGGAGATCAGCAAGTATTCATTTACCTTTTCCTGGTCTGTTAATAACTCAACGGTTGAAGGAATCTCTCCCAATTGAAGACTGCTGATGTATTTTCGATTATCGCGAACATTGAATTGCCGCGTATCACTGTTGAACGAATGTGCTCCCGGTCCAATACCCAAATAATGTTTGCCCAGCCAATAGCTTGTGTTGTGACGTGACCGAAAGCCTGGCCTGGCGAAATTGGAAACTTCGTAATGCTCAAAGTCTGCAGCATTCAAAAGGTCGACTAATCGCTCGTGCTGGTCAGCAGCAAAGTCATCATCGGCGGCCTTAAACTTGCCTTGCTTCTCCCACTTTCCAAGCATCGTCTTTTCCTCGATCGTTAAAGAGTACGACGATATGTGTTGTGGCCTGAGGTCTATTGCCTCTCTTACATTGTCTGTCCATCGCTCCATGTCCTGTTGAGGAATGGCATAGATGAGATCAATGCTGATGTTGTCAAAGCCTTTGTCCTGTGCGCGCAGAACGCTGGTGCGCGCGGCCATACCGTTGTGTATACGATTCAATGACTTAAGCACGGTGTCGTCGAACGACTGAATACCAATGCTGAGTCGGTTGATGCCGGTGTCCTTGTACAGGCCAAGAGCTTCATCCGTGAGATCGTCCGGATTAGCTTCCAGGGTAATCTCAGCGTCTTTGTCGATCGAAAAGTTTTTTGAAAGCTCGTCGAAAATCAACTCCAGTTCGTGCCGGGAAAGTACGGATGGTGTGCCGCCGCCAAAGTAGACAGTCTGGAGTGGGGCGCCCTGCAGATAGTCTTTACGCAGAGTCAGCTCCCGGGCGAATGCCTTCACCATATCCTCGCGTGGTCGCAGGTTTGTCGAAAAGTGAAAATCACAATAGAAGCAGGCCTGCCTGCAGAACGGTATATGAAAATAGATGCCAGCCACGTGAGCGCAAAGATTGATCAAAACTTGCATTAATGGTAGCGGACCGGGCAAAGGTTAGCGTGTCACCGGTTTATACTTCTAACTGTGTGATAAGCTAAATCTTTGTGCGGGATCGAGTGCAGGCACCTACATTCGAGCGATGCAGGAACATAAAATAGCTGCCGAATCAGCAAACAAACTTCTTCATTTCGGATATCAACAGGGAAACTGATACTTTTGCGCCAACGTACTTTATGAAGGCTGTCTTCTACGCACTGTTATTATTTTTTGCAGTACCCCTACATCAATCAGCCAAAGCACAGGGCAATGCGCTTGTCAAGGATCTGCACAACGACTGGCTCGTTTTTCACGAGGGACAATATGTGCCTTACGGGAGCGCGCACGGCGAAGTAACAACCGTTTACTTTAAGCTCGACGCTGCTGCATTTTCAGGCATGGATCTTCAAATTTCCAGCCCTGCCCGATACAGCGTTTTTATTAACGGCCAATTGTCTGTACAGTCGAAAGCGCCTTATACTTTAAGTATCGATAGCCTCGCCTCACGGTATGGCTCAACAGTGCTGCAGCTGGCGATTCATCAGAGGAGAATCAGTGCCGACGATGGTGGACTTAGAACAGCTGTTATTTCAAGAAAAACTAATCCAAGTTTTGGTGAAACGTTAACGCCTAACTATTCGTCGTTCCGCGACTTCGCGATCATCGGCATTATGGTATTGCTTGTGATGATTATCACCATCATTAAGCTTAACCCCAAGCTGGCTTCAGATTATTTTTCTATTTCCAAGATATTTTCTATGCGTGAAGCGGAAGATGGTCCCTCCAAGTCCCGCATTACGAATAGTATTAATATTCTTTTTTATGCGTACAGCAGCCTGATGCTCGGTTATTTCCTGATGATCGTCTATCACTTTTTGCCTCACGAATATCCGACAGCTTTGTATTTCCAACCAACTACATTCTGGGATGCCATACTTGAATGGGGCGAGCTGAGTCTCATAGTGCTGGCGTTGTTTTTTGGAAAGATTGTTATGGTTTATGGCCTCTCTTACATCTTCGGAATGAAGGAGGTAGGCAGTGTACATTTTTTCAATTGGGTAAGACTTTTGGTCGGAGTTTTTGGAGTGCTTACCGTGATCGTGTTCTTTTATTTTATCATGCGCGGAACTCGTGAAGGTTTCTACGACTTCCTGCTTCATGCGATCGCCTGGGTGTTTGCCGGATGGATGGTATTGATCATTTTAAAGTTGCAACGACAACTCCAGCATTCCATGTTCCATTTATTTTCGTACATTTGTGCCACAGAATTAATTCCCTTTCTGATTACAGTTAAGGTTCTTTATTACTAGCCCTGAATTCTTTACGTGATGAGTGAAATAGCTACTGACAGGATGCGAAAAGTAAAGAGTATCCTCGTAACCCAGGAAGCTCCTGCCGACGCCAACTCTCCTTACCTGAAGCTCGCAGAAAAATTTAACCTGAAAATCGATTTCAGACCGTTCATCCAGGTTGAGCCGGTGCCCGTAAAAGAATTCAGAAAACAGAAGATCGACATACTTAACCATACGGCTATCATTTTCACCAGTCGTAATGCGGTCGATCACTTCTTTCATATCTGCAAAGAATTGAAACTGGAGATGCCTCCCGAGATGAAGTATTTTTGCATTTCGGAACAGACTTCAAACTACCTCCAGAAGTACATCGTGATACGCAAGCGCAAGATCTTCACAGGTCTGAAAACTGCGCAGGACCTTCTTGAGATTCTCAAGAAGCATAAAAATGAAAAATACCTTTTCCCCTGTTCGGATATCCGGAAGAATGACATTCCCGACTTTCTGAAAGATGGCGGATACAATTACACGGAAGCGATCATTTACCACACGGTTGCATCCGATCTATCGGACCTGAAGGAAGTATTCTACGACATCCTTGCGTTTTTCAGCCCTTCAGGCATCAATTCACTGTTCGTAAACTTCCCCGAATTCAAGCAAAACAATACGCGGATTGCGGTGTTCGGGCCAACGACCGCCAAGGCAGCCGTTGCAGCGGGTTTAATCCTTGATATTGAGGCTCCTCTGCCCAATGCTCCATCCATGACGGGTGCGCTGGAATTGTATATTAAGAAGGCGAACGGCATTAAGTAACTGCTTCATTTATTGAATTTTAGAAAGTGATCTATTTTATTACACTTCAACTTACATCAGTTGATAGTGTCGTAAAAAAAGGTTTACTTCGTATCCTACTTTTTTGACTTAATGCTGAAAAAGATTTTTTATATGCTCGCGCTCCTCTACCCCGGAGTAAGCGCATTTGCACAGCAGGATCCGCTATTCACTCAATACATGTTTAATAACCTGTATCTGACGCCTGCATATGCCGGTGTTGATGGCGTAACCCGCTTCACAGCTGTACATCGTCAACAATGGACTGGTTACCAGTCAAGCTTTGGCGACGGTGGTGCTCCCACAACTTCAATGGTTACTTTTAACACACCCATCTATAAACTGCACAGCGGTTTCGGAGCGTATGTGTTAAACGACCGCCTTGGACCAGTGAACAACCTGGAAGCACAAATGATGTATGCCTATCACCTGGGCATAAAAGAATCGAAGCTTAGTTTCGCTTTGAAGCTTGGCATTTATTCTCAAACAATTGACGGATCAAAATACCGGGCGATTCAAAACCCGGATCCTTTGATCACCGAAGGGAAGGAGTCCCAAGTACGTCCTGACCTTGGCGCAGGTATCTTTTACCGCGCTGAAAAATACTACGCCGGTATCGGCGTCAGTCACCTCCTAAAATCCAAATTCGATTTCGGTCAGGACAGCACCCGTGGCGCCCTTCAGAATCACATCAACTTAACAGGTGGTTATTTTTACGAAGTTAGCTTTGACCTGAAACTCCAGTTTACCGCTGACGTTAGAACCGATCTGAATTATTTTCAGGTAGACGTCGCAGGAATTGCTCACATCAAAGATACGATGTACGGCGGATTAGCGTTTAGACAATCCGAGGCCGCCAGTTTGCTGTTGGGATATTCTCTGCTCAAGGACAAATCATTGAAATTGGGCGCTGCTGTAGATTTTATTGTGAAGGACCAGGCTGCCAAAGAAAATTTTTCACTGGAGTTCATGCTTAGTTACGACCTGCCTGCTGGCGTGAAAGGCGGCAAAAAAGTCGTTCGGACCCCGAGGTATAGGCACTAAGCGACAAAATCTGGGTGATTCGGACTGTTTTGACGAATTTGCTGATCGTTTCTCACTTGCTAAGTCAATCATTTGAGAGGGTTTAAAAACCGCATTTTTTAAAAAAAAGAAAACTTAGAATTCTGTATGAATAAGTCGGTTGTTTCAAAATTAATTTTGGTCATGACAGGCGCTCTTGCCAGCGCTTGTGGATTGCTCGGCCTCGGCGGCAAAAAGGGAGGTGACTCCGGAGAGCTGGTCGGCGTGTCAGGACGTGAGGGCTGGGTCATGACCATTCCATATGGTATGGTGCCCATACCTGCTGGAACGTTCCACATGGGACAGGCCGATGAAGATCCTGCTTCTACGCAGATCAACTTCAACAAGCAAGTAACAATCGGTCCATTCTTTATGGATGACACCGAAATCACCAACAACGAGTACCGTCAGTTTACCAACTCCGTTGATAATGGTAGTATCGAAGGCTTCGAAACTGTTGATGCAGAAACTTTCCGTCAGAAATATTATCCTGACACTGCTGCATGGCTTCGTGACTTTGCTCACCACATGGGTGATCCTATTCAGGACTACTATTACTGGCACCCTGGGTATGATCAGTATCCTGTAGTTGGTGTAAACTGGGATGCAGCGGTATTCTTCGGACAGTGGAGAACTGCTTATCTCAATGACTATCGCAAGAGCGTAGGTGACTTCCCGATGCCTGAATTCCGTCTGCCTTCTGAAGCAGAATGGGAATATGCAGCACGTGGTGGTCGTGATATGGCGAAGTATCCATGGGGTAACCCTTACATCCGTAACTCTAAAGGATGTATGCTCGCTAACTTCAAGCCTGGTCGTGGTAACTTCTATGATGACGGTTTCGCTTACACATCTCCTGCACAAGCTTATTTCCCTAATGACTACGGTTTGTATGATATGTCAGGTAACGTTTCTGAATGGTGCCTCGACGATTTCAACCCTGCATCTGTACCTACTGTTTGGGATTTGAACCCGCAATACATCGATCCCCGGACTAATCCGGAAAGCTCAAAATACAATCCTAAAGTTCCACCTAAGAAGGTCGTTCGTGGTGGTTCCTGGAAGGACGTGGCTTACTACCTGGAGACTGGCACACGTACTTATGAATTCAAAGACTCTACACGTGCCTACATCGGATTTAGATGCGCTATGACGCACTTGGGTCGCTCATCTGGATCAGAATTTTAAACTTTGACTACACACACAATTTTTTTACATATCAAAAGGCAAACTAAACCATTACTACAATGAGCAAGAAAAAAGGCGGCTTCGTTGAATTACTCTATAAGACCATTATGCCGAAGGTGTATGGTATCGGAGCAGCGGTTGTTATCATCGGAGCTTTGTTTAAGATCCTTCACTACGAAGGTGCGGATCAGATGTTGTTCATCGGTCTTACGACTGAAGCGATCATCTTCTTCCTAAGCGCATTTGAGCCACCTCACCAGGAGCCAGATTGGTCAAAGGTTTATCCTGAGCTTGGCGAAGACTACGAAGGTCCTACTGTTCCTACCCGCGTATCGAACAAATCAAACGGTCCTTCACTGACAGCTCAACTGGATGCATCTTTGGAGAAAGCTAAGATCGGTCCTGAACTTCTCGACAGCCTCGGAAAAGGTTTGAACAACCTCGCCGAATCAGCTAAGAAGATGGGTTCACTTTCTGATGCAGCTGTAGCTACTAATGATTATGCTAACAACGTGAAGAAAGCTTCTACGCAACTTCTCGAAATGAATAAGTCTTATGATACTGCTATCAAGGCTGTATCAAGCATGTCTGATGCGTCTAAAGATGCAGGTGAATACCACTCACAAGTTCAGAAGGTTACTAAGAACCTGGCTGCTTTGAACTCAGTTTACGAAATGGAACTGAAGGATGCAGATAGCCATGTGAAGAACATGAACAAGTTCTATGAAAGCCTCACTGGCGCTATGAACGGACTTTCTAAAGTTGGCGACAACACAGCGAAGTTCACTACAGAGCTCGGTAAGCTTACTGATAACCTGACTTCACTGAACAAAGTATATGGCAGCATGCTCACAGCCATGAAAGGTGGCGGACAAGCATAATGAAACCTGTTTACTAACGTTAACTTTTTAAACTCTAAAAAAGGTATTTACAAATGGCAGGTGGAAAAGAAACTCCGCGTCAGAAAATGATCGGGATGATGTACCTGGTGTTGACCGCGCTCCTCGCGCTTCAGGTCAGCAACGCGGTACTCGAGAAGTTCGCGATCATTAACGTGACCCTCAACGGCCTGATCACCGCAGGAGACGAGAAGAGCAACCAGATTCTGCAAGGCATCATGAAAGATGCCGGTGAAAGCCAGGATGCAGGTGTGCTTGCAGCTAAGGCTAATGCAGAAAAAGTACGCGAACTGACTAAGAATACTATAGCAGCGATCGAAAGTCTGAAGAAGGAAATGATGAAGACTTCAGGGACAGATAAGATTGACGACAAGCTCATCAACGACCATAGCTCTAAAGTAGCTACGATGATGATTGACGCTAATTCTGCTCATGGAAAGAACTACGAAAAGTTGTTGAACGACTACGTGAAGACCCTTAACGAGCTGGCAAAACCTGAACCCCCATTTCAGAAGATAGCAAAGGCGCCGAAGGATATTCCAATCTTCGCAGCTGATGAAGACCACGTTAGAAAGGACTTCCTCACGTTCACGTTCGAAAACACTCCGGTTATTGCAGCTTTGGCTTCAGTAACACAGGCGGAAACCGAAGTTCTTGACATGGAATCACGCGCATTGGACAAACTTGCAAAGGATGCAGGCGCTAAGCGTATCAGCTTCGACAAGTTCATTCCAATGGTAAAAGCTAAGTCTTCTACAATCGCAGCTGGTGCAAAGTATGAAGCTGAAATGTTCCTTACTGGTTCATCAACTGCTCTGGAATCTGAGTTCTATAAGGATGGTCAAAAACTTCCTATCGTAGCAGACGCCAGCGGTGTGAAGATGGGTAAGGTTGAATTCACTGCACAAGGTGGTGGATACGACGCTCACGGCATCGCTAAGAAGAGCTTCAAGGCGAAGATCATGCTGAAAGGTCAGGAATTTGTTCAGGACATAGAATACTTCGTGGCTCAGCCCGTTATACGTGTAACAACTGGTAACGCGCCGACACTTTACATGAACTGCGGTAACACGGTAAACATTGAAGTTCCTACTTTGGGTACTAACTACAACCCGAGCTTCGCTGCTGCTGGTGGTGCTGAAATCATCAAAGGTGAGAAGCCAGGTAAGGTGACGATCATTCCAAAGCAAAGAAAGATCACGGTAACAGTGACCAACGGTGGTATCAACATTGGTAACACAGGCTTTGACGTGAAGAACGTTCCTGCTCCTCGCTACGTAGCTTACGTTGGAAACACTCCTGTGGATCTGCGTAACGGTATCAAGGCTAATCAGATTGCAACTCTTCGTTTCGTAGCAGAACCTGAAGCTAACTTCAAAGAAGAAGTTCCTAAGGATGCACGCTACAGAGTGAAACGCGCTGAAGTTATCCTTGGTCGTGGTATGCAGGCGTGCAGCGCATGAACGCAACAAACGAAAACCCTGATCTCCGCGCATGGACTAACCAGGCAAGACCTGGAGACCGTGTCGTAATCGACATCAAAGATGTTGTGCGCAGAACTTATCAGGACGAAGAAGAAAAGGTTACGGTAACCGGATCTAGTGGTATCATTAGCATTCCAATTAACTAAGAAATGAAAAAGTCACTTTTCATTGTATTGTTCTCTGCAGCGTTCGGCTCCGTGCTGGCGCAGGAAGTTCAGGATCTGGAAATCCAGTACAATCCTAACTCCCTGAATCCAATCCCGGTGTACGAACAGCACTACAAAGTGCGCGTGTGGAGAAACATCGATCTCAGGGAAAAACAAAATAAAGGGTTCTTTGCCAAGAACGGCGAGATCACCAAGCTCATCATCGACGCGGTGCGTTCAGGTGAGCTGACCGATATCTACAGAGATGACTCGTTGTCCACGAAGATTGCCAAGGACGAATTTATGGGACGCCTCGTTCAGGAGCAGGCCCAGACTTTCGAAGCCTGGGATCCGGCAAAGGACTACTACTCCGAAGACATCGTTTCATACAATGGAAGGAACTGGCGCTCTGTGGCGGATAGCCGCGGAGTTACTCCCAGCGAAGATGCTGTTGATAACTGGTCAGTAACTAACCAGGGAAGCGGTCTGCCTTACGCAGTTGCCGACATGAGCACTCTTCACCTGATGGAAGATGTGATCTTCGATAGAAGAAGATCCCGCCTCTATTATGATATTCAGGGTGTAGAGATCATCATCCCGGGTGCTAAGACCACTACCAACATTGACTTGTCATTAGGTTGGTTCAAGTACAAGGACCTCGAAAAGTTGTTCCGGAACAATATTCCAAAGGCTGTTTGGTTTAACCGCCAAAACACTGCACAGAATAAAAACTTTGCAGACGCCATATTGCTCCGCCTCTTCCAGGGAACTATCTACAAGATCCAGAACCCCGATGATGAAACCATCACTGACACTTACACAGGTAACGGCAGACCGTACTACGAAAGTGTTTGGGCACGGGAGTGGACAGAGATGATGCTCATGGAAAAAGAGCACAACCTCTGGGAATTCTAAAGTATTCTCTTGCTTTTTGATAATAGAAGGGCTGTCTCGAAAGAGCAGCCCTTTTCATTTGCTGATCTGTTGATTGGTCTGGTTGCCGAATCATCGATACAAGCGAACGCACCTGATAACCCCCAACGTATCAACACCCCGAACGCACCAATTCCGGAGCGCATCAATAACATGAACCATCAACATTTCGGGCATGTATTTAAGACATTGTACCCTCTGCTATTCAGCTCTTACAATGCTCAACGTGTTATAAATGAAGGTGCAGTTAAACTTCAGGATGACCAGATGTTGATGTATCCGGCTTTGAGAGATCAGAGCTTGATATGCCTGATAATGTTGTTTCTGATGATGTGTCTTCCTGTATAGCATCCGTTGGTGGAGCATCCGCGCTTGAAGATGACTCCGGCAATGACGTCCCGGCCTGTGACTCTTCTATGTTTCCGGACAACGCCTGCAAAACCAACTTTGCTTTCGACTTTCCAACCACCTGTTCAATTTCTTCCGGTGTTGCTTCGCGCATCTTCTTAACTGAGCGGAAATGCTGAAGTAACTTTGTAGCAGTCTTTTCTCCAATCCCTTCCATTCCCTGCACTTCCGACTTCAATGGCTTCTTGCTTCTCTTCAGACGGTGAAAAGTAATGGCAAAGCGGTGCGCTTCATCTCTGATGTATTGAAGTAGGAGCAGCCCCGGCGATTTTTTACTGATATGAAGTGGGAGAGGATCTTCAGGATAATATATTTCCTCGAGCTTCTTTGCGATACCGATAATAGGCACCTGTCCGTACATGTTCAATTCTTTCAGCGCTTCGCATGCGCTGCTCAACTGCCCTTTACCCCCGTCCACAACGATGAGGCTGGGCAATGTTTCGCCTTCTTCAAGGACGCGCTTGTAACGTCGGCCGACGATTTCTTTCATCGACGCAAAGTCGTTAGGACCTTCCACTGTTTTGATATTGAAGTGGCGGTATCCCTTTTTGTCTGGTTTGCCATTTACGAATCGTACCATGGAAGCAACCGGCACGGTACCCATGATGTTCGAGTTATCGAAGCACTCGATAATCTCCGGGAGATGTTGGATCTGAAGATCCTTCTTCAGGATCTCAAGTACTTCGCGTTGCTTCGATTTTTTGCCCTCCCGGAAAATTTCGCGCTCACGACGCAGCTCTAACGCGTTCTTGATCGAGAGCGCAATCAATTTCTTCTTGTCACCAATCTGTGGTATTGCATTCTCGACTTCACTTTCAAGTACGATGATGGGTATGTTAGAGAGAATGAGCCGGTTCGTGCTATGCGTTTGTTCTCTAAGCTCCACTGCAGAAATGCTTAGCAGCTCGTCGTCAGGCTCATCAAGTTTCTTCTTCACTTCCATCGTCTTTGAATAGATGATGGAGCCCTCCTTGATTTGCATGTAGTTGACGTAGGCGTATCCTTCAATGCTCGTGATGGTGAACACATCAATGTCTGTGAGGTCACGGTTTACGACCAGTGATTTTGTCTGGAACCGCTCAAGCGTATCAAGTTTCTCTTTGTAACGCTGTGCACGCTCAAACTCCATGTTACCGGCAGCTTCCTTCATGTTGGCGGTGAAAGTCTGGTACACAATGCTCAAACTTCCCTTCAATATGTTTCGGGCCTGATCAATCTCTTCCAGATAGGAGGTTTCATCCTGATATCCTTCACACGGACCTTTGCAATTGCCCAGATGATATTCCAGGCATACTTTGAATTTCTTCTGCGCTACATTCTGTTCACTAAGGAGCAGACTGCACGTACGTATAGAGTAGAGCTTGCGAACAAGTTCCAGTACATTCTTCATCGCGACAACGCTGGAGTAGGGACCGAAATACTCGCCCCGGTTCAAATCGTAAGTGCGCGTGTAGATAATACGTGGAAAGCGTTCGTTCAGAATGCAGATGTACGGAAACGTCTTATCGTCCTTGAGGAGGATATTGTATTTCGGCTGATTCTGCTTAATGAAGTTATTCTCCAGGAGCAGCGCATCAAACTCTGTGTTGGCAACCGTGAAATCAATGTCTGCGATCTCGGATACGAGCTTAAGCGTCTTGCGATTAACACCTGAGTTCTTTGTGAAGTAGCTGGTAACTCTCTTGCGGATGTTCTTTGCCTTACCGACATAGATGAGGGTCTTCTCCTCATCGAAGAACTTGTACACCCCCGGAGACTCGGGCAGGCGTTGAACAATCTCTCTTAATCGGTCGTAAGGTGAAGACATGATCTATACTCCAGCCGTAAATATACAGCATTACAAGTATGAGCGTTAATTGGTTCAACATGGCTAGCCACACTGCGTGCGGTAGCTGCACCCAATCAACAAATCAACAAGTCAACAAATAGATCAATTGTTGGGGTCCCACGTCTCGTCGTTCGGTGTATTCAAACCCGGAGCATCAGGAGTTGCGTATGCACTGCAATCCAAAGAGATGTCCAATCCTCCTGAAGGGCGTCTGAACTGACCTTTCTTATAGTCGAGAGTTTTGTCAGCGTATACGCGCTGCATGTATTTGACCCAGATGGGGCGGGCCGTAGTTCCACCCTGACCCATTGCCCAGTTGCGATAGTGAATCGATCTTTCGTCGCCGCCGACCCATGCTCCAGACACCAGGTTGTGCGTTACACCCATGTACCAACCATCTGATGCATTGTTCGTCGTTCCGGTCTTTCCACCAATTTCGTTTTCGGATTTAAGGTCCCATGGAAGGGCAACGGATGTACCACCTTGTTCTTCAACGCCACCCATGAGCATATAGATCATCTTAAACGCTGTCTGCTCACTGATAGCCTGTCGCGTCTTGGGAACAAAGTTCTCAATGACGTTTCCATTCTTGTCTTCAATGCGGGTGATATAGAAAGGAAGCGTGTGTATACCTCCGTTAACGTAGGTGCTGTACGCACCAATCAGTTCGAACAGGGAAACATCGCTAACGCCGAGACAAAGAGCAGGTACCGGATCCAGTTTGCTTGAGATTCCGACACGATGTGCGAAGTCTACAACGTTCGCTTCACCGACCTTTTGCATCACCTGCGCAGTAATCGAGTTAAGCGAGCGTGCCATTGCCTGGCGAAGGTTATAAGATACACCGGTACCCCTATCGCCTTCTGCATTTGGAGGGCTCCAGGTTCCACCAGGGACTTTAAATGTTGGAGAAACGTCCAGCAGCTGCTGGCAGGGAGAATAACCATCTTCCATCGCGCGGCCATAAACGAATGGCTTGAAGGCCGATCCAGGCTGACGCTTGCCCTGACGAACGTGGTCGTATTTGAAATATTTGTAATTGATACCGCCAACCCAGGCCTTGATGGCACCCGTAGCAGGATCCATCGACATAAAGCCAGCCTGCAGAAAAACGCAGATAGTAGTTCAGTGAATCCATCGTGCTGAACAGCGTATCACGTTCGCCGGTGTAAGTGAAGATGCTCATCTTCTTCTTTTTGTTCAGCATGAGCTTTATAGAGTCATTGCCCTCGCCGTAACGCGCAACCAGAAATCTGTAAGCATCAGTCTTCTTCACCTTTGTTTGAAGGAAGCCCTTGATTTCATTGCGATCATCGTCGATCCACGGGTTAGAACCCTTCCAGTGCGTACTGAATATTTTCTGTTGTGACTTCATCGATTCCCACACCGCCTCTTCAGCATAACGCTGCATGCGGGTATCGATCGTAGTATAAATTTTCAACCCCGACTCTTCGAGATCAATGTTTCGTGCCCTGGACCAACGAATCAAATCATTCTTGATTACAGAGCGGAAGTAAGTAGCAATACCTTCGTTTTGATTCAGTACGCGGTACTTGAGGTCAATGGGCGTACGCAGCATTGAATCGTAGGCTGCTTCACTTTTGATGTAGCCATGATCCCGCAGCTTTCCAATAACCTGATTGCGTTTCTTGAAAGCATTCTCTGGATTGTCAACCGGATTGAATCGGGTAACGGCCTGCTGCAAGTCCTACGAGAACAGCTGATTCAGGAATGTTAAGCTGATCAGGACGCTTGTTGAAGTATGTTTCCGATGCCACCTTAATACCAAACGTCGTTCGGCCGAACGACACAGTGTTCAGGTACATCGCAATAATTTCTTCCTTTGTGAAATTTCTCTCGAGCTGGACTGCGATAACCCACTCTTTGGTTTTGTTGACGAGTTTTTTCAGTGGACCACCGAGCTTAAGCGAACCCTGCAATTCTTCGCCCCGTGTATTGAACAGGTTCTTCGCGACCTGTTGAGTGATCGTACTGCCACCGCCTTTTGCACCGGAGTTGAAAGTGAGGATACCATAGACAACTCGCATGTAGGCCTGGAAGTCCAGACCAGAATGGTCATAGAACCGGTGATCTTCAGAATAAAGCAACGTGTTCACGAGGTCAGCAGAGAGCTGATCATAGGTTACCTGGCTGCGGTTATAACGGAAATATCTTCCAAGCGAAACGCCATCAGCAGATATCAGCTCCGATGATAAATCGTTCTCAGGATTTTCAATGCTCCTGAGACTTGGCATGCCGCCGAACATTCCAAACAAGTCATTGCTGACTGCCAATACATAAATTGGCAAACCAAGCACAATGCAAAGGAAGGCAATCCATATTGCTTTTACCCCGCGCTTGAACCACACACTCCTTGTCAGCAGAACATCCTTATTCGGCTTCTTTCGGGTAATTTTTTTCGAAGAATTGAAGGTATTCATCCAGTCCCTTTGTACGGTATAAGATATCGAAATTGTCTTTTGTGATCACAAAGCTATGGAATTTGTGGTTCCTTAACTCGGTGAGTGTAGCGAGCTTTTCGTTGAATGATTTCATGTATTCAATAGCCGAGCTCACCCGGGGTATACCGTCGACGAGTGTCATGGTGTTTTCCGGGTTAAACACCATGTTTGACGTCTTTAGATTCAACTCCCTGAAATTGTCAGTGTTGAACTTTTCCAACGTAAGCATTGGCATATTGCCGAGCTTCTCTTCGTTGCGGTAAATCATTACGAAATAGTGCGGCTCATTCAAAGAGCGAATGTATTTCACGCCGACTCTCAGTGTTTGCGCATCCTGTACATCGCGCGATGCATCGAGCAGCTTCTGGGCATATGCTCCAATATCCGAGCCGGTATTTTCCTTTGCAAATTCACCAAGCTGATACTGATACTTGGAGACATCGTCGGTCTTACCCACGATCAGTATCTCCAATAGCTGTAGCGTTGGTGTGAATGCACTCACTCCGATGGCATGAGCCTCGTTGATCAGTGCAGTGGCTCTGTTGTAGTCGCCTTCAGAATAGCTGGTATATGCATCCCGATACAGCGACTTTTGCTTTTCTGTAGCGAGGTTCGACTCCTTCATGTAGTCAGGATTGTCGAGTGTCCTGGCAAAAGTTGAATTCGGATGTTTCGTGCGAAGTATGTTCGCATACTGATCTGCTTTTGCCTGGTCAGTGTCTTTGTAAATAAGATACATCCGGTAGAGTATTTCAGGTTCATACTCTGTTTCAGGGAAACGCTTCAGCAATCGGGTGAAATAGTCCGCTGCGTTTTCGTTCTCCTTAAGTTTGAAGTAATAGATATCGCCGACGTTGAAATACGCATCTTCTATCTTTTTGAGAGCCTCTTTCTTTTGGTCATCCGTTCTTGGTATCTGACCGCTTACTTTTGCATACTCAGCGGCAACGGGATCGGTAGGCGCCGCTTCAGGTTCTTCTTTTTGATTGCCGGCAATTGCAGTTGAATCAACACCGGTATTCGTTACAGCAGCCTTCGAAGATCGAAGCGACCGTCGCCAGTTATCTTCAAGCACGATATCACCCCATATTCTCCGAAACTCTGTCTGACCAAGCGCCATTGCAGAAGGATTCCCAAAATACCAGTCAGCAGATTCTTCATTTCCGGATTCCATATTGCTGAAGACATTATCAGTTGCTTCAATGGTCACCCGGTTGCGTTTCTTTTTCTTGCCAACATTCTTTTCCGCGAGAGCTTTCTTCGCCTGATACGCCGAATCGATCACTGCGCGTAATCCAACTGAATCGAGCGAAGACAGGCGGAGAAGGCTGTCCTGCCATTGTATGATATTCAGGTTCGCCACGAATTCGTTTAGGATCTCCGTCCTGGCCTTAATCGCTTCGTAGTTTTCGTAGTCGGGTGGCAATGCCTGCACGGCGCTGTCATAATAGGCCTGAGATAATTTATAGTTGCGTAATGTGTCGTAGTAGATCTCACCGAGCCGCAAAAAGGCTTCTCCGTCAACACGCTTGTTGGTGCCTTCGCGTATCGACTGTTTGAAACTGGTTATAGCATTGTTAATGTTCTTTTGCTTCAGCTCGAACAAGCCCATCTCGTAATAGATCTTGTCTTTGAATTCCTTGTTCTTACTATCCTTCAAAAGTTTTCTGAACGACTTCATCGCCGCGTTTACACTCTTGCTGCGGGATATCTCAGTTACCTGAGCCATGTACAGACGGGCATAGAAATCCACTTCATACTCAGGATTGGTGGCGAGACATCGCTTGTAGTAGTTGTAAGCCTCTGATTCAAATCCAAGCTTCTGATAAACCTGGCCGATAATAAAGTATACGCGCCCTGGCCGGTCTTTCTTGCGGAGCATCGGTGCGACCTGGCTCAGGTTACGTACCATGTTGTCGTAGTCGGCTTGTTCCTGATAGAAGTATGCCTTCTCCATCAGAAGGTGTTTCTGATTTGTCTTGTCAAGAGGTTCTTTCGTTACGTAGTCGATTGCCGATTGCGCGTTGTTGTATTCCTGGTATTCGGTGAAGGTGCGAATCAACTGGATGATAGCGCGATGGCGTGCACTGGGATCCTTACTCTTGGTGTTGACATACTTCAACGTCTGGATCGCGTTTCCGAAGTCCAGACTATAGAGCCGTGCTTTGCCCACCAGAATGTAACAGTCATCAACCCATTTGCTATTTGGATGCCGTTGAATGGCGAGGGAAGCCATCTTGATCGACTCCTGAATATCCTTGTCATAACTCTTGGCGAGGGCCGTATCGACTGTTGGATATAGTCGAAGTATCCGGTTGTAATCATCGGACATGTTGCCCCAAATGGTATTTTCTATTTTCTGAATTTCTTCCCGAGCGTAGAAATAACCATTGTAATGGGCCGTTGTATTGTGGTATGCCTTGCTGGTCCACGTGTTTTTCTCGGGCGAACACGCCTGCAGCAATACAATGGCCACGCACAGCAGCAAAAAATAGAAGACACTTCTCAAGGACGTATTGTCTAGATGACTAAAACGCAAAAAACCTGAATTCCATATTTATATAATATGGATTCTCTAATTTTGTGCAAAAAAAACGGGAATATTTTGCAACAGAAAAAAACCTTATCAAACTGGTTAGCCACCCGTTATCAGCTTGTTATCCGTAACGAAGAAAACTTCGCGGAGAAAACGAGCATGGCTTTTACATACTCCAAAGTTATCTTTTTTTCACTGATTCTCTTCACCGGATTGTTCATCATGAGTCTGTTCATGGCGAAGACCATTCTGGCTCGGTGGTTTGATCCAAAGCACGAACAAATGGTTCTCAATCAGCAGTTGTTCGAGCTGGCGCAGAAAGTCGATTCACTCGGATTAGAAGTAGAACGCAAGGACCAATTCATCTCAAACTTGCAGCAGGTACTCAGTGGAGATACCAGTAACTTCAAAGATCCCGCCGAAGCGCTCCGTGGAGAGAACCAACCGCTTTCTCGCCCGACGGATCTACATGCAAGCTCAACGGATTCCGTATTTCGCAAGGAGTTCGAGAGATCAGGCATGTCGGTCATTGCAACGAGTACGAAGTATCGTGAGCTTCAGGAAACCTTCTTCTACTCGCCAATCGCAGGTTTCGTTTCTGACCAATACGATGTCAAAAAAGGGCATTTGGGCGTCGATGTAGTCGCCAAAGTGAATGAGCCAATTAAATGCATTGCAGACGGAACTGTTGTTTTTAGTTCGTGGACGCAGGATTCTGGTTATGTGATCATGGTGCAACACCGAGGTAACCTCATTTCGTCGTATAAACACAATGCTCAACTCTTAAAAAAAGTTGGTACTTTTGTCAATGGCGGAGAGATAATCTCCATAGTTGGCAATAGTGGGGAGCTAACAAACGGTCCACATCTTCATTTCGAATTGTGGTACAATGGCAACTCCCTGAATCCGGAAGAATTCGTCACTTTTTAAACTTTTTTAGACATGCTTACTTCGAAAGAACAAAAACGGGCAGCCGACGAGATCAGCAACTCGAGCAACAACATTGGTAAAGGCACATTCCTGAAAGGCGATATTGAGACCTATGGTAATATTCGCATTGAAGGAAAGATGACGGGCAATTTGATCTGCAAAGCGAAAGTTGCTCTGGGCCAGGCATCGCAGGTTGATGGAAATATCCTCGCGCAAAATGCGGACATCGAAGGCGAGGTAAAAGGCAAGATCGAAGTAACCGAACTGTTGGTATTGAAAGCCACCGCTGTAATCAATGGTGATATCTTTACTGGCAAAATGGTTGTTGAACCCGGCGCTGTATTCAATGGAACTTGTAAGATGGGCGCTGTCATTAAGGACATTAAAATAGGCGAGAATGGCTCCAGCCGAACCGTCCCCCAACAAGAAGTTAAAACCGTATAATAATTATCTGAAGTATAGCAGCCTCGGCCTTCAGCTGTTGGCTGCCATTGCTTTTTCTGGCTGGCTGGGATATCTTCTCGATCAAAAGCTCGCGCTTCAATTCCCGGCGTTTATGCTGACTTTCGGCTTTGTGGCATTCGGAGGAATGATGTATCAGATATATCGTTCCATAAAACGCGACAACCCGTGATTCGATTTGCGGGGATAGTTCTGGCCGTCGCTTTAGGCAGCGTCCTGCTGATCATGTTGTCAGCTCAATTGGGCTGGATTGAGACTGCACCTTCATACAGTATTCAGACCGCACTGGTTCTTGCGGTGTTTACCCTGGTCATCTATCGCTACCTGTATCGGCTTGAAAAGCCCGAAACCTTTATCCTGATCTATCTGCTGTCCATGACCGTTAAGCTAATCGCATACGGCATTTACGTTGTTTTGATGATCATTGACGACAAGCCGGGCGCCAATGCGAATGTGCTTTTCTTCCTCATCCTTTACGTCGTTTTCACGGCCCTGGAAGTTGCGTTTTTGCATCGAAAAATCGTAGGAAATCGACCTCACTGAGAAAGGGCAAATATTTCGCAAAACATTTTTTTCTGGAGCTTTCTTTAATACCTTTGCGCTCGTATTTCAAAACCTTGAAATTTGCGCTGAATGAGCATATTTTGGAGCCCTACGAAGCGTTTTCCCCTTTATCTGGCAGTGTTTTTTTTAACTTTTTCTGGAGCCTTTGCGGCACCCCAGGAAGGGCACGAAACAGCAGCTGCTGAGGAGCATGGAAAAGCGTTTGATCCCAACATCATCATCCATCACGTTATGGACGACCACGTTTGGCATCTTTGGGATCACGGTGGCACAATCTTCCTCCCCGTTATCGTTTACTCATCAGAACAGGGTCTAGACGTTTTTTCGTCCCGCAACTTCTACGATGAGCATCACAATAAGGTAGCATACAACGGGTATGTACTTGACGACCACGGGCACATCGCACTCAACGGACAGTCTGTACTCGACCTTTCTATAACAAAGAACGTAGCGATGCTGCTCATCAACGCCACATTGCTGGTGCTGGTATTTGCAGCCGTCGCTAAAGGATATCAGAATAACCGCGGAAAAGCACCGAAGGGCGTTCAGTCATTCATGGAGCCCATTATCATATTTGTTCGCGACGAAATCGTAAAGCCTAACATCGGTCATCACTACGAGAAGTTCCTTCCGTACATGCTCACGCTGTTCTTCTTCATACTCTTTGGAAACCTGCTTGGATTGTTGCCTGGCGCGGCTAACCTAACGGGAAATATCGCGGTGACACTGACCCTGGCGGTCATTACGTTCATCATTACCAACGTGAAAGGCAATAAAGACTACTGGATGCACATTTTGTGGACTCCGGGAGTACCCTGGTGGATGCGTGTTGTCATTCTTCCGGTTGAAATCATCGGTATTTTCACAAAGCCATTTTCCCTCACCGTTCGTCTTTTTGTGGCGATCACGGCAGGACACATTGTATTGCTTAGTTTGATCAGTCTGGCCTTCATTTTCCAAAGCGTTGCTGTTGGATTTGTGTCGAGCCTCATGGTACTCTTCATTAACCTTATCGAATTGCTCGTAGCGGGAATTCAGGCGTATGTGTTTACGCTGTTCTCTTCGCTGTACATCGGTATGGCTACTGCGGAGCATGCTCACGACGAACACCACTAAGTAGTAGTTAGTCCTGGATCTTTAGTCCTGAGTAGGTCGTGAGTACTTTAAGTATTTGAGACCAGGATAGGAGAGGGCATAGAGACTGAATCAAAGGCAGAATAGATCAAAGCTTGAGTACCTGTCAGAAGGACAGCTACTAAAAACTAAAAATACTAAAGACCAGGTACTCAGGACTCAATACTAAGGACTCTGTACTTGCTAAAGATTTCCGGCCCGACAAACGAGCCGGCTTGTTTCACTTAATAAATACATAGTTATGTTATTAGCATTATTGTTGGACATCAGCTACGCAATCTTGGGCGCTGGCATCGGTGCAGGTCTGGCAGCAATTGGCGCTGGAATTGGTATCGGTCGCATTGGTGGCTCAGCGATGGAAGGTATCGCTCGTCAACCTGAAGCTTCTGGTAAGATTCAGGGTGCGATGTTGATTATCGCGGCCCTTATCGAAGTGGCTGCGCTCTTCGCGCTTGTTATTTGCTTGCTGATCTCGTTCAAGAGCTAAGCTTAAAGGTCTGCTGTGGCAATGGGCCAGGCAGACCTTTTTTTAACATCACTATTGAAGTCCTTTTGACTACTACCAGTATACGTTGAAAATATGGATCTCTTAACCCCAGGCACCGGTCTTATCATATGGCAGACATTCATTTTTGTTCTGCTTGTATTCTTGCTGGCAAAGCTAGCTTGGAAACCCATCCTCAATTCTTTGAAGGATCGTGAAAAGTCTATTCAGGAGGCACTCGACACTGCAGAAAGAGCACGTCAGGAGATCTCTAAACTGAAGTCAGACAATGAACACCTCCTCCAGCAGGCACGTGAAGAACGCGATAAGATGTTGCGTGAAGCGCGTGAGGCATCAAGCCGCCTGAAAGAGGAAACTGAAGCTGCTGCCAAGAAAGCTGCCGACAAGATTCTTGACGACGCCCGCGCTGCAATCAATATTGAAAAGAATGCAGCTCTGCGCGACATCAAAGAACAGGTTGCGATGTTCTCCATTGAAATTGCGGAGAAGCTTCTGCGCGAAAAGCTGTCAGACGATAAGTCACAGCGCGAACTGGTTGATCGTTATCTCAAGGACATTAAGGTTAACTAACCATGGTCGATTCAAGAGCCGCGGCGCGTTATGTAAAATCACTGCTTGAACTGGCAGTGGAAAAGAACGTGCTTGAGGACGTACACAAGGACATGTTGCTGTTTTCAAAGATCGTTCGCGAAAACAAGCCGTTCGAGCTATTGTTAGGCAGCCCTATCATCAAACATGATAAGAAGCGCGACGTCCTGGAAGCATTGTTTAAGGGCAAAGTGAATGCGCTTACAATGGCTGTCTTAGACATCCTGACAAAGAAGAACCGGGAGCCGCTTCTGCCGGCAATCGCATCACAATTCCACGCTGCCTACAATGAATACAAGCAGATTGGTAAGGCTACAGTGACTACAGCTGTACCGTTGGACGATGCATTGCGCGCTCAGATCCGCACGCTGGTTCAGCAATTATCAAAAAAGAACGATGTCGACCTCACGGAAAACATCGACAAGAATATGATCGGCGGTTTCGTCCTTAATGTAGGCGATCGTCAGATCGATGCTTCGCTCAAGAATAAGCTGAAGTCATTGCAAGTGAAGTTTAGTCATAATCCTTATATCAAAGAATTTTAATCTCCTAAGATCATGGCAGAGATAAGACCAGAAGAAGTATCGGCAATATTGCGGGAACAGCTTTCCGGCGCGCGCACTGAAGCGCAACTCGAGGAAGTGGGAACAGTTCTCACAGTGGGCGACGGTGTGGCGCGTATTTACGGCCTCACACAGGCACAGGCCGGTGAACTTATCGAATTCGAGAATGGCTTAAAAGCACTCGTTCTTAACCTTGAAGAAGACAATGTCGGAGCCGTGTTGTTGGGAGAGTCTGAAGGCATCCGCGAAGGCGATACCGTAAAACGTACCGGCAAAATTGCATCGGTGAAGGTTGGTGACGGAATGCTTGGCCGTATAGTTGATACGTTGGGACAACCCATCGACGGCAAAGGCAACATCGCCGGCGAATTGTACGAGATGCCTCTCGAGCGCAAAGCTCCTGGCGTAATCTTCCGTCAGCCTGTAAACGAGCCATTGCAAACTGGTATTAAGGCGATCGACTCAATGATCCCTGTAGGTCGTGGTCAGCGTGAACTTATCATCGGTGACCGTCAGACGGGTAAGACAGCTGTTGCGCTCGATACGATCGTAAACCAGAAAGAATTCTATGAAAAAGGAGAGCCTGTATTCTGTATCTATGTAGCAATTGGTCAGAAGGCTTCTACTGTTGCTGCCGTAGCTGCCTCTCTCGAGAAAGCTGGTGCGCTTCCTTATACAATCATCGTTTGTGCTTCGGCGTCAGATCCTGCTCCTATGCAGTTCTTCGCTCCGTTCACTGGCGCTGCTATCGGCGAATTCTTCCGTGACACCGGTCGTCCTGCTCTGGTTATCTATGATGACCTTTCAAAACAGGCCGTAGCATACCGTGAAGTTTCTCTTCTCCTTAGAAGACCTCCCGGACGTGAAGCTTATCCTGGCGACGTATTTTATCTTCACTCTCGTCTCCTTGAGAGGGCTGCGAAGGTGATCAACAACGACGCCATTGCTAAGAATATGAATGATCTCCCTGCCTCTATCAAGCATCTTGTTAAAGGTGGCGGATCACTCACAGCTCTTCCAATCATCGAAACACAAGCTGGTGATGTATCAGCTTATATTCCGACGAACGTGATCTCCATTACTGATGGACAGATCTTCCTCGAGACTAACCTCTTCAACTCTGGTATCCGTCCCGCCATCAACGTAGGTATCTCTGTGTCGCGAGTAGGTGGTTCAGCACAGATCAAATCAATGAAGAAGGTCGCCGGTACCTTGAAGCTAGATCAGGCGCAATTCCGCGAACTGGAAGCTTTCGCAAAATTCGGTTCAGACCTCGATGCTGCAACGAAACTTACCATCGAACGTGGTCGTCGCAATACAGAGATCCTGAAGCAGGATCAATATGCACCAGTTCCTGTTGAAGAGCAGGTAGCCATCATCACGGCTTCTACCCGTGGATTTATGGACCGCGTGCCTGTAGGTAAGGTAAAGCAATTCGAGAAAGAATTCCTTGAACTTCTGCGCCTGAGTCACCGCAACACCTTGAACAACCTCAGAGCAGGTAAATTTGACGATGCAGATGTTGATGTCATCAAGAAGGTGGCTCATGATCTGTCTTCAAAATTCGCTGCCTGATTGAATAAAGCCTGATATGCCTAACTTAAAAGAAGTAAAGAACCGTATCGCCTCCGTTGTAAGCACGCAACAGATCACCAAAGCCATGAAAATGGTGGCGGCGGCAAAGTTGCGCCGTTCGCAGGATCGCATCACACAGATGCGTCCCTATGCGGTAAAGCTTGAGGCAATCATCAGGAACTTGTCCGAGGCACAAAGCTCTGGTGATATCGATACATGGTTCAGCACGCCACGGGAAGAGCAACGCATCCTCATCGTAGCCGTTAGCTCTGATCGCGGACTCTGTGGATCATTCAACAGCAATATCTTTAAAGGCGTCATGCGCCTTGTGCTGGACAAGTATAACGACCAATACAAGAAAGGTAACGTGGTCATTCTTCCTGTAGGCAGAAAGGTTGCGGAGTATTTTAAGAAGAGAAACTTTCAGACACTGCATCAGCACGCAGAGATCCTGAACTCTCTTTCCTTCACCAGCGCAGCAGCCGTTGCTGACGACGTGATGCAGGCTTTTAAGGACGGTAAATTCGACAAGGTTGAACTTGTCTATAACGAATTTAAAAACGTTGCTACGCAGATCCTGCAGACTGAACAGCTTCTTCCAGTGAAGCTCCCTAAGGCTGAACACACGAAGTCAAACCCTGTTGATTATATTTTTGAGCCATCGCAGGAAGAAATCATAGCTGAATTGTTGCCGACCGCACTGCGTATTCAGGTATTTAAGGCATTACTTGATTCAAATGCGGCCGAAAACGGTGCCCGTATGACTGCTATGGACAAAGCAACAGAAAACGCCGGAGAGCTTTTAAAGGAACTGAAACTCAGCTATAACAGATCTCGTCAGGCCGCGATTACCAAGGAAATCCTCGAGATCGTTGGTGGTGCTGAGGCACTCAAATCCGCTTAAAACGAAATCCTTTAACTTTGAAGTCTTCCTTCGTATTATTCGGAGGAAGACTTTTTCATGTCTAAGAGTGTCGCACATGCATATCGTCTGATTAGCATTTTAAGCCTCGATGTCGTGGCAGGCTCAGTTATCTGTGCACTGTTCTTCATAAAAGTGCTGCACACGGACGTGACCTACTCATTAGTGCCGCTTGCCTTAACAGTGTGGATCATCTATACCGCCGATCACCTGCTGGACGCCAGACGCATCGGACATGCAGCCGCAAGTCCCAGGCATCTGTTTCATCAACTGCACTTTCAACGTCTCGTCATAGCGATCGGAATAGCGCTGTTGCTCGACCTGATAAGTCTTTTGTTTGTAAGCCGTGCGGTACTGATGGGAGGAGTCTTCCTCGCATTCCTTGTCGTCCTGCTAATGGTTATGCAACGTGCTTTACCGTGGCTTCGCGAAATTGTTGTTTCTGTGCTGTATACATGCGGCGTGCTGCTTCCATCAATAGCCCAGGCAAGAACTACGTACACAATAGCCCATTCGTTGTTATTCATTCAGTTTAGTCTTGTCGCTCTGACTAACCTGCTTGTGTTGTCATGGCTTGATCGTGAATCCGATTTTAAGGACGGCCTCACATCCTTCACGCTGATCGCTGGGAAACGTATGTCACAGGTCATGATCTGGACATCCTTTTCACTATGTATGCTCCTGACAATTGCACAGATATATTATAAAACGCTAACGTGGCCTGCTCTTGTCGTGGGGGCTATGGAGGTTGTTTTGATGCTTATTTATGCGGGCAACCAACGGCCGGACCGTCTTCTTCTTCAGCGAATGATCGGCGATGGCGTATTCATACTGCCTCTGTTGTATCTGGTCTGGTGAAAAATTTTGGGATCATCGTTATTCAACTCTTGCGGCAGTGAACACGCTGAACTCATACGACTCAATAGCCCCCATTTACGATCGACTCGCAGGATTGGTATTCGGCTCTTCTATCAGGAAGGCTCAGCTTGTACATCTGAATGAATTGGCAAATGCTTCAACAATACTGATCGTTGGGGGAGGTACTGGTTGGATTTTACGAGACGTGCTAAGAACAAATGGAGCAGCCAAAATCCTCTATGTTGAGGCTTCGGCGCAGATGATCGCTCTGGCTAAGAAGAATGTTACTGAGGCAGACAGCCATCGTGTTACCTACATCCATAGCACGGAAAATGCTTTATCAGATATAGATCAGGTTGATGCGGTGATTATTAATTTTTTTGCTGACTTGTTCACCGCCGGTGAATTGGTGCAGGTAATACAGCGGTTCCGCGGGCGATTAAAGGACAACGGATATCTTCTTTGTACCGACTTCGTTGATGACTCAATCTGGCAAAAGGCAATGCTGAAGGTAATGTATACTTTCTTCTGGCTAACAACCGGGCTCAGCACTCATCAACTTTCTTCCTGGCGAAGAATCATCACCGATCAGCATTTCAAATGCCTGCGATCAACGGCTTTTTGGGGACGCTTTATTATCAGCGAACTGTATCAGAAGTAATATTAAGAAGTGGCTACAATACCATCCTTGCTGAGTTGCTGAACGAGATCTGCCTTTTCTTCCATAAGGCTAATGATGCGACGGAGGTAGTCTATTTCCTTTCGCGACAGTTCGAGCTGACGTTGCACTTCCTGCGTAGCAGCGTGATCAACTGTTATGCCTGGCAACAGCTCCGATTGCGTGGGTACATAGTATTGAAAAAAATTATAGCCCAGAACCTGTGAAATCTTCAGCAGAAGCCCTGTATCAACGTGGCGTTTCTTGAATATACGGTACACATTCTGCCGCACCGTTCCTAGTTCATCTGCAAAGTCCGTGAGCCTCATATTGCGGTTCTCGAAGACCTCTCTGATTTTCTCTCCAATTTCTACAATCTCCATAGGCAGTCTATAACGTAAATTAATTGTGGACGTTCTTGCTATTTTTCTTTCCTAATGTAACCTATTTGTTTACATTTTACCCTATAACCCAGCCCAGGGGAACACGTTTTTTCGAAATCTTCATTTTTGTAACATGACAAAGCCCTTTTTCGAGGACGAATACGCAGTTATCGAGTTCGACGAGACGATTCCATGCGTGAAGGTGACGCTTAAAGGTGTGCCCCGCGGCAGCGACCATTACCAACTCGTCCAGACTAAGCGACTGGAGCTTATGGCCCAGGAAATAAAGAACTACCCGAAACTCCATATGTTAACTGACAGCACCACAGCAGGTCCTGTGCTGGATGAAGACATTACCCATTTCCGTGATGAAGTAATGCCTGCTATGGAAAAGGCTGGAGTTCGATATCTGGCTATCGTGGTGCCGACGAATAAATTCACGCAACTCACTATTAGAGAGATGACTCAGGATGCAGACGTGATGAAGGTGCGTTATTTTGAAACGTTGCGCGACGCCAAACAATGGTTGCGACGAATGACCGTTTTATAAAAGGGTATTTGGGCGAATGCCAGTTGCAGCTTGGTGCCCCGCCTCTTATCTTGCTCGTTATTGCCCATGCACGACCTCATTGAGAATCTCCCAGTCGCTATTTATGAGACCACCGTCAGCACAGACGGAACCGTTACCATCGACTTTATCAGCGAATCGTGCAGCAGAATACTGGGCACTTCCCGCGAGGAATTGATATCCGATAGAGAACTGTACAAAAAAATAGTTCATCCGGATGACCTTCCCATTTTTCAGAAGAAGCTGCAGGCTGCGTACAGCGATGGCGTTGAATTGGATACACAGCTGAGAATAATCGTCGATGGCTCCGTGCGCTGGATCGAGGTAACTTCGAATCACTACGCTCTTCCCAACGGTGGTTTCAAACGACGTGGCATCATTCAGGACATTACACTCAGGAAGAACCGGCACGAAGAGGAACTGCTGCGATATCGATCTCTGGAAGCGAGAAGCAAGAAAAACGAAACCTTGCTTGAGCAACTCTTTCAAACTATTCCCATGGCGGTAGTGCTCCTCACCGGCAACGGAAAGGTGTCACAGGTGAATAAGGGTTTTGAGGAAATGTTTGGCTACACCCTCGAAGAACTCAGAGATAAAAGTATTAACGACTTCATCGTTCCGGAGGAGCTGGCACATGAAGGCATCGACCTGCACAATGTTGTGGCTTCCAATCATGTGATTTTGCGGGAGACTGTCCGCCTGCATAGAAGTGGCAAGGCACTGAATGTGTTATTGTACGGCATGCCCGTCAAGTTCGACAGTCAGACGATAGGCATCTATGGCGTATACATCGATATCACTGCGCGTAAACGCATCGAGGAAGAACTGAAGATCAGAAACGCCGAGTTGGACAACTTCGTTTACAAAGTGTCGCACGATCTCAGAGCACCTCTTTCATCGATCCTCGGCCTGGTGAATCTGGCTAAACTGCCTGGTAACACGGATAACCCAATTGAATACATCGACCTGATCGGCTCAAAAGTTGAACACCTCGATAACTTTATCGGCGATGTGTTGAGTCATTCGAAGAATCTTAAGATGGATGTCTCCGTCGCCCTGGTCGACTTTGGCAAAATCATAGATCAGACATTCCAGGATCTCAACTATCTCGAGGGAGCAAAAGGCATCAGTCGCATCGAACGGATAGAAGGTATTGAGTTTTATAGTGATCCATGGCGCATCGCCGAGATCATGAGAAACCTCATTTCAAATGCGATCAAGTATCGCAAGCTTGATAACAATGCCGCCGAAATCGGGATCCGCGTTAACGTGGATAACCTGCGCGCCGAGATCAACTTTGCTGATAACGGCATTGGGATCGATGAGGCCAACCTCACAAAGATCTTCGAGATGTTTTATCGGGCGACCGAGCAATCTGATGGATCAGGAATTGGACTTTATATCGTTCGCAATGCTGTTGAAAAACTAGGTGGACAAATCAGCGTTGCCAGCCGCCTGGGTCAAGGAACACGCTTCACGATTATTTTACCCAATCGCATCAACAGCGTTATCAATGTAGTGCCAAAGCCCGCTGATCTGCTGGAGAAATGACGATCAAGGAAGTTACCACGCTTCACGATGCGCGGGAATTCTTGCAACTCCCGGTAACACTCTACAAAAACACGAAGGCCTGGATTCGCCCCCTTGATAAGGATGTCGAGAGCGTATTCGATCCTGAGCAAAATAAAACATTTCGTCACGGACAGTGCACTCGTTGGATCCTGCTTGACGGCAACGATAGGACCATCGGAAGGGTGGCGGCATTCATCAATCAGAAAACAGTCCATAAGGGTAACGCTCAGCCTACTGGTGGTATAGGTTTTTTCGAATGCATCGACGATAAGGCCGCTGCTTTCCTGCTGCTTGATACCTGCAAGGGATGGCTCAGTGAACGCGGGATGGAAGCTATGGACGGTCCGGTTAACTTCGGAAGCCGCGACCGTTGGTGGGGTCTGCTAATCGAAGGGTTCGACAAGGAACCGAACTATCAATGCAACTATAACTTTCCCTACTATAAGCGATTCTTTGAAGAATACGGATTCCAGGTCTACTTCTACCAGCTCACTTTCCACCGAACAATAGAGGGTCCGTTGTCCCCCAAGCTTTGGGCCAAGGCCGAAAGACTCGAGAAAGATCCCGACTATGCTTTTCGCTACCTGCGGAAAGATGAGATGCCAAAGCTCCCTGAATACATTCATAGCGTCTACAATAGCGCATGGGCAAACCGCGCGGAAAACCCTGAGCTTTCGATGGCGCAGGCTAAGCTTCTCGTAAAGCAGATGAAGCCGATCATGGATCGACGCATACTCTATTTCGGGTTCTATAAGGACGAACCTGTAAGCTTCTTTCTATCACTACCGGAGATCAACCAACTCATCAAATATGTTGATGGAAAACTCAACCTGTTGGGTAAGATCAGGTTCGCATGGCATCAGCTTCGGGGAACGAACCGAAAGGCATTTGGAATATTGTTCGGTGTGGTTCCCGAGCATCAGGGAAAGGGACTCGATGGAGGTATGGTGCTAAACATGCGGCGCGTGCTGCAGGATGAGTACAAGCGATACGACGAATATGAAATGAACTGGATCGGCGATTTTAATCCAAAGATGATCGTCGTAGTGGAACAGGTCGGCGGCAAGGTTTGCAAACGACATGCGACCTATCGGAAACTGTTCGATGAGTCTAAACCCTTTAAAAGGGCTCCTATTCTCAATTAGGGGAGCAACAAAGCTGAATCCGCTTAGCTTTTTAACTTATTTTCGTGCCGGAATATTCGATATGGGAGCCAAAACAGGAGTTCTTTTAATCAACCTCGGGACGCCGGATAGTCCTGCAGTCAGCGACGTTCGGCCGTACCTTTCTCAGTTTCTCAATGACCCCAGGGTAATAGACATTCCCTGGCTGAGCAGAAAGATGCTCGTAAACCTGGTCATAGTTCCGTTCAGAGCTCCGAAGTCTGCATCCATCTATAAGAAACTTTGGACAGATAAAGGTTCGCCGCTCTTATACCACAGTGAAAACGCGGCTAAGCTGTTACAGAAGTCCCTGGGGCCCGAGTTCGGTGTCCATCTCGCCATGAGATACAAGAATCCTTCGATACCCGACGTGCTCGAACAAATGAGGGTATTGAACTATTCGACAATTGTTGTTCTGCCTATGTTCCCGCAATATGCCTCTGCATCGACAGGATCAGCAGTGCAGGATGCTATGGAGATAATGAGCAAGTGGTGGGTAATTCCTCAAATCAAGATTGTTAGTCAATATTACGATCATCCCTTGTTCATCGACGCGTTCGTGGAGCGCGCCCGGCAGTATGACATCGAAAGTTACGATCATATATTGTTCTCATATCACGGTCTGCCTAAGCGACAGGTAGACAAAGTGCATGTGAATGTACAGTGTGACGATCGCTGTGTTCGCGAAATGCCTGAATACGGCAAATACTGCTACCAAGCCACCTGCTACGCAACGACCAGGCTGCTCGCAGGTAAACTGGGGATCGCGCCTGACCGCTACACGGTCTGCTTCCAGTCGCGTTTGGATGAAAAATGGTTGCAGCCTTTCTCTGACAAAGTTGTAGAGGAGTTTGGCAAGAAGGGAATGAAGAAGCTGCTCGTCTTTTCTCCTGCCTTTACTGCAGATTGTCTGGAAACAGTTATCGAAATCGGCGACGAGTATCAGCATCTGTTTAAGGAGAATGGCGGCGAGAAGGTACAGCTCGTGGAAAGCCTTAACGACCATCCGACATGGATCAAATGTCTTGAGGATTTGGTTCGCACTGCCTGAGTAATCCTTTGCCGTCAGTCAACAACAAAATATCAGGCTGCAGAATAACCCGATTGATGCAGTCGCTTCATTAATTCATTCTTGTACAGAGGTCCTACCGGCAGCTCGGCTTTGTTTACAAATACCGCGTGCTGGTTGTAGGAATCAATGCGTCTAAGAGGCACGATGAAGGATCGGTGAATGCGCATGAACTCTTCTTCTGGAAGCATATCTTCCAGGGAGGAGATCGTTTGTTTGGTGATCACCTGATGATTAGGCAGGAATATTTTCACGTAATCTTTCAGACTCTCGATGTAAAGAATCTCGTGAACCATCACTTTCACCATTTTTCGATCTGCGCGAACGTAAAGAAACTTCTCAACTACCTGATTTGATGCATCTCTTTGAGTATCTACTGATTTCTGATCCAGCTCTAAAACTTTGTGAACTGCCTTCAGGAAACGCTCGAATGAATAAGGCTTCAGTAAGTAGTCAACGGCTCCAAGTTCGAACCCGTCGTACGCATACTCGCGAAACGCCGTCGTAAAAACGATTCGGGGAGGGTGTGTCAGTGTTTTTAGAAATTCCGTACCGAGTAATCTCGGCATGTTGATGTCGAGGAAAATAAGATCCACCTGGCGTTGCCGGAGCAGTTCGAAGGCTGCCATTGCATGATGACACTCACCCACCACTTGTAGCATAGGTGTCGATTGAATATAGGTGCGAAGTATATCCAGCGCCGGTGGTTCGTCGTCAACGAGCAGACATCGAAAGGTGTTCATATACTTCCGGAAATGATATCTTGTTTAATTGAATAGTCAGGTTGACGACAAACGTGTCGTTATCCTCGTTAATACGAAGATCATGTGCGTCCGGATACAGAAGCCGGAGCCTTCGTTTTACGTTCACGAGGCCGAGATTCGATGATTTGACATTAAGATTTTCTTCGGATTTCCCGTTGATGAGTTTAAACTTCAGAACGTCGTCTTTGACAGTCAGGGTGAGGCTTATCCACGCCTGTTCAATCATCTGACTCGCACCATGCTTAAAGCTGTTCTCTACGAATGGCATCAGAAGCAGAGGAGGAATTTGCTTGTTGTCGATGTCGCCACTGCAATCAACCGAGATATCGATCCTGGAGCCGAATCGTTCTCTTTCCAGTTGAATATAATCTTTCAGGATTTGTATCTCGCGCTGAAGATCAACCATCGGCTTTGTGCACTCTGTCAGCATGTATCGCATGAGTTGTGAAAGCTCCAGAATGGCCTGCGGTGTTTTTTCAGATCCACTTAATGCAAATGAATAAATTGTATTAAGCGTATTAAACATAAAATGAGGATGCAACTGCCCTTTCAGCAGTTCCAGTTCAGCATGCAGCGTGGCTCTCTCGAGGCGCTCGTTATCGATATTCTTGATGTACCACAATTTGATCAATTTGATGGCTACAGCGAAGCCCGCCACTGTCATAGAGCCGCGAAGACCCGCCAACAGCGAAGAATAAAACTGCGTACTGGGTTGGTATGGAATGTTCAGTGAATTCCGAATAGGGATGATGGCAAAGGCAGCTACCAGCTGCGACATCATTGACGTAAGTAGGATGAGTAGAATGACAGCGAAGAGTCCCGTCCACCAACGACCTTTTAAAAGAAGCCTCGGCAGGATCAGATACAAAATGCCATAGCTAAGAAAAATGTGCTGAGGAAGGTATAGGAATGCCTCCAGGAACGACAGCCACACAAACACTGTGTGCCTGCCCCCATTGGAGGCAGCGAATGTGCCATAGAGTAGTCCGAAGAATACCCAACACACCAACCAGAAGATGAAATGTCGCGAAAGCCTGTATCGCCTCTCCTGAGACAGGGCAAGTCGCGAGAAGAATCCGTCCATAACTAAACTTACGGTATTGTCGGAAGAAAGACTTCCCTTCTGATCGATTGTCGACGAAAGTGGCAGTACCATAGACGAAGGCGTTTAGTAGGAGCAGCGATGCTTTATCGGCGTCAAAGCAACCACCTGGTCTACTTCACGAAAATTTCAGAGCTGAGTTGTCGTATTTCCACTTAAAGATCAGATTTATGAAAAAGGTATCATTAATAATAGTGTTGGCGCTCATAACGAGTACGGCAGGCATGAGCCAACAGACTTCGCTGAACGAGGAATACTGGGTAGTCGAAACGCACACACACGACAGCGTCTATTCGGTAGTTAGATTTTTTGACGGGAACAACGCCCTAATGCACGAGTTCCGGATAGATAATATAGCATTAGACATCCATCAGAAGAAACAGAGGAAACGACTCGATCAACTGCTGTCAGACTTCAAAACCCGAACTGCACGCAGCGCTAAGAAAATCAGATCGAGGACGTCGATCTGAGGTTAGATTGATACGGGCCACATCAATTAGGTGTGGCCCATTTGTTCAATACAAGATGAATACCCTGGATTGAGGTATTGATCTGATTTTACGGGTTACGTGATATATACTGGCTTCGAAATGAACGCACTTACGAAGCAGCAATCTTCAATACGGCATCTACGAAACGATCGAGATCGCGCGTTGTCGTATAGACGTGGGGTGTTACACGAACCCCACTGATATTTTCCCATTTAATGGCTACGGTATGAATCTGATGTTCGCCCATAAGTTTGCTGGCAACCGCTTCGGGCTCTAATCCATCAATCGAAAAATTTCCTAGTGCACACGAGTATTCTGGCTTCAGGCTAATGTTCAGTTTAACTCGTGGATTGCGCATTACTTTTTCGCACCAGTAATTCTTTAGATAGTGAAGTCGTTCAGCCTTCCGCTTGCTGCCTATGGCCAGGTGAAAATCAATTGCCTGTCCTATAGCCTGCTCGGGTGCAAAAGATCGGGTTCCCAACGATTCAAATTTTCGGATGTCGCCGCTTTGAGGTTTGTCATTTGGAAACAAAGGCCAAAGCCCTGCGATGTTTTCTTTTTTGACGTATAGCATCCCCGTTCCAAACGGCGCACAAAGCCATTTATGAAGGCTGGTTCCAAAATAGTCGGGATTAAAATCGCTGATCTTAAAATCCATGTGAGCGAACGTATGGGAACCATCAACGATGGACACGATGTTGCGCTTCTTCGCTTCTTCGCAAAGGCGTTTTACCGGCATGATCTGGCCGGTCCAGTTAATCATATGGGTGATGTGCCAAATCTTGGTTTTCGAAGTAGTCGCATTGACAAATGCACGCACAAATTCTTCTTCGTTTTCAATCGGAAGTTTGAGGCTTATCCAGTTGATCTTAATTCCATCGCGTAATTCCTTTTGCTTCCAGGCGTGGATCATGTTAGGATAATCCTGTTTGGTCATCACGATCTCGTCGCCCTTTTGCAACGTCAATCCCCAGGTAACTGTTGCCAGCGCCTCTGTCGTATTCCGGTTGATGGCGATTTCCTCAGCAGAAGTTCCGGCAAGGTCAGCAAGCTTTCGGCGCAACGGCTCTCTGCCCTTGTCAAGGATTTGCCACATGTAATATGTTGGGGCTTCGTTACTCAAATGATAGTAGCGATCGACGGCATCTTGTACAACCTTAGGTTGCGGACTCACACCACCATTGTTGAGATTGAGAATTGTAGGAGAGACGGTGTATGCCTGAGCAAGTCTGTTCCAAAGCTCTTCGTCATTAGCCGCATCAAGTGGTGAAAGCTTGTTAAGGTGGACCAGTGCATCACTGACGTCTTCTGCAGCCATTGCAACCGATGACGCTGATAGAGCACCGGCAATGCCAATGGATTTTTTGAAAAAGGAACGACGGGAGGACATAGAGTTTAGGTTTGAATGGAGAGGAAGATAGAAAATATTTCTTACTTCTCGTCCATCATATCCTTCAATTCGATCTCGAGAGCCTTGGTGCTGATAATGATTTCATTCAATGAAAGAGCGAGGGAAATCAGGAGCGATAGCATGCTGAGACCGAAGATTGAAAATGCCCAACTGGTATTGTCGAAATAAAAGAACAACATACTGAGTACGCAGAAGAAGAAACTGATGATGCCCATGGCCTGCATCTGCTTCACGAGCACCAGTCTGCGGTTGAGATTGGCGATTTGAGCCTTGATAATCTCACGGTCTTCCTGGATCTGTTTGTATTTGGCGTGCAGGTTACGAATCAGGGTTGCAAGTGCCAGAAACCGATTGGTATAAGCAAGCATCATCAACGTGATCGCAGGAAACAAAAGCGCCGGAGTATTGATAGATATTTGTTGCATTGTATTTTCTTGAATGAGATGTTAGCAGGCGACCTGCTGAACAAAGCTATCGAACGGTTTTGGATCACTGAACTCGTTGTAGTCTCCTAAGTGATTTTGCTACCCCGCCAATGACGCCCACTGACACGAGCGTCATACATCCTCCGAAGATAACGGACCGGACAACACCCAGCAATCGGGCCGCGACGCCTGATTCGAACATTCCAATTTCGTTTGACGAACCAATGAAAATGTGGTTTACAGCTGAGACACGGCCCTTCATGTTTTCAGGAGTTAGCGTTTGAAGCAACGTACCGCGCACAATAACACTCACACAATCAAACATTCCGCTAATCATCAGCAATGCAAGCGACAACCAAAGATTGTCAGACAGTGCGAATAGTATCATAGAAACTCCAAATCCGGCAACGCAGTACAACAACACACTTCCCATATTCTTTCGAATCGGATTGTGCGTGATATAAAACGCCATCATCAGTGCTCCGACAGAAGGAGCGGCACGGAGTAACCCAAGGGCTACTGGGCCGGCGTGAAGGATATCTTTTGCAAAGATGGGTAGCAACGCGACGGCGCCGCCAAACAAAACAGCAAACAGGTCGAGCGATATCGCTCCGAGAATGATCTGGTTACTGAATACAAAACGAAGACCTGCTTTGATCTTTTCAAGAATCCCCTGCTCTTCACTCTCTGGAGGCAGAGGCTTGTTTGTGACCGCCAGAGCAAGTGACAGTCCAAGAATCATCAGTACAGCGTCCGCGGTATACGAAGCCCGTACTCCATAAAAACTATATAAAAGACCTCCTACGGCCGGGCCGCCGATCGCAGCAGTCTCCCATAGTGTGCTGTTCCATGTGATAGCATTGCTGTACAACTCGCGCGGAATCAACTGCGGCATATAAGCAAACAAAGCCGGCGTCAGAAAACCGCGCGCAATACCACTAAGGAAGATAACCGAGTAGATGGAGATGACGCCATAGTTTAGAATGGCGCTTCCGACATCGAGGGTAAAGAAAAGCAGAGCCAGCGAACAAATCAGTAGCGTCGACACACAGGTGAGGATGATCTTTTTGCGTTGGACAATGTCGGCAAGATGGCCTGCATACAGGGATACACCGATTGAAGGAATGGCTTCTGCCAGACCAATGAATCCAAGCGAAAGTGGATCATGCGTCAAGTCATATACTTGCCACGCGACCACAACGCCCTGAATCTGTATGGCCAACGTAATGCAAAATCGGGCGCAAACGAAAAGACGAAAATCCGGGACTTTGAGTGCGGCGTATGGGCCGGAAGGAATCGACATACTAGCTACCTATTATTCTCTCGATGCTGTCAACAGCAGTTTTGCGGCGAAGTTCCCGCTCACCTTTGATTTCTACAAAGGGCACCTGTTGATTCTGCATTTCGCGCAGATAGATGTCGTATAATTCCTGTCGTTTGTTGGGATGCTCCCGTTGAGGATCTTCCTGCCAGGGAATATCGATATAGGTTAACAGGTACAAATCATATTTGCGCGAAGCGATTTGCTGCAGGATTTCGTCAGCACATTTACCAAACTTAAACTCACTCCAGATCTTGATCACATAGAGGTTTGTATCACAAATAAGAACCTTGTTGCTATCTCGCATAAACTCGTCTTCTATGCGAAGTTGCCCATGGGCAATCGTTAACAGGTCATCTTTTGTATACGGTCTTACAAGTTTGTTGATGTATCCCCGCGCATATTCGGGTACCCATTCAGTCTTGAAATGGGTCGCCAGGTAGGCTGATAGTTCTGATTTTCCGGTGCATTCCGGACCAATTACCGCGACTTTTTTGACGCTTGGAGGGCTAAATGAATTCACAGGTCGAAAATCGGTACTATTTCCTAGAAATTCGAGCGATACTTGACATTCCTAAGTTGCTGAAACTGTGAATCGTCGAGAGCTATTAAAGAACCTCGGATTTGGCCTGTCGGCCAGTCTTGTGCTGCCACCGCTTCTTAGCAGTTGTCAGAACGAGGACCCCGCACCCAAAACGGACTACGAAGGTACTGTTGCCATAGTAGGTGCAGGCGCTGCCGGCCTATACGCCGCAGATATCTTAAAGGCCAAGGGTATCAAGGTAATCATCTTTGAAGCCTCTGATCGTGTCGGTGGGCGTGTGCGATCATTAAAGTCGACAGACAAGCAGACCCAATCTTTGATATTCACTTCCTCTACGCAACTTGGAAGTGATTTCCCAAATGAGCTCGGCGCAGGCCTGGTTCCAGGCGCTGATTCTGCCTGGGGACGATTTATTGAGCAGCTGAAGATCACCACAGTAAACATCACCAATACAGCTCCCGAAAACTATGTGGTGAACAATGCCGTAGTAGCGGGTGCTGACATCGCTTCTGATGCCGACTTCATTGCTGCTAAGAGCTTTTATGACAACCTGGCGTCACAATCAGGAGCCGGTACAGTGCAGGCTGCGATCGAGGCAGCAGGTATCAACAGCCGTATGCATGCTATCCTTAATGCGTGGATCGGCAATAAATATGCAACCTCGAACGATCGTTTGAGTATGCAGCAACTGGCTGATTCCGTTTCTCTTCGAACCAGGAGCAAAGAAATGCTGACACTCATGGATAACCCCATGCAGGACGCTCTGCTTTCGAGATTCAGTAAAGTAGTGACTGATGTACGCACTAGTCACCAGGTGAAACGCATTGATCACAGTGGAGCAACCGTTGTGATTGAAGGTGTTAATGTAGTTACAGGCGAGTCATTCACCATGAACGCCGAAAAGGTCATTGTCACGGTACCAATCTCTATTCTTAAAGCAGGAGATATTGAATTTACGCCTGCACTTCCTGCTGCAAAGGCCACCGCATTGTCGACCATGGAAATGGATGCCAGCATTCGTGTACTGCTGGATTTCAAAGCAAACTTCTGGGGAGAAGCCTCTGGCTTTTTATACGGAGCAGCGGAAGCACCCGAATATTTTAATGCAGGTGTAAGTCGCAGCGACATGGGTGCCCGCACTCTAGCCGTCACGTTGAGTGGATCAAAGGCACTCGCGTACTCGTCACTTGGAAGGAACATGATTCCTCTCCTGGTTGGTGAGTTGGATGCGTTATATGCAGGCAAAGCCAGCAACCACATTCGTTACGATCCGAGCGATAATATGGTGGCAGTAATTCAGGACTGGACGACTGAGCCGTTTATCAAAGGTGGAGTAAGTTATTCAAAGCCGGGTGGTACCAACCAACATCGCAAGGACCTCGCGACTGCGATGGGTAATAAACTCTTCTTTGCTGGTGAAGCAACAGACTACACTGGTGAATTTGGGACAATCAATGGTGCGCTCATATCTGCAGAGCGCGCAGCCGCCGAAGTGGCCGTTGTGATTGGCGTCTGACCATTTACCATATACCTGATTCGCGAATCAGGATAAAACAACCCATGGCCAGCGTGAACCATCCGAAGGCCTTGCGCAGCATGACTCCATCGACGAGTCTGTTGAGGCGACCCCCTATAAGAATTCCAAGTATCGCAAGCGATGTAATCGGAAGCAATAGCCTCCAGTTCATATGCATATTAAAGAGATCTCCGATAAATCCGGAGTACGAGTTTGCAGCGATAATAAACAACGAGGTGCCTACTGCGATCTTGAATTCAAGGCCCGTTAGCATCACCAGTGCAGGGATGATGAGGAATCCTCCACCAGCGCCTACAAGCCCCGTTAACGCACCGATCGATAATCCCTGAAAGACTAACCATCGTGGCCGAACACGTTCGTCATCAGGTTCAGTTCGTCTCCCTCGGATCATCGAGACTGATGCCATGACCATGAGTATAGCAAAGAGACCAAGCACAAGTGACCGACGTGTTAACTCAAAATGCTCACCCTGCATCAAAATTTCAGGAATGCTGTGAACGACAAACTTTCGCGTGAGAAACGTTCCGACGACAGAAGGTATGCCGAAGAGTGCTGCTGTGCGCAGGCTTACAAGGTGTTCACGGTATTTTGGTATCGCACCGAACAGGCTCGTGGTACCCACAATGAATAAACTGTAAGCCGCTGCCTCGATAGCGTCGACATGAAAAAGATAAACCAATATCGGAATGGATAAGATTGATCCGCCACCTCCCAATAGTCCGAGGATGAGGCCAATGCAAATCGAAGCGATATATCCGAGTATTTCCACGATCGACAGCGCACGTCCGTAATGCTCACAACGATCATCAACTGCAATAACAATTCTCCTACTTCACAAGTAGGAGAATACAACGATGATCACTACGGAATCCGCGAAATTACTCAAGCGAATCGTATTGACTACTACAGCGTAATATTATTCGCGTGGCTTGAATGATCGATTTTAGAGGCGGTCGTATTCAACGATGAAGACGTCGGGAAATTTCTCACGGATTTCTTCGCGGAATTGTTCTGCTTTCGCACGGCTCGAAAAATGGCCGAGAATAAGACCGTAGTATTTTACACCGTTGATTACTTTCACCTGCACAGTAACTTCTTTTTTGTAAGAGTTCTTGAGGTTGTCTGAAAGACGCATCAAATTCACCAGTTCTTCATAGGTTCCGACCTGCACACCAAAGCCCTTGGGCTTCGAGCGTTTGATCTCGAACTCATAGAACTCCTTTTCATCAACGGAGACCTGATCAATAGTTCTGCCCATCTCGCTCACTTTTCCATCACCAGGATCAGTCACTTCGAGTTTAACATCGGCAAGGCCATAGTTCTCGAACCCCAGCGCTTCAGCAGCAGCCCGGGACAAGTCAATAATGCGACCATCGACGTAAGGGCCGCGGTCATTGATAACCACTTCAACAGTTTTATTATTAGCAAGGTTCGTGACACGCACTTTTGTACCGAATGGCAATGTTTTGTGAGCGGCCGTAAGCTTACTGTGTTTGTATTTTTCACCGCTGGAGGTGATCGTTCCCTCAAATTTGTCAGCGTAAAACGAAGCTTTCCCGGTTTGCACCTGGGCATATGCAACGGTTCCGAGAAGAACGGCAACGATTGCCAGGCATGATTTGATAGAATTCATGTACGTTTTTGGTGTCGGTGGAGGTGTTGAAAAAATATTCGGACCAAAAATAATGTGATGCGATCAATTAAGTATAAATTTGCCCGGCAAATAATAGATCCAAAAATTATTTGCCATGCCGCTCGACACTTCAAAATTTCTGTACGAGGCGCTCACATACGATGACGTGCTGCTCGTTCCGGCCTACTCTGAGGTCCTCCCACGCGAAACTGATCCTTCAACAAACCTGACGCAAAACATCAGGCTTAACATTCCATTAGTATCCGCTGCCATGGATACTGTTACTGAAGCCGAATTGGCCATCAGTATTGCTATGGAAGGAGGAATTGGTTTCATCCACAAGAATATGAAGATCGAACTGCAGGCTGAGCAAGTGCGCAAGGTGAAGCGCAGCCAAAGCGGTCTCATTCTCGATCCTATTACACTGAACGTTAACGCAACAGTTCAGGAAGCCGAAAACATCATGCGCGAGTTCAAGATTGGTGGAATCCCGATCATCGATGAGGGCGGCAGCCTGGCAGGCATCATAACCAACCGTGACCTTCGGTTTCAAAAGGATATGAATGTGCCGGTTTCGCGAATTATGACACGCGAAAACCTGATCACCGCACAGGAGGGGATCACGCTCGAACAGGCAGAAGGAACATTGAAGAAGTACAAAATCGAAAAGCTCCCTATCATAGGTAAAAAGGGCAAGCTGATAGGCCTCATCACGTTTAAGGATATTCAAAAGAAAAAAGCAAAGCCCACGGCCTGTCAGGATTCATACGGTAGGCTTAGGGTTGGTGCCGCAGTTGGTGTTACAGCCGACATTATCGACCGGATCGATGCGTTAAAAAATGCGGGGGTCGATGTAATCAGTATCGATACAGCACATGGTCATTCCAAAGGAGTGATGGACGCCGCGAAGAAGGTGAAGAAAAAGTATCCTGAACTGGACCTTATAGTAGGTAATGTGGCAACAGGCGAAGCGGCGAAAGCACTTGCATCAGTTGGAGCCGATGCTGTCAAGGTTGGAGTCGGTCCCGGAAGTATTTGTACAACAAGAATTGTTGCCGGCGTTGGACTCCCTCAGTTATCTGCCGTCTATGAAGCATCGAAGGCCTTAAAGGGTTCCGGTGTTTGTGTTATTGCTGACGGTGGCATACGGTTCTCCGGCGATGTGGTGAAAGCAATCGCGGCGGGTGCCGATACCGTTATGATCGGATCATTGCTCGCAGGAACAGAGGAGGCACCAGGGGAAGTAATTATCTACGAAGGACGCAAGTTCAAATCATATCGCGGCATGGGCTCGCTCGAGGCCATGGAAGACGGTTCAAAGGACCGTTACTTCCAGGACGTTGAAGATGATGTAAAGAAGCTTGTACCAGAAGGCATCTCAGGACGTGTCCCTTACAAGGGACTGGTATCTGAAGTTCTATACCAGCTAACGGGAGGGCTGAAGGCAGGCATGGGATACTGCGGCGCGAAGAACATAGAGAAGCTTAAAGGTGCAAAATTTGTAAAGATCACATCCGCCGGCTGGCATGAAAGTCATCCACACGATGTAACGATTACAAGAGAAGCACCGAATTACAGCAGGAAATAATCGCTTTACAACACAACAATGGCTGTATGTGTAACAATCGCTACACGTAATAAAGCCCTATAACATTGATGGGATAATCATTATCCAGCTAAGTAAGTTTGAACCCGCTTGATCGTACCAACGAATCAAGATTTTTTAAACGCCTTTGTTGGATAGTGGGGATCGCGAGATGTGTAGAATTTTATTGATTGCTTTTTTTGTTGCAAGTACTGTTCAGTGTTATAGTCAGCTCTGGTACGAAGACTTCGCTGCAGGGACAACGTCTGGAAGCGCAACAGGTACGATCGGTGGAACCTGGTCGGTGACGGCAACACCAAGCGGTGGTGCAGGCAGTTTCAGCGCCAACGGTACCCGGTTCGAGATCGATAACACAGGCAGCGAAGGCACGTGGTCAACGAATACAATTAACATAGCCTCAATTGGGTATGCTGTAATCGACGTTTCGCTCACGAGACTCGGAGTCGGATTATCAGCTGCAGATTATGTTCGATTGTATTATAGCCTCGATGGCGGCCCCGATATCCTCTTTGCCGAGCGATTAGGTACGTTTTTTTCAGGATCAACCGTCGATGGCGTTAGCGCTATTGTTGCTGCAAACACCGTCAAGATCACGATCAAGGGAATGGACAATTCCTGGTTTGGCGGTTTGTCTTTCGATGATGTTACAGTTACCGCCGCACCGATAATCTATTCGCGTAAAAGTGGAAACTGGACTGACAATAGTGCAACCGGAACCTGGTCATTGGTTAGTCACACCGGAGCCGCATGTAGCTGTGTTCCGTTGAACAGCCAGGTGGCTATCATAGGAAACTCCCACACAGTCAGCTTATCATCGAGTCAAACAAATATTGGAGTGCCACCGACAACCAATATCGCCCCGGGCGCAGTCGACGTGAGATCTACGGGAGTTCTTCAATATGCAGGAAGCGCGACGCTTGATATCGTGCAGGGGCTTTTTAGAATTCGAAGCGGAGGGATTGTTAACAGCGCTTCAGCGGCGATTACAGGAGAGCAAATTTCATTCAATGCTAACGTAGGAGCCGCAAACCTGCAAATAGACGCCGGTGGCGATGCGAGCATTGAAGATTTAGTGATTGGTCCGAATACAACGAATTCCGTGTATATGTCAGGCGCAGGTGCCCTGACCGTTTCAGACGATATTCTCATTAATGCCGACAACTCAACGTTGTACAATAATTTCACTGGTGCACTTACCGTCAACGACCGGATTGAATTTCAGACGGGTGTTAATAACGCTGAATTCGTGAACAATCAACCTTTAACATTGAATACGATCTATTTCGATGACGATAACGACACCTTCACAAACAACGCCACCGCTACGGCAACGTCTCTTGCCTCGGGTATTGGTGACGACGGCTGCTCACTTACCAACGTTTCCGGTGCAACCCTGAATATAGGATCTGTTGCAACAAGCGGCTCGACTAATATCCTGAACGCAGGGACGATCAATCAAACTGGAAACTTTATCACCGTTGTCGCAGGTTCGGCATTTACCAATCAAGACAATAGTACATGGAACTGGTCCCTCGCCCCCAATACGGGCTATTCAACTAACCTTGCAGCTGCCCTTAACTGCACTGCAACTGGAAATGTATTTAACTACAATGGTAGCGGTGCACAGGAAATTGTTAATGAGACCTACTACCATCTTACATTATCCAATACTGGTAATAAATCTCACGTAGCAAACCTGATCGCGAACGGTAATCTTTTGATATCCAATTCAGCAGTGCTTACCGCCGCATCGGCATTGACTGTTGATGTGGCCGGCGCAGTCACGATTCAGAACACTGCGGTGCTGGGAGGTACAGGTTCTGTCAATGTTGGTGGGAACTGGAGTGCCGTAGACGGATCTTCCTATTTACAAGGGACACGAACCACAACGTTCGATGGAACTGGTCAAACCATCAGCAATACAAGTGGTACGGAAGTATTTTACAACCTTTCCCTCGCTGGCAGCGGTACCAAGTCATCTTCCAATATTTTCGACGTTGATAACAACCTTGCAATTTCAGGCTCGGCCCAGTTGAGTCTTACGACTGACCTGACGGTTGGAGGCAACTGGACTGTAACGAGCAGTAACGGAGATCCCTTTGTGGAAGGCACACGCAAGGTCACCCTCGACGGCTCAGGCGCTCAGGTCATTTCATCCTCGCTCGCATCTGGTGAAACCTTTTATAAACTGGAAATAACTGGCGCAGGAGCAAAGTCCAATAATAATACAATCAACATAACCAACGACTTTGTTCTTGATGGAACTGCAACCACACAGTTAAGTGGTGCTGGAAATATCAATATTGGAGGCGATTGGGATATATCCAATTCACTCGCATCTAATGTCTTTGTCGAAGGAACACGAACTGTTTCGTTTGTCGGCTCAGGAGTGCAGCGATTTTCATCAGCTGCTGCAAACGAAACTTTTTATAACATGACTGTCAACAACACTTCAACGACGATTCCCCAGGTTACTCTGGAAAAGCCGATACTGGTGAGCAATAATCTCACTTTGCAAAACGGTATCGTCGATTTGAACAATACGACATTCACCCTCGGCAGCAATACAGTAGCCTCCACGTTAGCAAGAACAAATGGTTGGGTTTATAATGGAACCTTTCGTCGCGGATGGCTTGCCGGAACCATATCAAGCTCGAACGCCAATGCTTATGGACTATTTCCGGTTGGGCATGCTGTTGCAGGCGCCTATCGGCCAGTGCAGGTTAACTCAGGTACCACAGCAGCCACCAGACCAAGTGTAGGCGGCTACTTCACGGCACAGCATGTGCACATTGACGGAATCACAGACCTCAGTACGCCATACACTACCGATGGCACCGGAATCAACTTCGTCCGTAAACACAATGCACAGTTCGTGACTTCTATAACCGGAGTGACAGGAGGAACTTACTCAATCAGTGCAACAATGACCGGTCTTTTATCAACCGGTACAGTCAACGACATTCGATTGGGCGTAAACACCGGAACTGCCACAGCTGGCAAGGTGGGTAACCACGCTGCAACTACCGGATCAACGGCCTCGCCAGTCGCATCCCGAAATGCTATCACAACTCTCACCCAGTTAAACAATGATTTCAGGATAATCTCAACCAACAGCAACACTACACCTTTACCAGTCGAACTTGTCTCATTCAACGCCCGACTTAACAACGACGTAGTCGACCTTGACTGGAGTACTGCTTCCGAGCTCAACAATAACTTCTTTACTGTAGAACGAGCCGTTAATCTTGAACATTTTGAAGCCATAACTGAAATTGATGGAGCAGGAACGACAACCAGACCTAATTCCTATACCCATACCGACAACACTCCACTTTACGGCCGGAGCTATTATCGTCTCAAACAGACTGACTTTGACGGCGAGTACACGTATTCAAAAGTTGTAACCGTCGAGTATGAAGGACCTCGCTTTGCCTCTCTTCACGCTTACCCAAACCCTGCGGATGGAATGGCCGTGAATATCATCATCAACGGAGTTCAAAAGCAGAATTCAATCCCGATTCAAATCATCGATTCCCGTGGGCTGGTGGTTTACGAAAAAACCTTCCCAATTGAAATCCCAGGAGTGTTCCAGACTCTAATCACCTTCGGTAACAGACTGAAACCGGGAATCTACATCATACGCTCGGGGCAAACGCTTAACCAGACACAAAAGCTGATTGTCAATTGATTGAAGGGAATACTCTCTAACGGGCTCATCCGGGTCTGAATTCCTCCCCGGAGGAAGCGACGGCAGAGGCTTCCCTAAGACCCGCCCTAAAACCTCCGTGCTTGCGATTGCGGCCGAATTCTTTCTGACTTTATTCCTATTATTGTAGGCCAATTTTCAGGATTGGCCATTTCCATTAAGAATAGGGCAAAAAGTGCGCACTAAAGCAATAACCAGACTGCTTTTTACCGTTGGGGTCATCACCTGGCTCGCGCTCCTGTTCATGGACCTTAGTGTCCAGATAAGCCTCGCCAATAACCTCCCCCCGGAGGTTCCAGCATGGCTGTCGGGCATCATGCTCAACCTGTTCATCGCCTCCCTTTTCTATTACTACAGGCTTAAGATCGAGCGGGATGAAGTTCTGAACTTCGTTGATCTGCTTTGGCGGGTATTCGCTACTGGCCTCATAGCAACTGTAATTTCACTAGCCCTCAGGTTAGTCGAATATCTCCTCAACGACACTAAGCTAACGACCCACATAGTCTTCAAGGATTTGATCTATATGATCAACCTGGGGCTCATGATCAGCTTCCTCACGATGGCATTTGCCGCATGGAAACGACTGATCCTGTATCAGAAATCAAAGTGGTTGCTCAGGCTTTGGATGATTTTCGAGATCGGTTTGCTGGTAGCCCTTCTGTATAACAGTTTCCGAATCCAGGCTGTTGAGTGGCTTCACTACGTCATCTTTGGCTCCCTCGTAACGTTATCGCTGGTGCTTTCGGGCAACATGAAGTGGGTTGCCTTCCTGAACTTCAGACAAAAATGGACAAGTCTCCTGCTGTTGTTGCTGACGGTGTTTTACCTGATGTACATCTACTACACCAACAGCTCGCTTGCCGAGAGCATTCAGGGGATGTCGGCATACTTCACCGACTATCGAAATCACGTCTTCATCATTTCCCTCAGCGTATTCGTAACCGTTTACAGCATCTTCTCTTTCCTGGTTATTCTTTTCAATCTCCCAACCACCTCAGTGTTTGAGCAAAAGCTCGAAGAAGTGGTGAACTTCCAACGGATCAGCCAGTCAATCCAAACCGAACAGAGTGAAGAAAGTGTATACAACATCCTGCTCGAAACATCCGTGAGCTCTGTTTTTGCCGATGCTGCCTGGCTGGAAATCCATGGAGATAAACAGCACCGTTTGTTCACTTACAAGATCACCGACAAAGAATCAAATGATATCATCAATCACCTCAATAGTCATAATATAAAAGGGGTTTTTGATCAGGGTAGCGAAAAGACAAAGAACCTTTCGAAGCACCTTGCCTCCCTGCGCGGGTCGCGTTTCAGATCCATCCTGGCTTTTCCGATTCATGTAAAGGGTGAAAACATTGGCACGTTGGCCCTCTTGAAGGAGCTGCCTGATGGTTTTAACAAGGAGATGACGAAGATCGTGTCGACCTTCTCTAATCAAGCGGGTATTTCCATCGAGAACTTCCGTCTGATGGAGGAAGCCCTGCAGAATGAACGTTACAAGGAAGAGTTGAAGATCGCTAAGACCGTTCAGAAAAGCCTCTTGCCCGCTGTACTGGAACAGGACAAGGAGTTCGAAATCGCCGCATTTTCGGAATCGGCCGATGAAGTGGGTGGTGATTACTATGATACTTTGCGTATCAACGATGAACTGGTGTCTATCATCATTGCCGACGTCTCCGGAAAGGGTACTACTGCTGCCTTTCACATGTCCCAGATGAAGGGAATTTTTCACAGCCTTGGTCAGAAAGACATTGAGCCGGATGAATTTATGAAACAGGCTAACCAGGCTCTGGTTTACTGTCTCGAGCGGGGGTCATTCATTTCTGCGACGTACTTCATTATCAATACACGCACGAAAAAGATTCGTTATGCGCGTGCCGGCCACTGCCCGGTCCTGTATTACTGCGCTGCAAAAAAATCTTTTGAATACTTTAAGGATAAGGGTGTAGCCCTGGGGATGGTTCGTAATAAGAGCTACGCAAATTTCATTCAGGCGTACGAATTTGAGTATGCACCCGGCGACCTGATGATCCTTTACACGGATGGTATCACCGAGGCAAAGGATGGTAAAGGCGAGGAGTTTGGGTATGACCGACTCAAAACGGCCGTAAACGAGGCCTGCGGCCAGGAGGCGAAGAAGATTCAGGATCACCTGATTGCAAGGCTGTACGAGTTTACCGGTACCAGCAACATTGACGATGACTACACAACGATGATCGTAAAATTCAACTCCGTTGGAAGGAGTTGAATTATAGATACTTAGAAGTTAAAATGTAAAACGAACATTAATACCCAATTAACGTTAATAACCTATGATCCACATCAAGCGACTACAAGAGGACGGCGCGGACATCATCGTACTCATCGGCGAAATTGACGCCAGCTCGTCCATAGAACTTGATTTGGCCATCGCTAAGAGCGTTGGCGAGGGTTTCAAAAAGATACTCGTCGACTGTGGCTCGCTGGAATATATTTCGTCGGCTGGTTTAGGAGTGTTCATGTCATACATAGAGGAGTTTAAGGATCGCGATATCAGGATGGTATTGTTTGGGATGAGTGAGAAGGTGGCGAACACATTTAGTATTCTTGGATTGAATGAGTTGCTGCAAATAGGAAAAGATAAAGTTCAAGCAAAGCAGATTGTCAATGAACTATAAGGTTAGTGTCGGTTGCAGCATCGAGAATCTGAAGCACATCAGGGACTTCATTCGAACGTCCTTGAAAAACCATGGCATTTCAGATCTTGAAATCAGCGAGATCGTGCTGGCATTGGATGAAATGTGTTCAAACCTGATGATTCACTCTCATCAATGCAATCCGGATGATCTCTTTGAACTGCATATACACGTTGAAAAAGACACGCCTCTCGTATTCGAACTGATCGACGACGGAACCGTCTTCGACATCAATCAGTTTGCCACACCCAATCTCGATAGCATTGTTCAGGAAAAACGAAAGGGTGGACTCGGCATCAGATTGGTAAAGTCGATTATGGACAACATCGAGTATAAAAAATCCGGTGACAAGAATATTTGTCGCCTGTCGAAGTCCGTTAATTTTGATTAATCACTGGTCTCTATGCTCGTTCGCCTTGCAGTAGTTCTCTTCTGCGCGATATTACCTTGGCACGCTTTCGCCCAAAATATTCCGAAGAAAGCAACACCGCAGCAAGTTCTTTTCAAAGCAGGTAGCGCAACCGTCACAACCGACGAGTTCATATATCTCTACAAAAAAAATCATCAGGACAAGGCCGACGAGTTTACCCGCGCAAAGATCGACGAGTACCTGAAGTTGTTTATCGATTTCAAGCTTAAGGTTGAAGAGGCCAGGCGGCGCGGCATGGATACAACAGCGGCCTTCATCAAGGAATACAATACCTATCGCGCAGAAGTACGTAAGCCGTTCCTTCCCGACAATACGCTGGCTGACAGTCTCACGATGCTCACATACACACGGATGCAGGAGGAACTACGCGCCTCACACATCCTTATCGCACTCAAACAGGATCCGTCACCCGCAGACACACTGGCAGCCTACAATCGGGCCATTGAATTGCGCACGAAGCTCGTCAACGGCCTGGATTTTGGAACAGCTGCGGTTCAGTACTCGGAAGATCCATCAGCGAAATCCAACAAGGGTGACCTCGGATATTTCAGCGCATTACAAATGGTTTATTCGTTCGAGTCCGCCGCGTATAGCCTAAAAGTTGGGGAGGTCAGCAAACCGGTCCGCAGCCGTTTTGGTTATCACCTTATTCGTCTGGCGGATCGCCGCGTGGCGCGTGGCGAAGTAGAGGTCTCACACATCATGGTTCGTGTACGCGAAAACCAGGACAATGAAAAGGCGAAGAATGTCATCTTTACAGTGTATGAGCAGCTGCAGGCGGGCGTCCCCTGGAATGACCTCTGTGCGCAATATTCAGAAGATCCTTCCACTAAAGATCAGGGTGGAAAGCTGAAGCCGTTCGGAGCGGGTGGCATGGCCGGAGTGCCGGAGTTTGAAAACGCAGCTTTCGATCTGCAAAAGCCAGGTGACATATCCGATCCGGTACATACTCAATATGGCTGGCACATCATCAGGTTGGAAAGAAAGATCCCTTTGGCTTCTTACGATGCTATGGCAGCATCATTAAAAAGCAGGGTAGTGCGCGACGAGCGTACGACGATTTCGCGCACCGCCCTTCTGGCGAAATATCAAAAGCGATTCAATTACCAGGAGAATACTTCTGTGAAGGAGAGTGTTTTTAAACTGGCAGATTCTACGCTGATAGCAGGCAAGTGGAGTCCTCCGATGACCATGGCAACCCAGACACTCTTTACGCTCAGAAGTAAAAGTGTTCCTGTTAAAACATTCTTTACGTATGTCGCGCGGCATCAACGCCCGCAGCAACAGTCAGCACAGCAAACGCCGCGACATTATATTGAGCAGTTGTATAACGCATTTTCAGAAGCCACAATCCTGGAGGCAATTGAAGACGATATCATTGCACGGGATCCAACGTTCGTGTACCTCCTGAAAGAATATTATGAAGGCATACTTCTTTTCGAGATCATGGAGAAGGAGGTTTGGTCAAAAGCGTCGGCCGATTCTGTTGGCCAGTTACAATATTACCGCGCCCATGCCGCGCAGTATAAGTCTGGCGATAGGGCGAGAGGAGTTCTCTACAGCGCCAGTTCCGATTCCGGGTTTCCTGCTCTCCGCGTAATGATCGAGGCAGGCGATGAGCGGAAAATTCAGGAGTACGCAGTTGCTCAAAAAATCAGGCTTGAGTCGGGCATTTTTCAGAAGTCAGAAAAGGAGATTTTTGGCAAGATTCCCTGGGGTCCAGGCGTTTATACCGTGGAAAACAAGGGAATGTATTACCTTGCGTGGCTAAAGGAAGTCCTGCGCCCAGGCATTATGCCATTTGAGGAGGCCAGGGCAGCCGTAATTTCCGATTTTCAGTCAGCGACCGAGAAGAAATGGCTGGAACAACTACGAAAGAAGTACCCGGTAAAGGTTAATGAAAAAGGGAAACAGTACGTTATCGCAACTTTGGAATCCAAGAATTCTGCGCCAAAATAGGCCTTTGTGGCTTAAATCGGCCCTATTCCTCATTGTAATCGTACTTGCCGGTTCCTGCGATCTTATTAAGATGAAGGGCAGCGACGGCCCCGGCGATGGAGACCGGGAAGTAGTAGCCCGAGCTAATGACACCTATCTCTATCGCGACGAGCTTGTAGGAATTGTCGCCCCAGGCACACCTGCGCAGGACAGCGCCAGATTGATTGAAGCCTACATCGACAGCTGGATCCGTAAAAAATTGCTCATCCAGGAGGCATCCCGCAAAATGGACATCAACGAGGCCCAGGTAGAACGCAAGATCCTGGACTATCGCTACAGTATCATCGCATACGAGTACGAAGCATTCTATGTGAAACAGAAGCTGGACACAGCCGTTTCAAAAGCGGAAATTGAGAAATATTATAACGACAACGTCGACAACTTTTTGCTGAAACAGAACATCGTACAGGGAACGTTTATCAAGGTGCCGCGAAATGCACCGCGGACCAATCGAATCAAGGAACTGATGTTCTCAAGCGACGAAAATGATGAAGCTGAGCTTAGGTCTTATTGCCTGAGTTTTTCGGCCGCATACCACATCTCAAACGACAATTGGGTGATCTTTGACGAACTGGTAAGAAATTCGCCGCTCGCGGAAATACCGAACAAAATACAGTTCCTGAAGTCGAATCCGTATTACGAAACATCCGATGATACGTATCTTTATTTCTTGAAGGTACGCCAATACCGAATCTCGGATAACGTGTCTCCGCTGGAGTTCGTGACCGACGATATTCGGAACATCATTCTGAACAAGCGCAAGGTCGAGCTGGCAAAACAGCTGGAGAACGAAGTTTACAAGCAGGCATCAGATGAGAAAGAATTTGAAGTGTACAAGTAATATGAAAGCATTGAAGTGGTTTGTGGGCGTTCTGATGATAACAGCGGTGTTATTCAACACGGCATTTGGTCAGGACTCGAAGGATGAGATCAAGCCGATCGCCGAATCTGAATACAACGGGTTTGTCGTCGACAAGATCATTGCCAAGGTGGATAACTACATCGTTATTCGTTCCGAACTCGAACGGGCTTACCAGGAGTATCTCACCAATGGTAACTCGCCTTCACAGCAGGCACGCTGCCAATACTTCGCAATGCTCGTACGCAACAAACTTATGCTCGCAAAAGCTGAGATTGACTCAGTTGTTGTTCTGGATGCCGAAGTCGACCTGAATACTCAGAATCGTATGGATATGATCATGGCTCAGTCCGGACGTACAGAGAATGAACTCGAAGCGCTTTACGGCAAAACGATGGAGCAGATTCGTCTGGAACTTCGGGATCAGATTCGCGAGCAGATGGTCGTCAGCAAAATGGAAGAAGAGATGACAAAGAATGTCACCGTTACTCCATCTGAAGTGAAAAAATTCTTTGCCAAGATCCCCCACGACAGTTTGCCGTTTTTTTCCGCATCCGTTGAGGTAGCTCAGATTGTTAGAATAGCCAAGATCAGCGATGAGCAGGAAAGCAAAACGAAAGCTGAATTGATGGATATCAGGCAACAGATTCTCTCGGGTGCAAACTTTGGAGAGATGGCCAAGAAATATTCCGACGACCCTAGTGTTGTTTCCAACAACGGAGACATGGGTTGGTCAGGTCGCGGCCGAATGGTGCCCGAGTACGAAGCTATGGCATTCAGATTGAAACCCGGAGAAATATCGATGCCTTTCAAGTCGCAGTTCGGTATCCACGTTATGCAGCTTATTGAGCGACGCGGAAACGAATACAACTCGCGACATATACTCATGTCACCAAAGCCTTCGGAAAAAGATCTGATCGATGCTACCCGCTTTCTCGACAGTGTAAGGACGCTGATCGTAAACGACAGTATCAAATTTCAGGCTACAGCCAAGGAACTTTCTGACGATGTTCAAACAAAAGGTAACGGGGGATTCTTCAGCGACCGTGACGGTGGTACACGCCTGACGGTTGATGAGCTGGATCCAATTGTTTTCTTTAAACTTGATTCAATGAAGGTCGGTGAAGTTTCCAAACCGATCACATATCGTACCGACGACGGCAAGGATGCTGTTCGGATTCTGTACTATAAGTCACGCGTTGCTCCTCATCAGGCTTCACTTGAAGAAGACTGGACAAAGATCTATGCGGCGACGTTAAATGAGAAAAAAGACAAGATCCTTCAGAAATGGTTTCAGAAGGCAAGGAAGGACGTGTTCATAAACATTGATCCTGCCTTTAATTATTGCGGACTACTCAACGACTGATAATGACTCAATTTGCCTCTGATGTAGACGCAGCCAATGCTTCGGCTGGAGCATATAAGAAACTCAAATCGGAAATCTCCAAAGTCGTGATCGGGCAGGACGAAGTCGTCCGCCAGGTGCTCACTGCGTTGTTTTGTCAGGGCCACTCATTATTGGTTGGGGTGCCAGGCCTCGCGAAAACTCTCCTGGTGCATACAATAGCTAACGCGCTCGATCTTGAGTTTAAGCGCATTCAATTCACTCCCGATCTGATGCCGTCAGATATTGTGGGTGCCGAAACCATGGATCGTGAGCGAAACTTTAAATTTGTCCGCGGTCCGGTATTTGCCAACGTATTGCTGGCAAATGAAATGAACCGAGCTCCACCGAAGACTCAGGCTGCATTGCTCGAATCAATGCAGGCATATGCTGTAACCATCGCTGGTCAGCGGTACGAAGTTTGCCTAGACCATTCTTCGTGTTGGCTACTCAAAACCCGATAGAGCAGGAGGGAACCTACTCGCTTCCCGAAGCTCAGCTCGACCGTTTCATGTTCAACATCAAACTTGACTATCCTTCCTTCCGCGAAGAAGTGGAAGTGGTCAAGAGTACAACTTCGGATGAAACGCGTAAGACTGAACGTGTTCTGACTGGAAGCGAAATAACATATTATCAACACCTGGTGCGACGCGTTTCCCTCTTGCTCGTAACGTTGTTGAGTACGCTGTTGGGCTCTGCTAATAAAACCCGTCCTGGAGTTGCCAATAGCTCACAGGTTGCCAAAGATTATGTTGAATGGGGTGCAGGACCTCGTGCCTCTCAATACTTAGTGATGGGAGCAAAGTGCAACGCCTTGCTCAACGGTAAGTATTCACCCGACATAGAAGACGTTCAGGCTGTCGCTAAGCCCGGTCCTTCGTCATCGTATCGTCCGCAATTTCAAGGCAGAAGTTGATGGAATTGGTGTGGATGATTTGGATTCGGCAAACTGGTGTAAAAGAATTAAGAATAAGAATTATCTGCCGCTAAACGCCGCTAAATCCACGACCGGAGGTCGTGATAGCCAATTCTTAACTCTTAATTCTTAATTCTCCTAGTCGCGGTAATTCAACGCCGGCTTCCTGTCTCCCAGTACCGCCTCATACTTAAAGTCCGCGCCCCTTCGCGTATTCAATTCCTTCCAGGCCGCCGTCAGACTGGTGGGTTGTTCAAACAAGTCGAGAGCAGTCGCAGCAATTGTTTTAGCCGCAACATTCATTCCCTTGAAACCGATCGTCGTTCCGCCGGCAGCCACGGCCTGCCAGCTGTGAGCAGCAGTACCCGGAACCCACGTTGCAGCAGATAGTCCAACCGTTGGAACCACCCAGCTTACATCTGCCACGTCTGTGCTGCCAATCCCGTCCCGAACCTGAAAAGGGGCAACCGTTTGTGTGGTCTCCAGTTTGGGCGGTGTCGTAAAAGTAGTTTGAATCTTTTCTGCGAAAGCCTTCTCGTCGGCCGAGTAGGTATATCCACCAACCTCGCGAAGATTCTTATCCATTATCCTGGCAAGTACCTCGTTAGGTTGCATATTGTAAACACCTCCGGTTACTTCAATTTCTACCCGGGTTTCAGTGCCTGTAGCTGCTCCCTGCGCTGCTTTGACCACGCGTTCCCAGGTCTGTTTCACTTCACTCACGTCGGGATGCCTGACGTAATAATAGACCTCTGCAAATGCAGGTACAACGTTTGGAGCCTCTCCGCCTCGCGTGATAACGTAGTGGATACGCGTCCTTTCCGAAACGTGTTCCCTTAGCATATTTACCATGGCATCCATTGCTTCAACGGCATCAAGTGCTGACCTCCCCCGCTCAGGCGACGCAGCAGCATGCGAAGCAGTGCCGTAAAATCTGAACTTCCCACTTTTGTTTGCCAGGGTACTACCCGCCTCAACAGAGTTGTCGGCGCCCGGATGCCAGTGTATAACGGCATCTACATCTTTGAAAAGTCCATCGCGAACCATGTATCTTTGCCAGCACCACCTTCTTCGGCCGGCGTACCATAAAATCTGATGGTGCCTGATTTCTTATTCGCGACCAGCCAGTTTTTTACTTCGATGGCTGCTGCTGCCGATGCCGTTCCAAAAAGATTGTGGCCACATGCATGTCCCGCTGTCTTGCCAGGTATTGATTTAAGTTCAGGAACTGCATCTTGCGACACACCCGGCAACGCATCGTATTCACCCAAAATTCCAATCACAGGCTTCCCGGAGCCGTACGTTGCCGTAAAAGCAGTAGGTATACCAGCCACTCCTCTTTCAACTTTGAATCCAGCCTTCTCCAACGTTTCGGCTAACAGGGCTGAGCTTTTGTTTTCCTTGTAACCCACTTCGGCATAATCCCAGATTTGTTTAGCTATAGCCGAATACGACTCATACTTTGAATCTATTGCCTGTATAACTTCCTTTTTTGTTTTCTGCGCAAGAACCGGTGAGATGATGACTTGCACCAAAAAGAACGTCAGTGCATATAGCGATGTTCGCATGTTGATGGATTTAGGTTACGACAAGGTAGGAAAACAAAAGTCGCAGTCAAATGCAATGACATCACGAAGTGGCTCTTCATGCATCTTCTAAAGAATGTTCAGGCAAGCAATGAGTTTACCTTTGTGACTACCTCCGCGTTCATTGTCGCCAGGCGTGACGTCTTCTTTCAAAACCTTAAGATTGGGATGGATTATTCCAATCCCTTTTCCTTCATCTTACGGAATTCACGGATTCTTCGTGACATCGCGATGCCGAAACCGATCATTAGTACCAGTGTTCCGATCCATACAACATTGATGTATGGCATCTCTACTGCCTTGATCACAACCCAATCCTTCTGGCGCGTGCGCGTAGCGATGGTGAAGTCGTTTGACTCAGGATGAATGTTCATCAGCACAAGACGAAGACCGAGGTCGCGAACCTCGTCGGGAATGCGGCCCACAAGCCGGTTCTTGATTACAAAGATTGGCTCAGCAAAGTAATCACCATTTTCCCCATGAATCCGGAAATGTGCTTTCACAGCTACATCGTCTGGTGTCAGATCAATGCCATCAACTTCGTACACACGATCAACAGATTCAAGCACGCATACGTAGTCGTTCGCGAAGAACTGTTCACCTTGCTTAATGCGCATCTCCTGCAGTTCACTCCACTCGTCTTCGCCCGACGGTTTCATCACCGAGGAAACATTGGTAAACAAGTCGGCGGATACAGTGCGATAGATATCAGGTGATACTAATAATCCACCCATTTCAGGATTGATCTGTGCGCGGGGGTAAAGCGTAAATACTTTATCGCCGCGACGGGAGCTGTATCTCGTAGAAAGTGTTTTCACCTTTTACTTCTATCGTGTCCTTTGCTTTGTAGGCAGTGCCTTTGATGTCAAGGTCGAACTTGGCAACCACCTTGTCGCGATCGCCTGTTTCATTGACGTCGCTTCTGCGTATATAGCCACCGTGATGTCTGGGCTCGAGGCGTTCTCCAAGATATTCGATATCATAACCCCACATAGTACGCGTCTCGTTGACGAACAGGAAGAGATTGTCCCGATTGAATTCTTTGCTGAATTCTTTGAAATCAGCATCCCAGTGTTGTTCAGCGATACGACGCGGGAATATCCCGACGAAAACATCATACCGATCAACATTAAACCGACACCGATATGTGCCACGGCACCGCCTGAAAGGCTCAGGGCTGCTTTTCAGCAAGTCGATCAATATTTTCGCGTTGGCCACCAGTGTAAAGACACCGGCAAGCGTAAGCACCATGTAAGGAACTTTGTACACCTGGCCAATAGTGATAACAAGTGCAAACAAACCAAGCGTTATCAGAACGGGAGGGATGATTTCCTTCTTCAGTTTGTCGCGATCAATTTTCCTCCACCAAAAGAATTGTCCTATACCTGAAAGCAACCCAACGGCTACTGCAAACCAAAGCTGGAATTTGGAATAAAACTTAACCTGATCCGCCGGTGGAGCAATGTTAGCATCGATGCCTACCGATGCGAGCAACTTGTTCCAGACAGGTATCGACGTCGGGATAAGGATCTGGAAACTCATGAGACACAAAACTATCGCGCCTATGAAGATCCAGAACTCGCGTGAGTAAACGGAAGCCTCTTCATCGGTGTGGGGAATATGCTTCCATCGCCAGATGACGAACGCTATACCGGCAAATAAGAAGAATAATAAGTAAATCAATAGCTGGCCCGATAAGCCAAGGTCGGTAAAGGAATGTACAGAGGCGTCTCCGAGAATTCCGCTTCGCGTGAGAAAAGTGGCATAAAGCACAAGTACGAAGGTCCCAATCACCAGGAACATCGATGCTTTGAGCGCAGTCTCGCTATTGCGATAAGTGATCATGCAGTGAATCGAACCAATGAGTACGAGCCATGGTACAAACACAGAATTCTCCACAGGATCCCAGTTCCAGTACCCGCCGAAGCTGAGCGTTTCATATGCCCAATAACCACCCATGAGGATTCCAAGTCCGAGAATGGCGCCACTGAACAATGCCCACGGCAGGGCTGGACGCACCCAGTCTCTGTATTTTCCGAGCCACAGTCCTGCCATGCAAAATGCAAAGGGCACCAATGTTGAGGCATATCCCAGGAACAACGTTGGCGGATGGATCACCATCCAGTAGTTCTGCAACAGTTCATTCAATCCCTGTCCATCCTTTGGAACATACTCTGGATTGGCAGCGAAGATTGGTGCTTCCGGCATCGCGTCTCTCAGGAGAATGAACGGGGAACTTCCAATTTTAAGATTGAGCCCCGGGATCACAAAGCCCAGGATCATGGAGGCGATGAAGGCCTGAACAGTGGCGAATGTCGTCATCACAGGAGCCTCCCAAAACTTGTTCGTGCGGATAAGAATTAAACCAAGCCATGCCTGCCAGAATAACCACAGTAAAAAACTTCCCTCCTGTCCATTCCAGAATGTCGATATGAGGTAATAGATAGGAAGCTTGCGGTCAGTATAGTTATAGGCGTAATGATATTCGAAGTAATGATTGAAGATGATCGTGAACAGGCAAATGCTGATACCTAGAACTGCAATCGCATGTATGATAAAACCCGCCCGACCATTCTGCAACCAGAACAGTTTTTTGTCAGGCTGATCGGTTGTCGCGGCCTTAAAGTAGGAAAACGCAGTTATCAGTGACGTGATAAAAGAGGTGATAACGAAGATGTGACCGAGGTCACCAACCAGATAATGCATGGCATTGCTTTAATTGTGAGTGGCAAGCGTCCAAAGGGCTGGTAACAGCACCCTGTGACGCGTTTACGCCATTGCCTGCAGGCGTATTGATCCTTTGGGGCGAATGAACTCCCCTGGATACTTTGGACGAACTTCCCTCAAACATTCAATTTCTTTTCGTCCTGATACTTGGAGGGGCATTTCAATAATATCTTGCTGGCGCGAAAATCATCGGCCACGTAGCTTCCGATCACTACTACCTTTTCAGAGCGTGTGAAATCTGCCGGCATGGGCTGATTGTAGTATACCTTCTGTTCGCGCCCCTTGTCATCGATCATCAGGAAAGAGAACGATACGTGGTCAGAGCCCTCCTCTATGCCGATAATATTTCCCTGACCATCTTTCTTAAGCTGACCCACGACGTGAATCTCTTTGTTGTTGCCCGAAGTCGACATGGCCATGGCCTGACCAAAATCGACGTAGGTACTGGCATCACCAGCAGTCGATACAATAATAGCGATGGCTGCTGCGATCACCACAAGCACGATGATATGAGATTTCTTCATAATGGAGCGCTAAAAAGATGTCCTTTACCCGAGGGGTCGGGCCGACAAAATTAAGGCACAAACGCCAGAATCTAAGGACTTTTTTACACCAAAAACGTGAATGCCAGTTATTTGGTTTTGGAACCTTTTTCAAGGTTTTTTTCGATGCGGGAAACCTTCTTGTCCAGTGAAAACAAATAAGCAAAGAGCCCAACTAAAATAACGAGTATCACCCCTACCACTACGTAGATTTTCCCATTAGAGCGCATGGTATCCGCCATTTCAACCTCTTGCGCCCGGGAGGCGATCGAAGTAACGCAGAGAAACACCAGTGCCAGTAGATATTTAAGCTTGCTTTGCATAGTCGAGTTCAGCAGTTTTTTCCTCAATAGTCATAATGCGAATGCGGAGGGTAGATATCCAATAACCCACAAGAAACCACCCGATTACCGCTGGATAGAAGACAAGCCGCATTTTACTGTCCAGGTCGTAAACGTTAAACCCTGGGTTTCCGCCGCTTCCCGGATGTAGGGAACTTGACAGCCGGGGCAGGATGAACAAAAGCGGTATCATTGCCGCATAGGCAAAAATATTATAAACGGCACTGAGTCGCCCTCGCTGTTCCTGGTTGTCGATAGAGCCGCGGAGGACGAAATATGCAAGGTACACGAGGGTCGTAATGGCCGCGCCATTCAGCTTTGGATCGCCTGTCCAGAATGTTCCCCAGGCAAATTTAGCCCATAGCATTCCTGTAAGAAGTCCCAGCAAGCCAAAAACAAGTCCGGAAGTCGCAAATGCAACTGCTTTGTGATCGGTTTGAAGAGCTGGTTTCCGGAGGTAAAGAATCGAGTGATAAAGCGATATGGTGTACAATCCGGTCATCCCAAACCACATCGGAACGTGGAAATAGAGGTTCCTGATAGTTTCGTTTAGAATATTCAGCCTGGGAACTCCAATGAGAAGTCCGCCCACGTGGACATACACGACCAATACGACAGCGAGAATTTTAAGCCAGGGTTTCATTGATATTGGTCCTAGTTACTAATTGAAACTGCGGTGCGATAACCCCAAACTCTACCCGGCATCTTCCGACGCTCCAAGAGTTTGTATATCAGTTTGATCCTGTAGGGAGTATCGGACGGCGTGTAGCCTTAACTGCGCCAAATATAAGGGAAGAGTACGTAAGCGAGGGCGGACAAAATGCAATTTATTGCCAGCAGATTTACAAGCTCGTCATAGCTGGTACTGCGCTCTAAACCGTCGACGATGTTCTTCGTCGCCCGGATCGCCATAAGCAGTATGGCAATGAGCACGGGGAAGCTGAGTACTGCCATCAGCACATTACTGTTGTTTGTTTTTGCAGCGATTGCAGAAATGAGACTAAGTGCAGCTGAGAAACCGATCGACGTCAGTAATATGGTCAGCAGGAACAAGGGAATGTCCTGAACTGGATTGCTGATAAACAATGAGAAAAGGATGAATCCCACCACGGAAAGCAGCAGACACAGCAACGTATTGTAGATTATTTTGGAAAGAATAACAGCCGATGCGCTCGCGATGGAATAATAGTAAATAGAGAGCCCCTTCTTTTCACCTATAAAACTCTTGGCTACACTGTTGATAACGGAAAACAAAATGGCGAGCCAGAACAGGGCAGACCACGTGGCTTCGTTTATACTACCACGCCGAAGGCTGAATGTCAGATAACAAATGAAGATGATCGCGAAGAGGTATAACCCGATTCCGGAAACGACAGCCCGCCGGCGAAGTTCAAGGGTAAACTCTTTGCGGATGAGGCTAAGCAGCATGTTTGGCATCGTTGGCTTTGGCCATGCGAAGGAGGTGTCGGATGGACTTGAAAGCAATCAATGCACCGACAGCGAATAGACCCAAAAAGCTTCCGCCAACAATTGATATTGCTAGAGATGGCTTCACATGATGCTTGAATGCCGTAAAGCCTTCAATCAATTGAACGCTGTTGATCAGTTCGAGTGAATTGTTGATTTCTATCTTTCGCTGTGTCAGCTCGATGATCTTCGAGTTCACTGAAGTTGGGTCGAACATCACATTGCCTTTGACGCTCCCGAAAAACTTACCGCTAACGATTTCTTCTTTGAATCGCTGCATGTCTGCAAGCTCCCTGTCTACTGCGGATAGCATTTGCGTTAAACCACCTCGTTGTTGCTCTACTCGGATCCGAACGAATTCATTATGTTCCAAAAGGCTTACAAGCCCTTTTTGCAGGGCCGGTAGCACTCGTTGATCATACACACGCGCTGTAATCAGATAGCGGTCACTTTCCTTAAGCTCGCCAACATCCGATTTCGTTAAGTTCTCAATGGTAAGTGTCGCAATCTGCTTAGCCTCATCCGCACTGATGCTAAGATCTTTCCCCAGGAGGTCATAGTCGGAATCTCTGAGGTGACCGTTGACGTTATCGAACAACACTTTAGCGTAAGAAGCGGTTAATATACTCGAGCTGACAATCATCTTGCTCTCGTACTGCTTCTTCGTAGCCATGAAATAGGCGACGCCAATACTAGTTCCCAGGATGAAAAATAGCACAATCATCCAAAAGTTATCCCTTATAACGATCACACTTCTGAGCAGCAGATCCAGCAGATCAATCTCGTCACTGCTACCACTTTGATTTGGTGTTTTTACCATAGCTGTCCGAAAATTAGAAAATAATACAAATTCGGCCTAATCTGTTAGTTTTGTGGGCTTAATTTGGCGCGCAGATGCATTCAGACTCGGTACTTGTAACCGGAGCCGGCGGTTTTATTGGATTTCACCTGACGAACAAGCTTTCAAAACTTGGCTATCGTGTCACCGGAATAGACAACCTGAACGACTATTATGATGTCCGGCTAAAACACAGTAGGCTGGATATCTTAAGTCAGCTTCCCGGGTTCACGTTCCAGCAACTTGACCTGACGGATAATAAGGGGATCAGCCGGCTATTTGATACCCATAAGTTTGACTATGTTGTTAACCTGGCAGCACAAGCTGGTGTCCGGTATTCGTTGACAAATCCTCATGCTTACCTGGAGAGTAATCTTCATGGATTCCTCAATATTTTAGAGGGTTGTCGTCATACAAAGGTAAAGCACCTGGTATATGCCTCGTCAAGTTCGGTTTACGGGGCAAACAAAAAAATGCCATTCTCTGTGCACCATAATGTGGATCATCCGCTCTCATTGTATGCGGCGTCGAAAAAGTCGAATGAGCTGATGGCCCACACGTATTCCAATTTATACAACCTCCCCACTACTGGCCTGAGATTTTTTACCGTGTATGGCCCCTATGGGCGCCCAGACATGGCGTTGTTTATATTTACGAAGGCAATTGTCGAAGGCAGGTCGATAGATGTATACAACAATGGAAAAATGATGCGCGATTTCACCTATGTAGACGATATCGTTGAAAGCATTTCGCGTCTCATTCCCAAACATGCTGCGCCAAACCCGGCGTGGAACGGGATGTCGCCCGACCCTGCAACTAGTTTTGCGCCTTATCGCATCTATAATATAGGGAACAGTAGTCCCGTTGAGCTCATGTCTTTTATTGAGGCAATTGAGAATAAACTTGGTAAGAAGGCTGTTAAGAACCTGCTACCACTTCAGGACGGCGACGTCCCGGCAACATTCGCCGACGTCGACGATCTCATCAGGGAAGTAGACTTTAAACCTGCTACTCCTGTAGTGGAGGGAGTCGGAAAATTTGTCGATTGGTATTTATCTTATTACAAGTAAGTATGGAAAAGCTTGCAATTATTGGACTTGGTTACGTTGGACTTCCACTTGCCGTTGAATTTGGTAAAGAACTTCATGTCATCGGTTTTGATATTAATAAAGAACGAATCAACGAGCTGAAAAAACTTCACGACAGGACACGCGAAGTCGAGCCCGACGAATTAAAAGCCTCCACATACCTCACATACAGCAGCGACGTTGCTGACCTTAAAGAAGCGAACTACTTCATCGTTACCGTACCCACCCCGATCGATGAATTCAAGAAACCAGACCTTCGCCCTTTAGAGGGAGCAAGCAGAACTGTTGGCGCTGCTTTGAAGAAGGGGGATATCGTAATCTATGAATCAACGGTATATCCGGGTTGCACAGAGGAAATTTGTGTGCCCATCCTGGAGAAAGTAAGTGGCCTGAAATTCAATACGGACTTCTTCTGTGGATATTCTCCCGAACGTATCAACCCCGGAGATAAGCTTCATCGCGTTACGACGATAAAAAAAGTAACCAGTGGAAGTACGCCGGAGGTTGCTGACAAGGTCGATGGCCTGTACAAGAAGATTATTAAAGCGGGAACACATAGAGCATCATCAATTAAAGTTGCTGAGGCCGCCAAAGTCATCGAAAACTCTCAACGCGATGTGAACATTGCCTTTGTTAATGAGCTTGCTTTAATATTTGAACGCATAGGTATCGACACAGGTGAAGTCCTGGAAGCCGCCGGTACAAAATGGAACTTCCTTCCTTTTAAACCAGGGCTCGTAGGTGGACACTGTATCGGCGTTGACCCTTACTACCTGACCCACAAAGCCGAAAGCTTAGGCTATCACTCTGAGGTTATCCTCTCCGGTCGCCGGATCAACGATAACATGGGCATTCATATCGCCAGCAAGGTGGTAAAGCTAATGGCCCAGCACGACCTGCCCATTCATAATGCAAATGTTCTTGTCCTTGGGATTACGTTTAAAGAGAACTGTCCTGATATCCGAAATAGTCGTGTAGTTGATATCATTCGTGAGTTGGAAAGTTTCGGCATTAAGGTTGACGTTTTTGATCCCCTGGCCGACGACACCGAAGTATTGCATGAGTATGGAATGACACTCGTGAAAAAGCCTTCAGTGAAATATCATGGTATTGTGATGGCTGTTGCTCACCAGGAGTTTACAAACCTGGACTGGACGACGCTATGTCACGAAAAAACTGTCGTATACGATGTGAAGGGCGTGCTCGATAAAGGTCAGGTAACAGCAAGATTGTAATTTATAATTGCCATTATGAAGAAAGTGCTTGTGACAGGTGGCGCTGGATACATCGGTGCCCATGCAGTTGTCGAACTTATTAATGCCGGCTATGAGCCTGTCGTAGTCGACGATTTATCTAAAAGCGATCGCACGCTGCTGGAAGGCGTAGAGGCTATCACCTCCCGTAAGGTACAGTTCTTCCAGGGTGACTGCTGCGATACAACCTTTCTGAAAGGAGTATTCGAATGGGCCGGTCCCTTCGTCGCGGTAATGCACTTTGCCGCGTATAAGTCAGTGGGGGAATCAGTCGAGCAGCCACTTGAGTATTATCGAAACAATCTCGGATCCCTGGTTTCATTGATGAAGACAATGAAGGGTTTCGGAGTGACTGATCTGATCTTCTCTTCATCGTGTACTGTATATGGACAGCCCGATGTCGTGCCTGTGAATGAAGAAACACCGTTCAAGCGGGCGGAGTCGCCTTATGGTGCGACGAAACAGATGTGCGAACGAATCCTGGAGGATGCCTATCTCACTGGTTATCGGGTCATCTCACTGCGTTACTTCAATCCCATTGGGGCACACCCTTCGGCACAAATTGGAGAACTTCCAATCGGGCGACCTAATAACCTGGTTCCGTTTATTACTCAAACTGCGGCTGGTGTAAGAGATAAGCTTACTGTGTTCGGTAATGACTATGATACACCTGATGGCAGTTGCGTACGCGACTTTATCCATGTCGTCGATCTTGCCCAGGGACACGTTAAAGCATTGGAATACCTTCATAAATCAAAGGCCGGCAACCTATACGATGTGTTTAATCTTGGAACCGGAGAAGGTGTTACCGTGCTGCAACTCATTAACAAGTTTATTGGGACGACCCATGTAAATGTTCCGTATGCCATCGGCCCCAGGAGAAGTGGTGATGTTGAAAAAACTTATGGCGACGTTTCGAAGGCCAACAACATCCTGAAGTGGAAAACGAAATATTCCATTGAAGAATCCTTGCAACATTCATGGAACTGGGAGAAAAAACTCAGAGATATCAAGTAGGCGAGAGGCCAATTTTTTTCCGACGGCGGTTGGATAGTCGGAATGTTCAGTGATCAAGAATAATGTCGGCGATGAAAATTCAGATGGTAGACTTAAATACGCAGTATCAGCGCATACGCGACGAGATAAATACTGCCCTGCAAAGTGTACTTGATACCGCTGGCTTCATCCAGGGAAAACAAGTAGGTGAGTTTGCCAGAACCCTCTCAGAATTTCTAAACGTACGGTCAGTGGTGCCGTGTGCTAATGGCACCGACGCACTTCAGATCGCCATGATGGCGCTGAACTTTAAACCTGGCGATGAAGTCATTGTCCCGGTACATACATACGTAGCGACCGCGGAGGTCATTGCCTTGCTCGGCCTGAAGCCCGTGTTTGTCGACGTCTGCGACGATACTTTTAATCTCGACATAACAGCCGTTGAGAATGTAATTACCAATAGAACAGTCGCGATTGTTCCCGTGCACCTTTATGGACAATGTGCCGACATGGAACCTTTGCTAAAGCTGGCACGAAAGCACGAACTGCACGTTATTGAAGATGCCGCACAGGCCTTTGGCTCAGTGTATACATTTTCGTCAGGCGATCGGGCACATGCTGGTACGATGGCTACCGTGGGAACAACATCCTTCTTTCCTTCCAAGAATCTGGGATGTTATGGTGACGGCGGTGCAATCTTCACGCAGGATGAAACCCTGGGCGAGCGCATGAGAATGATTGCGAATCACGGTCAGCGTGTGAAGTACCATCACGAAATCGTCGGTGTTAACAGCCGGCTCGATACCCTGCAGGCTGCCATCCTTCAGGTGAAATTCAAATACATTGAAGAATACGAGGCAAAGCGCAATGCCGTCGCCGACGTATACGATCAGACTTTCGCGAACCACCACAGCATCCGAATCCCGGCTCGTGCATCCAACTCAACGCATGTCTTTCATCAATATACTGTTCAGGTTCCTGCAGCGGATCGCGATGGATTGAAAGAACACTTGCTTCGGGCGGAGATTCCAACAATGATTTATTATCCAGTGCCATTGCACCTTCAGAAGGCCTTCGCTCGTGATGAGTATCCCGCGGGATCATTTCCTATTACCGAAAGACTTTCAAAAACTGTACTTTCACTACCGATCCACACGGAAATGACTTCGGAACAACTCGACTACATTACAAAATCAGTCCAGGGCTACTTCCAATAACATAACTTTAATGAAAGGACCAGAAACAGATTACTATGTACATCCTTCGGCCATCATAGATGAAGGTTGTAGCATAGGGGCAGGTACAAAGATCTGGCACTTTTCACATATCATGCCCAACTGCCGCATTGGCAAAAAATGTAACATAGGTCAAAACGTTGTGGTGTCTCCGGAAGTCGTACTGGGTGACAATGTGAAGGTTCAGAATAATGTTTCCATCTATACAGGGGTGACGTGCGAGGATGATGTATTCCTGGGACCATCTATGGTGTTCACGAACGTGACCAATCCTCGCAGTGCAATCAATCGCCGCGATCAATATGCAAAAACGGTGGTTCAAAAAGGCGCTACGATTGGTGCTAACGCAACCATAGTTTGTGGCCATGACATTGGGGCTTATGCTTTTATTGGTGCAGGGGCAGTTGTAACGAAACGTGTTCCCAACTATGCGCTGGTTCTGGGTAACCCGGCGCGGCATGTCGGATGGATGAGTGAATTTGGACATAAATTGTTGTTCGATTCCGACGGCCTGGCTACATGCCCGGAAAGCGGACAACGCTACAGACTGGATAACGGCGTGGTTACACGCATTGGATGAGAACCCGATGACAATGAAGAAATTTGCTCTGATAGGCGCTGCCGGATTCATCGCTCCCCGGCATCTCAAAGCGATAAAAGAAACCGGAGGCGACCTGGTCGCCGCTGTCGACAAGCACGATAACGTGGGAATTCTCGACTCCTATTTTCCGAGCGCTGACTTCTTTACCGAGTTCGAACGTTTCGATCGCCACCTCGACAAACTCAAGCGTCGCGGAGATAAGGTCGATTACATTTCAATTGTGCTCACCCAACTACCTCCACGACTCGCATATCCGATTCACCCTCCGTGCAGGCGCTGAAGCAATATGTGAAAAACCGCTCGTGCTTAATCCCTGGAACCTTGATGCTATCGAGGAGATTGAAAAGGAAACGGGCCGAAAGGTTAATACCATCCTACAGCTTCGTCTGCACCCCAGTATTATTGCGCTCCGCGAAAAAGTTAAGTCCTCAGATCCTGGTAAAGTCTATGATGTAAAGCTTCATTATATGACGTCCCGGGGGCACTGGTATCAGTCAAGTTGGAAGGGCGACATGGCTAAAGCAGGTGGTATTGCAACTAATATCGGAATCCATTTTTTTGACATGTTGCTGTGGATATTTGGCGACCTTCAGTCCGTCGAAGTAAATGAATACAGTGCCGATCATGCATCCGGTAAACTAAGACTCAAACAAGCCAACGTCGACTGGTTCCTGAGCATCAATTACGACCATTTGCCCCCCGATGTAAAAGCAGCTGGCAAACGCACCTACAGGACGTTGACTATGGAAGGGACAGAAATCGAATTCAGCGACGGCTTCACAGACCTCCATACCAAGAGCTATGCAGAGATATTGAAAGGTAACGGGTTTGGAATCGCAGATGCGCGACCGTCATTGGAACTCGCTTATGCCATAAGACAGAAGGCAGGAGCACACTCCTGAAATCGGTCAGATCGACGCGCAACCGGGACGAGTTACAGTAAACTCGCTGTTCAAAATTAGGTGTTTGACACACAGCCACCTTATTTTTGCGCTTTGTTGAATACGACACTTTTTGCGGGTCGACCGCTATTGAACGATAAATTAACTGCTAAATGAAAGGAATTATTCTCGCCGGGGGATCCGGCACACGTTTGTATCCGGCAACCAAGGCCATATCGAAGCAGCTCCTCCCAGTGTACGACAAACCGATGATATATTATCCGTTGTCGGTTTTGATGTCTGGCCAATATTCGAGAGATACTGATTATCTCGACACCGGGTGATACTCAGCTTTTCAGAAACCTGCTGGGTGATGGTTAACAGTTCGGACTTACGCTGCACTACAAAGTTCAGCCTTCGCCGGATGGACTCGCTCAGGCGTTCCTGATCGGCGAAGAGTTCATCGACAATGACGCGTGTGCGCTCATCCTCGGCGATAACATCTTCTATGGCTACAACTTCTCTTCCCTGCTGGAAGAGTCCACCAGGTTGTCGAAAGGGGCTACCGTGTTTGGCTACTACGTGAGCGATCCTGAGCGATATGGGGTCGTGGAATTCAACGACAAGGGACAGGCCATTTCACTGGAGGAGAAACCCACCGAGCCAAAATCCAACTATGCGGTTACCGGCCTTTATTTCTACGATAATACAGTAGTCGGAAAAAGCGAAGCAGGTAAAACCTTCTGCGCGCGGTGAACTTGAAATAACGGACCTCAACAAGATCTATCTTGAGGAAGGCAAGCTGAACGTAAAACTCCTGGGTCGTGGTATGGCGTGGCTTGACACGGGTACTCACCAGTCGTTGCTCAAGTGCATCTAATTTTGTGGAGTCTATTGAGGAAAGACAGGGATTGAAGATCGCTTGCCTGGAGGAGATTGCTTTCAGAAAAGGATACATCACGAAGGAGCAGGTAATCGAGCTTGCCAAACCATTGGCGAAAAATGGTTATGGTCAATACCTGTTGAAGGTCGTCAGGGAGAGAAATGTTGCGCGCATATGAAGCTGATCGAAACTGGTTTCAGAGGGCTTGCCGTGCTAGAGCCGAAAGTGTTCGGCGACGCACGTGGATACTTCATGGAATCTTATAACGCGCGTGTCATCGCTGATCTCGGCCTCGAAGCTAACTTCGTTCAGGATAACCAATCGTTTTCAACTCAGGGCGTCGTACGCGGATTGCATTACCAGAATGCACCTCATGCGCAGACCAAACTTGTTCGTGTCCTTCATGGAAAAATACTGGATGTTGTGGTAGACCTTCGACGGGCTGAGCCAACGTTCGGAAAATGGTTCTCTGTCGAACTGTCTTCTGAAAACAAGAGGCAGCTTTATGTTCCCAAAGGTTTCGCCCATGGCTTCGCGGTACTTTCCGACACTGCCGAAATTCTTTATAAGTGTGACGCATACTATAACAAAGAATCGGAGGGAGGCTTATACTTTAACGACCCAGCCTTGAAAATCGACTGGCAGATTTCTCCAGATGCTGCAGTACTTTCTGATAAAGATCGGGTCAATCCTATGTTAACTAACGCAGTCTATAATTTCTAATAAGTGAGAATACTAGTAACCGGGGCCAACGGGCAGCTTGGCAGTGAACTTCGCGAACTTTCGTTGAGCCGAGTATCTGATCAATTCACCTTCGTGGACATAGCAGAAATGGATCTGGCCAGCGATCAGGCGATGATCGACTTCTTTGACGGAAAGGCATTTGATTTCGTGATAAACTGTGCAGCCTATACTGCCGTTGATAAAGCTGAGGAAGACAGCGCACTGGCTTATCGCATCAACGCAGGTGCCGTGAAAACTTTGGCCGGGATATGCAAGAAGAGGTCAATTCGTTTGATTCACATCTCGACAGATTATGTGTTCGATGGGGGTGGCAATCAGCCTATCGGCGAAGAAGCAGTACCCAGACCGTTGTCAGTTTACGGCAAGTCGAAATTGGAGGGTGAGCGTCATGTGCTGGATGCACTTGACAACGCCTATGTCATCCGGACAGCCTGGGTCTACTCAACATTCGGAAAGAACTTTGTAAAGACCATTGCCAAACTGGCAAAAGAGCGCGAGTCATTGAATGTGGTTAGCGATCAGATTGGATCGCCGACGTATGCCCGTGATCTTGCAGCGACAATTTTAAGTATCATAGATAAGGTGAATGCTAAACAGGTTGACATTCCCGGTGTCTATCACTTTTCAAACGAAGGCGTTATATCATGGTACGACTTTGCCTGGTTTATTGTAAAGACGACGGGTGCCAACTGTAGGATCAACGCAATACCATCAGAAGATTACCCAACTGCCGCAGTAAGGCCTGGCTTTTCAGTGCTGGATAAAAGAAAATTAAAGAAGAACTTCGGAATATCACCGCCGTACTGGTACGATAGCCTCAAAGAATGTCTTGGTAAACTTGATCATTAAAAAAATCAGGCTGAAACAGCCGACCTTGTTTCTCTGGTCAACTTTTCAATCACGGCAAGGACCTAAGTTGTTGCTTCGGTAGTCTCGCCATGCCTTAACGAAATAGTCAATGCGACGTCCCTTTTTCTGATTCGAAAATCAGCTTAACGAATTCCTTCATCAATTGTTTTCTGAAAAATCTTCCAAAGTCAGGAAACTGTCTCTGATAAAGCTTGGACACATAAAAGCCATTTCGCACAAAATAGTAAAAGCGAAGCGGCGAGTGCGACGAGAAGGAAATGTCACGCGACAGCACGCGACGATTGATGATATTACCAGGCCGATGGTTGATGAGCACCGAATTGTCTTGCACAATTAAATATCCATTCACACGAAGGCGTAAACAATATTCGTGATCGACGTGGTCGATAAACAACTCATCCATAAACGGTCCTGTTTTTTTGTACGCGTCCAACCGCAGAATGTTCCCCGATGTCATGGCGAACGCCACTGTCTCGAATGGTTTGTCGGTTGTATTATTCCGCTGCCCATACAACGGTGCGACAATGGCCGCGGTAGTGTTTGTTTGAAATCCCGCTGCCAATCGCGAAACAAAATCAGGCGTTAAAGCCGTGTCCTGGTCCATGGTGAGCAAATAATCGTACGACGCTTGCGCAGCAGCAGCGCCTACATTTAGGGCACGGGCAATGCCAAGGTTCCCGCCGTTGTTGAGGTAAACCACATTAGGCAATCCACGAAGTCGTTGAATCAACGTCTCATTGTAGCGTGTTGAATTATCTACAACAAACACCTTCGATACCTGTCCAGTGTACGACGACACGTTGTCATACACATCGTCGGCCGGGTTAAACAACACCACAGTGGCGGCGATGGTCGCGGGCGATATGGTATTTGTCGGGTCCACAGTATACGGTTAGTTAAAGTAAATTCAGCTGGTGTTACCGTCTGAGAAGAAAACGCAATGGCTTAGCCAGCAACCGCCCAAGGCGATACTCCAGGGAGTTTTTCAAACGGTCATACTCAAACGATTCAGTTGGATCGAGAAGAAACCGTTGATACAGTGCGACGTGATTTTCGTAAATCTTGTAACGCAACGCTTTGAGATCCTCCTGGGTCAGCGAATAATTGCGTGAATTTTTTATGATGCGATAGAAAAATAAAGGCTTCGGAACCGTATGCACGTGCCCCCCATCCGCAAGAAACGAAAGCCAGAAGTCCCAATCCTCGAATCCTTTCCGCATCTTGACGTCATATCCTCCGGATGCTATAAAATCTGTTTTTCGAAATAACGCCGTCACGACCATCGTATTTCTGGCGAGAAGCGTTTGCAGGTTAAATGAAGGCAGCTCCATCGTGCCAGTCTTGTCACCAAACAGTTGTACTGTCGTGTTGACAACCTTAACAGACGGGTCGCGCTCGATTATAGGTACAGTTTCGGCCAGGTAACTGGGTGCAATTAAATCATCGGCATCCAATGGCAGAATATATTTGCCCCCCGACAACGCAACGGCCTGGTTACGCGCCGCGGACACGCCTTTGTTCTCTGAGAATACTACGCTTACTTTTTCGTGCTTAATGTTGCGCAGCACCTGTAAGGTGTGCTCGTCTGTAGAGCCATCGTCGACAATGATACATTCCCAGTTCGGATACTCCTGCTTGTACACCGACGCCAGTGTTTCCGGGACATACTTGCCCTTGTTATAACTTGGAATGATGATAGAAACAAGAGGCTTGTCACTCATGACTTGTCGTATTTAAAACTCATCAGTGCGTCACGTCTGAACAGCCAATGGTCAGCATTTCCTTTTAACACGACCGCCAACCTGCACAGCCACAATGCACAATGACGATAGATACGCGCATACAACCGGCCCCGTGTCTTGGTCAGAAACAACAGCCTGCTATGCTCGAACCACTCTACTTTTTTCCTGGATGCAGCCTGTGCCGTCGATTTACCACAGAGATGAATGATACGGGCATCAGGCACAATCATCTGCTCGTAACCCGCCCGCCCTATGCGATGACACAACTCCGTTTCTTCGAAAAATAAAAAGAAGTCGAGATCGAACGCACCCACCTGGGCAAGCACGTCGCGCCGAACCAGCATGTCGGCGCCCGTAATGTATTGTACAGGAAAAGGCTTGGCACCTGACACGTAACCTTCCATGGCCAGGTGATTGTTGTAGTAAGTGGGGAACAGCTTTCGAAAAAGAAACTCAAAAAACAAACTGGTCACCGTGGGAAAGCGTCCGAATGAAATCTGTGGCGTTAGATCGTCGTTCAGCAACGCACCGCCACATGCACCAACCTCCTGATGATGGTGAAGGTAGTCGGCCAGGCATTTCACCGCGTTGTTGGTGAGCACAGTGTCAGGATTCAAAAAGAAAATCATGTCGCCATGTCCAAGTGCAAGCCCCTTGTTGTTCGCCGCACCGAAGCCATCGTTTTGAGGATTGCTTAAGTATGTTACGGCGGGAAAATTATCCTGCAGCATGGTCTCCACACCATCAGCCACAGAGTTGTCCACCACAATGATCTCAAACCCCACATCTTTAGTATGCTGATAAACAGACACGAGGCATTGATGAAGAAAGTCTCTTGAATTGAAGTTGACGATTATGATGCTTACGAATGGAGGCTTCATCCAATAATTTACAGGTCATTACTTTTTGCGCGCCACCAGAAAAAATTGTAAGGCCATGAACTCCTCAAACAAGCCAAATGTAAGTTTGTTCCTCAGACGCGTCCTGCCATCGTAGTCTGTTAACTGAAAATTCGGGTAGACGGCCTCCACTGCCAGATCGGGCGTCGTTAACAACTCGATCATATTCTTCTTACAAAAGAAGCGAAGGTGCGTCCTGTCAAAAGTGCCGGCATCGGTGTAACGAAAGTCACCTTTAAAGCATATAGCCTTCAGGGCGCTCTTAATTCGAATGTTTGGAATGCTTGTGATCAATACGCCATCACGCTTCAGCCATTTCGCCATGCGGTTAACCACCGTCCACGGGTCGACCAGATGCTCCAGCACGTCGCCGCAAAGAATTACGTCGTAGTAATTGTCCGGTTGTTTCGAACCGACTTCATCTTCGATGCTGGCCACATGAAACCGATCTATCAATGGGTTTGTCTGATTGCTATTGGGTATTTCAAACAGTTCCATGCCCACCACCTCTGCCGCCATGCCCGATTGCTTGATATGCACAAGGGTATGGCCACCACCCGCACCTACCTCCAATAGCTTAAGGCCCGGCTTTTTCGGAATCAGCTTAATTAAATCCCTGCGGACATGACTGAAATATTGATTGTTCTTTTCTTCGTATAAATCCATGCGCGGCTATAATTGTATTGCTAAAAACTATTGTGGTCGGTAATCGGGTTGACTTACGCGCTGATAATATCTGATTCTAAAGATCAAAAATAAAGCGATCACGATAAATGATTCCGTCAAAATTATGCTGGCAATCGTGCCAACGGCGCTGTAAGCACTGGTCAGTATAAAGTTTAAGGCAATGTTGAGCACTGCGGCAGCGGTAAGCACCGACGAATATCCCTTCTTAAAGTTGTAAACCGTGAGGATCTGGAAGAACGGGATGTTCAATGCAATGATAAAGGGGATGACACTGACAAGCCGCAGGAAGAACACTGCCGTATCATCAGTTTTGCCCGTAAAAAATTGAATGATCCAGGGAGCCAGCAGAGATAGAGCAATCGAGCCACCAAAAATAAGACCGAGGAACAGCAGATAGGTTTTTTTGAAGAATGCCTTCACCTCGTTGAAACCACCGGTCGCTAGGTTGCAAAGGTGCGGGTACACTGCCTGTGAGAATGTTACCAGGACCTGCTTGATCATAGTAAGGATTTTCTCCACCACGCTGTACTGACCAACCACTACTTTGTCTGATGAAAGAAAGTTCAGGATCAGCAGATTTGAAAACGTGTATAATATGCTGGAGATGTTCGATACAAAAATTAAAAACCCACTTTTTAGTTCTTCGCGAAGGCCATCGACATCCGGGCGAACGAAACGAAGGCCGTAGCGTTTTACCATCCAGTATAAGCCGATGACGGCGCCGCCAATCATGCCTGTAGCATTGATCAAATTGACGTAGATGTAATCAGAAGTTTCGGAAATGAAAATGAATAAAACACCTGCAAACACTATCCGGAAAATGATGACGATATAGCTGAATAATTTTACGTCTTCCATTCCCTGGTAAAACCAGGTTGGCAGCAACGTATTGCCTATTACAGTGGGAAATGTTAGAAGAAACAACAGCCACTCGCTTTTGAAGTCTTTCACCACAAACACGACTACAAGATAAATGATTAACGACAGCAGCAGGAGGAGTCCTTTGCAGGTCAGCACCTTGCTTACATAACGGCTGAGGTACTCGCGGTCGTTACGGTGCAGGGAAATATTTCTGGGTGCCGATAAATTAAAACCGTAATCGGAAATGACGGAAAAGAAGGACACAAGCGCCAATGCAACGTTAACGGAACCGTATTCAACCAGGCCTACTGTCCGGATAATGTAGGGCGCTGTGATGATGGGAATAGCGAAGTTTACAGCCTGGAGCGACCCGAGCGACACCAGATTTTTGACAAGAGAATTCACCTTAACCATCCGTCAAAAGCGTTATCCCACGACGCGTCGGCGATTAAGGCGGCAGCCATTTTGTCTATATCTGAGAAATTACATCGTTGCATAAACTTCTGCCCTGCCCACGGCGGGGCAAATGTAATCTATAATTTATTGCTATCGGTTCTTAAGTTTGGCGTTAACGAGCGCGTTATTTGCGTTGAGATAGATTTAGGGGTGGCGAATGATCGCACGATATTGCCAATTTCCCGATCCTGGCGTATTGTTTACCCCAATAATGCATTTGCGTGTATTAATTTCTTCTTACAATTGAGAAGCTTGGCATCTGTAGCCCCGCGCGCGGCACCGCCGCGAATAGCGAGCAATAGCCGGGCAAAAGAGGGAATCTGGGCGTAAAATGGTGGTGCCCTCGTCATTGTCCTCTCAGGCTTTATTACATTTGCCGTAATGGATTTTAAGTATCTAAATCTTTATGGTTAACATTTTAGGCTTTGCGTCTCCGATTTCAAATCTCACTTCGGGGAGTAATTGTCAAGTTAACAAGTGAGCGCGATCGTGTGAATAGAATAGCACGCCTCTTTCAACGCCTTCAGGACTACAAGAAAGGAATGTTGAGGCCATTTAATGCAGAAAAGAAGTGAAAATTCCCATCAGCATCAGTACTCGTATTCAGAACCCATTGTCAGTCAAATTTCTGTTGTGTGTCATTTTGCTTGAGATTTTTGTTGGCGGTGGAGGCAGACTTATCGATATCGGGCCGATGAGTCCGAGAATGATTCTGTTTGGGATAGGTATGGCTATTTCTGTATTGCTGATTCTAAAACCTACCGCAATCGACAGAAATATCTTCCTCGTCATTGCAGCAGCAACCGCCTGCTTCTTATTTTCGACAACAATAGGGATTGTTAATGGTGCCGAGGTCTCCTTGCTGCTTCTGGACATCAAGCAGCTATTTGGCTTTTACTCAATCTTATTTTTCTACTTTGTTATTCGTAATCAGGATGATGTTATCCTGGTAACAAGACTTATTAAGTTCAGCGCGTGCATTCTGGCTGTAGCCTATCTCAACATCCTAATTCTCATTCGGGTGGGCATTATTGCATTTCTCCCATTTTATAACAGGGCCTCACTAACAGGGGAGGTGTTTTTCAGAGGAGAGTCTGGCTTTTTTTATAAGGGATTTGTTTACATCTGTATTGGGCTGCTATTTTTCCTAACGGAAGCTAAATCCAGGAAATTGATAATTGCCTTGCTGGCAACAGCTATAGTGCTCACTTTCACCCGGGGATTTTTCATTTCGATCCTGGCCACTTACGGCTTCTATCATGTCTTCATCCGCAGGAATGCCTCCAAGATATTAATATTCGGCGCTGGCGCTGTGATTGCTCTGTTTAGCCTGTGGAACCTTTATTATTCCAAAGCATTCAATCGCAAACAATCGGACTCAGTGAGATTGACGCAAATTGAAGAAGTGATATCGGCCACGACACCAGTATCGTTTTTTATTGGGCATGGTTTCGGCAACGGTGTGCCATCCCGACCGGACCGTATGGAAATTGTTTACCTCGAGGCATTTCACAAGCAAGGCTTGATTGGTCTGTTATTTTGGGCAGGTCTGTTGGCAGTGAACTGGATATATTTTAAGAAGGCAAATCAGGTTAATCCAACACTCGCCGTACCTTTTGTCCTGGCTTCAATTTTTATCTACATACAGTCTTTCACAAATCCTTACGTTAATAACCCAATCGGGATGACAATGGTTTTGCTTTCGATAGTATGCTTGAGGGTGATTGCAAATCAAAAGCCGGGTGTTGTCGAACTTCCGGCCGAATCAGGAAGATAAATCCTGCGCTTTATGTTGGTGTGCGAATATTCTGTTCACCCCAGGTACGATTGAATTTTAAGCGATCCTCCTTGACATCGTATTCTATCCACGGATGGAGATCTTCAGGAATAGCTGGTTTTTGAATGAAGAAAGCGAATAGGTTTTGTTGCTTTTTAAATAGCAAAGTGAATAAAAAAAAGAACGGTTGAACGATTTTCAGGATAATGAATTTTAGTGGATTCTGGTTGAATCGTACGAGGAACGGAAATCTTGTTCCATAATTGTAGAAAAGCTGGTGTTTGGCGTATGGCGCAAATGCACTAATAGTTTTCTCAACCTCTCGTTCGGTCCATCTGAAAATAAAGTTTGGAATCTCAGTATTGTTGACTCCACCCGTAAAGCCGTTTAAATAGATTGCGATATGCTCATAATCACTTGTAACATTTAAATTTACCATAGCGCGCATCACGCTAGAGTCCCGGGCTTCAATCGCCAGAACACCGCGCCGCGCTACGCGATACATTTCGGTCAACACTCTGTGAGGCGAAGACGAGTGATGAACGGCTTCATGAATCACAACGTAGTCAAATGTCCTGTCCGGAAATGACAATGCCTCCGCATTTTCAACGACGTACTCAAAAGGAGACCAATCGTATTTCGACATATCACTGTTGATATTGGAAACAACGACATTCCTGAAGCCACAATGTGCAAAAACCTTTCTGTCGTCTCCGCCACCTCCGCAGATCAATACTGTAGCGTCTTTATCGATAAACTGTTGAATGTTCTTTTTATAGAATTCTTCTCGGGGGGATAACATTTTGGGAACGTGATTTGTAGAACAACGAGTTGACTGAAGGCCGAAATTAGATAATTTACCTTATTCGAACAAGAAGCGTTACTGGGCTTTGAGCACTCATGAGCTCAGTTCAGGGTTCGCACTGTAAGTAAAATAATTCACTAATTTTGACCGCCCCAAAGGCGATGTTTCATAAAAACCCGATGCCCAGATGCCTCGAATATCGGTGTGCCTAGCCACCTATAATGGAGAACGATACATAGCCAAACAGCTAGACTCGATTCTGACGCAATTGGGTGATGACGACGAGGTCGTAGTGTCCGACGACTCTTCGACCGACAGGACGGTGGAAATTGTCCGAAGCTACAATGATAGCCGCATTAAATTGTTCCCGGATCAGAAATTCAGAAGCCCAATCTTCAACTTTGAAAATGCACTCAAGCACGCAACAGGGCAATACGTTTTTCTGTCAGACCAGGATGACCTGTGGCACCACGACAAAGTCAAGACTGCCTTGAAAAGCCTTCAAAGTAAATTGATCTTCGTTTCCGACGCAGACATCGTCAACGAAAATGGTGACATGGTTCAGCCCTCGTTCTTTGCTGTTAACGGTTCCGCCCGTGGCATTGTGAGAAACATACTCAGGAACTCTTATTTGGGATGTTGCCTTGCACTAAGGCAAGAGGTGCTTCGCAAGGCGCTACCATTTCCAAAGGATATCCCCATGCACGATTGGTGGATTGGAATCGTGGCCGAAGTATTTTATCACAAGCAAGTGGAATTTTGCTATCAGCCTTTGATCTCGTACCGACGTCATGGCAACAACGCAAGCCCTACAGGAAGTGCAAGTCACTATGGCTACTATCAGCGCTTTATGTTCAGATGGAGATTGATCAAAGGAGTGGTTCAGGTATGGTCCCGAAAATAGTTGCCGAGCAATTGAACCGGGTCCAACCTTATTTACTGTTGGCCACAGTAGTAAGCATTCCACTTTCCGTTGAGTTGAATCGCATCATCACTACAGCGACGGCGATTATTACAGTATTCGCAGTTGATTGGTCAGAGTTTGGAAGCAAACTGAGAACAAACTGGCGGGTAATGCTACCGTTGGTAGTCGGCCTGGTGAATGTGTTCGGCTTGCTCTATACCAATAACATGAAAGATGGGATGGCGATGCTTGAGCGAAGTGCCTTCTACGGAGTACTGCCCTTTTTGATCTTGTTAAGACCGCCAGACAGACTGGAGACGGAACGGTTGCTCAATTTTTTCACGCTGTCGTGCCTGGCTGTTTGCTTTTATTGCCTTTATATTGCTCTCGGAAAAGTGATTGAGACGGGCAGCATTGTTAATCAGGACAAAATCCTGGATCGTCAGTACTTTCACTTTCTTAACAACGAATTAACGTTACCGGCGGGGATTAGCCCTATCTACCTGGGCCTGTTTGTTAATTTAGCTATCGCTTTTATGCTCCTTCGTTTCTTTGTGTGGAAGGAGCGGACTACATATGTCGTAGTGATGCTGGTCATGCTTCACTTTTTTCAAATGCTATTATTCGCACTAAGCGCAATTTTAGGCCTCTTTTTGATGTGGTGCATCATCATCCTGCACCTCATGAAGTCGTTGATCATGGCCAGGCGGCTTGCCATCCTTACCACCTTTTGTACTCTTATAGTGTTATGTGTCGCATTGACATCTCAAGTTAGACCGCTCAGAGAAAAGGTCGTGGGCAAGCTTAGTTACAATATTGAGATGCCCTTTATTGGGGATTGGACTGGCGTAACTATCCGCCTTGCAATTTGGCAATGTGCGTGGGATGCCGTGAAGGAATCGCCTTTTTATGGCAACGGTACGGGAGACGCCAGGGATAAGCTCAGTGAAGCCTATGCGAGAAATAAATTTCTCCTCGGCGTTGCCCAGAGTTTTAATTCACACAATCAATATATTGAGTCGTATTTGATGCAGGGAGTCTTTGGTCTCTTGGTGCTACTAATTGTCCATGCTGTTCCTCTTTTTGGGAAGATGAACGCTAAAAACTGGATCATGTCGTTGTTTATCTTGCTCATGCTGATGGGATACATGACTGAAGCTATATTGTCCGTCCAGAAAGGTGTCGTATTTTTTAGTTTCTTTTTCCCTGTCTTATATTTATACCCTGCACGTCCACAATGAAGGTTTCGATAATTACCGTTTGCTATAACAGTGCATCAACTATTCGAGAGACAATTGAGTCGATCCTTTCGCAGGACTATCCCAATATAGAGTATATAGTGGTTGACGGTAATTCAACGGACGGTACGCAGGGCATCGTGCAATCGTACGGAAGCCGCATTTCTCGGTTTATTTCAGAAAAGGATAAAGGTCTTTATGATGCCATGAACAAGGGGATTGATATGGCAACAGGCGATATCGTAGGCATTCTCAATTCAGACGATCTCTATGTTAACAATCAAGTGATATCGAATGTGGTTGAAGCCTTTGTCGCCAACGATACCGGCGTGGTTTATGGAGATCTGTATTATTTTCGAACCGGGAGCCCTGCGAAAGTGAGAAGAGTCTACAAGGGCAGAGAGTTTAGCCTACGTAGAGCCAAGTTCGGACTGATGCCTCCCCACCCGACGTTCTTTGTGAAGAAAGAGATTTATGAGAAATTCGGAAAGTTTGACATTCGGTATACGCTGAGCGCCGATTTCGATTTGATTTTAAGGTTCCTCGGGATTCACAAGGTGACATTCAAGTATCTCCCGAAAATGCTCGTGGCTATGCGTCTCGGAGGTAAAAGCACAAGCAGCATAAAGCGCATTTTAATAATGAACCGCGAAGACCTTGATTCGTGCCGCCGTCATGGCGTCAATACCAACATCGTGCGTTTCCACATGAAATATTTCGTGAAATTATTGAGCCTCCGATAGCACTCTCGCTCACGTTTTGCACCCTTCGCCGTGCCTCAGTTTCTTGGCGGTATACGCCCGCAAAATTCCAAATATAAAATCAGCCGTTTTTTCTATTTTTGACCACCTTTTGCGAAATATGGCCAAGGAGATTGCAGCCGCTATTACATCGTTTGTTATTGCATTTTTGATAGTCCCTGTGATTATCAAATACTCTCTGAGGAAGAACCTGGTCGATATCCCCGGTCGGCGGAAGATCCATAAGAAGGTAACACCCTCAATGGGCGGCATTGCTATATTCATCGGATTCTTCGTTTCTTCCCTCATCTGGACGGATATGCAGGAGTGGGGCTACATCAAGTTTATCCTCGTCGCCCTTTTCGTAATATTCTTTATTGGCGTCCGGGATGACCTCGTTCCTTTGCGTGCCATGGTGAAACTCGTGGGACAGATCATGGCCGCGTCACTCGTGATCTTTCTTTTCGACCTTCGGATCAAAACATTCTATGGCCTCTTTGGGATCGAAGAATTGCCACTGATTGCAAGTTACTTCATTACTTATCTCACGTTCATTGTAATCACGAACTCGTTTAATCTCATTGACGGGCTTGACGGGCTCGCGGGGACGATCGCGATTGTGGCTCTGCTGGCTTTCGGCGTTTGGTTCTTTTTGGTCGATCAGGAAATCTTTTCCATCCTCGCGTTTGCCATGATGGGTTCAATATTTGCGTTCCTTATCTTCAACTGGGAGCCCTCAGAAGTCTTTATGGGCGACACCGGAGCACTAGTGATTGGGATGATGCTCGCCATCATGACAATTCAATTCATCAACGTTAACTACAGCCTGCCCTTAATGACTCCCTACAAATTCCAGGGCTCTGTAGGAACGGCAGCTTGTATTATCATCATTCCACTGGTCGATACCTTACGAATTGTAATCCTCCGTTTGTCAAAAGGACAATCGCCATTCAAGCCGGATAAAAGTCACGTCCATCACGCCATCATGCGGCTTGGAATGACACATAGCCAGACCACCTTAATCCTTGGAGCAGTCCAGCTCTTTTACATTTGCCTGGCAATTGTATTCAATAATCTGGAGGACATATATGTTGTGTCTGGGCTACTGGTACTCTCCTTTGTTCTGAGTGTAACGCTGGATAGATTGATTTTGAACCGCCTTTCTGCTGAATAGCTATTGATCAACTTTGAACAATGAAAGCGCGGCAGCCGCCGCACTCTCCAATTCTACTTGAGCTAATTCCATCTGAGCAACGTTACTTACTCAGCAGTTCAATCTTGCCTTCAATTTCCTGCACAAACGGTCTGATGGCCTCAGGTATATTCGTTTCCATCTTATCAATCAGCCAGTACCGCTGACGTCCACCGATTTCAATTTCAAAATAAATTCCTCCTCCATCGGCGGCATCCGGCTGGCCTATGATCGTTGATTCTATCTCCAGTAGTTCTGCGGGTATCTCATTCCTCAGATCGTCAACCTGCTCGAAATACGAATTGTCCATTACCTGAAAATTGCCGTCATAAGGCATTACCGAAGAAGGATAGCGGTCGTTGGTATCCTCAAACAGCGAAACGTCAGTGAGCTGGTAAATCTCAATGCATTTTTCCCCGATGCATTCGCCATAGAAATGACCGAAGATGATAGAATTGGGAGCAGCTGCTTTTTTTGATGCGTCGTCATCGGTCTGACACGCAGCCGCAATGAAGACCAGGAGAATTAGTTTTTTCATAACGCGTCCAATACCAATCATTAGACACGCTACAGCCTGAAATCGTTGGAAGAAACTAAACGCGTCGCCCGGAACGCTCTAGTTTACAGTTACTTCAACAGCTCATCGCCCCACTCCCTGATAGCAAATGACTTCACCAAACCCTCAAGAATGAACGGATCTTCCTTCACAAACTCCTCAGCGGCATTCCGCGTCCTGAAGATGGCCATATTGCCTCGGTCCGTGAACGGACCAATACCGATTACATCGCCACGTTGTATATACTTATCCACTATAGCCTTGTGCCGCGGATAAACTTCCATAATCTTCTCCATCGGTGCGCCAGATGATTCACCAATAACGACTGTCTTCATGCTATTAAGAATTAGTAAAACCAATTTAACGATTCCGGGATATGCATCATCAACTCATGTGGGGTATATAGCAGTATCCAGGCAAATTGTTTTTAACTTTAGTCACTCATTGTTCGTAACCCCCGTTATCCCATGGGAATCTCATCAAAGTTGTTCTGGGCTGTGCTGCTTGCAGTCGGCGGAACGTGTTATGTCATCGTTCGGAAAATTACTTCAGCAGTTAGCAGGGTTTCAACGAGCGGACTCATCAGTGCGCTTAAAAGAGATCCGGAGAAAGCGAAAGAGGTGGTTGATGGATTGGATATTCCTTACGCCAGGCGCGAGAACTTTTCAAGAGGTGATTTCGAAATCTTGCGTTCAGTACTTCAGACAGCGTCAACGATCGGTGACTTCAGCATCTTACATTCTGCTGATGTTGACACGTTTCAGCAATTGTTAATTACGGAGATCAAATACACGGACTTCGATGTGGATGTAACCGGCAAGCCTACGGACATTCAAAAGAAAGCTTATCACTACTTTGTTCTGAAGTTTGACGCAGACAGCCAGTCACTGAATGTCTGGTCGCACTTATATGAAGACAGCACATCAAAGTTTCAGAAGGAGGCATTCGCCAAACGAATAGTCAATCCGTTGAGTGAACAATAGAGCTAAAATCTCCTGAGTAAGACTCGAAATATTGTTGTAATTCCAACTGGAAATACTCGAGACCAAACTCACGACTAACGACTCATTACTCAGGACTATTGTGAAAATTGCACTTCCGTGAAGCACTCGGGCACATGCGAGTCCCACACACCATGCGGACTCCACGCCCATCCTCCTGAATCGACCGAGCCGGCAGACTTGTCTTTGTAAGTGTTAAACCGTGAGAAATCCATCTTCCATACATCACCAGGCTTTGGTGGCAACGATCGCCCATCGCCTTTCGCTAATATCTCCATTCCGCTCCACGGCAAGGCAAGTTCTACTGTCCAGCCCTGGTCAATATCCTTGTTATTATTGATGGTTCCCTGAATGCCTACCGCGTGTTTAAGTCCTGGAAAATCCCAGCTCCAGAAACCAATTCTCTTCCCGCGAGGGTGCGTTTTGTACCCAACACCATTGAATGACTTCGCCAATGGATCTTTCTCATTGAACTCAGACATTTTCGAGTAGCCATCCCGTTGGTACGCATCACGCCAGAAGAACAAAACTTCGTAGATTGTGTTAAAGGAGTTGATCTCGAATTCATAGTAAGAATCTTTTCCCGCGATGAACAATTCAACATCATTGTTCTTATATATCGGTGCATCACGCTCTTTAAGAGTAGCTTCTACGTTTGGTTCTTCAATCCAGTAGGCAACATAAAGATACTGGTCATCCCACAATACGGCTACCCGTGTATCGCGATGAGTTGGAGTGCCGTGAATGAGATCTTTGAATGCAGTCGACTTCGCAGCATTCTGCCAACCGACTTCATCGAGCTTACCGTCAATAACCGGAGCCCTGGCAACTTTTTCAGACTTATAGTTTGGGATGGTCCATCGGCTGCAGGGAAATTCATGTGTTGGTTGATTATACGATGAGGTTAGTGGCTGATTGTGCGGGTCGTCAAATCCAAAGAGAAAAAGGCAGCATGCGGGCAGCAGCAAGCGGGAGTACAGAGATAACATGTTGAATGTTACTCCATATCATCAGATGGTACTTCAATGCTTTATATAAAGCACCCATGCTGTCGTTTGAGCGGTCGATCACTGCGCTGCTCGCTCTGAAAAACCACTCATTTACAAGCGTGATTTTGCTCATGACGCATTAACATACAACCCGGTTATCGTTTATCGCGATTTGGGAGGTCAACGTTTGATCTGTTGCGCGATTATCGAAGAAGGTACGTTTTGGGATCAACCCTCACGGAAATTGACAAGAATTGAATTGTGCTGATCGAAGAATGTTACCTCCGTTTACATCTGATGCTCCCTCGCCGTTGTGTTCCCGGGACGATCCTTCGCGGTCACAACGATTCGGCTACCGGCAACCTTGGTGTTAATCATCGTTGCGTTATATTCCCATCCATCGCCCTGCAGATCCCAGGCTTTGGCCTGGCCACTCTCCAGCGAGAAACCTAGGCTATCAAAGATCTCTACCCTGACAGATACAACTTCAAAATCGTCGGATATCCTGAAGTGGAGGATACTTCCTACCTGCCCAGTGTATTCCGTGGTGTCTATCTGCGCAACTACGGGTGCATTGAGAAAATCTTTCAACGCCGCTGTGTAGGCGTTCGGAATCTTTCGGTTGATCGCCTTTTGATAAAGTGCCTTGTTTTCAGGAATGGCCATTTGCGATCGGGCGTATTCCACGGCCTTCAGAAATCTGCCTTTAGTCTTAAGCTGATGTTCGGTTGGCTTATCACGTTTTTTCGGACGGGCGGATATGATGGTTTCGCCGTTCACCTGACGAAATACCATGGTGCCACCAAACATCCCTCTCTGCTTATTGAGGGCGGGATTATTCTCTGCTTTGGACATGATTTTTAAGGATTAAATGGACTGTAATAGCGGAGAATTTAGCCAAAAATTCCGATATATTCGTGTTCTTGATCTAACAATGTAATAAGAGTGATCTAAGTCTGCTCTAACTCTCCTCTAACTCTCCTCTAACAGATCTATTATACTTTCCTTATTGATAACCGGGTGCTGCATTCGCACGTTCTGACACGTACTTGAAGGCGGTGAGTGCTTGGCCAAATGGACGCAGAACGCACAGGTCAATTGTTGCGGAGATTTGTGTCGGATTCGTTTCAGACCCGCGAAAACCATCATTTTTTGACCTAAATTCGCAGCATGGAAGAACGAATTCAGACCTTGTTGAAAGAGGTTCAGGAATATAAAGGCCGCGGCAAGCAGGCGGTCGAATCATTCCGCCTGAAGTTTGTAAGCAAAAAAGGTCTCATAGGGGAGCTTTTCGAGGAGCTGAAGAAGGTGCCGGGAGAGCAGAAGAGGGCAGTAGGGAAGGTGCTGAACGAATTGAAGCAGGCCGCTGAATCAAAACTGGCTTCCTTAACGGCTGAGTCCGAAGAGTCGGAAAGCGCCATACCGCAAGTAGACCTTACGTTGCCGGTTTCACCAGACATCGGCAACCTTCATCCTTTAAGCCTTACCCGTTATCGCATCATCGAAATATTCGAACGGCTTGGATTCAATGTCGCCGATGGACCGGAGATCGAAGACGACTGGCATAACTTCTCGGCGTTGAATTTCCCTGAGAATCATCCGGCCCGCGAAATGCAGGACACCTTCTTCGTAAAGAAGAAAGGCGACGGCAGCGACCAGGACATTCTTCTAAGAACGCACACGTCGAACGTGCAGATCCGTCTCATGGAGAAACAGAAGCCTCCGATCCGTGCAATCATGCCCGGACGAGTTTATCGCAACGAGGCCATCTCAGCACGTGCCCACTGTTTCTTCCATCAGGTAGAAGGACTCTACGTTGATCGCAACGTTGGATTCGCTGACCTCAAGCAGACGCTGTATCATTTCGCAAAAGAGATGTACGGCAAAGACATCGATATCCGATTCCGTCCATCGTACTTCCCGTTCACGGAGCCAAGCGCGGAGATCGATATCACCTGCCTGATTTGTAAAGGAGCAGGATGTAACGTCTGCAAGTATTCCGGCTGGGTAGAGATCGCCGGTTCTGGTATGGTGCATCCAAACGTATTAAGAAATTGCAACATCGATCCGGACGAGTTCACTGGGTTTGCTTTCGGCATGGGTATTGAACGCGTCACGATGCTGAAATATCAGATCAACGATCTGCGTTTATATTCTGAAAACGACATCCGCTTCCTCAGGCAATTCCAGTCACTGACCTAGAAGAAACAAGATTGGACGGTGAATCGGAGTTTGCTAAACGACTGTAAATACTCAAGACCAAACTAACGACTCAAGACTAAGGACTCAGGACTACTGCCATGGAATCGATAAAAAATATCGCAGTCATCGGCGCCGGTACAATGGGACAGGGCATCGCCCAGCTCTGCGCACTCGCCGGATATCCGGTATTGCTGTATGACATTCAACCTGAGCTTACACGTACAGCAATTGCTGGCACCCGGCGCATCTTCGAAGATCTTGTGGCAAAGGGAAAGATCACGGCTGAACAACGCGATTCATCGATAAACCGGATTACGGCAGTCCATGACTTCCGCCAGTTGCAGGTAGACCTGGCGATTGAAGTGGTATTGGAAAAAATCGAGATCAAGCAGAAGATCCTTACAGAACTCGAAAAAATCAACGCGTTGGATTGTCTCCTCGTCAGCAATACGTCGTCGCTGTCTATTACGCAGCTAGCCTCACCGTTAAAGCATAAAGAACGCTGCGCAGGACTGCACTTTTTCAATCCAGCTACTGTCATGAAGCTCGTTGAGATTGTCAAAGGCGCCGCGACAAGTGAACACACGATGAAAACGCTGTCGTTGTTTGCTCAAAGTCTGGGAAAGACGGTGGCAATAACGAACGATTCTCCGGGCTTCATCGTAAATCGCATTAATCGTTTGTTCTTTGCCGAGTCACTGAAGGTGGTTGAAGAGAATGTCGCCGACTTCAGAGTGGTCGACAACCTCATGAAAGCATCGGGATTCCGAATGGGACCATTTCAATTGATCGACCTGGTAGGCATCGACACAAGCTATGCCGTGAGCTGGTCGCTTTACGAAGCATTTTATTACGAGCCGAAGTTCAGGCCAAGTCGCATACAGCAACAGAAGGTGGATGCTGGATTGTACGGAAGAAAAACGGGAAAGGGATTTTATGATTACCCTGACACCGACACAAACAATCACAGCTGATCAACGGCTAGACAGACAGAAACAATCAACAAATCAATAGAACTGACATGATGGAGGCGGAGGCAACAGGTACAAACACGGTGAAGCATAGAGGAATGGCGTTAATGAATATGATGAGATTGTTTGCTGTTGCGTTAGTCACGCTTGCAGCGTTCGGTTCCTGCTCGACAGATCCTTCTGATGACCCGATCCCCCCTATAAGCTTTCCGGACAAAGTCCTGAATCTTAATCTTCCGGAGAACATTGCTCTTCGCAGCAAAGGTGTTTCCAAAGCTGTTAATGACATTGGCGTACGTGGTGTGATAATTTATTGTGTAGATGTAGGCATCTATCATGCCTATGAACGCAATTGTTCATACCAACCGAATGAAGCATGCGCGACAGTCAACATCGACGCTTCTACGTTGTTTATGACAGACCCATGCTGTGGCTCAAACTTCGACTTCAACACCGGCGTTCCCTCGGGTGGTGTCGCCTGGCGACCATTGAGACAGTACCGCACAACGTTCAATGGTACGGATCTGGTAATTACGGATGAGGTGATTGAATAATTAAGAATTAAGAGTTAAGAATTGGCTATCGGCCTATGGCCGACGATGTCACGACCGAAGGTCGTGGTAGCCAATTCTTAACTCTTAATTCTTAATTCTTAATTCATTCTGATTCCCACCACCACCTTATAATTGACAACACTCGACGTTATACTGGACGCATCCCTTGGCGTGATGCCATTTGTCCAGTCAGCTCGCAGCTCAAGCACTCCTGCGACTTTCTTCGAGAACGGAGCAATGACTCCAACCCCTCCCCAGAATCCTTCCTGCAGGCTTTTGTAGTAAAACTCTGCTTTGTCGTATACTTTAACCTCACCATCATAGGTGATTTCCTGTTTCCCGCTGGTTTTTATCATGAGGTTCCTCACCAGCATGATACCCCCGTTGACGTAGAGCTGAACGCTCTTTTTTGATGGAAACGTATACTTGGCACCAAGCGGAATCTGTAATTGTTTCACGTCAGAATTTAAATAGTCATCCACAATCCATTCTTTCGACGAATACATCATTCGCGTCTGGAAATGCATGTCATAAACAGCACCAAAGTATAGCAGCCCCGTTGTGAACGCAAGACGCTCACCTGCTCTGGGGAAGTAGAGGTCCATCGTGGGACCAATTATCATGGAGGTTTCCCATTGTGATGGGCCCTTAACAGTTGTATTTGGATCTCCGGATGGATCGAACTTAATTCTGGAAGTATTAGCCCCGGCAACAACGCCAAACTTCGCTACTGCCCAACGTTTCTTCGACTGATATACAACGGTTTTCACATCTCCTGCGCACTTGTTATACTTGTCCACCAGGTTAGTAAGCCGGCGCTTGGACAGCTCTATCTTTTCAATGTCCCGCTTTACATCCGGGCAGTCGTGCATCATCATGGTAAGTGTACCTATATGACGATTATCCATGCTGATCGTCGTCTTATTGTTTTCAAAGTGCCTGCCCGTCACACTGTTCACCAGGTGATGGAAACCCGAACCCTGCTTCTCAACCCAGAACATCTCGTTCATTTTGTAAAGAGTCACCGTTCCTCTCACAACGACTTCTATGAACAGGAGCTTTTCGACCTTATCGACAACAATCTGCCTTGATTCCATGACCTTGTTGTCAACGAATCCATAAAGCTTAATGTCTCCCGGGTAGTAGGTCACCGGCGCTGCCGTTTCAGCCTTTTTGAACACGCACACCTCATAGGCGGCAGAGCCATTGCGAAAGTCGACCATCCCTTTCAGGGTGTCCCCCTGGTTGTTGACAACAAATCCAGGCTGGAAATCAGATTGAGAAAATGCGACGAACGAAATAAATATGGAAAGGACTGAGAAAAATGTTCTCACCACGGTACAGATACTGGTTTGGATACAACAAAAGCGGAGGGACTTTTGGGTGCTGCTAACGAGGGCGGAAAGATAGAGAAGAATTGACAATTGATAATTGACAATTGATAATTAATGGGGCGGCGGCGCCCCACGTCCGTTCTAAGACATTTTTGTCTGGAATTGTGGTTGCGTGCCAGCCGTCTCGGAGTATCATTTTAGCGTAATTTGATCTGAAACAAGTTTGTCGCATTGAAGGACAACGTGATAAAAACTAAATCATTTCAGTTCGCTGTCGCAGTTGCGGGCTGCTGTCGCGGACTGATCGAACATCGGGAATATGTGCTCAGCAAACAGTTGCTCCGGTCTGGCACATCCATTGGCGCGAACGTACGCGAGGCAATTAATGCCAGCTCCCGAAAAGATTTTGCCTACAAGCTGGGAGTGGCCCTCCGTGAATGTGACGAAACTGCATTTTGGCTGGAACTGCTGTCAGAAAGCCATTACATCACTCAGTCACAATTCAACGAACTTAACGCGCAAGCCCAAGAATTGATGAGGATCCTGACCAGCATCCTGAAAACAACCCGCCAAAATCTTTAAAGAACTCACTTAAGAAAAAAAGGGCCGACAGGCCCTCCATAACTATCAATTGTAAATTATCTATTGTCAATTCTACGCCGAGTTCCGCGCCGCATTAATGATCCCAAACATGCATCTGATAACAAGCTTCCTGCAAGTTTGCTCATATTGTTTGTCGATCGGCTCAAGTCCACGGAGGTGCTGCAGTGCGAACTGTTGTATCGTGATCAACGGCATCACTATGCGCTCGCGAAGTTTTACTGAGTCTCGGTTCATCGGGGTGTTCTCCATCAGCTCCGCATAACCGGACACCTCAAGCAACATCTGCACGGACAGCTTGTACTCAGCATTCATTTTCTTCCACAGCTCGCTGAACTCCTTATCCTTGCCGAGATAGGCTGTTGCCGGATAATATGTCTTCGTAAGCGACATCATGCTATTGCTCAACAGCGTCCTGAAGAAAAGCGAATGCTTGAATAGCGCCTTCAACTCGGGCAACTTACCTTGCTTCTTCAGTTCCTTGATGGCCGAGCCGACGCCGTAAAAGCCTGGAATGTTTTGCTTCATCTGTGCCCACGATCCGACGAACGGAATAGCGCGCAGATCTTCAAACTTCAGGCTGCCCGATGAACGCTTCGTAGGTCGTGAGCCAATATTGGCATCTCCGATAAGGGAGAGTGGCGTGATCTTTTCGAGATACGGAACAAACTTCGGATGCTGCTTCAGCTCGAGGTAGGCCTTATGTCCTTCATCAGCAAGCGAATCCATGATAGCCGTTTCTGCTTTATTCAGCGCACGGGCATCATGGAAAATGGCGTTGTGAATGCCTGCAGACAAAAGCTGTTCGAGATTGTATTTGCAGGATACAGGCTTGCCAAAGTTAGAGCTGATGGTCTGCCCCTGAATAGTGATTTGAACTTCCTTATCTTCAATGGTATCTCCCAATGAGGCGTAGAAGTCGTGCGTGTTTCCACCACCACGTGCTGGCGGACCACCGCGTCCGTCGAAGAAGATGGCAGCGAATCCAGCCTCCCGGGTAATTCGGGTGAGATTTTCTTTCGCCTGGAAGATAGACCAGTTTGCTCGCAGGTATCCTCCATCCTTGGTTCCGTCAGAGAACCCAAGCATAATGGTTTGTTTACCTCCGCGACGAACAAGATGTTCGCGGTAAGCGGGAATATTATAAAGCGCCGTCATGATGCCGGGCGCATGAGCAAGATCTTCTATAGTCTCGAACAAGGGAACGATGTCCAGTGTAAGATCATCGCCTTTAGCCAGGATGAGTTGTGCGAGCTTGTAAACGCGAATCACATCCAATGCCGACTGACAGTTGCTGATTACATAACGATGACATCCTTCAACTCCATTTCGCGACTGGATCGTGCCGATGGCACTGATGCTTTCAATCAACTCGGAGACAAAGGCATCTTCGAACGATAATGATATCGGCTTGAAGTTGAGGCTAAGAAGCGTACTGATCTTTTCTTCCTCAGACTTTTCATCAAAGTCCTTCAACGATTTATACTTTCCTTTCAGTTTTTCGAAGATGGCTTCCCAGGCATAGGCATGCTTGCGGCTGTCTTGGCGTACATCCATGCTGCCGAGGTAGAAACCAAAGATTCTAACCTTGAGAATGAGTGAGTCGAGCAAATTCAGGAAGAGGCCTTTGTGATCGCGCATCAGTACTTCTCGTGCCTCCAGAAGGTCGTTCAGTAGGGCGTCGGGATTCTTGTATCCATCGCCCGATACGCCGAATGCCACCGGGTAGACCGCCCGTTCGATTCGTGAAATAATATTATCGACCCCCACAAAGGTGAGTCGTCTTTTTAGCACGCGGATGTCGCGATAGTAGCAACGCATCACGGTGCGCTGAAGATGGTCAGCTACACGAATCGTAATGTCGTGGGTAACGAATGGGTTTCCGTCGCGGTCCCCACCAGGCCAGAATCCAACCTTTAGGAGGTCATAGTTAACCCATTCTTCGGGTCTCATGTTCAGACCATTCATGAGCTTTACGATGATCTCGGGAACGACAGGATAGAACACGTTCTCCAGGAACCACGAAAGACTAACTGCTTCGTCAAATGGCGTTGGCTTTTGACGATTGATGAATGGCGTCTTCCCAAGCTGACGAAGCAACAGATTGATGTTCTCAACATCGTTGTTGTGCATCATCAGTTCGAGATCGTTGAGGATAGATAGCACGCTGCCTGGATAGAACTGTGTAGGGTGTGCGGTAAGCACAACGCGCACGCTGAATGTCTCAAGCTTGGTCTTCAGTTCGTCAACAAGGTCTTCAGATGCTACCCGGGCGAGCAACTCGCTCAGGGATCCTTTGCCACTGAGGTCGTTAATTTCTGCAAAGGCGGCATCTTCGATTGAATCAAAGAGTACGACCTGACGCTCGATGTATTGGATAAAGCTGAACAGCAAATTGATCTGCTCTTCCCGGGTCGCCTGGGGCGTGTAATCCTTGAAGAAGTTCCTGATAATGCTCTTGGGGTCCTTACCACGACTGTAGCCCTCGGTGCAGGCTTGCTCCAAAAGCGGAAGCAGAGTACCCGTCCGATAGATGCCACTGTAGGGAAGGTTCAGGAACAGACTGTTGTACATGTGATACCGGGTGGATACGGCATCATTGAATTGGGTGGCCATAAATACAATTGAGCAGGTTGAGCGCTTAACAAAGTTATTAAATACTCGATGCCCTGTGGGTATGGCCCCGCTATTTGCAATTAATATATTCGAAAACGTTTACGAAATAAGGAAGTCCTTGGATATCGCAGGGTCCGAGAGGGAGGAGGTTGATTGCAGATACTAAGACATCCGGGACATTTACATACCGCAGGGTATTCTGATGCCGTAGGCATCTTCGATCTGTAGAAAGCACGGAACGTAATAAAACGTCCCGTGCGGTATGATGTGTTGTTCTATGACATGCGCCCTTTCATCGCAGCCAAGGCACGATCAGCTTCCTCTTCACTCCTACGCCAGCTAACACTTTTACATTTTACATTCAGAGTAATTCAGAGTTTTACATTTTGCGGTTAACTCTGCGTACCTGTTCACCCAACCCACCGACACATTAGCCTTCCCTCGACCAGCCTGACACTTTTACATTTTACATTCAGAGTTTTACATTTTGCGGTTAAACCTCCTCGCTTGTTCGCATGGCTCCTCCCACATTTAAAACTTCCCCGCGCTCAGCAGCGCTCCACTCACTTCACCTCACCACGAATAGAGAGCACCACTGCTCCATCCTGCGTGTTCGCATTCACCGTAACGGTCTTGTTGAACACTCCCATCGTAGAGGCACTGTACGTAGCGGTAACAAATCCTTCGCCTCCGGATGGAATCGGATCCTTCGAGTACTTCGCAACGGTACAGCCACACGACGCCTGCACTGAAGTAATGATCAGCGGCTCACTGCCCTTATTCACGAACCGGAACTCATGCGTTACAGGTTGATTATGCTTGATGGTTCCAAAGTCGTGGACAGTCTCGGTCCAGGCAAAGTCTGGCAAATCAGCGAGCATCGTTTGCGCATGGAAGCTCGCGAACCGACGATGTTGCATTCACATTAGGATAAGCAACGATAACTGCTCCTGGCAGGTCAAGCGCTGATGTAATGGCCATCGATGCCGACAGAATCAAAGGAAATAATTGAACATTCATGGTTTTGTTGTTTGGTTTACGTGCAACAAAGTACGGTCGCCTGTACCTACCATGTTGTTAATGACTTTGTAAGAGTTGTTAATGAAACGTTAAAGGTGTGCGTCCGAAAGAAATTAAGAATTAAGAATTAGCTGCCGCCCTTTGGCTGCCATGGCCACGACCGCAGGTCGTGATCGCTAATTCTTAATTCTTAACTCTTAATTCTTAATTCTTGTTAACGACTTGTTAACGCCCTTCCCAGACAGTGAATTTCCCCTCCCTTTCCGTATTTTTGGTATCCAATCCGCTTACTGGCTGTGAAATCGTCAACTATCCGCCTTGTCGTTATTCTCGCGGCGCTTTGCATCGTGGGAATTACCATCACGCAGGTTTATTGGGTACGCCGCGCATTCGACTTAAAAGAGGCCGAATTCGAACGAACAGTCAACACCGCACTCTACAACGTTGCCCAGCAGATCTTTGAGATCAACAAAACCATGTCACCCGCAAACAATCCGGTGAAGCAGGTTTCTACGAATTACTTTGTGGTCATGGTGAACAGCGAAGTGCAGCCCGGACTCCTGGAAGTGTTGCTGCGCAATGAGTTCGAGCGTCGTAATATCCGCGCCGACTTCGAGTACGGCGTCTACGATTGTCACAGCGAGCGAATGGTCTACGGTGACTATGTGCCGATGCAGACATCAAAAGAGATAAAGTCTACTCACAAGTTTCCGAAATGGCCAATCCAGGGTTATTATTTTGGTGTTCAGTTCCCCAATCGCGAAGGCCATCTCACCAATCAAATGGGTATCTGGTCATTCTCATCGGTCGTGTTGTTGCTGGTGATTGTGTTCTTCTCTTATACGTTGTTCGTTATCCTCAAGCAGCGTCGCCTGTCGGAGATACAAAAGGACTTCATCAACAACATGACGCACGAGTTCAAGACGCCTTTGGCAACGATCGCCGTTTCTGCTGAGGTCTTGAAAGATCCGGGCATCGTTCATCAGCCGGAGCGACTGATGAATTACGCGGCCATCATCGAAAAGGAAAACATCAGACTGAAACAACAGGTTGAGCGTGTACTTCAAATGGCGCGCCTTGATAAGGAGCAGATCAATCTGAAGAAGGAGAAAGTCAGCATTCATCAGCTCATTCAGGATGCCGTGCGGCATCAGTCCGTCGCCCTGCAGGAAAAAGGTGGAGCAGTGAACTTATCCCTCAACGCAGTCAGTCAGGAGCTCGATGGCGACAAGCTGCACCTCACAAACGTCATCAACAACCTTCTCGATAACGCCATCAAGTATTGCCAGGTCGTACCCGATATCGTGGTGCGAACGTTGATGGTTGCCGGAAACATTGTCATAGAAGTCGAAGACAACGGTATCGGTATTGGACAGGACTCCATCAAAAGAATTTTTCAGAAGTTCTATCGCGTACCAACAGGAAACGTTCACGACGTAAAAGGGTTTGGCCTTGGTCTTAGCTATGTAAAGACAATCGTCGACGCCCACAAGGGTCGCGTGTCGGTCATAAGCGAACTGGGCAAAGGCTCAACCTTCAGAGTAACACTGCCGTTGTAAGTAGTCCTGAGTCGTTAGTCCTGAGTCCTGAGTGGGTCCAGACTTAGAGACTTTAGCTGTTCATCGATCACTAGTTTGATTATTTTGCAATGCGCATCACTGATACTATAGGTACGAATAACAACTCAAGACTCAGGACTAAGTACTCAAGACTGTTTCCCCATGGCTAGAAGAATTCTACTTGTCGAAGACGATCCGAGCCTTGGCTTTGTCATTAAGGACAATCTGAGCATGAAAGGATACGATGTCACGCTGTGCCGGGATGGCGAGGAGGCAGACCGTATGTTTACTCCGATGGCCTTTCACCTCTGCATCTTTGATGTGATGCTTCCACGCAAAGATGGATTCACACTCGCGCGAAGCGTACGTTCGAAAGATCAAAGTATTCCGATCCTCTTTCTCACGGCTAAGTCCATGACCGAGGATAAGCTCGAGGGTTTTCGTATAGGCGCCGACGACTATATCACCAAACCTTTTAGCCTCGAAGAGCTGCTCTGCCGCATCGAAGTGTTCCTAAAACGAGATCGCGTTAGCGAGCCGGCAGGCAGTACGTTGTTTCGCCTTGGTAAATATGAGTTCGATTTCTCCAAGCTGATGCTTAGAATGGGCGCATCTGAAAAATCGCTAACGCAAAAAGAGGCCGACGTTCTTAGGTTATTATATCAAAATCGCGAGCGCGTCCTCAAGCGTGAAGAAATATTGAAGCAAGTCTGGGGCAACGACGATTACTTCATGGGCCGAAGCATGGATGTTTTTATCTCCAAGCTGCGAAAGTATCTGCGCGAGGATGAAGATGTGCAGATTGTTAATTACCATGGTGTGGGTTTCAAGCTGGAGTTGAGAAGCAATTGATAATTATGGAGCCCCTGTCGGGGCTTTTTTGTTGGCTACAAAGAGAGGGTTCAGTGGTTGATCACATCATTTGTTTTAGTTCGTGGATTTGATTTCGGCTTTGTTGGCGATGGCGAATTGGGCGATTGAGATAACATTCAATCCACAACGGCCCTAATATCAAATGGCTATCAAACACCAATAAAAAAAGGGGCCGAAAGGCCCCTCCAAAATTATCAATTATCAATTGTCAATTATCCCTCACTTTCCTCAACGCACTATTCGCCTTACTGTATCCGAAATAAATAAACAACCCCACAATCATCCACCCCAGCGCCATTAGTAGTGTCTCAGCTGGAAGTGAAAGGATCATCGCCGAGCAGATCAACATACCCAACAACGGAACGATTGGAACCAATGGAGTCTTGAATGGACGCACAGCGTTCGGATCTTTCTTACGCATCACCCATACACCGGCACAAACCATAACAAAGGCGAACAACGTTCCGATACTGGTAAGATCGCCAGCCATGCTTCCTGGAATAAATCCGGCGAAGATGCCCACGAATACAAACAGGATCATGTTCGACTTATAAGGTGTTCTGAACGTGGGGTGCAGATCGGAAAACACTTTAGGAATGAGACCATCTTTCGACATCGTGTAGAACACGCGCGACTGGCCAAGCAACATCACCAGGATCACCGAGGAGAAGCCTGCAAGGATCGCTATGGTGATGGCCTTACCAAGCCAGCCGTAGCCATGCATATAAGTCTGAATAGCATAAGCAACCGATGCTTCTTTGCCCGCAGTTTTGAACTCCTGCCAGTTAGCGATACCGGTTAACACGTGAGCAAACAATACATACAGAATTGTACAAACTACAAGAGAGCCAAGGATACCGATAGGCATGTCGCGCTTTGGATTTTTCGCTTCCTGCGCTGCTGTTGATACGGCATCAAATCCGATGAAGGCAAAGAACACAATAGCGGCACCACCAAGTACACCGCCCCAACCGTGTTCACGGAAGCCTTCATGTCCAGGTGTGCTTGCAGGGATCATGAATGGCTCGTAGTTCACTGGATTGATGAACTGCCATCCGACAGCGATGAAGATCAATACGATGGCAACTTTAACGACTACAATGATAGCGTTGAATACTGCAGACTCCTGGGTACCCTTAATCAGAATGAGGCTTAGAATGAGCAGAATGAACAATGCAGGTAAGTTGATAATACCCGTAATGCCATCGGCACTTGTTTCAAGCGGCGAGTGACACCATTGATACGGGATAGCATTGAAGTTAAAACTGACGAGCAGGTTATTGAGATATTCACTCCAGGCAATAGATACGGTGGCCGCAGCAAGCGCATATTCAAGTACCAGGGCCCAGCCGATGATCCATGCGACAAACTCGCCCATGGTCACGTAGGCATACGTGTACGCGCTTCCGGCAACGGGTATCATAGACGCAAACTCAGCGTAACAAAGTCCTGCGAACGCGCAACCAACAGCAGCAATAACGAACGAAAGTACTACGGCAGGACCAGCAGCCTCACCGGCAGCGGCGGCCGTACGGACGAACAAACCTGCACCAATGATGGCGCCAATGCCTAATGCAACCAGGTTTCCGGGTCCGAGCGTGCGTTTAAGAGAATTTTCGCCGCTCTGGCCCAATAGCTGCGACAAAGGCTTCTTGATGAATAAACTCATTGGAGTGCTTAGGTTAGGGTTAATAAGTCGCTAAAAATAGGGGCATAATTGACAATTGACAATTGATAATTGACAATAAAAGCCCTCGCATGACGATTTTTGATACGCGGGTTTCGCAAATCAGGTAAACAGACAGCAATGCCTTCTAATTCACTGCAAAAGTCTGACCCCGCGCCCCCTACTTTTACATTTTACATTTAGCGTTTTAAATTTTGCGGTTAAAGCAAAACGTGAGTCTAACCGATTGGGACTGGAATCAGGCTAATACCTAGTTCAGGACGAAGCAAAACATGGGTCTAACCGATTGGTCTACTCCCCTGAATTGGACTTGAATTCCCCAGTAGTTGACTCGGGATTATCAACCACGGGATCCGGATTTCTGGTCTCCTGAGTGCTCTCAACCGGTGCCTCTGTAGCATAGTCTTCCGGATGCAGTTTCTCTCCAAAGAAGCGACGCTGAAAGAGAAGAATAATAACCACTCCCACAAAGATGGACGAGTCGGCTATGTTGAAAACAGGACTGAAGAAAAAGAAGTAGTCTCCCCCAACAAACGGGACCCAGGTCGGCCAGGTGAAGTCGAACAGAGGGAAGAACAGCATATCGATCACCTGTCCATGGAACCATGGAGTAGGAGAGTTGGTCGGATGATTGTTCAACAGAACGCCGTAAAATGTACTGTCAATGACGTTACCCACGGCTCCGCCTAGAATCAGGGCCATACACCAAAGGAAACCTGCCTTCGAATCTCTCTTGGCCATTTTTACCAAATAATACGCGATGCCCACCATGGCTGCGATTCGAAAAACCGTCAATGCCAGTTTGCCAAATTCATTGTTCCAGCGAATACCGAACGCCATCCCCGGATTGAGAAGGTAGTGCAGCTTAAAACCAAACTGCTCATTCCCAATAACGGTGATCTCCTGGTGAAGGAACATGTAGTGATGAACTAACAACTTCGACGCCTGATCGATGATGATCACACCAAGAGCCAGTAGGAAATATTTGTAGATCTTCATGTACGGCGCGCGGTCACTTCTTCACATTTATTTTCACCTTTAACGTGATATCGTCGAGCTCCACAGGAACTGCCTCGGCGACGGTCGACATCAACGTTAACGCTACTGCCTGGGTCTCGGTTTGGATATAGTTGCTGAATTCACTGAGCGCGGCATTCACAAAATCGCTGTCGCGCTCTACTGCAACCTGAATCTTGTCCAGAACTTCCATGCCCATTTCTTTGCGCAGGTTTTGCACACGATTAACAAAGTCGCGGGCGATACCTTCCTTGCGCAACGCATCTGTGATGGTAATGTCCAGGGCAACCGTTACAGTCCCGTCGGAAGCAACCGACCATCCGGGAATATCTTCTGAACTGATCAGCACATCGTCAACAACAAGATCGAAACCACCTTTCGAAAGTTTGCCTTGTTTTTCCAATGCTGAAATTTCTTCTTTAGTCAAGCCGTTGATCACCTGAGTCACCTCTTTCATCTTCGGTCCGTATTGTTTACCAAGCTTGGGAAGGTTCGGCTTAACTTTCTTCACAACAATGCCTGACGCGTCATCGATGTATTCGATCGCCTTTACATTCACCTCGGCAAGAATGATTTCCTCAACGGACTTCACAGCCGCAGCAAATGAATTGTCGACCACAGGAAGCAGGATCTTTTGCAAAGGCGTACGCACTTTGATCTTGCTGTTCTTTCTGATGCTGTGCACCAGCGAACAGATGCGCTGCGCGTAATCCATCGACAACTCAAGAGATTCATCTTTCCAGGGTAGGTCAGATTTCACCAGGTCAGTAAGGTGAACTGATTCGAAACGTAGCGGCGTCTTGAATTGGCGCGCACGATCGCGAATGTTGTCCGTAAGATTTTTATAAAGCCACTCGGAATAGAATGGAGCGATGGGAGACATCAGCTGTGATGTGATCATCAGACATGAATACAAGGTCTCATATGCCGCCTTCTTATCCGTTGATAATTCAACATTCTCCTGACGACCACCAGTTTCTTCCAGGACAGGCTTCCAGAAGCGTTTACGATTCAAACGCACGTACCAGTTCGATAGGTGATCGTTCACAAACTCCTGTATAGCGCGCGCTGCCCGGGTAGGCTCGTAGTCGTTGTACGCTGCCGTTACTTCTGCCACGAGCGATTGAGTTTTGGAAAGGATCCAACGGTCGAGGTTTGTGAGTTCACTAGCCGGCACGTTGTTCATTTCATCTTTCACGAAGCCATCGATGTTGGCATAAAGCGCGAAGAACGCATAGGTATTTTGAAGCGTTCCGAAGAAGCGTCGCTGCACCTCGGTAATGCCATCAAAGTCGAACTTGAGGTTATCCCATGGCGTCGAGTTCTCGATCATGTACCAGCGCACGAGATCGGGCCCGTATTGAGCAAGTGTATCGAAGGGGTTAACTACGTTACCCTTCCGCTTCGACATCTTGTTACCATTCTTGTCGAGTACAAGACCGTTCGAGATAACGTTTTTAAAGGCAACACTATCGCACAACATTACAGCGATAGCGTGCAGCGTAAAGAACCAGCCCCGTGTTTGGTCTACTCCCTCAGCGATAAAATCTGCAGGATAGTTCTGATTGAATACTTCTTTGTTCTCGAATGGATAGTGCCATTGTGCGTAAGGCATGGCACCGGAATCAAACCATACGTCGATAAGATCGGTCTCGCGGTACATGGGTTGCCCCGACGCACTCACCAGAACGATATCATCCACATAGGGACGGTGGAGGTCGAAGTTCTCGCTTAGCTCGGCTTTCATTAAGCCGGCCTTCACTGACTTGCTTACCTCCTCGTTCAGCTCTTTAATCGAGCCGATACAAATTTCCTCGCGGCCATCTTTAGTGCGCCAGATCGGAAGAGGCGTTCCCCAGTAGCGCGACCGTGACAGATTCCAGTCAACAAGATTCTCGAGCCAGTTGCCAAATCTGCCTGTGCCGGTCGATTCTGGTTTCCAGTTGATGGTCTTGTTCAATTCTACCATCCGGTCTTTCAACGCAGTCGTTTTGATAAACCATGCGTCAAGTGGATAGTAGAGCACGGGCTTATCGGTACGCCACGAATGTGGATACGTGTGCTCGTATTTCTCAACTTTAAATGCCTTGTTCTCCTCCTTCAGGATAATGGAGATGATGACGTCGGTTGTTTTATAGTCGGGATTGCTCTCGTCTTCGTCGGTATAATTCTTTACGTAGAAGTCGTCGGCTCCAAGCGGCTTGTGCGTCTTGATTTTGAACTTAGCTACACCCGCCATCAATGCTTCACCGATCTGCGGAATGAAGCGACCCTTCTTATCAACAGTAGGCACCTCGTTGTTCGTCTCATCGCGAACGGTCATAGGAGGGATACCGTATTGTTTGGAGATCCGGAAGTCATCCGCACCGAATGTGGGTGATGAATGCACAATGCCGGTGCCGTCTTCTGTAGTTACGAAATCGCCGGCAACAACGGTGAATGCTTTTTCAGCATCATACAAGGGTTGCACATAGGGCATGAGCTGTTCGTACCTGATTCCGACTAGATCTTTGCCCTTAAATGTTTTAATAACCTGGTACGGGATTGCCTTGTCGCCAGGTTTGTAGTCGGAAAGCTTCAGATCTTTGTTCTTCGGGCTGAAGTATTTTCCAAGAAGGTCGTTCGCCAGCACAACACGTACGGGCTTAAACGTATAGGGGTTGAATGTATCGACAAGCGCGTAGGTGATCTTCTCACCAACGACAAGCGAGGTGTTGGATGGAAGTGTCCAGGGAGTTGTCGTCCAGGCCAATAACCAGGCATCAGTTGCGCCTCCTTCAAACAGTATCTCTGATGCGCTGTTTCTGACTGCTTTGAACTGCGCTACGATGGAAGTGTCTTTCACTTCCTTGTAGCAGCCTGGCTGATTCAACTCGTGAGAGCTGAGGCCGGTCCCGTCAGAAGGGGAGTAAGGCTGGATAGTATATCCCTTATACAACAGTCCCTTCTTGTAGAACTGTTGAAGGATCCACCAAAGCGATTCGATGTATTCTTTTTCGTACGTGATGTAAGGATTATCGAGGTCGACCCAGTAACCCATTTTCATGGTAAGGTCGTCCCACTGATCCTTGTACATCATCACGGTTTCACGGCACTTGTTGTTGTATTCTTCAATGCTGATCTTCTTGCCGATATCGTCCTTGGTGATGCCAAGCTGCTTTTCAACCTGAAGCTCCACGGGCAATCCATGGGTATCCCATCCGCCCTTGCGCTTCACCTGATAGCCCTGCAGGGTCTTGAAACGGCAAAAGATGTCCTTTACCGTACGGCCCATCACGTGATGGATGCCGGGTGTTCCGTTTGCACTGGGAGGCCCTTCGTAGAACGTGAAAGCAGGTGCGCCCTCACGGTTGTCTACCGACTTTTCAAAAATCTTTTCCTGCTTCCAGAATTCCAGGATTTCCGCCGCCAGATGGGCAAAATTGACGTTTTTGTGCTCTCTATACTTCTCAGCCATTGTTCAGATCCGCCTGTGATCCCGAGGATCGTAATTTCAGATAAGGCGCAAAGATAGCCCATTTGAAAACATTTGGAGGTTTTTGAGATGGGGATTTGGAGGATTTGACACCAGATCCCGCTAGGGATCTAAATATCGTTAGCAACGGGTGCGATTGATTGCGCGGCGCGCGAGGCTCGAATGATTTATGGAATACTCACGACCATTGCGCGCAATGCACGCACTTAGCAGAAAGACGTATTCCCCCCAAAATCACATTAGGTCTATTGAACTCCGAACCGTCCGCTTACAGCCAGGTGACCACCCACTTGAAGCTGAATCCACAAAAAGCTCACTCCGCCGACGGATGGCGGTTGTGAATTCTGATCTTGCTCAGGTCAATTTCCTCATCCTCATTCTCTCCATAAAATGTCGAATCGAAGTCATCGATAATGAGGCGCTCATCCTTGTTGCGCTTCGGACGATCAAACGTCATGATCAGCGCAGGTAATAGAATAAGATTCGTGAACATGGAGATCACCAGCGTGATCGATGTGAGCAATCCCAGGGCGAACGTGCCACCGAACGATGAGAAGGCAAAGATGCTGAAGCCTGCAAACAACACCACCGAAGTATACATGATACTCTTGCCCGTCTCCATGATGCTGTCGCTCACGGCGCGCGGAATAAAGAAGTTGTTTGAAAGGATCTCCTGCCTGTACTTCGCGAGGAAGCGTATAGAGTTGTCGACAGATATCCCAAACGTTATGCTGAAGATCAAAGCAGTACTGGCCTTCAACGGAATATGGAAGAAACCCATCAGTCCCGCCGTTATCATGAGCGCCAGCAGATTCGGAATAAGCGAGATAATAATCATGCGCACGTTGGCAAAGAGAATGGCCATCGACAGCGTGATGAGAATAAATGCCAGCAGCAAGCTCTCCTGCAGGTTGGCAACGAGGAACTTGTTTCCTTTAATGAAGATCTTCGTCGAACCGGTAATGGCGGTCGAAATTGAGTCGCGGCCTTCTGTTGCAAAGATCGACTTCATCCTTGGTTCGATGGCGATATGCACAAGCGAGTCAAGCCTGTTCGACCCAATATCAGCAATCTGACAAGAGATGCGCATCTTCGAAAAGGTGGAATCCACAAACGACTTGAACAAACCACTATTGTCGCTTTGACCCTTCATATACTTCAGAATAAACGCGCCTTCCTGACGTGAAGGCATCGAATATCTCTCCGGATTACCATTGTAAAAAGCCTGCTTCGAAGCCTTGATAAAACTCAACACCGACAACGGTCTCGACATATGCGGAATGGAGTCGAGGAAATCTTCGAACTCTTCTACTTTAGCCAGATTCTTAACGTCGAGGATCGGCCTCTTTTTCTTGGTGTGAAATTGAATCATCACCTCAAGCGGAAGGAAACCACTGAAGTTTGCCTCGAAGAACTTAAGATCTTTCTTTACCTGGCTCTGCTCTGGAACATCGTCGACCATGTATGAAACAGACACGAGCTTTGATATTCCAATGGCTGAAATGATAGCGAGCAGCAATGACCCTGCATAGATCCATGTTCGTTGACTATGAACCATGATATCAACCTTCTTCAGGAAAGCACCCATCAACCTGAAATCTAAATGACGGAGGTGCTTTTTGGTGGGTACAGGCAGCCAGTACAGCACGCTCGGAATCATTACGAGACAAACAAAGAAGAGGGCAAGAATGTTGATGCCTGCCACGATACCGAACTCGCGAAGGATAGTGATGTCGGTTGCCAACAAGGTAAGAAAGCCGATCGCTACGGTCAGGTTCGTTAGGAACATGGCCAGTCCCATCTTGCGCACAACAATGAGAATAGCCTGCGTCTTGTCTTTGGTTCGGATGTATTCAAGGTGATACTTATTGAGAAGGTAGATGGCGTTCGTCACACCGATCGTAACAATAACAGGAGGTATCAGACCGCTGAGCAACGTGATCTTGTATCCGAATATTTGCAGCGTCCCGAGAACCCAGACCACAAGTATTCCGATAATGATCATTGAAAACAGCACCGCCCGGAACGAGCGAAAGAAAGCGAACATGATAACACCCGTGACGAGCGCTGAAGCGATAAGAAAAATGTTCATCTCTCGCTTTAACGCCACCGCCACAACGGTACGGATGAATGGCAATCCGGCATAGTGCAGTTGGATGTGCGTCTTGTCTTCGAATTTCTTACCCTCGGCCATGAGTGAATTAGCCATAGCCACGCGAAGAGCAGAGTTCATTACTTCCTTCTTCACGGACACCAGCATCATGGTCGCGCCGTTCCTTGTATTGATTATCTGGTCCGCATAGATCTTCTGATCCCGCGCGATGTGCAGCATGCTGTCAAGTTCTTCCTGTGTATTTATGTTAGCGCTGAAGACGTCCGCCAGGTAGAAAGTTGCCTTGGTTGTGTCTTTGCTGATCATCTTCAGCATCGGGAGCGATAGTACCTGGGTTACTCCCGAGATCTTTTTTATGCCTTCGCCAAGGTCCCGCAAAGCCAGAAAGTTGTCGAGCTTGTATACCGCGCTGTCTTTCAGGCCAACGGCGATAAGATTGGCGTCTTCTCCGAACTGTGCCTTGAATTGCTCGTGGTAGATCATGTCGGGGTCATTCGGAGGAACGGTTCGGGCGAACTCGTAACTCATCTCCACTTTCGACGCATACCACCCCATCACAATCGTGATCAACCCAATTACCACGCTCAGAGGCACCCGGTAACGGATGATCCATTCGGCAAGTCTATTCCACATCCCCAAATCTAATTAAGAATTAAGAATTAAGAATGAAGAATTGGTAGCCAGCCCGATGGCTGACAGTCCACGACCCTAAGGTCGTGGTAGCCAATTCTTAACTCTTAATTCTTAATTCCTTTTGAACCAGAGCCTGAAAGTCGTTCCCTTTCCAACCTCACTCTCTATCTCGACCCACCCGCCCATGGCCACCATCTGGGCGCGAACCAGAAAGAGTCCCAGGCCTTTGCCTTCAACGTGGGTGTGGAATCTTTTGTAAAGGTTAAACACAGCTTCCTTGTGCTTCGTGAGGTCGATCCCCAGGCCATTGTCCGTAACCGTGATCGCCATCTGGTCGCCTGCACAGTGCCCTCTGATTGATATGATGGACGGCCTTTGCAAATCCCGGTACTTGATGGCGTTACTCAGAAGATTATAAAGGATACTTTCAACGTAGGGCCCTACTGCGTAAACAGTGGGTGTCTGACTGAAGTCTATTTCAATAGTCGACTGACTATTTTCGATTTCGTTTTCAAGCGTCTTCAGAATTCGCTCCAATGCTTGTGCCGGATGAACCACTGAGAATTTGCCGTGATGTTTCTTGATGTCCAGAATACTGCTCAAATCCCTGACAACTCCGTCCAGGTCATGGGTTGAGGTAACGATCTTTTCGAGTGCGTTCTCGCGATCTTTGACATCGTTACTCAGATGGATCAGATTGGCAAGTCCGAGGATTCGGGCAAGTGGCGCCCGAAGGTTGTGCGCAGCAATGAATGCAAACTGTTCCAGTGAGTTGTTGTGAAGTATAAGCTCCTGGTTTGTGTTTCGCAGCTCCTGAGTTTGTCGCTCTACTTCCTGTTGCAGGGTATCGTTCCTGGACTGAATCTCGAGATTTTGTTTTTCAATGAGGGTATGCGCCCGTTGTACTTCTTTGTTCTGAAGGAAGAGTGCGTCACGCTGAGTAGCAAGTTCTTCGGTCTGCGAAAGGATCTCTTCGTTCTGAGCAAGTATCTCCTGTGTACGCTCGGCGACATTTCTTTCCAGAACCTGATTTTGTTCGGAAAGGATCTTGTTCTTTTCTTCTTCGGCCTGACGCAACAACTCCAGGACGCTGCTGGTCTTCATGGTATAATAAACAGTATAGAGCAGCGTGGGGAAACATATCAGAAAGAGGAGGACCTGCAGTATCTGATTTCTAAGCATTGCAGTTTCCATTTGACTCACGGCGAACTGGTCAGTACCATCGAGGTAAGCATCGATTTTTGTTTCGAGAGCGAGATACGATGCCCATAAAGTTGCTCCACGATCCGTCGTGAAGTTGCGGCGAAAGCCTGCGGTGTCCCCGGCCGTTAGCATGCCCTTCAATCCAAAACAAAATTCGGTATATGAATCAACGGAATCCTTAAAAGCAGGATAATCGGGTGATTGAAAGTGGAGCTTTTCCAAAGCGACGTCCAGATTCTGATAGATACTATCGCGCCAGACAAACGCATTGTTCATTGGCGTCGCAAAACGCTCTTCTCTGATGATGGCATATCCCCGCAAGCCGATGTCGAGTGAATGGATAATGACTTTACCCACCTGATCGTAATATCTTCGCACTCTTGCGATCTCCGAACGCGTCTCGCGACTTTGCTTCAGCGTCTTGTTATTGTAGTGAGTAAGAAATATGTCTGCAAGCAACAATCCTCCGATGAGAATGACTACAAGATAAAGGAAGTTGGTGCGAAGCATAGAAGGCATAATCCCCGAAGCTTCAAAGTAGTTTTTTTTTCAGTGCTCCCAAATCATCCATCGCTTAACGGTATCGCTATGCTTTAATGCGTGTCAGCCAGCGGCAGGCCTACACAATCACATTTTAAAGACATATCACAACTTTCAATTGATGTCGCGACACTAATAAATTAGTGCTCTGTTTACCTGAGTTAACCTATTTCATAGGCTAATGCCCTTGATTTTGCGATAAAGGCTTAAAGCATGTCGATCTGTAAGTCCTGAAATGAAATCAAGAACGCAACGAAGCATAGTATACGTTGTTGCGGATGGATGAGTAATGGCCCCCCGGAGATCGGGGGGTATCAGGTGTTGAAGATTATTGTACTTACCAGATTTTTTTTTCAATAAAAGATGATGACCGGCTTGCGTAAACTCACTCAGCAGACCGGGTAGAACTTCATGACCGGCCGCTTCGATTTCAACAACCTGTCGCGCGCGATAGATACTTTCAACAGAGACTTTGATAATCTGTTTCAATGCATCTTTCGATGCGCAGTGATCAGCAAGCGCCTGATCAAAAGTTCCGTTTAGTATAGCCTCCTCGTTAGACAGGAATAATGCAGCGCATTCCGACATGAGATCACCGATCGCCAGTGCCCTTAAAAATCCGATGCGTTCGGCAGGACCAGACAAATGGTCAAGTTTGCCCAGCTTACTTTTCGCAGTTGTAACGACAGACTCAAACAGGGAGCGGGCGTCATTGTACGACACCAGACCAAGGTTGCATCCGTCTTCAAGATCGATAATACTATAACAGATATCATCGGCAGCTTCTACCAGGAATGCAAGCGGGTGGCGTGCATACGCACCGTTGGGGAGTGCAAGCATTCCGGTTGCATGAGCTACTTCTTTGAATGCGGCAGCCTCCGTTTGATAGTATCCAAACTTCTTTTGACTTCTTCTTCCCGGATCACGTGGTCCAAAATCGGCCGATACGGGATACTTTGTAAAGGCACCCAGCGTAGCGAACGTACACTTGAGTCCATATTGATTCTTGTTTAATATTCTGAAACCCTGAGCGTTTCCTTCGAAGCGAATCAGATCCTGCCATTCGGCATCAGTTACATCATTGCGAAATAGCTGACCATTGGGGTGATGTACGAAGAAATCTGAAATAGCAGTTTCACCTGCATGACCAAAGGGAGGATTGCCAACGTCGTGAGCGAGGGAACCTGCAGCGACGATAGCGCCGAAATCAAAAAGCGAATAGTTCTCTGCCAGTTCGGAATGTCGCTGAAGGATCACTTCTCCGACGCGCTTGCCCAGCGATCTTCCAACACTTGAAACTTCCAGGCTGTGCGTCAGGCGCGTGTGTACGAAGTCATGCTCAGGAAGCGGGTGTACCTGAGTCTTATCCTGCAACCGACGAAAGGGCTGCGAGAATATGATCCGATCGTAATCCTGTTCAAACGCACTGCGCGAGGGTGCTCCCGTATTATCGACGCGTTGACCCAGACGCGAACTGCTTAACAGGTCGCTCCAGGGCATTGTTGATGATGTACGACTCACTAGATTTTTCTCAGCAGGTTGTTAATGGAGCACGCTTCAACTAACTGCGCTTTTACATCAGCAATCTTGACGCGCTCTTGCTTCATCGTATCGCGGTCGCGAATGGTTACAGTATCGTCAGTCAGTGTCTGATGATCGACTGTTATGCAGTATGGAGTTCCTATTGCATCCTGCCTGCGATAACGCTTCCCGATAGCATCCTTTTCTTCATAGAAGCAATTGAGATCAAACTTAAGTTCGTTCATAATCGCCTCTGCACGTTCGGGCAGGCCATCCTTTTTCATCAGAGGGAGGATAGCCACCTTATGAGGAGCCAGCGGCGCTGGAATTCTCAATACAACCCGCTCACTACCATCTTCAAGTTTCTCTTCCGTATAGCTCTTCGATAATACGGAGAGGAACATACGATCGAGTCCGACTGAGGTCTCAACTACATATGGAATATAGTTACGATTTTCTTCGCTGTCGAAATACTGAAGCTTCTTGCCTGAATACTTCTCATGGTTCTTAAGGTCGAAGTCGGTGCGCGAGTGAATGCCCTCGAGTTCCTTAAAGCCGATAGGAAAGTTAAACTGAATATCACACGCAGCATTCGCGTAGTGCGCCAGGTTCAGGTGGTCGTGAAAGCGATAGTTCTCGCTGCCAAGGCCCAAAGCCTGGTGCCAGCGCATCCGCTTTTTCTTTCCAGAACTCATACCACTTCATCTCTTCGCCGGGTTTAATGAAGAACTGCATCTCCATTTGTTCAAACTCTCGCATTCTGAAGATGAATTGGCGGGCAACAATCTCGTTGCGGAAAGCCTTACCTATCTGCGCAATACCGAACGGAATCTTCATACGTCCCGTCTTCTGCACGTTGAGGAAATTCACGAAGATTCCCTGCGCTGTTTCCGGCCGCAGATAGATCTTGTTCGCGTCATCGGCGACTGACCCCATTTCAGTTGAGAACATGAGATTGAACTGGCGAACGTCGGTCCAGTTTTTAGTGCCCGATACAGGGTCGGCAATATCCAGGTCAATGATGAGCTGTTTCATTGCCGCCATGTCAGCGGAACCCATCGCAGTTTTCAGACGATCATTCGTCTCCTCAATCTTCTTTTGGTATTCGACTGTGCGTGGATTGGTTGATATAAACTTCTCGCGATCGAAAGCGTCACCAAAGCGCTTGGCTGCTTTTTCGACCTCTTTTTCAATCTTTTCCTCCATTTTACTGATGGCGTCCTCGATCAGCACATCAGCCCGGTACCGCTTTTTGGAGTCCTTATTGTCGAGCATCGGGTCGCTGAACGCGTCAACGTGTCCGGACGCTTTCCAGGTGGTGGGATGCATAAAGATCGCCGCGTCTATCCCCACGATGTTGTCGTGCAGCAGCGTCATAAACTTCCACCAGTATTCTTTGATGTTGTTCTTCAATTCGGCCCCGTTCTGCCCATAGTCGTAGACGGCACTGAGACCATCATAAATTTCACTTGACGGAAAAATGAATCCATACTCCTTTGCGTGGGAGATCACGTTCTTGAAAAGGTTGTCTTCAGAGGCTGCCATAGGCCGGCAAAGATAAGGGCGGAGAATTAAGAATTAAGAATTAAGAATGAAGAATTGGCCACCACGACCTTTGGTCGTGCCACCGGCAGCCGCAGGCTGATAGCTAATTCTTAACTCTTAATTCTTAATTCTTAATTACAGCGGGAGGCGTACCGTAAACGTCGTTCCCTCGCGGGGCTCTGAATCGAGCTGAATTGAACCCGATAATTTCATAATAGCCTCTTTTACGATATAGAGACCAAGTCCCGAACCCTTCGATTTTTCGTTGGCCCGGAAGAACATATCGAATACTTTGGTGTGAAATTCTTTTGCAATACCCTGTCCATTGTCTGCAACCTTCAGGCAAATGATATTACCTGTAATGTAATGCTCAACGAGAATAAATGGCTCACGCTTTTCATTGTCATGATACCGCATGGCATTGGAGATCAGATTGCCAAGTACAACCTGAAGCCTGCTCCGATCAACATGGATGAACAATTGCTCAGGGATCTCATTCATAAATGTGATCGTCTCCGCATCAGCAGAAAACTTGAGGCTTTCCCAGATGTCGTTAATCATGCATCGTAAGAAAACTTTTTCACGCTTTACCTCCAGCCGGTTGTTTCGTGAATAGTCAGTGATGTCGCGGATGAATCGATCCAATGACGTGACGCGATCGCGCATCATACCCAGATATCTTATTACTTCTTCCGGTTCGCGACTCTTTTCTGTGATGTTGATCAACCCCATCACCGACGATAACGGCGCACGCAGATCATGAGAAGTCGAGTATACAAAACGATCCAGTTCCGCGTTTGTCTTCATCAACAGATCGGTGTTCTCAACCAGTTTCAAGGCGCTGTAGCGATTCAAAGCGACCAGAAGATTTACTGATAGTATAGCAGCCGGCATGGCAGCGGAAAAATTCAGGATGACAAAATATACGAGTGTCTCTTCATCGTATTGTCGCTCTGGAAGAATGCTGTAGTCCACAAAGAAGGACAATACAAACAATGCGTAGGTAAATACGGCAAACAGTGTTGCCTGAAGGCGCTGCTGATAGCTCAGCAAGGCAAAGGCGGCAATAGGATTGACAAGAAAGAATATCAGTGAGCTTGAGTGCGCTGTTTCACTGGAAGCAATCAAATACAGAGAAACGTTTACCGTGGTGAGTAAACAATAGTGTGCTGTATTGTGATCGCCGTAGCGGTGATAACAAATGGAAAGCGCTAACAACAGGATAGTGGCTCCGAGAACAGGAACCTGGGAGATATTGCCTGTCGGAATATCATAGGCCATGTACCCGAGGCACAACATGATATAGAGAAGCGCGAGCTTGCCCGATACAATCGCTCGTTTAAACTCCACATACGATTCGACATACCGGTCTTTGCCAATAATTATATTCCGAATCGTCCGTGCACTACTCATACCCGCCATTTCTCCGAGACCACAAAAATGAACGTTATAAGGCCGATTCAGCAGTCGTTTTTCAGAGGTCAGGACATGCATGCAAGATTTTATGGAAAATTGCACGCGAAGTGAGCGTACTAAGCGTGATTATCCCCCGGTTTATGGGGACTTCTACCCACTATGCAGAACAAATCATCAACAATTTGCCGCTATTCCATACGATTTGATATCTCAGTTCAGGAGATGATCTATGCCATCCAGGGCATAGATGTATTCGAAATCGATGAAGTTTAAAAAACATTACAGAAGACCATTTCCGAAAAAGGTCAATGGCGTGACGTCCGGTCGACCTGGTTTCAGGCGGAGCGCTGGTTTCGGGACTGCGCTCAGCGGATATTCTTCGCCTCCTCCCAATAGACATCCATTTCAGCGAGAGTCATTTCTCCCATCTTTTTCCCCGCCCTGGCTGACGCACTTTCCAGATATTGAAAACGCTTGATGAATTTTTTATTGGTTCGTTCGAGCGCTTCTTCGGGATCGATCTGAATGAATCGCGCATAGTTTACAAGCGAAAAGAGAAGGTCACCGAACTCTGCCGTTGCCTTCTCGCGATTGATGGCCTCGTTTGCAGCGGCGTTAAACTCGGCTTTGAACTCCTGCATCTCCTCTTCAACCTTTTCCCACACCTGTTCCTTTCGTTCCCAGTCAAAACCTACTCCCCGTGCTTTGTCCTGGATTCGGATCGCCTTGACCAACGCTGGTAAAGTACGGGGTACACCCTCGAGCACTGACTTATTGCCCGACTTCAGCTTGATCTTCTCCCAGTTTGACTTAACCGTGGCTTCATCGTTAGCCTCTACGTCTCCATAGATGTGCGGATGACGTTCGATTAGTTTATCGCAAATGGAATTTAACACGTCGGCAACATTGAAGGCCTTCGACTCTGAAGCAATGCGCGCATAGAAAACCATGTGCAGCATGAGGTCACCTAATTCCTTCTTGATCTCCATAAGATCGCCATCTAAGATAGAGTCAGAGAGTTCATAAGTTTCTTCGATGGTAAGATGGCGTAGCGTTTCCATCGTTTGTTTCTTATCCCAGGGACAGTTCTCCCGCAATTCATCCATGATAGTCAAAAGTCTATCGAAGGCGTCGAGTTTCGATTGACGGTCCGGATCAGGCGCTACAGGTGGTCGTTTCATAAAGTTTCTGTTATGCAGACATCACAAACATCGCCAATCATTCGTCCTGATTAATGGAATAAAGAGTCTTTTTGCTGACGGCGATTATTATTCCTAATTTTGACCTCATTTTGAAAACCCAGCAGCTGTGACGTTAATCAAATCTATCTCCGGAATACGCGGTACGATTGGTGGTAAAACGGGAGAGAACCTGACACCGGTCGATGTCGTGAAGTTTGCAGCCGCCTACGGCACCTGGATCAAAAAGAAATCCGGGTCTACAACAATCGTTATTGGTAGAGATGCCCGCCCGTCTGGTGAAATGGTCTGCTCGCTGGTGTCGGCAACTCTTCAGGGATTGGGTATTGACGTGATCGACCTGGGACTGTCAACTACACCAACAGTCGAAATGGCTGTACCGATGGAGAAGGCCGCCGGTGGCATCATTATTACAGCAAGCCACAACCCGGTACAATGGAACGCCTTGAAACTGCTGAACGAAAAGGGAGAATTTATCTCTGCGACGGACGGGGAAGCGATGCTGAAGATTGCAGAGAAAGAGTCCTTTGAATTCGCTCAGGTGGCCAAGCTGGGTAGCTATCATAAGAACGATACTTACATTCAGAAACATATAGACGAGATCCTGAAGCTGCCTTTGGTCGACGTTGAAGCGATCAAAGCAAAAGGTTTCAGTGTTGTTGTCGATGCAGTGAACTCCTCCGGTGGAATCGCGTTGCCAGCACTGCTCAAGAGATTGGGTGTAAAGGTGAAAGAACTGTATTGTACTCCAACAGGTCATTTTCCGCACAACCCGGAACCACTTCCTGAGCACCTCACGGACATTTGCCGTGAACTGACCAAGGGTAAGTATGATCTCGGTATTGTGGTCGATCCTGACGTCGACCGCTTAGCGTTCATCTCGGAAGATGGAACCCCATTTGGCGAAGAATATACCCTCGTCGCTGTCGCTGACTATGTCCTGAATGCAAGTGCAAAGAAGAAAGGTAATACAGTATCTAACCTTTCGTCTACACGCGCACTTAGGGATATAACGGAGAAGGCAGGCGGCAAGTACTTCGCGGCTCCTGTTGGTGAGGTGAATGTTGTAGAATCGATGAAGGAAAACAACGCCATCATTGGTGGAGAAGGAAACGGAGGAGTGATCTACCCTGAGCTGCATTACGGTCGTGATGCGCTCGTGGGAATTGCCCTGTTCCTCACGCATCTCGCAAAGACTGGTCTTCAGGCTTCCCGCCTGCGGGCAAAGTATCCGAACTACATCATTTCAAAAAATAAGATCGAGCTCACGCCGACGATCAATGTCGATTCGGTTCTCGATCAGGTAAAGAAGAAATATAAGAAGCAGCCAATCAACACGGCCGACGGCGTAAAGATCGAATTCGATACAGAGTGGGTGCACCTGCGCAAATCGAACACGGAGCCAATTATCAGAATTTATGCGGAAGCAGATCTCGAAGTAAAGGCAGAAGCGCTCGCCAAGAAGATCATTGCCGACATCAAGGAAATCATTACGGAGAAAGCGGTTTAGAACTGGAGTATAGGTATGCGGGTTTATTTTGACAACGCGGCAACAACACCGCTTGATCCGGAAGTGTTTGAGGCGATGAAGCCCTTCATGTTGGAAGATTTTGGTAATCCTTCATCAACACATGCGCATGGCAGGAAGGTGCGCTCTTCAATTGAATCTGCACGGAAGAAAATGGCGGATTTGCTTCACTGCACGCCGGGTGAAATCATCTTTACATCAGGTGGTACTGAAGCAGACAACACGATATTGAACGGTGCCATTGAGACCTATAACATTAAGACCGTTATTTCATCGCCTATCGAGCATCATGCGGTAGAACAAACGCTGCACAGGATAGCTACTCAGAATAAGATCCAGCTGGTCAACGTGAAGCTTGATGAAAAGGGACACGTCGACTACGCCAATCTTGAAGTATTACTGCGTAAGCATAGCAATGCACTGGTTTCACTGATGCATGCCAACAACGAAATCGGAAACCTGCTCGACCTGCAAAAGGTAGCAGACCTGGCGAATGCGCATGGAGCGTATTTTCATTCTGACACGGTTCAAACCATTGGACACTATCGCCACGATCTTTCTCAGGTAAAGGTTCACGGAATGGCGGCTGCGGCACACAAGTTCCACGGCCCCAAAGGCGCGGGATTTATGTTCATCAGAAAGGACAAGAAACTAAGGCCATTCATCCACGGCGGAGCCCAGGAGCGGAGTATGCGCGGAGGCACCGAGAACGTTTATGGTATCATTGGATTGGCAAAGGCGCTGGAGATTGCTTACCGCGATATGGATGAACACATCCGTCTGGTTAGCGGCCTCAAGCAATACATGATTGGCAAACTGCGTGAACAGATTCCCGGCATCGACTTTCATGGCGATTCAGCTCACCCTGATCGCAGCCTGTATACAGTATTGAATGTCTGTCTCCCCGAATCGGACGAGAACGATATGATACTGTTTAATCTCGATCTTCAGGGCATATCAGTTTCAGGGGGCAGCGCGTGCTCTAGCGGTGCCGTTACAGGTTCACACGTGCTGGGGACGTTATATCCGGGTTCAAAGCGCGGCGCCGTTCGTTTCTCCTTCAGCAAGTACAATACACGAGAGGAGATAGACTACGCGGTGGGGAAGTTGACAGAACTGTGCCAAACGGAATTAAGAATTAAGAGTTAAGAATTGGCTATCACGACCTGCGGTCGTGGTATTGGCAGCCGTTAGGCTGGTGGCTAATCCTTAACTCTTAATTCTTAATTCTTAATTTTTCAGGATTCCCATCTTCCTCATCAGGAACGTCGCGTTCATGTTCTGGGCAACACCAGCCTTCAGCTTGTAGTCAAAGAAGAGCTGATCATTTTCAATGGAGGCTTCGAAACAGTAGTTGTGAACAGATGATGGATGATCTTTCTCTAGCATTCCCAGGGCCAGATCGTGTGTGGCAACTACTCCAAGGCATGGATGTTCAATGAGCTGTTGTACTAATGCAATAGATCCTTTTTGTTTGTCGTTGGAGTTCGTGCCTTTCAGGATCTCATCCAACAGTATGAAGAGCGGTTTCCCTTCGCGAAGTTCATCCATGATTGATTTGAGCCTGTTCAGCTCAGCATAGAAATACGACTCGTGGTCTTTGAGGGAATCGGCCGTGCGCATGCCCGAACGCAACGGTATGACTGGGCAACGAAATGATTTTGCAAACACCGGCGCACCGGCCAGCGCAAGAACAAGGTTCACCCCCAGCGAACGAAGGAACGTACTTTTGCCTGCCATGTTTGCTCCCGTAATAATCAACACGGTAGGAGCAGGCCCTATCGTTACCGAGTTTGTAACACATTCATCAGGACTCAGCAGCGGATGCCCCATATCTGCTGCTGAAATTTCCTTCGACTCATGAATCTCGGGGAATTGGCAATGGGGATGATTGTAGGCAAAATTCGCCAGACTGCTTAGCACTTCTGATCTTGAAATGGCGTCCAGCCAGCGAGGTAATCTCTCGCCATTGTCAGCCTTCCATTTTTCGAGGCGATAAACACAGCGCAGATCATAAAGAAATAAACTGTTAACGAATATTGCTGTGAGAAAATTGAGACGTGCATTTAACTGACCTACAAGAGCCACCAGTTGGTTAACTTTTGAACCGGCATCACGAGCCTGACCAACAAGCTCTTTCAGCAGCTCGCTTTTGAATTCCTCATGGCGACCATCATTCTTAGCCGCACTGTTGTTGTTGATATCCTTATGCTGAGGACTGTCTTTTCTGATCACGGCCAGCATATGAGCGTACTTTTCCAGTATCTCCTTTTTACGGCTGATGTAGTCATGAAACAAATTGATCTTTTTGCTGTAGCGTCCCCAGATGATCCATTGTATCAATACAAAACCAACGGGAACAAATTGAGGAACCAAATCAAAGAAATAGAGTCCGCATGCAATGACAGTTAACGAAGGCAGTGCCCACAGGAGCGTACCTATCATGGGCTTTCCATATGCAATGGGTTCGCTCTTAAGCCATGCCAGCAACTGCTGACGATCGGTTGAAAGCTCATTGATCTCAAGACCGGATGCGCCAAGGTTCTGACGTATGTCTACCTCGGATATTAGTTCCTCAACGGCTACCTGCGATGCCTTGATTTCGATCGGGGTTGCCAGCGGCTCACTGAGCAATTTTGCAAGAGCAGAACGGCCGTCGTAAGTGTTGCAGCGATTAATAAGTTGATAAAGAGAACCAGATCCAAATACATCGAGGTCATGCGTATAGGGATGATGAGGATCTACGAACTCGGCACCCGTATGAAGCGCATCACGTCGCCCGTCGATCGAGTCGATTTCATTGTTGTTGATCTGAATGAGGTTCTCCAGATGGACTTTTTGAGTGAAGAGCCTGGCATGAACGGAAACAAGAACAACAAACACTACGATTAGAGGACCAAGGATAAAGAAGATCCAATGATCAGTAAAGGCGCGGTAAAGTAACAGGAGAAAAACTATCGCGACACCTATGCGCAGATTTGAGATTCGATTGATCTTGCCCTTAACCTCTGTCAGCTCCCGGGAGAACCGGTCGCGACGTTCACGATACAAATGCACACGGGGATGTTCCTTAGCATCCATATCGGCGCCTTAAGCGATTGACGATTTGCGCGCAACGGTCTTCTCGATGCAGGCGATGATCTGTTCCAGTCCACGAGCATCCTCGTCGTCAAAATCTTCGGGTTTGTCACTGTCAACATCAAGCACAAGAAACACTTTACCATCTATAAATCCGGGCACAACAATCTCTGATTTCGATGCGCTGCTGCATGCGATGTGCCCGGGAAACTGTTCTACATCAGGCACAATAATAGTCTTTCCCTCTTTCCATGTGGTGCCACAAACGCCTTTGCCGAAGTCAATTCGCGTGCAGGCAAGCGGTCCCTGAAACGGGCCAAGAACAAGTTGATCATTCTTCACTAAATAAAATCCGACCCAAAAGAAATCAAAGGTCTGTTTGAGTGCAGCGCATACGTTGGCCAGGTTGGCAACGAGATCCGACTCATCTTCAGTAAGTGCTTTTATCTGAGGAATAAGCGTGTCATACATGGATTTCTTGTCGGCACCGGACGCTATGATCAGTTCTTCAGCCATCTGTTTCTTGGGTGAATTGAAATATCGATTACAATGATGCGATTAATAGACTACAACACAAAAAAGATAACGACAGTTTCAACGACGACACTCCCGTTGCCGTTGATTCTATTGCTGAAGGAACGTAACAAGCCTGTCCCCGCCAATGACGATCTCTGTTGAGGTTCCAACGGGCCTGGGTGCCGGCAATCCCTTCCCGAACCTCGACGGTGACACAAACATTCGTACTTCGTCCCAGAGGTTCCGATCGACGAATGTTTGAAGCGTTGTCGGACCCCCTTCAACAATAACCGATTGAATTCGGCGCTTCTGAAGGTCTGACAGTAGTCCAGCCAGAAAGTCATCATTTGTAATCTTTACCCGACTCTCTTGCGGTAGCTCTTCATCACTCAATTGGTTATAGACTACAGTCGGTGCGGTGCCATCGAACAAATTCAGGTTTCGCGGCAGGCTCAGCATTTTGTCGATCACAATTCTTGTGGGATTGCGGCCAGACCAGTCGCGGGTTGTGAGTTGTGGATTATCACGTCGCGCCGTGTTGGTGCCAACCATGATTGCATCTTCTTCTGATCGCCATTTATGTGTAACCTGCCTCGAATAAACATTGCTGATCCATTTCGAGTCATAGTTCTCGCGTGCCATAAAACCGTCGGCGGTTTGAGCCCATTTCAGAATGATGTACGGACGGCCTTTCTGGATCATCGTAAAAAACCTTCGGTTGAGCGTAAGGCCTTCACGCTCCAGCACTCCAGTCAATATTTCGATGCCTGCCGCACGTAGTTTCTCAATTCCTGTTCCCGAAACCAAAGGGTTGGGATCAACATTTGAAATGACGACACGTTGAATCCCAACGCGCACGAGCATGTCGGCGCAAGGTGGTGTTTTTCCGAAGTGTGAGCATGGCTCAAGAGTCACATAAGCAGTAGCGCGTTTTAGCAGCTGGTGATCGGAAACGCTTTGAACTGCGTTTACCTCTGCATGGGGACCGCCATAACGTTGATGCCACCCCTCTCCAATAACGTTGCCGTCATATACGATAACGCACCCGACGAGTGGATTCGGGCTGACAGATCCCCGACCGCGTTCTGCAAGCTCCATCGCCCTGCGCATAAAAAAAACATCAGTGCCGTAATCCTGCGTGTCCATTGCTTATACTTGCAAGCGGCTTTCGTGCCCCTGCTTAACTTAGCGGTGCGGCCTCTCCGACGACAAACGCACATGTGGCTTGCTGGAAAGGTTCGCGATCGTAGCCGCAAATATTCACAAGCTATGAAGAATTCCAAATCACTCTTATCGGAATTGATCGATGGGATCAGCCTGAAGGAGAGCGAAACGGAAAAACAGGCGATAGCTACTTACCTGATCGAATCAATCTGTTCGTTGTCACCCGCCGATATCATGTCGGGCAAATCCATAAATGCCAGGAACGAATCGAAGTTGCACGATGCCATCCGGCGTATTAATCTCAATGAGCCTTTACAATACATTCTTCATGAAGCACATTTTTTTGGAAGGAAGTTCTACGTTGACCCCGCTGTTCTCATACCCCGACCCGAGACCGAAGAGCTTGTGGCGCTGATTCTCGATCGTCTGAATCGGAAAGATCGCGATCAGAACATCGTAGATATAGCGACCGGAAGCGGGTGCATAGCTATTACGCTCGCATTGGAACTTCGGCATGTTTCTGTTTCGGCCACAGATGTGAGCAAGGACGCATTGACAGTTGCAAGACGCAATTCGAAAGCATTGGGTGCCAGCGTTAACCTTGTGATGAACAACGCGCTTGCCGACGAGTTGCCAGTCAACGATGTCGATATTCTCGTCAGTAATCCACCTTACATAGCGGAAAACGAAAAACAGGCGATGCAATCAAACGTTGTTGATTACGAACCTCACCTGGCGTTGTTTGTTCCTGACAACAATCCGCTTGTCTTTTACGAAGCAATTGTGGGTCACGGTGTAAAGCATCTCAGGTCAGGCGGGCTCCTTGCTGTGGAAATCAATGAACGATTTGGAAAAGAGGTTGCTGCGATGATGATAAATTCCAGTTTCCGGCACGTGGAGCTTTTGAAAGATCTTGCAGGTAAAGATCGTTTTGTATTTTCGCGCAAAGGCGATTAGGTAAACAGTAACTATGAATTCGACTTACGTAGCATTTATTGGATCGGGAAATCTGGCCTGGCACTTAGCAGCGGCCTTAGACAATACCGAATACGCAGTTCGCGAGGTGTATAGCCGTAACCCCGCGCACGCCGAACAACTTGTTGAGCGATTATACGAAGCTGAAGTCAAAGCGACGCTTGATTTTTCTACCAGCAACTGCGGCATATTCATACTCGCTGTAACAGATGATGCCTTACAGGATATCGTGCGTGAAATTGTCCTGCCCGAAGATTGTGTACTTCTTCATACTTCTGGAAGTCAGCCGCTCGAAGTATTGCGATATGCTGCAACTCCAAAGATCGGTGTATTGTATCCACTGCAAACGTTCACCCGTGATGTCGATGTCGACCTGAGCGAGGTGCCCTTGTTTGTCGAAGCAGCAAATCCCGAAACAGCCGACGTGCTTATGGATATGGCAAATGCGCTCAGCGACAACGTTGTAAAACTCACTTCCCCGGAACGATTGGCGTTGCACCTGGCAGCAGTATTTGCTTCGAATTTCACGAATCACATGCTTTACATGGCTCAGGAAATTATGAAGGAAAACAGCCTGAGCTATGATTGGCTGAAGCCATTAATTGCTACAATGATCACCAAAAGCCTTCGGGTGGGACCTGAGAATGCACAGACGGGTCCGGCACGCCGCGGCGATTTCGAAACACTTGACCGCCACATGCAGCTGCTTCAGGATGATGAACCTGCTGCTGAACTATATAGAGTAATTAGCCAGGATATTGTGGACAGATACCAGGAAAACAGCAATGAGTAATGAGTAGTTAGTAATGAGTACCTGGTTTCTAGTCTCTGTAGTTAGTAGACTACTCACCAGAAAGACTAGAAACCAGGTACTAAAGACTCAGGACTAAAGACTAGTTATCGATGTCTAAGGAAGCAAGCAACTTGTCCGTGTACGCGTAGATATCTCGTGGTGAGTTACACAAAATAACAATCAGCACTTTTTTATCCGGGATCGTAACGTAATTGGCGATAAAGCCACCCTGTGTACCCGTGTGTCCAACGATTTTGCTACCATCTGCTGTTCGTCCTGTAAACCACGACCATCCAATAAACGGTTGCATTACTCCGTCATAGACCTGCGGAGCAAACCATGACCAGTCAGCACTGAAACGGCGTGTGCCCTTCCAGTTGTTAAATTTTTTCGGAGTGCGTGAATCGGTTACGCGTTCCATCGAAAGGAATGCTCCCGTTTGAAGCGCTTTTTCATACCTGGCAAGCTCTTCCACAGAACTCCATACGCCGCCATTTCCTGCAGCTGGAAAGGTGGGCTCTTCGCCATAGTCATCCTCTATCCACTTTCCTTCATTCTTCACATACCCGTGACTTACCCCTTCGGTGGGATGGTCGCCGTCTGTGATTGTGCTGCTCTCCATGTCGGATGATTTAAAGATCTTTTCCTCAACAAACTTCTGCCACTTCATACCGCTTACACGCTCGACAATTAGAGCAAGACCGTTAAATGCAGGATTGGAGTATTCAAATTCTGAACCCGGTTCAAAAAGGAGAGAATCAGCTTGTTCAATGGGGGCCCAGTTTTCGGCGTCTTTGGCCGTGAGAAAGAAAGTGGTATCTGCATTCACATTACGGTTGTCGGGTAGTCCGGACGAATGTGTTAGCAGATGCTTAATCTTAACCCGCTGAGCAATCGATTTATTTTTGAAAGTCGGGAAGTATCTGAACAGACTGTCTTCGAGTGAAAGTTTGCCCTGGTCATGGAGTAGTAAAATGGCATTGGCTACGAACGTCTTGCTGATTGACCCAAGGTTAAACAAGGTGTTTGTTGTAACGGGTTCCTTGGTCTGCATGTTAGCCAGGCCGTATCCTTTCGAAAAAATCACGGAGTCGCCATTGATCAGCAAAACCGCTCCACCTGGTTCCTCAGCAGGGAATTGCTCACTAAAATAGCGATCAAGCTCCTTGGCCATTGGTGAATCCCGGCTGTCACGTGGGTTACATCCGCCGACCACGATCATCAAGAGGATATACGAGGCAGAAGCGCATGCAAAATTTCGAAGTTGGCACATCATGGCAGAAGGTCTCAATCCGTAAGTTCATTATTTTTTTGCTTTGCGGGAAGCATTAACTTTCGGCATTCCTAAAGAGACATATGGCATTCGACATCACAAAAAGACCTCGGAGAAACAGAAAAAGTGAAGGTATACGGGCAATGGTTGAGGAAACGAGGGTGACGACCGATGACCTGATCTTTCCTCTGTTCCTTATCGATGGCGCTAAGAAACAAACCGAGGTCGGTTCGATGCCCGGAATTTTTCGACTATCCGTCGATTTAATGTTGAAAGAAATTGAAGAATGTCTCAAGCTTGGTGTCAGGGTGTTTGATGTGTTTCCTGCGGTCGACGACCAATGGAAAGACAAGCATGCAACCCGTAGCTACGATTCACAATTTTTCTATCTCCGCGCGTTGAGGGAGATTAAGAAGCAGTTTCCCGAAGCAACCATCATGACCGATGTAGCAATGGATCCATATAGTTCGGATGGCCACGATGGCCTCGTTCAGGATGGAAAGATTGTAAACGACGAAACCCTGGAAATCCTTGGAAAAATGGCGCTCGCACAGGCCGAAACGGGAATAGATATTCTTGGTCCGTCAGACATGATGGATGGACGGGTGGGGTATATCCGCGACTTGCTTGATCAAAATGGGTTTACAGATGTGTCAATCATGAGCTATACAGCAAAGTATGCGAGTGGATTTTACAATCCCTTCAGGGATGCCCTCGACTAGCGCCAAAGTTCGGTGATAAAAAAACTTACCAGATGAATCCGGCAAACCGCCGCGAGGCGTTAATAGAAGCTGCACTCGACGAACAGGAAGGAGCAGATTTTCTTATGGTTAAGCCGGCAATGGCGTATCTTGATATTATTCGATTGCTTCGCGACAACAGTCACCTGCCAATCGCCGCGTATAACGTTAGTGGAGAATATTCTATGATCAAAGCAGCCGCCCTGAAAGGTTGGCTGGATGGTGATCGTGTTATGAAAGAGTCGCTATTAAGCATCAAGAGAGCAGGCGCCGATGTAATCTTAACGTACTTCGCGAAGGAGTTTGCGCGCTCGCTCCGGAGTTAACGATCGTAAAACATGCAAAGAGCACTTTGGGTCATCATATTGATTTTTAAAGTTTGCAGCATCAGCGCGCAGACTTTGACCCTCAGTGACGATGGACGAATTCCAGCAGGCGCTAATATCTTGTTTATTCGTGACGGGTCCGATGCCTTCACCATAGACAATGTTGCATCTGCGCCTATGCATCCCGTTGATCCGGAATCGCTCGCGAACTTCGGCTTCGATCGATCACCGTATTGGTTCCGCATGGAGATCTCCAATTCTTCGACGGAGCCCGAATGGCTGATGGAGATTAACTTTTCACCGCTTGATAAAGTTGAGTTCTTCATTCAGGACGAGAAAGGAAACTGGATAACTAAAGTCTCCGGCGACAACTATCCGATTGAGTTCCGTGACGAAATGCACCGTCACCCGATTTTTAGTTTTAACATCCCTCCGGGTGAACAACGAACGGTCTACGTGAATGTACATACAACATCGTCTGTACAGGTACCCATAGTGTTCTGGACCAAAGATGAATTTTCCAGAGTCTCCTCTCACACGCAGTGGCTGAACGGTCTCTTTTATGGCGCTATGCTGCTGATGACGCTGTATCAGCTTTTTCTGTTCATGTCAGTTCGCGATCGCATTACGCTCTTCTATGTATTCACCCTGATAGCTATGACAAACACCATGTCATTCTTCCAGGGATACAACTTTCTATACCTCCATCCTAATCATCCTGCGCTGAACGACTACTTTGCAGTCCTCACCGGACCATTTTTTATTGTTTGCTCAACGCTGCTTACACGAACGTTCCTTGACCTGGCGAGATTCAGCCGGCTTCTCGACAGACTGTTGCTGGCAAACATGCTGATGGATGTTGTTGCCATGATTATGATGCTGATATTCATGCATCAGGTATCGTACAAATACCACCACGTCTTTATCCTGAGTCATTGCTTGCTTGCCTGTATCTCCGCCGGATATTGTCTGGTGAAACAATACAAGCCGGCGCGCTACTATCTCATGGCCTGGATCGCTCCCTTTCTTGGAGCTGCGACATTTACGTTAAGTAACCTTGGTATGATGTCCGGCGAGTTGAATCTGAACTATGCTTCTGTGATGATTGGATGCATATTACAGGTGATCTTCATTTCGTTCGCTCTGGGTGACCGATGGGCCACCCTTGAAAAGGAAAATCGGCTTGCCAAAGAACTGGAACTAAAGCGCAATCAGGAAGAGAATGAAAGGCTTGAAAAGGAGGTAAGGTTGCGCACGAACGAAATTCAGCAGCAAAACCAACAACTTGAAGAGGTCAACAATGTCAAGGACAAACTCTTCTCGGTTGTTTCTCACGATATCAAGGGACCCCTGAGCTCTCTGCATCTTACCCTGAGCCTGGCAAAATCTGGAGCAATCAGTGAAGCCGAGTTTCGTAAAATCGCCACGGAGTTGGATGCGCGCCTGGCACAGACAACCGAGTTCATCGACAATCTTTTGCAGTGGGCCAAGCTTCAAATGCACGGTGAAAGTTTTGAGCCCGGATGTGTTGAGCTCGTTCATGTAGTAAATGAAGTAGTCAGGCTTCTTGAACCGGAGTGCCGGCAAAAGAATGTTAGCCTGGTAAACAATCTGAACGGTTCACTCGAAGCATACGCAGACATCAATATGGTACGCTCTGTGCTTCGTAATTTGTTGACCAACGCCACCAAGTTTACAAGAAGCGAAGGCATTATCACGATAAGCGCGTACAGGCTTAACAGCAAGATCGTCGTTTCTGTTGCCGATTCTGGTGTTGGCATTCCAAAGCGAAGCATCGATAAGATCTTCACCCTGGCCACTGTGAGTACGGACGGAACCCAGAGAGAAAAAGGAACCGGACTCGGTCTCCTTCTTTGTAAAGAATTTGTCGAGAAGAACGGAGGTAAAATTTGGTTCGAAACCAAAGAAGGGGAGGGCACAACCTTCTACTTCTCTTTGCCGATGTATGCTGCCGAAATGAGAGCAGCAGGAAATTGATTCTGTACTCCAGATCCCAATCAGTGTACATTATACCCTCCGTTGCCAGCAACAAAGACTGCAACCGTTGACGTCATTGCGTCGTTGCCGGTTGTCATCTCCATGCGGCACTCTGATCGGGAATGTCTATCTTCCGTTAACCTAACCTGAACTCATGAAAACTCCCCTACAATTTGTGGTGGTCTTCCTGCTCGCCACCTGTGCATACGCACAACCAGATCAAAAGCTGACTCGCGAAATCTTCAAGGAACTTATCGAGATCAATACAACCGAATCGTCAGGAAGTACAACTAAGGCAGCAGAAGCGATGGCAGCGAGATTGCGTGCAGCCGGATTCACAGACAAAGACATTTTTATCGGTGGCGCTGCGGAACGAAAAGGCAACCTCGTGGCTACACTACGTGGCTCGGGAAAACGTAAACCGATACTCCTGTTGGCTCATCTCGATGTCGTCGAAGCGCGTCGGGAAGACTGGACAACAGATCCATTCAAATTCGAAGAGATCGACGGCTTCTACTATGCAAGAGGCGCCAGTGACGACGAAGCCATGGCCGCCATCTTTATTGCCAATCTCATTCGCATGAAGATGGAGAAATTCACGCCTGATCGCGATATCATCGTAGCGTTAACAGCGGATGAAGAAGGTGGCCAACACAACGGCGTCGACTGGTTGCTGAAGAATCATAAAGGTTTGATCGATGCCGAATTCGCCCTGAATGAAGGTGGACGCGGCCAGGAAAAGGAAGGTAAGAAGATCCTCAATCAGGTGCAGCTCAGCGAGAAGGTGTATCAAAGTTTCACACTTGAAGCCACGAACCGCGGAGGTCACAGCTCACAGCCACGCAAGGACAATGCGATTTATCAACTCGCACATGCGCTCGATAATCTTTCGAAGTTCGACTTTCCTATGAACCTGAATGAAGGAACGCGGGTGTATTTCGAGAGATCATCGGCCATTGAAGGCGGCCAGCTCGGAGAGGACATGAAGTCAATTATAAAGACGCCTCACGACCCAAAGGCACTGGAGAGGTTGTCGGCGTTTCCAAACTACAATGCATTGCTTCGGACTACCTGCGTGGCGACTCTGATCGACGGAGGGCACGCTGACAATGCGCTGCCTCAAACAGCGACTGCAACAGTGAACTGCCGGATCCTTCCGAATGATGATCCCAAAAAGATCATGGAGACGCTCGTTGAAGTATTTAATGATCCAACGATTAAAGTAACGCCAAAGAACGAAGCGCGCACTAGTCCGCCATCGCCTTTCAGCGACGCAGTGTTTAAACCCATTGAAAAGGTAACGACAAAAATGTGGCCTGGTGTACCTGTTGTACCGACAATGTCAACCGGCGCGACTGACGGATCATATCTTCGGTCTTCGGGAATTCCAACGTACGGGGTATGCGGAATTTTTGCCGACATGACAGATGTTCGGGCTCACGGAAAAGATGAACGAATAGGTGTTAAGGCGTTTTATGAAGGGCAGGAATTTCTATACCTGCTCGTAAAAGAATACTCGGCCACTACCTCTGTAAAAAGAAGTTACTGACTTAGGAGCAGGCTATTGGTCAAACAGGCCGGTAGCCTTGGAAGCCGGTGGTACCATCTTAAGATGCTTGTATGCGCGAGCCGCTGCTTCCCTGCCACGGGAAGTTCTCTTTAAATATCCTTCCTGGATAAGAAAGGGTTCATACACTTCTTCGATGGTCTCCGCTTCTTCCCCAACAGCAGTGGCAATGGTAGTAATACCAACGGGACCGCCTTTGAACTTTTCAATGATGGTTAACAGAATCCTGTTGTCCATGTCATCGAGTCCATCCTGATCAACGTCAAGAGCCTTCAGCGCGAACTGCGCGATTTGCATCGTGATCGTTCCGTCTCCCTTGATTTGAGCAAAATCCCGCGTCCGCCTTAAAAGATTGTTGGCAATGCGTGGTGTACCACGGCTTCTTCTGGCAATCTCATAAGCCGCGTCGGCATCAATCGGAGTGTTGACAATCCCGGCTGATCGCTTAACAATCTTCGTCAGGAGGTCAGCATCGTAGTATTCAAGACGTGAGTTGATTCCGAATCGTGCCCTGAGTGGAGCTGTTAATAAACCTGCGCGTGTAGTGGCACCGATAAGCGTGAAGGGATTCAATCCGATCTGTACCGACCGTGCATTAGGTCCCGAGTCCAGCATGATGTCAATGCGAAAGTCTTCCATCGCGGAGTACAGGTATTCTTCGACCACAGGATTCAGGCGATGAATTTCGTCGATGAAGAGAATGTCGTGCGGTTCGAGATTCGTCAGCAGTCCCGCCAGATCACTTGGCTTGTCCAGCACCGGACCTGAGGTGATCTTAATATTTGAGGCCAGCTCGTTAGCAATGATATGTGAAAGTGTGGTCTTGCCGAGACCAGGAGGGCCGTGAAGTAACACGTGGTCAAGTGCCTCGCCGCGTTGCTTGGCCGCACTCACAAAGACCTTGATGTTTTCAACCACCTTATGTTGCCCGGTGAAGTCATCAAAGGATAATGGGCGCAGCGCTTTCTCAAGCTCTTTCTCGCTTGAACCCATGCCTTCATTGTCACCCTTCAGATAGTCTTCACGCATGCCGAAAAATAGGAAAAAGGAAGAACTTTGTGAGGAATTGCAGATACAACAATGTTGCATTTACGCGAAAATGATAACTTTGGCGGCCTTCGCAAATCATGAACAGACGGCCATACTACTGCTTAGCTCTCGTAATATCTGCTCTGATGCTGATGCAAGGATCCGCTATTCGTCGGCCGGAGCCTATTCGCATCACTGGCAATTCGATGGGCACCACCTATCATATTACGTACTTCGACAAGCGAGGCAGAAACTTTAAAAAGGAGGTCGATTCACTGCTGGTAGTGATCAACCGTTCAATCAGCAACTATGATCCAGCTTCCGAGGTGTCGCTTTTTAATCGGTCAGATCGGGGAATAGCGTTTGGATTGCCCTACCTGCAGGAGCCCTTACGTGTAGCCCTTAAAGTCTATCAGGCATCAGGTGGCGCACTTGATCTAACGGTAATGCCACTAGTCAACGCATGGGGATTTGGCCCAGGTACAGAGTTGCAAATGAATCAACACCGGGTAGACTCGATCCGTCAGTTCGTTGGTTTCGGGAAGGTACTGTTAAAGTCGGATAGCGTCGTCAAATCAGATTGGAGGGTGCAGCTGGACTTCGGAGGCGTCGGGCAAGGTTATGGAGCAGACGTGCTGGCACAAATGCTGAGAGAAAAGAAAATATCTAATTACCTGATCGAACTTGGCGGCGAAGGTGTTGCAGCAGGAAGAAACCTGAATACAAATCACGCCTGGCGTATTGGTATTTTGGACCCTTCCTCAACGTTGGACAATCAGTTCTTCAAAGCTTACGTCTCTCTGCCCGATGGCGCTTTTACTACGGCAGGAAGCTACTTCAACTATCGCGAAGTGGACGGTAAAAGGTATTCCCATACGATCGATCCCGCCTCCGGCTATCCTGCCGATAGGGCGTTGTTGAGCGTATCAGTGTTTGCAAAGGATTGCCTCACTGCAGATGCCTGGGACACTGCGTTCATGGTAATGGGACATGAAAAGACGATTGCCATTCTTCGTGAGCATCCTGAATTGCAGGCACTGTTGCTGTATACAGAAGAGGATGGATCAATCGCCACGTATGCAACACCCGGCATTGCCAGGTATATTGTATATGAAAAATGATCTTTACGGTTCTAATACACTTACAATTGCTCGACGAGATGATGTTCATATCCAAATCAACAGATCAACAAATCAATCAATGATCACTAAACTGCTGGTACTCTTTCTTACACCGTTGTTATCTGGTGCTTTGATTTATGTTCTGCCAAAAGGCAAGGAGACAAATTTCCGATTGCTGTTGGGCTTTGCTGGTGCCTACCTTTTTTCAATTACCATAATCCATATTCTTCCGGATCTGTATGAGTCGCAGGTAGGAACAGAATTTATTGGCCTGGCAGTTCTTGCCGGATTCTTTCTTCAGCAGTTTCTCGAGTATTTCACTGCAGGTGTGGAGCATGGCCACATGCATGCCCATACTCACCACCACGATCACCATCATCACCATCAACCACGCGTCCACCATCATCAGGCCAACCGCGCTTTGTCGGCGCTGGTGCTGCTCTTCGCGCTGTGCGTGCATGCATTTCTTGAAGGGGCAATGCTTGCAAAACCTTTTCATATGAATCCATTCTACAATGTGAACGCCGTGTTGCTCGGTATTGCCTTGCATCGTGCACCAGCTGCATTTGCATTGATGACGGTATTGGCACATCAGTTGCACTCCCGCGTAAAGGCTCTGCCACACTTGCTCGTGTTTTCATTTGCTGCGCCGGCGGGACTGTTGTTAAGCACCTATCTGGTGAATGCAGAGATTTTGTCGGCAACAGGCCTCGTATATTTGTATGCGATTGTGAGTGGAAACTTTCTTCACATTTCCACAACAATTGTATTCGAAGGAAGTCCCGAGCACCGTTTTGATGCAAAGCGGATGGCCGTTGTGGTGCTCGGTGCCCTTGCCGCTGTGGCCGTTGAGTACATTCTATAGATATAAGAAGGATAACAGAACCCGATCATTGTATGAAAAGTATCAGCCTGTTCCTGTTGATGATAAGCGCCCATTTTTGTGTCGCCCAGGAAATCAGTGATTCGCTTAAGATAGATGGCTACTATCGATCCTTTCACTTTCAAAAACCCACGTTTGTTTCAAAAGGTGCGAGCCTTGTTTTTGTACTGCATGGGTCAGGCGGAAGCGGAGAAGGGCTCATGAAGCAGACGGCCAATCTCCTTAACAGCACGCGTGATGAAAACGTGATCTTCGTCTATGCCGATGGATACAAACACTATTGGAACGAATGCCGGAAGGCGGCAAGTTCTCTGGCAAATAAGCTGGATATCAACGAGGGCAAATTCTTTGGCGAGATGATCGCCTGGTTCAAAAAGAAATATGGCGTTGATGATTCGCATGTTTTTGTTGTGGGAACTTCCGGAGGCGGCCACATGGCTTACAAGCTCGGACTAACTGAGCCTAAAAAGTTCAGGGCCATCGCTGCGATCATTGCGAATTTACCAGATGAGGATAACATGGATTGCACGGAAGCTAAGAAGCCACTGCCCGTCCTCATTGTCAATGGCACAGCCGATCCGCTAAACAAATACGAGGGCGGTATGATGCAGTCAGGAACATTTATTATGGGCAACGTCCGGTCTACTGATCGCACGTTTAACTATTGGGCTAGCCTGGCTGGTTATCATGGAGTGCCTATGATGACAAAGCTCGAGGATTCAGATCCTTCAGATGGTAAGACTATCGAGAGATACACCTATAAAGAAAAGGGCCTTCCGGAAGTTACGCTGTTAAAAGTAATTAACGGCAAACACGATTATCCGAACGACATCGATGTTCACGTCGAAGCATGGAACTTCTTTAAACGTCAGCTACAGCCAGATTGATTGCTATTGTTTGCGGTTGGCAATCGACTTATGTACAATGGTCTGTAGCGGATATCAAGGCAGGACACTTTGCCACCCCGACTACGTCAGTGTATGCAATTATGTGCCCCGCCTTGTCCCTCCCCCGATGATAATTATTCGCTGCGCAGCGAGCTCGCTGGATTTGCATGCGCAGCGCGCAATGCCTGCGTGCTGACGATCGATAATGCAAAGGCCAACGCAATAAGTCCTGTTACTGGGAACACCCACCATTCGATGCTGGTCCTGATCGTATAGCGTTCGAGATATTTGGAAAGGAGCCACCACGCCAGCGGCGCCGAAGCCAGGAATGAAAGTACCACGAGCTTCGAAAAATCCTTCGACATCAGCCCGACGAGGCCTGGGACAGTTGCGCCAAGCACCTTGCGGATACCAATCTCTTTCGTGCGTTGCTCCGCTGTAAATGCCGCCAGCCCAAATAAACCGAGACCAGTGATCACAATCGTAAGACCTGCGAATAAGCTTGCAAGTTTGCTGGTTAGATTGATCTGCGTGAATTTCTTTTGAAACTCAACATCGGCAAACTTGTATTCAAAGGGATAAGCAGGAGCGTACTTTGCAAATACTTTCTCTATCGAGGCAAGCGCTTCAGGCAGGTTTTCGGTCTTTTTTAGTCGCACAGTCATGTTGTCGATCCATGTTTCGTGATAGATCATGAACAGCGGTTTAACAGGCAGGAATGGATCATCCATCAATACGTTGTCGACAATGCCAATGAGCTTTCTTTTCTTGCCCCAGAGATCGAGTTCGGTTCCAATGGGATCTTTTAGTTTCATAATGTCAAGCGCAGCCTTGTTAACAATTATCGCGGAGCTGTCGCTCTTGAAGTCTTCTGAGAAATCGCGTCCTTCAAGGATTTTGATTCCCATTGTTTTGGTATAATCGTATTCAGTAGTAATGGTGGTGAAAATTACGCGCACGTCCTCAGGCTTGCCCGGCCATCCGACGAAGTTGTTTGAATTCACTTCAGTGATGGCGCTATTCGATCGCGTCACGGCCTCTACCACTCCCGTTGCAAGCAACTCCTGCTTGAGTGGTTTATAGTTCTTTCTGATTTCGTTGTTGTAATTGACCGCGACGAGATTCTCCTGCTGATATCCCAACTCCCTGTTTTTAACAAGTTGGATCTGGCGATAAATCACGATGGTTCCGATGATCAGCAGGATCGAAAATCCGAACTGCAAAGTCACGAGTATCTTTCTTGGTGTGCTGGCACCTCTTCCAACGGATACTTTTCCCTTCAGCACTTTTACTGGTTCGAATGAAGAGAGATAGAACGCAGGATAGCTTCCTGAAACAAGTCCGGTTAAAACGATTAGACTGGCCGATGCAATCCAGAATTCTGATCGCGTGTATGGAATAACAAGCGACTTTTCAACTAATTGATTATAGTAAGGCAAAAGCAGTTGAGCTGCAAGCACGGCAACAACGAACGCGAGAAATGCGATAACCGTCGATTCGCCGATGAATTGCGCGATCAGTTCGGCGCGGCGAGAACCCACACTCTTGCGAATTCCAACTTCGCGCGCCCTGCGCTCCGAACGCGCTGTTGCCAGATTCATGAAGTTAATGCACGCAATAACAAGAATGAACACAGCGATCACAGTAAACATCTGCACGTAGTCATTCAAGCCTCCTACCTCCTGGCCATTCTCAAAATTTGAGAATAACCTCCATCGAAGCATGGGATACAGAAAGAATGCCTGCTTCATTTCTTTTTCACCGTGCTCTGCAAGAAGCCCCTTAATAGACTTTTCCGCATCATCGGCATTCTTGGGATCATCCAACTCGACAAACACCTGAAATGAATAGTTTCCCCAGTTAGTCTGATTCTCCTTGATCCATGGGTTGTTCACCTCCCGATATTTCCAGGGTATCAAAACATCAAATTGAAAGCTGGAGTTTTTAGGAACGTCTTTAAATACGCCGCTTACTTTAACATCCTTCTCATTGTCGATGTGGATCACTTTATCAATTGGATCTTCATCACCAAAAAGCGCACGCGCCGTCGACTCAGAGATCACAATCACTGATGGATCATTAAGCACTTGCGTGGGATTGCCTTTCACCATTGGGAATTCAAACATGTCGAGAAACTCATCGCTTGCATAAAAGCCTCGTTTCGTGATACGTTTTTCTTCGTTATTGACAGACAACAAATGATCATATCCCCAGTCTGTCACAGCAGCGCGCTTAATGTGATTGTTGGCAGGCTTCATTGCCTCGCCTGTTGGCAGAGGAACAGATGTCCAATAGTGCTGTTCTCCATCGAACTCCGCGCTGGCCCACACCTGATAAAGACGGTCGGCCTTAGGCAGAAACTTGTCAAATGAAAGTTCATCAACAACCCATAAAAGAATCAGAATGCTGCAGGTGATACCGATGGAAAGTCCTGCGATGTTGATAAATGAATAGAATCCGTTCTTGAACAGATTTCGGAAAGTGATGATGAAGTAGTTCCTGAACATGGATTGTTACTGTCAAATGGTTGAGCACAGTTGGTATACCGCGACTTTTGAAGATGGTTTCATCAAAGCCGCGCGCTTTTTTCTAAGACTATCGAAAAATAAAAAGGTTGCGCGGGGATGAAAATGGATAGCAGACGATCAGATTGATCAACCCCCAGGGAATGCACCTAAGGAGCCTGCTCAAAACAAAGCAGTGCCAAATTCAGAGCATTCAATCGTTGGAGGGATGAATTGGATTGTAACTGCGTAGCTGGATTGTCCGAATTCCTGATCTGCAGGCCGGTAATTGATGAACTAAATCACCCAGCCGGCGTGATTCAGAAAATCTATTTCAATTTCAAATCAATAAGAAAATTATCTGCCAGACCGGCAAAGAGCGATGCTGAATCAAGTCGCTTTCCCCATTTAGATAAACGGAAGATGAAGGGCTTTTTGTTTTGAAATTGAGACTCAAGCGCTACCGGAGGTGTAAGCAAGCCAACGGGAATTTTACGTACAATCTTAAAGCGGCCTTCTGACCAGCGGGTAATCTGCGCAGGATTGTAGTACCATGACTTAAAAGAGACTCCGCCCAACTGCACAACCGACTCCTGACTTGTATTTCGTCGGAAGGCCTGTCTAAAGCGGAAGCGCAGCATAAAATATAGACTTTCCCAAAGACAGAACTTTGGAGTCACCACGGCGATAAACCGTCCTCCGGGAGCAAGAATTGAAGGAAGATTATGAATGAGGCGCTTTAAAGCTTCCGGATGCAGGCAATTCAGTCCACCGAAGTTTGCGAAAACCAGATCGAATTTCTTGTCGAATACCGTTTCGTCAAAACTGTCTGGGTCGAGGTACTGCGAGCTGATTCGGTTTTGCATCGAATATTGATTCGCCCGAACAGTCGTGACCTTGAGCATTTCCTCCGAGACGTCGGTAGCCACGAGATTGACTCCCTTCTCGCTGAAGATCATCGCGTCTTCGTTAGCGCCGCAATTCAGTTCAAGGATTTCAAGGCCACCGAGTTGTGGGGTAACACGCTGAAGATACCGCCACACCTGCTTTCGTTGCAGTTGTCCGATCACACTCCTTGTTAAGAGCGAATCATAGCTTGCGATATGGTCAAACGGCACTCCCAAAGGCAATGCTGACTAAAGGTGATACTACTATTTACGATAATAACCATTGCCATGGCCAATCGCATTAGGAATTTTCTGCATCAATTCACGCTGCGTGTTATGGCAATAAGGGAAGGGCTCGGTTGTTAGAACGAATATAGTCAAAATGGTGAGGTTGACCGATCGCTTTTCTTTACATTTTTTCCTGAGAATGTGTGGAAAGGTTAAAAGTGTTTTCGCACACAATTGAAATTCACGAAAAAAGGGATGAATTTTAGCGCGATCGTTTGTAATTCAAAAAACCAATAGGAAGCGGCATAGCATGAACCTCATCCAATCCAATCAGGACTATCAAAAACAATACAAGAATAGTGTCGAAAATCCCGAAAAATTTTGGGATGAAGTAGCTCAGGATTTCGTGTGGAAGAAGAAGTGGGATAAGGTTCTCGAATGGGACTTCTCAAAGCCTTCAGTTAAATGGTTCGTCGGTGGTAAGATGAATATCACGGAAAACTGTCTCGATCGTCACCTGGAAAAGCGTGGTGACCAGACAGCCATTATTTGGGAACCAAGCGATCCAAAAGATGCCCCAAGGCACATCACATACAAAGAGTTGCATGAGCAGGTATGTAAGGTTGCCAACATGCTAAAGACCCTGGGTGTACGCAAAGGGGATCGTGTCTGCATTTATATGCCGATGATACCTGAGTTGGCATATGCCCTGTTGGCATGCGCGCGAATTGGTGCCGTTCACTCGGTCGTATTTGCCGGCTTTTCTGCAGGCTCGCTTGTCGATAGAATCACGGACTCGGGATGTTCAGCAGTTCTGACCGCCGACGGTGCGTCGCGTGGAGGAAAACGCATTGACCTCAAGAAGATACTAGATGAGGCTCTTCCTAAATGCCCTACAGTGAAGTCAGTGGTGGTGTTTGAGTGTATTCAGTCGAAGCCCTCTATGCAGGCAGGTCGCGATCATTGGTGGCATGATGTGGTTGATGCAGCGTCGTCCGTTTGTCCTGCAGAGGAAATGGACTCCGAAGATCTCCTCTTCATTCTGTATACATCCGGATCAACAGGCAAGCCGAAGGGAATGGTACATACCTGTGGAGGCTACATGGTCTACGTGAACTATACCTTCCGAACTGCGTTTCAATATCGCGAAGGAGAGGTGTACTGGTGTACTGCCGACGTAGGTTGGATCACTGGACACTCTTATATATTATACGGACCACTCTCAGCCGGTGCAACGACGCTGATCTTTGAGGGCATTCCTTCATGGCCCGACATGGGACGGTTCTGGCAAGGCATAGAACGACACAAAGTAAACATTTTCTATACCGCACCTACGGCCATTCGTTCACTGCAGCTGGCTCCCCTGAGCTTTGTTGAAAAGTGTGACCTGTCCTCTCTTCGGGTATTGGGATCCGTGGGTGAACCGATCAACGAAGAAGCATGGCACTGGTACGATGAAAACATCGGTAAGAAAAACTGTCCGATCATCGATACCTGGTGGCAGACGGAAACTGGCGGATTCATGATCACGCCGATCGCGAATGTAACAGAACTCAAACCAGCACATGCAACGCTTCCTCTACCCGGCGTCCAACCTGCTATCATGGATGAGAATGGGAAAGAACTCTCCAGCAATGGGGTAGAAGGAAGACTTACGATAAAATTCCCATGGCCATCAATGGCCAGAACAATCTATGGTGATCACCAGCGATTCAGAGATACTTATTTCTCAACCTTCCCGGGAAAATATTTTACTGGCGACGGATGCAAGCGTGATGAAGATGGATACTACCGCATAACGGGACGGGTAGACGACATCATCATCGTTTCAGGACATAACATGGGCACAGCAGAAGTGGAAAGTGCTATCGATGAACACCCTTCCGTTGTAGAGACGGCCGTGGTTGGTTATCCTCATGACATAAAGGGCCAGGGCATTTACGCGTTCGTGATCTGTGGTCAGAAGCCGGACAATGACGAAAAGCTCAGAGGTGAAATCAGAGACACGGTAGCAAAGATCATTGGGCCAATAGCCAAGCCAGACAAGATTCAGTTTGTTAGCGGCCTCCCCAAGACACGCTCTGGAAAGATCATGCGACGCATTCTGAGAAAAGTTGCTGAAGGTGAATTGTCAAACATGGGCGACACGAGTACGCTGACCGACCCTGCTGTTGTAGATGAGATTGTAAATGGCAGGTTATAACCAGAATAACAAAGCGGCGAATCGCCGCTTTTTTTTGAATAGTGATCTGCTTGCTAATTCTTGACGCCTCTCTGCCGGACAATTTCATACATGGCGATTGCAGCTGCAACCGATACGTTCAGAGAACCGATTTTCCCTTTGAGGGGAATGCGGGCGAGGTCGTCGGCCTCTCTCAGGATTGCATCACTGATGCCATCTTCCTCGGATCCAACGACCAGCGCCATTGGACCTGTAAGGTTAAATTCATACAGATCTTTGTCAGTCTTTTCCGTGCATGCAACAATGCGAATACCGCTCTCCTGAAGGAGCCTGATTGTTTTCTTGAGGTCTTTCTCGCGGCATACAGGCACATAGTTAAGTGCACCAGCAGACGTCTTCATAGCATCGGCAGTAATGGGAGCACCACCCTTATCAGGAATGATGATCCCATCAATACCAGCGCATTCAGCTGTCCGGACAACGGCGCCGAAATTGCGTACATCCGTAACACGGTCAAGCATAATGAAAAAGGGTTCTCTTCCTTCATCGTAAGCCTGCGCAATGAGATTTTCAACTGACGCAAATGAAACGGGCGATAGCATACAAATCACGCCCTGATGGTTCTTGGAAGAAATCCGCTTCAAGCGTTCTGCAGGAACGGACTGCACGGAAATATTTCGCTCACGGGCAACATTGAATAGTTCACGAACGAGGTCGTTCGACAGCCCCGTTTGAACCATTACTTTGTCAATGTCTTTACCCGCAAGGATTGCTTCGATCACTGCGCGTGTCCCGTAAATCATTCCCGGTCCTGCCATAGTTAAATTCTATTTTATTAATGCGTCGATCTCCTTTGCAAGCTTGTGATCTTTGTCCGTAACCACGTCACCTGCGTCGTGCGTACTCAGTTCAAATGCTACAGTATTGTAAGTATTTGTCCATGTTGGATGATGATTTGCCTTCTCGGCAATCAGCGCCACACGCGTCATAAATCCGAAGGCTTCGCTGAAATCTTTAAAGCGGAAGGTCTTCTTCAACCGGTTGTCTTCAGTTTTCCATTCCATGATAGATTCGTTTATTGTAACAAAAGCGATCTTCTTCGGGCCATCGTCCCAAAAGCCTCGATCATTCTGACCATAGTCAGTGCATCAAAGCCGACTCAAGATACGATTATGTTTATGCTACAGCGCCACGATCCCTTCAATGAGGGCGGCCTTTTTGTAAATTTCAACGACTGCCTCGCTCGATTGCATCATTAGCTGGACCGTCACGCTGATATAATTGCCTTGCTTGGAGTTTCGTTCCGTAACTGGGTGATAGGGGAACAAGGCTTTCACTTCACCCTCTTTTCCCCTGGGCACAATGAACTTGTACGTGTATAAGGCAGGCCACGCGTAGTGATCATCAAGTTTTTGCCGAAAAGACTCTATCCAATTATCGTCCATTTCAAAACGACGACGCCCCTCACCGATGATTCCGTGAGAGGCGTCATGTTAAATTTTGACATTATTAATAGAACTTGTAGCGCTTGTCTACAATGTTCGAGTTCTCCTTAATCGCCTCCGAAATACCGATTGAGTTTCGGTTGATCGCGGTTTGCTCAAGCTGTGACTTGTAAATTCCGTAGTCGCCTGCAGCAGGAGCGATTGTCTTGTTTTGCATTTCTACAATAACCACACCGTTTTCGCCAGAAACAGGAGCGGAACGCTTTCCGCTTTCCAGAGAAAATGCTGTACCAACCGCCAATGGATCGAATCCAACAGTAGGCAGGGAGTTGCTGCTCAATTTCAGGTCACTGCTCGTATACACGTTAGCATCGGAGCCAAATGCAGCGGCTACTTCCTCCAGCGTTCCTTTCGCAGCAGACAGTTTAGCGCTGATCACCTTCGCCTTTGCTTCATTGCGAACAGCTGGAGTAATCTCAGCCTTAACAGACTCAAGAGGTTTATATCCTTTGCTGATCTTTGAAGTCATCACAGCAACTACGTTTTGATCATCCAGGTTAAATACTTCTGAGATATCGCCTTTAGATGCATCGCGGAACAACCACATCACTACCGGGCGGGCTTCACCGAGAGTTCCAATACGACGATCACCTGCAAGAATGTTTCTTGCATCCTGAACGAGATATCCTTGTTCCTTTGCTTTGCTTTCGAAGCCAGCCTGGCCAGAAAGACCGTGTGCAAAATTCTCAGCAAGGCGGTATGCTTCATTAATCGTTGCGTCGCTGGCTACTATTTCCCGTTCTACGATCGCAAGATCGTAAGCGATATTGCTTTTAACATCAGTGATAGAAATGATGTGATAACCGAAGTCAGTCTCCACAACATTAGGCAACAGACCAGGGCGCGTAGCACCAAAAACAGCATCCTGGAATGGCTTAACCATCTGACCTGAACTGAACCAGCCAAGGTCTCCGCCTCTTGATGCAGTTCCGTCTGTACCAAACTCGCGAGCTTTTGCTCCAAAATCAGCTCCGCCACGAATGTCTTTTATGATCTGTTCTGCCTTAGCCTTTGCCTGCGCTTTGGCAGCTGGCGTTGCATCAGACCACTTGATAAGAATGTGTTTAGCACGGGCAGTAGCCACAGTGTCAGTTGTTACTTTAGACACCTTTACCACTTTATATACGCCTCCATCGAGTACAGGTCCGAAAACCTTTCCTTGCTTAAGGCTGTCCTGAGGAATGAAAGTTGGAAGTGTTCCACGGTTGTAACGACCGTACGCCATTTGACCATCAGAGTGCGAGCTTGCATAAGCAGAATCTTCCTGAGTGGTGCGCAGTTCGGCAAGTGCTCTGTCGAGCTCATCCTGAACGATAACTGAATCTTCGTGTGATGCTTCAACCGGGAAGGCAACAAATTTCAAGTCGCGGCTTTCTTCAGTCTTGAATCGCTCGATGTTCTTATCGTAGTAAGCTTTGATTTCAGAATCTGATACGCTGGCCACAGAGTCGCTTACTGCGTAGTATGGAACATAAAGGTATTTCACTTCGGCAACATCAGACTGCAGGTGATATTCACGCTCAGCTTCCGCCTTCGTAATATATGCTGTCTTGAGAAGGAGGTTTTCATACTTAAGACGTTCGCGGCCAGGGCCCAGGTCGCGATAGAACAATTCCCAGCGGATTCTGGGTTCTGAAGTTTCCGGCATACTTCTCACTTGCTGGAGGTAGCTAACAACACGGTTCGGATCGAATTGACCAGTTTCAGGATTAGTAAACGCCTGACGGACGCTTTCGTCCACGTTTTTACCCTGAACCATATCCCAAACCTCATCGTCCGTGACGTCAACGCCCACTTTTCCGTACTGTGCCTGGATGGCATGACGCGCGATCAGCATATCCCAGGCCTGTTGACGCAGGGCTGGCATTTCGCGATCGCCAGGCTGGCGGCCGAATTGCAATGAATAGTTAGCCTCACGCTCCCGAATAGCATTTTGAAACTCGTCTATGGAGATTTCGCGGCCACCAATTTCGCCTACGTTCTTCTGTCCCCAATTCAGGATCGAGGAATTCCCACTGAAAAGGTCTCCCACGATGAATGATGCAATTGCCACGAAGACGAAGACTACGACCCACGTTCCCATCTTGTTGCGCAAAGTTCCAATCAATGCCATATTCTGATTTTTAAAGAGCCGCAAATTTAACCGGTTATTGCTATAAGAAAAATAGCCTGACGAAAAAAGCCGACAGTTCTAAACTACGTGGAAATGAATGGGTTGCGACTATTCTGGCAAGTTGGTGCCAACGATTACGACGACCTGCTCGATGCGATTCTGACCCGAGGCACGGATGGTGAAAGTGTAAGGGGGTATTTCAATCACCTGTCCAGGACGTGGGAAATCTTCTGTGTGAGCCAGAATTAGCCCTCCGAGCGTCTCATATTCCCCGGAAGGGAGGTGCCATCCATAGCTTTCATTTAAATGCTCGACCTCAAGACGTGCACTCAGCAGGTAGGTGTCAGGCGCAATTTGTTGCTCGACGTAGTCGTCATCGGCATCGTGCTCGTCGTCGATTTTTCCAAAGATCTCTTCGATAATGTCCTCCATGCTCACGACGCCAGACGTGCCTCCAAATTCGTCTATCACTACCGCAATGTTTTTCTTCTCCCTGATGAACCGGATCATGAGGTCATTTGCCGAATTGTTTTCAGCGGAAATAATGATGGGAGTTAATATCTCGCGGATTTCCTGTGGCTTTCGAAACATGGACGACGACTGGCAGTAGCCGACAATCTCGTCGAGATTTTGCTTGTAGATCAAAACTTTCGAATGGCCGCTTTCAATGAAAGTTTCGCGTAGCCTTTCTATGGGATCATTGAGCTCTATTGCCGTTATCTCGGTACGCGGGACCATACAGTCCCTGATCTTCACCGTCTTGAACGCGAGCGCATTGTGAAGAATTTTGCTATCAAAAAATGGGCTGGGTTCTTCGGAGGATCGGCCTGCCAGGGGACTTGCCGGCGTTCCGAGGAAGGGCTTGGTTTCGTCGTTACGGCTTCCCAGGAGTCGGACGTTGATATAACGCGAGACCATGAGAAACGGCCAGGTCAATGGAAGGCACAAAATGAAACACGCGAAGAAAGGAATCGCTATCCGTGAAAGAATGACATTGGGATCAAAGATCCTCATCATGCGTGGAGCTACAACGACTGCCAGAACAAGCAATGTACCCGCGAGAAGCGATTGCAATGCGAACACCCCCAATCGGCCCGCTGCTGATGTAACACCCGACGATAAGAATGGCGTTGTGGCAATGCATAGAGTAGCAGTAAAGACCACCAGCGACACCGTTACCCCAACCAGTGTTGTTCCCAGTACCCACAAAGGTCTTTTAGCAAAAAGTCCCAGAATACGTCCCGTTCGACTTCCCAGACGCCCCTCCAACTCAAGTTGCAATTTGTTTGCCGCCTGGTAACTGTAGTCTGCCAACGCCAGAAAGAACGCAAACAGAAACGACCCGCTAAGAATAGCAAGTAACAATGCGTTCATGTCTGTTTCTTCTTCCGAAGTACGAAGAGAAAATAAAGTGCTATGGAAAGCATGATTGCCCAGTAGGCATCCTGAACTCCCAGTGTCATGGTAAGATGTATTCCGATTATGCTGAATACAACGGCGAGTGACAATATGAGAATGTCCGATAGCTTCATTTGTTCATGCCACTCATGTTACGTACTGCTTTATGATCAATGGAATGCAGATGGCCGTTTCACCAGGGGCTGTTGACTGTCAATCCATGAAAGGGTAAAGGTAATGAAAACCGCGCTTCTATTCCTGGATCTCCATATCGCCGGACGGGTGAGTAATCACATACTCGCTCAAGTCCTCGTTCGCAGTGAGTCCTTCGCCATAAAGAACGTCACCGTCTTGCCTGATGGTGACAAATTTTTCCGTGAATACTTTTTGGTCCTTCGGTTTCCAAAAGAGTTCTTCTGTATTCAACTGCTGTTGTTTTGCGAGATTCTTCAACTCAACATTGCCCCGGCCGCGCCAATGTTCCTCGCTTTTGAAAAAGTAGGCGTGATTCGCCTTTAGTGTAGAGGTTATCCGTCCCAGTGAATCGTACATTTCTATAAATACGCCCTTCGGAAATTCCCGGTCGCCGTTTTGAAATTCATAAAGCAAATCAGCCGTCATTCTGATCTTTACCTTTTCCTTTTCGCTGAAAAATAATTCGACATTCTCTGCTTCGCTGAGAGGACCTTTATACTCGACTGGTTCTTTGTTTTCCACATTACTGCAGGCGAACGCAAGCGCAGAGCCAATGCACATAATTAAGGCTGGCAGAATTCGCTTTATTTGCCTTGAGAGCGATGCAGTAAAATTGTTCATCAGGTGCATAAAGTTAGTCAGTTTTTTGCACGTATCGTGGTTGTTTCTTGTATCCAGCATTCTACACTGACTTGCTGTCCTTCCGAATATCCCCACTGCTTAAGCTGGTCCTTAGTGGGAAATTTTTCGCGAGCCATCGATATTTTCTTTCCATTGCCAGCACGTTGGTAGTATTCGGCTGCCAGCATATAAACGAGCAGTGGTGTGATCTTTTCATTACCCTTGCAGGAGTTTTCGCTGTTGAAATATAAATCCCCGATATACTCGAATCCTTGCTTGTTGTTCTTGTCAGCTTCAAGTGCGCGCCTGTACGTTGATCTTGCTTTTAGCTTGTTGCTTTTCGCTTCAATCTGGCCAACCAATAATAGCATTTCGCTTTTGTCAGTTCCAGTCGGTGCAAGCGTTACTGCTTCCGACAGGTAGTACTTTGCCTGACTGAAATTCTTGGTGGTGTAGTAACGCAAGCCAATGCTTTTGGCCAGCGTGAAGTCGGGCTTATCTTGTCCGATGTATATGCGCTCCGCAGCCTGAAGCCACAACGGGTCGTCTACACACTGACTCTGAAGCATAAGGCTGATGATCCTGCGCGCGAGCATCAAGTCGTCGGGATATTCCCGGAAACGGGGCCCAGAGTTTTGGTCACGAACTGACAGTCAACGACCACCATGCTAAAGAGAATTGCATCGATGTCATCCATTAACCTCATAACCGGTTCTTCGGGGAGCTTGAGCTTGCGGACATGGCCACGCTTCAATTCTGCAATGCCGATCGCTCTGTTGTAAAAACGCAAAACGTCTTTCTCTTTTAGCTTCTCATACTTTCTGAACTCTTCCTTAACGGCCTGCATATACGCAACGAGGACTCGCTCGGAAACGAGCTCTCCCTTCTTGCGCACCAAACTGTCCAGTTCTTTGCGTACGAACTCGGGTTGATTATTTACAAAGTGCCTGTATAACGCCATGGCCCGTGCATCTTCAACGTCGAATGACTTTTCACAATGGAGCGCACGTAAGTCGTAGAACCTGTAGATGGAATCAAGATATATCAGTTTCACGGTTTGATTGCGCTCGCGGTCAAGCAGCTCCCCGTAAATTCGTTCTGCATCGATATATAAATTGCTGTCCGCGCGAGGAGCATACCGGGCCATCCAGGTCAAAGCCTTGGTTGCAACGCGGTAGTCCTTGGTCCGACGCGCGCTGTGTAATTGAGCGATCTCTTTCTTCGCCTGGTCAGCTACAGAGGTATCCTTAGGCCACACGATGTCGTTGCACTGTGCAAGACATGCGTGATAGCCCAACACAAAGGCAACAATGCAGACAAGGCGTTGGACAAAATTCATGCGGCATTCATCTTATCGAATGTCATTAAATGACTACTCGCTGCCGGGCAATGACAACTGCTGTAGGTTTCTATATTATAATCGTCGCAGCGGCTCAGGGTTTTCACAACGTTGTCCAGGACAAGTGTTTACGCTGCGTGATTACATCAGTCGAACTTACGCTTGATGAACCACTGATCGTTGAAAGTGATTCCAAAGAATATCTTGAAGTAGGTTTCTTCGAGAACGTTCACTGCTTTATCACCCCGTCTTCCGAACTGCGCAGCCAGATCGACACTTGATCGCCCAGCTGGGAGCGAGAGACCAAGATTTATGCCATAGTCCTTCACGCGGGCAGAATTAGCATAATAAGGATACTCCTGGTAGGCAAAACCTGCCCTGAACGTGATTCGCTTAAGATAGTTCTCAAGAGCATATGGATCTGCGGTGTACTCACCACCCAAAGCGGCGCGCCAGGATTCAACAAGTCCTTCATCGTCCGAACTCACACTCGTGAACTTGCTCCAATCCTGATAGAAGAATTCAGTGCTGATGTTCCACCGGCTGCCACGTGCGTACGAGATTCCGAAAGTATACGACTCCGGAAGATGCACTCTGCCATCATCGGTTGAGATATCGTAAGCCTCGATCGTATCTCCGGCTAATGAGGTTCTCGATATGAAGTTATTGACTTTAGCTTTATAGTTCGAAGAAAGAGAATAAACTGCTCCTATACTGAATCGACGATCCTTCCTGCGGCCCAGTGAGTCAATGCTATAAGATACACCCACTCCGAAGTTAAAGCCATGTATATTCTTTTTGTTCTCGATGTTCACCAGATAGGGCACTCCATCGGACGATGTGTTAGTCAGTACGTTGGTGTAGACATTTGATATTGGGCCAAACATGTACGATGCACGCAAACCTACACTTAAATCGGGTGTGAGACGAACTCCATTAGACCAGTACACCTGAGTGAGACCGCCAGAACCTGTTTCGCGGGTTACCAGAAGTATCAACGATACCGCCTGACGGATCCCGTGCATAGTCCTGATATTGGAACTTGAAGTCCACATTCGTGTAAGGCATCAAACCGAAGCTGGTCGTCCACTTGGTAGTCTTGATGGGGAATGCCATCGCAATGTAGTTGAGGTTACCACCGACGTTTTTCTCGTTAGTGGTGTCTCCCTGAATCCTACGCGACTCGCCAACAGCGCCGACCTGGAACACAGACATGTTGTTGTACACCAAAAGAGCAGGGTTCTGATTATTGATGTACCAATATTGAGGCTGGGCGACCCCGGTACCCGTACCCTGATTATGAATCAGTCCGGAACCAAAAAATTCACCGATGCCATACGTTGTAAATGGAGACGGCGCTGCCTGACCCCACGACCTGGCTGCGGAAAAAATAACAGCAACCACCAAAAACCACTTCTTAAGACCGCGCATTATGTATCAGAATGCTGTTTAAACCGCTGAGTACCAATTCAGGGACCGCAAATATGGGCGCTTTAAGTCTGTTTTCAAAAAAGGGTACGTCGCCCCCGGTCAAAATCACTTTCAGATCGTGGAATTGAGAGGCATATTGTGCGACAATCCCTTCAATCTCCGCGACCAAACCATTTTCAACACCACTTTGTATACAGGATTCTGTACTGTCCCCGATTAAGGCCGCATTCCCACTGGGTTGTACCTGCGGCAATCTTTTCGTAAACGTGTGAACTGCCTGAAATCGCATTCGAAGGCCAGGCGAAATCCCGCCTCCAAGAAAATTTCCCCAGCGATCAATAAAATCATAGGTGATGCAAGTGCCCGCATCAATTACCAGGGACGAGTCTCCGGATATAGTGCCTGGGCCCCGCAAACGCCTGCAAGGCGGTCAACCCCGAGCGTATTTGGAGTTGCGTATCGATTTTGTATCGGCAATGGCAAATTTGATGTCAAGAGAAATCGCTGATTTACTAATTCTGCCCAGGATGCCACTTCACTGGCATCAACCGAGACCGAACTAACGATGAGCGATTCAGCAGAAAAGTTTTGAAGGAAACGCCTTAGCTCGTCCGCCGTTCCAAATATTTTTCGCTCTGCAAGCCTTCGGCCTTCGAACAGGCCCACCTTGGCTGAAGAGTTTCCGTAATCTATTGCTATGTTCATTGGCGGTGCAAGGTAGTGCTTTAGGGCATTTTAGCGAGTACATACCCGACATGCGCGATCAGCTTACATTGGGTTCGCTGTTAACCTCTCAGGCAGGTAGCGCAAAGCACCACCACATATTAGCCGACCGCTGGCAAGTATTGTCAGGCAAGCCGGTGCTAGGATTTTTTTTGATTTGCGACTGATCGGGTAACCCAGCTCAGGTAAAAGTATCCAGCAATGCCAGCAATGGTCGACGACAAAGTGATCACGATTTTAGACTGATCGATCACTGTAGGGTCATCAAAAGCAAGCAAGGTGATGAATATTGACATGGTGAACCCAATACCACCCAACATGCCTGCGCCTATTATATGACTCCAGTTGATGTCGGACGGCAAACGAGTAATTCTTAACGCGGCCGATGCGTACGAGAATAGGGAAATACCCAGCGGCTTGCCAATGAATAGTCCTACAAAGATCCCGAGGCTGTTGGGCTCCGTAAGCCGATGTATCCAGCCCTCGGGTAATGCGACACTTGTGTTGGCTAGAGCAAACAAGGGGAGGATGATGAAGGGAACCGGGCGATGAAGAACTTTCTGGAGGATATAGGAAGTCGATTTGGTATCTCCATTTTGAAAAGGCATTGCGAAAGCGAGAAGGACACCAGAAATGGTAGCGTGCACACCAGAGTGTAACATGTACCACCACATGATAACGCCACCTATAAGATACGGTATCATGCTGCGGACTTTCAGTCGGTTAAAAACAAGTAGCACACCGAAAGCTGATAGCGAAATGATAAGGTTCGTCCATTGCAAAGAGTCTGTGTAGAAAAAGGCGATGACAAGGATGGCACCCAGATCATCAATCACGGCAAGTGCAGTTAGAAATACCTTTAGGGAGACAGGTACACGTTTGCCAAGTAAAGAAAGTCCGGCCAGAGCAAACGCGATGTCAGTAGCCATGGGAATGCCAGCACCACTTTGCGTTGACGTTCCGTAGTTGAACATCAAATGCAGACCTGCGGGAACAATCATTCCTCCGCATGCCGCTATTACTGGTAACATGGCTTTAGAAGGTGTCGAAAGCTCACCGATGTATATCTCACGTTCCAGTTCAAGTCCGACGAGCAGGAAAAAGATTGTCATGAGCCCGTCGTTGATCCAATGCGAAAAATGATGACCTGCTACGTCGTAATTCCATATCGCAGTGTATTCATCATGCAGAGGCGAATTCGCAAGAATGAGAGAAACTAACGTACACCCTATTAGCACGAGACCCGCGGACCGCTCATTCTCAAAGAAGTCGTCAAATAGTTTCGTCGTGCGCATTGCTTGGTTTCAGCATGGATTGAGCTTAAGTCGATCCTTCGGTCACAAGAATAGATAAATGAGCCATGGAAGGCAAGTGGCAGAAATGCAACCGGGGAATGGTACTGCCATTCCCCGGTGAGTGTAGGATCTGTTGAGAAGCTTTGGTCCCGAACAGGAGTATTAAAGTATAACCGGTTATCGAAGGTCAAAGAGGCCCTCGTTGAGTGCATTTAGTGCCTTGTCTTTGTAAGACTTGTCAACAAGGATAGAAACATTGTTCGCACTTCCACCACACGACACCATTCTGATTGGAATTTCTCCAAGTGAATCAAATACTTTCTTCAGCATAGCTTTCTGCTCGGTGATCTTTTGTCCAACGATACAGATGATTGTTTGATCCTTATCTACGCTGATGATGCCGAACTTCTTCAGATCAGTTTCAATGTCGGCGAGACGGCTGTTGTTGTCAATCGTTAGGGAAACTGCAACTTCTGCGGTAGTCACCATGTCGATTGATGTCTTGTGATTTTCAAACACTTCGAATACACGACGCAGGAAACCATAAGCCATCAGCATGCGCGATGAACGAATGTTAATAGCGGTAATGCCATCTTTTGCTGCAATAGCTTTGAAGCTGCCTTCAGTGCCTTTGCTGGTGATAATCGTGCCGGGAGCTTTTTCATCCATGGTGTTTTTCAACCGGACAGGGATGTTGTACTTCTGAGCAGGAACTATAGTAGAAGGGTGAAGGATCTTGGCTCCGAAGTATGCAAGCTCAGATGCTTCATCAAAGGTCAGCTCAGAGATCGGAACAGTCTTTTTCACAATACGTGGATCGTTATTGTGCATGCCGTCTATGTCAGTCCAGATCTGTACTTCTTCTGAACGTATAGCCGCACCGATGAGCGACGCAGTATAGTCGCTTCCGCCGCGCTTGAGATTGTCTATCTCGTTACGATGATTTCTGCAAATGTAACCTTGAGTAATAATGATGTCTACATGCTGAAGTGAAATGAGCAAAGGCTTTAAACGCTCGGAGATCTTTTCCAGCTCAGGCTCATCGTTTTCATCAATAGACATGAAATAGAGCGCAGGCAACAGACGTGCGCTGATCTTGCGTTCCAACACGTGCTGATAGAACAACTCGGTGGAGATAAGCTCTCCCTGAGCGAGCAACTCCCGATAGCTTTTATTATCGAATTGGCCGGCGGCCAGCAGTCTCATTAGAATGAAGAAACGGCTTACGATCTCTTGACCGATCGCCAGGAATGATTCGCTTGAATAGAGTTCCTTGATGAAGGCTTCGTAATGTTTTTCCAGCTTGGCGATTTCTTCTTCCGCCTTTGCATGCTGACCAGCCAGAAGATGATCACCAATGGCGACCAGCGTGTTGGTTGTGCCAGACAAGGCTGACAGGATTACAATCTTTTTGCCGGGTGTACCTAACACAAGTTCGGCGATTTTTTTCATCCGCTCGGGTTTTCCGACGGAGGTTCCTCCAAATTTCAGAACGACCATACTATTGGTGATTAAATAAGCGCGCAAAGATAAAATCCAATTGACAATTGACAATTGACAATTGAGAATTATTGAGCCCTGTCGGGGCGTTGTTTTGTACTGCCTGACGAATGTATGCTTGGGTGTCGACCGAACTGCGCCGTTGTGAATGATCGGCGCTCACCTAACTGGAAAGCTTCAAGACAAAAAAAAGGGGGCGTTAAGCCCCCTCCAAAATTGTCAGCTATCAATTATCAATTGTCAATTAATAAGCCCCATCTCCGGCTCTTCCTCCCTGGAGAATCGCCGCGTGCTTCTCATAGTTGGCTTCGATCTTTGAAGCTAGTTCCGATTCTCCATACTGATGAAGTACCCGTTGTAGTTCTCCCAGTATCACAACGTTCACCTGCAACTCACGTCCCAGGTCACGCTTGCGTATGTAGTATGAAGCCAGTTCATCTGAGCGACGTCCCATCGTAGTGGCAATTTCAAGAGCCTTTTCTTTCTCGCCGACTTCCAGTAGCATCTCAACGGTCTGCGCATTGGTATAGTCGTATGGAACAGAAGCGTCGGGCATCTTTGCCATCGCATACAGCAACACCTCACGTGCCTTGGCAGTATCGCCTTCCAGGATCAGAAATTGAGCCAGCGAATTGAAACTGCTGCGATGATTGAGAATGAAATTCCTATAATCCTGATTGTAATACACCTTTGGATTGTCAACGTTTCTGAACTGGAATTTCTTCGTCATGTTTTCATAGCTCACCTTGGTGTTTACCAATTCCAGCTGGTTGAAAGGACGAGGATTGTAGATTGGCAGAATGCGATAAGCATTTCCTTCCTGAACTACATAACGACTAAGATCTACATTGAATTGAGCCAGCGATGTGTTATTGACATAGAGCGGACGTTCCCAGTTGGATGTAGCCAGCACGTCGAGCATAGCAAGATCCTTTTTCTCCAGGCCATTGCTACGAACGCGCAGGCGCATTTCGGGTACGATCAGGCTATCCATACCCTCAGGAATAATACCCAGCGACTTCACCTTTTCAACGTCCACCTTCAAAATGATCTCCTTCGTAGGAAGCATGTTGCGTGTACCGCCGTAGTTGGGATGAAGTAATCCTTTGTTATCGCTTTTCAGAAGTTCCAGGAACTTGATAAGATCCATTGACTTGATACCTGCGTCAGCATAATACGGCAGATAGTCGTTCAATCCGTTCTGCGCATAATTCGCTGCTGTCATGGTGTAAGGAAAAGGTTGGGAAGTGTAGGCACTTCTCATCGTCTGTTCGATATACCAGTCTGTATTGTAGTAGCTCAGTACGACCACACGCATGTCGGTGCGAACGCCTTCAACCTCCTGAGCATACCAGAGAGGGAATGTATCGTTGTCGCCGCCAGTAAAGAGGATGGCATTCGGCGCACAGGATTGAAGGTAGTTTACAGCTGAGTCAACTGAGAAATATCGATCTGAACGATCGTGATCGTCCCATCCCTGAGCGGCCATAAGTATTGGCGCAGTCAATCCCAGGAGGGTTGCAATGATGGCAGATGTTTTGAGATTCTTTGTGACACGGGTCAACGCCTGAGCTATTGCTATGATCGAGAAGCCGATCCAGAGGCAATAGGCATAATATGACCCGGCATAAATGTAGTCGCGTTCGCGGGGTTCTGTAGGCGGAGAGTTGAGATAGATCACAAGAGCAACTCCCGTCAGAACGAATAGCAGCAATACGACTACAAAGCTCTTGGTATTGTTCGATGATTGATAGAACATTCCCACGAGCCCAAGTACAAATGGTATCATGAAGAAGTTGTTCCTTCCGCGATTCTTGGCAAGCAGTTCTGGTAGATCCTCGAACCATCCGGATGGAGCGAGCCAATCGGCGTTCTGGATATCGCTCTCACGTCCTGCAAAGTTGAAGAAGAAATATCGCACATACATCCACCCAATCTGGTGCTGAAACATAAAGCCGATGTTTTGAGCCCACGTCGGTTTTTGTCCCTCCGCGAGGCCAAGATTTTCACGATAAGAAGCTGCATGTTCAGAACTCCAAACGCGTGGCAATAGTGTTTGCTCGTTAGGAGGGTATACATACTCAAACTTATGATCCTTTACCTCGTACTTGTCCTTTCCCTTCTTATATATCGGCGCGCCTTCTTTCATGTCGACCGGCTGCGATGTGAAGTAAGGTCCATACAGCAATGGACGGCTGCCATATTGCTCGCGCTTCAGATAACTAACGAAGCTCATTACGTCTGATGGATCGTTCTCATCGATCGGAGGATTGTCGCCTGAGCGAATAACAACGAGCGTATAAGACGAGTAACCGATAAGAATGAAAGCAACAGCAGTGAGAAAGGTATTCAGAACAACCTTTTGATTCTTCTGAGAGTGCATGATTCCATACACCAGCGCTCCTACGAGTGCAAGTCCGAAGAAGATTACACCAGATCCGAACGGCAGCCCCAGACTGTTGACAAAGAATATTTCGAAGTAACTGGAGTACGTAGGCAGTCCGGGAATGATGATATCGTTGATCAACCAAATGATGACAAGACTGATCGCCATCGTCGCGATCACGCCCCAGGTTGTAGGCTTGTATTTTTTGAAATAATAGATGAGCGACAATGCAGGAATGGTCACGAGGTTAAGCAAGTGAACCCCGATGGAAAGACCCATCATATAAAAGATGAGGAGCAGCCAGCGATTCGCCTTTGATTCATCCTCGATAACCTCCCACTTCAAGATTCCCCACACAACAAACGCTGTGAAAAACGATGACATCGCATATACTTCGGCTTCAACCGCTGAAAACCACGCTGATTCAGAGAATGTGTAGCAGAGCGATCCAACGAGACCGGCACCAATGAGTACCCACACCTTTTCGGGAGTGAGATCTTCGGGTTTGTCAGCTCTCAAGAGCTTACGGCCAAAGAGTACAATTGACCAGAACAGGAAAAGAACGCAAAAGGCGCTGGCGAGCACGCTGCTGAAATTGATCCAGTAAGCGACTTTCGTTACATCACCAAATGCCAGAAAAGAAAACAATCGACCGATCAGCAGAAACATTGGGGCGCCAGGAGGGTGAGGTACCTCAAGCTTGTACGATACCGCGATGAATTCCCCGCAGTCCCAATAGCTCGCTGTTTCTTCCATCGTAAGCCAGTACGTGATCAGGGCCACAAAGAACACGGACCACCCAGCTATGTTGTTGATTTTCTGAAAGTTCATCTAGTGTAAATCAAAATAAGGCCCGAAAATAAGGAAATTGTACTTTAGATTTCACAAGTTGTCGCCCTTTGGAGCAGATCCCATTCAATAGGCTATCGCCTCAACACGATGCGTCCGTCGACGACGCCTTGCTGTCCGTAGTTCGGGACGACTGGTTCATACTGGGCAAAAGGGTGCAGACGTTTGAAACTCAGTTCGCCGATTTCACAGGAGTGAAGAACTGTATCGGTACGGGGAACGGTCACGACGCGTTGGTCCTGGCGTTGCACGGACTGGGCATTGGTGCCGGAAACCCCACTTCAAATGACGCGGCGGAGGTACTCGTTCCAGCAAATACCTGCACAGCGACATGGCTGGCTATATCCAACGCCGGATGTATTCCGGTCCCTGTCGAGCCTGATCCGGATACGCTTAGCATCGATCCGTTTGCCATTGAGAAGAGCATTTCTTCAAGGACCAGAGCGGTCATGCCGGTGCACCTCTACGGTAACCCTTGTGATATGGGACCTATCATGGCGCTCGCGCAAAAGCATAACCTTTTGGTTATCGAAGATAATGCACAGGCGCACGGGGCGACACTACGCTTGAAAGGTTCATCTCAGGATCAGGTGACCGGATCATTTGGTCACGCTAACGCTACCAGTTTTTATCCTACCAAGAATCTTGGAGCGCTGGGTGATGGTGGGGCCGTAACAACCAACGACGATCTGGTGGCCAGCCGAATCCGTATCGCGAGAAACTATGGTTATTCTTCAAGAGATGTTTGCGACATGATCGGCGTCAATTCACGTTTGGACGAAATGCAGGCTTCGGTATTGTCAGTGAAGCTGCGACGCCTTCAGGAATGGAATCAACGCCGCCGGCTGATAGCTTCCAGATACAATCAATTGCTGTCAGGATGTGGAGACCTGAAGCTGCAAAAAACGACTGACGGAGGGACGCATGTCTATCATCTGTATGTTATACAAACCAACCACCGGGATAAGCTTCAGAAGCATCTGACTTCGAAAGGTATTCAGACGATGATCCACTATCCCGTGCCCGCTCACCTGCAAAAGGCATATCAAGATCTTGGATATAAGCAGGGAAGCTTTCCCATAGCAGAACGTGCATCAGAGCAAATATTAAGTCTGCCCCTATGGATAGGAATGAGTGATGATCAAATATTAAAGGTAGCTGAAGAGACGAAGCGCTTTTTTGGAGAGCGCCTCTGAGCCTGTAATTCCAATCGTCCTACCTTATTTGTACACGATCACATAGAACCCCAGCCAGATAAAAAAGAGCAGAACGTAAGAGCAAAGCACGATGGTCCAAACGTACTTTTTATCTTTTCGGGCGAAGTGATTGATCCCCTCCACGAGTGCATACCAGTAGGCTATCTCAAAAAGGTTTAAGGCTCTCAGTGGATACGCGTACCGTTTATCGATGGCCTCATAGTCGAAGAAGTGCATTAATGATAGTGGATAAAAAGCACTGATGTCACCCAACGTTGGATCGGTTTGTACCGTCATGAACCAAATGATCTTCAATACTTCCGGGATGAGAAAGATGTATTCGGCGCCAATAACGACACCCCAGCATTGGGTGTAGGTGACGCGGTAGCCAAACATGAAGCATCCAACCCAGATCACGAATGCGATTACCGTGAATTTCCACAGGTAAACGAATGGGATCGAAAGGAACTTGACTGCGTTCAGTATCCGAAGGATAGCGCCCTCAGGCCGATCCTGAAGGAATTCGAAAGCGGCGGTTTCGTTTTCGATCATCGTGATCTTAACGTAGAGCAAAAGGAGGGTAAGCAGGCATAGCAACACAAAGAGTAACCTTTTGTCGGCACCAAAGAATGATTTAGTTTCGTGTTCCATGACCTATAAAAGCGAGTTGAAAGCAGCGCATTGTGGCAAGTTTATGACGCTTCGGCATTTATTCCAAAGGAAGACCAGGGTGGCAGATCAAAATGATGTACGCCCTTTCCATCTTCAAACCTCTAGTCTTTATATCGTGATTGTTGTTGCGTCGATGCTATTGGTCGCGCCGGCGACGATTAAAGCACAACAAACATTCAAAAAGGATACAACGATTGTTCTTTTGTCAGACCTGCATATTCAGCTCGAATGCCAGCAGGCGTTGAATGACCTTTATAACTTCAAGTTTCCCCAGGCGGAATATCAGTTCCGGTATCTGCGTGCCCAGTATAGCTGGCACCCTTTGCCCTATTTTCTGATGGGGCTCATCGAATGGTGGAAGATCATGCCCAACACAAAAGACACCTCACATGATGACACCTTCCTCGCCTATATGGATTCGACCATCAGAGTAGGAGAGAGGTTGTACGATGACTTTCCTGCTTACAAAACGGAGGCAGCTTTCTTCCTTGCTGCTGCCTATGGATTCAAAGGCAGGTTGTACGCCGACGAAGAACGGAAAGCATGGGTCAAATCAGCGGCCGTTGGGAAGAGCGCTATCAATTACCTGGAAGCAAGTAAAGAAAAGGAGGGGCTGAGTCCCGAGCTGTTATTCGGTGATGCTCTTTACAATTACTTTTCCGTTTGGGTGCCGGAGAACTATCCTGCGCTCCGACCTTTTCTCTGGTTCTTTCGAAAAGGTGATAAAGCGCTGGGTCTTCAACAGCTTAAGGAGGTTTCATACAATGCATTCTATACGCGCACCGAAGCCATGGTTTGGCTGATGCGCATTTTAAACAGCTATGAAAATGATCAGCCCCGGGCGTTTCAGCTTAGCGAGTATCTGCATCAAACGTATCCCGACAATCCCTATTTCCATCGCTACTATGCGAGGATGCTTTATTATCAGGGAAAGTTCACGGAAGCCGAGCCTGTATGCAAGCAGATCATCAATAGGATAGACAGTGGGCAAGTCGGGTATGAGGCCACCAGCGGAAGATATGCAGCATTCTTTCTCGGGCAGATCTACGAGGCACGACGGAAGTATCCGGAAGCGAAGACTTATTACACGGCGGGCATGAAGTATGCCGAAGCCGTGGATGCGGAAGATTCAGGGTATTATTTGTTCTCGATGATTGCGTTAGGTGAGATTGCAGAACGAGAGGGAAATAGCGCAGAGGCTAAGAAGTGGTTTAAGGCCGTAACCAAAAAGGCCGATCGCAAAGACGAGGCCTGGAAAGACGCCAAGAGAAGACTGAAGAGAATGGAGCGCGGGAATGATTAACTTTGAAGAGTGGACGCGCGTGATCTTATAGTGACACCGGTTTGGATTATCATCGTATACACCGTGGCGTATTTCGTGAGGCCGCTGGTTACCGATCCTATTAACCGCGTGTATTTTTTTCCGGCCTTGACCGTAAAGATTATTGGAGCGTTGGCAGTGGGGGTCATCTATCAATTTTATTATGGTGGCGGCGATACCTATAATTATCATACCTGGGGAAGCAGAATCATATGGGAGGCATTTTTTGATTCTCCAGCCAAGTGGTTTAAACTGATTTTTGGTTCTAACGGCGATGCGACAGGTGTCTATAAGTACAGCACTCACATCTTATTTTTCTACGATCCTAGTTCATATGCAGTTGTCAGGGTTGCTGGTCTCTTTGACCTACTAACCTTCTCGGCTTATTCTGCGACAGCCGTTCTTTTTGCAGTCTTCTGCTTTGTTGGGATGTGGATGCTTTTTTTGACGTTTTACAATGACTATCCGGATCTGCACAGGTTACTGGCTGTCGCCATATTCTTTATTCCTTCCGTCTTCTTCTGGGGATCGGGCCTGTTGAAGGATACACTCACCTTAGGTTGTCTGGGTATGGCAACGTTTGCCATACACAAGATCTTTATTCGACGAGAATTTAGAACGAGTATTGGCCTATTGCTACTCGCGGCGCTGCTGGGGTTGTTTAAGGTGAAGATTTATATCCTGCTGGTTTACCTGCCTGCTGTAATCGTATGGATTTTTTTGGAGAACCTGGACTCCCTGAAATCTATCGTGCTGAGAATAATGCTGTTTCCGTCAGTACTCACTATAGCAACAGTCATAGCCTATTTTGCAATGATTAAAGCCAGCGAGGACAATGCGAAATATTCCGTTAATGCTATTGCCAAAACCGCGCAAACTACAGCTTACGATATTCGATATTTCTCCGGCAAAGATGCCGGCTCTGGATATTCGCTTGGTGAGTTGGATGGCACTTTTGGTTCGATGATTTCGCTCGCACCGCAGGCGATCAATGTGTCGCTCTTCAGGCCCTATTTGTGGGAGGTAAATAACGTGTTGATGTTGTTGTCAAGTCTCGAGAGTATCATGTTCCTGATCGCCACGATAATTATTTTTGCCCGGGCAAATCTGCTAGTATTTCGTGCACTTATTCAGCCCGGCATATTCTTCTCCCTAATATTCTCCCTCACATTCGCATTTGCCGTTGGGGTGTCAACCTACAACTTCGGCACACTGGTTCGCTATAAGATTCCGATGTTACCGTTCTTTGCAATTGCTCTCATTCTGATCGACGACTATTCAAAAAGGGAAAGAAACAAGGAAGTGTTTGACGATACGGAATAGTAACTCGTCACCGTCTCACGGCCGGCTTCGCCAAGCCGAAGTCGAAGTTCCTTCGATGCTATTAGCTTAGATAGATAGTCGACCCATTCAGCTTCCGACGAAGCTAAAAATCCGTTCCTGTGATGATCTACTATTGATGTATTCACTCCAACAGGAGAACTGACACTTGGTATACACAGCGCCATATATTGAAGTATCTTGAATCCGCATTTCCCCTTTGACCATTCATCCATTGGCAATGGCATAAGCCCGATATCAATGCTTGCCAAATCTTCGATCTCTGTTCGTTCACTCCAGGGTTTGTAGTTAATTCTCTTAAGGCCAAGTGTCGGAGGTTTGTCCGCAATGACAGTAAATTCCACTTCAGGATACACGCCTTCAATTTGCTGAAGCGTGTTTTTCAAAGTCTCCAGATACTTTAATGTACTGTGAGATCCGGTCCAGCCAATCGTAATCGTGCTGCTGTTAGTTGAATTTTTATAGCGAGCTGGAGAGTGTACAGATTCGGTATCAATGGTTGTTGGATTTAAGATCACGCGGTCATTGTATTGTCGTGCGAAATCACACAAGTATTGATTGCCCGCACTGATGACATGAGCGACTTTGCAGATAGTGGAAAATTTTCCACGGTACTTGACCAGTCTGGCAATTGGATTTTCTGAAACCTTGTCGGTCATCCAGATGGCATCATCAAAGTCGAAGATGATCTTCTTCCGTAACAATTTTGCCAGTATCCATTCGAACACGGGGGGACCAATGGGTGACGCCTCCCGGTGAATGAATACAAAATCAAACTGGCCCGCACGGGCTAAACCAACCGATCGACGAATAAAACCTTTTATCAGAGCGATCACTTTCCCCACCGTATCTCCAGAAGAATAAAACAACCGCCAGTTGTCTTTGTCCAGAAATGATTGAATACTAAAATCAATTCCGTTTGACCGAAGGATCTGAAAGTATTGTTCAAATCGAAATCGCTGAGATGGAGCTTGCCCGATTGGGTAGGGCACGAGGAATAGAACTTTCTTGCGACGGGTCACTTCGCAATATTAGTTGATTTGACAAATACCCAGCGTTGGGATAGTCGGGAAATCATGATAACTTGCACAATATTGCCTCTTCGATTTGGTGCGGAGTTGTCCCGAAGTCAAGCGACCTGACTACAATAGAAATGGATGAACATGTTGAATTCGTCGTAGACGCTGATCGACGGAAGTTTTTTGACTGGAGGCAGCTATGGAGCTACAAGGAACTGTTCTATTTTTTTGCCTGGCGAGATATCAAAATAAAGTACAAGCAAACTGTACTTGGGTTTGCATGGGCAGTACTTCAGCCATTGCTGATGATGCTCATTTTTACCTTTTTCTTCGGTAGGGCTTTAAATGTGCCTTCACAAAATCTGCCCTATCCTATCTTCGTGTTTTCCGGACTGTTATTATGGAATACCTTTTCGACGGGTCTTACCAGCTCGGCGAACAGTATGGTGAACAACGCCCAGATCATTAAGAAGGTGTACTTTCCGAGATTGATCATCCCCGTAGCTTCTGTTCTTGTTGCTGTCTTCGACTTCCTGATGGCTTTTATAGTTTTCCTGCCTCTGCTCGTTTTCTATAAACAATCAGTTGATTACTTATCAGTGTTGTGGGCGTGGCCATCGGCCATCTTCCTGACTATCGTTGCAACGCTCGGACCCGGATGTCTGTTGTCAGCATTGAACGTAAAGTACAGGGACTTTCGATATGTTATTCCATTCCTGGTTCAGGTTCTTTTCTTTCTAACTCCGGTCATCTATCCTGTGACCATGCTTAAGTATCCGGCCTTGCAGTACTTATTAGCATGCTCTCCAATGTACTCAGCTATTCAATTGTTCCGCTATCCGTTGAGCGGAGCAGGATTAGATCCAAATCTGATTGCCTTAAGCATTCTATCCAGTGTATTCTTTTTGTTCTTTGGCATAAGCTACTTTAAACGAACTGAAGATCTCTTTGCTGACCTGGCCTAGTATGTTTAGAAAATTCCAGTCAAATTTTCCACAGAGAAAAAAAGATGAAGCCCATATTGGAGGTTAGAAATATTGGCAAGGAGTATAGTATCCGGCATAACCCGGGAGGCTACTTTAGTTTGCGTGAAAGGGCGCTTGACCTTTTTAGATCGAACAAAAGTCACAATGAAGATTTCTGGGCATTGAAAGATGTATCGTTTGATGTGCAGCGGGGAGAGTCTCTTGGCATAATTGGCCGTAACGGAGCCGGAAAATCTACACTGCTTAAGATACTGTCTCGAATCACGCCACCGACCAAGGGAAAAATAACGGCGAGGGGCCGGGTGGCGAGTTTGCTTGAGGTAGGTACCGGATTTCACCCGGAGCTTACCGGCAGGGAGAATATCTTTTTCAATGGCTCCTTGTTAGGAATGAAACGCCGGGAGATCGAAAGCAAATTCGATGAGATCGTTGACTTCAGTGGCGTAGAAATGTTTCTGGACACTCCTTTGAAACACTATTCCAGCGGGATGCAACTTCGATTGGCATTTTCCGTGGCCGCATTTCTCGAACCTGAAATTTTGGTGATCGACGAAGTTCTTGCAGTGGGCGACGCCGAGTTTCAAAAGAAGTGCATTGGTAAGATGGAAGACGTAAGCAAGACAGGGCGAACAATCCTCTTTGTAAGCCACAATATGGCTGCCTTACGTGCACTCTGCCCGAGGTCAATCTTAATTAAAAAAGGATCTGTGGATGCTGTGGGCGACACCACGGAATTGATTGGTCAATACCTCTCGGGCGATGCCAACATCCACAGTGATGGCGTATTTGAGTTGTTAAATCACCCGGGAAAGAAGAATAATAAGCGGGGGGTTACTAGATGCCGTTTGATTCGAAACGGGACACCAACCGATATCTTTTATTCCAATGAGAACTTCACTGCCGAGTTCGATTTCATTGACGAACGACCCATCAGCGACTTAGTGTTGGGTGTGGTGATCAAAGATTCGAATCAGTTGCCACTCATTGGAATTAACAATCGCGACCTCGGCATCAGACTCCATAGTCAGCCGGTTACCGCGGGAACCATTTCATTTATTCTGGAGTCACTTCCGCTTTATGGTGACTCTGTTTATTATGTAGATTTGTACTTTGGCGATGGAGGCCATGACTATGATGTCATTCAAAATGCAGTCACTTTTCGATTGCAGCCCTCTGACGTACTGGGTAACGGAAAGATCTTAAACCCTCGGGTCAATTCGGTTTTCCCTGGGCCGGTAAGAATTCAAATGAATAATTGACGTGAAGAAGTTTTGCCAGATCGATATGACTTCAATTCACGCGATTTAAAAAAAAAACACAACTATTTGGAAACACTTTATAACCATAACGAAACCTATCACAACTTCAATGCCGCTGGCGAAGTTGTTTCAATAGTTCTTTCTCTGGTGAATCCAAGAAGTGTCATTGATGTTGGATGTGGTACCGGGACCTGGCTTAAAGTGTTTGCCGACAACGGCATCACAGACTGTGTAGGAATCGATGGCGATTATGTTGATCGAAGTAAGCTGAAGATTCCTATTGAATCTTTCAGGGCTCAGGATCTCAGAACGTCATGGTCAATTGGAAGGAAGTTTGACCTTGCCGTGTGCCTCGAGGTTGCTGAACACTTGCCGGAACAAAACTCAACCATGCTTGTCGATGCCTTAACGCGCCATGCAGATGTGATTTTGTTTTCAGCCGCAATTCCTGGACAAGGTGGTCAGAATCATATTAACGAGCAGTGGCCGCAGTATTGGGAGCGAAAGTTCAATGAAAAAGGCTTTTACTTCCATGATGTTATCAGACCACTGATCTGGCACAATACGAGAGTGGATTGGTGGTACCGGCAAAATATGTTTCTTGTCCGACGTGGTGAGCGCGCCGCGTATCCGATAAACGCTCTCGTTCATCCGGAGCTATTTCAACTTGTACGTTCTTATCATGAACGCCTGGCCGCTGGACGGTTTGGAATGAATTACTCTTTAAGAGTATTCCTCAACTCGGTAAAAATGCGAGTCCGGCAATTGTTTAAGCCATCTGAATAATTGGTTTGTGGATAGAGAACCAACGTATGTCGTGATAGGCGGAGCAGGTTTCATGGGAAGAAACTTTGTATCTCATTTGTTGAAGTCTCAGCGTAATGTCATAGTGGTTGGGCGAAGCACTTCCTATGACCCTTTAGGTAGTGAACAATATTTCAGCGCAGGGCCTGCCATTCAGAATGTGCTGAAACAGCAGACCTCTCCTCTCGTCATCGTTGATTTTGCTTACACGTCAATACCGATGACAAGCTTCGATGATCCGATCAGCGATTTCTCGAGCAACCTCTTAAGAACCATTCAATATCTCGACCTGGCGAAGGAATTGAATGTGCGCAGATACGTCTACATATCATCAGGAGGGACGGTATATGGTGATGCGGCGAGACTGCCTGTGAACGAGGAGGCCCCAAACTTCCCGGTTTCTCCATATGGAATTACAAAGCTTGCATGTGAACGATATGTCGGAATGTATCATCATGTGTATGGTTTGAAGACGTTGATCATTCGGCCTTCTAATATTTACGGACCTTATCAGAGACCGTTCAGGGGGCAGGGGTTCATTGCCACTGCGTTGTCCAGCGCAAGTCAGAATCAGCCGATAAACGTGTTCGGCGATGGCAGCACAATAAGAGACTACCTCTATATTAGCGATTTTTGTGCAGCCCTTTCCGCTGCTATCGATACGGGGATTGATGGGCAGATCTATAACATTGGCTCGTCTCTCGGAATCACAATTCATGATCTGATTGATGCCCTTCAAAACATGCTCGTTCAGGAAAACAAACAGTTAGCCGTTTCCTTTCAACCGGGAAGACCGTACGACGTTGGTAAAAACGTTCTGGACTCAAGCAAACTGCGAGAAATATCTTTGTGGAAACCCGCAGTTGATCTTCATCAAGGATTAAAACTGACGTGGCAATGGTTGAAGAGCGGAAGCGGAGTCTGATCAGTGTAGTCATGTGTACTTACAACGGCTTGCCATATCTGGTAGAGGCGGTTGACGCTATTCTTGGTCAAAGTTACAGCAACATAGAGCTCGTTATCAGTGACGATTGTTCGACTGATGGTACCCGGGAATGGCTTACCTCCAAAAGTGCAGTTGATCAGAGAATAAGATTATTTCTTCAGCCAAAGAATTTGGGTTATGTCCCCAATAAAAATTTTGCCCACAGCCAGGCAAGGGGACAATACATTACACAAATGGATCAGGATGATTTATCTGCTCCAGATCGAATTGAGGTAATGATGAATGTGATTCAACAGAATTCATCAGCCAAAATAGTCGCGTGTAATTACAGGTTGATTGATGACAAGGGTGTAGTGACTCGTGGTCCGGTAGAAGCAGATAATCAGATAATCACGAAACGGCCGGATGGTGAGTATCCTTTTTGGTTTCCCTCCCTGTTATGTGATGCCGATGTGATACGGGCGGTTGGTCCGTTTAATACTTATTTTGCTGGTGCGTTGGGAGACGATTATTACTGGACATCATTGGCAGTATCGAAATTTCCGATCCATTACATTAATAAACCAATGTATGACTATCGGGTGCATCCCAGTTCGATTACGGGACAGATTAGTAACATGCGCAAGATGGTGATGCCTTATGTATTATTGGAATTAATGAGGCAGCGCGATACTTCCGGTACGGACTGGCTGGAGCAAAACGACTTCGAGTCTTTGTCTAGACTGGAGAAGAAAATATCGACAGGCAGGTCGTTCCTGCTGCGGCACTACCAGATAGCCGCAGCTCGTTGCTTTGACAGACGTCAATTCTCGTCAGGATTTGGAATGGTCTGGAAAGGTTTGCTTGTGGGAGGTGTGAGCAAAGAGTCACTGAAAACGCTTTGGTATGGTGTAAGGTGTTTGTTCACGGAAACATTTTCATCATCAAAATGAACAACGAATCAAGTGTATCCGGTAAACCGCTGATTCATTTTTTTACCGTGGAATCTCAGTTTGCATGAAAGTGATCGTAATCTCTTTTCAGTCATTGACGGAGCGGGGCGCCGCCGGAACCGGGAGGCTAGGCTACGCAATTGCTTCGAGGCTACACGACATGCAAATGGATGTGAGTTTTGTGGTTTCCGCGAAAGGGAATTTTAAAACAGAATTTGTAAGTGGTCCCGTTCACAAAATTTCGAGATACTATTTGTGGCTTATCAACTGGGGTTATCGCATTGGTTTAATTTCGACACATGTCAAAAGGCACATTGAGGAAGTACTTTTCGATTGGTTTTGTCGCCCGCTGGTCAGCCATGATGTACAACTTGTAGTGTCAACGAATTGTCATATACCTAATACCTTAGCCCGATGCTCAAAACTCGGCGTGCGATCTGTGTTGATTCCAGGTAATCCAGCGGATACGAAGATTTTTGACACATTGATGAATGAAATGGAGCGTTGGAAAGTCAATACAACGGACCCTTATACGTACGAACCCAGGCTGCGAAATTACCGGCGCGCCGTTAGTGCAGCGAAGTCAATCGTATGTCATTCAAGTGTGATACATGAAACTTTCAAACTTAAGTTTCCCGGAAGTAATGTTAGGGCATGTTATGGTGTGATCAAACAAACCGGCTCAAGGGAACCTAAGGCCGGATTGCCCGTCAATGAGGGAAAGTTGATTGTCCTATATGTTGGTTACACGGTCCTTTTGAAAGGACTTCAATACCTGCTCTCGGCCTGGGCGGAATTCGATAATGAGGAATCTGAGCTATGGATCGTTGGCTCCATAGACCCATCTATGCAACAAATAATAAACCGTGATTTCAGTAACTTAGCACGCGTAAAGTATTTCGGAGTCCGACATGATATTGGTGAATATTATCGTCAGGCAAGTCTTGTCGTTGTGCCGAGCCTGTTGGATGGTGGTCCTGTTACTCCACTCGAAGCTATGGAATACGACGTCCCCGTTGCGCTAACTGACGGTTGCGGAATGAAAGACATTATTCGCAATGGAGAAAATGGATTTATAGTTAAAACCGGCGACGCGAAAGAGATTCTGGAAATCATAAAGTTTTGCAGTGATCATCGGCACGAAGCAGTGCGAATTGGTATAGCAGGCGGGCAAACTTTAGATCTGCAAAACTTTGATCGGTTTATCGAAAATCTTACGGTTGCAACTCTCGACAAATAAAGCCAGGGATAATTCATGTTGAGTGGACGACAAAATCTGATCGTGGCAATCGAAACTCTCCTGGTCGGTGGCGCAGAGCTATTTGCTATACGGCTCGCCAATGGAATGTGTGATCATTATGACGTCACATTAGTCGTCACAAACGGGCACCTTATTAGCAACGACGTATTAAAGCAGCTTGATAAACGCGTTACCTGCATACCTATTTCTTTTCCGTCGGAAACACTCTTACGATACTTCGGTCGCATACTGCAAATGGTACGCCTGTCCTATTCTCTCAGGGAAGCTCTTGTGATCAGAAGAATTCAAAGTATCCTTTCGACTAAGCAGGCAGTATTACATACACACCAATTCAAAGTTGACTATGTCTTCTTGCGGGCCAATAGAAACTACCGTATGAGACAGGTTACGACGATACATGGCGACTATGTAAACTTTTCTCAGGCATTAGCCAAAACACCACACTTGTTGGAGCGGTTCAGGAGAAAGGCGGAACGTGTATTCTCAAACATCGATGGCATTGCATGCATTTCTGATCATCAAATAAAATTTCTTAAGGAGTCATTTCCGCTGGAAACCAAGGGCAAAAACATTGAGAAGATTTATAACGGTATAAAAATTCCACAGACTATCTCACTGGATACCTTTGGAACAAGCTTTCGCCGTGGCCAGTTTGTTTTTGGCATGGTTGCCAGAGGAATACCGGAAAAGGGATGGGAGACTGCGATTAAGGCGGTTCTTTCTTTAGAGAGCAAGGATGTTCAGTTGATATTGGTAGGCGAGGGCCCATATCTTGAATCATTGCGCAGCCGGTATAAGCACGATCAGATATTCTTTTCCGGTTTCACCGACACTCCTTTATCACGAATTAAGCTGTTCGATGTTGGATTGCTGCCAAGCGTCTTCAAATCAGAAAGTCTCCCCACGTCAATCATTGAATACATGACTATGGGTAAGCCGGTGATTGCCACCAACGTTGGAGAAGTGTACAACATGCTCAACGATGAGCATGGTGCTGCAGGAATTGTACTCCCCGTCGTTGACGGTCATTTGGAAGTAGAGGCTCTCGCAGATTCAATGAAGGTAATGATTCGCGACAAAGAACAACGCGAAAAATTTGCATCCAATGCTTTTCGGCTTTCTTCGAAGTTCGATATGAATCAATGTGTACAGTCGTACCTGAAACTTTACAACACACCATCAACTAATTAGTCTTAGCGTAGTTTCTATGTCAAAACTATTACTTATTGTTTGGTTGCAATTTCTAAAGAAGATACTTGGATCGGCGTCGCTGAAGATGAGAATCAAGGGCGGACCCAATGCAGGCAGGCTATGGAAGTTTGGCAGGACTACCAACAATGAATTCATAATAGGCGACTGGGAGTTACCGATGCAGAAGGTCATTAGTAAGTATTTAAAAAAGGGAGACACGGTATTGGACCTCGGAGCTCACCAGGGATTTCTGGCGATGATAATGTGCGACGAGGTGGGGCCAGACGGAAAGGTTTTTTCATTTGAGCCGCTCCAGCGAAACTTTGATCTATTGTCGTTTCACGTCCGCGTGAATTCCATCAGTAATTGTGTTCCGAAATTTGGAGCAGTCTCAGAAAGTTCTGGTACAGTTCGATTCACAATATCGGAGGCGGATGTATCCAATACATATGTCTCTACCTCTCCTGCATTTTCAGTACTTGTTAAAACGGCAGAGGTACCCTCTTTTTCCCTTGACGACTTGCTAAAGAGTGGCGAGATACCATGCCCTCAGTTTATAAAAGTTGACGTTGAAGGAGCGGAATATGATGTTCTGCGCGGTGCTGTCAACTTGCTGGAGAATTGTTCACCGATAGTATACCTGGAAACACATGACGTTCATAACGCAGGCGTTGATACACAATGCCAGGGGCTATTGGATAAACTTGGTTTTGAACGACTGGAGACAGTTGCAGAACCCGGCAATGGATTCGCTTCGTATGTATTTAGGAAGAGACTCCAAAAACTATGAGAATCCTCATGATGATACCCGAGTTGACAACGGGCGGAGCACAGCGGTCATTTTCGCAACTTGCCAACGACCTGTCGGTCGATCATGAGATATCTATCGTTGTCTTTAATCGGCAGTCAAACGTACAGTACCCTATCAACGGCAACATCTTAAGTCTTGATGTTATTCCTGGAAATGGATGGCTGCAGAAGATGTACGCATTCTATTTGCGTGTTGTTCGGCTAAAAAAGATCAAGCGCACAATTAAGCCGGCCGTTTCAATTTCGTTTTTGGAAGGCGCAGACTATGTAAATATACTGTCATCTGAGGCTGATCGTCCCATAATAAGTATTCGCGGCCCGAAGGGTGGCGACATGGAAATTCGAGGAGCACTGGGCTGGATCCGCAAAAAGATCTTGATACCATTTCTTTACCGGCGTGCGTATAAGGTGATCGCAGTATCGTCGTCAATTGGAAGAGAGTTGGTCGAGAGCTTTGGGCTATCAGCAGAAAGAGTAAAAGTAATTGGGAACTATTATGATCTGGTTGCTCTTCGGCAACAAAGCGAACAGGACTTGCCGGCTCGTTACAACTCATGGCTTACCGGCACGGTACTCGTCAACGTTGGAAGACTGCACAAAGGAAAGAATCATTCCCTCCTGATAAACACCTTTGCCCGGCTTCTTCAGACCCGTGATTGTAAATTGGTAATTGTTGGAGATGGGCCGATGCGGAAAGAATTGATTGACATTGCTCGTACTAACAAGCTGCGTGTTTACTCACATTGGGACGACGAATTCGGAAATGACTACGATATATATTTTGTTGGTGAACAAAAGAATCCACTCCCGTTCATCAGACGAACTTCGCTTTTTGTGTTTACCTCTTCTTATGAAGGTTTTCCCAATGTGTTGATAGAGGCTATGGTCTGTGGGACACCCATCTTATCATCTCAATGCGAGGGGTGCGCGGAAGTTCTGTCCACCACGAATGAATTATTACAACCCGGACTCATCAAAGCTTTCGCTGGAATCATTGTAGTGGATGCGCCCGAAGAGCAAGTTGTTGATTCCTGGGTTACAGGCATAATGCGATATTTGGATTCCCATGAGCTTCGCGATCACTATAAGAAAAATGGCTTCTTGCGAGTTGAGCGTTATGAGAAATCAAAAGTGTTGGCGGAGTGGATTGAGCAAATCCAACCGTAATAGGGGCAATAATTAATTGAACTACTGTGACTGCCAGACCTCTTATCATTATCGTCGAAAATGCTGTTGATGTTACAGGAAGTTTAGTGTCTTCTATACGGACAGCAAACTTGCTTCGGGAAACATTTAATTTTCTTTTTGTATTGCCTTCAGGCAGCAAAGCCGGGCAGTTAGTTCGGACCAACGGTCATCAGGTCAAAGAGATCGCGATGAAGGAACTGAGCCGAAACCCCTGGGCGAATTTGAAATATGTTTTCAGCTTAAGTATTAATACGATCACGTTTCGACGTTTCCTCAGGAAATCAAAACCCGTCTTAATCGTTAACAATGACTTTTACAATCTTCTTCCAGTGGCCTACCGGGGTCTTGGTGGTAAAGTACCCTACATCTGCTTCGTAAGATTTCTTCCAAATAGATTTCCAAAGCTCCTCGTAAGAATATGGTACTCGTCTCACTTAAGATATGCGAGCAAAATCGTAGCCGTTTCGCAAGCTGTTTATAATCAATTACCCTTCGACGATAAATTGACGGTCGTATATAACGAGCTGCCCGTTAAAACCGTTGAACTCAGCGCGCCGTCCGGTCATTTGATCTTGTGCCCAGGTAACTATATAACCGGCAAAGGACACAATTTTGCACTTGAAGCATTTAATAATGTAGCTCAGCGATATCCGGAATGGAGGCTCCGGTTTGTAGGTGGCGACATGGGCCTTGAAAAGAACAGGCTATATAAGTCGAAACTGCAAAAAAGTGCGCAGGATCTCGGCTTGTTGGACCGCATTGAATTTTTATCGTTCTCCAGCAACCTGGGCGAACATTATCTTGAGGCCGCATTGGTCCTGAACTTCTCCGAGTCAGAGTCGTTTTCGCTTACTACCCTGGAAGCACAATTTTACGGCCGTCCCGTGATCGCGACTCGTTGTGGCGGACCTGAAGAAATTGTTAGCGATGGTGAGACTGGCATTCTTGTGCCGGTGAGAGACGTCGAGGCAATGACAAAAGCAATTGAACGACTCATCTCAAGTTCGGAACTCCGCGAAAAGATGGGCAAATCAGGTTATTCACACGTTAGAGAAAAATTCTCGCATGAGAATACGATAGAAAAATTGGCTGAAATCTTCCACTCAGCGATAAAAAAGTAATCTTTTATCAATCAAGCCGCTTTAACATCCCTTTTTTATTTATTTTCGCCAAATTTTATTTGGAATCAACCCTCTCAAAAACTACGTCCGGACGGCTCTTGAATCACACGAATTGTGTGATTATCAGTGCCAAAAGGCGTTTAAACACAAATTCAACTCATGAAACCTATCAAGATAGACGCCACTGATCGCAAGATCCTTGAAATCCTCCAGGCAAATTCGAACATCACTAATGCGCAACTCGCCAAAGAAATAGGGCTGTCTCCAGCTCCTACTCTTGAGCGCGTAAACAAACTGGAAAGCTCTGGAGTCATCAGAAGCTACCACGCAGTGATCGATCCAGGCAGTGTTGGAATTGGCGTCAGCACCTTTGTTATGGTCACGCTTAAGGGTCACAATAAGGACAACATTGAGAAATTCATCTCGGCCATTCGCCAGATCGATGAGATTGTCGAATGCCACCACATCACCGGTGCGGGCGATTTTATTCTTAAGATCGTTGCTGCCGACATATCGGCCTATCAGCAGCTGATGCTGGAAAAGGTATCCAACATTGAGGTAGTCGATAGTCTTCAATCAATGGTGATCCTGTCGACGTTTAAGGACAGTAAGTCTATGCCGTTGCCTGTGACAGCCTAGGCTGCTGATTCGAAAATTCCGTCACGATCCGATTAACCAATTGGCCTAACTGATCTAATCAGTAGAGCTCGCTTTTAAGCGATCCATGGTAGACTTATGCCTGCTTGAATTGAGGTTTACTCCTTAGTTCAGCAGATATCGACGCCACCAATACCAAAATGATTAAATGCATCGGAACCCCATAGCGGGCCTGTATGGCAAATATTGAATGACAAGCTCCCCAGATAAGAATAAGGCCAAGATAAATACCGTATTTCCTGAACAACTTTTTGCTGCGCGCAAGACTCCAGGTTACGTATAGAATGCCCCCGAAAATAAAGGTAAAAGTGATCAGGAAAGGAGCTAAGATTTTCAGCTTGCCTGTTACCCCATGGCTCTCTTGCCATTGAGATTTGTTTATGCCCGTGAACCAGACCCGGCAGGCCGAAATCAATCTGGTCTTGATGAAAAAGAAAGGTCTCTCACTGATGTGTTGAAGAGTGTAGTGCCAAAGCAGCTTTTCCTGAGCTAAAGTGTATTGAGAATTGTACGTAATAAATATCCCGGGATTCCTTTGTTCCATAGTTGACAAGATCGCCGAGTCGTTCTTTGTAAGAAACAACGATGCACCGGCTTTGATCTGTGCCCACTCATTTTCAAATTCAACAACATGCGTTGGACTTCGCTCTGCCACAAGATTCATGAAAACGTCATCGCCGACATTGTTAGACCACAAGAAGTTTTCTCTGTAATTCGGTGGCAGCAGATAAGCCCAATAGCCAATGTGAGTTACTCCGGCTCCTCCCTGTAGCGGTGTAAGTTTAAATACCTGATGGTGTTTTAGATTCCAAAAGGCGAAGGGCATCAGGCCGACGATGAATATTAATAGATGACCCACCGCTACAGTACGATGCCTTCTGAACGAATCGAAAATCAGGAAGACAGCTGTCATGAAAGGAATAACTATAAAAGCCGGCCTCAGCTGAAAATTTATGAATGCTATCACTCCCCACAGTATAGCTTCCCTAAGGGTCAGCGTTTGTGTCATTTGTTTTGCAAGGAGATAGAAATAGAGAAGCGTGAAGAATACGCACAATGATTCAGCTGCAATCAGACCAGCATAGTAGGGCACTTGAATATTGATGACGCTTAGCAACAGGAATATGTTGATAGATAGTATCGAGTTTGTGAATTGGGAAATCAGGCGCCAGCATAGCCAAACGCTTGCGAGGTAAAACAGGAATTGTATGACCTTCACGAACATCAAGCTATCAAACATTGACTGAGCTAGAAAAAGAAAGTAAGGATAACCCCAGGTCCGAAGAGTTTCCGGTAATGGTGTTGAAAGAAAATACCATGAAGAGAAAGTAGTTCCGTGTCTGAAGCTTTCACCGAGAAGGATATAGCCCCGCTCATCGGGAAAGAAATTCTTTGATGCAAAAAAGAATACGGTAAAACTAACGATGATGTTCAGTGCAACGAGCACGTTACTTGTTTTCCTGGAGGTAAGTTGCTGCAAAATCGTTTCTACCATTTGCTAGTGTATGTGGTGGCAATCGAAAGGATGCTTATTGCAGATGAAGCAAATTGACCCGGGCTTTTAAGTTTGAGGAGGTCCATCACGTCGATATGTAAATGTATTTTCAAGGAAAGCTATGACAATAGGCTCGAAAATTCTAAGATCTCTCATAACTTCCGACGGGGCTGAATTACAAATTATCCCCGGGGTTTCGCCTGTGAACGCAATCCAAATTTATCATTACATTTGAGCTTGCCGACACCTACAGTGAAGGCTTGTCACATTTTATGGTAGCAGAAAAATCATTGATCCTCGATGAGCGGCAGGTTCAGCAGAAGATCCGCCGCATGGCTTTCGAGATCTACGAACATAACTTCAAGGAGAAAAACATTGTTATCGCCGGGATCGAAGGTCAGGGATATGTGCTTGCGACCCTGCTGGTGAAGCAGGTGAAGTTGATATCACCCCTCGAAATTCTCCTCGTCAAAGTTACGCTCGATAAGCTGGCGCCTTCTCAAAGTAGCATCACCCTCGACTGCGACGTAAAAACGCTTCGTAAAAAATGCATCATTCTTGTGGACGATGTCCTCAATACCGGCAGGACCTTCGCCTATGGCATGAAGCCATTCCTCGATGTCGAAGTGAAAAAGATTGAGACAGCCGTTCTTGTGAACAGAAGTCATACACTGTTTCCGATCTACCCGCAGTATACCGGATACGCCCTCGCGACAACCATCAAGGACCATGTTGAGGTGAACCTGGGCGAAGGGGCGGCTGTTTATCTGGTATGAGAACAGTATTGAGTCCTGAGTATTTAGTCGTGAGTGGGTCGTGAGTATGATTAATACAAAGCTTCCTCTTCGGCGTATGTTGGGCAAACACATTATTACAGTATGCCTGGTCGCAATAAACTATAGCAATAAACTATCAACTTATAGTTGGTCATTGACTCAGTACGACGAATTAAACAGCCGGAATACCCATTACTAATGACCAACTAAGGACTCAGGACTAAATACTATTTCGCCATGTCTACCGCCAAGAAGCAGGAAGTAAGAAGAATCACAACGCATCAGCTACGTGAAATGAAGAGTCGTGGAGAGAAGATCGCAATGCTCACGGCCTACGATTTCAGTATGGCCCGGATCATTGATGGCGCTGGCATCGATATAATTTTGGTTGGCGACTCCGCTTCCAACGTAATGGCTGGATACGAAACAACCCTTCCTATAACGCTTGACCATATGATCTATCATGCTGCGTCGGTTGTTCGTGCAGCAAAGCGATGCCTGGTTATCGTAGATCTTCCATTTGGAACGTACCAGGGTAGCTCCGGAGAAGCACTAAGGTCAGCCATTCGTATTATGAAGGAAAGCGGGGCGCACGCAGTTAAGCTCGAAGGTGGAAAGGAAGTGAAGGATTCTATTGATCGCATTCTTAGTGCGGGCATTCCAGTGATGGGACACCTTGGCCTCACCCCACAATCGATCTACAAATTCGGCACCTATACAGTTCGCGCGAAGGAAGAGAATGAAGCGAACAAACTTTTGGAAGATGCCAAGATGCTTGAAGAATGTGGATGCTTCGGAATGGTGTTGGAAAAGATTCCTGCAGTATTGGCTGGACGCGTGACTAAGTCGGTTAACATTCCAACCATAGGCATAGGAGCAGGTGCAGACGTAGATGGTCAGGTGCTCGTTATGCAGGACATGCTTGGCATCAGCAAAGAATTCAAACCGAGATTCCTCAGGCAATACGCCGACCTCAATGGAATCGTAACCGGGGCAGTTTCGAACTACATTCAGGATGTAAAGGCTGGAAGCTTCCCGAACGAGAAGGAGCAGTACTAAGGAGCTGTTTTAGTCGGAGTTCTGAGGTTGGACAATTGATCCACCGCTGTCGCTTGTATTGAGCTTGGAAATCCAAAGTCCATGATATCCTTCAGAATTTCTTTTGAACGATCAGGTCCATAAACCGGATAGCATTCACGTTCGAACTTTTCAAGAACTCGTACCCTCTTGCATGGATCACCGGCAAATCCCTTTGGAATGTCGCACGTCCCTTTCAGCACGGTTCCATTGCTCAACAACAGTTCTGCGCTCGTTCCAATCGCGAATTTGAGCTTGGATAAATCAACCTCACGTGAGGACTTATCTGACCAGCCCATCTTTCCGACAAGCGATCTCCACATACGCCTCAGAAGATATCGGAGATAACCACCAGGCAAATTCATTAACTGAACCAGTTCAACCTTACTGAATAAGGTGCGGTTTCGATACACGGCTCTTAGTTTCTTCAGTGTTTTGTCAGAAGTTCCGGTATCAAAAACCCCGGGATAGCCAGCATGTTCAAGACAAGCATCCATACCCATTATCATGTCAAGTGTATGCTTCCAGCTATGGTGAATAAATACTTTCCTGCTAAGCTGATCTATCGCATCATAATGTAGTTCATCGTTGCTATTTGCAAAGAAAGATCCGTCAAGTCCCTGATAAATGATCGCGGCACTCACACTTCGTTTGGAAGAGAAGTTAATATTAACAACGCTTAGTCCCGAGCGATAATGAGGCGTTGAGAAATTTTCCATTACCACCGTTAGTATCGGACAGTGAAGATGGATGCTTTTAATGTCATGTGGCAACACTGAGTTTGGTCCGATGGCATTCAATACGGCATTGACAGGGCCTTGCGAATAACCGCATGAGGCATAGTACTTGAATGAAACGGAATCCATCACCCATGTCTTCCCCAGTGTCCCCCAGATGTCAGGTACGATGCTTAGACTGCTAAATGATCTGATAAAACCGGCAGGATGCTCAATGATATCAAGCGTTCCTTGTAGCCCTTCCATTGCCAAAAAGGCTGAACGCATTCCTTCGACCGCAGCACCGGATACACAAGTTACTTTTGTGTCTGGCGAAAATGATGATGGAAACATAGGATGCTCAGGAGCGGAAATAGCAATCGAGATGGCATTGGCAATCACTTCTCTTTTACAGCGATATAGTTTTACTGTGGCTACGGCGGCCCCAACACGGTGAATAAATGATAGCATATGCCCCTGAAGCGGACCAGATGCAAGATGAGCACTCAGCCTTCCGGAAACTTCCTGGCTGCAAATAAAACTCTCAAGAAATTCGATGCCCGACGCTCCTCTTTTTTCGGTGATGGCATACGCCACCGGAAACGCCGATTGACTTAGATGCCCCATGTAACTAAAGTTGTCCATTCAAGTGCATTGATGAGCGCAGCATGCAGGTATACAGCGTTTTCCAATGGCCATTTTTCGCCTGATGGAAAAATCCGATGATCACCATTATCCGATGAAAGTGACTTTAGTGCAACATAGATCTTCTGACCAACGGCCGAGCGTGACCCGGCTGTGATACTTGAAATGCAATCCAATACCTGAAGCCTGGCTTGCTCAAGCGTGTGAACAGGAACGTCGTTGATAGAGAAGGATTCTATCCAGCTACTAAGTGATTCAATCTGAGTTGTCACAACGATGTGATAAAATATCAGCGAGCCATTATGTAATTAAGGACGGTGTTACGTATATTAATATACAAGTTTTTGGCAAGCACCGTTTCACTACTCCCGCAATTCCTCCCAGAGGGTTTGATCAATGATCATTCGAAAGGCCACCAAAGAAGATAATGCACTTCTGTTGGCTCTGACGTCCCAGAGCTTCATGGAGGGACCAATTGCATTGAGAATCGATCGTCATCCGGACTTTTTTCTCTTCTCACACTGAGAGGAGAAAGCGTAACGTTTATCGCCGACGATAATGGTAGTCTGGCAGGGTGCGTTTCAGTTTCTAGGGCGACCACCTGGATCAATCGTCATGCAAAAGATGTATACTACATAAGCGACCTGAAAGTAGCCAGGCCTCATTACGGCACACGCGTTGCCTTTCGACTGATATCTGCCTTGAAGTTACACTTCGAGCTTGTGCAAGCTGACTTGATATTGGTCATTGTAGCTGACGGCAACAATAAGGTCAATCCGTTCCTGTCAGGGCGCGTCGGTATCCCGGCCTTCACCAATCTAGGCGTCTTTACTGTTTATCAATTTCCCCCTCTGCGTAATGAAAGCGAAGGACTATATGATATTCGGGAGATCCATGCATCCGATGAAATTGCATCGAAATTCAATTCATTTAATCAGCACTTTCAGCTTGGCGAACTCATAGATGCTGAATGTCTAAAATGTTCCAGAGTATTGGTGGCAGTGTCGAACGGCGAGCTCGTAGCCGCCGTTGCTCTATTTGATTCGTCTCCGTACAAACAAAATGTTGTGATACATGCCAGTTTATTTCTGCGCATGCTGATCAGGCTCTCTAAATTTCTTCCAATACCACGACTCCCTGGCATTGGTGAACCCATAAAAACACTCTATATAAAAAACATTTTCTATTCGGCAGGTCATGAGACAGGATTAACCGAACTGCTTGCTAAGTCGAGGCAAATCGCCTCCAGCGGACAATATCATTTTGTCAGCATTGGCGTACACACAAAGAATCCAATTCAGCTTTGCTTAAAGAACCTCAACAAGTTCACCTTTAAGTCAAGAGGTTTTATTGCAAGCTTGAAGGGCAATGATTCGCTGTTGCAGGATATCATTTGCGGAGTGCCAGCCAGAGACTATTCTCTCGTTTAACCTAATCTACACAATATGGAAGCCGCTATTCAAATCGTCGATCTTGAAAATCCCAGGGTGAAAAAAGTTGTTGGTGACATTCTTTCACAATCTATTACAGGAGAGTTGATAGGCATGTCGAATTTCGCATCGCTGGCAGAGACCATTGATGACTATTCGGAAAAAATGGAAGCCGTGGAACATGCCGAAAGTGAACGTCAGCATGCGATTGGATTCATCAGCATAGCCGATCAGTACAATTTGCCGAAGGTGATTAACGTTAATGGTACATATTGGAACTCGATAAGGCAACGGTTTCTGCACTACGCCCGGAGTGGTGATTTCATCGCATGTCTCATTATACAGGAGGTGATGCTGGAATCATTTGCTGTATCGATGTACCGGGATACAGGAAGAGCCATTGGCGGCGACATTGGCGACTTGCTCCTTCGAACTTCGGCCGAAGAAATGGATCATCTCGAACATTGCACTGAGATTTTACAAAATGAACTGGCCGCAAGTCCTGAAGCGTTTACAGCTAAGTTTCATCAGTTGCACGATGAGGTCATGACAATCCTGTGTGAGTTCAGTGCAAACAGTGATCATCGTGAACATTGCGGTGTGTGCAACGGCAACTGTATGAAAGATGACCTTATGGAAATCGGCTTGACCACGAGCCAACTGAGAGGAAACGCCCTCAGGCTATACGCAGAGGCACTGGACCGAATAGGCATTCCTTCTGAGCAATCGACCATCTGGATGCTCAACTTACCTGCATAACGTTGACTATATCGAGCCATACCGATTTTGCTGTAATTGGACATCAATCCGATTGGAGTCATATTTTTTCCATGGTGAACGGAATCCGCGATCAACCTCCGTTGCCGGAAAAGGAAATTAAATCGTTATTCCCTTATTTTCCTCCAAGAAGTCTGTTCGACATTGAAGTTGCTTCAACTTCCTGTGGAAGAAAAATCAGGGGAAAATATATCGAGACGTTTATCACTCCCGACAGCTTGATTAGTATAGGTCACGCTAAAGATAATCTGAAACGTGTGTGTGATGCAGCACGGGTATCAATACGAAACCATATACCAATAACGACTTTGGGTGGATTCACTTCGATTTTTCTCGAAGGAGACCTTGATTTGTTGCCCGTTCATGACTGCGGAAAATTCACCAGTGGAAACACCTTAACTGCGGCCTTGATTGTCAAAGGAGTCATCGATGGCTGCAACCTACTCAATGTCAATATCGGACAATCACAATTACTGATACTGGGCGCCACCGGAGATCTTGGGTCGGCGTGCGCTCATTACTTTAAAGGTAAAGTTAGTAAGCTGCACTTTGTTGCGCGCAATCAAAAGCGATTGGCAATGTTCTGTGATCAGTTCAATGGTTATGACTTCGCCGCTTCCTGCAATGCTGCTGAGCTTATTCCCGATGCCGATATTATCATCGCTGTGACTAGCTCCAGCGAAGTTAGGCTCGATAACGTTAAAACAGGTGCTATCATTGTCGACGCCGGATATCCGAAATCTTTGTCTGCGGCGTCGCTTCCTAAAGAAGCAAAACTATTCTACGGAGGTATGGGCATTGTTAAAGCAGGCTACACATCGATCCCTGACTATCATCGCTATTTCTACAATTTTCCACTTCCGTTTATCGCGCATGGTTGTGTTCTCGAAGCAATGGTACTCGCATTTGACAATAGACCGGAGTCCTATTCTTCAGGCAGAGGAAATATCAGGAAAGAAAAGATGGATGAAATTCTTGATATAGCATACAAGCACGGCATAGAACGTGCGCCATTCTATAACGACAAAGGCCTATGGCCTGTTTAGATTTATTAGAGATCCAATGAAGACGAAGAATCAGGTTCAGCTGCACGAGTTGATTTTTTCTCTCAACTGGGAGGATCCTCAATCTGATATCAGAGCATTGCAGATACGTCCGGGGGATAATGTAATGACAATTTCATCCGGCGGTTGTAATACCTTCGAGTTTTTGCTCCACGACCCCGCGCATGTATATGCTTTGGATATTAATCCCGCCCAATCTTATTTGATGGAGTTGAAGACGAAGGCATTCAAACATCTTGGCTATGAGGAGTTCTGCCAATTAATGGGACTTCGGCAGGTTGAGGGAGACTTCATTTATGCAAAGCTAAGACCCCTGCTAAGTGTTGATGCACGGAACTATTGGGACGCCAGGGCAGAGACTCTTGAAATGGGTTTGATCATGTCGGGCCGTTACGAAAGATTTGTAAAGCTCGCTTGCAAAGCGATAACAATACTGCAAGGAAAACGTGTTGTAGAGGGATTGTTTAGGAATGACGACCAAAAAGAGCAGCAATTATATTTCGACTCTACGTTCAATACCTGGCGATTCAGATCAATATTTCCAATATTATTCAACAAGAGAATGTTGGCCAGAAAAGGACTCAATAGTGACTATTTTCATTTCGACGATGGAAGTAAGTCCTTTTCAGAGAGCTTTTTTAACCGGGCGAAGAACGCTATCCGAAACCTGCCACTAAAAGGAAACTACTTTCTTTCATTGTACCTCACCGGACGATACCAAAATGAAGATGAAATGCCGGAGTATTTGAAGCGAAGCAACTTTGAAATCATCAGGGAACGGGTCGATCGGATTCAAATTATTACTCAGGATGCCAATGAGTGGCTTGCCTCCCGGCCCGATGAGTGCATTGACGCTTTCAGCCTTTCAAACATTTGTGAATTGAAGAGCGAGCCTGACACCCGATCCTTGTTTGATCATATTGCAAGGGTGGGTAAAGCTGGAGGAAAATGTTGCTTCCGAAACCTTATGGTCCCCCGCGAGATACCATCCGAACTTGAATCGCGAATCCAAAAGGATGTAGGTCTCAGCAAAGAATTACTTACAGGCGACAGGTCATTCGTGTATTCAAAAGTTGCTGCCTACGTCATTCACAAATAACAATCACCTCACGCTGTATCTGAATATGCCTTCCTATGGATTCTCATACGACTTTGTTTACGTTTCACAACAACACCGAACTCCGAACGGCACCTTTCCGAACCCCAGCTGCTGCATTCCGGCCTTCCGCTGGCCTTGGTGGCCTATAGCTGGCCTTATCAAGGCTCTACCTGACGAGATCTGACTTCGACTCCCGGACTAGTAAGACTTTTCCCGGACCTCGCCAACGATCACAGGCAACGTACGACAACCTCATTCCGACCTCAAACTTTTCACCGGATTAACAACCGCTGCCCGCCAACCGTGTATGCTCACCGTTGCAATTGCCACAATCATCGTCAGCAGTCCGGCAGCGGCAAATATCCACCACGACAACCCGATGCGATACGAGAATCCCATGAGCCACTCGCTCATAAGCAAATAGGCCAGCGGAGATGCAATCACTACCGACAACACAACAAGCGTCACAAACCTTCTGGATACGGTAGCTAGCAAATGGAATATCGATGCGCCCATAACTTTGCGTATGCCGATCTCTTTGGTTCGCTGCTGAACAATGAAACTTGAAAGCCCGAATAAACCAAGGGTAGCCAGCGCTATGGCAATGGATGCGAATATGTTCATTGCCTTGCCGAGTTGCGCCTCAGCGTGATACATTGTATTAAAGTCGTCATCGAGGAAGTGATATTCAAATGGTCTGTTCGGCAACAGCTCTTTCCATTTCGCGCCTATGAAGGCCAGCGTCTCAGTGGTGTTCTTGCCACTTAGTTTCACCAGCAAACGGCCTCCATAGGTACTGGTAAACAGTACCAAAGGCTTGATCTCTCCATGCATCGACTGGAAATTGAAGTCGCGCACCACACCTCGCACTATACCCGGACGTTGCGTTTCCATCTGCTGTCCGATGGCTTCCTCCGGCGTCCAGCCCAGACGTTTGGCGGCGCTTTCATTGAGTATAAAATGATATTTCCAGTCATCCCATTCTCCTTCCGAAGCCTGCTTCATGTCCTGCTCGTTAATGTTGGTGCCAGCAACAAGTTGTAATCCATTCACGGCAATGAAATCCTCGTCGATAGGATTAGCGTTAACTGAAATGGCCTGATCTTCAGGAGCAGATTGCTTACGCATTGTATATCCGCTCATGATTTTCACAGGACTATTTGCCGTGCGCGAAATTGACAACACTTCCGGGTTAGTCCTGAGTTGCTGCTTCAACAAATTGGCCTTGTCGTAGGTCATCTCCCAGTCGATTCGAAGCTCAACCACCTGATCACGATTGTATCCGAGATTTCGGTTCTGTAAATATTGTAGTTGTCCTTGAATGATGATTGTCGCAATAATCAGCACAACAGTGATGGCGAATTGAAACACAACCAGACTCTGTTGGATCCATCGCGCTCCTGGCGTATTCTTGAAGATACCCTTCAGGACTCGGGCAGGTTGCATTCCTGATAATATCAGAGCAGGATAACCACCGGCAATGAGACTCACCAGGACAGTTCCTAAAAATGCGTTGGCGATAAAAGTTGGTTTCAGCAGTCCTGAAATTTCAAGCGGCTTCTCAATCAGTGTACTGAAATAGGGGAGAAGCAGTCCGGCCACCAGAATGCTGACCAGCACCGATACCGTAACCAACACAAATGATTCTCCAATGAACTGCCAGAAGAGCTGAGCGCGCACAGCCCCCGATACCTTTCGAACTCCCACTTCCTTCGCGCGTTCAATGGACCTTGCTGTGCTCAGGTTCACATAAGTGAAACAAACGATGAGCAGAATCAACGCCGCTACTGCGCCAAGAATGACGAGGTAGGTGATGCTTGTATTGGGTACCTCGCCGGCGTAAGGAGAGTGAAGGTGGATCCTGTTGAATGCTTCAAGTTCAAATCCGATTTTGGCCCCTGACCCTTTCATTTCTTTTACCATGAACGGATCGAGTTTGGATTGCAACCCAGCCATCGAGTTGCCATCCTTCAGCATGGCATATGTCGTGTAGTTGGCGTTCCAGTAATCCTTGTGCTGGTTTTGTCCGAGAGACGAAAATGATCCGAGCATGTCAAAGTAGATCTGCGAGTTATTCGGATAGTCCTTGATAACCGCTGTGATCTCATAGGGCACCGCATCTCCTCCAAGTAGCAACGTATTGCCTACTGGAGATTCATCACCAAAGTATCGTCGCGCTGTAGTTTCAGTGAGGACGAGTTTACGGGGACCATCAAGCGCATGCTTCGGGTCTCCCTGAACCAACTCGTAATTAAACATGTCGAAGAAAGTAGAGTCGACGTAAAGGAAATTAGTCTCCGTTACCGGAGTGTCCTCTTTTTTTACAATCATGTCGGCGCTCGAAACCCGCATCGCCTTTTCAACTTCCGGGAACGTGCTGGACAACACGTTGGCCACCTTAGCACTGGTCCAGTTTCCTTTTGTAGATTCGGTGCCTCCATCAAAACTATATTCCATAATGGCGCGCACGATGCGATCGCCGTTGTTTTGAAAAGTGTCGAAGCTCATCTCATGTTGAATGAACAACACGATCAGCATACACGACGCGAGGCCCGATGTAAGGCCCACAACATTGATCATGGTAATAACCTTGTGCTTCCACAGGTTTCTGAAGGCGAGTCTCAGATTGTTTCGAAACATCTTGTACGGGATTTAGGGACCAAAAAGGATCGACCGCGTGCAATGTAGTGCACATGTGTCTAAGACTACAAAAAGTCAAAAAGGTTGCAGTTTGGACGGGAATTGTTTCCGGCGTTTGGCACTGCAACAACGCAATAGTAGCCTCACAGTAGTCCACAGCTAATGTCCTCGTGCCGGCCGGAAGAGATATCTCAGCCCTGATCAGCCTTCAATCCTTCTACCGGGTTGAGCTGCAGCACGTTCCTGATCTGCGTCGAGATCACGAGCATCATGACTCCCACGAGCAGGAAAGCGGCGATAAGGCTCCCGGAATACCCCATAGGCATCGGATAAGCGAAAAGCATGCTCAGGTACGCCTTTGTGAACAGGTAACTGGCCGGTATCCCCATCGCAAGCGAGACTAGCGTAAGCACGAGATATTGCCTCAGAATCACTCCCGTGATGTTTGAAAATCCAGCGCCAAGAGTTTTTCTGATGCTGAATTCTTTTACCCTTCCCGAAACGTTCAGTGTCACCAATCCATACAGGCCCAGGCTGGCTAACAGCACTGCAACCACGGCTACTATATTGGTAAATTCCTGTGAACGATCAACGGAATCAAAATAGTTCGTCCATACATCCTGCTGGTAGCCTCCCTGGAAAGGAATCTCAGGATAGAGTGCAACCCACTTGTTCTGCAACGATTTCAGTACACCATCGTCCGATCCCTCACGTAGCCTTAGCGTTAGGAAGCGATAGTCGTCCTTGGCCGCCTTCGTGAAAACAGTGGGACGAAGCTTACTGAAGAAATCACGCGAATGAAAATCTTTAACGATTCCTGCAACGTGGTATCGCACGCTATCAATTGTAAACTGCTCTCCGATCGGATTCTTCAATTTTAATTCTTTAACGAAAAGCTCATTTACCAGTACTGCGTTCGCATCAGATTCCGAATCTTCCCGAAGCGGAGTGCCTTGAAGTAGCTGAAGGCCCATAGTTTCGATATAGTGTCCATCTACCGCGAATAGATCGGTCTCATATCGGGTGTTATCAGATGTCCGAACAACAGCGGTGCTGGCTGCTTTTCCAACATGGTTCGCAGAACCCGTTAAGGCAATAACATCAGAGTGATTTACCATCGCTGCATGTATTCTGTCGTACGCAGGTCTGTTGGGGACGTTGATATATAAAACATCCTTTTGATCGTAGCCCCAGCTCCTTTGATGCTGAAAACGATTATTCTGAGTGAGCACCACTCCCGAGGTTATGGTCATGCAGGCGAGCATAATTTGAACAGCGAGGAAGATTTGGGTCAACGGATTCTTACGACCGAATTGAAGAGTGCCTTTGAATATCCTGACGGCATCGAACTGGGAAATATAGAACGCCGGATAGATCCCCGACACGATACCAGTCAAGACAACAAGAACGACGACAAACATCCAGGTTCCTTTGTTCAGGAAGTTGAGTTCAAGAGGCCATCCTGTAAACTGCACAAACCATGGCATAAAAATGAAGTAGCAAAGTCCAACGCCAATCGATAGTGCAAACAATGTGACGAAGATGTTTTCAGTGAGGAACTGGAAGATCACGCGCAAACGGTTGGCACCAATGACTTTTCGAATACCAATCTCTTTCAGTCGCTTCGCCGCAGAGACGATTGCCATGTTGATATAGTTCAGACAGGCGAGTACAATCATGAAGATGGCAATGATGGGCATGCCAATTCTACCTTCCACATTAAAGTCATGGACAATTGCATCCCGGATGTTTGAAGAACGTTCGTGCAAAGTTGTGAGCGGTTCCAGTTTAAATGAAGTTACGTTCCACTCCGGCACCGCTGCGTGATGAATCTTCTGATACTTGCTCAGCTGACTGGTTACCACGCCAACATCGTTTGCTTCGATCTGTATCCAGGTCGCACTGAGGAACTGACCCCAGTCATCAGATTTGAATGTGGTATTGGCAGTCTTAAGGTTGTCGTAGTGGATAAGCAGACCGAATTCCAAATCTCTTTCTTTCGGGAATGTGGCAGCGACACCAGAGACGACGAACTCTTTTTTGGTGCTGTCATTAAAGATCATGGTGACTGTGCGACCGACCGGATTATCGTCGCCAAAGTACTTCGTCGACATGTCTTCGCTCATCACGAGGCTGTTCAGGTCAGTCAACGAACCAGGTACTCCCCACTTCAATGGAAAGGTGAACATTCTTAGAAACGAGGGATCAACGTAGCGAACCCGTTCGTGAAAGACGTTGTCGTTGTACTTGAGCACAACACTACTTTCATCAATGCGACAAACCTCTTTGACCTGGGGAAGATCTTGTCTTAAAGCTTCCCCGAGGGGACGGGGTGTAAGGCCGTATTGCTGGTCGCTGCCATCACGCGAGGCGTTGAATGTAGCGAGGTAGATACTTTCCTTTTGCTCATGGAACTGATCGATCCGTTGATCGTAGGCCATAAAGCTGTACACGAGCAAACAGATCCCAATAGCAACTGATAATCCAAATACATTGATGAAGGCAGTCAGCGGATGTTTTGCCAGGCTGCGAAACGATGTCTTAAAATAGTTGGTGAACATGGGATAGGGGCTTTGAATTCTCCAGTTGCTAAGATGTTTCATCAGTACGGGCCGTGCCAGGCGCAATGTTTCCCATATGTACTGCCTGCGTGCCTTAGTATATGACCCCCGTTGTGCCACCCAATCCTGAAACAATTCTTCCATGTCACCCTCGATCTCCTCCAGATACTCATCTCTGATCAGGAGTCTTAATAATCTAAGTGGCCACTTCGGCGGCGATGATTTTAATGATGTGCGATCACTTTTGCGTGGAGAGTCTTTCATCAAACTCGCATTAAGGTGTGGGAATAATCAGTTTCAAATACCCGTAATCAGTTCAAAGCACTTTTTAAATCATGTGCGAGCTGCGGGATGGTTTCCCAAAGTCCCGCACGCACGTCCTTCAACTCACGCAATACACGATGCGCATACGGCGTTGCAGCGTATATTCTCTTGCGTTTGCCTCCGCGCTTTTGTGTTGACTCGCCAAATTCAGAGGTTAGAAATCCTTTTTCCGCCATGCGCTTTAAGGCCGACTGAATAGATCCGACACTCAATCGCTCATTGAGCCGGGCTTCCAGCTCACGCTTGATTTCAACTCCATATGCTTCCTGCTGCAAGGATGCGACGGTCAGCAGAACCAGCTCTTCGAATTCTCCAAGCTTTGTCTTTTTCATAAGCCAATAAGTGTATTATTCGTAATTGCAGTAAATATAGTTGCATTTAATTCGTAATTGCAGTAAAAATAGGTTAATAAGTATTTAAGCTGCTGATTTAAAGCATGTTGATAAGAAGGTGCTAAGAGAAATTGTCATAAATCCGCTGGAAACAGCGATCGGGACCACCCGGCAGTTCATGGTACCTGTGCACCATGGGCACTAAGAAATTCCATTGCCAACCGAACGTGGTGAGTATGGAATACGCCAGTCTAAGAAGTTGACGGTATCAACCTCGCGGTTTGCTTCTAACTTCGCCAACCGATCACTCGCGCATTATTCAGATCGCAGGCTTTTCACCGGGTTTGAAGTTGCCGTCTTGAAAGTATGGAAGCTAAGCGCAAGCAGCGCCACGGCAATCATAGCGACACCACTGGTTGCAAATACCCACCAGCTCATCGAAGTCTTATACACAAATCCTTCCAGCCACTTGCTCGTCGCCCACCAACTCACCGGCGCTGCCAACACAAAGGCCGCAAAGACCAGCACAATGAAATCAACCGATAAAATTGAAATCAGATTTGTGACAGAAGCACCCAAAATCTTTCTGATGCCAATCTCTTTCGTGCGCGTTTCAGAAGTATGCATCACAAGTCCCAGCAATCCCATGCAGCTGATGAGCATCGATATTCCCATTGCCCAGCTAAGCAGACGTGCAGTGTTCTGCTCCTCTTTATAAAACTTCGCGATCGCTTCATCGAAGAAGGTGTATTTGAAATCCTGTTCAGGATAAAAACGATTGTGTAGCTCACGTAATGATTCTATAGACGCAGCCCAGCTTTTGCTGTCAGGCGACAACGCAATGTGAAAGAAATAACTGTTTTCATTGTTCATAAAAACCAGTGGCCCTATCGGCGCGCGCATCGACGATTCATGGAAGTCGCGCATAACACCCACGATAGTAAATGGAGTCTCGCCGTTTAACAGCTGCTCATTTATGGCTTCCTGTGGATCATTGAAGCCTATAATTTTTGCATAAGTCTCGTTAATCAGAACCTCGTGGATGTCCTTTCCCATCTTTACATTTCTGCCTGCGACAATACCAATTCCATATACGTCGAGATATTCCGGATCTCCCCAGCGGACCTGAACGTTTTCTTTTATCTCTTCATTCTGTTTCTTAAATGTGATTCGACCAAATGCGGCTCCTTCAATAGCAGGTGCAAGGAAGCCGATCGTAGCTTTTGAAACACCGGGCACCTTCCTGATCTCATTCAGCAGTGGCTCGCGATTGTCTTTAGCCATGCGATCGATATCGAAATAAATGATTGCCTCCTTCGTATATCCAAGATCTTCATGAAGTGAATAGCTCACTTGTTTCGATACCATGAACGCCCCGAATATAAACACCTGCGCAATCATGAACTGAGTAACTGTTAACGCCTTGCGAAGAGTTACGCTCCCTGAACCGTTTGGAAGTACGTTCCCTTTGAGTATGGATACCGCTTTGATTCCTGACAACACCAGAGACGGATAGATTCCGGCTATCAATGTTACCAACACAATCAGGCTGCTAAGAAAGGCAATCACATCGGGTTGCTTCCATGGTTTGAACACGACACCGGCTGGAATAAAGTCACTGAACAGATCAAGCAATACTGGAGACAACGCCATTGACACAATTCCGGCAAGGAGCGTAATAAGGAATGTCTCACTGAGAAATTGAAGCACCAACTGTTTTCGCGAGCTTCCTATACTCTTTCTGACTCCAATCTCTCTTGCCCGGATAGATGTCTGCGCACTGGCCAGGTTCGTGAAGTTGATGCACGCCAGCGTCAGAAGAAAAGCAGCAATAAGCGTCAATCCCCATAATGTTGATTTTGACGCGATCCGCTGATTGAATCCATTATAGTTGCCATTGAAATGAATATCCGGGAGTGGTTGAAGAACATACGTCAACGTGTTTTGATTATCTGACTCGCGGAATTTCTTCGCGATAGCATTGATTTGTCTTCCTGCAGCCTGCCGGTCGTTACGTCCCGACAGCTTCACATACAACGAGGAATACGCCATCCAGTCATTCCAATTGTCCATCATGAAATTCTGCTGCAAGACTGTTTTGGAAATCGTACTGTAAGAAATAAAATCAGTAGCGTTAAGGTGAGTTGTTTCATTGAGATCACGCACGATTCCCGTAACAGTTGCCGTTACTTCCTCACTATAACTAAGCTGCTTTCCGATCACTGCTTCCGGCGACAAATCAGGAAAATATAAATGCGCTCTGCTTTCCGTAAGCACAACTGAGAACGGCTCGCGTAATGCATTTTCAGGTGCTCCCGCAATCCACTCAAAAGGCATGATATCGAAGTAGTCGCCGTTTGTGAAGATGGCGCCTTCCTGTTCCTTAAAAACTGTTTGCTTGTCTGCCAGTTTTACGTCAACCTTTGCGTCCCCCTGAAATGTCATCACAGGAACAACATCATCTATTCCCGTAACTTCCGACATAGCACTGGTCAGTGGTGCAGGAACAGCAGCGCTGTGCCCGTCGATACCGCCCATATTGAGATCCATCACCACACGATAAATACGATCGCCCTCCGGCTGGAACTTATCAAAGCTGTTTTCGAAACGAACAATTAAGAAAATCATCAGAGATGCGCTGATGCCAATGGACAGGCCAATGACGTGTATAAACGATATCGCCTTGTTACGAAGGAAGCTGCGTAGAGCGACAGTGAAAAAATTCTTTAACATAGGAATACATACAGGTTGACCTCGCCCTTTGCGAAAATGATACCATAATCTCCGGGATTCAATGGTCATCAAAACGCAGTTCTTAAATAGTTTTCGGGCCTTTTGATAGGCATGAACAAACTATGTCCTCTTATGTATGTCCGGAAATGACACACACGTGATCGTTAGAGGATATAAGAAGAATGCCCGAAAGAATTCAGGCTGACTACAGAAGTTCGTTAGCTAAGTTAGCCAACTCACTTCGCTCACCCTTCTCCAGGGTGATGTGCGCATACAAGTCGTGGTTTTGCAAACGATCAATCAGCGTCGACAATCCATTACTTTGAGAATCGAGGTACGGCGTATCAATTTGATAGATATCACCCGTGAAAATGATCTTCGTATTCTCACCCGCCCTCGTGATGATTGTCTTCACTTCATGCGGTGTAAGATTCTGCGCTTCGTCAACGATAAAGCATATATTTGATAAACTCCGTCCCCGAATGTAAGCAAGTGGCGTGATCATTAACTTTTCCTGATTCACCATTTCAGTAATGCGGGAGTACTCCTTATCAGTCTCGCTGTACTGATTTTGAATGAACTTAAGGTTGTCCCACAGTGGCTCCATGTATGGATTCACTTTCGATTTGATGTCACCAGGGAGATATCCAATGTCTTTATTGCTTAGAGGCACGATCGGGCGTGCGAGATAGATCTGTTTGAATTCCTTCTTTTGTTCCAATGCTGCAGCAAGAGCGAGGAGTGTCTTTCCTGTACCAGCAACACCCTGTATGGAAACAAGTTTAATCTCCGGCTTAAGAGCAGCGTGTATAGCAAAGGCCTGCTCCGCATTCCGGGGCTTAACTCCATACACCGAACGCTTCTCAACATGCTCGAGCATTTGATTCAGCGGGTTGTAATATGCCAGGGCAGATTTTTTTCCGCTTCGAAGTATGTAGTAGTGATTTTTAACGACGTCAACTTTTCCGAGGAGCTCGCCCGGTGGGCAATATCCCTTCTCGTACAGAAGGTTGATCATGTTTGCATCAACATCTTCAATGACCGTCTTACCGGTGTAAAGCGAAGATATGTTCTGTACTTTTCCTGTAGTGTAGTCTTCGGACTGCAGTCCAAGTGCTTTCGCTTTCAGTCGGAGATTAACATCCTTGGATACAAGGATAACCTTTCTGGTCTTCTGTTCTTTTTGAAGCTGTAAAGCCGCATTCAGAATCCGATGGTCGGCCTTTTCCTCATTGAAGATCTTGTTTGCATCCACGGCGCTCCGGGTATCCATGAGCACCTTGAACGAGCCCTTTGTCTTACCATTGAGAGGATTCCAGTTATGAAGCATCTGACCTTTCGCCAGCTTGTCAATAAGCCTGATGAATTCGCGTGCTTCAAAATTCTTTGTGTCGTTTCCCTTCTTGAAGTTGTCCAGTTCTTCAAGAACCGTTATCGGGATGCCTACATCATGTTCGTCGAAGTTGAGGATTGAGTTGTGCTCGTAGATTATAACTGAAGTGTCAAGTACGAAGATCTTTTTTTCCTTTTTGGTCTTGGACATCTGCACAAAGAACTTGGTTTACGAAATGTAATGAATGTGAAATCTTTTTGAAAAGATTTCATGTGTTAATTTTTTGTTTAGAGGCACGCTGAATCCTTCCCGACATTTTTCATCCTCTTTATTGAACGCCGCTTTACGGCTATTTTGTATTAGATTTTTGTGAATGCAAGGTAAATTGATCGCCTCTCTCATTGGGAATAATACGAAGTACATTCGCCAATACGAGTAATATGAGTTTGTTTGATGCATAAAACTTCTTCAGTCCGGATAATCCAACAAACTCGCTCAGCGTAATTGTTTTGTTGGTTGCGAGATATTGCATAAGAAAATGCTCGTGCTCACCGTAATGAAAGCGAATATCTTTTTGTCGGCGACGGCGTTTGATGATTTCTCGCATTTCACGACTGGCGCGAATGCTTTTGTCTTCCGATCGGATAAAGTATTCACGTGCTCCCTGCTCATCAACAATGAAGTGTGGCCTCTTATCAGATACGTGCACAACGTATTGAAGGACGGTCCTGTTATTCCCAATAGCAATCCACAATTCTTCGATATCGAGTGGAGGCTGCACTTTTTCAAGCGCCTGCTGAATAGCAAGTGATTCGTCTTCGGGATATTTTACTCCAGGGATAGTTTTATCATCGCCAACTCCCACAAGCAAAGTGCCTCCGGAAACATTGGCAAATGCGATGAGCTCGCGAACGATCTTGTCGCCGTTCTCAGACACTTTGCGTTTAAACTCCAGGTATTGGCTCTCTCCCTGCGCCACGAGTATTTGCAGCTCTTCGAACAAATCAGCATCGAAGACAAGGGCATCCTGCTTCTTGATTCCACTCCACGATCTCATAGGCCACGCTCGAGTCAAATGTTGGAAGAATTTTAACGGGAAGATAACAAAATTGCCGTGACGTCATTGAGTGCATCCTGGCGTAACACTCACGCGCGATCAGTACTTTCTGCGCCTGAAGTTATCTTCTTCTTCTTCATCGTCGTCGTCATCCTGCCCTGGTTTGGGCATCGTAAACATTCCACTCAGCAGATCTTTAAATTGGAGCCCTGCCGTCAGAGAATGTTTGCTGATGAGACTGTAACCCGCCAGTCCGTGCAGCACAAACTCCATGAAGAACAGTTTGGCCGCTGCATCTTTATCCTTGTGGAATTCATTCACGATATCGTTCAGGCCCGGCACGCGCTTAAGTGTGGCTTCGTATTCGTTCTGACTCATATCGTTCAGCAAGTCAACGGTATTACCATCTCCAAACCAGTCAGCCACCTTCTTGTAAGGACTCTTATCTTTTTGCTTCCTGAATTTATCGGGATCGGGGAAGTAATTTACAAACTGCGTACGGATTGCCTTCACAACAAGATTGGAGGCTACGATTCCGGGACCTTCCTGCTCACCTTCATAAACGAGCTCGACCTTCCCTGTGATCGCCGGAATTACGCCGATAAAATCTGACACGCGTATTCTTGTCGATGCTTCACCATTGATGATACTTCTTCTCTCCGCAGCAGCGACGAGATTCTCATACGCAGATATAGTAAGACGTGCCGATACGCCACTTTTTGCATCTACATACTCGCTGCCCCGTGCTTCAAAAGCGATCTGTTCAACAAGATCTTTTGCAATTTCATTTACCGACACTCTCGTGCGTTGTATCTCTTTGAGGCGCGCCTCCTGCTGAGTAATCCGTTTACCAATATCAAGTGTCTTTGGATAGTGTGTGATGATCTGGCTATCGATGCGGTCTTTCAAAGGCGTGACAATGCTGCCACGATTAGTATAGTCTTCAGGATTGGCCGTGAAGACAAACTGAATATCAAGTGGCATGCGAATCTTAAATCCTCTGATTTGAATGTCACCTTCCTGAAGAATGTTAAACAGCGCCACCTGAATACGCGCCTGTAGATCCGGCAATTCGTTAATGACGAAGATGCATCGGTTGGAACGAGGTATTAATCCAAAGTGTAGTACGCGCTCATCTGAATACGGCAGCTTCAATGTTGCAGCTTTAATGGGATCCACGTCGCCGATAAGATCCGCGATGGACACATCAGGAGTTGCGCAACTTTTCGGCGTAGCGTTCACTGCGATGAACCCAACTAATAGGAGTAAGGTCGCTTCGTTCAGCGATAACATCTCGTGCATGTCTTGAAATAGGGATAAAAGGATCGTCGTTCAGCTCAGATCCTTCAACAACAGGAATGTATTCGTCAAGCAGATTCACCATGAGTCGTGCGAGACGCGTCTTGGCCTGACCCCGCAATCCCAAAAGGTTGATGTCATGACCTGCAAGTATCGCGCGCTCGAGATCTGGTATAACTGTTTCTTCGTAACCCCAGATACCTTCGAACACATTCTCCTTCGCCTTCAGCTTGCGAATGAGGTTCTCTCGCAACTCTTCCTTGATGTTCTTTGATTTATAGCCAGCACGCTTCAGTTCGCCGAGAGTATTAATGCTTTTGTAATCCATTAGTGGTAATGTTTTTAATAATGTGAGGAAGTCGGTCAGAGATTTTTCCTCCGGTTCTTTTTAAAGTCTTCAAATACAAGGTTGCCCAATCCTTCGAGGCTACTGTAATACGCGTTGCCATTGTTGGCTTTCGTAAAGTCGCGCACGAAAGCTTTCAAATAGGGATCCGTGGCAATCATGAAGGTTGTTACGGGCACCTGGAGCTTACGCAATTGTCCGGCGAGATTTAACGTTCGCGCAAGAATCTTTGGATCAAGCCCAAACGCATTCTTATAATATTTGATTCCCTGTTTAATGCATGTAGGCTTTCCGTCGGTGATCATGAAGATTTGTTTGTTTGCATTCTTCCGACGACGAAGAATATCCATGGCCAGCTCAAGTCCCGCTACTGTGTTGGTATGGTAGGGGCCAACCTGGAGGTAGGGGAGATCTTTGATCTCGATCTGCCAGGCATCATCACCAAATACTAAGATGTCCAGCGTGTCCTTGGGATACTTCTTCGTGATCAGTTCTGCCAACGCCATGGCTACTTTTTTCGCGGGTGTGATCCGGTCTTCGCCATACAGGATCATCGAGTGCGATATGTCGATCATCAGCACCGTAGACGTCTGTGCCTTGTATTCACTTTCAACGACCTCGAGGTCTTCCTCTGTCATGAAGAAGTTATCTACGCCGTGATTGATCTGAGCATTCCGAAGCGAATCAGTAACAGAGATCTGCTCCAGCGTATCACCGAATTCGTAGTCGCGTCGTTCGGTTGTTTGCTCGTCACCCCGACCACTGTGAGGTGTGTTATGTTCGCCGGACTTTGACTTTTTCAGTCGTCCGAAGATTTCCTCCAGCGCCGACTGTCGCAGCCGCTGTTCACTCTTTGCTTTGAGTTGAAACTCGCCTTTGGATCCTTCGTCGGTGATGTATCCCTGTTTCTTAAGATCCTCAATAAAGTCGCCCATGCCATACTTGTCGTTGGTCAGGCCATACTGCCTGTCGACCTCGGTTAGCCACTGCAGAGCTTCGGCAACGTTGCCGCCTGTGATGAGCACTAACTGCATGAATACCTTCAGCAGTTTTTCAAAGTCACTACCTGCCTTGCCCGGGGGAGGCGTGTAATTAGAAAATCGATACCCCAGCATAATGTTCCTCCTTACTTCAACTTCCTTCTAAACCATGAATTGAGATAATCTGTTTCTGGCCGAAACAATATTTTACTAAACATTAAGAGCACGTGTAATATATAGCGTCAAAACCTAAAGATTGCACAATTGTGTTTGGCTATTTTTGTTTATTGTGTTTTTGACCGCGGAACTCCGCACTTTTTTAGAAAACCTGTATGCAAAACTCTGTTACGAAAAATGGTAATTCTGGCCAGACACGCGTAAACGTCGTCACTGCCGGCAATTCCATTGTGGTGTTAGTACTGAACCCGGCTGGCGGGCTATTGAGTTACACCTGCCCTAAGAATTTAAAATTAAAAATTGATAATTGAGATTGGTACGACCCCTGTCGTGGGTCTGAAATGCAGACTCGGCTATCTGATACTCATCGTCTGCAACCGACGTATCTAGTATCCTGGATTTGGCGCCATTACCGGGACCATCTGATTATCAATTGTCAATTCTTATTCATCGTCCCGTAGATATAATCCCACAGCGGCGACGATACACCAAAGACCACATCACCATTCTTGTAATGATGAATGCCATGGTTAATCCATAACCATTTGAAGAAATTCTTGGGTGGCTGAAATGCATGAACCATATAATGCACAGACAGATAAGCCGCGTAGCCAACTACAAAGCCCGGCAGAAATGAGAACACCAGATCTCCCAGAATTAGTCTGAACACCAGCAATAGTATGGTTGCAATCGTCACGCTCAGCAGTGGCGGCATAGCGAGGCGATCTTTATCTTTTGGAAACTCGTGATGTACGCCATGAATCAAATACTGCCACTTAACTCTTGCCTTAGTATAAGTAGACATGTGAAAGACATATCGATGCATGTTATACTCCACCCAGGTGAACGTCAGCACACCGAGAGAGAACATGCCAATAGTCTGCCACGTTGTTAGAGATGTATGAGTAACACTCCAATAAAGCAATGCCGCCGAAAATGAAAAGAAGATTGTCAACGGCACGGATATGTGTGTACGCGAGAGTTTCTCCAGCACAGGGCTCTTAAAGAGCTTCTTGCTTCCGGTATTCTTAGGTCGTACATCGGTTGTTTCCATGGCCATCTTTTTGTGATGAACTTTCAACACCGTACCCTTGTGCGTGAGCTCCTGACAGGATTGGTGCTAAAGCAGCGAAATTAAACTGCTCATCGCACTTTATCAACATGTCGTCTCCAGACGATCTGTGTGGCTAAGGCATCCGAAGCGATTCCGCCTTTACGGTCGCCTTCTCTATGACTTTCTGATAGTACTTCTCGTAAAGCGGAAGAATACGCGTGATGTCGAATTCCTTTGCCCGCTTCAGTGCGTTTTCTTTGAACGCCGGAAGATTATTCTTGTCGAGAACAAACAATGCCTTTTGGGTCATGTCTTCCACGTCGCCAACAGCACTCATAAATCCGGTCACACCCTGGATGTTCAATTCAGGTAGCCCTCCCGTGTTGGACGAGATAACAGGAACTTCGCAGGCCATCGCCTCTAAGGCAGCAAGACCAAAACTTTCTTTCTCAGACGGCATGATAAACAGATCCGCGACCGACAACACTTCCTCCACAGCTTCGAGTTTTCCAAGGAAACGCGTGTCATTGAAGATGCCAAGGTCGCGACACATTGCCTCCGCCTTTGCACGTTCAGGACCATCTCCAATCATCAGCAACTTGGCGGGTATCTCACGGTGAATGTTGGCAAATATTTTCACGACATCATTCACACGTTTCACCTTTCTGAAGTTAGAGGTGTGCACGATCAATGATTCTCCGTTGGGACATATTGCCTTCTTGAAGTGATCCTTCTTTTGCTTCTTGAATTTTTCAAGATCGATGAAGTTGGGAATCACTTCAATATCATTCGTGATAGCAAACGACTGGAAGGTCTCACGACGTAAGTCTTCGGACACTGCAGTGACACCATCTGATTCATTAATACTGAATGTTACAACCGGCTCGTAAGAGGCATCTTTGCCAACGAGGGTGATATCCGTACCGTGCAGTGTTGTTACTACCGGTATAGTGATACCGTGAGTCCTCAGAATCTGCTTCGCCATGTAAGCAGCCGATGCATGTGGAATTGCATAGTGCACATGCAGCAGGTCCAGCTTTTCATTCTTGGCTACGCTCACCATTTTGCTGGCCAGAGCCAACTCGTAGGGAGGATATTCAAACAGAGGATAAGAATGGAATTCAACTTCGTGATAAAAGAGATTTTCATTAAGAAAATCGAGCCGGGTTGGCTGCGAGTAAGTAATGAAATGAACTTTATGACCCTCCTGGGCTAAAGCTTTCCCCAGTTCAGTGGCCACAACGCCGCTACCGCCAAATGTTGGGTAGCACACGATTCCGATGTTCATAAGCAGGTATGGTGGTCTAAATGCTTGACTATAATAGATGACGCAACCGCCTGCGAATTATTGCCATCAACGGCGACTGCTAACCATTTGGTTCTGCAGTGCCACGGGTGAGGCCTGAAAATCGTCGCAGTACGTAAAAATCGCGTCATAGATTACGTCTTGTATGCGAGAACGAATATTTGCGCTGATTAGTTTGCCACTTCGGTCTGGATATACACGGTTGGACAAAAACACGTAAACAAGGTCAAATTCCGGGTCTACCCAGAGGCAGGTGCCGGTAAAACCGGTATGTCCGAACGTACGAGGCGAAGCTTTTAGCGACGTGGGACTGCTCCAGTCACTCTGAACGGGCTTATCCCAACCCAAACCTCTGCGACTCTTGTCAAACTGCTTATTAGTAAAGAGTCGAACTGTCTCAGGCTTATAGTAACGGTATCCTCCATAGTATCCCTCTTGTAACAGCATCTGTCCCAGCTTAGCCAGGTCGCTGGCGGTTCCAAAAAGACCGGCATGACCCGCAACACCACCCATCAGCGCCCCCCGCTCATCGTGAACGGTACCTACGACCAGTGTTCGCCGGTAGATCCGATCATATTCTGTCGGAGCTATCTGTTGCTTGGGAAACCTGTCGAGCGGCATGAATCCAGCGGTGTAAGCACCGAGTGGCTCGTAGAAGTTCTGCTCTACAAATTCGTTGATCGGTTGGTTCAGTACCTTTTCAGCAAGCCGTTGAAGGATGAGAAATCCGAGATCACTGTAGCGATACGCGTACGGAGTCCGCACGGCCTTTTCAATCAGCTTCGACTTCACAATCCATGACCAAACTGAATCGCGTAATGCCATCGATCCATAAAGGTTCGGAGATACCTGCAGCGGAAAATTTGTACTACGCGTGCGACTATAATAGAGGGGCAGGAACGTAGTGTCCTTTACCGTCTCAGGCCACATTGGAATAAAGGGTGCAAGACCAGCCTGGTGAGTTAGCATTTCAAGAATCGTAATATCCTTCTTGTTAGATTTTTTCAGCTCAGGCAGATAGTAAGAAACCTTTTTGTTGATATCAATCAATCCGCGCTCCTGCATAAACATTACAGCTTGTAGCGTGGCGGAAACTTTCGTAAGTGAAGCGAGATCGTAGATGGTTTCAGATGTTACGGGATTGCTCTTATTGTAATTAAGGGTACCGAAGTTCCCTTCGTATACAACGGTACCGCCACGTGCTACAATCACCTGCATACCTGGTGTAGCTCCCGTAGCTATCGCTTCCTTCGCAATGGAATCGATTCGGGCCATCATACGGCTGTCCATGCGCGCACTTTCGGGTGCTGCGTAACGCAATCTCCGAACCGATTTTGTGTCTACGCCCGATCCTGTCGCCAGTTCACGAGACGCAGGAAATGGCAATCTTCCTTTAGCACCTACGGCACCAAACAACACCTCGGAAGTAGCGACCATTGCTTCAGGAGAGTTGCAATAGGCGGTCAGGGATGTATGATACTTCGCAGTGGATTGTATGAAGGCCTCATTGCCAAAATCACAATACACTACCTCCACATTTGGTTTCAGCAATGAAACAGTCCGCTCCATCCGTGAAAGTACGGCCGCGCTGGTTTGTGGAAATACGCCCATAATAACCACCTGATGACCCGACAGTGCATCGGCAAGCTTGATCAGGTCAGTCTTTTCATCCAGTGTGAAATAAGAGGCGTGTGCATATTTTGAAATATTACCATAGAACGGCTTGTTGGGTTCCGTGGCATCACTCGTAACATACGCGATGAGTTTATTGTCAAGCTGCGAGATCGGCAAGGCATTACGGTTATTTCTGATTACCGTTATTGCATTTTCGTATAGCTGTTCCGAGATAACACGGCCCGCCGGCGCATTGAGACGTGCCACGAGGTTGTCGGGGTTGACGAGTCGTTTTGTGGATAGCCCTGCATCAAATTTTGCTTCCAGGATCTTCCGAACTGAAATGTTCAGCTGAGCCTCGTAGCTTTCGTCCGACTTGATGAAACGTTTGATCTTGCGGATAGCCGCTCCGATATCTTCGGCTCCGATCATTACATCGTTGCCAGCCTGAAATGCGAATACAGCCTCATCGCCCTCGCGACTCTTGTCTGCAGCAATCTTAACATATTGTAAATCGACGATTGATAGCCCCTTGAATCCACGTTGCCCCTTCAACCATTGACCCGTGAACAGGTGGGCCATAGTTGCCGGATCGTATCCACTCTTCTTCTTCACTTTGTCATAAAAGAGCGGAACGTCCGAAGAAGCAGGCATTACCCCGTGTATATTACTTTCAAATAGTTTGGTAAAGGCATACGAAGTGAGTGAGTCGATTGTCACCTTTATACGGGGGATATCACCATTGAAATCAGTAACGGTGATGCCGGTAATGCCATATTGTTTGGCACACGCAATAACTCCGTTGTCCTGCATGCCCCGCACAAACGCGGTTATTTTGTTTGCTACGTTAGCAGTGCTGGCACCAAAGGAACGGTAACTGAGGATCGGATCATTGGGATTGCTATTAACATCTGCAAGTGAAGCAAAATTGAGATTCACCCCGAGGATTTTCATATGTCTCGCGGTTTCACGTCCCATTGCATAAACGAGCGTGTCATTTGTGATAGCTCCGAGAACTAATGGACGCGGGAAATTTATCGTGCTGTCTACAGACTGACTGATGCCCCATTCCCCATCCTGTCCGATCAGCAATGGAACCTTAGCAGGTATCCTGCAGAATGTTTGTTACCCGTACCTGATGACCCGGATTCTCCTTCAGGAACACGACACCACCGAGATCCAGGCTTTTAACGTCGTTGCGAACCTCAGTGATCTGGTCGTCGTTTGCGCTTGCCGGAACGACTCGCATGAATAGCTGACCGATTCTCTCATCGACACTTAGTGTGTTCAGGACGCTATCAACCCAATGGGTCTTGTCAACTTGTGCAAAGGCGCTAATGCGCGCGATCACGAGGAAAGCAAAAAAAGCAAATACTCTTAGCATGATTAAAAAATGCCGTTGGGAACGGAATCTACAAAGTTAGGACTTTGTAGCGAGTTTAAAATACTATCGGCGGTTGTGTTAATCCACGAATACGACGTGCCGTGGAAAATTTTTCAGTGTCAACGACCGGAATAGGGAAAGATTGTTTCGCACACGAAGTTTAACGGCTGTCCGTGTACATCATCGCGTACGTTGCAGGATGCAGCATTTTGTCTAAATTTCCTTGCACTTCGGTGGCTAATCTGCACCTTTGCCCCTTGAGTTTACGTCTATAGTCGCATGCCCGATATCATTCAGCTGCTTCCTGACTCCATTGCCAACCAAATCGCCGCAGGTGAGGTGGTTCAGCGCCCAGCGTCCGCTGTGAAAGAGCTGATGGAAAATGCATTGGATGCAGGGGCCACGAGTATCAAGCTTATCGTGAAGGATGCCGGTAAAACGTTGTTACAGGTAATTGACAACGGAAAGGGTATGTCAGAAACGGATGCGCGCATGAGCCTTGAACGGCACGCTACATCCAAGATCAGAAAGGCGGAAGACCTTTTCACGCTCCGCACCATGGGATTCCGTGGTGAAGCACTCGCAGCCATCTCTGCAGTAGCTCAAATGGAAATGAAAACAAGACTGGCAACGGACGAATTAGGTACCTTGCTCGTTGTTGAAGGGTCCGATGTGAAGCGGCAGGAACCTGTGGTTTCTGATAAAGGAACCAGCATCGCCGTCAAGAATCTGTTTTATAATATTCCAGCGCGGAGAAATTTCCTGAAATCAAATGCCAGCGAGTACCAGCACATCGTCGACGAGTTTCAACGAATAGCTCTGGCGAATCCGGAGATTGGATTTCAGTTGATAGAAACTGACACGATTGAATACGACCTTGCTCCCGGCAAACTAAGCCAGCGCATTGTTGGAATCTTTGGTAAACAATATCAGGAACAGCTCGCACCTTGCCAGGAAGAAACCGCGCAGGTGAAGATCACGGGATACATCGGCAAACCTCACTTCGCCCGCAAGAAACGTGGTGAGCAATTTCTGTTTGTCAACAAGCGGTTCATTAGAAACAACTATCTCAATCACGCGATCATGAGCGCGTTTGAGGGCTTGCTTCCGGAAAATACGTATCCATTTTATGTCTTGTTCATTGACATCGATCCGAAACACATCGACGTCAACGTACATCCTACTAAAACAGAGATTAAGTTCGATGATGAACGTGCCATCTACGCTGTCGTGTTGTCTGCGGCACGCCAGGCAATTGGGTCACACAACCTCACGCCTGCTATTGATTTCAACAGCGATGTCAATATCATCAGCAAGCTGAGCAATGCTTCGTCTCAGTCTAAAGAAGTCTATTTCGAGGAGCGGTTCAGCTCAGGTCTCAACCGGTCAAATCTGGATCACTGGCAAAAGATCTTTGAAGGTGAGCCGATCAATCGCCCCGCAGAAGTACCCCGCATTCAACCGGACCCGGTACCCGAAACGCACACGCTGCGTTTTGAGAGTTCTATGAATTCGCCGGAGACAAGTGAAGAGCAATTGTGCTTTCAGCTCCACAACCGATATATCGTCAAGCAGGTGCGATCAGGAATGATGTTCGTTGATCAGCAGGCCGCGCATGAACGTATACTATTCGAAAAGTTTCTTGCGCAGGTCAAACATCGTACGGCACAAAGTCAGCAGAGTTTGTTTCCTCAAACCATAACATTTTCCTGCAGCAGACTTTGCTCTCGTGCTTGAGATGCAGCAGGAGATTGAGACCCTGGGCTTTCGCATCGAAGTGTTTGGTAAGAATACGTTTCTGGTATCCGGAGTACCCGCGAACATTCCTGCCAATCGGGAGAAAGATCTGTTCGAGGGACTGATCGAACAGTTTAAGGAGAATCAATCTCAGCTTTCTGTGCCGCTAAGCGAAAACCTTGTACGGTCACTTTCGCGTCGTGCTGCTTTGAAAGCCGGACAAACCCTCGTAAGAGAGGAAATGAAGACGCTAATTGACAATCTGTTCGTTTGCCGCAATCCTAACTATGCGCCGGACGGCCGTCCTACGTTCTTTATTTTTGAATTGAATAAAATTGAAAGCTATTTTAGGTAGGCTAAAATAGTCAGTGAAAAAAGAAACTATCGGAACCCATTGAATTATGTTAAGACTCACCCCGGTTGTCAGAACCCTCATCATAATCAACGTAATCGTTTTTCTGGCTGGAATGCTTGGCCCTAAGGCTGACTTTGGCTACTGTTTTGGCGGCGTTGGTTTAGAAAAGGACGTTGTGTCAGGGTTTCTGTCACTTTACAACTCTAAGACAGAGTGTTTTAAGCCGTACCAGCTGTTCACGTACATGTTTGTGCACGGAGGCTTCACCCACATCTTCTTCAACATGCTTACGCTGGCGTTTATGGGGCCAATTCTTGAAAATTATTGGGGACAAGGCCGGTTTACGATGTTTTACCTGTTAACAGGAATTGGCGCAGGCGTCTTTAATATTCTGATGGCCACTTTTCTGGGCGTTGGTGAATTTGGAACAATGGTGGGTGCCTCGGGTGCCATCTATGGATTATTGATGGGATTTGGTATGATTTTTCCTAACATGGAGATTCAATTACTGATACCTCCAATTCCCATCAAAGCGAAGTATCTGGTACTGGTGCTGGGAGGCTTGAATTTCCTGATGGACCGAAGTGGGAATGTTGCGCACTTTGCGCATTTGGGTGGCGTCATCTTTGCATTCATTATTATTACTGCTTGGCGAAGTCAGGGGAGGAATTAGGGTATGTTAGAGGAGTTTAAGCACGCATTCCAGCGCCATAACAATGGCCACGTTCAGTTGATCATCATCAACGTAGCCGCCTTTGTTATCATGGGTTTGTTGATGGTGGTGTTTGATATCGCGCAGGTGCCCGAAATTTTTTCAATCATCCATCAACAGATCGCTATACCCGCGCTGATCGGTGACTTCATTCAAAAGCCGTGGACAATTATCACTTATGCTTTTGCGCACGATCTCAGTGGCATCATCCACATACTTTTCAATATGTTGTTCTTCTATTGGTTTGGACGATTGTTCGTCGAATACCTCGGAAGCGACAAACTTATTGCCGTTTATTTCCTCGGAGCATTTGCAGGAGCCGTAGCCTATCTGGCTGTTTATAACCTGATACCTTTTTATCAGGAACGTGTTCCTGGTGGCGGAATGATCGGCGCATCGGCTGCGGTATACGCCGTGGCAGTGGCTACGGCGACATTGCTGCCCGACTACACTTTCTTCCTTTTGTTCCTCGGCCCCGTACGCATCAAATACATCGCAGCGGTTTATATCTTTATCTCTCTTCTCGGTTCCGTTGGATCCAACGCAGGTGGTAACATCGCTCACCTCGGCGGTGCATTGATGGGATTCGTTTACATCAAACAACTGCAGGCCGGTAACAACTGGGGCGCCTGGATTACCCGTACGCTCGATTGGTTCCGCAGATTATTCTCTGCGCGACGCCATGTAAAGGTATCGTATCGCAAGGCTCCAGAGCCTCGTCCAGGCAGCCCGCGCACGCCTTCCATTTCTCAGGACGAGATCGATACCATCCTCGACAAGATCTCCGATGGTGGTTACGATAGCCTTACCAAGGAAGAAAAGGAAAAGCTCTTCAACGCAAGTAAGAAGTAACCGAATCTATCGCTTCTTACACGCGCGTTTTTTTTTCTTACATTTCTATAGTCACAGCTCCGATGGTCAGACATGATCTACCGGCATCTCATGCTGCCTGACATTCTTTAGCTGCGACTATAACTGAAAACCAATGCCTATGAAGACGGTGTTTCTGCTCTCGTTGCTTATAGTAATTAATGTTTCGGTTGTCATTGCACAGGATTCGCTTACATTTTACAATGGCAACAGGATATTCGGCGAAATCAAGTCAATGCAAAAAGGAGTATTGACCATCGAAACGCCCTACAGCAAGAACGACTTTACCATTGAATGGACAAAAGTTAAACAAATCAGAACCACGTCAACGTTTCTCATGACCCTTGGCAATGGAGACCGCTTTACCGGGTGGATCAGATCGATAGACTCGGCCCATGTTCAGCTACAGGGAACCATCGATGGCCAGTCACAACGTCGTATCGGCGATATAGTGGCCATGAGATCGGTGAGCAAAGGAATTATAGACCGGATTAAGGCTAATATTTCACTCGGCTACAGCATAACGAAAGCCCAGAATGCACAACAATTCTCCGTCAGAAGCGGCCTGAGTTATAGTGCGCGTCGATGGTCGTCAGATATTTCCTACAATTCCGTGTTTTCCAGACAGGACGATGTGCCTGATGTAGATCGGAAGGACGGCGGTATTAACTACAACTATTTCCTTCCTAAGGACTGGTACATACCTGTGTCGCTGAGTTTTCTTTCGAACACAGAGCAGTTGCTTAAGATCAGATTATTGGGAAAGGGGGTATCGGTAAATATTTCATGCATACGAACAAGCTGTACTGGGGTGTTTCGATTGGTGCTAACTATAATACCGAAAGCTACCTTGATGATACACCCGGACGTCGCAGCTGGGAGAGCTTTTTGGGCACGGAGCTTAATCTTTTCGATATCGGAGACCTAAGCTTATTGACCCGCATAGTTGGTTATCCGAGTCTTACCGAGTCAGGTCGTTTTCGTTCCGACTTTTCCCTGGATACTAAATATGACCTGCCGTTGGACTTCTTTATAAGTATCGGGGTAACGGTGAACTATGACAACCAGCCGGTGGAAGGGGCGAGCCAGACCGACTACGTGTGCCAAACCACTTTCGGCTGGAAATGGGATTGACCGTTTATAACTGCTAAACAGCGTATCCTAACATACGAATAGCCATTATTGAATTATTTCAATTAATAAATGGTTAATTTGTCATGGAAACAGTGGTACAAATGAACCAGAAGAAAGCCGAAAAGATATCCAAGGCTTTGGCTGATCCCAATCGATTGCAAATCCTGAAGGAGATCAAGCGTCAAAAACAGGAATGTCTATACTGTGTGGATATTAACGATACGTTAAGCCTTGCTCAGCCATCGATCGCTCATCATTTAAAGCTGCTTGTTGATACAGAGATTATCCAGTCTGAGAAAGAGGGCGCAACGTCAAGTACAGACTCAATAATAAGGTGATCGATGAATACATCGCCTTCCTGGAAACGTTGAAGAAATAACTCCCGCCTCTTTTTTTCAATCCATTTATCGAAATATTTAAATAAATCTAAGATACGGGAACTACTGAGGGGTGCCCGGCGGTTGTATCTCACATATGAAATGTATTGAAACATTTCAATAAATCAATAAACCTCGTTACTATGGAACATCCATCCAGCTTTCTCCGGCATAAATATGCCGAGCCCCTTTTGTTTATTCTCTCTATTGTCGTGCTGGTCGCGGCCTGCATTTCAAAGGCCGATAGTCTTACTGATTCCAATGCTAAGCCTGCTGTCGTGGCAGTCGGTACTCCCGTTGACGGAGTAGTCGTGCAGCCCGGTACGGTTCGCGAAGAACTGGAAGTCACTGCAACTCTGGTCGCTAATCAACAAGTTGATATTGTCAGTGAACTCACCCGTCGCATCGTAAAGGTGCACGTTAAAGAAGGTAGCAGAGTCCGTGTAGGAACGCCCCTCTTTCAACTTGACGATGCCGACCTTCAGGCACAGCTTCAGCGTCTTCGTCAGCAGGAGAAATTAGCGATCCTGAATGAGCAACGCCTGAAAGACTTGCTGGCCCACGAAGCAATTGCCCAACAGGATTACGATGAAGCGATTACCAATCTGAAAGTTCTTGAAGCGCAAATTCAGGAGATTCAGGTGACCATTGGAAAGACGCGTATTGTCGCTCCGTTTGATGGTCAGGTCGGCATCATCAAAGTATATCCGGGTTCTGTCGTCTCTGTGAACAACGTACTGACAGATATCGAAGACAACAGCATAGTGAAAGTTGAGTTTTCTGTACCCGAAAAATACGCCAATGTTATCGGTCCGGGCAGTACACACACTTTCACGATTGCATCCGACAAGCGTGAGTATACCGCTACAGTTGCTGCACGCGCAGCCAGTCTGAGTGAGAACACCCGTACCTTGCTGGTGCATGCTATCGCGAAGAATCCGGAAGGACATCTTCTGCCAGGGCAGAGTGCGAGGCTCAAACTGGCTCTCAGCTCTTCCGGCGACGCAATAACTGTTTCTTCTCAGGCATTGCTGCCGACGTCAAAAGGTTACAACGTTTATGTATCCCGCGGAGGATTAGTCGAAGCGCGGCCTGTTGAAATCGGGCAGCGTGGCACGGGCAGTGTCGAGATCACGAACGGACTAACTAAAGGCGATACCGTGATCACCAGCAACCTGCTCCGTCTCGTAGCTGGCGTCCCTGTTCAATTCGTAACGTTGAACTAAGGTCCGTCCGCAGGCAAGTTTATCTCAATAACATATGATTAACGCAAGTACCGGCTGCTGATGCAGTCAGCATGCCGGACCCTTGCCTTTACATTTCGAATAACTACCCTTTCTCAATCTTAAAAACTTCAACTCAAGAACATTATGAGTGCCATATCACAAGTAAGTATATCAAGACCCGTGCTTGCGGGCGTGATGTCTGTGCTACTCGTGCTCTTCGGTATCGTTGGCTATACATTTCTTGGAACAAGAGAGTATCCAGTCACCGATTCTCCGATAGTAGCCGTGACGACAGTCTATCCCGGAGCGAGCGCCGACATCATTGCATCGCAGGTAACCAAACCGTTGGAAGAAGCGATCGCAGAAGCAAACGGCATCCGCGCATTGACTTCAGTATCACGAGAACAGGTGAGTATCATCACCGTCGAGTTCAACCTTGATGCAGACCTCGAGGCTGCTGCCAACGACGTGCGCGACAAAGTGTCAAAGTCACGTCAGCAATTACCGGCCGATATTGAACCGACCATTGTTGAGAAGCTCGGTCCTCCGGACTTTCTCGTCTTCCTTACGGTTCAAAGCGATTCAAAAAGTCTCGAAGACATCACCGACTTTGTTAACATCAACATCAAGGAGCGTCTTCAGTCTATACCTGGAGTACGTTTGGTAGATTCCTATGCAGGTCGGAAACGCGCGATGCGTCTGCGCATGGATCCGATCAAGCTCGCGTCTTATGGTCTGACACCTGCTGACGTTCAATCGGCACTGCAACGTGAAAACGTCGATCTGCCGAGCGGTCGCATCGAAGGTGAGAACACGGAGGTTACGCTTCGCACGCAGGGCAGACTCGTATCGGAGGACGACTTTAATAATATGATCATCCGCGAGGAAGCCGGAGCTATCGTACGGTTTCGCGACATAGGCACGGCGATCATGTCGTCGCAGAATGAGCGCACCGCGATGATCGTAGGCGAAGGTAATACCGCACGTTATGGGGTGGGTACGGGCGTACAGCCACAGCGTGGTGCAAACTCACTGGCCATTGTAGACGAGTTCAATAAGAGATTCGAAGAGATCGTTCAGACTGCACCCAAAGAGTACATCATCTCCCTCGGTAAAGACTTCACGGTTCCGGTGCGTAATTCTCTCAATGAAGTCGAAGAAACGCTGTTGCTCGCCTTTGGCCTCGTAGCCATCATCATCTTTATCTTTCTCCGCGACTGGCGCAGTACAGCTATACCTCTCATTGCGATACCGGTCTCCATTATCTCCGCGTTTTTTATCATGTACCTCGGCGACTTCTCAATCAATGTATTGACTTTGCTTGGATTGGTACTGGCCATCGGCCTTGTCGTTGATGACGCGATCGTCGTGCTGGAAAATATTTATGGAAAGATAGAAAAGGGAATGTCACCCCTGGAGGCCGCTCGTAAAGGCTCCGACGAGATATACTTTGCTGTTATCTCAACTACTATTACTCTGGCGGCGGTATTTCTTCCCATACTGTTTTTGGGAGGAATCACGGGACAATTATTTAAAGAGTTCGCGATTGTCGTCGCAGGCTCTGTATTGATATCAGCATTTGTTGCACTTACACTTTCTCCGATGATGAGTGCTTATCTTCTGAAGGCAGGCGCCTCTCAGGGATGGCTCTATCGTAAAACGGAACCGTGGTTCGAGGCGCTTAATCATGCCTATGAACGTTCACTCGCACACTTCTTCAGGCTTCGTTGGTTGGGGTTTGTGGCGCTTGCCCTTTCATTTGCTATCGCCTGGTACCTGCTTCCGAAGTTGCCTTCGGAACTTGCTCCCCTGGAAGACCGCTCGATGATTGGACTTGCCGTGCTTGCTCCTGAGGGAACATCTTACGAGAGCATGGAGGAGACGATGAAAGAGATCAACAAGTTTGTTTCAGACTCTATCCCCGATCTGAACAAGAATACCACATACGCAGCGGTAGCCGCGTCATCAGGAACCCTTGTGCAGCCTGTGAACAGTGGTTTTCAATGGATCTTTCTTGAAGACCCACAGCACCGTAAACATGGCATGACTCAGCAACAGGTGTATGAGAAGCTTGTAGCTGCTTCTTCTCGCTTTCGCAACGTGATCACTATACCTATTCAGATTCCAACCATCGGTGGATTCTCGAGTTCACAACCACTCCAGTATGTGATTCAGGCCCCCGATCTTCCGAGTCTGATTGATCTGATGCCGAAACTCATGGGTGGTGTTTATCAAAGCAGCAAGTTGAGTTTTCAGGATCCTGACTTCAAGATCAATCGCCCCGAGATTGGAATTACTATCGATCGTCAGAAAGCTGCTCAGGCTGGAATCTCTACACAAGAGATCGGAAGGACCTTGCAGCTGGCGTTGAGTGGACGTCGTTATGGATACTTCATTTACAATGATCGTCAATATGAGGTCATTGGACAGCTCGACAGGAAAGAACGTTCGGCTCCGGCTGACCTTCGCTCTTTATTTGTCAAGAGTGCCAGCGGTGAGATGGTGTCATTGGATAACCTGGTAACGCTGAATGAAACAGTAAGCCCTCCTGCTATTTATCGATACAACCAATCGTACAGTGCTACAATATCGGCAACACCCGCGCCAGGCGTTAGTCTTGGAGAGGCAATCGCCGAGATGGATAAAATTGCCAAACCAATTCTGCCTCCCGGATTCAATACCGCGCTTGCAGGTCAAAGCCGCGATTACGCTGAAAGTAGTGCGAGTCTCATCTTCGCATTCGTCTTTGCCATCGTGTTGATATACCTGGTGCTTGCTGCACAATTCGAAAGTCTTGTAGATCCGTTTATCATTCTTCTTACAGTGCCCATGGCATTAACAGGTGCATTGCTCAGTCTGTGGATCACCGGGCAATCCATCAACGTGTTTAGTGAGATCGGAATTATCATGCTCATTGGTTTGATAACGAAGAATGGTATCCTCATCGTTGAGTTTGCCAATCAGCGGAAAGAGGAAGGCATGTCGGTGAAAGACGCCGTGTTGGCGGCGGCAGCATCACGCTTTCGTCCGATTCTCATGACGACGCTCGCGATGATCTTCGGAACATTGCCCATCGCATTGTCACTTGGAACAGCATCAGGCAGCAGAACCTCTCTGGGTATCGCAGTAGTTGGAGGACTGGTATTCGCAGGTATTCTAACCCTGTACGTGATACCTTCTGTATACTCATACTTCTCAAGGGCACATGTGCATAAAGCTGAATCAACTCCTCATTCGGGAGCGGAACCACAACCCGGATCTGATAAAGTAGCATTAGCCTGAGTAACCCAAACGTTACAATCAATCATTACAAGGAAATGAAAAACAAAATTTATAAACGTGCTCTGACTTTTGTGCTGGGCACAACCATTGCGCTAACAGCGGCGGCTCAGCAGAAGCTTTCGCTCGACGACGCAGTTACGATTGCCAAGTCTGAAAACCCCGCGCTCAAAGCGACCGCGTTAGACATTAATCGTTCGGAAGAACAACGGAAGATTGCCCGAAGTCTTTTGTTACCCAACGTTACAGCGTCGGGTGTTTTGAATCACTATTTCAACCAGCAACCTTTCTTTGGATTCGGTGAAGAAACCGGAGAAGGAAAAATACCTTATGGCAGGTTTGGAGGTGAGGATCAATTGGCTGCTGTGATCGCAGCTACTCAACCGATCCTGAACTTTCAGGCTTACCCTGCAATTCAAAGAGCGAAGCTTAAAGAACATGAAAGCAGTCTGAATTACAGATCGCAGCAACTGGAGACGGTGGCATTGGTGAAGCAGACCTACCTGCAGGCGCTCGTGCTGCATGAACGAATTAAAGTGCAGGAGGAGAGTATCGACCGAAACAAACTGGCGTTGCAGGACGCGCGATCCTTGTTTGCTCAAGGTAAAGGGCTTCGAGTTGATACGCTCAGGGCATTCACCTCAGTGAAGAACCTGGAGCCGTTACTGTTGAAGCTCCAGTTTGCCGAGCAGACGGCTGAGCTGCAATTGAAGGCACTCCTGGGCCTGGATTCATTGACTGATATCCAGCTTTCAGATTCATTGTATCTGCGTGATGTATCCAACATTCCATCTGAAGAGGAGGTTTACACAGCGGCACGCAACAGCAATCCGGCGTATCAGATTCTTACGCTGCAGCAGGAGATCTCAGGACATCAGGAAAAGATTGCATCGGGAGCGAGGCTTCCTACAGTCTCCGCTATCGCGGCGTACCAGGTGAACAGCCAGACGAGAGACTTCAATTATAACAACGCATATTTTCCGACGTCGTCCTTTGTTGGATTACAGGTATCCGTACCGTTATTCACCGGTTTAAGTAATCAGGCTAAGGTGAGAGATGCAGCGATCGAAACTACTCAGTGGAAGCTGCGTTCCACAAATGCTTTTGAACAACTACGTGCCACGACCCATCAGCTGGTTGCCAATAACCAGGAGTCACTGGAGCGCCTGCAGACAACGGCTACCGTGAGCGAAACTGCGCGACTGAGTTATTCGATTGTTGAGTATCGCTATAAGAAAGGGGTGTCTTCGAGACTTGAGCTCACGGATGCTGAACTCGCACTGGCGAACGCCCAATCGAATTATCTCGAAGCCGTTTATGACTACCTGTCAGCGCGCATCGCCCTGCTGAAACTGATGGGACGTGAAGAATAGAAGCCAACTTTGCAGCGGGATCGATAATTGAAACATCAGGAAAACTCTGCCGAAGAACAGACGTGATGAATAGAATAAAATAGATAGGAGCGGAGCTCCGAAAAAAGTGAGATCATTTAGCGACGGCAGCCTTTGCATCGATGATGCCTTTGGCTCCGTCGATCTTCACTTCAAAGGTCTTCGTGATGAAATAGCTGAGGCGAAGCCCCGCCATCTGCGGCGTATAGTCATCGGGATAGAGGACTGTCAATTCAAGGATGGCTTTGAGAAAGTTTTCCTGGCGGCAAAACGTACGCGTCCAGCTCTTGAAGGTATTTACCCATTCCTCCTGGTAGCGCTCAAAGTCGTCGCGACCATCAAAGCCGAACTGAAGCTGATTGTCGCCGTAGTACTTAAATCTGAATACCCCCGAAAGCGTTAAGTAAAAGTCATGAAGTTTGGTGAAGTCATCGACGACCGTACTTTGAACGCGCATCGAAGTGTCATCTGCAAGTCCGAGGGGGTTGCATCGCATCAGGTATTCAACCCGTACAAAGTCGACGAGGTATTGAAGCATAGCCTCCCTGTTGGAAAGCTGCGCATGTTCTAAGATGTAGTTCTTGTCGCGCGGGAAAAACTTACGATGCAAACGAAGCCGATTTGATGCAAAAATAGGGAATCAATTAAGAATTAAGAATTAAGAATGAAGAATTAGCATTCACGACCTTCGGTCGTGCCATCGGCAGCCGCAGGCTGGCGGCTAATTCTTAATTCTTAATTGAACGGAACGTGTACGTGCCGTTCTGCGTGGTAGGAGGATCTTACCAGCGGTCCTGACTCAACGTATTTCAGTCCTCTCTTCAGGCCTTCTTCTTTATACATCTCGAAAGTTTCCGGGTGAATGAACTCTGCTACTTCGAGGTGCAGCTTAGTGGGTTGGAGATACTGGCCGAGGGTAAGGATCATCAGGCCATGGGCAGCGAGATCATCCATCGCCTTAAACACTTCTTCTTTCGTTTCGCCCACGCCAAGCATGATGCCCGACTTGGTACGCATCCCTGCCTCGCGTATCCTTTTGATCTGCTCAAGACTTCTGGTGTATTTTGCCTGAGGACGGACCATTCTGTAAAGACGTTCAACGGTCTCCATGTTGTGAGAAACCACTTCCTGTCCACCCTCAATCATTCTGTATAGCGCATCCCAGTTTCCTTTCGTGTCTGGGATCAGTGTTTCAATAGTAGTGTCAGGACTAACCGCCTTGGTCTCTACAACGGTCTGGTACCAGATCTCAGCACCGCGGTCCTTCAGCTCATCGCGATTCACAGATGTGATCACGGCATGCTTAACGCCCATCAACCTGATTGCCTCAGCAACACGTTTAGGTTCTTCGGCATCATATTCCGTTGGCCGTCCAGTTGCCACAGCACAGAAGGTGCAGCTTCGGGTGCAGACATTCCCCAGGATCATGAACGTAGCAGTACCGGCACCCCAGCACTCGCCCATGTTCGGACAATTCCCGCTCTCGCAGATGGTGTGCAGCTTGTAATCGTCTACCAGACGGCGTACTCGCGCATAGTCCGGTCCAACCGGTAACTTTACACGAAGCCAATTGGGTTTCCGCTTACGGTTTTCTTCTGATGATATGACGGGCAGTTCGATCATTCTGATTCAGCTATAGTCCTAAATACCGCGCGGCATCGGGAGGTGATCCCTGGCCGGCGAATACTATAACACGGCCTACTTGCCAATAAGTTCTTTGTATTGAGCGGCGCTGAGGAGGCCTTCTGGGTTTCCGGAAATTTCAGCTTTTACCATCCAACCATCACCGTACGGGTCTTCATTAACCTTCTCCGGGCTTCCATCCAGCAACGGATTGACTTCCAGCACCTTGCCGGTAATTGGCATGTACAGGTCCGACACTGTTTTTACCGCTTCCACCGTTCCGAATACGTCCCCGGCTGCAACCTCTTTTCCAACGGATGAAATATCAACGTAAACGATGTCTCCCAATTCGCCCTGGGCGAAGTCGGTGATGCCAATCGTAGCCGTAGAACCGTCGATTTTGATCCATTCGTGATCTTTGGTGTATTGAAGTGAGTCAGGGATATTCATGGAGTGGTTGATTTTAAGGCCCGAAAATAATGAAAATAGTCCTGAGTCTTTAGTCCTGAGTCGTGAGTTTGGTTGGTAGTTTAATAGTATTGAAAGCAGCGGCTACTTATATATCGAGGACCTTAGTTTACTGGACCAAAGGCGCGAGGAGAAGCAAAGGAGGCTGCTAGAAACCAGAAGTACTAAAGACCAAACTCAGGACTCAGGACTAAATACTCAGTACTGGTTCAGCCTTGCGCTACTGCGCAAGACTGAACCTTATCTGCGCACCGACCCTTGTAGTAGAGCGCCTGTATGAGTTCGATACCAACGGATCGTTGATCGTGCGTTCAAAGTAAAGCTGCACATTCAGCTTCTGATTCACGACGTAACTGATGTTCGGCCGAAGCTGATAATTGATGCTACCATTGGTAACGGTATTGAGCTCGTTGATCTTCCGCTGAATGGTTTTTGTATCGGCAACGCTCGCGTTCAATCGGAATGTAACGTCGTTCTTCAGTACGATAAGTCGGCCCTGCGACTTGAAAGGAAGCTTCATATTGTTTTTCGTGAAGCCGAGTTCAAGAGAAACATCCTTGGAGTTTAATTCCGTTATCTGAGCGTTCGAAATGTTCAGCGCGAGGTCGCGCTTTGTTTTGTACTGGAAGTTTGCTGTGACGCGACTCTTCGTACGCACGTTTATACCGATGAGTGGAGCAAATGATTCCGATATCAACACCTGGCTGATTACATATACAGGCATCAGCTTGCCATCGGTTACCTCACCAAAGTATTTGTTGTTATAGTCTTCAACAGGACGATTGATCTGTAGCTGATCCTTATAGAGGTCGCTATAGTCCAGTGCGTTTGAATAATTTGTTACACTGTAGGTAGACTGATAAGCGTGTGAAAGCGTGACCGACTGAAATATGTTCTTGATAGCACGAATCTTATTCAATCCGGTATAGTCGATTCGCCAGTTCGGCAATGGTGTCTTAGGGAACGGTGCCAGGCTCATCGTCTGAGCGTCTTTGCCTGAGTAAGCCGCGATGAAAGCAGGGATCAGCACGTCCTGAGAAACCGTGTCAAACTCGTTGCTACCCGTGATCAGGCGGAAACGATCCTGAATGACATTGATGTTTTGTTCAAACGTGTGGAAGACTTTAGAATCTACTTCGTCATTGGTTTTATCGAAGACTGTCTTAACCGCGAGGAATGAAATGCGATAGCTTCCACCGCGGCTCGGGCTCAGTGAAACATAGTCGTTTACGTCACTGTCGAAACGGTAGATCTCCTGATAGATATTAGCCGTCTCCTTCTTCATATCAATCTGAATCTTGAAATCGGGCGATGGCTCTACGTTAGCCCTGAGATTAATCGCCTGGTCACGACGTTGTGTGAACGGAGTAGTGAGCGTTGCATTCTTTGTAATGTACCCGCCATTCGCCAGGTCATACCGGACACTCGGATTCTGGCTACCAAAAATGAAGCCCCATCCTGGAGAATTCCATCCATCATCCATGCCCAGGAACTTAGGAGTTCCCTCATAGCCGGGGAGGGTTGTGCCTTCAGTTAATGAATAGGTTCCGTTGATGGAACGCACCGACATGAGTATACGCAGCAGACCTTTCACGAATGGAGGAACTCCTGCTCTCTTAACGGTGTCGGCCTTTGGATCGGGACGTGCGGGTACCTTAGGATTTTGACCGGGTCGCGTAGACACCTGCCTTGGGGGCGAGTTCAATTCTTTCAGGAACTTTACCTTGTTGTAAAGCTTCACGAGGTCGGCGCGTCCCGACAGGTTTTGGTCGCGCGCGTTCTGGATGGTGTTTCTGAAATCAAGGTCATCAGGGATGTCGCCCGGAATATTTTCGGAGTCGGGTCGGTTCAGTGGACCAGCACGCCAGTTGTAAGAAGCCTGCCAGCGATAGTCAGCGCCCAGCCATTCCGTTACAGGGAACTTATCCAGCGGTATCGCATAGTTCACCGTGAACCGCTGATCGAAGTTTTTCATACGACCGAAGTTCTTCAGGTTCTTCATGATCGTGGTACGCACCGTGTCTCCTTCGCCATCCGGTTCATCGATAATGGCATTCGCGAGAGCGTTGTACTCGAACGACAAACTCTTCGACAGGTTCCATCGCATGTTGTACTGCCTGTTGAAGGTGAAGTACTTCAGGTAGTTGGGCGCGGACTCAAAGCCGTCGTTCCGATAGACGTTCTTGCCGAACGAGCGGTCGAGATCAAACCTGACGCCAAGGCTACTGGGCAGGAAACTGAAATTAAAATCTTTGATGGCCTTTAGCCATGGCGAACTCAGTCCGCTTGAATTCTTAAATGGCTCAATACCCACAGCTTTAGGAGCGAACGTATAGGCCAATGATCCGCGATACTGGCGAGTCAATGCCTCTGCCAGGGTGAAGTTCGATCGCTTCGACTCACTGTATGAATAACTGACAGCAAAGTTTTCGATGTCCCACAGGTGATTCGGCGCATCGGCTCGCGTCTTGACCTTTCGGACGTTGATGAAGTTTATACTCTTTCGCGTTTCCTGATCCCGGATGATTTTCAGGTAATTACTTCGTTCCTCATCGGTATTAAACGATCGTAATGCGGCATCAATCCGCAGGTCGGGGTTTGCCGGATCGTAATTCGGATTGATGGTTGTATTCTGATAACCGAGGAACATCGGAATCTTAATACCCGTATTGCCAGGGATCAGCTTATCGACATTGATGTTGGCCGATAAGTCATAAGCCGTTGTTTCGTCGCGTGTGCGCTCAGAGATCTTTGAGCTTACTCCACCAAAACCAAACGTTGTATGTCTGAACGCACCGTTCACCTGGGCAAAGTCTGCGAGCTTGGCGCTGAGTGTCGAGTTAACAGCCCAGCCGGCCGTTCGATCGAAGTCAGTAACGCGAAGTTCGTTCGCCCAGATACAAACTGATATCGGACGCTTGTCATCTGTTTTTGGATTCCGCACGCCAATCATCATCACCTGAACACTGCTCAGGTCGGGCCGGCCAAAGATGCGTATGCGATGCCGGTCGTCGACAAGCTTAGGGCCTTCACGTGGATACAATTCAGTTAACGGGAAGCCCTCACGATCGCGAGCAGCTTTCAGGGCATAAAGTTCATTGAGTGCTAGATCGATGGTGTTCTCCTCGGGCCATATCAGATCTGCATCATCGGTGTTCGCAGGCTTTGTGATCTTCAACGGTATTTCTATTTCATAGAAGTTCTGGTCGAAGTCAGTACCCATGCGGAGGAACACGCTGAGCTCGTCGTCATTTGCATCGCTGTTGGCGTGATAATACATCTTCAGCCTTCCGTAGTTGAAGAGATCGGCCGTTGCATTCTTGTAGATCGCGCGGGAATCTCCGTCCTGAAGATCGTCGACGCAAACCTGCACTGATTGTTCGTTGAGCTGGCGAGGCACTGACGATGTATTATCACGGTCGCGCACAACGCCCGGAGGAATCACATAAGGTGACTTCTTGCTGTCGCCCGCTGCATTCTCCTCGAGGTTAACAACGTTCACGGTGAAGTTGTCTGCACCTGGTTCCGGATCGGGTATCAGCGCGCTTTCGCGAAGGTTGTCTGTGTACCTTCTCCAACGGCTGCCCACCATTCGGAAGTTGGCGAAGCGCAATACAACGGGTTCGCTATACCCTGTGAGGATCATGCGTGCATATTTGATAGACTTGTATCCATCGATCTCGCCATGTTGGGAGTCGGCCTGGCGTACAGGGATCCTGAAGAGATACCAGGTAACTTCTTCCGGTGACGTCTCGCCTTTTGTTGTGATCTTATCGACGATGTATTTTTTACCGATGTCAAGCTGACCCGGTTTGAGGTCGATGTTGTATTGGTAATATGCTTCTTCTTCGCTGAGCGTGTTATCGGCGTTCAGGTCTTCGTTGTCGGGATTCTGGCTTCCGGACGGAGAAATGTCGCTGTTGCCCGACACGATCGGAGAGTTGCCGTCTTGTCCGTTTATCTCTTTATAACGCTCAAGGATCTTTGCGTTTTTATCGTCGAGGTCACTACCAAGGAAATAGTGAAAGTTATCCGCTGAAGGGTCAGTCTGCGCGCGAGTTCTGGCATCGCCCGTCAACTGGTTGAGGAAGCTTTCATAAAATGGCACTTCTTTTTCTGTCGGCATACCGTCGAAACCCACGTCCTGGTTAGGACGTGATGCTGTTGAGTTTTCGAAAGCCGGAGTTAGATATTGCTGTGAAGTGACGAAACCCCAGTTATTGCGTGTCGCATTGGCATCGAGGTTACCATCGGGTGGTAAACCGTTTTCGAATGCGTGCTTTCCATCGCGAATCACGTCTTCTGAGATGCTACCCAACTGGAAGATAAGCTGACCCCCCGTCGTGTTTGATTTCGGCGTGTGGATACCATCATTGATCCGGCCATACTGCGTGTTGATGAACGGATCCAATAGCCAGAACTCAACGTACTCGATATTGGCTTTGTCGAAGTCGACCTCGGTGCGGATTGCGTTGGTAACCGCCGCCCAGTTATTGGTAGGATTGTTCAGGAACCCTGAATTGTCGAGCCCCGGGTTGTAGTTGTATGGTCCGCGTTCTGTAGGATAATAGGCAACATCGAAGATCTGTTCGTAGTATACCCCCTGCGTTAGCTGCCTCTTGGGGAAGATTTCCTGCGGGTGCACGGAGCGGCTGTAGTGCATTTTCAGATCTTCATCAGTAAGGTTGTCCGGTTTGTACACGCCTACGTCGCGATACATCTGGTTATCGACAATGTACCAGGCGACCTTAGCCCGATTGTAACCTGCCCTCACATCATCCTGTGCTCCGTTTGCTGGATCAAACCTGTTATCGTCGGAACGAGGTACGGATGAAAGTTTCCATCCGAACGGACTCATTAAAGAATAAGGCGTTGCTGTATTTTCAAAGTCGTCGATGTACGCAGTACCCTCACCGTTAATCTTGTTGGAAGTTCCGGGAAGAAGCTGAGCAAATTCGCCGGTGAAGTTAAACGAAGAAATCTCTTTGGTCTCCAGCAGAGGGATGGCATCCACGATCTTTGTAAGCAGACGGCTTTTCTTGTTGATGTTAAAGTCCAATCCGTACTGCAGGTTGCGCGCGGGTTCAGTACCAATCTGGTTACGACTGATCAACGGCCTTTCGTTATAGTACAGCGCGGTACCGCCAAAGTTTACATCCTGACTGAGGTGATAATCAAAGCGGGAGCCAACAAGACTTCGCGTTTGAAAGGCAAACGGATCCGAAGTTTCGTATTGTACCTGAATGTCCTTACCCGAGCTGAGGATCTGATCATTCATGATCGTCACCTTGCTGAAAGTATAATCCACCACGAAGTCTGTTCCTTCGTTAAGAGGAATACCACCCGCGTACACTTTTACTGAACCTTGCGATACACCGAATCCTGGAATTAGAATCTCTTTCGCAGACCCTGCATTATAAAGACCTTTGATATAGAACTTGTTCTTGGTTGCAAACAATTCTGCATCTGCCTTGGTGGTGTGATACAATGTATCGTAAGAGTATTTCTGAATAAGGAAGCTCTCGTTCGTTTCACCCTTGAACGCTTCCCTCAATGCCTCGCTGAAAGGACTGAGATAAGGGAATATGATAAGGCCCGTCGTCGAATTGATGGTCACGCCTTCAACAAAGTCGAAGTTACCGTCGCGCTGTGGATCGTTCACCGGATTCAATCGGTCAAGTCCCATGATCTCTACGAGCTGACGCGTTCGTACGGTGCTTCCTTCCTGCAACTGAGGATTGTCAATACCTGTACGGTCATCGCGATAGATGATGCGCAACTGGAATCCATCCCGTGACAGCTGATTAACATTTAGGTTGTAAATGTTCTTCATCATCAGGTCCCAGGTAGGGATGATCTTGCGTGTCGCGTCGCGGATAGCCACCTTGCGCGGACGAAGGAGTTTCAGATAGACTACTTCATCATCTTTAAGGCTGCTGTAGGTATTCGACAATTCACCGACCTGGTAAGCGCGGCCATTGTAAGTATATTCGTACGCGACAGCAAGAGCTTCGTCGTTTTGCAGCTTGCGTGTAAGCGTGATGTATCCCAGTTGAGAATGGAAGGTGTATTCGGTCGGAGCAAGTTTGCGGGCTCCGTTTATTTTTTCGTAGTCGACGCCTCCTACGAGCCCTGCGCCGGTGAGCGATCCATCAATGGCATCGTTGCTTCTGTTGGGGAATCCTGTTACGGTATTAAACAGATTGTTTGCACCGTTAGCGTTTGGCGATGAGGGATCGATTACTGTTACGTTCGGATTATACACGCGTGATGGTTCAGCAAGGTCCATCAAACCCACTACGTTCCTGAGCGTTTGTGTGTCGTTGTTTCGGTTCAGAATGTATACCTCAACACGTGTGATGTTAACACCAGAGTTTACCTGTGCAGGGTTCGCCAGCCATCGGCGATAGTTGTCTCTGAAAAAATGTCCGAGGAAGAAGTGGCGATTCTCATCGTAGTTGGAAGCGATGATTTCGAACGGACGTCCTTGTCCGCCGCTCTGCCCACCGAGGTTGATCGATTGTGATTTTCCACGCTGCGTGGTAGCAATAGTAGTAACATCCAGTTTACCAAACTGCATCTTTGCCTTTACACCGAAGAGGTTCTGCGCACCCTGGATCAGGGTGTTGTTGAGCGGAAGACTCACGTTACCGATCTCCAGTTTTTGAAGGATGTCTTCCTTGAAGCCGGTGTACTCGACCTTCATGTTGTTCTGAAAGTCGAAGGAGTTGTTGTTGTCGAAGTTGGCGGTGACGGCAAGTTTCTCGCCGATCTTTCCGACCACGCTCATGTTGATCTGCTGATCGAATTCGAATCCACCATTTTTCTGTTGACGGATAGGAATGGCGGGGTTATTAATCCGCTGCCAGGCACCACCGAAGTCAAGAGTAACGAAGCCGCGTGGGATCAGCTCCACGTAACTTCCTCCGAATATGCGATCGAGGACAGGGCTGATGAAGATCTTGGGAATGAGGCTGCGGCCACTGACCGAGCTTTCTCCGTCCAGTTCCTTTGAACGATTCTTCCAATAGTTTTTGAGGATCTGCCGGTCCTGGTATTGTTTGTATTCCTCGAACGACATGGTGGACGGAGGACGATAATCCACGGTGCCCATCTTTTCGCGGATCGTGTAGTTTCCGGCCGTATCGATGTCGACATCGGTCTTCATCGAGTTGGGATCCTTCAGGTTCATCGGAGACTGTGAAGGAGTATTTGAGAAGGGGTCGCCGTAGCGGTCGGTAGCGCGATAGGTTGGTCGTCGACTCGGTTGATAGGGTCCAGTCTTAGTAGTATCGCCCGCAGCCGGACGCGCCTGTTCCTGACCAAATACCTCGTCAGGCAGGAGTAGGATGCTCAACCAAAAAAGGAATAGCCGGCCGAGCGTTAGGGAATGCTGCTGTACAAAAACAGTCAAAACGTACTATGCGTTTTTTAAGGCCTGTTTAACTAACTCTTCCAAAGTCATCGTGTTTCCCGATTTTTTTAGGGCAGCATCGACGCTTTTCTCGGCCACCGGTTTAGAAAGCCCCAAAGTGAGCAAAGCAGATAACGCCTCTTTACGAATCGTATTGTTGCCACCCAGCGAAATAGCTGGCTGCGACTCTTCCCAACTTTCCTTTTTGAGTTTGTCTTTCAGATCGATGATCACCCGCTGCGCGGTCTTACCACCAATACCTTTGATGGACTGCAACGCTGCGGTATCCTCTTTCAGTATAGCGGTCTTCAGCTCGTTGCTACTCATGTATGATAACATGACAATAGCTGTGCTTGGCCCGACGCCATTCACCGAGATGAGTTGCTGAAAGAGTCTTTTCTCCAGCTCACCACTGAAACCAAAGAGCACGTGAGCGTCTTCCCGGATGGCCAGGTGCGTGAATAGGAGAATACTTTCCTGGTCCTTGATTTCGCCATAGGTAAAAAGAGAAATAGCGACCTGGTATCCCACGCCGTTAACGTCGATAATAACTTGAGTCGGCTCCTTGTGAACAAGGCGCCCTTTGAGAAATGCGATCATCGTGGACAGTTAAAAAGTTGCCGCTGAGCCGGCAAAAACCTTCAAATGCGCTAAGATAGAAGAATCACTGACAAATGCCACCCCTCCAGCGGCCATTAACCGGCTCGTCAGTCGTATGGGTTACTGCTGCGTCTGATAGCAATTGTCAATTACCTATAAGTGGTCGTCCCGATCATGCAGTTGAGCATCCACTACCGCGATTGCAGCCATATAAACGATCTCCCGTATTGAGCTTCCCAATTGCAAAACGTGCACGGGCTTCTTCATGCCGAGCAGTATAGGCCCGATCGATTCAGCACCACCAATCTCCATCAACAGTTTGTATGCAATATTTCCGGCGGCCAGGTTCGGGAAGATCAGCGTGTTCGCGGCCTCATCGGCAAGTTTGCTGAACGGGAACGACTCCTGCTGAAGCTGTGTGTTCAACGCAACGTTAGCCTGGATGTCGCCTTCCACCAGCAATGATGGATTGCGCTGCTTTACAAGTTCAACAGCACGCTTTGTCTTTGTGGGGATGTCACCCTTCGAAGAACCAAAGTTCGAATACGACAACACGGCAATCCGCGGATCCATGTTGAAGAACTTCACACCACGGGCAGTGAGCTCGATGATGCCTGCAAGCTCCTCAGCATTCGGATCGACATTCACGGTCGTATCAGCAAAGAAGAATGTACCCTTCTTGTTAATGATGATGTACATACCTGCTACGCGATCGACACCATCCGCAGTGCCGATGATCTGAAGTGATGGAAGGATCGTCTTCGGATAGTCTTTGGTCAATCCACTTACGAGCGCATCGGCATCACCCAATTCCACCATCATGGCGCCGTAATAGTTTCGTTCACCCATGAGGCGGAGGCAGTCGGGATAGCTAAATCCTTTGCGTTGTCTCTTCTCGTAAAAGGCTTTCGCATACCGCTCTTTGGTTTTTTCTTCTTCACGGGGATGGATGATCTGACAATCGTGCAGATCGAGCTTGTGCTCTTCGATCAGTTGAATGATTTCCTGACGATTGCCCAGCAATATCGGATAGGCTATGCCTTCGTCGTGAAGAATCTGTGCTGCCTTCAGGATCTTGGGGTGGTTCGCCTCGGTGAATACGACGCGCTTCGGTTGCTTCTTCGCACGATCAATAACGCGCGACATCAGCTTCTGATCGATGCCTATGCGACGCTGCAACTCATCGTTGTAAGCGGCCCAGTCTGTTATTTCCTTTTTCGCAGTACCAGATGCCATGGCTGCTTTGGCAACCGCCGGCGATATGGTCGTGATGAGACGGGTATCCAATGGTTTGGGAATGAGATACTCGCGACCGAAACGAATCTTGTCTGCACCGTACGCTTTCACCACAAGATCAGGTACCGGTTCTTTAGCGAGGGCTGCGAGTGCATGGACTGCTGCAAGCTTCATTTCCTCGTTGATCTCCTGAGCGCGAACATCCAATGCCCCTCTGAAGATATAGGGAAATCCAAGAACATTGTTTACCTGGTTAGGATGATCGGAGCGGCCGGTAGCCATCACGATATCCTGACGCGTTTTCATGGCGAGCTCGTAGTTGATCTCAGGATCGGGATTGGCAAGTGCAAATACGATCGGATCTTTTGCCATGGCATTCAGATCGTCAGGTGTTATGGCATTGGCAACTGAGAGTCCGATGAAAACATCGCATCCCTTCATAGCCTCCTGCAGTGTTTCGACGTTTCGGGAGGTAACAAATTGTGACTTGATGGCATCAAGGCCTGTGCGTGAACTATTCAATACACCCTTGCTGTCGCACATCACGATGTTCTCCTTACGAGCACCCAGAGAGATGTAGAGTTTGGTACAACTGATAGCAGAAGCACCTGCGCCGTTCACAACAATCTTAACCTGATCGATTTTCTTATCCACTATTTCCAATGCGTTCAGCAATGCGGCAGCGGATATGATAGCGGTACCGTGTTGATCGTCGTGCATGATGGGAATGTTCATCTTATCACGCAATTCTGTCTCGATCTTGAAACATTCCGGTGCCTTGATGTCTTCGAGGTTCACACCTCCGAAAGTTGGTTCAAGAGCTTTAACAATTTGAATGAACTTATCAGGATCGGTTTCATTGATCTCGATGTCGAATACATCAATACCGGCGAATTTTTTGAAGAGAACACCCTTGCCTTCCATCACTGGCTTGGATGCTTCGGGACCGATATTTCCGAGTCCGAGTACAGCCGTACCGTTGGATATGACGGCCACGAGGTTTCCCTTTGCCGTATACTTATAAACATCTTCAATATTGGCAGCGATGTCGAGACACGGTTCGGCTACACCAGGCGAATAAGCAAGAGCAAGATCAAACTGAGAACTGAGTACTTTGGTTGGAACGACTTCAATCTTTCCAGGCTGCCCTTGCATATGATAATTCAAGGCATCCTGTTTGCGGATCTTTATAGACATGTCGGGCTGGTTGGTTAAGCGCCAAAGATAACAAATAGTCGTTAGTCCTGAGTCCTGAGTCCTGAGGACCGTAAATGATGTTGCGGAGCGATCGATGATGAGGTCCGCAATCTGGTTCAGAGTACTATTTCCTGATCAGTTTATAGCCAGCTCGGAGTCAAAAAGACTATATGGTTAAATCCGGATTGGACAATCTTGCTAAGACTCAACCAGGTTTAGCTGAGTCAGGATTTATTGTTAAACCTGTTAGCTATTTTAGGACTAGACATGGTTTAATGAAGCCTAAGCAAAGCCTAACGGAAGCCTAAGCAAAGCCTAACGGAAGCCTAAGCAAACCCTAATGAAAGCCTAAGCAAAGCCTAACGGAAGCCTAAGCAAACCCTAATGAAAGCCTAAGGCTACCAGCCGCCTAGCGGCCGCCAAGCCTAAGTGAAGAGGCCAGAAAGCCTAATCGAAGCCTAACGAAAGGCTAACCAAAGCCTAATCAGCAGCTGACAAAAAGCTTCAAGACTGCGGTTCCGCTCTTAACGGCAATCGAAAACAATTAACTGCATTTAAATACACTTAACTGTATTAGAGTGAAAACGGTTTTTTGACTTGTTGCATCTTTCCAGCAGCGAGACGAGCGTACAATCGTACCGCTGGCGAATGAAAAAAACAGGTGAGGAACTGTTGAGCTTGAGGCCGCAAAAAAAATGCCCCTGAAAAGGGGCATGATAAGGCAGGCAAAATATTTGCGCAAAAATTACAAACCAATGATCAGCTTTTGACCGGGCTGCAGCTTGGAGTTACCCAAACGATTCATGCTCTTGATCTTTTCGATGGTCAGGCCTTCGAATTTTTGTGAGATCTCCCACAATGTGTCGCCTGGCTGCACCACGTAGGTCTTTGAGCTTGGTACCGGAGCGGGGCCCGCATTGCTGCGTGATGATTTGCTGCTGGCGAGCGCCGATGAAGACGCACCGGAGTTCTTCGGGAAGATGTTCAGGCGCTGACCCACATGGATCGTGTTACTGCGAAGATTGTTCCATCTCTTCAGATTCGTGACACTCACACCGTGGCGCATCGCGATTGATCCGAGTACGTCGCCATTCTTAACGCGATACACGATGCGATCGCGTCCGTAAGTTGTGCTCTCAGTATTCTTGGCAAGCGCTTCGATTTCCTTGCGGCCTGTTTTGGATGCTGAATCGAGAATAGCGAGCCGGTTGAGCTCAAGCATGCGCTTGGCATCAGAAGGGACATACATAGTGTAAGTCTTGCTGGTCTCCGGGATTGCGTTCCGTTGGATTGACGGATTCAGACGTTGCAGATCTTCCACGCAGGTACCGGTCAGTGACGCGAACGTTTCGAAGTGAAGGAACTTTGAAACCTGTAGCGTATCAGAGGCCGGAAGCATTTCTTCCCCTTCGTCGAAGAAGTTATGCTCGTCGAGATAGTTCATGGCATAAGTGATCGCTACGAACTGAGGAACATAGGAACGCGTCTCACGTGGCAGGTGCGGGTAGATGTCCCAGAAGGTAAGTTTCGTGTAAACATTGCCTTCAGGCTTGCGATAACCTGTTTTGCGAATAGCTCTCTTTACGTTGCCAGGTCCGGTGTTGTATGCTGCAAGCGCAAGTTCCCAGTCATGGAACATGTTATAAAGATCGCGCAGGAAGCGGCAAGCTGCATCTGTTGATGCTTCCGGATCCATACGGTCATCGATGTACCAGTTGTTGTTCAGTCCGTAGTGTTTGCCGGTTGCTGACATGAACTGCCAAAGTCCAACGGCACGTACACGCGACATGGCGCGGGGGTTCAGGCCTGACTCAATGATTGAAAGGTATTTCAACTCGTCGGGCAGTCCGTACTTTGCAAGATACTTTTCGAAGATGGGGAAGTAGAGGTTCTTCCGTCGCATCATCATCCGGGTATACTCGCGGTCTTTTATAGTGAAGTAATTGATGAATGCCTGGATGCGATCATTATAAGTCAATGGCATCGTCTTTTCGATGCAGGCCAGACGATCGGCAATGAGGGCAGGATCATCTTCTGCGGGTATGTGCTCGAACGTACTGGGTACGGCGAAATACACGAAGTCGATGGTGTCTGTCTTGAGCATCATATCTTCCTCTGCTTCGGCAACTTCAAGTGAGTCGACAACGACCGAGTCGGGTTGGATTTGGATAGTCTGCTGGGCCCTTGCCGAGATTGAACTGATCAGAAAGGTGACCACTACAGACATCAGATACGATGCCGGTTTGACATAATGCATGTGCGTGGTACGAGGTTGTACCACAGGGATAACTTCAAGTCTAGACTCCGTCCGCGCTATAAAAAAATGGTATGCGGACTTAAAAATCATGACCCAGGGAAAGGGCTTTTCCATGTTGGTTCATTTCAAAAGTGAATCCGAAAAATGTAAGAGTTTCGATTCTTCAAAGTCATCGGCGATTAACTGCATTCCAATGGGAAGTCCGGCTTTGTCGGTTCCGCAGGGTATCGCAATAGCCGGAACGCCGGCTACATTGGCCTGAACGGAAAACAAGTCTGCCAGGTACATCTCCAAAGGATTGTCGGTATGCTCACCCAGCTTAAACGCTGTAGTGGGCGTAATCGGCATGACAATGAAGTCGTATTGTTTCAATAGTTCTTTCGTTTTTTCGCGGATGATACGTCTGACCTTTTGGGCCTTGGTATAGTATGCATCGTAGTAGCTGGCGCTGAGCACAAAGGTGCCCAACAAAATACGCCGCTGCACTTCCTTCCCAAATCCCTCCGACCGGCTCTTCTTGTAGAGCGACTGCAGGTCGTTGACGTTACTGCTGCGAAATCCATACCGGACGCCATCGTAACGCGAAAGATTTGAGCTTGCTTCTGCCGTTGCCAGGATATAGTAGGTTGGCAGTACATACTCATTTAAGGGGAATTCAATGCGTTCGACCTCGTGGCCGGCCGCTTTGATCTCCTCAATTTTGGCAAGGATGCTTTCCCGGATTTCCGGTTGCAGCCCGTCCGAGCTATCAATTTCGCTTACGTAAGCCACCTTATACTTCCGGCCGTCTGCCTGGTTGAGTTCTTCGAGATAAGGGGGTACGGCTTTTTGGGAGACAGTACTGTCGACATCATCCGGCCCGGCGATTACTTCCAGGACCAGGGCAACGTCTTCGACTGACTTTCCAAATATGCCAATACAGTCAAAAGATGAGCCATATGCAACAAGTCCGTAGCGTGAAATCCGTGAATAGGTTGGTTTGAGCCCTACGAGGCCGCAAAAGGCGGCAGGTTGCCGAACCGATCCACCAGTGTCAGAGCCCAGAGAGACCTGACACATGTCTGCCTGCACCGCAACTGCGGATCCGCCAGAGGATCCACCGGGCACACGACTATTGTCGGCGTCATTTAAAACGGGACCGAACGCCGAGTTCTCGTTTGAAGAACCCATAGCAAACTCGTCACAGTTTTGACGGCCAATGATGATTGCGTCTTCGTCGAGAAGGCGTTGCACGGCGGTTGCATTGAACTGCGAAAAAAAACCGTCGAGAATATGGCTGCTGGCCTGCAGGGGATGATCTTTATAGGCCAATACGTCCTTCAAACCAACGACGAGGCCCGCCAGGCGGCGGGCCGTTCCGTTCTTGATCTTTGCGTCAACTTCAGCAGCTCTGCTGAGCGCTTCCTCTTCATACACGCTCAAAAAAGCATTGAGGTGCGATTTTGACTTGATATTAGTAAGATGGTGACGAACTAGATCCTCGCATGAGATTTTACCGTGCTGCAGATCGTGCTGGATTTCGCGAAATGTAGCGGATGTTCTCAAGATCTTGTCAGTCTTCGAGTTTAGCGGCTTTGTTAGCGTCTTCAACTTCCTTCTTCACATCCTTCACGGAGTCCTTAAACTCACGTACGCCTTTTCCCAATCCCTTCATGAATTCAGGAATCTTCTTCGCGCCAAAGAACACGAGCACGAAAAGACCTATGAGAAGAATTTCCTGGAATCCAACCCCCTGCAAAAACAATAATGTAGCTTTCATGGCGATTTAATTTTAGAATCGAACTTCAAAAATAGACGAAAAAAGGATGAGAATCAAAGCGGCTTGGTGATGGAAGGACACCAGTAGGTATGAAGTCAATAGAAAATTGATAATTGATAATTTGACGCGACGCGCAGGCCTGAGCCTTTGGGTAGATCACCCATGTTGTTCGTCGAATCCCAACATAAAAAAAAGCTTAAAGCGCTTATTTGGTTAATCAAGCCCCATTAATGGAGCTAAACACGGCCTGCAAGACAGTGTTTAATTGTCAATTGTAAATTATCAATTGTCAATTTTTTAACCATCCCTGCGGATCGAGGGCAGTCGTATTTTTAAAGATCTGGAATCTCAATTCTGAGACCCCTTCAGCATTCGAAAACACCTTGCCGATCTCCTGGTTCGTCGTCACCTTCTGACCACTTCTCACGAACACTTCTTTGAGTCCTGCATATACGGTAAGGTAGTCGCCGTGCTTGATAATCACAGTACTTCCAAGTCCCTGTATAAATGCTACTCTTCTCACTTCGCCTTCAAAGATGGTCTTTACCTTCTCGTTCTCCTGAGTCTGAATGTTCACCCCATTGTTGTTCGTGATGATCCCTTTGAGCACCGGATGATTCTGACGTCCGAACTTTTGCGACACGAAACCAGAAGAAACCGGCCACGTGAATTTCGATTTGTTGTCCTCGAATGAATTAGAAAGCGCTACCGTTTCACTCTTGCTTGTTCTGGCAGCCTAGCTAGACTCTTCCCTGATGATCTCGTCGATCAACTTGTCGAGGCGGGCCACTGCTTTCTTCGTGTCTTCCAGGTCACGACGCAACTTGCGTTCCTCTTTCTCGAGTGAACGCACCATCGTATTCTGTTTCTTTTTTGTCAGTTCGAGATTCTCGCTGGCAGCGACCTGTTCAGTGAAGAGCTTGTTCTTTTCTTCGCGCCGTATGCGTATCTCTTTTACCTGACCTGATAGTTCTTCCTGCACCTTTGTTATTTGCTCTGCCTGGAGTACCCTCGTTTCAGAGTATTGCTCCATGTAGCGCATGCGCATCACAAGCTGATCGAATGACTTTGCTGAAAACAGGAACGTGAGTCGTGTTACACTGTTGTTTGCTTTTTGAGCGGCGAAGAGCATTGACGCATACTCCTTCTTCAGACTTGTCGAGGTCGTTCTCGAGGGCTACGATGATGTCGTTGTTATCGGCAATTTCTCCATCAAGCAAGTCCAGCTCGCCCTTTATTGACTTGACAAGTTTTTCCTGTTCGCTGATCTGATGATTCAATGCATTAAGCTGACCAAGGCTGGTCTTCTTCTTTGTGGAAGTCTCATCAATGATCTTTTCAACCTCCTTAATCTTTTCAAGATTCTAGGTGCTGTTTGGATTCATCGTGTTTCCCTATTAACCTTAGCAATACGAACCGAACCCGAAGGTATGACAT